>CABUWI010000001.1 GCA_902495245.1 uncultured Porphyromonadaceae bacterium
ACGCCGTATGCGTGAGAACCACTATGCTATCTCTTGCATCAAATTTGAAAGGCTCTCAGGTTTTCAAGTTACAAGATGAGCATAACGCTTCTTATTTTCAAAATGTCGTGGATTGGATTGCGCCAACCCGACCACAAAGTTACGAAATTATTATGAGATTTTAACGGTTGAGCGTGGTGACTCGGCGAAAATTTGGCTGAGGTCACCACATTTTTACTGTCGTGATATAGTTAAAGTCTGTTAAAGTTTGGGGTCGCAGAGGTGAGATGTGGGGATGAATGATGCTAAATAATTTTGAATGGATATGGTTTGTATACTGATTATCAGTACGTTAAGTCATCGCAAGAATAGATGTGTGTCAGTGTCGACACACATAACACCCAATATCACAGCGCGTTATTGTGGGCGTGGTGACTTTTGTGGTGACCCGGAGGGGTGAGGATGAAAAAAGACCGCTAACTCATTGAGAATTAGCGGTCTTTTGTGGTGCCACCAGCACCATTTTTAGTGAATCGTAATGAATCATAGCGAATGGCGTTAAATGCTATTACGCTATATATCAACAGAATTGAACTGAACTGAATTTGTTTTCGGGTGTTAATATTCAAGAATTATAGGTAACTTTATAGGTAACTTTTCAAAAGTTCCCTATCTTTGCAGTCGGGGAATCGAACTGATAAAGATTCCGACCAACTGACAAAAAAGTTACCTATCGGGCGGGAATCGAACTTTTGAGAATCTCGACCAATCGACAAAAAAGTTACCTATTGAGTTATATCTAAAATTACATACTATTATGGCAAAGACTCTCTCCAGATTCTATCTCCTCAAAAAGGACGAGAACAAGGATAAGGCAACCCTTTTCGTAAGGGTGCAAGACCCTATACGCAAAATTGATGTTCAGTTTACCACTCGGCTCCGGGTATCTGTGCCGGAGTGGAAAATGGCTGTGTCGAGCGAGGACGCATTGGCACGACATCGCAAAGAATACCCGAAACTGCATGACAAGCTCGGTCGAATCGAGGTTATGCTCAAACGTGAGATGGAGGCACCTGAATTTGACCGCGAAAAAGTCAAGCATGAGATAATGGCTATCGCAGACCCGGAGAAATCCGAGATCGTGCGCCGTCAGCAGGAAGCCGAAACTATTGCAAGGCAACGAGAGGAACAGCAGCAACGGGAAGAAGCGGAAAAAGCCCGCATCGCCGCTGAAGCAGAACGCGCGAATATCTGGAATTTTCTTGACCGTTTTGTCGAGGAGATCAAATCCGGCAAACGGCTGAACGGTAACAACCGCTACACTGCCGGGAGCTGCAAGGCATGGAGCAGTTTCCGAAAACTCTATAACGGCTTTGACCCGCGCCACAAGCTGACATGGGCGGATATTGACCGCTCGTTGGTAACGAAGTTTCTTGACCACCTTCAGAAACTCGACTATATGGGCAGCTCTGTCAACAAATATCTCGTATCATTCCGCGCTATGGTGGGCTACGCATACGAGGACGGACTGCACAACAACGACCGTGCGTTGAGCTGTTTCTCCAAACGTAAGGTTGAGGAAAGCGACAAGGCTGTCGAAATCTATCTTACCGAATCAGAGTTGCAGGCATTGGCTGAAATGGAGCTGACAGGGCTTAAAGACCAAGTGCGTGATATTTTCCTCGTCGGTTGTTATACATGTCAGCGCGTCAGCGACTACAACAACATCCAGCCGGAAGACTTCACTACAACGGCAAAAGGCACTCCTATTATCCGCCTTGTCCAGCAAAAGACCCGCAACGAGGTGAAGATTCCGATAATGAATCCCAACCTCGAAGCTATCTGCAAGAAATATGAGTATAATCTTCCCTCGGTGGTTGACCAGATTCTGAACCGTTACATAAAGGAGATACTGAAAGACCTTTCCGAGAAGGTGCCGACACTTGCAGTCAAGGTGCCGACAAAGCTCACGATGAAACAGAAAGAAAAGGAGAAAGCCGGAGAACTGACGGTAGAGCGCAACGACAAAGGGGAAGTGATGATGCCCCGCTATGATTGCGTCACTACCCACACCGCCCGACGCAGTGGCATTACCAATATGTACCTCTCCCACAAATTCACCATCGTACAGATGATGCACGTCAGCGGTCACAAGACACAAAAGACCTTCATGGACTACATCAAACTCTCATCTGATGAAATCGCCGATGAGATAGACGCAATCGTCAACGGCGCAAAAGAAGAGGTGTTCTAAAAGACTTGATGCCTGACTTGTAGCCCGACTTGTGTGTTGCGCATAAGACTATTCCCCGATGTAGTGATTCAAGATATTTTTCTTTTGCTCAGCCGTATATCAGGTTTGGTTTATCGGGCATATATAAAGCCCGAACCAAACTAATCCGACGTCGATTATCCATGACGGTGCCAAATGAGTGTGAAAATATGCGATTTGGCTATGTGACGTAGGTAAATATCGTTGTCGTACCCTTGAATATTTAGCCCGATTGTATCGGAGTTACTTACATCGTGTAGCCAAATATGGTGTAGAAATATTGGATTTGGCTA
Source organism: uncultured Porphyromonadaceae bacterium (assembly GCA_902495245.1). Classification (GTDB taxonomy): domain Bacteria; phylum Bacteroidota; class Bacteroidia; order Bacteroidales; family Muribaculaceae; genus UBA3263. The sequence continues at coordinate 2,545 of CABUWI010000001.1, forward strand.
TGTGATGTAAGAATGTTTTTGTATCTTTGCAGTCTAAATTATATCTTATATGCTGATAGGAAGAGAGAAAGAGATACAAGAACTGCGACAGGCCTACGATTCAGACGAGTCTAAGTTTGTCGCTGTATTTGGACGCCGTAGAATTGGTAAGACCTATCTGGTCAGGGAGGTCTTTCAAGATAACTTTGCATTTACTTATTCCGGAATGGCGCAAGCTTCTACAAAGGAGCAGTTGCAACGATTCTATTTAACTCTAAAGAGTCAAGGATTCAAGGTAGGCTCATACCCGAATAACTGGATTGAGGCATTCTACATATTAGAGCAGTATCTTGAAGGATTACCAGAAGGGAAAAAGGTAGTGTTTTTGGATGAATTGCCGTGGATGGATGGTCCAAAATCAAGTTTTATGCCTGCTTTTGAGAACTTTTGGAATGCTTGGGCTTCAGCTCGAAAAGATATTCTCCTTATAGTGTGTGGCTCTGCAACATCATGGATGGTGAAGAAGATACTCAAAAACAGAGGAGGTCTGCATAATCGTCTTAATAATCAGATTCATCTCCAGCCGTTTAATCTGCATGAATGTGAATTATATGCAAAGAGCATCAATTTGCCTCTGGAACGGCAAGAGATAATGGAGGCGTATATGGTGTTTGGTGGTATTCCCTTTTATTGGTCTCTTCTAAACAAGTCGCTCAGCCTTCCCCAGAACATTGACACATTGCTGTTTGGCAGAACGCCAAAATTGGGGAATGAGTTTAAGGAATTATACTCATCGCTTTTTAAGCAGCCGGAGCCGTATCTGGATATAATAACAGCTTTGGCCAAAAAGAAGATTGGAATGACACGTGAAGAGATAATTGCAAATTCCAACCTCGCCACAAACGGTCAACTCACAAAACATCTTGAGGATTTGGAAAACTGCGGTTTTATCCGTCGTTACCAAGCTATTGGCTCTAAGACAAAGAATGCCCTCTATCAGCTTATTGATAACTTCACGCTGTTCTACTTCAAATTTATGGAAGGTCGCAAGAATACGGATGCCAATTATTGGTCGAAGATACAGATGACTTCCCTCTTTAACTCATGGAGTGGGCTGGCTTTCGAGAGGGTCTGTCTCTTACACTCAGAGCAGATAAAGAAGGCTCTTGGAATAAGTGGAGTTATCACTAACGAATACTCATGGCGCACCGCTGCCACTGACGAACATCCCGGAGCACAGATTGACCTATTGATTGACCGAAGTGACAAAGTGATTAATCTTTGTGAGATTAAATATTCCGACAATCCTTATACCATTGATAAGAAATATATTGAGAACCTGCGTAATAAAGTAGCTTTGTTTCGCCAGATCACAAAGACACGCAAAGGAATCGCCCTGACAATGATAACAAGTTCCGGACTTGTGAAGAACTCCTATTCGATGAATAATATTCATTCGCAAATCACAGCCGATGATTTGTTTGTGGACGCATAAACTCCATAAGTTGCCGACAAATCAGCAGGATCATCAAGAACGAAAGACTGAGCATTACTGTTTTTCTTTTGCCCAGTCGTATATGTAGGATTAGTTTATCGGGCATATATAAAGCCCGAACCAAACCAAACTGTTATAACGAGGCAGACAAAACCTGAGACCATCCAAACTGAGGAAAAGAAACAACATCCAAAGATATGGCGGAGCTTAACGAATTTATGACGAGGATTGACCTGTCGGTGCTGAATGATTATGTCGCGGCTAATGGCAAGAGCGTTGTCTATGCCAGGGGCGAGAGGATTGTTCAGCAGGGGCAATTGTGCCGTTATGTGGGTGTGGTAAAGTCGGGATATTTCAAATATGTGGCTCTTAATTCAAAGGGGCAGGAAGTAGTAACGGGCTTCTCTTTCGAGGGCGAAGTGGTTACTGACTATGTGCAGGGATTCATGTATGACCAGCCTTCGCTAACCTCCATTGTCGCGGGATGCGACACCGAGATCCGGCGGCTGTCGGTGGTAGATGCGCGACGTTTTATCATAGAGCGCAATCCCGGCTTCGTGGCCGAGGTTTCCTCCAATCTGTTGCAAGAGGCATATTGCCGTTATCTGAATATGCTTGTTAAGACCCCGACAGAACGCTTCCATGAACTTGTCTTCCGCTATCCCGGCGTGATGCACAATCTGCCCATTCAGGAGATTGCCTCCTATTTAGGCATCTCACGCCGTCAGTTGCACCGCATCCGTGAGGCTGAAAGTGCCGCCGACGCCTCCGAATGTGAGGATATTTAAGAAAATTCTTCGCTTCACGCTGATTTTCATGCCCTGATGGGACATTTGTCACATCGAATGTCAATTCTTTATTGTAGTTTTGTGCCATGAATATCTTAATAATAGGAGCCACTTCCGGCATAGGTAAATCACTATATAGTCATTATGTAGCAGATGGCTGTAACGTTGCGATTATGGGGCGTCGAAAAAATTTGCTCGAAGAAATATCTTCCGGCAATCCATCGACAACATTGCCTCTTTCAGTTGACATCTCGGATTGTAAAGCTTTTGAAAGCTCTTTCAAAGAGGTCATAGAGCGGTTTCAACAAATTGACCTTGCTATTATTTGTGCAAGTATAGGTGATCTAAATCCGTCATTAGAGATTTCGCAAGAACTCGACACTCTTGCAACCAATATCGTGGGCTGGACGAATGTAATTGATACTTTATACAATTACTTTGAAGAACAAGGACAAGGTCATATTGTATCTATTACTTCAATAGGAGGAATGCAACCGACACCCCTTGCGCCATCATATAGTGCAAGTAAAGCATTTCAAATCAACTACACAAAGTCTTTACAGGCAAAAGCAAAGAAGTCGCAGTTGTGCATCACAGAAATTAGGCCGGGGTTAGTAAATACCAGAATGGCAAAAGGCGAAGGATTATTTTGGGTTATGCCGGTTGAGACTGTTTCAAAACAGATTATTCGAGCTATTGAGAAAAAGCGTAAGTTGTGCATTGTAACTAAACGTTGGCGTATACTCAATTTTTTTGTAAAACACTTTATGTAACAGAAACTATTGATAAGAAGTAAGTATACATAAGATGAAACTAATAATCGCAATATTTTTTACTGCCATACTCGGTGCCTGTTCGTCGGCTCATCGGGTCAACGGCTGGTATCCTGTAGCTGATATCCCAGAAAATAAGATAGAAGGAAATGTCATTGTTACGGCGAAAGACTTTGATGTCGTTAACCTTGACACTGTTTTCTTTTCTGATATGGCAATAATTGAGGGGAAGCTGAAAACTGGCAAGGTAAAAAAATGGGCTGATGCCACTGAAAATAGAATCGGTAAAAGAATAGGCTTCGTGTTCAATGACTCGGTAATAATGGCACCGACGATTAACTGTCGCATCGATAGCGGAAGTTTCACTATCAACGGTCCTGATAAAGTCTTGATGTCCAAAATCTACAATACTCTGAAATAGGATAAGAACACCTAATCATACGAATGAAGGTCAGGCAGGCGATTTTGATGATTGTCGGCCTGTATCTCTTCAAAGGTGAGCAATCGCGGCTTGAGTCGCCTGAAAATGAGAAAACCTAAGAATAAGTAAGAATAAGATTGTTTGAGACTGATTTTCATGCCCTGATGGGACATTTGTCACATCGGATGTCGATTATTCGTTGTAACTTTGCTTAATTACAGATAATAGACTATTAGAGTGAACTATGTCAGAATCTCTCCGATATAAGATAGTGCTTTGGGTGGTATGGGTGCAGATTGCTCTCCTCCCAATATGGCTATGTATGGGATGTTTGATAGCACATAATCAGTCATGGCGGTGGGGTTTGGATACGTGGGTTTTCATTGTCGGTTTTTTACTTGGACTGGTGGCTTTACCTCTCGGCAGTGGACTTGACAAACCGCAATTTTTAAAATGGTGGCTGCGTATAGATTTTGGGGTTACTTTGATTCTTGCGTTGCCTGTACTTTTTATATGTTCAGAATCTTTGCCTACGACAGTTGCCGAAGATGATGAATATATCGTTTATAGTGACAATGGATTTTTTGCAAATAGGAATGCATATCTCGCACGCAAATCAGGTTTATTGGCAGAAACTATATTCGATTTATGGCCTTATGAAGGAGGACAACTGAAAAGCGGCGACTACCGTTTTGATAAGGAAAGAGGTGTATTTTATGGTTCTAAAATTTATAGGATCCGCCAAAACGGCTCACGCATGTGGGTCATTCCCCTCAATAGAGAGAATTACGCCCGAAATGAAGATTATGTGTATCATTTAATTGACAGTCTATATTATGCACATGGCGAATGGATTGACAATGATGATGCCACATTTATTCTTCCCGAAAGTTTTACCCGGATAGATTACACTCATGGTAATGTTAAGATTACCGATTCTATATCATGTGATATAGACAATGCCTTTACAGATAGTATCGCAATCTATTTCTATTATCCGTCAAGTAACAAAATCCGTCTTTCTAAAGATTCAGTTTCAAACCTGTCGCCGACAGGAGTTCATAATCTCATCAAACAACTGAAAGGAGGCAAGCGATGAAGAATAAGATATTTATTATAACAATAATGCTCACGCTGTCAGCTATCGTATGCAGTGGGCAGTCCTTTCTGTCAAGATATCCGAAACTGACCAAGAAGAACCTTAGTGAGTTTTTCTTGGACTGGGAAGCATATTCTGACAGCATTGCATCGAGGGCAGTGAAAAACGACAGCCTGATAGACATGGTGGTGGCTGATAATTATCGGCCCAAGGAACTTGAAAGGAGAACTTGTCTGTCAGGTAAAAATGCGGTGCCGAAATATCATGTCGTACCACAATACATCGACGTTGAAAGATATTATATGGATGTTGACACAACTGTTTTTAACCCTCGCTACGGATTCCCCAATTATTACTCAGAATTGACAGACAATGAATATAGAATCGACAGCATTATTCCTCAGCTACCTTATCGGGGACTATACCTGACTTCTGATATAAGCGAAACCTTATCGACCTTTGTCGGCGGTTGTAGAAATGGCGATAAGATAGAGAAGATAAATAAACGAAATCTCAAGACATTAGAGAAATATATACCGCTTAGTGGGCATGGTCATTGGTGTGGCTATTGGTTATTCACATCTTTTCCGCAGATTACAACAATCTGTTATGCCAATAATCTCATAGCTGTCAAAATAAGTAAAAGTTGGTTTTGCGGTGAAGAAACATGGTATATAAAGAAGAATGGCAAATTTGTAAGGAGGGAAGAACCTGCAGGCGAATGGATTGAATAATGAAACAGATTGACTACATCAGCAAAGCATTAACCGACTTTCGCTTGGCTGCAGCTACTCAAGTTGCAGCAACGGAGTGTGGCGATTATAAAAAAGGCAACAATGCCTTTGACCGGATTATTAAGATTCTTAAATATCTCAAGGAATTAGGAAAACTGAATGAATTGGAGGCACTATTGCCTGATTCCAACATAGGAGTAAGAATGTTTGCCGCCTATGGCTTGCTGCCAACATCTCCCAAAATCGCTGTTCCAGTTCTCAAAGAGATTTCACAGAGAGAGGATATACATTCTCTTACTGCAAAAATGACACTTGAACAGTGGGAACAAAACACTTTAATGTATCCGTTTTAGTTTTTCGTTGTAACGATTATGAAAAAGTGGCAGAAAATAGCAGGCATAGTGTCGCTTGCAATCTTGGCGATAATAAATTTCGTAATATATGGGTTGTCAGATATGCAAACTATGTATATAAAAGAACACCCTTCTGCCGAAAGAGTCCTGTCCGATTCCCATGATGCCTTATTAAATGTTGGGTATCTCGTATTGGCTAATTATCTCATTATAGTTTTGATGTTCATTTGCCTTTGGCGGAAAGGAGGCAAGCGATGAACCGAATATTATCTGATTATCTTGAAATTTGCAGTAAATTCCGAGCTGACGGGCTAAGCAAACCTGAGAGGAAACAACGGCACGCCCTGCTCTCCCAATGGGAGAAAACGGATTATGAGAGAGGAATGTTGCCCCTCGGTGAGATTAAGGACTTTTGGGATAACCATAATGACATTTGCTGGAACAGAGTGTTTATAAATAAGGTTATATGTCCGGCGATAGCCGCTGATTTAGAGACTGGTGGATACGATGGCTTAAGATTTTTGTTCCACTGTTTCCGAGGCCATGAAAGCTCCTGCATACACTCTGACAGTCCGCTCGCAATTTTTTGTGATTACAGCGTAGGAAAGTACCAGCCGTTTCAATTGGCGGATATATTGCTTGAATATGAACCTGATAATGTTGATGCGCTCAGATACAAGTATGCTGCTCTCAAATATTTTCTTGAGTTTTCCATACATGAAATGCCATCGGGAGTGTTGAACGGCTATGACGGAGCAAGTGTATCAGATATTCCGGCAATGATTGAAGACACGCATGAGTTTGAGCGTATTTCACGAAAGTTGAATATGCCTCTTTGTGAAAATTTGGTTGAGGATTGCCGCAGGTATTATAAAGCCTACGGAGATTATTTACAGAATCTCGACAGTTATGATACTTTTGAGGATTATCTGCGTTTGAATAAAATTCCATACCAATTATACACATCACGTTACGATTATGAATAAGTGGCATAAAATAGTAGGTGTTATAGCATTTGTAGTGATTGGCATTTGCGAATTGCTTATGAGTCTTAATGCCTATCTGGATTTGAAATATTTTATTGAGCCATACGATATTCAAGATATAATAGATAGAATGTATCTGAGGGTTGATTCATTGTCGGTTGCCCTTTGGCTCAACTATTTTATTGCCCTTGCTCTGTTTATTTGCCTTTGGCGGAAAGGAGAAAAGCGATGAAACATCCATACAAAGAATACGAATCATCAAAATTTTGGGGAATAATAAAATCCTCAATAGAGGAATTGGTTGAAAATAATGATATTGAACTTCTGACTCCGATAGAATATGTCGTAGGCTATATTTGTAAAAACCTCTCATTAACTGATATGCCTGTTAAAGACATCTTACAAGAGATTTATTCCAACAAAATCACAGAAGATGAAGAACCGGAATTATGAGAAAGTGGCAAAAAATAGTAGGCATAATAGCCTTTGGAGCGATTGGCTTTTGTATTGGATGCTCTCGTTCCATAGATTACGCTGATGGCGAAGATGTGTTTTATTCCGATTTGCCAAAAGAAGTTCAGGACACACTATCTCGGTGGGGAGAGCATACAATATTTTCAATAGAGGATACTGTAATTGTTGAACTGCCGGATGTAATCTGCTATAACTCTGATTATTCTTTCGTCTACACCAAATTTGGTCCTTGGATTACATCGCGCAAACTAAAGCGCAATACAGATGGGAAAGAGTGGAAATTTTCCGGAAATCTGAATGTTCCGAGGCCGATTGTAGCGATTGGAGACACAATATATATCCCTTCAGATTATAATGTAGTCAGTATGGGAGTTGATAGTAATTCCGTTTTTAAACGACAAATTCTTAAATAATCTCAAAATGATATGTTTATACGCTCATGGATTATATCAGCTATTAAGCATATCGGAGCCGGGCTTCGGTATGGTTGTCTGCGGTTGTTCCGTTGCGGGCAGAAAGTGTCATATCGGCGAATCTGCTATGGTTCGGAAGATTTCAATAACATAGATCATGCCGACAACAATCTTGCCAACGGATTTCTCGGCTTCCTCGTTCTCGCAGTGATTATAGTATTAATCGCCAAATAAATCTTGACATGAAACTGACCGATAAACGATTTTGTAATTGGCGCACACTTATCGTAGTGTTGATTATCTTACTACTGACTGCAATTGTCGTGTTTTTCAAAAGGTGTATGATAACTAATACTGCTGATATAGAGCGTGTGGGAAATGAAATTATCGTAATGATTGATGATTTTCAAAAAATGAATAACAGGCTACCAATCGGACTTAATGAGATAGGGAGTCCTTTCACGGATAGGAACGAGACATACGAATATCGGGGTTATCTATTTTATTATGAACCAACTAAAGACGGACAATATTGGCTTACCGTTACGTTAGGACCTGATGAGAATTATAGTTATTATTCACGGCGTAAATACTGGATATGGGATTATGACAATAACCTGACAGCAGAAAAGCAAGAAGAACTATTCATGGAGGTGTTCCAGTCATATAAGTCCGTTTGGAAATATGATAGTCTTCGTGCAAACACGGACAGCATTAATACAATCTATCCGTTTGCTCCGGATTCGCTGATTTATTGCCGTCAATACTATGAAGACGGGAAACTTGCAGCAGAAGGATGGATGCTCCATGATTGGAATAGAGAAGGCGACTACACAGATAATATCGGGACATGGAAGTATTACACACGCGATGGCATAATGATAGAGAAGCAATGGCCGTTAAAGCAATGGCCGTTAGAATAATATCGAGCAATGAAACTGACCGATAAGCGATTTTGGAAGTTTGAGGCAATGATGCTACTTTGTGGTGTCATATTGTTATGCCAAATGTTAGTCGTGCTTTTATGCAACGGAGCCGAGTTTGAATCGTGCAACGGAGCTGTGCTGATATTACTGTTTCCGGTGTTATGCCTATATTTTGCGATATCGGGCGTTCCGACATGGCTGGTGTATAAAGGAAATTCGTGGCTGAGGCTTGCGGGATGGCTGTATCTGTTTTCTGCTGTGCTGCTGATTGTGCCGCTCTTAACATTCTTATTCGACTGGAATCCTGTCACAGCAAATATACGACCTGACAACATACTTGCGGATGAGGGCAAATACTTTACAGACAACGAATTTATAATTATGATTTGTGCAGGATGGTTGGTTCTCCTCATTATCCCCGTGTTGATTACCTCGTATCTTACTAAGCGATGGATTGTAGATAATAAGAATGCACTTAAGAATTGAGATATGAAACAGTGGCATAAATTATTGCTGATAACATTCCATGCAGTAATGCTTGCTCTGTCCATTTATATTCTGGTAAATATATATTCACACTTATCAAAAAAAGATAGGCAATCCCGGTAGTGTTGTCGGGGTTGCCTGTCTTACGGTTAGAGTAACGCTATTTCTCAGTAGGATTGAAATAGAGGAATGTTTCTTCTATGTGCCGGGATTTTTCGAGCTGGCGGGTAAGATTCTTTATGGAATCCTGCTCCTGCTGTGTGCCGACAGCAAAGGTTTTCTCTCGGCGAAGCAAATCTTCCTGCTGCTTGCCTTCCCACCAAAGCCTTTCGTAGCGGTAGAGCCACTCGGTATCTCGCAGGCTCTCATTGTCCTTATAGAGATGGAAACAACCTATGCCGAGACCGACAGCGATAAGCAATAGGGCTCCGGCAACGGTATAAACCCATTTGGGGATTGCCGCCCAGATAGCACCGTTGACGATGCTATACATCCGGTCATTGAGACGCTTTGCCGATTCGTTGAACTGACAGGTCTGACTTGCGAACTCGTCGCGGATGCCTGCGTGAAGCGCATTTTTTACATTCTTGTCAAGTCCGTCCTTAAAAGCGATGACGAAGGCTTCTGCCAGTTCTTTGGGGAACTGCGAGAAGTCAAGACTTTTGAGGGCTTCGATTTTTTGTTTGGCGAGTGCCGCCTCTACAAGTCGTTTTACCGATTCGTTAGTGGCAATGTTCACGGGCAGCTCCACTTGGATTTTCTCCGGGATTGCTGATGCCGACGGTTCCGTCTGCACAGGCTCGGATGCCAGTCGGGTATCAATGTCTGTCAGCAAATCCTTGTTCTCTTTCGCGGTTCTGAGAAGGTCGTCAATCTTCTCGTCTTGTTTCTTGACGAGTGAGTATAAATCTGCCATTGTTATAATGATCTTCCTTTTTTCTTTTTGGGTTTCTTTTTCATCGCTCGGATGAAGGCTTCTTCCTCGGGGTCATAGCCGGGTCCGACTTGGAACAGTCCGCCCACTGCCTGACATCCGGTTTCGACTATGTTCTCCACGACATTAGCCACAGGAGCCTCCTTGACCTTTGCTGTCACTGAAACAGGCTGCTGTCGCTGTGGCTGAACCTCTCTTATTCCTGCGTTCTTGGCAAAAAATTTGTCGAGACGCCTGTAGGAAAACGCACGGTCAATCTTCGAACCGTTGAAGGTAAATTCGCCGTCGGAGAAGCGTATACCTTGCGGTTTGCCAGTGTCGCGGTCGTTGTAAAATTCGACTGTTATTCCAGCCGGAGCGAGGCGATGGCGGAACTCATTCCACGATTTGCAGCGGTACATCGCCGCCTGAATCTTGGACTTCATTTCGGCAATCGCGTCCTCATACAGTTTCTTTTTCGGCGAAAAAGTCAGTCCGTATTTCAGCTTGATAGCCTTAGTCGCCTTATGGCTTTTGTCGAAATTATTGCTCTCGTCGATGGCTTTGCCGTGGAGATTCACGCGGTTATAGACGATATGGAAATGCGGCGAGGAGGTTTCGAGGTGGCGCACTATTATATATTGCGTGTCCCTTATGCCCATGCGCTCCATGTATTCTTTTGCCAGCTTAACCATGAACTCATCGGTGAGACGGGGTAAATCTGCCTTATCGAAGCTCACGGCGATATGTCCGATGGGCTTGCTGATTCTCTTGTTGAGGCTCGCCCCGATGTCGAAACTGTCCACAATTCTGCGATAATCGTTGCCGAGAATCCCGTCGGAATCTATCACTCGCCAAGTATCGGCGGTGTACTGTTCCTTGTCATGGAACTCACGCATGACATAGCCGACAATAGCGGCTGCGGTTCCTTTTGCGAGTATTTTTGCTATCATAACAGAGAGGAATTTGAGGTTTTCAACTTGCTAAGTGTCGCTAAAATTCCATCGAGACAAGCCTCCGCTTTTCGCTTTGTCGAGGGCCATGAGTTAGCCTGACAAGCCTTGACCTGAGCGTTGAGATTCTTGCCTTGATACATCAGTTCGCGTATTGCCTCACGTTCAAAATCGGTGAGACGACCGACAATCGAGAGCCGGAATGCCGAGATTCTAAGCAGTTCGGCGATGCTGACACCGGCGGCTGCGGCCTTGGCTTTCACCTCGCGCTCTTCGGCATCGGTAAAATTCACAGAGACTTTGCGGTCTCTTTTATCACTGGATTCTTTCTTCGGTCGCCCGCGGAGTTTTACACCGGGAGCGTCCTGATTGAACTTTCTCATTTGTTGAGTTGGGGATGGTGACCGCAGGGAACAGAGAGCGTCCTTCGGGATGCGAGGGGTTTCGGGTGGGAATTTTTTACCTCCCGAAACATACCCTTGCATCCCCAACTAATCCACTATCGTTTCTTAGTTGTGCGCTGACGATAACCGCTCCCTGCGGTCGGGTTAAACATTAGAGCTTGCGCCAGATTTCGGTGTCGTCGGCATACTGTTTCAGATGCTCGGCGAGGATGGCGTTGGCGTAGCTGCTGACGGTAGTGCCACGGTCGCCGAGGATTCTGGAAACACGCTCAAGCTGGTCCCATAGGTCGCTCTCGATATTCAGGGCATGGCGGTTCACCAGCTTTGCAGGAGCAAGGAATGTAGCCTTGAACTCGGCGAAGTCTGATTTGCGCTGTTGCTTGCCGATGCGCTGTTGTTTCGGCGCCTCGGTTGTGGTGGTTATAGCTGTTGCTTCGGTTGCTGTCTGCTCGTTGTCAAACAGATTGTCAGCGTTGGCAGATGTGGTGCAGTTAACAGTGTTATCGCTGTTAACTGAGGATGTGGAGTTGATAGAGTTATCTGATTTCATAATAAAATCGGGATTAAGGGTTGATACTTTGGATTTGGTTGCATCAGTCAACTCTGTTGACTTGGATGCGGGTGTTGATGGTGCTTTTGTGGTTTTCATCATTTGTTTTGTTTGATGTTTGAACTTTGGTTGACAAGAAAATCATTCAAGTCGTTGAACTCGGAGTAGAGGGTGGAGCGGTCAATCACAGCAGAGCCATATATGGCTGTCAACTCGGCGAGTGCTGTTTGTCCGGCATTGTCGTTGTCAAGGTAGCAGTTGATGGCGGTGTAATCTTTGAGATATGGCACAGCCTTGGTAATATTGACAACCGAGTTTAGTATGATTGCGTCGGCTCCGCTGATGATGTCGAGTGTAAGGGCTGAGAGATAATCAATGAATCCCTCGAATACGGCACACTCTGTTGACGGTCCGTCTCTCGACCACGGCAGATATGAGATGTCCTTGCGTCCCCGGCAACCTTTGAAATATCTGTTGCGCAGTTCACAGCCTCCGCTGACATTCTCAAATGCTACAGCAAAATACGGCTTGCCGTTGACGCTGTAATGAGCCTCCTTGCAGTTCGCCGTGGCGATGTGTGCCGGAATACCACGCTCTTGGAGGTATGCGACAAGTGCGCGGTGTTCCAGTGGCACGACTTCAAACCGCTCCATACTCGGTGCAGAGTGTCGCTGTGGATAAGAGGGAGCGACTGTCTGCACCGATGGCACAGGATAGCTGTTGGCGATGCAACGCATGAGATGGCGCAGGTCGGTTGACTGATACAACTCGGCTGCCAAGTCTATGATGTTGCCTCCTTTGCCAATGCCGAAATCATACCAGCAGTTTAGCGTTGTCTCGACCTTGAACGATGGCGTATGCTCCTGTCGCAACGGCGACTTATACCAGAGCCTCGTTCCTTTTCTCGCCGCCGGCTCGTGTCCGAGACGGGACAAGAAGGCGGCTAAAGGGATTGTTTTAATCTCTTTGAGCATATCGAAAATATGTGTTGGGGATTTGGTTCTGGTTCAGCTCACATATATACACCCCGTACTGAACCGAACTTAAATCAGTAATAAAAATCTGGGTTGTATGAGTATGTGCCGTTTTCCCGGACTACCATCCGTTTATTCATCAGAAATGATTTCAGTTTCGTCACTTTGCCGTCGCCGTATGGAAACCCGCAGGCTGCATAGGCTCTCTTGATGCTGTCCTCGCAGTTCTGACAGCCTTTTATCGCGCCGTTGGCAAAAGCTTTTTCAAGAGCCTGTCGGTGCTGTTCGGGAGTAAGCTCCGAGTATGAGAAGGTCTGAACCCTTGATTTCCCGGCAAAGGTATAATCTGTGGCAATCTCCGGCAGTCCCGCTTCGTTGACGATGAAAGCAAACGGCGGGAAGTCCATTGAGCGGATACAGGATGCCGACACCTCGGTAACTTCGCTGTCCGTAGTGCTTTTGCAGACTTGGAGAACGGTCTCCGCCTTGTTGTTTAGTTCGGTGCCTACATGACCGCGTACATTGTCATCGCTCTTGTTCAGATGCAGGACGGTATGGATGTGTATCTGATACTTGTCCGTCCACTCCATCAGTTTGCCGATAAGCCTTGAGGATTCAATGGCGTTGTTGATGTCGAACATCAGGTCGCGTACTCCGTCTATTATGACCAGTCCGACATTGGGTGTGTTTGCGATAGCATTGTCGATAAGTTCAAGGCGAAGATCTGGCGTAATGGCGCGGAGCTGGGCGAAGATCAGATTTTCGGGATGCCTGTCAACCGGAAGTCCCGCAAGGCGCAACGCACGTTTCATCACCCGCTGGCAGTGGTACGGACTTTGCTCGGTGTCGAAGTAGAGGATAGTGCGCTTGTCGTCGGGAAACTCGGCGATGTAGCGCAACACCTCCCCGTTGGTCAACGCCGCAGCGAGAATGGCACTCACGTTGAATGTCTTTTTACTTTTCGCCTTTCCGGTCGATGCCGAGAAGTTGCCGAGTGTGCCGATTGCCGAACCGTTGCAAAAGAGAACTTCCGGGCTTCTGACAATCTCGTCCGTAACTCTGAGCTGATATGACTGCCAGAGCCGATTCAATTCCTGCGCATCCATCATTGTCTCGCCTTTTCAAGTATCAGACGCTCCACATCGCTCTGACGGTAGCACACCTTCTTCCCGACTTTTACCGGGATGAGGATATTGTTGCGGTTCCAGTTCCAGAGAGTGGTATGGCACACGCCGAATTTCTCCATCACCTCCTTCTTGGTGAGCAAGACCTCCTGTGCCGCGCTGACCATAGCCGGAAGCAGCTCCGTCTTTGCGGCTTCGATTGTCTGTCTTACCAGCTCAACGAGGTCTTCAAGTTTGACATTGAGCGTAACGCCGGTCACGCCACTGTTGATTAACTCTAATAGATTTGTCATAGGCAAATGCTATGTCGCCGGATTGTTAAGAGCTGAACGATTTTGGCGACGTTAGAAACCGTTTAGCCGCCGTTCCGTCCGAAACGGCGATGCAAAGATAATGGGCAATTGCCCGCTTTGCAATAGCTAAAACGCATTGTATCAGCCAAATAAATTCGTTTAATTTCGTTGGCGCAATTAAACGAATTAAACGAACTGAATAGAGAAAAATCAAAGTGGATATAAACGGAAAAAGCCACCCGGCCGCAAGCGGTCAGATGGCTTCAGTATGATAAAATTTCGGCGTTATGCCGCCTCAAAATGATTTCTGATATTGTCGAGATTCTTTTTATCCTGCCCCATATCAATCATGCGCTTTCCTCCCATCATGGGGGTGGTGAGCTGCTGATGGGCTTTCTGCACTCCGCGCAGACCGACAAACTTGTATTCGGGATAATGTTCTGACAGGGCATCGTGGAATGTAGAGATGTCGCAACTGCGTATGTGCGAATCCTCGTGAAGATAGATATACAGCATGGCGAGGTCATTGCCGCTTGACCGGAGTTTCAGGAACTCCGATATTTTGCCCTTGATGCGGTCGGTGTTGTCGGGTATGAGGTTGTCGAGGGTTTCACGGACTTTTTTCCTGCCGCGCTTCCTCGGTTCTTTCTTTTCATCGGTCATTTCAACCTCGGTGCTGTCCGCTGTGGCTGCCGATTCTTCCTCGTCAAATTCGGCGATTGCCGAATCGGTAACAGGCACGACACTACCCATCGATTTCTGAATCTTTCGGAAATTATCCCAATCCTGTCGAGTACGGTGTTCATTTTGGATACTTCTACGAATGATGAAATAAATCATGGTGCGGGCCATAAGACGATTGAAGAACCCGGATTCTTTATCCTGTATGATTTCTTCATTATAAGAAACCATCAACTCCCAACTGTTGCCGAAGTATAGCCATGCAAGCATTGCCGGAGCAATGGTATCCGGATTTTCTGACTGAAAATCTCTAAGTATCGTTCTGCCTATGTCAGCGTCCTCCAATAACTTCTCAAGATCGTCAAATCCGTCATCCCTATTGTCTGCCATACGAGATTTGACAGCATTGGCATAAGCAGGGGCGATAGATTGGGCATACAGAAAAATCTGTTGAAAACCTGAACGGTCGCGCTTGCTCACTTCCTCGGCAAAAGCGCAGTATTCCTCGCGGTGGGTGTCAAGCCATTCCTTTATAAGCGACTTGAATTGTTCGTGCGTTATTGTACGGGGTTCTATTTTCATTAATTATGTGATGTAAACGGCGGGATTTCATTACCCCGCAATCTACAAAACCCGCAATACGATTGAATGGTTCACTCTCCCAACTTTATTAAAAAATGTGAAAGGATTTATTTGGGGTTCATTCAGTTGCGTCAGCCACGTTTCAGCACCGTTCAAACGGGTGTGTCATAGGTAACTTTATAGGTAACTCGGCAAAATTTGAGTGAAAGAAAAATCGCTAAGTAGTTGAGATTTAACTACTTAGCGATTTTGGAGGTGGTGCCACCAGGAATCGAACCGGGGACACAAGGATTTTCAGTCCTTTGCTCTACCAACTGAGCTATGGCACCTTGTTGCGTTTTTTGCACTGCAAAGTTAGGCAGTTTTTTTGAATTGACCAAATTTTTTGCGATTTTTTTGTGAAGTTATTTTGTGGGGTGCGCGTTTGTGGCTGATTTTTCGTAACTTTGCATTTGTGAAAAATTTGAATTTTATGAATAAGTTAGTTGCGATATTTTTGTTCGGCGCCGCTTTTTCGGTGTCGGCTCAGCGTAGTGAGCGGGTGTTGACTTCTGGTTGGGAGTTCAGCCGCGACAGTGTGGAATGGTCGACGGTGAGTGTGCCTCACGATTGGGCAATTTACGGGCCGTTTGACCGGAAGAATGATTTGCAGACGGTAGCGGTGGAGCAGAACGGCGAGACGGAGGCTACGGCCAAGACCGGCCGCACGGGCGGCTTGCCTTTCATCGGGCGCGGTTTTTATCGGACGTCGTTCGAGGTGCCGGACACTGCCGGTCGGTCGACCACGCTGGTGTTTGACGGCGTGATGAGCCACGGGCGCGTGCGTGTGAACGGCACGGAGGTGGCCTATTGGCCTTATGGATATAATTCGTTTTATGCAAGTCTTGACAGCGTTGTGCGGCCCGGGAAGAACGTGGTCGAGGTGAGCTGCGAGAACCGTCCGGGCCAGTCGCGCTGGTATCCCGGCGCGGGCATCTACCGTAATGTCCATCTGGTTGAGACCGACAGGGTGCACGTGCCCGTGTGGGGCACGTATGTTACGACGCCCTCTGTGAGCCGCGAGCGCGCGTCGGTCGAGCTGACGGTTGAGATTGCGGGCGCGCACAACCGCGAGAAGGTTGGCGTGCTGACCCGGATTTTGAACCCTGAGGGTAGGGTGGTGGCCGAGCGCAGCGGAGAGTATTGCGCCCGTGGGCAGGAATACCGTCAGGGCTTCGTGATTGACCGCCCGGAGTTGTGGAGCCCCGAGTCGCCGAGCCTTTACACGGCCGTAACCACCTTGAGCGTAGGCGGCAAGGAGGTTGACAGCTACCGGACGCGTTTCGGCATTCGCAAGTTGGAGTTCATTCCCGAGCGTGGCTTCTTTCTCAACGGTGAGATGACCAAGTTCAAGGGCGTGTGCAACCATCACGACCTCGGTCCCCTCGGTGCCGCAGTAAACCGTTCGGCCCTTCGCCATCAACTGACTCTGCTGAAGGAGATGGGTTGTAACGCCGTGCGTACCGCCCACAACATGCCCGCCCCCGAGCTGGTCGAACTGTGCGACGAGATGGGCCTGATGCTGATGCTCGAACCTTTCGACGACTGGGGCTATCGCCCGAAGTCGCCCAACGGCTATGGAGCTGTGTTCAACGAATGGGCCGAACGCGACATAGATAACATGGTGCGCCACTATCGCAACTCCCCTTCCGTCGTCATGTGGTCAATCGGCAACGAGGTGCCGAGTCAGTGGGGCGAGCAGGGCATGGCCGAACTGCTGATGCTGCGCGACGAGGTGAGGCGCCTCGACCCGACGCGCCCCATCACGTGCGGCATGGATCAGGTAGGCGCTGTGATTGACAACGGTTTTGCCGCCGCGCTCGACATTCCCGGCTTCAACTACAAACCGCAACGTTACGATGAGTTCCACCATCGGCTGCCCCAAGGGCTCATTCTCGGCTCCGAGTCTGCATCGACCGTCTCGTCGCGCGGCGTCTATTTCTTCCCGCCCGAGTTTGCCGACCATTACGTCAAGCTTCACCCCGGCAACCAGTCAAACAGCTACGACAACGAAAGCTGCTCGTGGAGCAATACGCCTGACCTCGACTTCGCCCGTGATGACGACCACGACTGGGTCATCGGTCAGTTCGTCTGGACCGGATTCGACTATCTTGGCGAACCCTCCCCCTACGACACGAACGCCTGGCCGAGCCATAGTTCCCTCTTCGGCATCTTCGACCTCGCCTCGCTGCCCAAAGACCGCTATTGGCTCTACCGCTCGCAGTGGAACACGAAAGAGCCCACGCTCCACATCTTGCCTCACTGGACCTGGCCCGGCCGCGAAGGCGAACCCACGCCCGTCTATGTCTACACCTCCTGGCCCAAGGCCGAGCTGTTTCTCAACGGCGTCAGCCAAGGCGTCAGAGAAAAGAATGACTCCACGGTTCAGAATCGCTATCGCCTGATGTGGAACGACGTGCGCTATGCCCCCGGCGAGCTCCGCGTGGTGGCCTACGATGCCTCGAGCAATCCCGTGGGTGAACAAAGCGTCCGCACCGCCGGCAAACCCTATCGGCTTGTGCTCACATCGTCGGTCGATTCGCTTGCCGCCGATGGCGACGACCTCGCCTACATCACAGTCCGCGTTGAAGACAAGGAAGGCAACCCCGTGCCCGGCGACTGCCGCGAAGTGCGTTTCAGCGTCAGTGGCGCCGGTCGCTTTGAAGCGGCCGCCAACGGCGACCCCACGTCCCTGCGCCCGTTCCACGTGCCCGCGATGGACCTCTTCAGCGGCGCCGCCACGGCCATTGTCCGCGCCGGCACGCAGCCCGGCACCGTTACCCTCAAAGCCACCGCCCGCGGCCTCAAATCGGCCGAAATCCGCATTCCGGTCAAGTAAAGCTTGGACTAATAGGACTAATTAGACCGATAAGTTTTGGCATAAGATGGCGTTGCCGGCTTAAACGGAAAGCGCCCCTCCGCTATTCGCGGAAGGGCGCCTGCAAAGGTTCGAAGCCTCAGCCAAGTAGGCAACGAGAATGCCGGCGATGGAGTGGGCTTACGCGCATCGGTTTTTCGCTTCGCCGAACAGCCGCAGGGCATCGTCGGCGGATTTGCAGACGAACGGATTGCGCGGTGTGCATTTCCGATAATCGCTCATCGTTTTCTTGGCGTATTCGAGGGCATAGCCTTTGTCGCGGAGCAGGTGCTTTATCTGCTTGCTCACCTCCATGTCCTCGGGGCGGTACTTGCGCATGCCTCTATCAGACCGCGGAGGGTCAAACTGCTCAAACTCCTCTTCCCAATAGAGCCGGGTTGAGGCGGAGACATTGAGCATCGCCGAGACTTCGCTGATTTTGTAGTAGGATTTTTTCGGGGTTGGCATTATTGTGCTGCGTTAATAATAAATTTCTCAAAGAATGAAAAACCGATTGTATCAGTTTTGCCATATTTGTTTTCTTTGAATTTTTCTTTTCCGTGAAATTCACGAGAGAAGTTTATAAAACGAGCCGTAAAATCATCGTCTTCCAAATCATAAGAGCCTAAAATACTATCAGGTTTTTCCTTTGATGCAACGACTATAGAATAGCCTGAGAGAGAGCCACCAACGGCGTTTGCCGCATTATATTTAATGCAAGTCAGATATTGCACGTCTGGCGTATCTTTCCGAGAATCTTGTATAACAGTTTGAAAGGCTTTTGCTTTGACAATGCATTCATCTAATAATTCTTTCTTTCTTAGCAAAGAGGTTCTAGAAAAGAGATCCGGAATGAAATCATCAGCCTCTTCTTTTGCTTTTAGGAATTGCTCGTATGTGTCAAGCACTTTGTCTGAAAGATATGGAGGTATAGTATCAAGGTTTGTTTCAACAGAAAGCACCTTGAACGATTCGGGATTCTTCATTCGTTGTTTGATGTATTCCACGCTTGCTTCTTGTGCGATTTGCGTATCCGATTTCGTGGTGCATCCCACCATAACCACGGCGAGCATCATCACGATTGCGATTAACTTTTTCATTTCGTTGTAGGTTTTGGTTACATTTGCTCTGATTCGTTTTCTTTTGATGAGAT
This sequence comes from uncultured Porphyromonadaceae bacterium, assembly GCA_902495245.1. Classification (GTDB taxonomy): domain Bacteria; phylum Bacteroidota; class Bacteroidia; order Bacteroidales; family Muribaculaceae; genus UBA3263. The sequence continues at coordinate 21,995 of CABUWI010000001.1, forward strand.
ATACCAGTGGGCGGCTTCGACGATGATGACCTGCGCAAGCAGTACGGCGGCCACGACGGCTCCCTCAAGCAGCTCCACGAAAAATTGCCACCATGAAAATTCGAGTTTGTCGGCAAGCAGATAGCCAAGCGGGAACGCGATGAATGCGAGAGCGGCGAGACCTTTTAGCGCGAGAATTATGCGCGCACGGTTAATTGGATTCATGATTTGTTGTAGGTTTTTGTGGGCATCACCAATCGTCCTCTTCATTTTGATTGTTAATTGAATTGAAACACCCCTTTATAATGGAATTGATAATCTTGTTGAGTTCAAACGTAGATGATTTTCCACATACTTCTAAAAATGCACCATCTCGTAAGCGCATAACCCCAAAATCAGTATTGAGCCACATACGATTGATTATAGGGTAATTGAAGCGGACTTTTCCATTTTTCACTTCGATGGAGAATGTTAAATCCACATCAACTGTGCTTCCATCTATTCCGAGCAAACACTTGGGAAGAGTCATTCGCATCGACACCATTGAATTTGGCACAGTGCTTATGTCTTTATTGGGGGAAGGTGATTGCCGCGACATATATGTATAAATTTTATTATACAAAAATTGCGCATCTTTGTTATTGAAAACGGCAATTGTATAATTCCTTTCATCATTTTGCGCATTGCACCACCCTTTCTTAGTTAAATAGAACCAACATTTCTGCTGCTCATAACTTGCATCGGTATGTTGCTCTACAGTTGCGACTGTATCATCTTCGGCAACAATGATAGATGAGATATCAAACTCGGGCACTGGGTTTTGCCCCCACGCTAACAGCGAGAGCAACATCATCACGATTGCGATTAACTTTTTCATTTTTGTTGCTTTTTTAGTGGTTATTGGGTTTATTATTGGTATCTTTGCGATATTAGTAAAGAAAACGAACACATATGCCCAGATTGCTTTACGTTTCTTTTGCTCGGTTATTTACTATGCTCTATATGCCGAAGAATATTTGAAGCAATCGGTCTATGACACCACCGGTAACAGCCGCGAGAATAAACTTTGTTCCATTCCACAATTCGGATTTTACTTTGCGTCGTGTTCCCGTCTTTTGACGTTTGGCATGGGCGCCGTTATCTACCAGCTCCGTGCCTTTCTTCGTAATCTCAAATTTAGTATGGACGATTTTCCACAATGCGAGCTGCTACTGAGTATGTTTATCAACCCCTCGTTGTGGAGTGCGGTAATGGCGGCTTGTATTGCGTCGCTATCTCCGTCAATGCACGTAGGCGTTACGCTTACTTTGCCGTATGCGGCATTGAGTATTTTGTCTTTCATTTTCATTTTCTTTTTCTTTTTCGCTGAGGTCATCGGGGAGATTATGATGTTATTGCTTTTGTGCTAATTGGGCTATGAGTCTATCCTTTGCGTCAAGGCTTGCCATCAACTTAGCGATTTGCTCGTCCTTTTGTGCGATAATAGCCCCATAGTGTTCAATATATCGCTCCATTATATTTTGAGGATTGATAATCTTGTTGAAGAGTGTGCGAATGCCATCGGCCTGAATTACGATATAATCGTCTTCTTTTGTATTGTTGAAGTTGTTCAGTATATCAGCCTTTGAGGTTTGTGCCATAGCAACGGTGCGCAACATCTCTCCTTCGCCATATTGGAGCCATCTAGGGCTAAGCTGTGGAAACCTTGCGTATATTTTATAATATAGGTTACGAGGGGAAGAAGGCCCTATATTTTTCAGCGTGGTCATAGTGGTACCTATCATTTCCATGAACTCGCTCGTGCCAATACCAAGGTGGTTCATATATGCAACGAGCCTGCTATATGTGCTCTCGTGGCTATTGTTCTTATCTTCGCTCATTGTTCCTTGAGATTAATGTGTTGATGGAGACAGTCCTATTAACTTAAAATATTTTTCGGCTCCTATTTATAGTGTTAAGCCTATCTATAAAATCATGTTCCATTTTAACTTGCTTTGATTGCTCCATGATTGATTCATACATAGTGCTTTTGTCTTTGTTATATTGCATGAAATTACGTCGTTCGATATCGCGCCGTTCTTTAGACAATTTACCAAAATGTTCATTTAGTTTTTTCGCAAAGATTTACCTTCAACGGCAAAGTTAGCAATTCGCCTTGTAATTTGCAAACAAATTTTAAGAAACTACAAGAAAATACAACGCAATAGAATAATATAATACGCAATGTCGGCCATCAAATTTGGCGTATGTGTGTCGCGTAAGTATGCAAAAACCGGGGACAGCTTGGCTGTCCCCGGCGATTTATGAAGAGGGAGGGGGAGGATTATTTGACGCGGAATTTGAGGTTGCGGGCAACATAGATGCCGGCGGTGAGGCGCGAGGCTTCGGCCATGTCGGCGTCGCGGGCAACGAGAATGCCGCCGGTGGTGTAGATGTCATGCCGTTTGCCATCGGCCCAGACGGTCTTGATGGAGTTGGTCTTGTCGACGGTGATTTCGCATGTTGCGGTGAGGTCGGTGCCGTCGGCAGTGGTGGCGGTGATGGTGCACGTGCCTTCGGCAATGAGGGTTACGAGGCCGTTTTCGTCAACCGTGGCGACTGCGGAGTCAGAGGTGGTCCATACAACGGTCGCGTTGCTGACATCGGCGGGCGAGACGGTCGCCGTGAGCTGCACGGTTGCGCCTTCAACGTTCGTAACCTCGGTGTCTGAGAGAGTGATGCCGTCGGCCTTGATTACGGCGTTGATTGCACACGTAGCGGTGAGAGCCGAGCCGTCGAGAGTAGATGCGGTGATTTTGCAGCTTCCCTTGCCGGTAAGGGTTACGAGGCCGTCGTTGCTGACGGTTGCTACGGCGGGGTCGGTCGAGGTCCATTTAACCGTGCGGTTGCTGACGGTTGCCGGGGCGAGTTCGGCGGCGAGCTGAACAGTCGAGCCGACCGTCTCGGTGATTTCGGCGCGCGAGATGGCCACGCCCGTGGCGCGGGTAAAGGCGGTAACCGTGGCGGTTGCGCTGAGTGCGGAGCCGTCGATGGTCGCGGCCGTGATGACACATGAGCCGTTGTCTACGAGGCTGACGTTGCCGTTTTGGTCAACCGTGGCGACGTCGAGGTCTGACGATGTCCACATCAGGGTTGGCTGAGTGGCGTTCTCGGGCGTGAGCACGACCTTCAGCCCGATCTTCGAGCCGACGTTGGCGCTCACGGCAGCGGGCGAGATTGATAGGCCGGTAGCCTTGACGGCGAGAACCACGGGTAGGTCAACAGAGGTCCATGCGGGACTCTGCGGTTCGCGTTCGCCGGCGCGGACAACACGGCGCTGGGTTCCGCGGGCAATGCGGCCTTCAACGGTGATGACGGCGCCTTCGGCGAATTCGCCTTCGGTGAGGGCTACGTTGAGCACTCCGTTTTCAATGGCGGCAGTATAGCCTTGCGGAACGGTCTTGAGGCGATAGGTGGCATTGTAAAGTCCTTCGGGACCTTCAACGGGGAAGACTTTCGAGAGAGCAAGCGAGCCTGTCAGCGAAACGGGGTCGAGGGGTACGGGCTGTGCCTCCGGTTCGGGTTGAGCGAGGACGGTGTTATAGTCCGAGGTGTGGAGCAGGGGCACGGTAACAGTTGTCTGCCGGCCGGCGAGCTCGCCGGTGAACGTGAGCATGTATTCGCGATAGTCGGTCTTGACCAGGCGGTTCAGCAGACGGTTGTTCTCCAGATAGAATTTATCTTCGTTTCCGGCGGGAAGAATGGACTGAAGGGTCATGTTCACAACTTTGCCGCCCGCGGTGAAGATGTCGGCACAGGTGAAGGCCTTCGCGTTCATGGCTTCCTGAGTGAGGTTCCGGTCTTCGATGACGAGGTAGTTGTTATATTGCGCGGGTTCGGGATATACCTTGACGTTTACAGTGAAGTCGGCAGTGAATGCGGCGTTATAGTTCGACGCGACGTGGAGCACCACTGTGCCCTCCTTGTGGGCGGTCAGCACGCCGGAATTCTTGATGGAGACGGTTTCGGGGTCGTCTGATGTCCAGGTGTAGGTGTCGTAGATGTAGCGGTTGCTCTTCTGGTTGTTCAGCACACCTTCGGCTCCTGTGGTGCTTTCGACGTTGATGTAAGACTTTTCGCCTACGTAGACGTCCATCTTGCTGTTGGTGTCGGCATTCGAGCCGATGCCCTCGTTGGCGATGATGATGCCGTTCAGCGTGCACACTTCAATCTCGAATTCGTCGGCCGGAGCCTTGTCCGTGGCCTGAAACTTGATGGTCGTGAAGCCGACGCTCTTGGCGGTGAAGAGGCCGTTGGCGTCGATAGTGCCGATTTCGGGGTCGGACGATTCCCACGCGCCCTTGGCGTCAAACATCGGGCGCCCGTTGCAGAAGGCAAACCCTTCGAACTGACAGCTCTCGCCCTTGATTACCTGCACTTGAGGAATGTTGGCGTAGTTCAGGTAGTATTCGCCGGGTTCGGTCTGATTGGGGTCGGGGCGCGTCTGGGCGCATGCGCCGATTTCGGTCGAAGCCTCGCCGAGCCAGCCGCAGCGCTGGTCAACGCAGTTATAGACCTTTACGAAATCGATTTGGTCGAGTTCGACATAGTTGCCGTCTTTGTCGACGGCCCATGAGATGTCAAAGCCGTCGTTGGGTTCCAGACCGTTTTCCGCATAGTAGGGGTTGCGGGCTGCCGTGAGGTCGCCGTTTGTGGCGTGGTTGTCGCAGTAGCCGAACGGAGCGGGGCGCACCGACTCGATGTAGCTGGGCGTGCGCATGTCGGGCGTGCCGAAAATGAGCGTGCCGGTGAGGCTGAGCTTGCCGTCAGCGATTTTAGCGTCGGGATAGTTGTAGGGGTCGGGAAAGTATGCCTGATTGTGGAACCGGTTTGTTTCGAATCCGCGCTCCTGACCGTCGCTGGTCGTGTAGATGAGTGAGCGGCGGTTGGTGTAGCCCGGGTCTTCGTAAGTGAAGGTAACATTGCGGCGTGTGGTCGAGAACCAGTAGTCTGAGCCGGCAAGTTCATACCATGTGTCGTCGGGCAGGCCGTTGCCGTTTTCGTCTTTCATGACCTGCACGGCGCCCGGCTCGGTCCAATAGCCTTTTTCGGCGGCCTTGAAGGCGTTGCCGCTGATGGTGAAGTCAACGCCGTAGGGGTTGCGCGGGTCGTTGAGACAGGGCTGGTTGAAGCCGAAAATCACGTAGCCGCCGAAGCCGCCGAGCGAAATCAGACCGCTTGTCGCGGGCACTGATGAGGTGCCTCCCGACGTGCCCTGACCTATGAGGTTCTGCGAGCCCGAGCCGTTGAAGCTGCCGCCGGAGTTGATGAACTGGCCGGGAGCAGGCACGAACTCGAAGACCTTGGCGATTGTCGGGTCATCGCGTAGCAGAATCTCTACGACGGCTTCGTCGAACTCGCGCGCCTGCCCTTCGGGCAACTCCTCGTCGAGGGTGATGCGATAGCGGAAGCCGTCGGTGGCCCAGTTGGCGACGCCGAGGTCGGTCTGCGTGTATTCCAGAGCCTTGATGTCGCGGCCGCGATAGTCTTGAGTGGTTACGACTTCAAGACGGCCGTATTTCGGCTGTTCGACAACGCTGAGTTCGTAGGGGACATCGAGCTTCTTGTCGTTGCCAACAACGTTGATTGTGTCGGGCTTGGCGTCGCGCATGATGGCGGTGGCGTCGTCAATGCACTTGACGCCGTAGAAGTCGGCCGTAAACGCGGACTCGACGCGCACGCCGTCGCGCTCGACCCAGGCGGTTATTTCCGATTGGCCGGTAATGGGTTCGACGGTTATGAGGATTGACGCGTAGTTGCCTTCGAGCTTGGTTTCGATGTTTGAAATCAGTTCGGTGTTCGAGGCGTCAGCTCCGAAGGTGATTCCGGCAGCCTCCCAGTTTTTCGGGTCCCGCCAGCCGTCGGGGGCGTTGAACCAGGCACTCGAATAGGTCTGCACTGTCTTGCGGGCGGCAGCTCGCGTGCCGGAGAGCTGATAGCCGAGACTGTTCTGAATCGACGGGTTAGGAGTGAACATGTTGGCTGGCACCTCGGCAACCGTATATTTGATTCGCTTTTCGGCGGTCTGCTCCTTATAGTGGGCGGTGATGACCACCTCGGCCTCGCCGCTCATCATCGGCGTGAGGTGGAAGCGATAGTGGTTGTTGCGGTATTTTCGGGTGGCGTCGAAGCCGCAGTTCTCCACTACGAGTAGCTCGGGGTTGGAGTTGGTGTAGGTGAACGTCAGCGGGAACTCGCGCGCGCCGAAGTCGTCGGTGGCATAGGTGTTGAACCCGTCAGGCAGCGTGAAGAGCTCGCCCATTAGATACTCGCCCTGATACTCGTCCGGGCGGGCAATTTTGGTGTAATCCCTGCTCGAAGCGGAGGACTCCACCGTGTCGGCGGCAAAGGCCGTGAAGGGGGCCAGAGCCAAAGCCGCGACAACAATCGGTTTAAGAATGTAATGTTGCATTGTTTAATTGATTAGTGGATTATGAATTTTCGGTTATTTTTGATGTAGATTCCCCCCGGCAGCGCGGTAGATGGGGAATAGGCGCGTCCGCGAAGGTCGTAAATACGGTTGTCGGTGCGGCCGTCAGCGCGCAGGTCGAAAATTGATGATTGGTTGTTGGGGTCAGTGGGGAAGACGGGCAGTGAGGGGAACCAGTAGTTCTCGATCATGCTGTACTCGACGACTCTGTTGCCGTCGCCGTCATAGCGGCGTAGCACATAGACGGGAGTTCCGAACTCGTGGTAGAGGCTCATGTAAAGCTCGTCGGTCTGAGGGTGCACGCGCATCGAGCAGCCATAGAGTTTCCAGGGCACTTCCTCGCCCGTTTCATGCTCGAGGTCGATGATGCGCCCGAAGGTGCCGGCGTCGATGTCATATTTGAAAATCTGCTGGGCGCTGAACCAGTTGTTCTCGCCGCCGTTCCAGTAGAGTACATTGGTCGAGGAAGAGGCGCAGAAGCCGTCGGGAGTCCAGGCATACCAGCTCGACGCAGGCGGATAGATGCCTTCGGGAAGATTGATGACTGCAGTTTCGAGGGTGGAGGGATTGACGCGGACAATCTCGGGCAGCATGGCGCCCATGCCGTCAATGTCTTCGCAGACGCTGAGATACAGGTTGCCGTCGGCGGCTTTGACAACGGAACCGATGCCGGCACCGGGGGCGGCAATATCCATGGAGATTTTATCGGTTACCTCGTCTCGGTCAGGGTCGATGACGAGGAGGCCGTAGGCCTGATGAGCCACGAAGACGCGGCCGTCGGCAAGGACCATCGACCCGCATTGGCCGTGATAGAGCGCGCCGGCTGCGTTGGTGTTGCCCCCGGTGCTGTGGCCGTTGGGGTTTTCCGTGCCGGGCACCTGACCGAGCACCTTGTAGTTGTCGAGGTCGAACACCCATACGCCATGGGACGACGAGATGTAACCTTTTGAGGCTGTTACGCCCACGAAGCCGCGGCCGTCGCACTGCTCGCCCGTCGGGTCGATGTTGACCGACTGAAAGAGGCACTTCATGGTTTTGGCGTCGGCCACCGTGATACGTCCTCCCGTGATTTCAGCGCCGGGGTCGCGCTCCTGTTTGGCGATGAAATAGAAGCGGCCGTTCCAGATTGCTCCGAACTGGTTGGTGCAGCCGAGCTCGCGGCCGGGGTTCTCGCTCTGAAAGACGCGATAGTGCCAGTTTTCGCCCGCGGGGGCGTCGGGAAGAAAATAGTTGACCGTAGAGTTCTGATGGCCGTACCAGTCTTCGTTGACAATGAAGACTCCGGCGGTGTAGTCAACAGCCGCGAGAGCTGAGGCGCTGACTGCCATGAAAATTGATAAGAGTTTCAGTTTCATTTTAATATAAGCCTATGTGTAGATCTTGCGCTTTTGAGAGTTCGGTGGAGGTTTCGCCAATCCAGCCGCAATATTGGTTCAGACCGGTGTAGACGCGTATAAAGTCGACTCCTGGCAGCGAAACCGAGCGCCCGGAGGAATCGACCGCCCGTGAGATGTCGAACGAATTGAGGTCGGCAAAATCGTTCGGGTGATTGTCGACGTAGCCCCAGTCGAAGGCGTAGAGGACATAGTATGTCCCCTTGCCGGAAGTGTCGACGGCATTGTCGGGAAGGCGCGTACCGGTGAAGCCGAGAGTGTCGGCCTTGACCCAAGCGGGGAAATAATCCTGATTGTGGAAAGAGTTTTTCGGCATAAAGGAGGCGATGCCCTGCGAGTCGGTCCAGCCGATGTAGTTGACGTCGCTGAGAAATCCTTGTTTCACCACTTCGCGGTCAGGGTCGGGGCGGCGGTAGGTGATTGAATAGCCGTGGAGCGTGGCGGGGTCGGAATAGGCCGAACCGGCCAGCTCATACCATGGGTCGTCGGGAAGGCCGTTTGCGTTCGTGTCATAGCTGACCATGACTATTCCGGCCTCGGCCGAGCCGCCTTTGGCTTCGGGGTTATTGAGCTCGTAGAAGGCGTTGCCCCAGATGCGGAAGTCTTTCTCGCCCGGCACGTTGATTACCGTATGGTCAAACCCGAAGGTAACATAGCCGCCGAAGCCCCCGAGCGAAATCATGACGTCGTTGGTCCCGGAGATGCACTCTTCGGCCTTTTGGAGAATGTCGGCATAGGTGTCGCCCGGCTCGTAGCGCGGCATTTCGTTGATGAACTGGCCCGGAGCGGGACAGTATTCGTAGACACGGCTGATGAAAGGGCTGTATTCCACCTCTTCGTGGAGTACGTTGACCGTGAACTCGAAATGATAGGGCGTGGCGGGGTCGATGATGTCGAACGTGAGGTGATATACTCCCTCCTTTTCGGCAAGGAAAATATAGCTGTCGTCGGTCGAGACTTCGCGTCCGTCTACCGTCCAGCGGTAGGCGCGGCCTGTGAGGGCGGAGTGCAGGGGGAGTTTGCGCATCCGCTCGATGTAGTAGACGTCGTCAATGCCGAGATTGAGCATGGGGACTTCGTCGGTGCATGCGGCAAGTGCCGTCAGCATTGCCGATATGAACAAAATCTTTTTCATCGTGGCAGGAAAGTTATGTGAGCGGGAATATCGCCCGTGCGGACGCTCCATTTTTTGCGCCCCCGGCGGTCGAAACAGTAGAGAGTGCCTGATGAGACATAGTTTTTCGCGTCGGTAACGAAAATATCGCCCGTTTCGGGGTGCACGGCGATGCCGTAGGGAATCGTGATTTCACGCTCTGTGCCGTCGGTAATGAAATTGTCCGAGACCACCTTTTTTGTGCGCAGGTCTATGATGCCGTAACTGATTGTGCTGGCGGCGGCAAAGTCGTTCCACTCGGTTGCGTAATAATAGAGCGAGTCGCCGAAGAACGCCATGTTTGAGCACGCCACAGGCAAAGTGTCGGTTACGACCATCTGATTGTAGCCCGGCTTCTTATCCATTACGTAGAGGCGCGAAGGGCGCGACTTGTAGTCGCCGCGCGAGGTTATCCAAAGGCGGTTGTAGCGGTCTTTTCTGAGGCGATGCAGGTTGATTCCGACGGGAATTTTCTGCACCTGTTTGAAATCGACCATCTGTATGACAGACACGGTGTTGTCATAGTTCGGAGCGCGGTATCCGCCTGAGTTGGCTACGTACATATAGTCGTCGATAATCTCCATTTCTTCGGGTTGATAGCCGACGGTAACCCTGTCGGTAACGGCCAGCGAGAGCGTGTCGATCTGATAGACGGCGCCGCGCGGGGCATTGGCGTCGATGAGCACGGGGCCGACGTAGGAGCTGACATATGCCTTGCCGCGGTGAAAGCGCACGTAGCGGCAGTTTGGAATGTCGACCTGACCGATGCGGATTCCGGTGCGCGCGTTTAGCACCTCGACTTTGTGGGAGCAGTTGACCACGACGTATAGTTTCGAACCGTAGATGCCTATGTCGTTGCCTACATCGCCCAACTCCTTGACGACGTCCGGATTACGTTCTGCGTATATGTTGCGTGCGTAAAGCCCCGTTACGTAGTCGAAATAGTCGAGCGAGCATTTATTTGAACCCATGTTGCCCTCGTTGACCAGGTAGAAACCGCGAATGCGGCTGTCTGGTGCGGGCGACTCGGGAATGACGTCATACTCCGTAGGCACCACGAGTTCGTCTTCACGACAACCCGTGGTAACCGTCAGGAGTGGCAAAAAATAAAAGAAAAACTTATTAAATATGTGTTTCATAGCATCATATCTCTACTGTAAGCGTGAACCGATAGTTGCGTTTGGGCATCGGATAGTTAAGAATCACGTCGTAGTCCTGGCTGAGCACGTTGTTGACCTCGATGAGTGCCCTGAGCGACACGCGGCCCAGAGTGAGGTTTTTGGAGAGTGAGAGGTCGGAAGTGTACCAGGGCTGGGTGTAGTTATAGCGGATATTTTCCTGCTGGTTATAGCGCTCGCCGACGTAGATCCACGAATAGTTCAGCCCCCAGCCGCGCCATGAGGCATTGAACACGGCCGCGCCGCTGTGGCGGGGAATGTAGGGAATCTGGTCGCGATAGTAATTGTCGGCCGGATTGGTGATGTCTATTGCGCGCTGAAAGGTGTATTGCAGTCGCCCCGTCAGCAGCAAGTCGGGGAGGGGCCTCAGTGAGAGCAGAGCCGTGAGGTCGATGCCGCGAATGTCGACCACGCCGAGGTTGAGCATGGTCCAGCGGAACTGCTGGCCTTTGGGGTAGGCCACGATTTTATCGTTGACCTTGTTATAGTAGACGTCGGCGCTGACCCGGGCGGCAGCAATGACACTTCCGGCAGACGTGTGGTCATAGAGCAGACCGACATTGTATTGCGCCACGCGTTCGGGGTTGAGTTTGGAGTTACCCATGTCGGCATAATAGAGGTCGTTGAACGTCGGCATGCGGAAAGATTTTTTGTAGAAGAGCCTCACGGAGAAGTCGTTGTTGCGCAGCGGACAGACTGACATGAAGACGGCGGGAGTGAGGACGCTTTTGTCTTTCGGCGCCTGCTGCCCCCTGAGAGTGTCGTGAATGAACGTGGCGAGCGCGCTGGCCTGAAGCTTCACTCGGGTGAAGTCGAGAGCCGTGGCGGCCGAGACGAAGTTGGAGATGCGGTCGGGCTTGGCGAAGCCGTAGACGTCGGCGTCAAGTGCGTTCCACATAAAGTCGTAGCTTAGTGAGAGCTGCCACCACGTCAGCGGCTCATAGCTGTTGGCCGACGAGAAGTAGACCTCTTTCTGGCGATAGAGATTGTCAATCTTTACCTGTTTGTCGTCGTTGTTGACGTAGTGGGTGCGATAGTGGGCATATTTGATGTTGTTCATGGTTGTGAACTTGCCGAAACCCCCCGTGTAGCGTCCCTGGGCGAATGAGTTGGTGTCCCATATGCGCTCGCCACGGCGCCAGACGTTGTTGACGATGGCTCCGGGCACACCGCGTTCCGAGTTGTAGTTGTAGGCCTTGAAGGTCCAGTCGCCGGAGTTGAGCGTGCCGTAAAGGTTCAGTTCGAGGCGTGTGGCATTGATGTCGCCGTTTTGGCGCACGGCTGTTGTGTCGTAGGCCAGTTCGCCGGCAGGATTGACGCGTCGGTAGCGGAACTTATATTTGCCGCTCGAGTTGACCCATTCGGCACTGAGCGACGCGTTGAGATTGCGCGCGAGTTTCAGCTCGACGAGCGCGGAGGGGTTGATTAGGTCGAATGAGCCGGCGCGCACCGTTGCCCGCGCATGAAAGGTCTCGCCGTCGGCAAAACGGGGCTGCCGCGTACGCATGTAAATGCTTCCGGACGAACCGAAATCTTTGGCCGGCTGCAGAATCTCGCTCTTCTGGCCGTTATAAAGGCTGATGCCTTCGATGTTGTCAAGCGAGAACTGCCCCAGGTCAATCTGTCCGTTCTGGGCATTACCGAGTTCAACGCCGTCGTAGACCACGCCGGTGTGGTTCGTGCCCATCGAACGGATATTGACGGTCTTGATGCCGCCTACACCGCCGTAATCCTTGACCTGCACGCCCGAGAAATAGCGCAGCGCGTCGGCCACGCTGTTGCTGTTGAGGCGACGCAGTTCCTCGCCCGAGAGAGTCTGGGCGGGAATGATGTCTTTGACCGGTTTGTCGGCGGTAACCACGACTTCGCGCAGTTTACGCGCAAGCGAATCGGCAGACTCTTTTGCGGATATTTCGGCTGTCGGAACGGCGGCGATTGCCAATGCCGACAGCAGCGGCAACAATTTCATTTCCTTTCGTGTGAACGGAGTTAGGTGTCAGAATAAATTTCCCGTCTGTGAAGTGCATGAACGGATTGCACACAGACGGGAAAATACGCTTTTACTTCCGACGCAATGTCGGAAAGGAAAGAAATAATATCATTGCCGATGATATCGAATCGCTGCCCATAGTCCCGCAGGCACAAATCTGTTTATGGCTATGGCAGGTTTTCTGACTTGTTCCGATCGAGGCGCGCCTTCTCAAGTCAGCATACTGACTCAATGACATATGTGCGCCGGATTTTTGGTATGGAACTCACAGCAGCGGGTACTGTTCCGGATTTGCACCGGATTCCCTATTAAATCTCTGAATGGCCGTTAACCGTCGGGCGGCGAGGCAATTCGCAAATCCTCTCTTGGATTTTGGAGATACCATTGCGGGGGCAAAGTTACGAAAAAAATTTCAATTGCCGCGAATTTTCGTAAATTTGCACCTCCAATAAGCATCTTCGAACCCTCAATGAGACTGACGGCACTGACATCTTGCCTGCTGCTCGGCGCCGCGACGGCGTCGGCCGCCTCGGAGTTGACTGACACGACGAGGCTGCGCGAGGTAGAGGTGGTGGCTACGGCGCCGCATGTCGAGGTGATTCCCGCCCAGCAATTGCAGGGTGAGGAGCTTCAGCGACTCAACAGCAACAGTGTGGCCGACGCTCTGAGATATTTTTCGGGCGTGCAGGTGAAAGACTACGGCGGCGTGGGCGGCATCAAGACGGTGAATGTGCGCTCGATGGGGTCGCACCACACCGGGGTGGTGTATGACGGCGTCGCATTGGGCAACGCGCAGAACGGGCAGATTGACCTGGGTCAGTTTTCGCTCGATAACATCGAGAGCATCAGCCTCTACAACGGCCAGAAGAGCGAGATTCTGCAGCCGGCCAAAGATTTCGGTTCGGCCGGAAGCATCTACATGCGCACTCGCGTGCCTCACTTCAATAACGGCAGGCGGTTCAATCTCCGCGCTAAGGTACGCACGGGCTCGTTCGGCCTGATAAATCCGTCGGTACTTGGCGAGGTGAAACTTTCAGATAAGGTAAACGCCTCGTTGAGCGCGGAATGGACCTGCGCCAACGGCCGATACAAGTTCCGCTATCGCAAGCTGAATGCCTCGGGCGCGACGTTGTATGACACGACGGCCGTGCGCCGCAACGGCGACATCAACGCCCTGCGCACCGAACTGAACCTGAACGGGCAGTTGCGCGGTGGCGAATGGCATGCAAAGGCCTATAACTACGTTTCGGAGCGTGGAGTGCCGGGCGCTATTGTCAACAATGTGTGGAGGCGCGGAGAGCGGGTAGGGGACAACAATTCGTTTGCCCAGGCGAGCTATCTGCAGACGTTCGGGCGATTTTCGACGCTTAACAATGTGAAGTATGCCTTTTATCGCACTCACTATGTGAACAACGACAGCCGGCAAATCAGAATCGATAATCTTTATCGCCAACATGAGGTGTATCTGTCGTCGGCCAACGAGTTTGCAATACTGCCATGGTGGCGCGTCGCTCTCAGCTATGACCTGCAGTGGAACACGATGTGGTCTGATATGCCTGACTTTATCTGCCCCGACCGCATCAGTCAGATGCTTTCGGGCGCGATGTCGGTCGATTTGGGCCGGTTCAAGGCTCAGGTGTCGGCTCTGGGGACGTTTGTGCATGACCGAGCGCGCAAAGGCTACCGCAAAATGTCAGACAAGGCCGTGTGCACTCCGGGAGCCTATGTCAGTTATTCGGTCCTGGGGGGACTGAGCGTGCGGGCTTTCGCCAAACAATCGTTCAGAATGCCGACGTTCAATGACCTCTATTATGCCGATATGGGCAACGCCAGACTCAATCCCGAACGTGTTTCGCAATATAACCTCGGGGCGCTTTATGAGCGCGCAAGCGGCGGATTGGCCGCATACATGCGGTTCAGTGCCGATGTGTATTATAATTATGTAAAAGACAAGATTGTGGCCTATCCGCGCGGCACACAGTTCCGCTGGACCATGCTAAATCTCGGCAAGGTCGACATCAGGGGAGTTGACCTGACGGCTCTGCTGACGCTGCGCCCGGCCAAGGAACTCGAGCTGACGCTGAGGGGGCAGTACACCTGGCAAAGGGCCATAGACATCACCTCGGCCGACGATAGCTTTTATCGCCATCAGATACCGTATACGCCGCGTCATAGCGCCTCGGCCGTGCTCAATGCCGCGTGGCGCCGCTGGACGTTGAATTACAGTTATATATATGTCGGCGAACGATATAGCCAGCAGGAAAATATCAGCTATAATTATGTCGCCCCGTGGTACACCCACGATCTGTCGGTGAGTCGCGACTTTACGTTCGGCCGCGTCGGCATGCGGGTTCTGCTCGAGGTCAACAACCTGCTGAACCGCGACTATGACGTTATTGTGAATTATCCCATGCCAAAGCGCAACTACCGTCTGACGGTTACGGTTGAACTGTGATGTCAGCGGCGTGGTCGCGGAAACATTTTGCGGACGTGGAGAATCAGAGTGTCAACCGACTTGTCGGCGATGACAATCGTTGTGGAAACCAATATCAGCATGCCGCCGATAATTTCGCGTGTCGTTAGTGTCTGTCCCAGAAGTGTAACGCTTAAAATCACGGCGCTGACAGGTTCGAGCGCGCCCAGAATAGCTGTCGGTGTCGAGCCGATGAGCTGAATGGCACGTGTGGTGCACACCAGCGACAATACGGTCGGAATTACGGCGAGGGCGGCGAGATTGAACCAGCCGGTGGCGACAACGGGCAAACGCACTTCCTGACCGAGCGGAATCATCAGCGCGTAGACCGCGCAGCCCCAGCCGAGCAAATAGAAGAGCAGTTTGGTTGTCGGTATGTTTCTTATGACTTTGGAAACGTTGACGAAAATAATGTAAAGAGCGTAGGTCAGCGCTGACATCATGACGAGCATTGTGCCCAAGACGCTGATAGAGACGCCGTCGCTCGGCTTCATGAGAAGCGCCAGGCCGCCTGACATGATGATGAGGCAGAGCCCGATCGACAGCCTGAACTGCTCATGAAAAATGAAAATCATCATTATGGCCACCATTATCGGATAGACAAACAGCAGCGTTGAGGCAACGCCGGAATTCATGTATTTATAGCTTTCGAACAGACCGAGTGAAGACAGAGCCATGAGTATGCCCAACAGCGCCGTAGGGCCGATTTCCTCCTTTGACATCTTGAACGGTATGCCTCTCACCGCCATGATGGCAGCCAGCAGCGGCATGCCCATCAGATAGCGGAACAGCAACACGGTGTTGGGATTCATTCCCTGCTCATAGAGCGGAATTGCAAACGCCGGATTAGTGCCGTAGGCGGCCGCAGCTACGGCCGCCAGCAAATATCCTTTGAATTTTATGCTGTTGTGTCTCATAAAAAATTTGTCAAGTCAGTAAAACCACCCGCAAAATTAGCAAAAATCCGCCATCTTCCGTCGCCAATCCGAAAAAATGTCAAACCCGTTGAAAAGAATCCGGATTCCGGATTTGTAATATAATTTTGTCGTGTGCTCAATTTTTTGTAACTTTGTACGTTATTAAGCAAATACACAGTGCAGAATGAAACCTTTTGAGGACATTGACGCTAAGAGTCTGTCGGCAATGCGCTCGCTGATTCCGGAACCGGCCGTGCAGCGTTTGCCGTGGTATCTGGCATACGTCAGTCAGCTTCGCGCCCTGGGCGTGGAGCGGGTTTCGAGTACGCAGATATCAAAGTGCCTGAATGTGGACAGTTCGCAGATTGCCAAAGACTTAAGCTATTTGAATCTTCGCGGCAAAACACGCATAGGCTATGACGTCGAACAACTTGAATCAGCATTGGCTGACTTTCTGAGCTTTCATAAACCGCATCGTGCCGTCATTTTCGGTGTCGGCAGTCTTGGGGCAGCCCTGATTAGTGATGTCGGCCTCGGAAAGTACGGACTGGATATAGTGGCCGGGTTTGATATCGAGCCGAAGGCGCCTATCAGAAATGTTCCGGTGTACGGCATTGACAGCTTGGGCGCGCGTTTTGCAGAACTGAACGCACACATCGGCATTCTGACAGTGCCGCATAATGTCGCTCAGGAGGTTGCCGACCTCGGAGTCGCAGCCGGGCTTAAAGCTCTGTGGAACTTTACGCCTCACAGACTGCAAAGGCGCGACGGTGTGGTCATTCAGGACACCTCGATTTATTCGCATCTGGCACTTATGTACAACCGTCTTGAGCAACAAAAGCCATGAAGATGCTGCTTAAAACCGACGATGGCCGCGTACATGTAATTGCTGATTCGGCAATCGGGCGTCCGGTGCAGCCATGGTTCATTCCGGACTATGGAACAAACTGGAGATGGCGCACTGCAATTGCCGTCAGGGTCGGTCGCCTTGGAAAGAATCTGACCCGACAATACTTGGGACGATATGTCGATGCGATGACAAAGCTATGGGTGCCCGAAGCAGACGACTGTCCGGCATCTGATTTTATGGACTCGGCCGTGGTTTGCGGACGATGGCTCGAAACAGAAACGTTACCCGAAAATCTTATAGACGAGGTGATAGCCGCATCGCGATTCGCGACATTAAAGACAGGCGATGTAATTGCCGTTATGACAGCTGACGAGCCCATGCCTATTGAGCCTGATGCAGTAGTGTCAGTCAGTCTCTTAAATCAAGAAATCATGAAAATTAACATCAAATAACCTTATATGAAGCCAATATATCTCATTCCCTTTCTCCTGGCTGCAGTACCGTCGATTGCCAAGGCATCGGCCGAGCCGTCGACGTCGGTTATGGCGTCGGGCCATTGGGTTAAAATAAGAGTAGATTCAGATGGAATGTACCAACTGACTTATGACAGACTTCGTGAGCTTGGTTTTTCCAATCCTGAAAAAGTAAAGTTGTTCGGATATCAGCCGAATGTTTTGCTGACTCACAGGCCTGAACAGATGCCGTCAGATTTGACGCCGCTATATTCCGTTAATGAAAGCCGGCAAGGAAAAATTTATTTCTACGGGAAGAGCGACACTAACTTCGCACCGGAATTCTGGACCGTTTCAAACACTGTTTCGAATATTCACGACCGGCATCCATACAGCGTAGGCGCAACATATTTTTTGAGCGACGTAGATGTGTCATTGTCTGAACCCGAGGTGATTGCCGCGCCTGTTGTTGCGGAGATAAATGAATCGGACGTGCTGACCACGCACACCGCGCTGGTTTATCATGAAGAAGACGCTACAATTCTCGGTGAAGGCGGTTACCTGATTGCCGGCAAGCCCATCGGCAACAGTCGGCCGAGCGATAGCAAAACCTTATCAGTCAGCAAGGTAGCTAACGATGGTAAGGCCAAAATGATATATCGCTGCATGATGTCGCCGTCTAAGTCGGGGGATTCCAACTATTTGCTTGCTTCATATTCTGACGGTATCATGTCGGAAGAATCTACTGGACTGTCGGCGTCATATCTCTCTGATTCGCATGAGCGTTTTCGCATGGCGCTGCGCTATCAGAATATAACATTGCCTGCTGAAGACGGACGTAGAAACCATACGGTAGATTTTGCTGTCCACCCGAATGCCTCGCCGATGTTATACGATTGCGCACTTGATTATTGCGCGCTGCTGTATTCCCGGCGCAATGACATGAGAGATGAGTCGCAGATGCACATGTATTTCGAAAACTGGCATCAGCCTGCGGTATTTTCCCTGTCGTCAGCTTCGTCGACATGTACTGTCTGGAATGTCTCACAGTCGAACGTCGTGCGTACGGTAGAACTTGCTGACCGCAATGGTGCCAAGGTCGGAGCCCTGGCAGCTGCCGACGACCGCTATCCGAATGAAATCGTGGCGTTTGACCCGACGTCTGATTTCCCGGAACCGGTGGTGTGCGGTAAAGTGAATAATCAAAATCTGCATGCATTGCAGACTCCCGATCTTGTCATACTGACATCATCGCAATTGATGGAATCGGCAGAATATGCCGCAGATTTCCACAGAAATACCCGTGGTTTAGATGTTGTGGTAGCCGATCAGCAGCAAGTATTCAACGAATATGGCTCAGGCAATACGTCGCCCGAGGCCGTGCGTCGGTTCTTACTGCATCTCGCCGAGAAAACGCCCGGGAAATTGCGTGCTCTGCTTATTATTGGCCCGGCAACGCAAATGAATGCGCTGAATGTGAATGATAATCAGCCGTATGTTGTGATTCCCGAATGTGAAGACGAGGAATATTGCACTGCAATTACGCGCAGTTATTGCTCAGATACATTTTATGGCAGGCTTGGCGATTTTGCCTCTGACGGTTTGTGGCCGCAGCGTGTGCCGCAACTGCGTCTTCTGGGCGGCGACATGGCAATCGGTGTAGGTCGTCTGCCATTCTTTTCCAATAGCGAAGTGCTGGAGTATTATAAAAAGGCCGCCGAATATGTAAACAATCCGCCCACATATCCTTCGATAGGCAACGTCATCGTCTCGTCTGACTTTAGCAGCCAAAATGAAGAATCTCATTTTTGTAATGCCGAGGCGGTCGTGCAGGCATTTGGCGCGGACATAGACAACGACATTACCGTTTTCCGTCCCGCTTCAAATCTGTATACGAGTGTTGATAACACCATGACCAAACGCCTCATGAACGAAGCTCTGCGTCTCGGTTCGGGATTCTATGCATATTTCGGGCATGGCGCTCCCAACGGCATTGGCGGAACCAACAGTAAAGTCGATCTTTTAATGCAGTCGAGCACTTCAGACGATATGCAACACGTCGGCAGATACCCGCTCTTCTATATCGGTTCGTGCCGATTGGCGCCGATTGACATTTGGCCCACATATCTGTCGAGGTCGTTAATTGCAAATCCAAATGGCGGCGGTATTGCCGTCATAGCTTCTGCACGTGAAGTCTATCAGCCAATGAATCAAGCTTTGGGCGAATGTGTGGCCCGACAGTTGCATAATGCTGCAGATGGCGACTGGCTGGGTGATGTCTGGCGTAAGGCTCAGATGGCCGCAGTGCAAGAGCCGTCGCTGTCTAAACGCAATGTTGTCAATCATCTGAACTATAATTTCCTGGGAGATCCGGCGATGCCGGTTTATGTGGCAACGCACGATGTCGCAATCAGTGCTATCAACGCCGACGGCAATTTGAAATCCAAGGCAGCCAATGTGGTTGAAGGCACGGTCAATGTATTGAATGGCACCGCAGTCGATACACGCTTCAACGGATACGTTTTGCTGACAGTTTATGACACGCCTACCGTAAAACATAATATTGTTAAGCGTCCCACCGATGTCAGCAAGCCGTATATCGAATCGGTAGAAACCGATATGGAAGAAATCGGTGAGTATATCGGCGAAGTTAAGAACGGACGTTTTTCCGTGAATTTCACCGGGCCTGCCACATCATCAGTCGGCACGCACCGAATCCGCGCTTATGCATATTCAGCCGACGGCACTCAGCGCGGACTTGGTTCAAGGAAAGGTATAGCGATAGTCGACAATAAGAATGAGGAAGTTATGCCTGATGGGGGCGCGCCTGTAATTCGCGATTTCGTGGCAGGCAGCGGCAGTGTTGACAGCCGTAATCCTAACCGTACGGTGTTATCGGCCCGCATCGAGACACCCGCCGGTATTGCCGCGTCGAATCAACTTGTCAATCCCGTGCGACTGACAGTTGACGGCAATGCTTGCAGTGGCGCAACCAATCTGTTGACACCTGCTGGCGTCAATGTCTACGACCTGAAATACGTTACTTCGCATCTTAAAGGAGGCCGCCATACGGCAACCCTTTCGGTGCTCGATGCAGCCGGAAGATGGACAGATGCAACCATCTCGTTCATGGTTGAAAACGCGTTGCCTGCAACAATGAGTGCGGCAATAGATTCCGATAGCGGAGAAATCAATTTCGAACTGACCTCTTCTCTCAGCGCGCAGGCGAAGAAGCGTCTTGTCGTGGAAAGTCTTGATGGTGAAGTCGTGATGGCTGAACCCAATGCGGTTTTCCCGTATAAGTTAACTCTTGCCCCGGGTGTATACAGGGCATATGTTCAGTTGCAGACGCCCACCGCGCTTACTTCAACGCCTAAAGTCGAGCTGGTCATAGACTGAACAGAATCGATTTCACAAATGTTAAATAACTGTAAGTCCCGAACGGGGCTTGCAGTTATTTTTTAGTTTCAACTTCTTTATTATAAGTATATTATTAGAATAGTGGCACGTCTAAGAAGACATTTGATTTTTTGCCTCGCCGTCTGTGTTCTATTCAATGTAGCCGCACAGTCGGATACCGTAATTGCCGCGACTGATACTGCAAAAACAGTTTCGGACTTACAGCAAATCAAGCCGCGGCGTACCATTTTTCAAAAGTTGATGGACTACATTTCGGATTCTAATCGAAAAAAGCCGACAAAAAAATTTGATTTCAGCATTCTCGGCGGCCCGTATTATTCGCAAGATACTAATTTTGGAATCGGTCTGGTAGCAGCAGGCACATATCGGCGTAATCTTGCCGACACCGTAGCGCCACCCACGCAATTCAGCCTGTATGGCGATGTGTCAATAACCGGTTACTATAAGGTCGGAGTGGACGGCTCGAGCTATTTTCGCGGTGATCGCATCTGGCTGTACTATGACGTATATTTCTATTCGAGGCCTGACCGCTATTGGGGCATCGGATATGACAACAACGTCAACGACGACAACATGGTGAAGTACAAACGCTGGAAGGCACGACTGCATGCCGCGGCTTTGTTCCGTGTTTTTAACCCTAACTTGTATGTCGGTCCCGTCTTGCAACTTGATTATGTCGATGCGAAGACTCAGCCCGATCCGCAACTATGGCGGAGGCAGAAAAGACGCACTTTCACCGACGCGGTGGGCATCGGCATTGTGTATGACACCCGCGACGACGTTTATAATGCCTATAGAGGCATCTACGCCCGAATCGAGCAACTGTTTGCACCGCGTTTCATCGGCAATCAGTATGATTTTATTCTGACCGAGGGAGATTTCAGATGGTATAAGCAGTTGTGGAAAGGCGGCGTGCTCGCATCGCAACTGCATGCGCGCCTGACATTCGGGAACACCCCATGGGGCGAGATGTCTGAGCTTGGCGGCAGTAATTCGATGCGCGGATATTGGGAGGGCCGTTACAATGACAAATGTGCGGCCGATTTCACTGTCGAACTGCGTCAGCATCTTTTCCAACGGTTCGGGCTTGTGGCCTGGGGCGGTGTCGGAGAGGTCTTTCCTCGTGTAAACGACATGTTCAAGGGCCACGCGCTGTGGAATGCCGGAATCGGTTTGCGCTGGGAATTCAAACATAGAGTTAACGTACGTGTTGACTATGGCTTCGGTCAGGACCAACGCGGATTTGTATTTAGCATCAATGAAGCCTTCTGATAAATTTAACCGCAGACTCGGTCGCTTCCTGTTGTGGGGCGTGCCGCTGCTGATGACCATACCCAATATCGCTCTGTGCGCCTATGGCCATATGCCGCTGTGCGCGATATTGGCCAACATATTGCTGCCGTTAGGCCTTGTCGGCCTCTTTGTTTCGATTCGCGGTCGGGTAGGGCTTAACACGCTACTTCTGCTCCCGCTGATGGTGCTGGCTGCTTTCCAGATAGTGCTGTTGTTTCTGTATGCCGACGGGTCAATTATCGGAGTGGATATGTTTCTGAATGTCGCAACAACCAACTCGTCCGAGGCCCGCGAACTTTTAGAGAATCTGAGGCCGGCAATAGCCGTCGTCATTCTTCTATATCTGCCGCCGCTTGTCTGTGCAGTGATTGCTGTCAGGCGCAGGGTACGGCCGTCATGCAGAAGCAAGCATATTGCCCGCACTACCGGCGTTTTATTGACAGCCGCAGGCAGCGTGGCGCTCGGCATCTGTGTCGCTGTCAGGCCGACATATCATATAGATGAAGATCTCTATCCTGTCAATGTAATCTGCAATCTCGGGGCTGCGTTTTATCGTTCGCATGCCTCGGCCAACTATCCCGAGACCAGTTCCGACTATACGTTCGACGCAGAATCATCGCGCCCCGACAGCATTCGCGAGGTCTATATCGCGGTAATTGGCGAGACAGCGCGGGCCGACAACTGGCAATTGTTCGGCTATGGCCGATTCACCACGCCTGAATTGTGTTCGTTGCCACATGACGGTCTGGTCGGATTCGGCGCGGCTTTTTCCGAAAGTAACACAACGCACAAGTCGGTTCCGCTTCTGCTTTCGACCCTTGATGTCAAATGTTTTGCCGACAGTATCAATTGTGTGAAATCAGTTATCTCCGCATTCAAGGAGGCCGGTTTCAGAACCGATGCGGTTAGCATGCAGTGTCGCAACGGTTCTTATATCGACTATTTTCTCGAAGAGGCCGACTCAACAATCTTTCAGCGCGAACCCCGGCCCGGCACCGTGCGGACGGACATCTACGATGTCGACCTTCTTGCGTCGGTAGATTCGATTATGGCCCGCGGAGCACGTAAGCAACTGATTGTTTTGCACCAATATGGCTCACATTTCAATTATGCCGACCGCTATCCCCGCAGTGAGGCTTACTTTCTGCCGGACAAAACCACGGAGGCCAAAGCGTCTAATCGCGGCCAACTGGTCAACGCCTACGACAACGCCGTGCGCCAGACCGACCGCTTGCTCGCCGCCCTGATTGAACGGCTCGACTCACTGGGCTGCACGGGCGGCCTGATATATACATCAGACCATGGCGAGGATATATTCGACGACGCCCGCAACAGGTTTTTGCATGCGTCGCCAACGCCGACTTATTTCCAACTTCACGTTCCGATGTTGCTGTACATGACTCGCGAACTCATGGCGACACACCCTGAATTGGCGGCTAATGCACGGGCAAATAGAGATTGTGAGGTGAGCTCGTCGGCAGCTTATGCGCCGACGCTGATGCACATGGCCGGTTTGCGGACTCATCGGCTTGACAAGTCTCGGGCGCTGACTTCGCGGCAGTATCGACCGGAGTCGGAACATCTCTTTCTTTCAGACCGTAATAGGCCCGAAACACTCCACGAGGCCGGATTCAGAACTGAAGATTTTGAGCGACTGTCGCGCCTGAAGAATGTGCGGCGGTAGGAGTTTCTGCTATATGGAAGATAGTTCGAGCCATTCGAGTTCGGCTGCGTCGAGTTGCTCTTTGACGTCGGCATATCGGGCCGTGGCGGTTTGGTAATCGTCTACCGTACCGGAGGAGAAGGCAGCTTCAAGAGTCTGCTTCTCCGCTGTCAGAGCGTCTATAATATTTTCAAGCTCTTCGAGTCGCCGTTTCTCTTTGAACGAGAGTTTACGAGGCTTTTCAGGCGTCGGAGATGCATCGTTGCGTCTCTTGTCGGTTTTGGTCGCCGGCTGTTGCGACTCGGCCGCCGCTTTCTCGGCTTGCCAACGGCGAAAGTCGGAATAGTTGCCCGGAAAGTCGCGTACAATGCCGTCGCCCGAAAAGACAAAGAGATGGTCGACCATGTTGTCGAGAAAATAGCGGTCATGACTCACGACCATCAGACACCCGTTGAAGTTTGCAAGATAATCTTCAAGCAGTCCGAGGGTAATGATGTCGAGGTCGTTGGTCGGCTCGTCGAGAATCAGGAAGTTGGGCGAGCGCATCAGTACCATTGCCAGGTGCAGCCGGGCCAGCTCGCCGCCCGAAAGAGTGTGAATATATTTCTGCTGATCTTTGGGCGAGAACAGAAACTGCTGAAGAAACTGCATGGGCGACCGACGTTCGCCGCCGTGCAACACGATGTCTTCGGCAATGTCGCTGATTGCGTCGATAACCTTCTTCTCGCGCGGCAATTGTGGGCCTTCCTGGCTGTAATAGCCGAAACGGACAGTCTCGCCTATTCGGAATTCGCCGCTGTCAGGCGCCATGAGTCCGAGCAGCATCTTGATGAAAGTCGACTTGCCCACACCGTTTTCGCCTATGATGCCGACCTTGTCGTAGCGTGCGAAAGTGTAGGTGAAATCGTCAAGGACACATTTGTCTCCGAAGCGTTTTGTAACGCCTTCCGCCTCGAAAATCTTGGATCCGATGCGCGAAGCTTTGACGTTGAGCTGCATCTCGGCAGTCGAGTCTGTAACCTTCATTGACGCGCGTCGGCGCAGCTCGTGGTAGGCGTCTATTCGATACTGCGCCTTTCCGGCACGTGCCTGAGGTTGCCGACTGATCCACTCCTGCTCCCGGCGCAGTGTGTTTTTTACCTTTGCCAGTTCGCCTGTAAGGGCATCGATGCGCTCTTTGCGTCGCCGCAGATATTCGGCATAGTTTCCTTTATAGGTGAAGATGCGTCCGAGGTCAATCTCAATAATTTTGTTGCAGACTCGGTCAAGAAAATATCGGTCGTGTGTAACCAGCAGTATTGTCGACGATGAGCGTGTCAGTCGCGCCTCAAGCCATTCGATTATGGCTATATCCAGATGGTTGGTCGGCTCGTCGAGAATGAGCAAATCAGGCTCTGAGAGAAGAGCGGCAGCGATGGCCACGCGCTTTTGCTGACCGCCCGAAAGAGTGGACATCGGGGCATTGACATCGATGATTCCCACTTGTGTAAGCATTCTCTTGGCCTCATCTGCATCAAAGGCCGAACAGACGCCAAGCGGAGTGTTGTCGGCCGAACCGAAGTCGGGCTTCTGTTCCACAAGAGCGACTTTAAGTCCCTGACGGCACGTAACCGTGCCGGAATCGGCCGACTCCTTGCCGGCCAATATGCGCAACATGGTTGTCTTGCCCGTGCCGTTGCGGGCAATAAGTCCGATTTTATCTCCGCGGTTAATGCCGAACGTTACGTCAGAGAAAAGCAGGCGGTCGCCGTAACTTTTCGTGAGGTTTTCAATCTGAAGAAATGATGTCAGTGCCATATTTGATGCAAAGTTACAAATTTTAGCCGAAAATATGTTGTCAAACAAAAAACTATTACTAAATTAGCGGCATTAAAACTAATATATAAAACAAATAAAATTCTACATATCAATATGATATTCAATTTCCGAATTGTTTCAGACGAGGTCGACAACTTCCGCCGCGACATTCAGATTGACGCCGATGCAACTTTTCTTGAACTGCGCAACGCGATATATGACAGTGTCGGCTATGACAAGAACCAGATGTGCTCTTTCTTCATATGCGATGACGATTGGGAGAAAGAACGTGAAATCACGCTCGAGGATATGGGTCTGGACTCTTCTGAAGACGCCTATCTGATGGAAGACACCATTCTCAGCGACGAGATTGAAGACGAGGGCCAGCGCCTGATGCTCACGTTCGATTACATGAATGACCGCTCGTTCTATATCGAGATGAAGAAGTCAGAGACAGGCCGTAACCTGATGGACGCGTTCGTAACCACCTCGATGGGTACTGCGCCTGCCCAGGAGAGCGAACTGGAGATTCCGACGGTTGATGCAGCCAAGGCCAATGCCGCCAAGCGCGTTGACGATTTTGACGACGAGTTTTACGGCTCGGATTCCTATAACGACGACGAGTTTGAAGCCGGCGGCTTCTCGGACATGACCCTCGACGAATAAACCTGCGCAAACGTATAAAATTGCAAAAGCGGAGATGTTCATGTCTCCGCTTTTGCAATTTTATGAGTTGTGCAGGTAAATCAGTCGATGTCGGGGGCGATGAGCTTGTAGCCTTTGCCGTGAATGTTGATGATTTCGATCGAGGGGTCTTCGCGCAGCAGTTTGCGCAGCTTGGTGATGTAAACGTCCATGGAACGGGCGTTGAAGTAGTTGTCGTCAATCCAGATTGTCTTGAGTGCATAGTTGCGCTCGAGAATCTCGTTGGCGTGGTTGCAGAGCAGGGTGAGCAGTTCGCTCTCCTTAGTGGTGAGTTTGGTCGACTTGTCGCCGATCATGAGGGTCTGCTTCTGTGTGTCGAAGGTGAAGTTGCCGAGACGGAACATGGTGATGTCCTTGTCGCGTTTGCCGCGCACACGGCGCAGAATGGCCTCGATGCGGAACACGAGTTCTTCCATCGAGAACGGCTTGGTGATGTAGTCGTCGGCGCCGATCTTGAAGCCTGAGAAGATGTCTTCCTTCATGGCGCGAGCCGAAAGGAAGATGATGGGTACTTCCGAGTTGACGTTGCGGATTTCCTGGGCAACCTGGAATCCGTCTTTTTCAGGCATCATGACGTCGAGAACGCAAAGGTCATACTTGCCTTTGATGAACGCGCGGTAGCCCTGGTCGCCGTCGGGATAGAGGTCGGCGGCGAAACCTTTTGCCTGAAGGTATTCGCGAAGAAGCATGCCGAGATTCTCGTCATCTTCGCAGAGCAGGATTCTAACTTTTTCTTCCATAGCTATATTGGGGTTTTGATTATGATTATTCCGTTTCACGCAGCAACGGCAGGGTGATTGTGAATGTCGTGCCCTTGCCGAGCTCTGATTCTACTGAAATTTCGCCGCGGAAGTCCGAGACCATCTTCTTGACGTAGGCCAGTCCGAGGCCGAAGCCTTTGACGTCGTGTCGGTTGCCGGTGTTCACGCGGTAGAACTTATCGAAGATTTTCGACATGTCTTCCTTGCGCATGCCGATGCCGGTGTCGCTGACCGCTATGCGCAATTTGTTGGGGTGGGGGTTGGACGTGGTGATTTTAAGAATCATCGGCGCGTCTTTGCGACGATATTTTACGGCATTGTCGAGCAGGTTGAAAATCACGTTTGTGAAGTGCATCTCGTCCACCTCAACCACTGCGTTTTTGGCGTCGAGCTCGGTCGATATGCGGCCGCCGTACTTTTCAACTTTAAGTTTGAATGTGTGCGATATCGACGCAATGACATTATTGGCGTTGACGTCAGTGAGATTGAGCGACTGCTGTTGCTGATAGTACAGCGACATCTGAAGCACGGTTTCGACGAGAAAGCGCAGACGTTTTGTGTCATCGTTGATTACGTCGGTTACGTGTTTCATCATGGTCTCGCTTTTGCGCACGGCGGGGTCGGCCAACATCTGGCCGGCGAGCGAGATGGAGCTTATGGGGGTTTTCAGCTCATGGGTCATGTTGTTTATGAAGTCATTCTTCATCTCGTTGATTTTCTTCTGCTTGAACGCGGTCATAATCGCGTAGAGGAAAATCAGCAGCATGATGAATGTGAACACCATTGACGGAACCATAAACTTGATTGACGAGAATATATAGTTGCGTTTGGTGGGGAAGAGCACGCAGAGATAGTTCGTGCGCGCGGGTGCATCGTTAGGAAAGAGAGGGAGGAAGAAGGCATCGGGGTCTTCGCGCAGGGTGCGCGAGGAAACCACCGGGAAACCCTCGGTGCGATAAATAACCGACTGGTAGCGGTTGGTAACGGCAAACTCAAACGGAATCTTGATGCCGTTGTTCTCCAGTTCGCTGCGCAGCAGGGTGCGCACCATTGTCGAATCGGCGCGCTGACTGATGGGGCGGGTGCTGCTTTGCGAAAGTATTTTAAGAATGACGTCTTCAATCAGTCCGCGCTGATAGAGGTAACGGCCGTGCAGATTGGACGTCGCGGTCGAGCCGCCGAGCCTGATTGAGGAATTCTTCTTAAGTTTGGAGAGTTCAGACTGCGAGCCCTCAATCGTGAGCGCACCGGTCAGGCCGCTCTGAGTGGTGAAAGTCATGGCCATGGCCTCGCCGTTCTCTCCCGTGAAGTCGCTCAGGTCTTCGACTTGCGCGAGGCTCTGGTCAAGAAAATATTTCGCTTCCTGCTGTTCGAGCATGACGGAGACGGCGTATAGCGACCGGCGGACATTTTCGTCGAACTGGTCGTTGCGCATGCGCACCATACTGCTCATATACAGAAACTGAACGTATACAAGCCCGATGAAGGTGAGCGCCATGATTATGGTCAGGAACCAAATTGTCGATTTCTTCATTCGGAAGTCAATTTATATCTATTTAACACTTACGATGAGGTTTTGTTTTAATTTCAGTTAATGATTGTCTTTAACATTTGAGTGCAAAATTAACATAAAATTCCATACCTCGCAAACAATCATGCCAAAAAAGTCCGATATTTGAATAAAAATGCGTAAATTTGTTGCTCAATTTCATAAAACGAAAGCTATTGTTCACAAAGAAATGGGAGAAAGAAACATTGCGGTGAAGTTCGCGGAGCCTGAACATGCTGTTCATGCAGAACGAATCTGTAACCTCATCTATGAGTCCGCCCTTCAGCGCGGAACCGGCATCGCACGTCGCAGCAACGAATATATCGCCGCCAAAATCAACGGCGGGAAAGCCGTTGTGGCGCTCGACGGCGAAAAGCTCGTGGGCTTCAGCTATATCGAATGCTGGGGCCATGGCGACTATGTGGCTACGTCCGGTCTGATTGTAGACCCTGAATATCGCCATCTCGGCCTTGCCGCACGAATCAAGGCCAAGACTTTCGAGCTGGCGCGCGAAAGGTTTCCATATGCCAAGATTTTCAGTATCACGACATCGCTGCCTGTAATGAAGCTGAACTCGCGCATAGGCTATAAGCCCGTAACTTTTTCCGAACTTACCGACGACGACGAGTTCTGGCGCGGCTGTGAGGGCTGTGTGAACTACGACATATTGCAGCGCAACAATCGGCGCATGTGTCTGTGCACGGGCATGCTCTTCGACCCCAAGCAAGAGGTGAAGAAACAGGGCTATTTCGCGCCTTATCTCGTCTTTTGGAAAAATAAATTCGCTAAATTGTTTAATCTCAAGAAATAAACATCATGGAAGAGAAAAAGAAAGTATTGCTGGCGTTCAGCGGCGGTCTCGACACGTCGTTTGCCGTTAAATATCTGTCGGAAGACCTCGGTTATGAGGTCCATACTGCAATAGCCAACACCGGCGGCTTCACCGCCGACGAACTGGCCGCCATCGAGCGTCGCGCTTATGCCCTCGGCGCCAAAAGTCATGCCACGCTTGACATTACGCGCGAATATTACGAGAAGAGTATCCGCTACATGGTCTATGGCAATATATTGCGCAACGGCACATATCCCATCTCGGTGAGCAGCGAGCGTATTTTCCAGGCCATCGGCATCATTCAGTATGCAAAGGAAATCGGCGCGCACTGCGTGGCCCACGGTTCGACCGGCGCAGGCAATGACCAGGTGCGTTTCGACCTGACATTCCAGATTCTCGCACCCGAAATCGAAATCATTACCCCCACACGCGATCTGACCCTGACGCGCGAATATGAAATCAACTATCTGAAGGAACACGGCTTTGAGGCTGACTTCAAGAAGATGGAATATTCAATCAACAAGGGCCTGTGGGGCACGAGCATCGGCGGCAAGGAAACCCTTCATTCCGAACAGACGCTGCCCGACTCGGCATATCCCTCGCAGGTTACCGCCCAAGGAGAAGAGTCGCTGAAAATCACGTTTGAAAAGGGCGAGATTGCGGCTGTTAACGGCAAGCAGTATGCCGACAAGGTTGCCGCAATCCGTGAAATCGAAAGCATTGCCTCGAAATTCGGCATCGGCCGCGACATGCACATCGGCGATACCATTATCGGCATCAAAGGCCGCGTAGGTTTCGAGGCTGCCGCCCCGATTGTGATTATCGCGGCCCACAAAATGCTCGAAAAGCACACCCTGACCAAGTGGCAGCAGTATTGGAAAGACCAGATTGGCACGTGGTACGGCATGTTCCTGCACGAGGCTCAGTATCTGGAGCCGGTGATGCGCGACATGGAGGCATTCCTCGAAAGCTCGCAGGCTAACGTTACGGGCACTGTCGAGGTGCGCCTGCGTCCGCTGGGTTACACGCTTGTCGGCGTTGACTCGCCGTTTGACCTGATGAAGACCGACTTCGGCGAATATGGCGAGGTTAACAAGGCTTGGAGCGCCGACGACGTCAAGGGCTTCACCAAGATTCTGGGCAACCAGATGAAGATTTATTATAATGTGCAGAAGCGAAACGGTATAGACGACTACGAATGAAAATAGGCATTATTGGCGGTGCGGGCTATACGGCCGGCGAGCTGCTGAGACTGCTCGTCAATCACCCCGACGCCGAGATTGTGTTTGTCAACTCGTCGAGCAATGCCGGCAATCCCGTAGGGAGTGTGCATTGCGGATTGGAAGAGAGCGGACTGACGTTTACCGACGAGATGCCGCTTGACAGCATCGACCTGCTCTTTATCTGCTCGGCCCATGGCGAAAGCTCGAAATTCATCGAGGCGCACTCCGTTCCCGAATCGCTGCGTATAATTGACCTTGCGCAGGATTTCCGCGACGAGCATGGCGGCTTCGTGTACGGCTTGCCCGAACTGCAGCGCGAGCGCATCAAGGGCGCCCGCAGGGTTGCCAACCCGGGCTGTTTCGCAACGGCTATCCAGCTGTCGCTGCTGCCTGTGGCCAAGGCCGGTCTGTTGCCGTCAGAGGTGCATGTTACCGGCATCACGGGGTCTACCGGTGCCGGCGTGAAGCCGGGCGCAACGACCCACTTCAGCTGGCGCTCGGACAATCTGTCGGTCTACAAGGCGTTCACTCACCAGCATCTGGCAGAAATCAAGCGTACGCTTGCCAAGCTGCTGCCGGGGTTCAATGGCGAGATAGACTTTGTGCCCGTCAGAGGCGACTTTGCCCGCGGCATCTTTGCCATGACCTATTTTAAGTCGGACATGTCTCAGGCCGAGGCCCAAAAACTTTACGAAGATTTCTATGCCGACTGTCCCTTTGTGTCGGTAAGCCCGAAGGGCGTTGACCTGAAGCAGGCCGTCAATACCAACCGCGCCCGCGTCTCTGTTGAGGCCCACGATGGCAAGCTGCTGGTTGTCTGCGCAATAGACAATCTGCTCAAAGGGGCGTCCGGACAGGCCGTGCAGAACATGAATCTCATGTTCGGGCTCGACGAGCGCACAGGGCTGAATCTTAAACCCTCAGCATTCTGAATCGATGAAAACATTTCCCGTTTACGCACTTTATGACATCGAGCCGGTCAGCGGCAAGGGCAGTTATGTCTACACCGCCGACGGCACGGAGTATCTTGACCTTTACGGCGGCCACGCCGTGATTTCCATCGGTCATGCTCACCCGACATATGTCAAGGCGGTGAGCGAGCAGGTGGGCCGGCTCGGGTTTTACTCGAATTCGGTAAAAAACTCGCTTCAGGAGCGTCTGGCTGAGAGAATCGGCGAGGTGTCGGGCCTGACCGACTATTCGGCGTTTTTCGTGAACTCCGGCGCTGAAGCAAACGAGAATGCCATCAAATTGGCGTC
The DNA here is from genome assembly GCA_902495245.1 of uncultured Porphyromonadaceae bacterium. GTDB lineage: Bacteria > Bacteroidota > Bacteroidia > Bacteroidales > Muribaculaceae > UBA3263. Next base: position 53,352 of record CABUWI010000001.1, read on the forward strand.
GTTCCATACCGGACGCCGCAAAGTGCTGGCTATGGGGCGCGCATTTCACGGGCGCACGTCGGGCGCAGTGGCTGCAACCGATAATCCAGCTATACGCTCGCCGTTTAACGAGACCGACAACGTTGATTTCGTGCCGCTGAATGACATCGCCGCCGTAAAGGCTGCATTGGCCACGGAGCAGTATGCCGCCGTGATTGTCGAAGGAATCCAGGGCGTCAGCGGAATTCACGAGCCGACGTCTGATTTCTTAATCGCGCTGCAAGAGGCCGCCCAACAGAGCGGCACAGTGGTCATAGCCGATGAGATTCAGAGCGGTTATGGTCGTAGCGGCCGTTTCTTCGCATGGCAACATACGCCCGGGTTCAAGCCGGACCTCGTTACTTGCGCCAAGGGCATTGCCAACGGCTTTCCGATGGGAGCCGTGTTGATTTCACCGCGGTTCGCGCCTGTGAAGTCGATGCTCGGCACCACCTTCGGTGGCAACCATTTGGGTTGTGCGGCGGCGTTGGCTGTTCTCGACGTCATTGAGAGCGAACATCTCATAGACAATGCCGCCTCTGTGGGCGCATATCTGCTTGAGCAGCTGCACAAAATCAAGGGCATCAAAGAAGTGCGCGGCCGCGGCCTCATGATTGGCATCGAGATTGACGGTGATGCGTCCGAACTGCGCAAGCGCTTGCTCTTCGAGCACCACATATTTACCGGCGGCGCGGGCAAGAACGTGATTCGCCTGTTGCCGGCCCTGGGACTGACCCGCGCTCAGGCCGACAGCTTCCTGGCATCTTTTAACTCTCTTTTGAACTCGAAATGAAGCACTTCACCAATGTGGCCGACATCGGCCCGCTCGACAAGGCCGTAGCCGAGGCTCTTGAAATCAAGCGCGACCGCTTCGCCTATACTTCGCTCGGCAAGAACAAGACACTGTTGATGCTCTTTTTCAACTCTTCGCTGCGCACTCGCCTTTCGACACAGAAGGCGGCGATGAACCTCGGCATGAACGTCATGGTTCTCGACGTGAATCAGGGCGCTTGGAAGCTCGAAACGGAGCGTGGGGTAGTGATGGACGGCGACAAGGCCGAACATCTTCTTGAGGCTATCCCGGTGATGGGTTCATATTGCGACATCATTGGAGTGCGCTCTTTTGCCGGGCTTAAAGACCGCGATGAGGACTATGAGGAGCGCGTGCTCAAGCAGTTCATAGACCTGTCGGGACGCCCGGTCTTCTCGATGGAAGCAGCGACGCGCCACCCGCTGCAGAGTTTCGCCGACCTCATCACAATAGAGGAGCACAAGACCAAAAAGCGGCCTAAGGTGGTGATGACATGGGCGCCTCACCCCAAGGCCCTTCCGCAGGCCGTGCCAAATTCGTTTGCCGAATGGATCAATGCCACCGACTATGAGTTTGTAATTGCAAACCCCGAGGGATATGACCTTGACCCGCAGTTTGTCGGCCGTGCCATCGTCGAACATGACCAGCGCAAGGCGCTTGAAGGCGCCGACTTTGTCTATGCCAAGAACTGGAGTGCGTATGAGGCGCCTAACTATGGCAAGGTCCTGTCGCAAGACCGCGACTGGACCGTCGACGCTGAAAAAATGGCGCTGACCGACAATGCGGCTTTCATGCATTGTCTGCCCGTGCGCCGCAACATGATTGTTACCGACGACGTGATTGACTCGCCGCGTTCGCTCGTGATTCAGGAAGCTGCCAATCGCGAGATTTCGGCGCAGACTGTGCTTAAACGAATGCTTGAGAGTTTATGATTAACGTGGTCAAAATCGGAGGGAATGTCATTGACGATAATGACGCTTTAGGGCGGTTTGTCAATGACTTCGCCTCACTGCCGCAGCCTCGAATTCTCGTTCATGGCGGCGGCAAGGAAGCTACCGCCATGAGCGCGCGCCTCGGCATCGAGACCAAGATGGTTGATGGCCGCCGTATTACCGACGAAGCTACATTGCAGGTAGTTACGATGGTCTATGCCGGTCTTGTCAACAAACGCATCGTCGCGATGTTGCAGGCTGCCGGCGTAAATGCCATAGGGCTGTGCGGCGCTGACGGCCGGCTGATTACCTCGCGCCGCCGCAACCCCGAACCTATTGACTATGGCTATGTCGGTGATGTTGTAGAGGTAAACGTGGCTACAATTAAAGCTTTACTTGAAGCCGGATTCACGCCCGTTGTATGCGCTATTACGCGTGGAATTGACCCCGCCGACGGGCTGCTGCTCAACACTAACGCAGACTCCGTTGCCTGCGCGGTGGCCGAAGGTGCGGCGCAAATCGGGCCGACAACAATGCACTATTGCTTCGAAAAGGCCGGAGTGCTGCTTGATATCGATAATCCCGACAGCCTCATTCAAGAGATTACACCTCAGGTCTTCGAGCGCCTGAAGGCCGACGGAATTGTGCATAGCGGCATGTTGCCGAAAATTACGAATGCCATCAAGGCGTGCGAGCGCGGTGTGGAGTCGGTGATTATCCAATCGGCAGACGCTCTGACGTCCGGCGTAGGTACAGTTGTGCGGATATGAGAAAGAGTGCGGTTGACTTGTTGAAACGGTTGATTGCCACGCCTTCCGTCTCGCGCGACGAGTCGGGCACCGCGCAGTTGCTGTTCGACGAGCTGAAAGCTCGCGGAGCTGACCCGATGCGCCATTATAACAACATCTGGGCACTCGCTGCACCGTATGATGCCGGCAAACCGACATTGCTGCTCAATTCTCATCACGACACGGTGAAACCCTCGGTCGCTTATACCCGCGACCCATTCGCACCGGCTGAAGAGGACGGAGCTCTCTTCGGCCTCGGAAGCAACGATGCGGGCGCATCGCTTGTCGGGCTCGTAGAGACATTTTTTCACTTCAAAGGCCGCGAGCTTCCGTTTAATCTGATGCTGGCCCTCACTGCCGAAGAGGAAGTTACGGGCGAGAAGGGCATACGCGCAATGACGGCACTCTGGGAAAACCGGAATATGCTGCCCGATTGGGGCATAGTCGGTGAGCCTACGGGCATGGACGTGGCCATAGGCGAACGCGGGCTCGTTGTGCTTGATTGCATTGCCCGGGCGCGAGGCGGACATGCCGCCCGCAGTGAGGGAGAAAATGCGCTTTACAAGGCGCTCGACGATATTGCAGCGTTGCGAACCGTGAAGTTTCCGCGCCAATCGCAGCTGCTCGGGCCGATAAAGGTTACCGTAACGCAAATTGAAGCCGGTCGGCAGCACAATGTGCTGCCCGAGGAGTGCCGGTTTGTCGTTGATGTGCGCACCACCGACGCCATGACCAATGAAGAAACCGTAGATTATCTAAAGGCGCAGATCGGCTCGGAGGCCGTTGCGCGCTCTACGCGGATAAGGGCGTCGGCCATCAGCAGCGAGCACCCGTTGGTGCGCGCGGCCGTAAATTCCGGAGCTGCAACCTTTGTATCTCCCACCACGTCAGATCAGTCCGTGCTGCCGATGGTGCAGACAATCAAAATCGGCATCGGTCGGTCAGAGCGTAGCCATACGCCCGACGAATTCGTCATGATTGACGAAATAGAAGCCGGCATAGAACGATATATTACAATAATCAATAACTTTGCAAATGAAATTGTGGGACAAGGGCTATGAGCCCGACAAAATGATAGAAACCTTCACCGTGGGCCGCGACCGCGAACTCGACCTGGCGCTCGCACCTTATGACATCGAGGGCTCGATGGCACACATACGCATGCTCGAATCCATCGGCCTGCTGAGCCGAGAAGAGCTGGAAACCTTGCTCAAAGAGCTTGAGGCGCTTCATGAAGAGGCCGTCGACGGTCGCTTCGTTATCGAGCCTGATGTTGAAGATGTTCACTCGCAGGTAGAGCTGATGTTGACGCGCAAACTGGGCGACATAGGCAAAAAAATCCACTCCGGCCGCTCGCGCAACGACCAGGTGCTCGTCGACCTCAAGCTATTCATTCGCGCGCAGATAAAAGAAATTGCCAAGGCGGTTTCCGAGCTGTTTGACAGGCTTCAGCATCTGAGCGAAGAACACAAAGCGGTGCTGATGCCGGGCTATACCCATGCGCAGATAGCCATGCCGTCGTCGTTCGGATTGTGGTTCGGCGCTTATGCCGAATCGCTGACCGACGATGTGGAGATGCTTGTGGCTGCCTATCGCATTGCCGACCAGAATCCGCTCGGCTCGGCGGCAGGCTATGGTTCTTCATTCCCCCTTGACCGCGAAATGACAACCCGGCTGCTCGGATTCCGGACGATGCACTACAATGTGGTTGCAGCGCAGATGAGCCGCGGCAAGACTGAAAAGGCGGTTGCCGCCGCCATCTCGGCCGTGGCCTCGACGCTCGGCCATCTTGCCGCCGACGTCTGTCAGTTTATGTGTCAGAACTTCGGCTTCGTCAAGTTCCCCGATGAACTGACAACCGGCTCGTCAATCATGCCCCACAAAAAGAACCCGGACGTGTTCGAGATTATGCGCGGCAAGTGTAACCGCCTGCAGTCAGTGCCAAACGAGTTGGCGCTGCTCACGGCCAACTTGCCCCTCGGCTACAACCGCGACCTGCAGCTGATGAAAGACATTCTCTTTCCCGCCATGACCGAGATTGTTGACTGCCTCCATATGGCCGACTTCATGCTGGCTCACATTCAGGTCAACACGCACATTCTCGACGACCCGAAATATGACTATCTCTTTACGGTTGAAGATGTCAACCGGCTCGCGCTTGGCGGCATGCCGTTTCGCGAGGCCTACAAAACAGTGGGCATGCAGGTGCAGAGCGGCAGCTACAGCCCGACGCGCTCGGTTAACCATACTCACATCGGCTCCATCGGCAATCCGGCCAATGATTTGATTGCCAAAAAGATGCGCGATGCCCTCGACAGATTGTCATGAAAAATTAGAAATTTTATCAAAAAAATCGCCAAAAATACTTGTAAATTCAGAAAAAGTCCGTAACTTTGCAGCGCAATTCAGCGAAACGGGCGCTTAGCTCAGCTGGTTCAGAGCGTCTGCCTTACAAGCAGAGGGTCGGGGGTTCGAATCCCTCAGCGCCCACCCCAAAAGCCACCAACTCGCCCGATGCGGTGGTTTTTTACTGACCGAAACAACTCAAGGAAAGATGCCGGAGCGGTCGATCGGGACGGTCTCGAAAACCGTTGTACCCTTACGGGTACCCAGGGTTCGAATCCCTGTCTTTCCGCTGCAATAACTCGCTGAAATTCAGCGAGTTATTTATTTTGATGTTTCGCAAATTTATGGTTACTGACGGGAATTTTTATATCGTTGAGGCCGATGGTGATAAGAAACGATATCTTTCTCTGTTGCTCGAAGGCGATGAGTCAGAAGCAATGATTGACAGATATATTGCCGAAGGGACTCTTTATGTCGGCATGCTTGGCGATGTGCCGATTGCGGTTTGTGTGGTTCTAAATCTTGATGCCGATACAGTTGAGGTGAAGAATCTTGCCGTTGACGCCAATTACAGAAGGCAGGGCGTTGGGCGAAGAATGCTTGCTCATGTCGAGAGTCAGTCTCGGGCTAACCGAATCGTGCTCGGAACCGGTGAAACGCCGTCGACGCTCCGTTTTTATGAGTCGTGCGGGTATTCTTATTCTCACCGCATTCCTGGCTTCTTCACGACTAATTATCCTGCGCCTATTATTGAGGAAGGCGTAACGTTGAAAGATATGATTTATCTTGTTAAGGACAAACGTGCGGATAACGAGCCGGCAATAGTCAGGTGCGGCCCTATGGATTATCCGCTGCTCGCTGCGATTTGGGAACGCTCGGTGCGCGCTTCTCACGATTTTCTTTCAGAAAATGTGATTGCCGAGATTAAGGCGGCGCTTGAACCTAAGTATTTTCCAAGTGTCGCCTTATATGCTGTAGTGGTCAATGGCAGAAAGGTCGGATTTATCGGCCTGTCAGATGCGAAAATAGAAATGCTGTTTGTTGATGCTGATTGCCGCGGCCACGGATTCGGCTCGATTCTCGTGGAGTTCGCAAAGCGCGAAGGTGCAGTGGCCGTTGACGTGAACGAGCAGAATCGCGCCGCTTACCGGTTTTATATGGCACACGGATTCAATGTGATTGCGCGCGACGACACAGATGATGCGGGGCGGCCGTATCCGATTTTACATCTCGGGCTGTAAGTTATTTGATTTCGGTTTTTGCTTTGCGAAGCAGAATGCACTCGGCAGGCATTGCGCCGTTCAGCCTCACTACGGAGTCATTCTGAACGTCAATAGTTGAGATGCAGGGCAGAATACGGCGCAATGCTTCTTCTGTCTGCATATTGTCGCATGCAAGTTCGGTCATGGCCGCGTTGCCGAGCAATATCGTGTCTCCCTTTACGGTATATGTCCCCGAAAAAGAGTTGCAATTGGTCATTATGAAGTAGGTGCTGTCTTCAAACACGAAATACTGGCTTATTCCGGGCACCACCTCATCGGGACGAACATAGTCTGAATCGTTGAACACTATATTCTCGATAAACCATTGGCCGCGCAAATCGGTTTCGACTGTTGCAGCCGTCGCCGCGTTGTCTTTGGTTGTCGATTTATTCTCTTTGCTGTCCGAGCAGCCGGTTGCGATGGCTGCCGATGCAACGGCAATGGCAGCAAATGTTGCTATATGTAACTTCATGGAGTAGTTATATTAGTCAAGATGTCGTCGGGCAATGGCAGTTACGATAAACGTTGCCGAGCAGAGCAGCATCACCACGGCAAAAAAAGCTTCGTAGCTTCCGAGTGCCATCTGCAGCGAGCCGGCTCCAAGGCCGGGCAACATCAGGCCGAGCGCCATGATTCCGGTGCAGAAAGCGTAGTGTGAGGTCGTGAACTCCGAGCCTTCACAGAATTTCATCATGTACATCATGTAGGCCGTAAATCCGAAGCCGTAGCCTAATTGCTCAATTGCAATGCCACTGCAGATTAGCGGCATTGTCTGCGGCTGAACCGCCGCCAGATAGCAATAGAATCCGCTGGGAAGCGTCAGCGCGAGCGCCATGGGCCAAATGCAGCGCCGCAGTCCGTAGCGCGCAATTGCCAGGCCGCCGATGATTCCGCCGGCAACAATGCCGATGACTCCGAATGTGCCGTTGGCCAGGCCGACCTGTTCTGTGGTCAGACCCAGTCCGCCGTCGGCGAGGGGATCAAGCAGAAACGGCTGTACCATTTTGCAGAGAAGAGCTTCGGGCAGGCGGTAGAGCAACATGAATGTCAGTGCCACGACTAAGTTCGGGCGCAAGATGAACGTCTTGAACGTGAGGACGAAGTCGGTCAGAATGTCGCCGACGGTGCGGGCTCGTGCCGGGCGGTCTGACGGCGGGGTGGGGAGAACTTTCCAGTGCCACAGGGCGGCCAACAGAAATAAGACAGCGAGCGAGGCCATCATTATCTGCCATGCAACGGCAATCTCTATGCCCGAATTCATAAGTCTGCCGGCAAGCCAGACAACACCTCCGGAGGCGAGCAGCGTTGCAAGGCGATAGAATGTGGAGCGTATGCCGACGAACATGGCCTGACGCCGTTCGTCGAGCGCAAGCATGTAAAAGCCGTCTGCGGCTATGTCGTGAGTGGCCGAACAGAAAGCCACACCCCAGAAGGCGGCAAGCGACGTCGCAAGCCACCACGTCGAGCGCAGGCTGAGCGCAATCGAAGCTATGCCCGCAGCCATGAGCAGCTGCATCGCCAAAATCCAGCGACGCTTCGAGCCGAAAATATCGACGAAAGGCGACCAGAACGGCTTGATGACCCAAGGCAGGTACATCAGCGACGTGTAAAGAGCCACGCGGCTGTTGTCCAGTCCAAGATTCTTGAACAGGACAACAGCCACGGTAACTACGATGGCATTGGGAAGTCCCTCGATCAGATAGAGCGAGGGAATCCACTGCCAGGGATTATTTGCGCCGGTGCGTTTCAACCCACTTGCGAGCGTTAATGAACGCATCTATCCAGGGCGTAACCTCGTCGGCGGCACGTTCGGCGGGATAGTAGCCGCACTGCCACGGGAAGATGGCTCGCTCAAGGTGAGGCATGATTGCCAGATGGCGGCCGTCGGCCGACGAGAGCGCGGCCACGTTGAAGTCAGAGCCGTTCGGATTGCCGGGATAAGTCGAATAGCTGTAGCGGGCTGCGATATGATAGTCGGCCGCCGGACGCGTCAGGCGGAAACGGCCTTCGCCGTGAGCCACCCATATGCCGAGCGAGCGGCCGCTGAGCGACGAGAACATCACACTGTGGTTCTCGGGAATATCGATTGACAGGAATGTCGACTCGAACTTGTGCGAGATGTTGTGGTCCATGCGGGAGCCGTCGCCCAGTCCGAGCAGGTCAAGCTCCATCATGAGCTGACAGCCGTTGCAGACGCCGAGCGACAGCGTGTCTTCGCGGTCATAGAAACGCTTGAGGGTCTCGCGAGCCGTTTCGTTCCACCTGAAGCCTGAAGCCCAGCCCTTGGCCGAGCCGAGCACGTCGGAATTTGAAAAACCGCCGCAGAACACAATCATGTTGATGTCATCAAGCGTTTCGCGGCCGCTCATCAGGTCGGTCATGTGCACGTCTTTGACGTCGAAGCCGGCCAGATATAGCGAATAGGCCATTTCGCGGTCGCCGTTTACGCCCTTTTCGCGGATAATCGCGGCCTTGACGCCCGAACGGTCGTGGCGATATGCTATGCCGCGTGAAGCCATGGTGCCGTCATAAGCGTCGGCAAAATTATATTTGACAGGCTGCTTGCCATAGTTTTCGGCGCGGAGATCGGCACATTCGCGGCCGCTCTGAAGGCGGTCGAGCAGATGTGAGGGCTTATACCAGCGTTTGAGCAGTTCTGCCGGGTCGAGGGTGCAGTCTGCGGTGCCGGCAATGTGAAGCTGAGCCTTGTCAGCCTTGTTGACGATGGCCACATTGGTGGCGGTCAGATTGAAGCTCGACAGCACCCGCTCAACGGCCTCCATGTCTTCCGGACGCACCTGCATCAGCACAGCCGGGTTTTCAGCAAACAGTTCGGTCAGCGGGTCAGTACCTCCGTCAAGAGTTATTTTCAGAGGGCTTGAAGCCGCAAACATCATTTCGAGCACTGCAGTGAGCATGCCGCCGGCGCTCACATCGTGTAGAGCCGTAATCAGGCCGAGCTTGACAAGCTGCTGCACCGCTGCAAATGCGTGACGGAAGCCGTCGGCGTCGGCCACTGTCGGAGCCTCCGAACCGATGGTGCCCATGGTCTGCATCAGTGCCGAACCGCCGAGGCTCTTCGGGCAGAACGAGAAGTCAAGAAGCAACAGGGCCGACTTTTCGTCGCGCAGCACCGGACTAACGATTTTGCGCACGTTTTCAGTCTCGGCTGCGGCCGAGATTATGACAGTGCCGGGTGCCAGGACTTTTTTATCGCCATATTTCTGAGTCATGCTCAGCGAGTCTTTGCCGGTCGGGATATTGATGCCGAGTGCCACGGCAAAATCGCTCGAGGCACGGACTGCGCGATAGAGTGCGGCGTCCTCGCCCTCGTTGCGGCAGGGCCACATCCAGTTGGCCGAGAGCGACACGCCGTCAAGACCGTCGGCCAGCGGAGCGCCGACAAGGTTTGTCAGCGCCTCGGCTATGGCCATTACCGAGCCCTTGGCCGAGTCGACAAGCGCAACCTGAGGGGCGTGGCCGATTGAAGTGGCCATACCTTTTTCGCCGGTATAGTCGAGCGCAACGGCGCCGCAGTCGCTCAGCGGCATCTGAGTGGCGCCCTGACACTGCTGGCGCGCCACTTTGCCGGTAACCGAGCGGTCAACCTTGTTGGTGAGCCAGTCCTTGCAGCCAACGGCCTCCAGCGCAAGCACATTCGATATATATTGCGGAATGTCCGATTCTTTCAGTTCTGTATCGGCCCAGGTCTTGCAGACCGTGTTGTCGGTCATTACCGTCTTGGGCGAAGAGCCGAACATGTCTTTCATGCCCAGGTCAATGGGGCGCACGCCGTCGGGCTGTTCAAAGACGAAACGGTCGTCGCCGGTGGTTTCGCCGACTACGTAGAACGGTGCGCGCTCGCGATCGGCAATGGCCTTTACCTTGTCAATGCTGTCGGCGTCCATAACCATGCCCATGCGTTCCTGGCTTTCGTTGCCGACGATTTCCTTGGCCGAGAGGGTGGGGTCGCCTACCGGCAGAGCGCCGATTTCAATTTTGCCGCCGGTCTCTTCAACCAGTTCGCTGAGGGCGTTGAGATGGCCGCCGGCGCCGTGGTCGTGAATCGACACTATAGGATTCTCCGGGCTTTCGGCCAAAGCGCGAATCACGTTGGCCACTCGCTTCTGCATCTCGGGGTTTGCACGCTGAACGGCATTCAGCTCAATCGCGTTTGCATATTGGCCGGTTGCCACCGAGCTGACAGCGCCGCCGCCCATGCCGATGCGATAGTTGTCGCCGCCCATGACGATGACCTTCTCGCCGGCGGTAGGGTGGCCCTTGAGGGCGTCGCGCTTGTTAGCGAAACCGACGCCGCCTGCAAGCATGATTACTTTGTCGTAGGCATATGAGTTGCCTTGCTCGTCGTGTTCAAATGTCAGCAGCGAACCGCAGATTAGCGGTTGGCCGAACTTATTGCCGAAGTCGCTCGCGCCGTTCGACGCCTTGATCAGAATCTCGGCCGGAGTCTGATAGAGCCACACGCGCGGGTTCATCATCAGCTCCCAAGGCTCTACGGCTCCTTCGTGGCGCGGATATGAAGTCATATAAACGGCGGTGCCTGCCAGCGGCAGCGACGCGCGGCCTCCGCCGAGGCGGTCGCGGATTTCACCGCCCGAACCGGTGGCTGCGCCGTTAAACGGCTCGACAGTGGTCGGAAAGTTGTGTGTTTCGGCTTTCAGCGACAGCACCGAGTCGATTGTCTTGACTTCAAAATAGTCGGGACGCTCGGGGTTGACCGGTGCGAACTGGTCAATCTGCGGACCTTCGACAAAAGCCACATTATCTTTATATGCGCTCACAAGCTTGTGAGGGTGCTCGCGGCTGGTGCGCTTAATCAGATTGAAAAGCGAAGAGGGCATCTCCTTGCCGTCGATGATGAACGTTCCGCCGAAGATTTTATGGCGGCAGTGCTCGGAATTGACCTGCGAGAAGCCGAACACTTCCGAGTCGGTCAGCGGTCGGCCGAGTTTCTCGGACAGCGACGTCAGATATGCCTCTTCTTCAGGGCTGAGCGCAAGGCCTTCTTCAAGATTATATGCGTGAATATCGGTGATGTGCACAATGGGCGCCGGCGTGGCGTCAATGCGGAAAATGTCGCCGTCAAGACCCTCGTAGACACGCTGAAGCATCTTGTCGTGCACCGGTTCGGGCGAATTGTCTTTCCTGAACTCTTCGATGCGCGAAACGCCGTCGAGCCCCATGTTCTGGGTTATCTCCACGGCGTTTGTGCTCCAGGGGGTTATCATTTCGCGGCGCGGGCCGACATATCGGCCGGCGAGTGATGTTTCGCTGAGGGGTTGTGCTCCCGAAAAGAGCCACGTGAGTTTTTCCTGCTCGGCTTTCGAGAGGGTGTGGGACGCTTCGACTGCATAGATGGTGTCGTCGCCTTTCCTGAAAAAATGGATCATTTTTGCTCTAAGGTGAAATGATGAGTTTATTCAGTGCAAAGTTACGGATTTTTAATTAAAAATTAAGAAAGGACCGGTAAAAAATAATCCGTGAAAAGATGTGAAAAATTGGGCGGAGTGGCGGATTTTTTGTAACTTAGCGCTGAGTTAATTAAGCAAACATATGATTACAAGACTTTTACATAACGCCTTGCTGACGACATTACTCGTTTTGCCCTCGGTCGGAGCCGCCAAAGATAATCTTGACAAATATCACGAAGAGATTACCGAACTTTCAATTGACGACAATCTGGCCGGCCCGGAAATTCCGCGCCGAATCGTCAATCTGGCTAAAGGCTCTATGGCCCAGTTGGCCAACAACATGTCGAAAGCCGGCTTTCACACCGACCTGAGCGAGCGCGAGGGGCTGGTGCTGATGGTTACGGTGCCTGCGTCCGAACTTTTTGCGCCGAATGATTCGCTGCTGCTTCAGTCGGCCTCGAAGACCCTCAAGGAGATTTCGCGTCCGCTGCGCACGCCCGACAAATATAAGATGCTCGTCGCCGTGCACAGCGACGACACCGGGTCGGAAGAATATCTGAACATGCTCACTCGCCTGCGCGCCGACGCAATAGTCGAGTGGATTGCCGGTCAGGGAATACCGACCGCTGCCGTGATTCCTTATGGCGTGGGCTTTGACGAGCCGCTTGGCACGGAGGCTTCACGCCAAGCGCGGGCTGCCAACCGCCGTGTGGAGTTCTACTATGTGCCCGGCCCGGTGATGATTGAGCAACTGAAAGCCGGACGCCAATAATCTGTTGACGCCCGGCTCGGGGAAGAAACCTTATAGAACTACTTGATTACATCAAAAAGTTGTTGGCGAGTGCCAGTCTTGTAAGCCATATCCACAGAGGGCAGAAACCCACAAAGAGTATGACTGACAGGGTCAGCGACGAAGTGCCTGTGGCCACATAGGTGTCATATTCGTCGGCAATGATGATGCCCGAGAATGCCGGAGGCAGAGCGCAGGCAACGACAAGCATCTGCAGGTTGATGGGATCCATGTGGCACAGCAGGCCTGCAATGAGAGCCACGCCGGGCATCAGAATCAGTTTGAGGATACTGCCGAGAACGGCCTGCCAGTTCAGCACAACCTTGACTGACGACAGGGTAATGCCGGCCGAGAATACGGCCATCGAGGCGTTGGCCTTGGCCATAAGGTTGAACGAGGGGCTTGCCCAATCCGGCCACTTCAGGCCGAGCAGCACGAGCACGACGGCCAGAATCGGCGCCCAGGCAACGGGCTGTTCAAGAGCGTGAATCACGGGCTTCCAGGCGCTTTGCTTTTTACCGCCGGGTGTGGCCTGACGTTTGGCAAGGTCGGCGTTAAGCAGCGACAGACCTACGGGTATGCCGATGGCGTTGACCACAATGCCGACGATAGCTACCACAAGAGCCACTGACGACAGCGGCACCGAGGCCGACACGAAAATAGGCTCAAGCACCGCAAAGCCGAGGAACCCGATAGTGGGCGAACCGTTGATAAGGGCGCACACGGCGGCATCTGCGCCGGTGTTTTTCTTGAAACAATACTTGTAGATAAAATATACAAGCATGAAGATGCCCATGATTACAAAAGTTGACACTATCGTCAGCTTGAGGTCCTTGACGAGGTCTTCGCGTGTGGCGCTGACAATCGACACGAACAGGGCGGCGGGCAGCGCATAGTCAAGCACGACCTTGTTGAACTGCTTTGAATCGGCGCCGTTGAAAATGCCCTTCTTGCCGGAAATGTAACCGGCAAGCATAACCACGATTATAGGTACAATCGCATACAGAATAATATGTACCATAGTTGAAAAAGAATTAAACGGTTACGTGTTGAATGGATTCGGGGTTGAGATAACCGATGTGGCCGCTTTCCTTGCCTGAGTCGGCGGCAAGCTGCACATTGATTATCGCCGGCTTGCGCGAAGCCACGGCTTCGGTAAATGCCGTCTTGAGTTCGGCGGGTGTGCTGACATAGTAGGCGGCCGCTCCGAATGCCTCGCCGATTTTTTCATACCGGGCGTTGATGTCGAGGGTGGTGGGAGCGGGGTCGCCGTTGTTGCTCATGTTGACCCCGACGCCGTTATATATGCCGCCGTTGTTGAACACGACGACGGTACACGGCAGCTTGAAACGGCAGATGGTGGATATGTCCATGCCCGAGAAGCCGAACGCCGAGTCGCCTTCGATGGCGACGACACTCTTGCCCGTGGCCACGGCCGCGCCTATTACAGAGCCCATGCCCATGCCCATGATGGCCCAGGTGGCGCAGTCGATGCGGTGGCGCGGCAACGACATGTCGATGGTGTCGCGGGTATCGTCAAGCGTGTTGGCGCCCTCGTTCACGAGAATCAGGTCGGGGTTGGATTCGATGAGCGGCTTCAGCGTGTTCAGTGCCGTCCAGTGAGTCATCGGCATGGAGTCGGCAAACGAAGCCAGCCGCTCTGCAAATTTCGCATTCTTCTCTTTGGTCTCGGCCGCGAGCGATGAAACCCAATCGGGATCCATGTCGAGCTTTGTCCCGCCGAGTGCCGTCATGATGGCCTTCAGCGATGTCTCGATATCACCGACTACCGGCGCGGCAATCGGTCGGTTGCAGTCCATTTCCTGCGGGTCGACGTCGAGCTGAATGAATTTGCCTTCGGGATTCCACTTGCCGTGTCCGCGCGAAAGCAGCCAGTTCAGTCGGGCGCCGATGAGCACCACGACGTCGGCCTGCTCCATTATCGTCGAGCGGCACGACAGGGCGCTGAGCGGGTGCTTGTCAGGCAGCAGACCTTTGGCCATGGACATGGGGAAGAAAGGAATGCCTGTCGATTCGACAAACTGTTTTACGGTTTCGTCGGCCTGAATGAACGCGGCGCCCTTGCCGAGCACGATTGCCGGCTTCTTTGCGCTCTTGAGCAGTTCTACGGCACGACTGATGGAGGCAGGGTTGGCATACGTCTTGGCAACGGGGTCGACCGGGGTGAAGAACCATTCTTCAGCCTCGTCGGCATTGACTACCTGACCGAGACAGGGCGTCGTGATGTCAAGATATACGCCGCCGGGGCGTCCTGAAATTGCAGCGCGATAAGCGCGTGCGACGGCCGTCGGAATGTCTTGCGGACGGTTGACGCGATAGGCTGCCTTTACGAGCCCCTTGGCTACGTTCAGCTGGTCGAGACCCTCGTATGCGCCCTGTTCGAGGTCGATAGGCTCGCGCTGGCTCGAGCCCGAAATCTGAATCATCGGGTAGCAGTTGACCGTGGCGTTGATTGTGGCGGTCAGACCGTTGAGAAAGCCGAGCGAGCTTACAGTCAGAAGCACTCCGGGCTTGCCGGTCAGATAGCCGTGGGTGGCGGCGGCCATGCCGGCCTGCTGTTCATGGCGGAAGCCGACAAACCTGATGCCCTGTTCCTGACATAGATATGAAAAATCAGTAACGGGAATGCCGACAAGGCCATACATCTTGTCGATGCCGATATTCTTGAGAGCCTTGGCGAGGATATACATGCCGGTTACCTGCTGCGGATATTGCGGAGCAGAGGGTGCCGACGTTGTTGGTGTCTGTGAGGTTGCTGTCATAATGCTTTGTTGATTTTGTGAAACGTATAGAAACTCCGGTGAGCGATGCGAACTGTTGGAATTCACATCGCTCAGTCGGGTTGCATCATGTTATTTACCTGCTGCAGGTGCGGCCGGTTTGGCCACGGGGGCAGTGGTGCCGTTGGCGGCCATGGCCTTCTGCTGGTCAGCCGTATAGCCGAGCGAGGTCAGAATCTCTTCGGTGTTGCCGCCGAGGGTGGGGCAGGGGCCGTAAGTGGGCTGGAAGCCGCTGATGGTGAACGGGCAGCCGACGGTTACGAACTCGCCTACCTTGCCGCCCTGATTGATTTTCACAAGGGTGTTGCCGTCATAGAGACTTTCGTCGCTCATGACTTCTTTCGACGAAAGGACAGGGCCTACGGGCACGCCTGCCTTCGACAGGATTTCCGTAACCTCATATTTTGTCTTGTCGGCACACCATTCGCCGATGCGCTTGTAGATTGCCTGTTTGTTCCTGTCGCGGGCGTCGGCGGTGTTGAAGTCGGGATTGGTGAGCCAGTCTTCAAAGCCGAGAGCCTGACATGCCAGGGCGAATTCCTTCTCCGGACGCTGCAGAATCACGTAGACGTAGTTGTTGCCGTCTTCTTCCGTGTCCATCGGGCCGGAAGGCTTGCACTTGTATGTCCAGCCGAGCACGCCCGAGCCTTCGAAGTTGCCGCCGCGGGGAACGCAGTCGCCGAACGGAATGGTGGGGTACTGGGGGAACTGGGTCAGAGTGCCTATGCGGTCAAGGGTGAGCTGGTCGCGCGTCTTGATGCGGCAGAGGTTGAGGCAGGCGTTGTGCATCGACTGATAGACGTAAGAGCCGACGCCGGTGCGCTCGCGCAGCTGCAAAGCGGCGAGCAGACCTATCAGCAGGTGCATGCCCGAGTTCGAGTCGCCGAGAGCGGCGCCGCTCTGAGTCGGAATTGCATTGTCGCCCTGATACCAGCCGGTGGTAGAGGCTGCGAGGCCTGTTACCTGAGCAATGGGTTCATAGGCTTTCAGGTCTTTATATTTCGACGAGAGGGGGAAGCCCTTGATTGTGCCGTAGATGCAGCGCGGATTCAGCGCATGGACGGCTTCCCAGCTGAAGCCGAGTTTGTCGGTAGCGCCGGGGTGAAGGTTCTCGACAAAAATATCGGCGCCCTTGATGAGCTTGGTCAGGATTTCCTTGCCGTCGGGGGTTTTGCAGTCAAGGCTGATTGACTTCTTGTCGGAGTTGAGCTGCAGGAAGTAGTAGCTCGGACAGTCGGGGTCGAATTGGAGTTCCTTACGGGTGGCGTCGCCTTTGCCCGGACGCTCTATCTTGATGACCTCGGCTCCCAGCCAGGCCAGCATCTGGGTGCATGACGGACCGGACTGCACTTCGGTCAGGTCCACGACTTTGATTCCTTGTAATGGCGCGATGTTCATAGTAGTTAAATAAATTTCTGTAAAGTGGTTAAAAAATTGAAACTTATGCCTAAAAAACGCCGCATGCGCAAAAAAAGTTTAAGAATTAAGGCGTGAAATTTGGATAGCACGCGCGGATTGGCTAACTTTGTAGCTGATATGGAACGAATGCAGGCCAGGGCACGCGCGCGTTATGCCTTTGCGCAGTATCTCGGAGAATGCGGCAAGCGCTGCACCCCCGAGCGCCTGCTTGTGCTTGACATGGCCCTCGAGCGCCGCCGTCCGTTCATGGCTGACGAGCTGCAGGCGTCAGTATCGGGCGTGTCGCGCGCAACGTTGTTCAACACCTTGCCGTTGCTTGTCAGAGCCGGCATCTTAAGGCACAACGTGGCTACGCACACCTATGAAACCGTGCGTTCGGCGGCCGCGCGCAAACCGAGGCTCAACCTCGTGTGTTCGCACTGCGGCAAAATCCACCATCGTGGCGCGGCCGATTTCGCCACATGGCTCGCCGAGCAAAATCTGCGCGGCTTCATGCCAACCGAGGGCTGCGCGGACATATATGTATATGGTGAGTGCGACAAATGCCGCCGCCATGCGACCTCAAAACTTAAAAATTCACAAACAAAACTATAATCAGAACGATTAGAAATGAAAGTCGACGTACTTTTAGGCCTCCAGTGGGGCGATGAAGGAAAAGGTAAAGTTGTGGACGTGCTCACTCCACGCTATGATGTCGTAGCCCGCTTTCAGGGCGGCCCGAATGCCGGCCACACTTTGGAGTTCGAGGGCAAGAAATATGTGTTGCGCTCAATTCCGTCAGGAATTTTTCAGCATGGCCAGACAAACATTATCGGCAACGGCGTGGTGCTTGATCCGGTCTTGTTCCGCGAGGAAGCCGAAGCGCTGTGTCAAAGCGGCATTGACCTGAAGAAGGTGCTCAAAATCTCGAAAAAAGCTCACCTGATTCTGCCCACCCACCGCCTGCTCGATGCGGCCAACGAAGCCGCCAAAGGCTCAGCCAAAATCGGCACAACCGGCAAAGGCATCGGCCCGACTTATACCGACAAGGTGTCGCGCAACGGCCTCCGTGTGGGCGACACTCTCGCAGCCGACTTCCACAGCCGTTACGACGCGGCCAAAAACCGTCATCTGTCAATGATGGCCGGCCTCGGCGTAACCGAGCACCCCGCATTGGCCGAACTGGAGCAGAAATGGTTTGACGCCATCGAGTATCTTCAGCAATATGACCTGGTCGATTCCGAGCACTTCATTAACCGCAGTCTGCGCGACGGCAAGAAGGTGCTTTGCGAGGGTGCGCAGGGTACCATGCTTGACGTCGATTTCGGGTCATATCCGTTCGTAACTTCAAGCAATACGGTATGTGCGGGCGCTTGCACCGGTCTGGGTGTGGCGCCCAACAAAATCGGCCGCGTGTTCGGCATTTTCAAAGCATACTGCACCCGAGTCGGCTCAGGGCCGTTCCCCACAGAGCTTTTTGACAACGACGGCAAGCGCATGCGCGACATCGGCCACGAATATGGCGCCGTTACCGGTCGTGAACGCCGCTGCGGCTGGATTGACCTGGTGGCCCTGAAATACGCAGTCATGATTAACGGCGTAACCGACCTTATCATGATGAAGAGCGACGTGCTCGATGACTTCGATACGATTCGCGCATGCACGGCATACAAAATCGACGGGAAAATTACCGACGAGCTGCCTTTTGACATTCAGAATGTAGAAATCGAGCCGGTCTACACCGACATGCCCGGCTGGAAAACTCCGATGACCGCTCTGACATCAGAGGCCGAGCTGCCTGCAAAGTTCACCGACTATATCGCCTTTATCGAAGAATATCTCGGCGTGCCCGTAACGATTCTGAGCGTCGGACCCGACCGTGAACAGACCATAGTCCGTGCCGGTTTCTAATATAATGAAGCAAATTCCCTTAAAACCTCATAAACCATGAAAGTAAAACCGTTCAAAGGCATTCGGCCGCCGCGCGAGCTGGTAACCGAAGTAGCCTCGCGTCCCTACGACGTGCTCAACTCTGAAGAGGCGCGCAAAGAAGCCGAAAACAATCCCAAGTCGCTCTACCACATCATCAAGCCCGAAATCGACTTTCCGGTGGGCACTGACGAGCATGACCCGCGTGTCTACGAAAAAGCCGTGGAGAACTTCCACGACTTCATGAAAAAAGGCTGGCTGGTGCAGGACGACCGGGAACACTACTACATCTATGCCCAGACCATGGAGGGCCGCACGCAATACGGCATCGTCATCGGCGCCAACGTTGACGATTACATGGAGTCGCGCATCAAAAAACACGAGCTTACCCGCAAGGACAAGGAAGAAGACCGCATGAAACACGTGCGCGTCAACAACGCCAACATTGAGCCCGTGTTTCTTGCGTTCCCCGACAATGAGGCGCTTGAGCGCGTAATCCGTGAGGTTACGGCCGGCCCGTGCGAGTATGACTTCGTCGCCCCCGACGGCTTTGGCCATCACTTCTGGGTTGTCAGCGACCCCGGGCAAATCAAGACAATCACCGAAGAGTTTGCCAAGATGCCGGCAATGTATATTGCCGACGGACATCACCGCTCGGCCGCTGCCGCGTTGGTAGGCCACGAAAAGGCGCTGCAGAACCCTCACCACCGCGGCGACGAGGAATACAACTATTTCCTTGCCGTAGCGTTCCCCGAGAGCCATCTGCGCATCATTGACTACAACCGTCTGGTGCGCGACCTCAACGGCCTTTCGCCCGAAGAGTTCCTTGTCAAGCTCGGCTATAATTTCGCCATCGAAGATAAAGGCACCGAGGTTTACCACCCGCAGAAGCTCCACAACTTCTCGCTCTACCTCGACGGCCGCTGGTATTCGCTCACGGCTCGCGAGGGCACGTATAACGACAACGACCCCATCGGCGTGCTTGACGTTACAATCTCGTCTGACCTGATTCTGCGCGACATTCTTGACATTCAGGATTTGCGCACATCGAAACGCATTGACTTCGTCGGCGGTATTCGCGGACTTGAAGAGCTTAAGCGTCGCGTCGATTCGGGCGAAATGGCCGCCGCACTCGCGCTCTATCCCGTTTCGATGAAGCAACTTATCGACATTGCCGACACGGGCAACATCATGCCGCCCAAAACAACGTGGTTCGAACCCAAACTGCGTTCAGGCCTGATTATACACTCGCTCGACGACTGAGCAAAGGCTTGAAAATACAAAAGCGGAGCGGCGCCGGCGCGTATCGCTCCGCTTTTGCGTTTGCTAATGACAAGGATTTGTCGTAACTTTGCACTAATAAAAAACGAACCTGAATGAACATACTCGTAACCGGTGCCAACGGCCAGCTCGGCCGCGCCCTGCAGCAAATATTGCCACAGCGCACAAAGGCAAACATCATTTTTGCCAACCGTGAGCAGTTCAATATAACCGACGGCGACTTTGCCGCCCGATTTATTGCCGACAACGACATCACGCACATTGTCAATTGTGCCGCCTACACCAATGTAGATAAAGCCGAAGAGGACAAAGCCGCATGCACGGCCATAAACTCTGACGGCGTGAAGTCGCTTGCTCTCGCCGCCGACAGCTACGGGGCGAAAATCATTCACATATCTACCGACTATGTGTTTGACGGCCATGCCTACAAGCCTTATTCCGAGAGCGACAAGGTGAATCCGGAGTCGCACTATGGCGCCAGCAAGCGTCAGGGCGAAACCGCGCTGCTGGCTCTGGCTCCCGAAAGCATCATCATACGCACCTCGTGGCTCTACGGACCCGAGTGCGAGAATAACTTCGTGAAGCGCATTCTGTCAAAAGTTTCGCAGCCCGAGGGATTAAAGGTCGTCGCCGACCAGATAGGCTCGCCGACATTCAGCCACGACCTTGCCGAGGCGATTGCCGTGATTCTCAACACCCCGCAATGGTTCTCGGGCGTATACCACTATTGTGATGCCGGAGTTTGCTCACGCTACGACTTTGCCAAGGCAATTCTGATGCTGTCGGGCCACGACGGCGTGGCGCTCGCTCCGATTTCGACCGACAACAACTTCTTGAATGCCACCGCCGCCACGCGGCCGCACTACAGTGTGCTCGACACATCGAAAATCCGCTTGACCTACGGCGTGGTTACACCTCATTGGTTCGACTCTCTCAAAAAGTGCATTTCACTCATTAAGTAAACGTTATTATTGCCTGATGGCCACATTAGCTGACGAAATTAGCCGCCGCCGCACCTTCGCGATTATTTCGCACCCTGACGCCGGCAAGACCACCCTGACCGAGAAACTGCTGCTGTTCGGCGGCGCCATACACATTGCCGGCGCGGTAAAAAGCAATAAAATTAAAAAGACCGCGACGTCTGACTGGATGGAGATTGAAAAGCAGCGCGGCATCTCCGTGGCTACTTCGGTCATGGGATTCAACTACGGCGACTACAAAATCAACATTCTCGACACTCCGGGCCACCAGGATTTTGCCGAAGACACATATCGCACGCTGACTGCGGTCGACTCCGTAATCATTGTCGTCGACGTGGCAAAAGGCGTCGAGCAGCAGACCCGGCGACTGATGGAGGTTTGCCGCATGCGCAACACCCCCGTCATAATCTTCGTGAACAAACTTGACCGCGAGGGCCGCGACCCGTTCGAAATTCTTGACGAGCTTGAAGCCGAATTGAAAATCTCGGTGCGCCCGCTTTCGTGGCCGATAAATATAGGTTCAAAGTTCAAAGGAGTGTATAATATCTACGAACACTCGCTCGACCTGTTTACCCCGAACAAACAGCGCGTGAGCGAACGCGTGGAGATTGACAATGTCAATGACCCGCGTATTGACGAGGCTGTCGGCGCCAAAGACGCCTCCAAACTTCGCGACGACCTTGAGCTGATTGAGGGCGTGTATCCCGAGTTTGACGTCGATGACTATCGTGCCGGCCTCGTCGCTCCGGTCTTCTTCGGCTCGGCGCTCAATACATTCGGCGTCAAGGAGCTGCTTGACTGCTTCGTCAAGATTGCGCCGTCGCCCAAGGCTATCGAGGCTGAAGAGCGTAAGGTAGAGCCCGCCGAAGAGCAGTTCAGCGGCTTCGTGTTCAAGATACACGCAAACATGGATCCCAACCATCGCAGCTGCATCGCTTTTGTAAAGGTCTGCTCCGGCCGGTTCGAGCGCAACGCGCCATATCGCCATGTGCGGTCGGGCAAGATACTGCGTTTCGCAGCTCCTACGGCCTTCATGGCTCAAAAAAAGAGCATTGTCGACGAGGCCTATCCGGGCGACATTGTCGGCATTCCCGATACGGGTACGTTCAAAATCGGCGACACTCTGACCGAGGGCGAAATCCTTCATTATAAAGGCCTGCCGAGCTTCTCGCCCGAGATGTTCAAGTATATCGAGAACACTGACCCCATGAAGAGCAAACAGCTCGAAAAAGGCATTCAGCAGCTCATGGACGAGGGCGTTGCCCAGCTGTTCGTCAATCAGTTCAACGGCCGCAAGATTATCGGCACCGTCGGCCAGCTGCAATTTGAAGTAATTCAGTACCGCCTGCTACACGAATATGGCGCGCAGGTGCGTTGGGAGCCCATTTCTCTCCACAAGGCCTGCTGGATTGAGAGCGACAATGCCGAGGCTCTTGCAGCATTCAAAAAACGCAAGCATCAGTTCATGGCGCTTGACCGCGAGGGTAGGGACGTCTTTCTGGCCGACAGCGGCTATGTCCTGACCATGGCGCGTCAGGATTTCCCCGAAATTCGTTTCCATTTCTCGTCAGAATTCTAAATTTCTGACAAAATGTCGTGAAATTCAAAAAATATTGTTATATTTGCCGCAAATAATCAAACATATCTAACATTATTCGTTATGGCAAAAATGAACTTTGGCGGTGTTGAAGAAACCGTCGTTACCCGTGCCGAGTTCCCTCTGGAGAAGGCTCGTGAAATACTCAAAGATGAAACTATCGCCGTTATCGGCTATGGCGTTCAGGGACCCGGCCAGGGTCTGAACCTGCGCGACAACGGTTTCAACGTAATTGTCGGCCAACGTGCAGGCAAGACTTTTGACAAGGCAGTAGCCGACGGCTGGATTCCCGGCGAGACTCTCTTTTCAATCGAAGAGGCGTGCAGCAAGGCCACGATAATCATGTGTCTGCTCTCAGACGCAGCCGTAATCGAGCAGTGGCCCATTATCCGCAAAAACCTCAAGGCAGGCGATGCTCTCTACTTCAGCCACGGTTTCGCCATTGCATGGGCCGACCGAACCGGCGTCGAGCCTCCGAAAGACGTTGACGTGATTATGGTGGCACCCAAAGGCTCGGGCGCATCGGTTCGCTCGATGTATCTCGAAGGCCGCGGCATCAACAGCTCGTTTGCAATCGAGCAAGACGCTACAGGCCGCGCACTTGACCGCACCATCGCGCTCGGCATCGGCATCGGTTCAGGCTACCTGTTTGAAACCACATTCCGTCGCGAAGCCGTCAGCGACCTCACCGGCGAGCGCGGCTCGCTGATGGGCGCGATTCAGGGTCTTTTCCTCGCTCAGTACGAGGTGTTGCGCGAACATGGCCACACCCCCTCCGAAGCCTTTAACGAGACCGTTGAAGAGTTGACCCAGAGCCTTATGCCGCTTTTCGCAGCCAAGGGCATGGACTGGATGTATGCCAATTGCTCCACCACTGCCCAGCGCGGTGCGCTCGACTGGATGACGCCTTTCCACGATGCCATCAAACCCGTGATGCAGCAGCTTTACCACTCGGTCGAGACCGGCGAAGAAGCCCAGCGCTCAATCGACTCCAACTCCAAAACCGACTATCGCGCAGGTCTTGAAAAGGAACTTGCCGCGCTGAGAGAGAGCGAAATGTGGCAGGCAGGCGCCACCGTGCGCAAGCTCCGCCCTGAAGGCTGCTGAAAAATTCAACGACAAACTCTTGCAGATTACAAAAAGTTATCGTAACTTTGCACCGCTTTAGGAGCCCTATGCACCTCCGTGCTGACGGCTGTTGAGCAATCAAGATTGCCTTATGGTGTAATGGTAGCACTGCAGTTTTTGGTTCTGCCTGTCTTGGTTCGAATCCAGGTAAGGCAACTTACACTAAAAAGCACAAAGACGCTTGTCCCCGGTTGGAGCAAGCGTCTTTTCGTTAGCAGGGTATGGACGTCAGCTGTTGAGGGTCAGCAACCAGCCGTCGATGCGTCCGTCGGTGAGATCGGCGTGGTTCACCTGGTCGAGCAGAAGGCCTACGGGCTTACCGTCAACAATCGCCTCGGAATGCTTGAATGTGTAGACGTCGGCAGGGTAGGAGCCTATGAAGTATGCGCCGGTGTTCTTGAGCCTTTTATACAGCTCGCCCACGCCTGAACAGAAAGTGTCGGCCATGGTTTCGTCGCCACAGCCGAACAGGGCGATGCGTTTTCCGCGCAAATCTTCCACTTCAAGACCGTCAAGAAAGTCAAGCCAGTCTTCCTCTTCCTCGCCCGAACCCCATGTAGAGGTGCCGAAAATCAGATTTTCGTAAGGTGCCACTTCGGACGGCGCGGTGTTGCCTACGTCGTGAATATCTTTCGCGTCGACTCCCAGCTTGGCGCCTATGCGCTTGGCGACGTCGGCCGTTACGCCGGTCAGAGAGCCGTAAAATATGCCAAATTTTGCCATGATATTAGTTGAACTATGTGTTTATTTTATGATTTTAACACGTCGAAGTTTAATTTGGTTTGCAAACGTGTGGCAAATGCAAAGGAAAATTTGTAAATTTGCAGTCAGTAAACCAAAACCACATAATTTCTATGCGCCACATAAAAAACGCCCGTCTGATTCTTGAAGATGGCACTGTGTTTCACGGAAAGTCGTTTGGCCACGCATCGTCGACGGCCGGAGAAGTCGTTTTTAACACTGCAATGACCGGTTATCCCGAAAGTCTTACCGACCCCAGCTACGAGGGGCAGATTCTGGTAACAACATATCCGATTCTCGGCAATTACGGAGTGCCGCCGCGCAAAGAAAAGGACGATGTGAGCCAATATTATGAAAGCGACCATATTCATGCGCGTGCAATCATAGCACAAGATTATACTTACGAACACTCTCACTGGCAGGCCGACCGTTCGCTCGCGCAGTGGCTCGAAGAAGAAAAAATTCCCGGTATTTACGACATCGACACCCGCGCGCTGACCAAACTGCTGCGCGAAAAAGGCTCAATGCTCGGCAAGATTGTGGTTGACGGCACTGACGAGCCCGACTGGTACGACCCCAATGTCGAAAACCTTGTGGCCAAGACGAGCTGCAAGGAAGTCGAGGTTCACGGCAGCGGCGACAAGACTGTGGTGCTGGTAGATTGCGGCGTCAAGCATAACATTATCCGCTGCCTGACCAAACGGGGCGTAAAGGTTGTGCGCGTGCCGTGGGACTACGATTTCACCACCCTCGACTATGACGGCCTCTTCATTTCCAACGGACCCGGCAATCCGGACATGGTTGATAAAACCGTCGAGCACCTGCGGAAGGCGCTTGAACAAGACAAGCCGATTTGCGGCATATGCATGGGCAATCAGTTGCTCAGCAAGGCCGCAGGCGCCAAGACCTACAAACTGAAATACGGCCACCGCAGCCACAATCAGCCCGTGCGCCGGGTAGGCACCGACACATGCTTCGTAACATCACAGAACCACGGTTTCGCCGTAGACAACTCGACGCTGCCGGCCGACTGGGAGCCGCTGTTCATCAACATGAACGACGGCACCAACGAAGGCATACGCCATAAATCGAAACCGTTTTTCTCGGCTCAGTTCCACCCCGAGGCCAGCTCCGGCCCGAAAGACACGGAGTTCCTTTTCGACGAATTCATTTCACTGCTAAAATAACCTACACTTCACCACGATATGAACCACGAGATTAAGAAAGTGCTTCTGCTCGGCAGCGGCGCCCTGAAAATCGGCGAAGCCGGCGAGTTTGACTATTCCGGTTCGCAGGCCCTGAAAGCCATGAAGGAAGAGGGCATCACCACGGTGCTCATCAATCCGAACATCGCAACGG
This sequence comes from uncultured Porphyromonadaceae bacterium, assembly GCA_902495245.1. GTDB lineage: Bacteria > Bacteroidota > Bacteroidia > Bacteroidales > Muribaculaceae > UBA3263. The sequence continues at coordinate 78,945 of CABUWI010000001.1, forward strand.
TGCAGACCTCCGACGGATTTGCCGACAAGATTTATTTCCTTCCCGTAACGCCGTTTTTCGTGGAGAAGGTCATCAAGAAAGAGCGTCCCGACGGCATTCTGCTCGCATTCGGCGGCCAGACCGCCCTTAACTGCGGCGTAGAGCTCTATCGCAGCGGCGTTCTTGAGCGCTACGGTGTCAAAGTGCTGGGCACTCCGGTGCAGGCCATCATGGACACTGAAGACCGCGAGCTCTTCGTCAAGAAGCTCGACGAGATTGACGTAAAGACCATCAAGAGCGAAGCCGTCAGTTCGACGGTCGACGCCATCGAAGCCGCCGAAAAACTCGGCTATCCGGTCATTGTTCGCGCCGCATATGCTTTGGGCGGTCTCGGCTCAGGCTTCTGCGACAATCGCGAAGAACTTATAGCGCTGGTTGAAAAGGCATTGTCGTTCAGCCCTCAAGTCTTGGTTGAAAAATCGCTCAAAGGTTGGAAAGAGGTGGAATATGAGGTGGTGCGCGACCGTTTTGACAACTGCATCACCGTCTGCAACATGGAGAACCTCGACCCGCTCGGCATTCACACGGGCGAGAGCATTGTGGTCGCCCCGTCGCAGACGCTCACCAACGAAGACTATCACTATCTGCGCCAGCTCGCCATCAAGATTATTCGACACATCGGTATCGTAGGCGAATGTAACGTGCAGTATGCATTCGACCCCGAGTCGATGGACTATCGCGTAATCGAAGTAAACGCACGCCTGAGCCGTTCGTCAGCCCTGGCATCGAAGGCCACCGGCTATCCGTTGGCGTTTGTAGCCGCCAAACTCGGTCTGGGCTACGGTCTCTTCGATCTGAAGAACTCCGTAACCAAAGAGACATCGGCATTCTTTGAGCCTGCACTCGACTATATTGTCGTGAAAATTCCGCGCTGGGACCTCGGAAAGTTCCACGGCGTACGCCGCGAAATCGGCTCGTCGATGAAATCGGTGGGCGAGGTGATGGCCATCGGCCGCACATTTGAAGAGGCCATTCAGAAGGGCCTGCGCATGATAGGGCAGGGCATGCATGGCTTCGTAGGCAACAAGGAGCTTAATGTCAAGGATATTGACCATGCGCTCAGCGAGCCTACCGACAAACGTATATTTGTAGTGGCTCAGGCATTGCGCCACGGCTACAGCGTTGAGCGCATACACGAGCTCACCAAAATTGATCGCTGGTTCCTCTATAAGTTGCAGAACATTGTGCAGACCGTTTCGGAACTCGAGACATACGACAGCCTCGACAAGATTCCCGCCGAACTGCTCAGGCTGGCAAAACAGCAGGGATTCAGCGACTTCCAGATTGCACGCGCAATCAATCCCGCCGTTACGGGCACTGCGGCAAACGACGCCTCGCTTGCCGTGAGAGCACGCCGCAAACAACTCGGCATCTTGCCCGTCGTCAAGCAGATTGACACTCTCGCGGCCGAATATCCGGCACAGACCAACTATCTGTATCTCACCTATAACGGTACGGCTGACGACATAGCCTATGAGCATGACGGCAAGTCGATTGTCGTGCTCGGCAGCGGCGCTTACCGCATCGGCTCGTCGGTCGAGTTCGACTGGTGCTCGGTCAACGCTTTGCTCACTGTCAAGAAGCAGGGCTATCGCTCGGTAATGATCAACTACAACCCCGAAACGGTGTCGACCGACTATGATATGTGCGACCGCCTCTATTTCGACGAACTGACATTCGAGCGCGTAATGGATATCATTGACCTCGAGGAACCTCACGGCACGATTCTCAGCGTAGGCGGTCAGATTCCCAACAATCTGGCCATGAAGCTCGACGCTCTCGGAGTAAACATTCTGGGCACGACGGCCACAAGCATCGACAATGCCGAAGACCGCCACAAGTTCTCGCAGATGCTCGATGACCTCGGCGTTGACCAGCCGGCATGGCGAGAGCTGACTTCGATGGACGATATTCACAAGTTCATTGACGAAGTCGGCTTCCCGGTTCTTGTGCGTCCCAGCTATGTGCTTTCGGGTGCGGCAATGAATGTCTGCTCAAACACCGAAGAGCTGGAGCGCTTCCTGCGTCTGGCCGCAAACGTCAGCAAGGAGCACCCCGTCGTGGTGAGCCAGTTCATTCAGAATGCCAAGGAGATTGAAATGGACGCAGTTGCGCAGAACGGCGAAATCAAAGCCTATGCCATCAGCGAGCATATTGAGTTCGCCGGCGTGCACTCGGGCGACGCCACTATTCAGTTCCCGCCTCAGAAACTCTATGTCGAGACGATGCGCCGCCTGAAAAAAGTGTCGGCCAAGATTGCCAAGGCGCTGAACATCAGCGGCCCGTTTAACATTCAGTTCCTCGCTAAGAATAACGACATCAAGGTGATTGAATGTAACCTGCGCGCGTCGCGTTCATTCCCGTTCGTAAGCAAAGTGCTGAAAATCAATTTTATCGACCTGGCCACGCGCATCATGCTCGGCGAAGAGGTGGAGAAGCCTTCAAAGAGCGCGTTCGATCTCGACTATGTCGGCATCAAGGCTTCGCAGTTCAGTTTCTCGCGCCTGCAGGGCGCCGACCCGGTGCTCGGTGTGGACATGAGTTCCACGGGCGAGGTCGGCTGCATGGGCGATGATACGTCGGAGGCACTGCTTAAGGCGATGCTCTCAGTCGGTCAGCGCATTCCGCAGAAGAGCGTTCTGCTTTCAACCGGCACGCCCAAACAGAAAGCCGACATGCTTGACAGTGCCCATCTGCTCCATAATAACGGATACAAGATTTACGCCACCGGCGGAACGCATCAGTTCCTTAATGACAACGGCATTCCGGCAATCCGCGTCTATTGGCCCTCACAGCCCGACATGCAGCCGCAGGCACTCGACCTGCTTCACAACAAGGAGATTGACATGGTTGTCAACGTGCCGAAGAATCTGACGCCCACCGAGCTCAGCAACGGTTATAAGATTCGACGCGCCGCCATTGACCTGAACGTGCCGCTGCTGACCAACGCGCGCCTGGCCGCTGCGTTTATTGCCGCATTCACGTCAATGACGCTCGATGACATCGAAATCAAATCCTGGGACGAATATTGAAGCCTGAACGTCCACGCTTTGCCACACGCTTAGGCGTCATAGCCACGACGGTCGGTTCGGCCGTCGGGCTTGGCAACGTGTGGCGCTTCCCTTACGAGGCCGGCGTCCACGGCGGCGGGGCGTTCATGCTGATTTACTGTCTGTTCATTCTGATTATCGGAATCCCCGTCATAACTGCTGAATTCATCATCGGCCGCAGCACGCGCGCCAACGTCTACGGTGCGTTCAAGCAGTTGCCCGGCAGCCGGTTCTGGCGCATAATCGGTCCGATGGGCATATTGGCCTCGCTCACGATTCTGAGCTTCTACAGTGTCGTGGCAGGCTGGACTGCCGACTACATAGTGAGGTCAATCGGAGGCTTCGGCGGTGCGTCGACCGTGGCCGAGCTGCACGACGGGTTCAACAGTTTCACCTCGTCGTGGCAGTCGGTGGGTTGGACGCTCGGTTTTCTGGCACTGAATTATCTGATTTTGCGTCGCGGGGTGCAAAAAGGCATTGAGCGCATGTCAAATCTGCTGATGCCTCTGCTTTTTGTCATTTTGCTGATATTCTGTCTGAACTCTCTGTTGCTTCCGGGCGCACGAGAGGGGCTGACCTTTCTGTTCAAACCTGACTTCAGCCGTCTGACGCCGTCGACGTGGCTTGGCGCCATGGGTCAGGCATTCTTCTCGCTCAGTCTCGGCCTTGGCTGTCTGATAACATATTCAAGCTATTTCAGCCGCGAAACGCGACTGCTTCGCAGTGCTGCCACGATTGCCGGACTTGACACGCTGGTTGCCATACTCGCCGGAGTGGTGATTTTTCCGGCCGTCTTTTCGTTCGGCGAATCGCCTGCTGCGGGGCCGAAACTCGTGTTTGAAGTTCTGCCGTCGATTTTTTACGGCATGGACCTCGGCATGATGTGGTCGGCGCTGTTCTTCTTTTTGCTGCTGTTGGCGTCGCTGACGTCTACCATCTCCATGAGCGAGATTTCCATAGCATATTTCACCGAAGAGTTGCACATGACGCGCTCAAAGGCCGTGATACTCAACACGGCTATCGCCGTCGTGTTCGGCACGCTTTGCGCCTTGTCGTTCGGACCGCTCGCCAATGTGAAACTGTTCGACATGACCATGTTCGACCTTTTTGACTTCGTTTCGTCAAACATCTTGTTGCCTGCCGGCGGATTCCTGATTTCGCTCTACGTCGGGTGGGTGTTGAGCCGGCGCGCCATCGACGCCGAACTGACAGGAACCCGGCGTGCGGTTGTCAACATCGTTATTTTTTGTCTCAGGTGGATTGCTCCGGCCTGCATCGCGCTGATTTTTCTCGGCGGTCTCGGCGTTTTCCGGTCCTGACTGACAAATTGACAGATTTTTAAGCTATTTTAACGTCGATGGCGTTAATTTATCTGCTGGCATTTTGTTTGATACATTGGATTGTCAGAAACTATAACAAAATACAACACATAGCCAAAACGATATGGACAACATGGAAAAGAAAACGGGCAATATCGGCGTTACAACCGAAAATATCTTTCCCGTCATAAAGAAATTCCTTTACAGCGACCATGAAATTTTTCTGCGCGAGCTTGTCAGCAACGCCATAGACGCCACCCAGAAGCTCAAGACCCTCGCATCGTTCGGCGAGTTCAAAGGCGAGCTCGGCGACACGAAAGTAACCGTTAAAGTGGACAAAGAGGCAGGCACTCTTACCGTGAGCGACCACGGCATCGGCATGACAGCCGACGATGTAGAGAAATACATCAACCAGATTGCCTTTTCGGGCGCCGAAGAGTTCGTCAACAAATATAAAGATACAGCCAACGGCATTATCGGCCACTTCGGTCTCGGCTTCTATTCGGCCTTCATGGTGTCGAAAAAAGTTGAGATTCGCACCTTGAGCTACACCGAAGGCGCACAGGCCGTGCGCTGGGAGTGCGACGGCTCGCCGGCCTATGTGCTCGAACCCTGCGACAAGACCGAACGCGGCACTGACATAATTCTTTACATCGACGACGAAAGCAAGGAATTTCTTGACCAGGCGCGCATCAATCTGCTGCTGCGCAAGTATTGCCGCTTCCTTCCGGTGCCTGTCGAGACTGACGGCAACATAATCAACTCTACCGAACCGGCGTGGACCAAAAAGCCCTCGGAACTGACCGATGAAGACTATCTGAAATTCTATCGCGAGCTCTATCCCGGTCAGGACGACCCGCTGTTCTGGATTCACCTCAACGTGGACTATCCCTTCACCCTCACAGGCATTCTCTACTTCCCGAAGATTCACAACAATTTCGAGCTGACCAAGAACCGCATTCAGCTCTATTGCAACCAGGTGTTCGTAACCGATTCGGTTGAAGGCGTCGTGCCCGAATTCATGATGCTTCTGCAGGGCGTTATCGATTCTCCCGACATTCCTTTGAACGTCAGCCGCAGCTATCTGCAGAGCGACACGGCCGTCAAGAAAATTTCGGGATACATCACCAAGAAGGTATCGCAGCGCCTCGAAGATATTTTCAAGGCCGACCGCAAGGAATTCGAAGAAAAGTGGGACGACATCAAGGTGTTCATTGAATACGGCATGCTGACCGACGACAAGTTCCGCGACGCCGCCATGGGCTTCTGCCTGCTCAAAGACACCGAGGGCCGTTATTACACTTTGCCCGAGTATAAAACGCTGATTGAAGCCGAGCAGACCGATAAGGACAAGCAGCTGGTTTATCTCTACACCACCGACCCCACCGCACAGTTCGCCTATATCAATGCCGCCACGGCCAAGGGATATAACGTACTCGTCATGGACGGCCAGCTTGATTCCCACTTCGTCGGGCTGCTTGAAAGCAAGCTCGAAGGCAGCCGCTTTGTGCGTGTCGATTCTGACATCATTGACAATCTGATTGTCAAAGGCGACAAGAAAGCTACCGACCTTCAGGGCGCCACTCTCGACATGATGACAGAGCTTTTCCGCTCGCAGATTCCCGCTGTCGAAAAGGCCGAATTCATGGTGCAGTTCGAGGCGCTGCCTGGCAACGACTCGCCGGCCACAATCACTCAGAACGAGTATATGCGCCGAATGAAAGAGATGGCGGCCATGCAGCCCGGCATGAGTTTCTATTCGCAGTTGCCCGACAGCTACAATCTGGTCGTGAACACCGAGCACCCGCTTGTTGCCCGCATCAAGGAAGATGCCGTCAAGGCAATCGGGGCAGATGTCGAAAAGGATTTTGCCGCACTCTCTGAGGCCGACGCGAAAATCAAAGCCGTCAATGCCGAAGTGAAAGAAAACAAACCCACTGACGAACAAAAGGCTGAAATCGAAGCCGCTCAAAAAGCCATGGGCGACAGCCGCAAGGCATTGGCCGATAAAGCTGCCGAATGGGGTGGCAAGCAGCCGCTTGTGCGTCAGATTATCGACCTGGCCCTTCTCGCTTCAGGCCTGCTCAAAGGCAAAGAACTAAGTGAATTTGTAAAACGTTCGGTTTCACTTCTGTAAATGCGAAAACTGATATTATGCGCCGCTTTGGCGCTGTTTGCGACGGACATTGCTTTCGGGCAGTGTCCGCTCGCATTCGAAGGCGCCGATCAGGCACTCATCGGCGTCTATATAGCCCCGGTCAACGGGTCTCGCCCGCTGGTAGAATATAATTCAGAGCGATTGTTCACTCCGGCGTCGGTCATGAAGTCAGTAACGACCGCGGCTGCGTTGGCACAATGTGGCGGCGATTATCGCTGGAAAACCACCGTGTCGGCTACAGGAACTGTTGCCGACGGCCTTATGCACGGCAACATCATCATTACCGGCTCGGGCGACCCGACACTGGGTTCGGTGCAGTTCCGCAAGGAACAACCTGACTTTTTGCAGGCTGTGAAAGATGGTGCCGCCCTGCGCGGCATCACCCGCATTGAGGGCAAAACAGTGAAGGGTGGGGCGGCTTGGCCTGACCTCGGCCCGGTGCCGTCATGGGAACTGGAGGATATTCCCGGGCCTGACGGCGCGGGGTTTTATCCGCTGAACTATATGGACAATGTCTTCATTCTCTCAGTGCCGTCAATGCGCACCGTCCCGCAGATTCCCGGTCTGACAGTGAAGCAGATGGGCGGCAGTTCCGGCCTGTATGCCACGCGCTTTCCGGGCAGCGCACAGTTGCGTGTCTACGGCCGTCTTGGCCGCAAGCAGAAACGCGCATCGCTCAAGTGCTCGATGCCCGATCCGCCGGCAGTGCTGTTGAACGAAGTCGACAGCATTTTCTCCGCCGGGCGCAAAAACGTCAGCGCCCGTGGCGATACGGTGATACTGCTCGAATACATGTCGCCGGCATTGCGCGATGTTACACGCTCGCTCATGGTTCGTTCAGACAATCAGATGGCTGAGGCTACCCTGCGCCTTTTAGCGCCTGAACGCAGCCGCAAGGAGGCGCTGGCCAAAGAGCGCGCCGTGCTGTCAGACATGGGAATAAATCTGAAGAATGCCCGGTTGGCCGACGGCAGCGGCCTCAGCCGCCATAACGCAATTTCGCCGCGCCAGCTTGGCTCGGTGCTTCGCGCCATGGCCGGCAATGGCGATTATGTAGGCTCGTATGCCCGCGTCGGTCTTGACGGCACTGTGCGCAGTTTCATGAAAGGACTGAAAGGAGCCGACAACTTCGTGCTGAAGTCCGGCTCCATGACCGGCGTCGTGTGCTATGTCGGTTACCGTCTTGATCCAGAGACAAAGCAGCCCACTCACGTTATAGCCATGATGGTGAACAACGCGCCGAATCCGTCGGCGGCCCGTAAGGCCATGGCCGAGCTGCTCGCCTCAAAATTCTGATAGGTTTGCACAGATGACTGACACGGTGGTTATACGGAAAGAATGCCCGGCTGATTATGCTGACATCTCGGAACTTGTAAGGTCAGCATTTCTGACAGCGGAACGCTCAGACGGCACCGAACACGAACTCGTTGACCGACTGCGAAAGTCTGCCGAATATATTCCCGACCTCGCACTCGTGGCTGAGTCCGGCGGCCGGACAGTCGGTTATCTCATGATGACATCAATTAAGATTGGCGGAAGCACAGGAGCCGTCGCATTGGCGCCGCTGGCGGTGAGCGAACGGTTTCGCGGCTTGGGCATCGGGCGCAAGCTGATTGCAGAGGCTCACTCATGTGCCCGCTCACTGGGATATAGCTGCAGCGTCGTATTGGGCAATCCGGTCTACTATTCCGGTTCCGGTTACGTGAGCGCATCACTCTACGGCATTAAGGCGCCTTTCGACGTGCCTGAACCTTTCTACATGGTCTATCCATTGATTCACGACGCGCATCTTCCAGCCGGCGAGGTCAGCTATTCCGCAGCTTTCGAGCTTTGATATTAAGTTAGAGCATGAAACGACCCGGCGGCATTTCTACCGTCGGGTCGTTCAGCGTTAGATATACTTTATTGTTTATTTCAGTCCGCGTGAGCGAAGAAGGGCGTCGACATCGGGTTTGCGGCCGCGGAACTTGATGTACAGCTCCATGGGGTCGTCCGAGCCTCCGGCTTCAAGAACATTCTTCTTGAACGAGGCTGCCGTCTCGGGGTCAAAGATGCCGCGTTCTTCAAAGAGTTCAAAGCCATCGCTGTCGAGCACCTCGGCCCAAAGATAGGTGTAATAGCCCGAAGCGTATCCGTCGCTGCCGAACACATGCTTGAAATAGGGAGAGCGATAGCGGAACTGCAGTTCGGCGGGCATGCCGAGCTTATTGGCGACTTGCCGTTCAAAATCCATCACGTCGACCGATTCGCCCTCGCCGAGGTTCAGCTTGCCCCATTCGAGGTCAAGAATCGAAGCGGCGGCAAGCTCGCCGGTGGTGAATCCCTGATTGTGGGTAAGCGATGCGCGCAGTTTTGCAATCAGTTCGTCGGGAATGACCTCGCCGGTCTTCCAGTGATGGGCATACTGCTTGAGCATTTCGGGAGCTACAGCCCAGTGTTCGTGGATCTGGCTCGGAAGTTCCACGAAATCGCGGTCCACGTTAGTGCCTGCCTGCGATTTATATTTAGCACGCGTCAGCATTCCGTGCAGTCCGTGGCCGAATTCGTGGAAGAGCGTCTCTACGTCGTCAATCGAAAGCAGAGCGGGAGTGGTTGGGGTTGGACGGGTGAAGTTGCCGACGTTATAGATGATGGGAGCGACGCGCTTGCCGTTCTCGTCAACATACGAGCCCTTGAACTCGCTCATCCATGCGCCCTGGCGTTTGGAAGCGCGGGGGAAATAGTCGTTCATGAACACGGCCACGTGTTCGCCGGTCTTGATGTCGGTAACGTCATAGACCTTGACTTCGGGGTGATATTTCGGCGCGTCGGGCAGTTCAGTGAATTGCACGCCGTAGAGCGTGCCGGCCATCTTGAAGACGCCTTGCAGCACGCTGTCAACCGCGAAATACTGGCGCAGTTCGTCTTCATCGAGGTCATATTTTTTCTGACGCAGTTTTTCGGCATAATATGCATAGTCCCACGGCATGATTTTCTCCGGGGTCAGCGTCTGCATCTCGGCAACCTCTTCGTTTACACGGGCACGCGCGGCAACCCACACCTGATTCAGCAGTTCCATGGCAGCCTCGGGCGTCTTTGCCATAACGTCGGCGGTGGCATAGGAGGCGAAATCGGGATAGCCGAGCAGGCGTGCCTTGGCTGTGCGGGCGCGGACAATGTCGTTGATTACGGCCGAATTGTCATATTTGCCCGACGATGCCAGCGAGGTATAGCCCTCATAAATCTCTTTTCTCAGCGAGCGGTCGGCCGCATACTGCAACACGGGCAGACGGCTCGGGCCGTGAAGGGTGAAGGCATAGGTGCCGTCAGGCAGTTCACGCTCCTTTGCCGCTTCGGCGGCCGCAGCAATCACGCCCTGAGGCAGACCGGCAAGACGCGCGGTGTCGGTCGTGGTTATTACGAAATCGTTGGTGGCTGCGAGCAGGTTCTTGTTAAACTGCAGAAACAGGTCGGTCAGACGGCCGTTGATAATCTTCAGAGAATCTTTGGCGGCATCTGAAAGCATCGCGCCGTTGCGCACGGCATCGCGATAGCTTTTCTCAACCATTCTCACCTGCGACTTGTCGAGGCCGATGTTCGCGCGGTTGTCATAAACGGCTTTAATGCGCGAAAACAGCGCGGGGTTCATCGACATCTCGTCGCTCCATTGCTGCACGGCGGGATAGAACTTCTCGGCAACCTCAACCATCTCGGGCGAGTTCAACGCTTCGTCGAGGCCCGAAAAAAGCATCACGATGCGCTCAAGGTCAGCGCCGCTGCGGTCGAGGGCGAGAATAGTGTTTTCAAAAGTCGGAGCTTCGCTGTTCTCGATTATGGCATTGACTTCGGCCTTGTTGGTTTTGATAGCTTCTTCAAGGGCGGGCATGTAGTCGCTGACCTGAATCAGGTCGAACGGCGGAATGTCAAATTCGGTCTGATAAGGCCGAAGCAGCGGATTGTTACGGTTGATTGTTGGCATAGAGTCTTTGGCAAACGTATAGACGGCCGCGACGCCAAGTGTCAGGCCTGCGGCCAGCAAAATGACTTGTCTTTTCATTTATGGCAATCTGTAAGTGTAAAACTGGTTAAATTATCAGTGCAAAATTACTGAAATTCGGTCATAATTGCAAATAATCGGCCGGGCGCCCTTTGAAGCGTCCGGCCTTGCAAAATCTATAGGCTGGTGCCTGATTATTTTACTTTAGCGGCGAGTTCAGCACCTGCTTTGAACTTGACTACCTTGCGGGCTGCAATTTCAACTTTTTCCTTGGTGCGGGGGTTGATGCCCTGACGAGCTGCCTTTTCCTGAACGGCGAACGTGCCGAAGCCGATGAGGGCGATTTTGTCATTGTTGGCGAGAGCTTCGCTGATTGCGTCGATGGTTGCGTCAAGTGCGTTCTTGGCGTCAACTTTGCTTAGACCTGCTTTTTCTGCGATAGCATTTACGAGTTCAGTCTTGTTCATTGTGTGAATATTAGTGTGAATAATTAAAAAATGTTTTTGCAAAGTTAAACTTAAATTTCGGAAAAACAAAGCAATAGCGCAATTTTTTTGCAAAAACGGCAATTTTGAGGTTAATATTTGTTAAATTGGACGACGCAACCGCATTTTTATACGTAAATTTGTAGATGACAAGCACCGTAAAGATGTTATAACCACAACACAAGAATAACTGAAAACAATGTATATAGCTTCTCAAAAACGCAAAGAAAACGTGGCGGAATATCTGCTTTACATGTGGCAGATTGAAGACATGATTCGCGCAAACAACCTCGATTTGGATAAAATCAAGGCCAATGTGATTGACCGGTTCAACGGGCTGAGCGAAGCGCAGCGCAAGGAAATGACTGAGTGGTATGAATCGCTCATCGACATGATGCGCCGCGAAGGCATAGAAAAGAGCGGACACCTGCAGATGAACCGCAATGTCATGAACGAACTTGTCGAACTTCATCGCGCCCTGCTGCAAGATCCGCGTTTCAGCGAATACTCGGCGTTGTTTTACCGCACTTTGCCATATATAGTTGATTTGCGCGCGCGGGCGGGCGAGGCAGCCGAAGGCGAAATCGAAACCTGCTTTACCGCGCTCTACGGCATGTTGCTGCTTCGCCTTCAGAGCAAAGAAATCTCAAACGAAACCGCAACGGCCATCGGCCAAATCTCAAAATTCATAGCCACACTGTCGGCTTATTTCCACAAAAACGAGCGCGAACCGCTTTTTGCTCCTAAAGACTGATTTTATATGAAAAAATATATCCTTTCCGCGTTGATTCTGGCGTCGTCGGCCATTTGTCAGGCGGTTACTCCAAACATGCAATATCCGCCGGTCATGAATCCTACCGTACCGCAGTCCATGACGTTTGCGGGCGAAAAGATGAGTCTTGACGACGTAGACCTTTACGAACGCCTCGACCGTGAGCTCACGTCGATGGTCTATACCCACGGCAATACGCTTCTCACCATCAAACGCGCCAACCGCTACTTTCCGGTCATCGTGCCTATTCTCGAAGCTAACGGTGTGGACAAGGATTATGCATATCTTGCGTGTATCGAAAGCTACCTGAACCCGATTGCGCGCTCAGGGGCAGGTGCGGCCGGCATATGGCAGTTCATGCCGGCCACCGCGAAGCAATATGGCCTCGAAGTAAATGACGAGGTCGACGAACGCTACGACGTTGAAAAGGAGACGGCGGCCGCATGCCGGTACATCAAAAATGCCTATGCCAAGTATGGCAACTGGGAATCAGTGGCCGCAAGCTATAACGGAGGCACTGCGCGCATCAGCAAGGAACTTGACGCCCAGATGGTCGACTCGGCTCTCGACCTTTGGCTCGTCGACGAAACGCGCCGCTATCCGCTGCGCATGATGGCCATGAAGCTGATAATGCAGAACCCGAAGCGTTTCGGCTTTGTGCTCACCGACAAGCAGCTCTATCAGCCTCACCGCTACACGGTCGAACAGGTCAGCGGCACAGTTGAAGACTGGCCCGTATGGGCGCGCGAGCGCGGCATAGACTACGCCACGCTGCGCGAATACAACCCCTGGATTCGCGACAAAAAGCTCACGAACAAATCATGCAAGACATATTACGTCAGAATCCCGACGCCCGACAGCCTCAAACGTTCGAAACTCAAGCCTCAGACCTACGACTCCAACTGGACGCGCTGAAACAGCTCCTCCCACTTGTCGATAATTTTATCCCTACTGAACTGCGCCGCCTTTGCCAATGAGGCGGCGCCCATTTTTTGACGCATCTCCTCCGATTCAATCAAACGGCAAATCGCTTCTGCAAATCCTTCGATATCACCATCGGGAATCAGAAAGCCGTTTTTGCCGTCATCTATAAGGTCGCTTGGTCCACAGTCAATGTCAAACGCAACGAGCGGCAGCCCGCAACTCAGTCCTTCGAGCAAGACCATCGGTAACCCCTCGTAACGGGAGGTAAGCGCCAACGCAGAGCCTGCACGATATTCTGCCATAATATCGGCAACCGGCGCGTGAATGGTAATAGTCTCAGCATTTCCTGTCAGTTGAATTAACCGAGACAACTCCTTGTGCAACGGACCGCTTCCGAAGATGTCAAGACGCCAGTCAGGGTGCGTTTGATGAACTAATGTCCATGCCGCAATCATACGTTCATAGCCCTTTTCACGGCTTAGACGTCCCGCGGCCGTTATGCGTTTTGCCACAAGTGGAGACGGCACTGCAAATACAGCGCAGGCCGGGTTCGGTATGACGCGCAGATTCTTGACTCCCCGCCAGTTTCGGGCATCACGATTTGTCAGACATACGAATGCATCGAAACGATTGGCGGTTATGCCATCTTTTACCGTAAGCCACCGGTCGTACAATCCCATAAGACCGCCACGTCTGTTATGAATGCGAAAATCGCGGGTAGTGTGAATTTCCAAGATCTTCTTGCTGCCATCAGTCATTGTCGGCAAAAAATTCATTTCATTGCCGAAAGTGGAGATGACAATATCGAACTTGCATCGTTCGAGCAACTCCGACAGCAAACGTTTATGCAATGCCTTTTTGCATTGTCTTTGATACTTGCGCCTGATAAAGGTGCCGCATTCAGGTGTCATATAATTAACGTCGAAATCTACACGCTCAACTGCAGGCGATAGGGCAAAAAAGTCCGGTTTTCCGTTCTGCTCAGTAGTTGCGATAACAACCTTGTGGCCTCGTTTTGCCAGCTCATTGGCCTTTGCTATGACTATTTTCTCTGTTCCACCCGAATTGCAGGTTGCGGTTAAACAATATAAAATTTTCATATTCCTGCCTGCAATTTATTTATGGATAAATTTCGATATCACTTCCACTGCCTCCTTGAACGGTTGCGGCCTTAACGTCAACGAAACAATGACATAATTTATAATGAAGACAGCTCCGCAAATAAACGTATGCACATCAAACATGAGTCGCAATCCAATGACCGGAAGCATGCATAAGCCCACAAAACATGCAGCGCGAAGCACGATGAATAACTGCGCGACGACGGTAAGCCCGACATGACGCGACGCCAGCCACGCATTCACGCAGAATATATTGAACTGACTCAGGACCACACCCCATAAAATTCCATACATGCCGAACTGCATGCCTATGAGCAGAAATGCAAGCAGACAGCTCCATTTATACAGACTCCACAAAAAGAGTTGCCGGCTTTTGCCCACAGAAGCCACCGCATAGAAATTGAGATTCTGGAGACAGACAAAGATGCCGCCTACACAGAAAATGCGGAAATAGGGAACAGACGGCAGCCACTTGTCGCCGTAGAGCCCGGTAATCAGCGGCTCGGCCATAAAAGCCAGGAGCGCCAGCATGGGGAATATCAGATATGATATCACCCGCAGATTCATTGCAAGAACGGAGCGCAGACGCTCGAGGTCGTCCTGAATCTGTGAATAGACCGGATACATCACCGACACGATAACTTGCGGAACGGAATAAGAAAACACCGAGTCGAGTTTCTGTGCCTGCGAATAGTAGCCCATCTGAGTCGACGAGAATTTTCGTCCGATAATCAGCCCCTGCACGTTCTGGCTTATCTGCTGCAATACGTTTGCCGCCAGAATATATCCGCCGAACGAGAAAAGACGCTTGAACGACGGCCAGGAAAACTCCAATGTAGGGCGCCAGTCGGAAAATAGCCAGAATAAGATGCCTGACAAACCTCCTTGAGCCAAAGTGAAGGCCACGAGACTCCATGCGCCCGCTCCGCGATATGCCATGTAAATGGCAAGTGCGGCTGATGCGATATAGGTTGTGAGGTGTATGAGAGCCAGCTTCTTGAACGCCAATTCCTTGGTCAGCTTGTTGATGGGAATCAGTCTGAATGCGTTGATAATAAGCGAAAGGCCAAGCACTCGCAGAATATTGCACAGCAACGGTATGTGATAGAAATCAGCTATCCATGGCGCTGCGACAAACAAAATGACATAAAGAAACGTCGACAGGCCGAGATTCCAGAAAAAAACTGTTGAGAAATCGGTCTGAGTGGCATCTTTTTTCTGAATGAGGGCCGAGGCAAAACCGCCGTCAACCAACGTGCCGGAGACGACTATAAAAATCGTCAGCAGCCCGATAGCGCCGAAATCGTCAGGCAGAAGCAGGCGGGCAAGAATCAGATTGACAGCGAATTGAATCACCATCGAACTGATCTTGTCAACAGATGCCCAAAAGGCACCCTTGACAGCTTTCTTGCCTAACTCGCCGCTCATTTTATTTACGCGCTTGAATCAGTTTGTCGTGCCCCCAGTTGTACACCTTGGTCATTTCGGGACAACTGATGCCATATTTACGGGCAAGTTCTACGTAATTGCGCAACCCGTTCTCGAAGTCTTCCGAAAAATATCGACTCGAATAATCAGCCATAAAGCCGTCGGGCGTTTCAATCAGTGGCGACAATATACCCTGAAATGCCGGAATCGTCGATATTTTCCGCGTGAGTGCTTGAGCATCAGGCTGTTCGTAATATTCCAGCACCGTAGGCAAACAGTCATGGTCAACTGGCAAAACGTTTATGAGTTCATGGAGTTCGCGGTCCATAGCGATGTAGAGTTCCGACGCTTTGTCGTCCCAACCCGAATAAAAGCCGAAGTTTGAACTAAAGGGCTTGTCGCCACGGTCTGCCAACATGGCATAGAGTCGCGAGGTATGCAGCAAAGGATTGCTGTTTGAAATAGCCACTTCAAGATAATGCCTGCGCAAATTAACGGGAATTTCAAACGCTTCTTCGAGCCAATTGACAAACTCGTGTGTCTGCTCGGCCGAGGCGTTCTCAACCGCGACAACGAGACTGCTCTTTGTGCCGAGAATATTGCCGACACGGCCATATTCTGCAGCACGGGCAATGAAGGGCACACGCTGGAACCCGAACAGTGGCTGAGAGTCGCCGAAAACTTTCAACGCCTCAAAAAAGAAACCGTTTGAGGCGAAGACTCCGCCCACGAATGTCTCTTTTCTCAGATATGGCCTGATGCTCTCCAGCTCTTTGCCAATAACAAAACCGGGTACGGTTACAAATACGACATCTGTATGCGGGATAACATCTGCCGGATTGGCTGATATATTTGCCAGACGCACTATGCCTGTCGAACCGTCAGGCATGGTATAGCCGAAATCTGACGACCATTTTTCAGGTCGGTTAGTCAGAATCGACACGTCATATCCATGCTTGGCTAACCACGGAGCAATGGCGTGGCACTGGCCCCCTCCGCCAATTATTGTAATATTCTGTATCTTCATCGGCGTTGTTTAGTCTAAGTTTATCGTTTTACGGCCGAAGTATTCTTCAATCGGTATCCAGCGCAAGGACTTACAGGTTTTTCTGTAGTCATAATGCGGGTCCGGGGTCATGAAGTTTTCTCCGTAGGGAACTTTCAGATGGGCTACGCAATCCTTAGGCACGCTGACGGTTTCCCCCAGAAATTTCATCTTGGCAAAACCGGTGTAGGGAAATGTAATTTCCTTGACTTGGAAAAGATGATAGTCGTTGGCCGAGCATGAGAAACTGTTGCAGTGCATAGTGGCTTCATCTGCGTGAATATGGTAGTAAAAGACATCTATAGGCACGCCCTTATATTCGTATGTCTGCTCAAACCCAAGTTCCGGCCGACCGACAACTTCAAGTTGACGAATGAGACGGAATCCGGCATCAAGCAGCGTCTTTTCAATATTCTTGCGGTCGGCATAGAAAGCTCCGACATCAAAATCCATATCGTGCTTAATCAACCCGTGTTCGCGATAAGCACCGAGAAGCGTTCCGAAATCGAGCCAATAATCGATACCGGCGTTTTTCATCGCAGAGTTGAACCGCGCCAACAAATCCTGCCCGTTGTGAAGAAAGTCGCTATGACGCGCCTCTTTTTCTTTTTTTCGCCGTTTGTTGACAAAGGGCCATATCAGCGCCCGCACAATCGGCCGCAGCACGGGGCGTAAATAGTTATTGGCAAATTTGTTATGTTTGAATCTGAACGATAGCTCGTCGTATGTCATATCTATCTAATTGTGTGTTAATTCAGATTGATTTCAGGGCGGTGAAAAGTTTGTGGTTGTCGTTGCGGTCGCGGACGGCGATGCGGACGTATTGGCGGCCGTCGGTGCCGAAGCCTTTTTTGCCCGAGCAATCCTTTATGAGAATGTTGTGGTCTGTCAGCAGGCGCAGCGTCAGGTCGTATGACGTGATTTTGCCGTCGGTGAGTTCGCAGAGAAAATAGTTTGCCTGCGAGGGAATGACGTGCAGCCACTCAATCTCGGCCAGCTCGGAGGCAAAGAGCTCACGCTCGGCGCGGAACTTGGCGCAGGCGTCGGCATAGTCGTGTTCGTACTTGTTGAAAATCTGCATGTAGAACTCGGCAAATGAGTTGATGTTCCAGATGCTGACGTCTTTTTTCATGCGGGCAATCAGCTCGGTGTCGGCCGATGCGAGTACGCCCAGACGCAACCCGGGAACGCCATAGCTCTTCGAAATGGACTTCATTACGCACAGGTTCGGATTCTCCGATAGCAGTCGGTTTTCGAGCAGCGTATTGGCAGCACCGCCCTCCGAAAAGTCGACGAACGACTCGTCGATAACCGCACGTATGCCCTTTTCGGCGCACCACTTGACCAGCCTCAGCAGGTCGGGCAGGGCGATGAAATTGCCCGAGGGATTGTCGGGATTGACAATCAGCAGCCACGACAGCTCCTTGTCGCCGAAAAACTCCATGAGGTCGTCGGCAGT
Source organism: uncultured Porphyromonadaceae bacterium (assembly GCA_902495245.1). Lineage (GTDB taxonomy): Bacteria > Bacteroidota > Bacteroidia > Bacteroidales > Muribaculaceae > UBA3263. The sequence goes on from CABUWI010000001.1 coordinate 96,721, forward strand.
ATAGCTGAAATCGGCATTGCCGGGCATGAAGCGCACAATGCGCTCGGCGTCAAGACGATTGGGATATTCCTCGAAAGTGGGGTAGGTAACACCCACACGACCAGTGCTGTCCTCCATAAGGCTCTTAATCAGCTCGGCGGCGCCGTTGCCCACACAGACATAGTCCTGCCTGATTGCGAAATACTTGCCTGCCAGCAGCGAGTTCACGCCCATGCCCGACGGATATTCGCGCAGCAGCGTCTCGAAGTTGGCCTTCATCTCGTCAATCATTTTCGGCTTGGGGAAGTAGGGGTTCACCAGATAACAGAAGTCAAGCACGGAGGCATAGCGCCAGTAGCCGCCATAGGCCTGCTGCATCTTGCGCAGACGCTCCTTAGGCTCTGCAAAGATGGTCTCGGCGATGCGCAGGTCCTGCACGTCGTCAATCTCATACCAGTGCATGCCCGTGATTGGCAGTGCCTTGAAGTCGCATTTGTCAATCAGCGTGATTACGCGCAAAACCTGCTCGTAATACTCATTCTCGCCCAGCACCTTGATGTAAGCGTCGAGAAAGGGCAGATAGTGGTCGACAATGAACTCGCGGGTAAACTTGTAGACGTTCACCGTCTTGTAATACGAGTCGGTGTCGGCATACTTGAAAGCTTTCTTCGGAATGAAGTTCACGATGTTGTTGTCATCGTCGATGCGCACCATCGTGCCGTCCATCCACGTCTCATACTTGGCGATGAGGGCGCAGTTGGGGTAGGGGCAGGAAATTGCCGCCTGTAACACTGCATCGTCAAGAATCAGGTCAGATTCAAGCAGCAGCGTGTCCTCGCGCGCCATGAAGTCGCGCGCCAGCCAGAGCGAATAGATATTGTTGGTCTTGTCGTAGACCGGATTCTCTACGAATACGATATCGGCTTCGGGGTGATTTTCCGTTATATGTTTTTTCAGCTTCGCGCCCTCATAGCCCACAACTACCACTATGCGCGACAAGTTAAGCCGAGCGAGCTGGCCCAGCATGCGGTCAATCAGGCGTATGCCGTTGACCTCAAGCATACATTTGGTGTTATCGGCGGTAAACTCGCCAAGTCGGCGACCCATGCCTGCAGCCAGTATAAGTGCTTGCATATATGTTTGAACGTAATTAAGTTTCTAATGTTTTCAACGGTATGATTGCATTCGTTATTGTTACAAAATTACGAAAACTTTTTCAAACCGGCAATAAATTCGCTCATGAATGCGTATAATAATGTGATGAAGACGAAAATTAACGATGAACTCGACAGCCTGGTCGTTACCGGTGCTCGGGTCCATAATCTGAAAAATATCGACGTTGAGATTCCCCACGGCAAGCTCACCGTCATCACCGGGCTAAGCGGCTCGGGCAAGTCATCGCTGGCATTCGACACCATTTTTGCCGAAGGGCAGCGGCGATATATCGAAACCTTTTCAAGCTATGCACGTCAGATGCTCGGCTCGCTCGAACGGCCTGACGTGGACCGCATTACCGGTCTGTCGCCGGTAATTGCCATAGAGCAAAAAACGGTCAACCGCAATCCGCGCTCGACCATAGGCACCACCACGGAAATCTATGACTTCCTGCGCCTGCTCTACGCGCGCGTAGCCACCGCCCGAAGCTACATCTCGGGCAAACCCATGCAGAAGTTCAGCCGCGACCAGATTGTGCGGCTCATCACCGAGCGCTTCGCCGGCAAGCGCGTTCTGATTCTTGCCCCACTGGTGCGCAACCGAAAAGGGCACTATCAGGAACTGTTTGAACAGATGCTGAAAAAAGGCTATCTCAAAGTGCGCGTCGACGGCAATCTGCGGGACCTGACACCGGGCATGAAGGTAGACCGCTATAAGAATCACTCAATCGAGCTGGTCGTTGACAAAATGCCGGTCGGCAATGAAGACGACACACGCCTGCGCAACAGCGTCGAGACCGCCCTGAAACGCGGTGAGGGTCAGATGATGGTCTGCGACATCGACAACAACAATGAAATCACCCACTTTTCGCGCACGCTGATGGACGCCGAAAACGGCATCAGCTATCGCGACCCTGCGCCTCATAATTTCTCGTTCAACTCGCCGCTGGGCGCATGCACGCGCTGCAAGGGAATCGGCGAGGTGAACATGATTGACATCGACAAGATTATACCGAACCGCAAACTGAGCATAGCGGCCGGTGCAATCGAACCGCTCGGCAAGAAGAAAGACTCCATCGTGTTCCGTCAGATCGAACAGCTATGTCAAAGGTCGGGCTGCACGCTTCAGACTCCCGTAGACGAAATGCCCGAAGAACTGCTCGACGAAATTCTTTACGGCAGTTCGGAGAAACTTGACATCAACGTCGGCGGCGGCTATATGGGCAGCCTCTACCGTACCTACGACGGCATTGTGCGCTACATCGAGATGCAGCAGGGCGATGATGCCGACGAGGGGGGCAAGAAGTGGAGCACTCAATACTTTTCGCGCGTCGAATGCCCCGAATGCCGGGGCGACAGGCTGAACGTCGAAGCCCGCAACTTTTTTATCGGCGACAAAAACATTGCCGACCTTTGCCGCATGGACATTCTGCAGCTGATTGAGTGGATTGGCCGCATCAACGACCATCTCACCAAACCGCAGCAGACAATTGCCGCCGAAATTGTGAAAGAAATTTCTACGCGACTCAGTTTTCTCAAAGATGTCGGATTGGGCTATCTGTCGCTTGCCCGTGCATCGGCCACACTTAGCGGCGGCGAAAGCCAGCGTATCCGCCTGGCCACGCAAATCGGCTCCGAACTGGTCAATGTGCTCTACATTCTCGACGAGCCTTCAATCGGATTGCATCAGCGCGACAACGAGCGCCTCATCTCCTCGCTTAAGCGGCTGCGCGACGCTCAGAATTCGGTAATCGTCGTCGAGCACGACCGCGACATGATGCTCGAAGCTGACTGGATTGTAGACATCGGGCCCAAAGCAGGCCGCAAAGGCGGCGAAGTCGTGTTTCAAGGCACGCCCTCCGACATGCTTAAAAGCGACACACTGACCGCCGACTATCTGAACGGCACGCTTGAAATCGCCGTTCCGGCCGTTCGCCGCCCCGGCAACGGCCTCGCGCTCGAAATCATAGGTGCTACCGGCCATAACCTCAAGGGCGTGGACTTTCGTCTGCCGCTGGGCACTCTGACGTGCGTGTGCGGTGTCAGCGGCTCGGGCAAGTCGTCGCTGGTCAGCGCCACGTTGCAGCCGATTCTGAGTCAGAAATTCTACCGGTCGAACCGGGAGCCGCTGCCTTACAAGGAAATCCGCGGCATCGACAACATCGACAAGGTGGTAACCGTAGACCAGACTCCGCTCGGACGCACTCCGCGCAGCAATCCGGCAACTTACACCGGAGTCTTTTCAGACATCAGGTCGCTGTTCGTGAATCTGCCCGAGGCCAAGATACGCGGCTACAAGCCCGGACGCTTCTCGTTTAACGTCAAGGGTGGCCGCTGCGAAAACTGCAAGGGCAACGGCTACAAGACAATCGAAATGAACTTTCTGCCCGATGTGCTCGTGCCATGCGAGGAGTGCGCGGGCAAACGCTACAACCGCGAGACGCTTGAAGTCCGGTTCAAAGGCAAATCAATTGCCGACATTCTTGACATGACGATAAATCAGGCGGTGGAATTCTTTGCCAATACCCCGGCCATTCTGAAGAAACTGACAGTGCTCCAGGAGGTCGGACTCGGCTACATCAAACTCGGACAGCCGTCGAGCACCCTGTCGGGCGGCGAGAACCAGCGCGTCAAGCTGGCCACCGAGCTTGCAAAGCGCGACACCGGCAAGACCCTCTTCATTCTCGACGAGCCGACCACAGGTCTGCACTTCGAGGACATCAAGACGCTCATGGCCCTTCTGAACCGTCTGGTCGACAAGGGTAACACCGTGCTGGTCATCGAACACAACACCGACGTCATCAAGTGTGCCGACCATATCATCGACATGGGACCCGAAGGCGGAGCCGCCGGCGGCACAATTGTGGCAGAAGGCACGCCCGAGCTGGTGGCAGCCTCCGACTCGCCCACGGCGCCCTTTCTGCGCAAGGAGCTGAAACTCTAAACGCCTTTTTCGGCAAGATAGGTTTCGCAGCAGAGGGCAAGCTCGTCATACCATTCCCGGCCGAACCGCTCGATCAGCGGCTCACGCAGAAACTGATAGAGCCTTATGCCCTCGCGCCGTCCCTTGGCGCGGGCGGCCTTGCAGATGTTCCACTTGTGATAATTCACCGCGGTGAATTTTTCATATTCTGTCAGCCGCACGGGATAGAGCGCGCAGCTTGACGGCTTGCGCCACTGTGTCTCGCCGCGACGAAAAGCCGCCTCGAGCGCACACAGACACACTCCGCCCGGGCCGTAACAGGTAAAAGCACAGTCGCGGCCGTCGAGAATTGTGGTTACCAGGTCGCCTTCTTCGTCAATATAGCTCACACCCTGTTCTTTCACGAGTTCGAGCGCGCGCGGAGCCATATCCTTTTCAATGAACGGCAGTGCTCGCCTGATTTCGCGACATTCGGCGTCGGTTACGGGCGCGCCGGCATCGCCTTCGATGCAGCATTCACCTTTGCAGGCCTCCAGGTCGCAGCAGAAAAATTCTTCGGCAAGGTCAAGGCTGACCAGTGTGTCTTGAATCTGAAACATGATTTCTTCTGTTGTTTGCGTCTTCATCTTCCGGAATGGACAAGCCCAGAACCGATCAGACGGTGATAGCGCGCCGACGGCGGGCAGTGATACAGTAAAACGAGATATTCATTGGCGGTTTCATAGTGGTCGCCCTCAACCGGGGCGGTCTTGCCGTCGGCAGTTACATATTGATAGTTATACATTCCTTGCTTCAAAAGCATGGTCTTGATGTATGCGCCGAGAGTCTCGTCATAATACATCTGCGCACTCTCGTCGCGCCGGCGCAGCGTCATGTCGCCGTCAATGAAAATATCCTGTCCGAGGTCGGGCGACTTGAGCGTGAAGTATGTAACGACATAGTCGGCCTGCGTGTCGGGGTCGGAAGCATTGATTTCGTCAACGAAATATCGCCCGTTCTGGTCGCTGTCGAACTGATAGCGGGCCGCCGGACGCGGTTCGTCCTCGACAAGCATCGCTTCATACAGGCCGCCGGCGTTGTCATAGTCGATGCGGTCGACTCCCATTCCCGGATAGCGCACGTTGGCAATGGTGAAACGCCGGTATTCGCTGCCGCCGTCAAAAATGAGTTCACGCTGATGTTCGTAGGTTGCCGATTTCATGCCGGTGCGCAGCGGCTTCTCCACAACGTGGCGGTCTGCGTCGCGGCCGTTCTGCACAATAACCAGCCTCAGGTCGTTGAAGGGGTCGTCTACGTTGGCGCCCTCGAGGTCGACGTCAACGGCCAGCTGTTGATGGCGTCCGTTATAGTCGGCGTCGGTGCGCGACGTTACCGCCGTCGTGATGCGGGCAATGTCCTCGCTTACCATGAAACGAGCTTGAAGGAGCGTGGTCGACGGATCGTCGCGGTCAAACACCTCGACGAGATAGTTGCCTGACAGCAGCGGCTGCAACTGTTCATTAGGCAGGGTGAAAGAGTAGTGGACATAGTGGGCAAACGTGCGATCAGAGAGGTCGAATGAGTCAATCTCGCCCTCGTTGAAGCCGTTGGCATACTCGATGTCGGAGATTGCAGACGGTTGCCAGTCGCTGTCGCAGTGCACCAGCCGATAACGCAGATAACGGCTGTCTTCGGCCAGTTCGTCGAAACTGAATGTCAGTCTCGACGCGTCGTTGCCGCCATGAATCACCGGCGTGCCGAGCCGGTTGCCCGGGTCAAGAACCTGCAATGACTTGAACGACGGGCTGAAAATTGCGGTAGACGTGTCGCGCGCCTGAACGGCGGCGACGGCCAAGAGACATAATATGTCGCTAATCAGCCGCCTCATGCAGAATCGTAACGGAATCCTTGATAAGCTCCAGGCACGGCTTGCGGCCCGGTTTGCGCAGGTCGCGACAGTCGGTGTCGCCGCAGTTCATGGCGGCGAAGCGCTCAATCAGCGGACGGATACGGGCGTAGAGCGCCTGCTTGTCGGCCGGACCGCCGTATGAGCGCGACGACGTTACCATTGAAAGAGCGGTTACGCAGCCGCAGACATGACCCGTGGCGGCGATGCCCGTGCCGAGTCCGGCGGCCGGAATTTCAAGTTCGGGGTCGAAAGTCATTGCCACACATTGGGCGCAGTTATATCCTTTTGAGCGTAAAGCCACGGCGTTGTCGAGCCGTTCCTGAAGTGTTACCATTTTATAGTTTCTATTCCGTGATGACTTAAATATTCATTGGTTTTCGAGAAGTGGCGGCAACCGAAAAAGCCGCGCGACGCACTCAGAGGCGAAGGGTGAGGCGCAGTGAGTACCAGATGCTTCGAGCGGTCAATCAGCTCGCCTTTGCGCTGTGCGTGTGCGCCCCACAGCAAAAAGACCAGATGCTCGCGGCCGGCCGACAGTTCCCTGATGGCGGCATCGGTTACGATTTCCCAGCCGATGCGCGAATGTGAGGCCGGCAAATGGGCCCTTACCGTGAGCGAACTGTTGAGCAGCAGCACGCCCTGACGTGCCCAGCGGGTCAAGTCGCCGTCGGCGGGGAACGGCGTGCCCAGATCGCTCTGAATCTCCTTGAAAATATTTATTAGCGACGGAGGCATCGGTATGCCAGGCGCAACTGAAAATGCGAGTCCGTTTGCCTGACCGTCGCCATGATAGGGGTCCTGACCGATAATTACGACCTTCACTTGCGAAAAGGGGCAATTATCGAATGCGGCGAATATCGAGCCGGCAGGCGGAAAAACGAGGGTAGACCCGTATTCCTGACGCACGAAATCGGTGAGCTGCTTAAACTGCGGCGACTGCCACACGGCTCCGAGCCGTTCTTTCCATTCTGAATCTATTCTTACGTTCATTGCACTCTTCGACGGTTGAGGTTAGCGGAATTTATGGAGGGCATCGCGCATCTCGACGAGGGCCTCGCGTATTGTCAGCAGGCGCTCGATGGCCTTTTGGCGTGCGCCCACCGAATCGACGGCCACGCGCATCTGTTCGGCCGCGGCGTCGATTTTCAGCCCGCGGTCGGTGAGCAGATATTTGATTTTGCGCAGGGTGTCGATGTCGGCCGGAGTATAATAGCGCGTGCCATGGTCGTTGCGCTTGATTTTGAGCTGCGGAAACACACTCTCCCAATAGCGCAGCGTGCTGGCCGGCTCGCCTATGAGTTCGCAGACTTCGCGAATGCGATAATATTTTTTCGAAAGGTCTTCCATAGAATCAGTCCATAACGTGGCCGGCATTCTCGGCATGTTCTATCATTGCGGCATACTCGTCAGGCGTCAGGTCATAGAAATAATAGTTCACCGGATTTTGCGGCACGTTTTTCAGCCTGACCTCATAGTGGACATGCGGGCCTGTGGATTTGCCCGTATCACCCGAGAGGCCGATAAGGTCGCCGCGCTTGACGCTCTGGCCGTTGCGCACGGAAATCTTCGACAGATGCGCATAGCGCGTCAGGTAGTTATAGCCGTGGTCAATGTCGATGCAGTTGCCGTAGCCGCTGTGCCAGTCGGCAAAGCACACCGTGCCGTCGCCGGTGGCGTAGACCGGAGTGCCGATATTGCATGTAAAGTCCATGCCTTCGTGCATCTTCACGGTGCCGTATATCGGGTCGACGCGCCTGCCGTAACCGCTGGCCATCTGCTTCAGGTTGGCCTCTGAAATCGGCTGAATGGCCGGAATGTGGGCAAGACGGTCGGCGCGGCATGAGGCGAGTTGGCGCAGCTCGTCAAAACTGCGGCTCTGAACCACTATTTCCCGCTCAAGCATCTCCATCTTGTCGTTCAGAGCCGAGGCGAGCGAGTTGTCGCTCATCGCGCCGAGGTTTGAGCGCTCGAGCCCCGCATAGCGTTTGGCATCGCTGATGGGGTCGGCCTGCATCATGACGCGATAAAAATTATTGTCGCGGTCGGCAAGGTCGGTCATGACGGCCTGAGCGCGCTCCATGCGGGCCTCGAGCATCTCAAGGCGGTCATTGAGCTCGCGGTTTTCGGCGCGGAGCAGGCGCTCCTTCGGCAGGTCAACCACACCGTTCAGGGCCAGGAAAGCCGCGATGGCCAGGCATACGGCCGAGCCGTATCTCACTATGGCCGAAAGGTATCGGCTACGACGCGACGGGTAGACGCGCTCATAGCTATCAGTCAGCTGATTGTAACGATAATAAACCTTTCTACTCATTGCAGGCGTGATATTTACCCTGCAAAGTTAAATAAAAATTGGAATTTTCACAAACAAATCAGTTTTTCCGTGTCGAAGTCGGTGCCGCGGCTGCGCCGTCCTTGAAGAAGGGGTGGGGAATGCCGTAAACGTTGCTGATGTCGCGGCCGGGGCTGAGATAGCCGTCTATCACCGTGTCGCGGCCTGAGGGATTCTCGAAGGTGTAGAGCATGAAACAGTGCAACATGGCGGCAATCTGCTCGAACACGGTGTCTTGAATCGCCTCGTAGGCAAACCAGGCGGAGGTGTCGGTGAAACAGTAGACCTGAAACGGAATGCCGCCCGATGTCTGCGGCAATGTCGACACGAAGCAGTCGCTGGTGTGGGAGATGTGCGGATTGGCATCGAGCCACATCTTCATGTATGCCCTGAACAGGCCGAGATTGGTGTCGATTGTGCCGTCGACGAGGCCGTCGGGGTTGTCGACGTCGGCAACCTTGCCTGCGGCTTTCTGCGCAAGCTTTTTAGTGATGTATTCGTCCATGAAAGGCACTTTCCTGATACTGTCAAGCATCTCGTCGGTCGCGGGCAGCACGCTGTCGGCGTCAATCATGTAGCTGCGGCATATGCGGCGCGTCCGGCTTGCCTGCATGCTGCGGTAATTGGTAAAACCGGAGCTGATCAGACTGTAGGGCGGCACGGTGGTCGTGGTCTTGTCCCAGTTGAGAACTTTGACGGCCGTGAGCGAGACCTCGGTTACCGTGCCGTTGGCATTGCCGGTCTGAATCCAGTCGCCGACATGCAGACTGTCGTTTTCAGACAGCTGCACGCCGGCCACGAGGCCGAGAATGCTGTCCTTGAACACGAGCATCAGCACTGCGGCAAACGCTCCGAGACCGGCCAGCAATGCGCCGGGCGATTTGTCGACGAGAATTGCAACGACAATAATGACGGCGACAATCCACACGGCGCCCTTGGCCAGCTGGGCCAGTCCTTTCAGCGGCAGTTTGCGCTTGTTCTCGCGCAAATCTATGTGCTGCCATATGGCCATGACCAATGCCGAAAACGCAAGCGCCGCCACGCATATGATGTAAATCAGCGTGATTTTTGTCAAGGTTGCGGACAAAGCGTTGTGGTTCGACAGAGTGAAGCGTATCAGCAACAGAAAGACCAGAGCCGGAATCATGCGGCAGATCTTGTGAAAGAACTTGACGTCGGTGAGGCTGCGATAGACGTCCGAGTCCCACCGGCGGGCAATTTCGCGCACAATCCTGAAGATGACCCATTGAGCCAGCTTGCCGACTATGAGGGCGACGCCGAGAACCACGGCGGCATACAACACGGTAACGAGCGTGTTGTTGTGCTCGAGTCCGCAAACTCCGAGCAGCCAGTTGACCACATTCATTATAAACCGCGAAATCGCATAAGAGGCGCCGTCGCTGTGGCCGATAAAGCGTTCCAGCTCTTCTGCGGCTGCCGTCTCCGTGCCTGCCGCCATCAAATATATCCCTGCAATTGTCATGACATAAACAAATAGTTGCGTAAGTTTATATACTTCCGACAATCGCGGGCCGCCTTTTGTTCACCCGGCGTCAGTCTGTAATGCTTCAGCAGTGTGCCGCCCGATATTCCGACGGGGTCATTCCGGTATGCCGGCGAAAGTATCGGCCGAGATAAGAGGAGGATTCAAAATTATAATGCGTAGCAATTTCCTTTACAGACATTTCTGTGGAGGTCAACAATGATTTGATTTCCATGACTATCTGTCTGTCGATAAGCTCTTTCGGCGCCACGCGGAATATGCGGTTGGTAACTTTTGACAGATAGCATGGCGTTATGCAGAGGCGGTCGGCATAGAACTTCACGTCGTGGCGTATCCGGCAATTCTCGCTGAGCAATTTGCAGAAACTGTCGAAAATAGTTCTATACGAGCTGATTGACTTGACTTCATTGTCGTCCAGATTGAGAGCTGATTCGAGACCGAGAAAAAAATTGTGCCAATGGTTGCGAAACATTAAACTTTTATATTTTTCGACTACGTTTGACTCTATCCAGTCAAGTGATGCAAACCACGTTTCTATTTCCTTGCGCCGGGCAAGGTCAAGATGGAAAACAGGGTGTTCATAAAGCCAATCGAAAAACGCACCGCCGGAATTAAAAGTAGTTTCGTCGGTCAAAGCCGCCGATAGCTCGCAATAACGCGCACGGAAGCCGGGACTGATTTTTATCATTGAAAAAAGCGTGTCCGAGAACACGATGACTACGTCGCCTTTGCGGAATGCCATACTTCGGAAGTTGCATTCAACGACAGCTCGTCCCTCCAGGCAGTAGAGCATCATGCAACCTGGAGTGCGCAACGGTTTGCCGATAAAATCCGAAAGGGAGGATATGGCTGATATTTGATATGGTTTTTTATCCATCAGTTTGATATTTGACTGCAAAAATAGCAAAAATATATGTAAAACGGGCGCTTGATGTTTCGAAAAATCGCCTTATTGTCGGCATTTTTGTTCCGCCTATGTCGCAAATCAGGCCTAACTTTGCACCCGCAAATATTTATCACCTTATCCGAACTGCGACAACCAGCCATGACAGTCAAAACATTTATAGAACGCCCTGTTCTTTCAATAGTCATCTCAACAGCCATCTTGCTGCTCGGCCTCATCGCACTCGCCGGGCTTCCGGTAGAGCAATTTCCCGACATCGCACCGCCAACGGTCGAAGTTTATACATCATATCCCGGCGCCAATGCCGAAACGGTAGAGAAAAGCGTAATCGTGCCGCTCGAAGAGGCCATTAACGGTGTGGAGAACATGACTTACATCTCTTCGACATCGTCAAACGCGGGCGATGCCTACCTGACCGTTTTTTTCAAACAAGGCACCGACCCTGACATGGCCGCAGTGAACGTGCAGAACCGCGTTTCGACGGCATCGGGGCTCTTGCCTGCCGAGGTTACGAAAATCGGCGTAACGACAAACAAACAGCAGAAGTCGATGTTGAAGGCCATAACTCTATATAGTCCCGACAATAGCTTCGACACTCAGTTTCTTAACAACTATCTGTCAATTAACGTAGTTCCGCGCCTAAAGCGCATTTCGGGAGTAGGTGCGGTTACATTGCTCGGTTCGAACTACAGCATGCGCATCTGGCTAAAACCCGACGTTATGGGCCAATACGGACTGGTGCCGTCTGATATCTCGGCGGCACTTGCCGCACAGAACATCGAGTCGGCAACAGGCTCGTTCGGCGAGAACTATGAAGGCGTTTTCCAATATACAATGAAATACCGCGGACGCTTGTCGACACCCGAAGAGTTCGGCGACATCGTCATCAGGGCGCTGCCTTCGGGTACCGTTTTGCGCCTGAGCGAAGTCGCCGACATCGAGCTTGGCGACGAGGCCTACAACTACCGCAGCCAGACCAACGGCCACCCCGGCGCGCTGCTGATGATTTATCAGACTGCCGGTTCGAACGCAAACGAGGTCGTCAACGCAATTGACAGGGAAGTCGCACGAATGGCTGACGATTTGCCGCCGGGAGTGGAGTTCGGCGATGTTTTCTCGACAAAAGACTTTCTGGACGCTTCGATGCATCAGGTAGTGAAGACTCTTTTCGAGGCTTTCGTCCTGGTCGTGCTCATCGTTTTCATCTTTTTGCAGAGCGTCAGGGCGGTGATTATTCCGGCAATCTCCATAGTCGTGTCGCTTGTCGGCACGTTCATTGTCATGTCCCTGCTTGGCTTCAGCATCAACTTGCTCACGCTTTTTGCCCTCGTGCTGGCAATCGGCATAGTTGTGGACGATGCAATCATCGTGGTCGAAGCGGTCGAGGCTCGTTTCGACGCCGGCTATCGTTCGCCGTTCATGGCCACGAACGATGCAATGAAAAGCATCACCTCCGCCATCATAACGACAACACTGGTCTTCATGGCCGTTTTCTTGCCTGTCGCCATGATGGGCGGCACTTCAGGCACATTTTACACCCAGTTCGGTCTGACAATGGCCGCGGCTGTTGGAATCTCCGCCATTAACGCCCTGACGCTGTCGCCGGCGTTGTGTGCAATTATGCTCAAACCTCAAGACTCTGATGCCGCCACAGGGCAACATCGTCGCTGCAGCCTTACCGAAAGATACCGCAACGGATTCAACGCCGCCTTCGGCCAACTGACCGAGCGTTATGTGCATGGCGTCATATTTTTCATTCGCCGTAAGCCCGTCATGTGGGAAGCGCTCGCCGGTGCAGTCGGGCTGCTGGTATTTTTCATGAATACGACCAAGACCGGACTCGTTCCCGACGAAGACACAGGCTCAATCATGGTCAATATAACCACGCCTCCGGGCTCGTCGTTGGCGCGCACAAATGAAATTCTGCAACAGATTGAACAACGCATCGACAGCATTCCGGAAATCGAGTTCTACAGTGAAACTGCCGGTTACGGCCTCATCGGAGGCGCGGGTCCGTCGAGCGGAATGCTAATTATCAAGCTGCGCAACTGGGCCGACCGAAAGGCCGACGGAAGCGACGCGCAAAGCGTTGTCGACAAAATCAACGCAATCGGCATGGAAATTCCCGACGTTACTTTGTTCGCGTTTTTGCCCCCGCTAATTGACGGCTACGGTGTGAGCAGCGGTTTTGAAATCAATCTTCAGGACCTGACCGGCGGACGTCCGGATTCGCTTTATTCGGTAGGGCAGAGGTTGATCGGCGCGCTGACCGAACGCCCGGAAATATCGGCCGCTTACTCTACATTCAATATCGCTTTCCCGCAATATGCCGTAGAGGTCGATGCCGTAAAATGCGAAAGGGCAGGCACGACTGCCGACGCCGTTCTTGAAACACTTGCGGGCTATTACAGTGGCGCATACGTGTCAAACTTCAATCGATTCTCGAAGCTATATAGGGTCATGATTCAGGCCTCGCCGGACTATCGAGTGGACATCGAATCGCTTGACCGCATCATGACGCGCACCGCAGGCGGCATGGCGCCTCTCAGCACTTTTGTCTCCATTACAAAAGATTACGGACCCGAATCCGTCAGCCGTTTCAACCTTTACAGTTCGATGGGCATAAACGGCGAGGCGGCGCCGGGCTACAGCTCGGGCGACGCCATACGCGCAGTGCGTGAAACCGCCGACAAAGTGCTTCCCGACGGCTACGCATTTGAATTCTCAGGTATTTCGCGCGAAGAGAGCGAGACCACCGACAACACAGTGCTGATCTTCGTTATCTGCTTCGTGTTCGTCTATCTGATTCTATGCGGTCTTTATGAGAGTTTCCTCGTGCCGTTCTCGGTGTTGCTTTCAGTGCCGTTCGGTCTGATGGGCAGCTTCATGTTTGCCAAGCTGATGGGACTTGAAAACAACATCTATCTTCAGACAGGCCTAATCATGCTCATCGGCCTCCTGGCGAAGACGGCAATTCTCGTAACAGGTTATGCCGTTGACCGGCGCAAGGCCGGCATGTCGCTTATCCGGTCGGCCGTAGGCGCTGCCAAGGCGCGTTTCCGTCCGATATTGATGACAGTGCTTGCAATGATATTCGGCCTGCTGCCGCTAATGTTCTCTTCGGGTGCGGGCGCCAACGGCAACAGCTCGCTCGGTTCCGGTGTGGTAGGCGGCCTGCTGGTCGGCGCGCCGGCATTGCTCTTCTTTGTGCCCGTATTGTTTATTGTCTTCCAATCTCTGCAGGAGAAAATCCGCCCGATGCAGTTCGGCAATGAGAAATGACATAAAAGCACGCCCCGAAGTCTGCTCAATCGGACTTCGGGGCGTGCTTTTATGTCATTTCTCATTGCCGAGCATCTTCAGGACGCGGGCGGTAATATTGTCGGTCGTATAGCCGAATTTTTCGTCGAGCACTTTGTAGGGGGCCGAAGCGCCGAAACGTTCCAGACCGTAAACCTGCCACTTGCCGGCATCGAGCATGAGAGGGTAGAGCACCGACGGGAGTCCTGCGGTCAGGCCGAAGCGCGTGCCGCCGGTAGGGAGGACAGATTCCTTATATTCGAGCGTCTGACGCTCAAACAGGCCGATTGAGGGCACTGAGGCCACGTTGGCGTGAACGCCCTTGGCTTCGAGGGCGGCAGCGACGTCAATAAGCAACGACACTTCCGAGCCGTTGGCAACGAGCGTAACATCAGGTTGGGCCTCGCACTTCTTCACGAGGTAGCCGCCGTGGCGTGCAGCATGGGCTTCGACCATGCGGTTGCCGTTCATGGCGGGAATGTCATGCAGATCCTGGCGCGACAGAATCAGCACTGAAGGCGACTGAGTGTTTTCCATTGCCATTGACCAGCAGGCTATGGTCTCTGCCGAATCAGCCGGACGCATTACCAGAATGCTGGCATGCCCCTCGAGATTATCCATCTGCTCGAGCAGGCGCACCTGAGCTTCATGCTCGACGGGCTGGTGGGTCGGGCCGTCTTCGCCGACACGGAAGGCGTCATGGCTGAAGACATATTTTACGGGGAGTCCCATCAGCGCGGACATGCGCATGGCGGGTTTGATGTAATCAGAGAAGACGAAGAACGTGCCGCAAGCCGCAAGCATGCCGCCGTGAAGAGCCACGCCGTTGCAAATCGAGGCCATTGTCAGTTCGGCGACACCGCTCTGAAGGAAGCGGCCGCCAAAGTCGCCGGGCGTAATCGTGCGGGTGCGCTTCAAGAAACCGTCGGTCTTGTCGCTGTTGCAAAGGTCGGCCGAGCTGACCATCATATTGCCGATTTTGTCGGCAAGTTCGCTCAACACGGCAGCCGAGGCGTTGCGGCTGGCCGAACCGGGCTTCACGACAATGCTGTCCCAGTCGATTGCAGGCAGTTTGCCGGCAATATAATCTTCGAGCTTACGCGCAAGTTCGGGGTTTGCGGCGGCCCATGCCTTTTCGGCCTCGTGGCGCTGCGCCGTGATTGCAACCAATTCTTTGCGGCGCTCTTCAAAGGCTGCGGCCACATCGTCCCAGATCTCGAACGGATGTTCAGGGTTGCCTCCAAGTTTCTTTATGGTTGCCGGCACATCTGCGCCGGCCTTGCTAAGTGGCTGACCATGAGTGCTCACGGCGCCTTCAAGCGACGACCCGTCGGTTGCAACGACATCTTTGGCCATGATGGTCTTGCCGATGATGAGGGTAGGGCGCTGCTGTTCGGCACGGGCGGTTTCAAGGGCTCCGTTAAGCGCCTCAGGATCAGAGCCGTCGATGGTTAGCACATTCCAGTTCCAGGCGCGGTATTTAGCGGCAGTATCTTCGTCGGTTACTGCGTCGACCTTAGTCGAGAGCTGAACGTCATTGGCGTCGTAGAACATTATGAGATTGTGCAAGCCAAGATAGCCGGCAATGCGGCCGGCGCCTTGCGAAATCTCTTCCTGAATGCCGCCGTCTGAAATATAGGCATATGTCTTGTGTGCCACGATTTCACCGAACTGGGCAACGAGCATGCGCTCGGCTATTGCGCAGCCAACGGCCATAACATGACCCTGGCCAAGCGGACCCGACGAGTTCTCGACGCCGCGGTCAACGTCAAGTTCGGGGTGGCCGGGCGTAACCGAACCCCATTGGCGGAATTCCTGAAGCTCCTCCATGGAGTAGCGGCCGCAAAGCGCCAGTATGCTGTAGAGCATCGGCGACATGTGGCCGGGGTCGAGGAAGAAGCGGTCGCGCGCTATCCAGCGCGGATTTTCAGGGTCATAGATTATCTGATTTCCAAACAGTGCGGTCGTAAAGTCCGCGCCGCCCATGGCGCCGCCGGGGTGGCCGGATTTAGCTTTTTCAACCATTGCGGCTATCAGCACTCGGGCATTGTCGGCCGCACGCGTAATCATCTTGTTATCCATAGAACCGGTTATGAGTTTATTTTATGTGCAAAGTTAGCTATTTTATTCGAGATTGTCTGAATCGGGGCGAATATATTGGAAGAATAAAGCGCAAGTTTACATAATATATATTATGGGCAATTTATTTGCGCCTGCCGGCAAGCCTTAACTCGGCCGAGTCAATCGTGATTTTTCTCTCCTTATATAAAAAGCCGACAGCTTTCTTGAAATCTTTCTTGCTGCAGCCGAATTCAGAGGCGATTTCTTCGGGCGACGACTTGTCGGTGATTTTCAAGACGCCGCCGTTTGCCCGCATCTTTTCAAGAATGGCATCGCCGGTTGAATGAGCCCGACGACCGTTCGTGTCCTTGAGCGTCAGATCGAGCTTTCCGTCGTCCCGCACCTTCTTCACATAAGCCGTAACTTTAGTGCCGATTTCAGGGTGCTGAATCATTTCGTCTACATATATCATGCCGTGATGCAGATTGTCCACGATGGCCATATAGCCGATTTCAGAACGCTTGTAAATCAGAGCTTCGACCCGCTGATGCGGCCTGTAGTCCGGATATACATTGCCGAGAAATTTCTCGATTTTTGACGAAGCGACGACTCGCTTCGTGGCATCGTCAAGATATGCGTAGACGCAGTATATGCCGCCCGGCAACATCTTGTCTCTCTGTTCGTTAAACGGGCACAGCAAATCTTTCTGAAGCCCCCAGTCGAGAAAAGCCCCTACTCTATTATTCACGTCAACCACCTGAAGGAAAGCGAATTGGCCCACTTCAATCAGCGGTTTCTCTGTTGTGGCAATCAGGCGGTCTTCAGAGTCGGTATAAACAAACACGTCGAGTTCCGTACCCTCTTCGGGCACCGTTTCGAGATACCTTGCCGGAATCAGGACCTCGACTCCGTTGCCGCCATCGAGATATGCGCCGAAGTCGGTCAGACGCGCCACTTTCAGGCGGTTATATTTTCCTATCTTTATCATTACGATTATTAAACAAATAATAGCGATTGTTTGTCAGTTAGCGGAGTGTTAAATAGTTTAACGCCTGATTTTAATCGGATGCGCGCCCTCAGGCAGCGGACCGTCGATGACCAGCGCAAGATAGCCGCCGCCACCCGCGCCGCTCAGTTTATGAGCCAGCGAACACTTGGAATACCTGTCTATGAACTCCTGAAGTCCGTCGGCAATCATTGCCGGGAACATCGCTACCTGGGCCTGAAACGAATCGTTAAACGCCTTGGCAAACGCCGCCAGATTTCGGTCCATAATGGCCGCCCAACATCTATCGGCCGCATCGGCAAGCCGCGCCACCTTCTCGGCTGTGATATCCTTGCCTTCGACAACCGAATAGCCCGGACGGCGTGGAAAAGTCGGCACTACGCACAAATGGCTTTCGAGCCACGTCAGAATCTCCTCGTCGGCACAGCGTTCAATGCTGACAGGCCAATAACCCTTGTCATAATAATGGCGGTTCAGGCCCGACATGCAGATGCCAATGGCATCTTGAGCGCCGCTGATATGTCCTTTGTCCTGCTCGGGGTCGTTTTCAAAACAGAAAAGCAGCCGCGCAAGCATCTCTTCGTTATAGTCGGGCAACTCATAGGGCCATATCTTGCGCGCGGCATTTCGCGTTGACGTAGACATGCCACAACGTTCCATAAACTCTTCGGTCGGTTCAAGCGACACGGTCAAGGCCCACCCGGAGTGATGGCAGCTAACATATGGCTGGTCAATCCATGTGCCGGCCAAATCGAGTCTGTAAGGCAATCCGGACCCAACGTTAGTGCGCAGCGCTGTCGTTGAGCGCGCCGTGAGATTCTCGTCGGGGGTGCGTTGCAGTTCAATGTATCTGATGCCCCGCTCCTCACAGAAACGGCGTTTGGCGTCAGAGCCGCCGTCGCTGTTCACAATGAAAATATCGGGCTTCACTTTGTCGACCGTATCAACAAAATCCATCATTCCCGAGCCACTGTTGATAAAAGCGTCCGTTACATAGCGTATGGACTTCACCATATACAGGCGTTCTTTTTCACTATAGACGGTTTTGCGGCTCTTAATCTGCTCGATCGTGGCGTCAGACCCGATGCCGACATACAGGTCGCCGTAGGCCGACGCTGATTTGAAAAAGGCCACATGACCCGAATGGAGCATGTCGTAACACCCGCTGACAAACACGCGCGGGCGCCGCTGAGGTTCATCTGCTTTTTGAAGACTCATTGATGACATAGATTGCATAGGTTAATACAACGCCAAAACATATTGCAGGCACAATGAACGACAGGGAAATGTTGCCGGTTATGTCGCTAAGCCGCCCTTGCAGGGGTGTAATCAGAGCGCCGCCGATAATAGACATAATCAGTCCGGAGGCGGCAAACTGAGTCTCCGAACCGTGAATGTCCTCGAGTGCGATGCCGTAGATGGTCGGGAACATAAGGCTCATGCAGGCCGAAGTGAGCACCAGCGCCACGAGCACAGTAATGCCTGAGCCGAATATGATGGCACAGACAGCGGCCAAGGCTCCGACAGCAGCAATCGCCATCAGCCTGACAGGACTGTAGCGTTTCATCAACGCGGTAAAGAGAAAGCGGAATGCGGTGAAGGCTATTATCGAGCACAGAAACACGTCGGAGGCTGCCGCCTCGCGCACGCCGGTCTCGGCCATGACCTCACGGATTGTGAACGACCACATGCAGGTTTGCGCCCCGACGTAGAAGAACTGTGCCACGACGCCATAGCGATAGAGCTTCCGACGGAAAAGCCGTCCGAAAACCGATGTCAGCGATTCGCCGCTGCGTTCGGTGTCGCGAACCGACGGCATCTTAACGCACATTATTACTATCAGCAGAACCACGAGCACACAGCCTATCAGCGCATATGTGCCCGACACGGCGTCGAGCTCGGCATGCTGAATTGCCTTCAATGTCTCGGCCGACATGGAACTGCGCGCGCCGGCATCGGCCTCGTTCAGCTCGCCGAGAATGAAATGACGGCTCAGAAATATGCCGATAACGGCGCCGAGCGGGTTGAATGCCTGTGCAATATTTAGTCGCCGGGTGGCCGTTTCGGGCGCCCCCATTGCAAGTATGTAGGGATTTGCGGTGGTTTCGAGAATCGCACACCCGCCCGCCATGATATAGATGGCTATGAGAAAAAACGGATAGCTTGCCGCGGCGCCTGCGGGTCGAAACAGCAGCGTGCCCGCCGCATAAAGTGCCAGACCGAGCAAGATGCCGCTTTTGTAGCTGAACCGTTTGATAAACATCGCCGCCGGCAGGGCAAAACAGAAATAGCTGCCGTAGAACGCCATCTGCACGAGCGATGTCTGGAAATCGCTCATCGACATGATGCGCCTGAAGGCGGCAAGCAATGTGCCGTTCATGTCGTTGGCGATGCCCCACAGCAGAAACAGCGACGTTACGAGGGCAAAGGCTACGACGGGCACCTTTTTAGTAGCGGAGCTGTTCACAGTTTAGTGCCGTAAGCGAGGTCGCCGGCATCTCCGAGACCGGGCACGATGTATTTGTGGTCGTTCAGCACGGGGTCAACGGCACCGACCCATACGGTCGTTTCGCTGTCGGGGAAGACTTTCTTGACGTAGTCTATGGCAACTTCAGCCGCTATGACCGAGCAGACATGAACATGGGCCGGCGTGCCTTTGGTCAGCAACGCGCGGTAGCTAAGTTCCATCGAGGTGCCCGTGGCGAGCATCGGATCGCATAGAATCAGGGTCTTGCCCGTCAGATCGGGCGAAGCGATATATTCGATAAACACATCGAAATTCTCTTTCTCGCGATATTTACGGTAGGCACTCACAAAAGCATTTTCGGCATGGTCGAAATAGTTCAGGAAACCCTGATGGAACGGCAGACCGGCGCGGAAAATGGTGGCGAGCACCACCTGCGACGAAAGTTCGCGACATGCACACGAATCGAGCGGAGTCGTGATTTCGGTGTTCTTATATGTCAGAGTCTTTGAAATCTCATAGGCCATTATCTCCCCTACTCTTTCAAGGTTGCGGCGAAAGCGCAACATGTCGCCGTGTACGTTCACGTCGCGCAGCTCCATCATGTATTGGCTGATCAGAGAATCAGTCTTTGCAAAATCGATGATTTTCATATTTATAAGCGGTTGTGTTGATTTCAGAATTTATATGATGCGCCAATCATGCCGGTTATGCCCTGACAGGGAACCGACGGTCCGAGATACCATTTGCGGTTCATCAGATTGTCGCCGCGCAGAAACGCGCTCCATCGCGGCGTGATGCGATAGTTCACTCCGGCTGTCAGATTGTTGACGGCAAGCAGGTCGAGATTCCGGCCATTGCCCAGCGTTTTCTGTCGGCCGGTGCGCAGACGGTAACCGACGGTGATTTCCAGCGGCTCGATCGGACGGACTGCAGCCGAGCAGCTAAGGCTGAATCGCGCATGGTCGCGCCAGAGGGCATAGCCCTTGGTGTAATCTCCGTCAGGCGATTGCGCCAGCTCGGCCTTAACGTTCAACGAGAGGTAGCGGCGATAGTCATAAGCAGCCGAAAGGCCTCCGTGAAAGCCCTTGATGTCCACCGGGCTCATTGCGCCGGTTTTAACCGCCGGCATGAGCCAGTCATAAGCGGTCGTATATCCGCCGAACAGGCTCAGCGACGCTCCGCGCCACGGTCCTACGGTCAGGCCGATGGTGCCGTTATAGATGCGCGAGTAGGCGGCATCAAATCCGGGCAACAGGTATGGCTGCTCGTCATAGAGGCGTCCGCGATAGTTGTCGTCTATCCTACCGTTCATTTTCAGCCACATATTGAAAAATGCCGATGGCAGCCACGTCAAATTCAAATCGGGGGAGACAAGCACCCTGCGCGACGTCGGTACATTGCCCGCACACACGTCTACGTCAACGCCGAAACTGCCGGAAAATCTCCGGGTGGTCAACTTATAGGCGGGCAGTATGTGCAGCACGCCCTTGTTTCCGACCGGTGCGGAATGGTCGAGCGAGAAGCCGAGATCGAGCGCCCAGGCAGACACGGCTGTGGCATGCCAGGCGAGGCCTCCCGCCACTGTTCCTTTATAATTGTCGGCCAGACCGGAGCCGAAAAGCACCATGTCATAAGTCGCGTTGACCTTATAGTCGATATTGGATGCGGTAGCGCCCCACCCTGCGCCTGCGTGCGCAACGTTGGCGCGAATGTGGTTCCCGTCGGTGAGCAGTGTCTGCAGGTCAAGAATCGGGAAGTTATAGTCCGAGAACTGATACATGAGCTCGGCGGTCAGGCGCCCTGCACGGCTCTGCCAGGCCGTGTTGGCTCCGACAAGTCCCGTGTTGCGCCTCAAACTCACTTTGCCATCGTAGTGAACGGGAAGACCGGGATAACGCGTCTTGTAGCTGCTGCCGTCAAATTGCAGATAAGCGGCTGCCTGAAGGCTGTCGCGGTCAACAAACCGATAGCCGGCCGAAGCGGCGAGATTATATATCGGCCCGTAGCCGATAACCGCATATCCCTTATAGGGCGTTTTGCGCAGTGTCGAGGCATATGGAGCGGCTTCAAGCTGGTAAACATAGGGCGTAAGCTCTCCCGGCGCAAAATTTGACGCGGCCGCCAGACGCCCGGGTTTCACAGACGGCAAGGTTACGGACGGCATGAAGTGCATGCGTGCTGCCGCACGCTCTTCAGGCACGATTTCGTGCTTAACCGTAATTTCCGAGTTCAGATCCTGGGCATGAGCACTCACACCGGCGAGTGCAACCACGCTGAATAGTATGTTTTTGGCAGTCATTATTCAGATATCCGTTTGTCAATCATCATGAAAATATCATTTTCCGTTCCCGGATAGTTGGAACGGAGCGCACGCAAGTATTCGTCCGCTTCAAATTCCGAGCCTTGCGCACGCAGAATGTCGCTATACAGAATAAAGGTACGTGCCAGCCAGTAGGCATGCGGCGGATTGGCGTCTATCAGCTTCTCGGCCGTCTGCGACGCTTTTGACAAGTCGCCGCCGCGGAAATAATGGTCGGCCAGTTCAAAAGCAGAGCGCGTGCCGTAGAGGTTTGCGGGCGTTGCAGCCAGCTCCTTCCAGAGTTTTATGGCTTCGTTTTCGCGGCCCTCGGCGGCAAATGCGCCGGCGCGAATAAACTTCACCTCGTTGTTATCAGCTCCCGCCGAGGCTCCGGAACTCAGAATCTCGTCGCTGACGGCGATAATGCGCTTGTTTTCGCCCATGTCGCGCGCGGCGCGCAGAATGCCCATGCGGGCGTTGTGGCGCACGGTCGAGGTCGAGGCGCGCTGTTCGAGTTCGCTGAAACGCCTGAGGGCGAGGTCGGCCACTCCGCGGTCATATTCGGCTTGCGCGGCAATCATCAGTGCCTCTTCAGCGCCTTCTGCATCGGGATATTTGGCAAGCAGTTCGTTAGCCGCCTGGAGTCTGGTTTCGGTATTGGTCGCGTTCCTGGCTATCTTGAGCAACGATGCCGCCGCAATGGCATTCATTTCAACAGCATCGAGCTGCGGCGCGCCTGCCGTAGCGCTCAGCAGCGCATGCAGCTCTTCGATTTTGCCGTCGTCGCCATAGATTCGCTTCAGGTCCTGAACGGCGACTGTGGCCTCTGTGCTTGACGGATAGCGCGTAATTACCTGTCGGTAATACTCTTTCGACTTCTCTTTGTCGCCGGCATTGTCGTAGAGAATGCCGAGTTGAAGCAGAGCGTTGCGCCCCTGAGAGGTCGACGGATATGTTTCCGTAATGATTCTGTATGTCGCGATGGCATCGACCGAGCGCCCGGCGGCAACCTGGGTCAGCGCTTTCTCGGTCATTGCGGCCGGTCGCAATGACGACGACGGATATTCGGCAATCATGCGCCCGAGAGCTGCAAGTTTCTTGTCGCCGTGGCCGAGATGGCCTTCCATAACGGCCATCTGCAGCAACGAGTAGTCTCCGGTTGACGGCTGCAGGGAATATGCCTTTTCGTAGGCCGATTTTGCCTCGTCGAAGCGCTTTGAATAGTAATAGGTGTCGGCGATGCGGTTCATGCAGTCGGCTTGCATTTCGGCCGAAACGCCGCGCCGCCCGCACACGCTTTGAAATTCATTGCGCGCCGCCTCATAGTCGCGCATTCCGAACTGCGTGTAGGCAAGATTATATTGAGCGGTCGTCCGGTTTGGATCAGACGATTTTGCTCCTTTAAGATAAGCCTTATACTGCGGCAAAGCCTTGGCATAATCTTTTCGGGCATAATAGGCGTCGCCAAGCCATAGCGATGTCTGCCCGGCAATGTCGGCATTGCGTCTGGAGTATTTTGCTGCTTCTGTCAGATAATCTATTGCTTTTGCGGCATTGCCGGCCTGGAGCGCACGGGTGCCGAGCACGAAGTTGACCTGCTGGCGCGCGTCGAGCACGGTTTCAGACGGAGTGCCCTTGATTGCGTTGAGCGAACGCAGCGCACCTTCATAATCATCGGTGGCCATATATCCCTTCACGAGATACTCGCGCACACTGTTGGCGCGGCGGCTGTCGGGATAGCGCTTTATGAACTCCTCGAGCGTCTGCACTGAGTTGCCGAACGGAATGCGGCCGCCGTCAAGCTGCGCGACGGCATAATTATAATAAGCCAGCTCGGTCAGATTCTTGTCAAAATCAAGCTGGGTAGCCTTGTCAAATGACATAAGTGCCGCTTTCGTATTTCTGTTGGCCAGATAAGCCTGACCCATGGTCAGCGCCGCACTCTGCGCCATTGCATCTTTTGTCTCCGTTACCGGCGCGAGCAACTTTACGGCATCGTCGTAGTCGCCCATCTGATAGCGCTCTACGCCGACAATATAACGGGTGCTCAGCGGGGCGTCATCGCGGTGGCGTTCAATGTATGGGTTAAGATAGACCATCGCGCGGTTATAGTCGCCGGTAACATAAAACGATTCGCCGACAATGCGCTCGGCTTCTTCGTAAAATTCGGCCGGTGCGTCCTTGCGGGCGAGCATGGGCATCAGCACGTTCAGCGCGGCGCCATACTTGCCCTGCTTGAACAGAATCTGACCGATATAGTAATCGGCCATATTGCCGGGAGCCTTGTTCTTGTCGCATCTTGCGAACTCTTCGAGCGCAGTGTCGTAATTGCCTTCGGCAAAGGCGATGTAGCCACAATAAAAAACTGCGGCATCGCCATATCGCTTGTTTGCCTTAAGAGCCGACATGCCCCCTTTGGCTTCGGCGAACTCGCCGAGCTGCATCTGGCAGAACGCCTTGCGATATGCCAGGTCCTCGCGTTCGTTGTCGGCAAACGAGTTGGCTTTCAGGCTCTGCAACTGCGAGAGCGCAGATGAGTAGTCGCCGTCATAAAAAGTCAGGGTGGCAAGCATCAGCCGCGCCGACTGACAGCGCGGACTCGACGGGAAAATTTTCAGAAACGTCCCTATTTCCTGACGCGCCTCGGGCATGCCTCCGCAAAATGACGCAACCGCCCGAAGCCACGCCAATTGCTCGCGCTCGGCCGACGCCAGCTCCGTGGCCACGCGGCATTGGTCAATGCAACCCTGATAATTGCCGTCGGCAAGCATGGCTGCGGCTCTTGCAACGTAACCCTGACTTTGCGGCGAATTTATCTGCGCCGGTGCGGTCTGTGAGGTCGCGGCTGCAAGAGCTATGATTATTGGCTTGATATCCATTGATGGTTCTTAGTGATTTGTTTCTGCAAATTTAACAATTTCCCCCGAGATACACAAAAATCTCTGATTCCGGAATTTTTTGCGGAAAAAATTTGCATATATCTGAAATAGTTACTAACTTTGCAATCATTACAATATTCTTAAAATAACTTAATGACAACAACCGTTTCATCAAACGAACTCATTCGCCTTATCAGTCAGGCGGAAATGCGCCCGTCGGTCCATCGGCTTGCCGTGCTGGACTATGTTGCCAACCGCCGGACGCACCCGACGTCCGATGAAATATTTGATGCGCTTTCCGTTGAATTTCCGTCGATGTCGCGCACAACGGTCTATAATTCGCTCCATGCCCTCGTTGACGGCGGTCTGCTCTGCGAGCTGCCGATTGAAAGCGGAAAGATGCGTTATGACTTCAGGCCGCAGTCGCGCCACTGCCATTTTCTGTGCCGCCAATGCGGAAAGGTGGCGGACATGCCCTACCCCGACGGCATGAATAACAACGCATCAGACGGTTATGTCATCGACAACATCGACGTATATTACCGCGGACTCTGCCCGCAGTGTGCCAACGCCAATGCAACCAATAGCAAAAACTGAAAAATATCAACATTTTTAATTTATTCCGACACAATGAAAAATCTTAAAGGAACCAAAACCGAACGCAACCTGCAGGAAGCATTTGCAGGTGAATCCATGGCCAGAAACAAGTACACCTACTTTGCCTCAAAAGCACGCAAGGAAGGCTATGAGCAGATTGCCGCACTGTTTGAAGAAACAGCCCACAACGAGCGCGAACACGCAAAACTGTGGTTCAAACTTCTGAACGGCGGCGAGATTTCTGACACCATGACCAATCTCCGCGAAGCCGCCGAAGGCGAAAACTACGAGTGGACCGACATGTATGACCGCATGGCCAAAGAAGCCGAAGAAGAAGGCTTCAACGACATTGCATGGCGTTTCCGCGCAGTCGCCGCCATTGAACGCCACCACGAAGAGCGCTATCGCCGGCTGCTCCGCAACATCGAAGAGGGCATCGTGTTCTCGCGCGAGGGCGATGCAATCTGGATCTGCCGCAACTGCGGCCACGTTGTTGTTGGCAAGAAAGCGCCTGCAGTATGCCCCGTCTGCGCTCACCCGCAGAGCTTCTTCGAGCTTGAGGCACAGAATTATTGATTAGAAAGCTAATTATGTAGGGCTCGAACGCTGATTATACGCGGTGTTCGAGCCTGCTTTTTTTATTTTTATGTTTACATTGTGTAAAAATCTCAGTATTTTTATTTAACTTTGCAACACCTTTCCGCACCTGGCATCAAAACGCATCGAAGAGTCGAGCGTTGCCATAACATAGCGGTAAGATAAAGAGCGTTTATAATGGCGCTTGTTTCCTGATAACTTGAAACTTCGCAACTACCAAATTATTGGTAAAAGGATATTGATTATCAGACAGTTTCTCTGAACAAGGTGTACTAACAGTGTACTTTTGGGGAATTTAGGGGAAAGCAATGGAAATTGATTTTGATTTATTTTGGAGGCGTTAAAGATTTTTAACTGCCATGATTTGCTTTCGTTTACCTGTTCATTAGCTTTCCTGTACACTTTCTCAACTATTGAAAGACACTCTATCAATCCCCAATTTTATATTTTCACTACGATGCGGAACATCGAATATCCGTGTCGCCGAAAGATGTGCAACCGGGGACGGTTGTCCACATCTTACGACTGAACACGGTCATTCCATGTCCCAGCAGATATTCAATCCATGGGGATAAAGACCGGCGTTTGTCCTGCACCTCCGTTGCCCTACGGCTTGAACTAATGCCGGACATTATCCTATTCCGGGATTGCACACTCCTTTCTTTTTATCATAGCCTGATAGTAGTCCTTGACAGGACGGTTCCGGATTCTATATTGCCTCACTGCGATGCCGGACATCGAATAGCCGTGTCGCCGAAAGATGTGCAACCGGGGACGGTTGTCCGCATCTTACGACTGAACACGGCCATTCCGTGTCCCGCAGGGACTCAATCCACGGGGATAAAGACCGTCATTTGTCCTGCGCCTCCGTTACTCTCCGGCTTGAACAACTGCCGGACATTATCCTGTTCCGGGATTGCACTCTCCTTTCTTTTCTCTTTCTGCCATTTTCTTGTTTCCCCAGATTTTTCATTATGATGCCGTTCAGTAAAGTCCGGCATTTTTGATTTCAATGTCGCCCTGTGGCTTTCCTGAATATCGGGGAGGCCATTTTCTTCTGATGCGTACCTGAGCCTTGTTGGTCAGTTGGAGTCGCTTGCCAAAATAAACGTGTGGCAAAGGGACATTCGCGTCGATCCGGAAAAATCTCCACTCTGCGAGTAGTATTTTTCCGTCTTGCCGTGAACATCCCTTCTTTTGTGCCACACGCCTTTCAGGTGTCAAGCAACTCAAACAACCACACTGTCTTTGGACGCATGAGGTTAAAAAAAAGCCCCCACCGATATGAAAGCCACAGAACAACATATAAATAGGTCAAGGCAAACTCGCCAATCCTCCAGCCATTACCGCATAAGCAAGGCGGTTGCAAAGGTGGCGAAAGTGATGCTGATTGTCATCGGAGCAATCGTTGGTCTGACTATCGGTTGGCTGATTAAAAGAATATTCCGAGGCATCGGGTGGATAATCTCAATCCTCTCCGCATTAGGGATAATCTATTGGATAATGAATACACTCTAAAACATTTACGACTATGGCAAGCAACACGATGAAAGGAACACAATCGTTCCAAGACACAATCAAGGCTTATCTTGAAACTATGGCGGAGAATGACGCTCTGTTCGCAGTCAAGTACGCCAATCCATCAAAGTCAGTAGCCGACTGCTGTACATATATCATCAACCAAGTGCAGAAAAGCGGTTGCAACGGCTTCGCAGACGATGAAATTTTTGGAATGGCAGTCCATTACTATGAAGAAAATGAGATAGAGGTCGGTAAGCCTATCAACTGCCAAGTGGTAGTGAACCATACGGTAGAACTCACCGAGGAAGAAAAGGAACAGGCACGACAGGATGCCATCAACAGACTCCGTGACGAGGAAATGGCGAAAATGCGCAGACCCACGCAATCCAAAAAAGAGAGTGAGAAGAAACCCCAAGTTGAGCAACCCAGTCTTTTTGACCTCTAAAACATTACGGCTATGAAACCCAGGACAGCATTACAGAAGCAAGTGGCAGGACTATCCGCCACACTGCGCCCCATAACCACGACACAAGAGGAATGGGCATACCGCCACTGCTTTGAGCATTTCGCCTATCGCACCAATAGCGGAACAATGACCTGCTCCGACTGCGGACACGTTTGGAAGGGTGAGAAAGGCAACCTTTGCGACACTCTCGCAGGTTGCAAATGCCCTCACTGCGGTACTGAACTGAAAGTGAAGGACACCCGCAAACGCACCCATAAGGAAACCGCATATTTCAGCGTCATAACAGCGCACAAAGGTTTTCAAGTAATCCGTGTGTCGCAGATAACGAGCGAAAGCCGTAAGGGAGAGGTCAGGCAACTCTATTGTCAGGAGGTCGTACAAAGGTGGATTTCTCCCGATGGCAGAGTTACCGACATGGCTCTCCTCCGTGGATTTACCTTCCATTACTGCGACTGCTGGTCTTATTGGAGCGACATGGAGATACGACCGCACAACTCATTGTATGATGATGTTGTCGCATGGAGTGAGGTCTATCCGAGAATTAAGGTAATACCCCAACTCAAACGCAACGGCTTCAAGGGCGATTTCTACGGCATATCACCCGTCCGACTTTTCAAGGCTCTGCTTGCCGACCCAAGAATAGAGACACTGATGAAAGCCGGAGAGATTGAGGAAATGAAATATTTTCTCGCAAATCCCGACAATGCGGATGAATTTTGGGCATCATACCTTATCGCCAAACGCCACCGCTATCATATCAACAACATAGGAATGTGGTGCGACTATCTGCGGATGTTGAAGAACCTCGGCAAAGACCTCCGCAATCCAAAGAATATCTGCCCCGAAGATTTCATAGAGGCGCACGACGGATTGAGCCGAATGATAGAGGACAGACGCAGAAAGGAACGTGAGGAAGCCGAGCGCAGGAGAGCCGAGGAAAGACTGCTCCGAGAGAAAGAGAACGAGGAACAGTTCAAGGCTCTCAAATCCAAATTCTTCGGTCTGGTAATCTCCGACAATGAAATATCGGTGAAGGTGCTTGAGAGCATAGAAGAATACTGCCAAGAGGGTAACACACAGCACATCTGCGTATTCTCATCGTCCTACTATCTTAAAAAGAACACGCTGGTATTGTCGGCAAGGATTGGCGATACCATAATAGAGACGGTAGAGGTTGACTTGCAGACCCTCAAAGTGGTGCAATGCCACGGAAAATATAACAAGGATACCGAGTACCACGACCGCATCATCAATCTCGTGAACTCAAACGCCCGACTAATCAAGGAGAGAATGACCGCCTAATGTCTAACCCGACCTGCGTCAGCAACGGCGCAGGTCATAAAACCAACCGAATATGAACGTAACATTTGAACATCCGACAATCATCTTTGACAACAAGATTGCCGAAATCATCATAGAGTTTGTAAACCACATTCTCTATGCCGACAGCGAGGAAACTCTGCGGCAGATAGTAGCCGACTTTACCGACAAGTATGACCTTGACCGATACTTTGTCTATGGCTACGGCAGCCACCACCTATGGCTGAAACAAAGGAAGATAACCAACCCCGATATAACATTTGAATATCGGATACTGATTGTAGAATACTAAAACCGCATTACTATGGCAACGAAAATGACCGCCAATGGAGTAAGCACAACCACCACTCCCGGCACTGAACAATACGAGGTGTTCTACACCAGATACCGCACACGGCGAAAGAAACACTATCAATACGATTACCGCCACACTGACGGGGAATTGTATTCCTGCGTGGCTTATACACTCAAAGAGTGCAGACAACGCCGCGATGAATGGCTCAACAAGAAAATCAACAACTGAGATATAATTTGCCAAGTCGTAATATAGCAGATGGAGCGACCTCGAGATGAAGTTGCTCCATTGATTTTTCAAAAAATTTCGGCCGCCACAGGCGGCATTATGGGATGTTTGTTCAAATATTCTGCTGATTGCCAAGCATAAACCACAATATTAACTCTTACTCATTAAGAATTAAGTTGACAAATGAAGTTATAGTCTGATGGTATTCCGTTTGCTTATAAAGGTTGTTGATGTAATAAGACGGCAAGGAAGAATAACCAAACCTCGCGCCCAGTATGGCACAGGCAATAGCTCCGTTTGTGTCGGCATCCCCTCCTTCATTGACAACAGAGATTAGCCCATTTTCAAATGATGTGGAATGCCAATAACACCATAGCGCAGCCGAAAGTGTACGCAGTGTGTACCCAATAGAATATGTCTCATCCAAATCAAGCATGGATATTTCGGAACTGTTATATGCTGCATCTATCCATTCGAGTATCCGCTCATCGTATCTTTGAGCGATATTTTTTATATCTTCATAGGATAACTCATTGTTATACCATACAAGATTGTGGATTATTGAAGACGCAATCACACAAGAACCCACACAACGTGGGTCATAATGCGTTAGCTTGCATATGGCCTCAGCTTGAACTTCGATATTGGTTTGAGCAAGTCCGACAACTGATGTTCTCATCAATGCGCCATTAGCCGCACTCTGTTGACGAGACAGTTCCCACCAAAGTTTAGAACACATCTCCGGTTGCTCAACATAATCTGCCATGCACAGCACCTTGTAAGTGTGACTCCCAATGCCCATAGGTGTGCCATTGAACCAATCCTTGAAATTGGAGGCGACCCGATGAAGGTTGAAGGCTTCGTTATCATAACCATTAAGTATGCACAACATCATATCTGTGTCATCGGTCCATGCGCCTTTAGCCCATCTTCGTCTATGAGCATCTTGAATTATCTGGTCATAATTCTTTAATCCATTGGGATAATTCTTTTTTACCTCATCCTTGCTCATAAACTCAGAGCCAAGACCAAGAGCATCTCCAATGGCTTGTCCGTATAGGCATCCCAGCATTTTATCTTTTAAGAATTCAGTATCCATTGAAATATCTTATAATAGGAGTGTTGTTTCAATCAAAGATGATTTTACCCTTTGTATATCCGTAATTAGACTCAATAATCACAACTACTTCTTTGGAATAAGAAGCCCATTCATGGCAATAACGAGTTTCAACACAAATATCTGTGTCTTTAATCTGATAAAGATTATCTCCGATTTTTGTTACGTTCACTACATATTTTCCAGTATCGACTTTTGTCGGAGTTAAAATGTATTTGACTTCTACCGTTTTATCGTATGTGCCGACAGCTTTTGTTCCTGATGGAGCTTTTATCACCGAATAGAGTTCTGAAATATCATAATTGCTTTCTGCATAAGTAAAAGAAGTTGCCATCATAAACATCAGGCATAATGCGATTGTCTTAATATGTGTCATATCTACTTCGTCTTAATTGTTATGAAATTTGATGCGTAAGGTAGTGATGTAGAATGGAGGTATTTGGGAGCCTTATCAGATTGATTCACACGATAGAAGCAATAGTTCCAACCTTGTCCCATGTCTGTGTATAAGGCTTCTTTAACTCCTTGAGAAAGGAGGGCGTCAATGAAATTTCCGAAAGTGACGATTCCTTGGCTTTCGTATAGAACCAAATGGTTGTTGGAATCGAGGCATAAAGCGCGGAATACATTTTTATTCCCCAAAGGGCGAGTGGTAGGAATCTTTTGCCCGTTATGTATCATCATTTCCTGTGCGAAGCCCATACCTCCTTCTTTTGCGGCTCTATCCAATGCGGAGGAATAATCTTTGTAGAAGAATTGCGGACCGGACTTGGCAGACCAAGTAAATGCACCTGTGTTGCGCTTACAGCGATAGCCTTTGAACCGGGTACCTCCAGCAACATGATCGCCGGCCACGTTTACGTGTCCTTTGTCAAATTCAGTCCCTGTAAAAGCTCCGGCAAATGCCAAAACAATGGAATCATTCTCTGGGGAAGGTATTTCTCCACATACCATATCCATTTTCAGCCTTTTCATATCAGGCTTCAGGCAAATCAAATCGCCATATCCCGTTTCTATATGTGATACTGAAAGAAAATCCCTGTCAGCTTTGGTAAAATCTCTTATAATTGATTCCTTTATATCGGGGTGCAGTCCACGGGCTACATCCATAAACAGTTTCACGCGAGCCAATACCTCACGCCCACGGTTGCGCCACCACGAAGTGCGTCGCCCGGGTGTTTTGGCGTTAAAAGCGATGGCATCTATTCCCAGATGTTTTGCTTGATATAAAGCTCGTTCATTATGATATTTCTGCGAGATGATAGTTATCGAATCCTGACCGTAAACGTCGCGCATCTTTGCAATGGAGTTGAGCGTGCGAGTTCCGTCATAATCAAGAATAATGCGTGTTGAGTCAACTCCTTGCTTCATCAAAGAATCACGCATAGCCACCGGTTCATCATATCCATTTTCAGTGTTCCGGTAATCGCCACCGCTGACTACAAGCCAATCGACCTTTCCTGCTTTGTAAAGTTCTGCACCAGCTTTTGTCCTGTGGTCAAAATAATAGTTCCTACGCCCATTCCAAGTTGAAACTGGCGATGTCCCTAAAATAAGTCCAACTTCCCGATGAGGAATACTATCCACATTATCAAAGAGCCGTCCTTCAGCATTATATGCTACGGATTGGTCGCATATAATAATGATAGAAATGAAGGCGGCTAATATGAGTCCTATTGCGGTGAATATCTTTCTCCTCATGATATTGTTATTATAAATCCCACATCATAGTAAGTCCACCTTCTTCAGAGTGAACCGGCCTAATTCTAATGTATGGAGTATCGGATCCATTTTTGTAAAGATTCCAATGATAGTATCGGTATTCCAGGTCCTCCAGTTCATCATCAATTTCCGGCTCTCCATAAAATTCGCTAATTTTACTTACTAATTGATTGATGGCATTTCTATCATGTCTGCTTGTAATAAAGATAAAGC
Organism: uncultured Porphyromonadaceae bacterium; assembly: GCA_902495245.1. Taxonomy (GTDB): domain Bacteria; phylum Bacteroidota; class Bacteroidia; order Bacteroidales; family Muribaculaceae; genus UBA3263. Next base: position 129,490 of record CABUWI010000001.1, read on the forward strand.
CTTTATTCATCCCAAACTTTACGTTGGCAAATTCTACAATTGCAGATTGAAACTTCCCATTGTCCGTAGATATTGTGTCAATTTTTAGGATGCCGGCTTTTTCAAGTTTTTTGGCTACCGAACACTCATCCCTCTCTGCCTCAACTCCAAAAATGCATACTTTAACAGAATCAGTTCTACTTGTCTTGGAATTGTTACTGACAGTGGTCTTTACACATTTCTCAGAAGTATTGCCACATGATGACATCATTAACATGGTCAAGCACAAGATTCCAATAAACTGTATTATACGATTCAATTTCATAATCTATCGTGTGTGGTTATTTCCTTTTCAGTACCATTAACACTATTAGTCCTGCTAATATAACATCAATAATGTTCCATGTAAAGCGGTCAAGGGAAATTTTCAGGAAAGGTTGGAATAATAAAGCTATGGCAGCGGCCGTAATAGCAAACGAAGTCTTCCTACGGTTATAGAATCTATATGCCCAGCATCCTGCAAGGACGGCGGTTGCAAGCCGAATGATTGTATAAAATCCGTAAGGTAGGGGAAGTAAACACAGAATTAACGCTATTGCTAAAACTATAGATGCTTTTTCTAAAGTGGTAAGAGTTCTTATTTTACGCATTACGATTTTATTTTGGACCGTTCCATTTGAATGTTTTAATGACGTTGTCTAAATCTGATTTCCAAAGGCTTGAGTCTGATTCTCGATATGAAATAATCATTTTAACCATTTCATCATAGTTCGATAGCAAGTAAAATTTGCATTTAACTGAACCCTTCTCGCCATTACGTCTATATTCGCCTTCTATGGCTTTTGTCCCATTTATGTCAATCCATCGCCACGTTGGAGTGTCAACATAGGTATATGGCTTAATTTCTTCATTAACCATTTCACGCAGATTACGATAGTCTTCCGCTGTTAACCCCGGAGATTCATAGTGATGTTCAACGTCTGCTGGTGAAAATGAATAGTGCTGTATAAGCACGCGGGCATATGTCTGATAAGCGTCCTCAGACATTTCTGAGAGATTCTTTTGTTGGAAAACGGCATCAGCACTGCTTAACACTCCGATGTTATTTGACATCCATTGAGTATAATCATCATAATCCTTCCTTAATTCCAGCGTATTTGGTACAGATATTGTCATTGCCCCTGCAATTTTATACTCAGACCAGTTAGACGGAATGGTATAGCTTTCAACTATTTCTGCATGGGAACTTTTTTCTTGTCTATATGCTTGTGTACATGTTCGTGAAACCGTTCCTAATGCTGAAAGAAGAAAGAATCCACAGAGTATCGCTGGCCACTTGTTCTTTTTTCTTTTTTTAGGAGCATTATCTAATTTCTCAGATACAAATTGGACTGCCCGTTCATGTTTTAGGGAAATACCGGAAAGTAAAGTCGTATCTTGCGAATTAGAACTGAGTGAATAATCATATTTCCTTTTGAGTTCTTTATCAGATAATACTAAGAAAGCCTCATTGACCTCAATGAGTTGATTCTTTACATCTTTACTCAAAACTTGTGAGCGAAGATGCGCTGTCATTTCTTTGTATCTTGATAAAACTACATCTTGGGAATCTTCGTATGAAGATAAACCCAAGATGTTGTAGTAGTTCTTCATCGTAAGGATGGTTACTGGTTATCTTCTGTGATGTCGAGTGTAGGAGGCGTTAAATTCTCTTCCTCTGGATTAAGTTTTTTAAGGCATAGGGCAAATATGAGACCTATCAGAGGAAAAAGAATAGCAAGAATGTAGTATCCAGCACCACGATTCTTCTTTGAGAGAAGGATACAAGCTGGCACGGTGAAGATTAGCCAAACGATAAGTAGCTGCATAGAAATATGATTTTGAGTTAATATGATACTATTTATATTGAATATACGATTTAATGGCATCTATGCTCCATGCATAATTAAGATTAGCTTGTGAACCGTCGGCAAACGAGCCGGATGTGATACCAACGACTTCGCCATACTCATTAATCAATGCGCCACCACTGCTACCGTGATCAATAAGGGCCGAGATTTGCATTAGATTCTTATCTCGCCACTGAGATACCTCGCCTGAAGAAAAAGTATTCTCAAGCCCACGTGGACTACCGATTGCATAAACCTTTTCGCCAACTTGTGGCTTGTATTTTGCTAACGGTATGTAATTAGTATTAGAGACATCAACTCTAAATAAAATGAAGTCCTCTTCCGCATCACTATGTATTACTTCCGCGACTTTATATGCCTCATCGCTGTTAGCGAGTTTAATCTGCTCAGCTCCAATATTTGTGCCCTGAAACACATGATAGTTGCTTACTGCCAATCCATCGGAGTTAATGAAGAAACCGGAACCCTGATAGCCATTATAACCATCTGATGTGAAAACCATAAACACCGCAGTATTATACTTGGCGAAGATTTTAGAACCCTCAAGTTTGTTCTTATCTCCTCGATTATTTGAGACAGTGACATTCAAATTGCGCTGACTCCCACGTGTCACGTTTGACTGTTGGGTATTGCTCATTTCCGTATTCCCGGAATGAGAAGCTGATTGTGGTCGATTATGCCCCGACTTATGAGCACAGGACAATAAGCACAAGCTCATTAATATGGCATATATGATATTACTTGTTCTCATTCGTCGATTCAAAGATGTTCTTAGGTAAGATGTGTATGAGGAAACGTTGATTCTCTGTCTCAACAGATTCTCGCATTGAATGGGTATCAAGTTTGCCATCTCCGCTACCTGATATTAGTATTTCACAGTTGTTCCCAAAACTGATTCGTCGTTCATCAACCCAAAAGCGCATAAGCGATAGAGCCCTTTGATAACTCAATTCATAGTTGAACGTAAAGTTATCTTTGGAAGCTTGACCTTCCACAATCAACACATATTGGTTCTCCTTGTGATTATTAAGAAAGTCTCTGATTTCCTTGCCTGCGTTAGCAAGCTTGTTTAACTGCTCTTCTTTGTCGGATGCTATAATCGTATTTAGGTCTGATTTCCCAGCAGGATAACGTACCTGAATATTAAGGACATATTTCTTGTATTCTGGCCGATATTCAAAGTAATCTTTACTCAAATCCTTCGTAGATTCTTCCACCTTTTTTATCTCTTGAAGTTGAGCCTCAGTAGCCTCCATTCGTTTGTGTAATAAGACAATGACGAGAATGAACAGAACTAACATAACGAAAAACAGGCTCGTCATGAGATCTGAATAGCTTGTCCAAAAGAAAGATTCTTTTTTCTGTGCCATCGTCTTTACTACTATTTAATGGAATCGTTTTTTACTGCATTCTCAACGGCCTCAGTGGCAATAGTATCTGACACAACCGGAGCAGACAAGTCCGTGGATTGAACAGATTCAATATATGCGGGTGGAGTTTGAATCTGTGTTTCTTTAGGGAAGAAATAGACCACGACATTGAAAATACAAGCAACCGCGATTATTACGAGAGCTGAAATTACAGTCCATTTCATCCATGATGGCATTGATTCTCCAGTCGCAATAATAGTACCTTCTTCTCCACTTATGTGCGCTGTTAGTTTATTGGTCTGCATTGATTGTTTCAAAGCAAAAGAAATATCGGAGGCCAACTTAGCATTGGATTTCTCCATCTTATCAATTAGCTTATCCAAACGAACGGGTATGGAGGATATTTCTTCGAGTTGTTTGGTCAATTGGGGCATGTGAGACATTTGCGCACTGAACTGAGCGTTCAACTGAGTCATAAATCTCTCAAACGCTTCTTTCTCTTCCTCAAGTATTTTCTTGAAATGCTCGCTTTGTTCTACAAAACGCTTCTGCATTTCATTTACATTTTCAGAAGTAGATTCTTTGATGTTTTCTAAGGATTCCTGAAGTGTCCTATCTGCGTCTGCGGTTGTTTTAGCAATTTCGCTCTTATGGCGTCGGAAGAAATCTCTTATTTCTTCAAGAATATGAAGCCTATCTGCCTGTTCTCCAAACTGGGATTCAAATCTATGAATTGCAGTTGTATAGCCTTCAATGTCATTAAGATACTCATTAAATGCTTCCAGTTTGTCAGTACACTCTTTAAGTTCTTGAAGCACACGCACATTTGCTTTAGCCATCTTCATGACATCCATGTCATGAACCGCTTTGATTATATCTGCTTGTATTGCGTATGATTGATTTACAGCATTAAGAGCATTGCCAAGATTGGAAGTATTCTCCCTGAAAGTATTATTAAACTTATTCAGATTCTTGACAAGGTTATTCAATGCTTGGGATGTGTCTGACGGCAGTTCCGGAAGGAGTTCAGATTGCATCCATGCAAGAAAAGAGTTTTTGCCATTCTCTTCTTTAAGCTTACAACGCTTAAACAGTAGTGAATTTGCAGTTGTGAGCAATATGCCAATAATTGAAGCCAGCATAGCCCATGCCACACCACTAAGCAATGCGTTGATACCTAATGCTGCGTTCTCGGACGCAACATTTATTACTCCACCTGAACTACCCATCAGTGTGAGGATAGCATCTGACCTCAATAAGTCAGTAAGACCGATGATGACCCCCGCCATTGTTCCGGCCAAACCCCAGTATAATGGGATTGGAGTTTGTGTTGCAATATCATTTTCTACTGAATCACAGTGTCGGTCAACTGCATCTTTAAGTAGCCCGAAATCAATAACTGAGCCTGAGTTATTTCCAAGATACTTGTTGATTGAGTTCTTTATAGACTCGAAAATCGTATTTCCAGCTCCATAAACTCCATCAACAAGATTTGTTTGTTCATTACGTCTGAGGCGCCACGAAGATTCTTCAGAGAAGATCTTACTGAATTGATTCATTCGCAATAGATTCTTTACGAAAAAGAAAATCTGAATGCAAATGATTGCTATGATAATAATTGGTACTAATGCGTGCATTTTACTATCTGGTTAGAGCGACTAACGCTTTCTGTGTTATATACCATCTATTTCCTTCAAACTTAGCGATACCGGGCTTGATGACTTTCGCTTGATTAGCCTCTTGAAGACTGCAACCCTCAAAATCGACAGCTAATTTAGCCGCATCAGTATGCAACAAAGTTTCAAGCTCAGCATGGGTGTTTAACAGTGGTTCAAAACTGGCAACATTGTTTTTTTCTTCAGCAGAAAAACGAGCTTCAGAATCTCGTGCTGTAAGGAAGCTTCTGAAGTAACCTCTATCCGCCTGAGTTGGTTGTCCGAAATACCCTTTTTGAGTTTCTACAACAGGTACAGGTGTAGGTGTCGGTTTAGGGGTATATGGCGAGACTCTATTATCATCGAAAGCATTTTTAGTTCTTTTGAGTGCTTTTACCTCATCTTCAAGAATCCTTAGCCTTGATTTCAATTGGTAATAATCATCGGAACCATTTTGACGGGGTGTCGGTGCAAAACGGCTATCTGTCGATTGCTTGAGATTATAGATGTCGTTGCCGTGTTTATCCAGTCTCCTGTTAAACTTGGATGCTTTAGCAAGAGCTACAATAGCAATTACTAACGAAATTATACCAAGAACAAGAGATATGAGCAGACACAATTTGTTGCTAGATTCTTGCTCCTTAAGATTCTTAATCTCATCTTCATATTTATCTGCACGGTTAGAGCTATCACCAATTTGCTTCTTAAGATTTTCAATGTTGTGTTTCATTGAATCCAATTCAAGTATATTGATTGGTGCAATAGTGAGATTCTCCCCTTTAGCCGTAGAAGCTGGAGTTTCTTGATTATCCGACGTAACGGGATAATTCTGATTATTAGGAGCCGCCTCGTCCTCACACGAGGTTAGTAATAGTCCTCCTGCAATGAGGGCTAATACAACAGTTCGTATATTGAATGCTTTCATTATTGACCTTTCAATATTTTGTATATTTCGTTTGACATAGACTGAAGAACACCCTTAATGGGATAGAAGAAGAACGTTTCTTCAATTACATCATCTTCTTCGGTTTCCTCTTGACGTTGTGCGATGCCCTTGTCAAGGAAGGTGTTCAAATCCTTCTTAGCGGCTTCGTGTGCAGCTTTTAGGGCGGATGTTTTTAATCCGAAGTTTTTGTCGAAATTGAAAGCATTGTTCATTTCAACGAAAACAAAATCAAAGAAATCTTCAACAGCCTTTACTGTATTTTCTTTGTATTTCTCAGATATCGTGCGGTAAGTGTCACTATTAGTGATAACTCCAGTGCAGTCACTTTTAAAAACGATAGTTTTATCTCTGATGTCGTCTTCTTCTGCGCCAATGAGACCACCTTTGCAAGTGGAATCTTTAGGATTAGAATCTTTTTCAAGCCCTAAGAGTTCCAACTCTTTTCCGTAAGGTTTACCAATGACTTTTTCAAAGATTAGTTTTGTGTACTTTGCAAGAATCTTAGAATCTGTGGTAATAACCCGAATCACCTTACTACCATTACCACTGAACGATATGTGTCGCGGAACATCAAGACCTAACGCTTTAGTGATTTGCGCGATATGGTATATGATAGAAGTATAGAATACGATAAAGACAATCTTGAAATCTTCATCCTCTTGTAGCAGGTAGTTGAAGTCAAGAGCTTTTCCGTTAATCCCTACTTTCTTCGGGATAGTGTTATCCTTAAGTCCAAAGAGGAAGGATGCCATATTCGATGGGCGATGATTGTTGGCGCTATTGAACACTCGTACAAGCTCTGAAAGATTCTTTTCTTCCAGAAGTTTCAATATTTCACCTTTGTGCCAATCAACAATACCATTGTTGTCGTCAAGGTCAGAGAATGAATTCTCAAAAAGTGCGTTAGACGCAAAGCGGAAAGATGTCACATGATGGATGGATTTATCTTTCGCAAACGCGATGTCTGTGGTCCCTCCACCGATATCAACGTTGACAAGGCTTGTCGCGGTTGCATAACGCTTAAAGAAATACTGGATAGGAGCTGCTGACTCAGTCATATAATTTGTCACTCCATCTCCAAAGTATTCCTTGTAAGCATCGTCCCAAGTTTCTTTGAGCCGGCGTAAGCGTTTGGGAGCCATACTTATCGGATAGAACCAGGTGATTTTGGTATGCTTGAGATCACCATTGTTCAACAAAACCTTGTTACGGATAATGAGCATAAGGCAGCGGACATAGGCTTCCATAACCCGAAGATCATCTCCATTACCCCATTTGATATTGTACTTCAAATTGTTGTATGGTAGATCTGCTCTCTTATCATAGGTGAATGGCAGATTTACTAAGTTGAAAGGATTTACATCCTCACTCCAATCTACCGTTTTTGAACAAGAGAGAACCGTTCTTGTTGGGAAAGAGTAATCATCACAACCTATTTCCTCAGGAAGAAAATCACGTTCAATGAGTTCGGTCTCTTCAAGTAAATCCTCAAAAAATCCGTATTCATTTTTTGTGGGTGTAAACATCTCACAAAGTTGACGGTCAGCTTTTGAGAATCCGAAGACCTGAGGCTTATCTTGCCCCTTACGGTACTCGATATGGGTATTGGATGTTCCCAAGTCTACTGCAAATTCAAACTGCTCAACGTTTCTTTGCTGTTTGAATATCGGTACTATGATACCGCAGTAACCATGATGATTGCGAACTTGGATATAATCAAAGTTCTCGCCTTTGACAAGATAGTTATTCGCTTTAGTAAGGTATTGCTGATCCTCGTTTCTACAATCTGATGCGTTCGGAAGTATTTTCTCAGCCCCTTTATAGAAGATAAACTCCGTTTTTGACGACGAAGCTTGTACGCAAGATATATTGTAGATAGCGTCTTCAGGATTGTTGAAACGAATCTGCGGCATGATGAAACCGGTGAATTTCATCTCGGCAATATTGCCTGCGTTATTTTTTACATCCGCTGAGCTATTGTTGTAGTACAAACGTGTGTACTCGATGTAAGATACATTTCCAGCACCTTTGATAGGAATACGCAGTGTGACAGAAATTGAATCTCCCGCAAGAAGTTTCATCTCAAACATTGGTTTCCCATCTGCCATGACATCTCTTAGTTCATCAACAGTAAAGTATTTGAAGAACGAAGGTGTTATTGGTAATAAAAAAGCAATTTCCGACTTATCAATATGTATGCGTCCATCGAAGTAATTGGTGTTATTCAAAGTATGGGGTACTTTGATAATCGTTTCTTCGAGGAAATCACTTATGGTAAGATATGGATGTAACGAACCCTCAAATGGGAGCACTCGTTTCGCCAAGTCTAACTCCGTATCTTGGAAAGGTGCCTTATTGGTTTTACCCCACTTACCTGTTGTATATTGGAGGTCGCTATACCTATTACCAGCTTCAATGGGAAGAACCAATGGTTCCTCTGAAGATATAGTAGATTTGATTACAAAATCACTCTGAGCATTGACGGGTCGGCTTGATTTCTTATACAAGTTATGTCCAAGAACCTCGACCAAATCACTTTGGTTGACATCTGCTACATCTATAGAGTCGAAGTCATCAAGTGCAACCGCAGTTATGCTGTTGAGTTGGTTCTTTTTTATTTGATCAGGAATGGCCTTGTAGGTTGCATTCAAATATGTATCAACTTCCGGGAAAAGACCAGCAAAATTTGGAATTGCTTTGCGGAGTGCGAAGAGATACTTAATGAATTCGAAGTCTCGCTTGTAGAGGGGCTGATAATCGCTATCAAAAGGCTTATCCTCGCCAAAGAAGATATTATTGACATAGCTCAAATCATTTGCATTACTGAAAAATAATGTAGCAGGAGATGTCGCGCCAATGATATTGAGTTCATCTGGTCCTTCAACATAGTTCAGCAAATACAGATTGTGCAGCTGACCGAAATTGTATGTTTTTGAATCGGACACCATGTACTTGTCAAGTGCATCAGCAAGATACTGATGACCAGCAATACCGGAATTGCTCAGCTCGCTTAGCATGAGTTGAGGATCCCATTTGATTATCTCTACTTTTCCGCTGTACTTATCGATATTGAAGAATATTTCAGCAACATCAAGAGTATCGGAAACCATTTTGTGAAAGATAGTATTTCCGTCAAGATCTGCTCTTTTTGTTCTTTTATCCGGTTTACACACCTCTTTAAAAGCCGTTTTGATTAGATCAATTCGCGCGAAAGGTGATGGAATCGAAGTAATTTCGTGACGTGCAGAAGCTCCATCGGGATCTTCAATGGTGTCGCGACTCGCTGAGTTGTAGGGGAAAGTTGGACTGTTGTTCCAGTCCTCATAGGTAGAAGTACCTTCCTTATATAATCGGAATATCTTTGACATATTCGTTAGTTGCTTAATTTTTCCGAAACGAGTTTATGAGTTCCGAGATAGAACATTTCCAAAAATTTATTTTCTTTCCCTTTGCTTTTACAATTCCTGACAGCAGAGTTGAGGCGATCCATCACGAGTGTGTAGTCAGAGAATTTACTGAAAATCTTTTTGGGCTTAACTCCTGTAATGAGATCAAATGGCTTGTCACCACATGTGGCGTTAAATAAATCTAGAGAACGTTTATTCTCCTTCATCTCTTTTAGCCACTCGTTGTATTTATGGAAAAAGGCATCGAGATCGCAGTAGAACATTCCACTATAGAAGTCCTCGAAGTTGCCTTTATTCGCATTAAAGGAGGCCGATTGAAATGTATCAGCTTTATATGTTAAAGCATTCGCCATCATAGTGAACTGCACAAGAGGCTTATAAAGCATTTCACGCATTTTACGATAGAACGAGTCGAATGACACCGAGCCACCAACTTCCTTAATGCCCAATTCCATATTAGCAGGAGCCATAAATTGAGAATTAGAGAAGTTAACAATAGCAGTTGCGCCCAAGAACTCAATCAAATGAGCATCGTTACGTTGTGACGAACCGCCTTCATGATTCTCATATGTTTTAGAGACATCATCAGCAAGGTAGTAAAGAGCATCGATAGAACCATTTTTGCTGATGTTGTTCTCGTAATACGCTAATGCGGATTTAGTCTTAGAAATGAAAGTAGATGAATCTATTTCACTTTCATCGTCTTGTTGAAGCTTGAAATATGGAAGGATGGTAACAGCCCCGATCGTGGCTTTGTTAATCAAGTCATGATTGGGGAAATCAGTTCCGTTGCGAAGTGTTTTCAGAAGCAAAGGAAAACCACTGGCACCGGTTCCTCCAAAGATAGAACTGATAATAAAAATCCTATCGCCATCGCTGAAAGCGTTGGCAAAGTCTTCAAAATCTGTTGAGTGGGCGATTTGGTTAAGAACGACACTACCGATATTCGGGTTCCCTTTGAAGCCCACTTCCATTGAGGATTGTAAGTTCTTGTCAGAGAAAAGCATTTTAGCCAAAGCTTTATTCGCTTTGGACATCGACGCGTATTCAATAAATTGTTGGAAAGATTTATCGTCTGTGTCGTTAATACGGAGAGTGTAGTTAGGATGGATTTGCTCTATTTCGGTTCTGAAAAAATTACTCTGATTGTCACTACTAAAATTAAGGTACTGGCGAATCGAGGAATAATTATTCAGCAAAGAAACAGTACGTGTCAAATCTGCATTTGCGGTGTCTGGATCGATGATAATAGGGACTATTTCATCAGCTCCAAATTTGACACCTGAAGCTAACATCATTGTAAGTGAACGAAGCACACGAGAGCCGGTGCCTCCTATTCCAAATACGAAAATCTTTGACATATGATTAAAATGGGGCGCGTGAGCAATTTGAACTCCACCATTTGAATATGAAGGAGAAAATGATAAATGCGAGTATTGAGAGAATCATATTAGAAACTCCGAAACAAAGTATCTCAGACTCTCCAATATTCAGGGGAACTTGCAAATTTGTAGATGGATCAATAGTCACCATCTTATTATCATAGTAATCTTTTAGCACCCATTGCCAACCAACTATAAAGTTGATAATGGCATTTATCCCTAAGAAGATCAGCCAGCCCCACCAGTTATTTAAGCGAGGATGATTTACTGCATAATAATAGACCAACACCATTGCAAGGCTTATGCCAAACATGGTAAAGCCAATCCCTATAAAGGAATTGTTTGGTGATAGGGGGGAAGATGATCCCCACATATATTCTGCAAGTTCAAGACCGAAAAAATCTTCAAACCAGCAATAGATGCTTCCGAAAAATTCGCCCATATATTATTTGCGTTTAATGTTAAAATTAAATGACGTGCTTACTTTCTCATTCTTATAGGCATCCGCTACACCTTGAATAAGATATTTTATACCTGTTGTTTTATTTATATTTTCTTGAATGTTTACGCCAGTTTCATCATTTGCTTCTGAAACCCATGAAGGTATCTTCGGAGTATTAAATGTAAGGCAATCCTGAGCTATATTAGTACCTTTTGGAATTGTAAATCGAATAAAGTGAGAGTACTTACTTTTTGCATCGGAAATTGGGTAGATACCATCCACAACTATTGCAGAGTTATTAAAGGTGTAATTGCCCTTGTCTTGTATAACTCCATCAGGCTGCAAGGTAGTACGGAAGTCTGCTTGGATAGTAATATGATAATCTCCATGCGCAGGTACTATAATTTTACTTGTCAGGGAATTATTAAAAATATCAAATGGCACATTTGATTGATTAGCAAATGCAACTATCCCTGAAAGATCATACTTTACTAATTGAGAGAATGGCACAGCAGCATTAAGTTTTGAAAGATAGTTCTTGTTGCCAAAAATCCAGATATAGTATGGACGCTTTACATCTTTAAGTATTTCAACCGCACCATTGGGATAGAAATATTTTCCATCAAAGTCAGATGAAAATTTTAATATTTCAACACCTAAATCAGGGACTCTCTTTTGAGCGTTAATTACCTCATCTTTGATACGTATTTCACAGTTCGTAAGAAATTTCTGAGCATTTTTTGCAGGCAAATCCAATATGCAATCAGATACGAACATACACACTGTAGTATCATTTACTTCATTGAGTACATCAGCAATCAAATCTCCTAAATCTGTATTTGACCTGTTCCCTCCTGCATTTTTGAATGCGGCTGGATTTAAAGCTTTGATATAGTTGGTAAGATTGCCAGTGTAAGGTATCAACTTGCTGTTGATGTAATAAAGCTCGGTCTTTGAGGAAAGTCTATTGAGATCACTAATATAATCATACACAACATCTTTCAACTGAGAGCCATCACACATATATCCATCCATACTGCCTGAGTTTTCAATGAAAACCTTGAGGTATGGATCCTGTGATGGCATAGCGGACGCCACAGGTGTGGCGCTAACCTCTATTTTGTCATGGCTACACCCTGTAACAGCCGCAAGGAGAATCACGGCAGAACAAAATAGTATATTTAAGGTCTGTTTCATTACTTAATGCTTGGTATATTTAGTAAGACTCTCTTGAAGAGAGATTTGGATTGTTCTCCAAGTATTGAGTTACAGGATATTACCAGTTTAGGCCCAATCATTAACTAAACAAATATCCCAGCACATAAAGGAACCTGGCGCATTCCAGCATTTTGTGAACCGATTATGACACATATATCGGATTTTTTTAGTAACTTTGCACTTGGATAAGTCTCTCTCTTCAAGAGATTTGGATAGATGCTAAACAACGAACATACAAAACTGTCCCTCGCAAATAGAGGGATGGCGACTGGTTGATATTTCATGGTTTCCATTGTCATAATATGATTGATTGGTAGAGCCTCTCTAAATTAGAGAATTGGATGCCATGTAATCATAATCTGTTCAGCTGTCTGCGACGACTATTAAACTTAATTTCCTAAACAGCTGAGTGAATTCCACGAAGAATCCAGCATCATCATATATTTTTACTGGACTTAAGAGTGCTTATTCGCAGAAAAATGACTAACTTTGCATATTGAATAAGCCTCTCTAATTTAGAGAGTTGGATAGTTACTAAACAATGAAGCCTCAATCTCCGGGTAGGAAACTGAGGCTAAGATTAAAGGCTTTTGAGGATAAGGGAATTGGCACGGTCAACGACGGAAGTGTCGAGGCTGGCAAGGTAGATTTGGGTGGTTGCCTCACTGTCGTGGCCCATGCCTTCCGAGATTACTGAGATAGGAATACCTTTCGCTTTGGCGGCAGATGCCCAGCTATGCCGGGCTACATATAGAGTCAGTGGTATGGTTACACCAACCATTTCTGCGATTCGTTTCAGATTATGGTTGATGTTGTAACCGGTATTGCGGTAGGTGCATCGCTCGTTGATGCCGTGGTTGCGGATGACCGGAAGCAGGTATTCGCTCTTGTTTTCAGGATACTTGTCAAGAATTATCTGCATCTCCTTTGTCCATTCTATTATAAGTTGCTGGCCGGTCTTGCGGCGACGATAGGTAACATAGCCGTTTTTTAGGTCTGCTTTCTTCAGAAAAGCCATGTCGATGAAGCTCATCCCTCTGAGATAAAAGCTCATCAGGAACATATCACGGGCGTAGTCGAGTGCCGGAGTCAGCGACAAGTCCAATGCTTTGATTTTCTTGATGACAGCCAACGGCAATGCTCTTTTTACAGTCTTGTCAACCCCGGTATATACCTTTCGGAACGGATTGCGGTTCTCAATGATGTCATCTTCGACCGCACGATGATACACAGCGCGGAGTACACGGGTATAGAACGATATGGTGTTTGGAGCAACTCCCCGTTTCTTGTGCCACGCCTCGTATGCTTCCATTATCTCGGATGTGATGCAGTCGAGCATTATGTCCTCATCTTGTCTGAAGTTCTTGAAGCTGTTGAGAGTGGATCTGTATGTCTCGGATGTCCTTATCTTGCCATTCTGTTTCAGTCTGGCGATAAGACTCTCCATGAAGTTGAACAGGGAGTATTCATGCGCATAGCGGTTGAACTCGTCAATCACATCATCGGCTGTGTATGTCAGACCGTTGGAATCTAATTTTCGGTCAATTTTAATCAACCTCTCCACATCCCAGCGGATACGCTCACGAATTGAGAGAATGAACGATTTACGTTCACTTTTCTGGGTTGTAGTTACCATCGAGCGGCTTTCGTCCCACTCTGATGAAAATACCTTGTAGTCGGTCAGAAGCTGTCGCACCTTCCTTTCATGGATAATCTGATAGTAGATCGCGCCCTCGTGGTCAGCGACAGTCGAGGGCCGGAACTTTACTTTTATCGAAGCCATTTTGATTATGTTATTTGATTTGTCTATAAGATACAGTGAGGGGACACACTCCGAAAAGAGCGTATCCCCTCGGTACGATATTAGACGGTGATTTTACGGAATGAAAAGGGCGGCAAGCTCCTGACAGCGGCGCTTGTAAAGTCCTTTATGGAATCTGCCCTTATATTTACAGTGGGCAGTATAGGCTTTGAATATGTTGCGGTCTCCGGCTTTCAGTTTCCGATATACCGAGCTTTTCTTTACCGCTCCCGGTCCGATATTGTAGGACAGCACACCCATAAGCAGCGCATCCATCGGTTTGAGGTCATTGAAGATACCGATAAACTTATTGAGATCCTTGCGCAGAAGTATATCGGCTTCCCGTTCACTCATCTTATAGCCTCGGAAATATTTTTCGCCGGGGAGTTTTCTATGTCCGTAGCCCAGATATGGCCAGTGACGGCGGGAATCATGCAAGGTCTCATGGTGCTTGATGATAAGAACCGCTCGCTCATAAGGGGGCAACTCCATTATTGACTTTTTTGCGGCGAAAGCCGGCGAAGTGGCAGTCAACGCCACTATCGCCATAAGTAAGATTAAAATCTTTCTCATCGTAAAATCGGGGTTACGGGTCCAACAATCGGGCCGAAAATTACCTGAGTGTCTCCACCGTCATCGCCGTTGTCCTTGCCGTTAAACTCAAAGGTATGTTCCCACGGAGTTGAGTTGAAATTGTCCTGCACGACAACGAGGAACTTATGGGCATCGGTACTCTTGGCGGTGTACGTCAGTCGGAAAGTCTTGCTTTCAAGAAGTACACGGTCATTGTTGACCAGCACCGGGCCATCCACCAGCTTCAGTGTTCCCTCTCCGTCATACTGGAAATATCGGATTGTGTAGAGCGTGTTGGAATAGTTGCCCTCCGGTTTGATCTCGAAACGCAGCTCCACGGTCTGACCCTTTACGATTTTGTCAGTATGGGGCATTACCTCTACTGTGAACGGATACGACTGCTGCACATCAAGGTCATCGGAACAGGAAGTGAGCGCGAGTACGATTGCGAACAGAGCAACCCAGAACCCGAAGAACCGGGCAGAAGTAAGGCGCACCGCGCCGATTTTATTGAGAATTGTATTCATAATTTCAGAGTCTTAATTTTGAATTGTTGGAGATTTTAGGCTGTGTAGTCATCAGGTAATCATTCAGATCCTTGTGGTCGGGGTATAGAGCCGACTTGTCAGCCACTTTGTCGCCGAACTCCCGGCGAAGTCTTGAAAGGGCGTTTCGCCCGGCATCGTCATTATCGAGATAGCACAGAATCAGAGAGTAATCCGAAAGAGGCACTATCGCCTTGCCGACATTGGCAACCGAGTTAAGCACCACAGAATCCACACCGTCATTGAATCCCAGCCTCTCAGCGGAAAGAAAGTCGATGAACCCCTCGAATACGTTGCATCTTGCATTACCACCGGATATATACGATATTGCCTTCGGTGGATAAGAGAGCTTGGCAAACGGATTGCGCAACTCAAATCCATGTTCGACATTCTCAAAGCCGACGGCATAATAATCCCTGCCGTGCAGCCGGTAATCGACCTGAACACAATACCGTCGGGCCAGATTCTCCGGGATTCCGCGTCCTGCGAGATAGTTCAGCAGCCTCCGGGAACATAGCGGTCCGACCTCGATATTCTCAAATGCCGGTTCCTGTCTGACTTTCGGCATAGGCTCCGGTCTGTAACCGTCGGGCATCGGGATTTTCATAACCTGCGAGATATATTCAGCCTGCCGGATGAAATCATCACTGCCAATCATCTCTCCGGCAAGAGTGAAGATGTCGCCGCCTTTCCCGATACCATAATCGTACCACAGATTATTGTAGCCGATATGCATGGAGGCGTTTCTCTCACTGCGGTACGGAGCCAGAAACCAGAACCCCTTGCGGTCTTTCCCTTTCATCTCCGCGCCTAAATGCAGCATGAAATCAAGCAGGGATATTCCCTTGAAATATTCCTTGTCCATGTCTCACATACGGAATTTTCGTTGCGATTTCGGCACATCCGGCTCATGGTGGATGTCAACCTTTCGGATGGCAGACATTTCAGCGGCGATGAACCGGTTCAGTTCCGACATACTGCAACTGCCCGTAATCTCTTGCGCAAGGTCATATATTCCGCCATAAGCTCCTGATTTTGTATCACGCCACAAATTTGTTTCAGTGTTTATAACCATCGTCGCGGCGTGATTGTCATCGTATGGAGCATTGTAAATGCGCAGATTGCCGTCGGCTGCCACCGGGTGTTCCTGTCCAAGAGCCTTCATAAACTCCGTAAGCGGAATGTTCTTAATGTCAAGATTTACTATTGCAGGCATGGATTATTCGATTGTGAGTTTAACGTGTACTCCGAACTGGGTCAGGAAATGGCCGGTGTCGTTGCCGAACACGAACCGTTCCTTTACATGGGCGCCGAGCGCCAGCCTGTCCGAAAGATAAAAGTCTGCCGACAGGGTCAACGCCCCGCCATAGATGAAGGCATCGCTGTTCCTTATTGTGGAGCCGTCGGAAAGGGTGTGCTTACTCCAGTTGACCGTCTCATATCCTCCGAGAGCCGACACACCACCGTATAGATGGAATGTCTGTGAATAGTCGCTGACGATATGGAGATTATACCCGACCTCTCCCGTGAACTGCGCCACCGGGATGCGCCCCTTCTCACCGTAAGGGCTGTAAGTCAGGAGATATTCTCCTCCGAAGCTCCATGTGTTTGCACCGCCCTTGAAAACGGAATAGAATACTCCGAAATCATATCCGCTGTTGCGGGAATTACCGGTATAGAAACCGTTTACCATGTCGGCACGGACTTCGACCGCCGACATTCCGGGGAGGCATCGCTGGGCCATTGCCTTCCCTCCGTAGAGGGAAAGCATGGCAGCGATTATCATTATCGCTTTTCTCATGAATTACTGGATTGAAAGTTCATCAATTACATTAGCGCGGACAATATCGCCGTTCTCGACCACGAAAGACTGATTGCGGCCGCCTTCCTTCTCCGCGACTTCGATGACAAGCTGCTTGTCGTCGGGGATAGTGAATTTCTCAAGGGCAAAGACCGTCCTTTCCGATTTCTTGCCGTTGACCACAGTAACATAGTTCTGGGCGCGGAGCGGTTCCAATACCTGCTCCTGCATGGCGGTCCGCTTGACCACCTTCTTATCGACTATCTTGAACGAGATGTAATCAATATCGAAAGCGATGTTCGATGTGTTCTTCAGTTCAGTGTGAAAGTAGAGAAGGCCATTGTTGGTGTATATGCTTTTCAGAATGAACTGCACCCCGAAACGCTTTGAACCGATATGCTTTATCTCGCGTCTGTCCTGCTTGTAGATGGATTTCATAATCAGCTTTACAAGCATCGGCGACTCCTGACCCAGACGCTCCAAGTATATCTCCTGCGCATTGTTGGGACGATTGACCGCCTCGCCGTCGTGGATAAAATCGGTCATCTCGATATTGAGCAACAGAGGCTCCTTTGCGAATTTCACGTTAAAAGTGAAGAAACAGCCGTCATCGGTAATGACCGTGAGATTCGTCTCGGACTTGAACGATCTGACAGCCGACTTCACGCGCAACACGTTCTTGGCACCGTCGGCCAGACCCGCCACAAGATTCTCGTCGCCCAAATCGACATACACGATTTCCGACGGAAAGATGACATGGGTGGTCTTGTTGAACGCAACCTCCAGAGCGTGAGGGGGAATCATGCGGTCAAAACCGACTTTCCGCGTCAGACCCTCGAACTTATCTCCGTCAGTGTAACCGGGTTCGTACACATTGATGTCGTGTTCCGCCACCTGCTCAGTATCTGACGACACATTGTTATCGGTGTTTTTTACCGCTTTGGTTTTGGCAAACGCCGGGGAAGCCATGCCTATAACGGCGGCAAGGGAAAGAATTATAGTCTTGAAATTCATAATGGTTTTCTGTTTTTGATTACAGTTTTTGGTTACACATCTTCGGGCTGATGGAGCATTACCCGGTATCCGGATTTCAGGTGGACTTTCACTGTCCGCATCTTTTTTGTCAGATACTGGCTGACACCGTTGATAAGTCCGCGCCCCACATCGGAGGCAATCTGCGCACCGGCATCGGTGGAGATATTTATCGAACTGCCCATCGTTGATCCCATATTGGCGCCTATCTCATGCAGCGCGTCCGACTCCATTGAATTGGGAATATTGATTCCCTCCTGTCCGTCGGTGTCATACACCGTCAGCTCCACCTCATACACCGAGCCGTCGCACTCCACCGAGGACACCTCAATCTCAAGCCTCTCGCCCTGCAATCTCGCAACACCGACAACGGCAGTGTTGCGGGGTACGAGCCGGCTGCCTATCCACATCGGCTCCACAATCCGGAGCCTGACAGTCTGCCCGTCGGTAACGCTCTGGTTACCTGCCACGACAGCGGCGATGGTATTTTTCTGACTTGCCGCTTTTGCTCCGACAGAGGTGTTGAAACCGCGTCCGGCGGCAGAGGATGAAAGCGTCGATACGACATTCCTTTTCACCTGCGCGACAGGCTGGACATTCCTTTTACCCTTTTCCTCCACCGTCTGCGCCGGAGAGGGATTCACGGCATTGCCGTTGCCCATATACTGCGCCGCAAGCTGGTAAGAGCGTTCAAGAAGCTCCATCTGGTCCGGCTGCTCCGTCTGTTGCGCCGCCATAGCGTTCTGCGCCTCCAGCTCGTCAATACGCTCCTGCAATTCCGCCATGCGGACGGCATCGGAGTTTTCCGGCACATAGAAGTCATCGAGCGAAGCCTGTACCTCCTGATACTGCAAGGCAGACTGTTCAATCGGGGAAGGTTCAGATGCAGCCATCGTGTCTGAGGGTACGGAGTCCTGCCTTACGGAAGCGGCACTCAAAATGCTGTCCTGACGGGCCTTCTCCTTGCGCATCTCCGCATCGGCAAGCGCTTTGAGTTTGTTGCCCTGCAACTTGTCGCTGTCCCCGTCGGGCAGCTCCATGTTGGCCTTTCCCTTTTCCGCGCCGTCATCAGACATATACGAGCCGAAGATAAGCCACATCGAGCCGAGGAAGATGATTGCCGCGCCGGGAATGACAAGGAGGTATTTTTTCATTTTCTGCCTCTCGGCAGCCGATTTGGACTCAAACCAGTCATTGATTTTCGTTTTCAGTTCCTGAAAGTTCATAAGCGGACTTCTTTAATTGACCTATATCCGGCGTATCACCATTGTCGAGAGAAGGAAGCTCCAGACCCTCTATGTGTTCCGGCTCGATTCTCTCCATCAGGGCCTGTCCGCGCCCTATGCGGTAACAGGCATTGCCGAACACGAAGAATGCCGTGATGATGAACAGGGAGAGCAGGACGGTTATAAGTGTAAGCCTGCGGTTTGCCGGGATGCCGTCGCACTTGCGTCGCAGATACGCTCCCAGCGCCGATTTAGGTTTGCCCCACACCTTATTATATATAGCGGAGCGCATTGATTGAAATTTATTCATCGGTTATCGCTTTACCGTTGATATGTCCTTGTTCTCAAGGATATTAAAATTCTCGATGATGAATCCGTTAGGATTGTCGTCGGAGCGCGACGAGTTTGTGAGGCGGCACACAGTCACGAGGCTTCTCTGGGTCACGTTACTCTCTCGGATAATCATCTGACGGGCATAAGTCCGGGCCACATAGGGATAGTTGTTGAAATCGCACACCACGCTGTCAACCTGACACACCTGATTGATGTTTCCCGAAATTATGCGGTTGTAATAGCCCTTCTCGGAATAATCCGAGTAATAGTTGTAGGCACTTTTGTCGGAGAGGATCAGCGCACGGTTGATGTTATGCTCGATAGCTGACTTGTCCGGGGAGAGCGAGAAAAACAGCTCATGGAAGCGGCGCACGTGTTCCCGCGCCTCTGCGGGACGGTTCTGGCTCATGTCCTGCGACAGAGCCAGCATCAGGCTCTTGCCGTTGTCAAGGACATAGATTTTCTCCCGCTGCTTCTCGGCGAAATTGAAAGCCGCCACCAATGCCACCGAGACCACCACCGCGCACATCGCCACGAACACGATTCCGAACAGGCGTATCTGACGGAAGGATGTCTCGATGTTTTTTAATGACTTGAATTCCATTTAATCCGTATCAGAATGTTATTTCAATAATTTGCCGACACGACCGGCCACATTTCCGGCAACCGCACCGCCGACACTTCCGGCGGCGGAACCTGCCTGCATAGCCGTATTGTTGACCGCACGGTTGTAACTGCCCATGCCTCCGGCCTGTATGATCCATCCGGCAACCGTCGGGATTGTGAAATATCCGATGATTCCGATTATCATAAGTAGGCTAAGCATCCGGCGCCTTGCCACGTTTCCGTGGTAGGTTTCCAGATACTCGCCCCCGAACCGGACTTACACCTTTCAGCGTATCCGGCTCTCCATTAAAGGGACGGTCTATCTTTCCGGCGTGAATTTTTTGATGACAACTGTGACATACGGCAATGGTTTTGCGCTTTCTCGCTTGCATCAGCTTGTCGGCAAATCCTTTGCCGTCCAAGTCTTTGAGCTTACGCACATGGTGCATGACCAGCTTGTCGGCTTTGCCACATACCTCACACACGCTGGCTTTAAGCCTATCCATTAGACTTGTACGCCCCGAGTGATAAATCGTAGTGGCATTGTCAAGTTGTTCATCAAATTTTGGTTTACGCCTTGCGAAACTTTCATGGTAGAAAGTCTGCTTTCTCACCTCGCCATTCTTCACTGTGTATTCCACAGTGAAAAGTCCATCACGCCCATAGCGTTTAAGTAGTTTATGAACCTTTGTCTTGTATTTGGCGGCAAAAGTTCTGTACATACTATATTCCATGATGTACTTGAATGTGTTGAGGTGTGCAGCATTGTTGGCGATTGCGTAGTAATTGTGGAATCCTCTGATGGTATAGTTATACTTTTGTAGGATTTCCAAATCATCAAGGCTGATACTCTTGGCGTGTTCTCTCGGTTTCCACCATTCAGTGCCATTATGACACTTGATTTCCATTGCACCGAAGTCCAACAGTTTCTTCTTGATGGTGTCCATTGAAATCCACAATTTGACTCGCTTGTTGAAAGACCTAATCAGTCTTCCTTTTGCATCACGTTTGGGATGGTTTGTCCGATAGACCGAGATATGATAACCGAGGAATTTGGCAAAATCCGATGTATGGGTTATCAGAGTTTTCTCCTCCGATAGTTCCAATTTCAATTTGGCTTCAAGAAAAGTCTTGATGTCCGCTTTGATTTTTGATGCATCTTCTTTGCTTCCGATGATGCCTATAAGGAAATCATCGGCATACCTCACATATTTCATTCTCTTGAAACTACCGTCCATTTCATCGAAACATGTCAGTTTGTGGCGAGCCTGGTCAATCTCTTTGATTTGTCTTACAATTTCTGCACGTTCACTTTCGCTTTCTGCCTTTTTAAGTTTCTTGTTAGCCCTCGTTTTCCGATTGTCAAGTTTGACACGTTCAGGATTGGGCTTACGTCTGTGTATGTCTCCCTTGTCGAACTTGGAAATATATTCCTCAATGTACTTGTCGAATTGGTCAAGGTAGATATTTGCAAGTATTGGACTTACAATTCCACCTTGTGGAGTTCCACTGTATGTGTTATGGAACTTCCAATCCTCCAAATATCCCGCTCTGAGGAATTTCCAAATCAGACGGATGAAACGCTCATCGGAGATACGTTTTCGCAGAATCCCGATTAGAACATCATGGTCGATGTTATCGAAGAATCCCTTGATGTCACCCTCCACAAACCACTTCGCGCCTGTAAAACTTTTTTGTATATAAGTCAGCGCGGTGTGGCAACTGCGGTTGGGCCTGAAACCATGTGAGCGAGTTGAAAAACTCTGTTCATAAATGGCTTCCAATATCATCCTGACCACCTCCTGCACCAATTTGTCATCAAATGACGGGATGCCGAGGGGTCGCATTTTACCGTTCTTTTTTGGAATATAAACCCTCCTTGCGGCTTGGGGCTGATACTTTTCCGTTTTCAAACTTTCAATCAGTTCGGCTACTCTCTGTTCGCTCATGCCGTCCACCGTCTTTCCGTCTGTTCCTGCCGTCATGTTGCCTTCTTTCGCATAAATGCGCTGGTAGGCGGCATAGAACATGTTCGGATTGAACAGAATCCGATACAAGCGTTCAAATTTGTAGTCCGCATTAGGGCTATGCTTTGATAGACCGTTTAATACGTTCTCTGAATTTCTCATAAAGTCTCACACTTTAATTCGTTAAATGTATTAATCCTTTAACTGCCTCCCTTCGCCATGTACGAGGCTTTCCCTCGCTCGGACTACTACGGAGGCTCCGTTACCATGTCGGATTTTCAGAAGCTGAACCTCATAGCCGACCTCTGTCGGCGTTCCGATTTAGGTAATCCCCATTTGCTATGCAATGACAAAGCATTGAAAGATTGTCGGATATGGTTTCCATCCTTTATCTGCTTCTTGCAGTTGCGTTGCGGTCAGTTCTTGCTCTTATTGCAGATTTTCGACAACAGAGTACCGCAATATGACGGGTTACAGCTATCTTACGTCACAGTTCCTACATAAACCGCTCGGATTGCCATTCAGTCAGTTTGGACTTTATCCTCATATCTTTCTTTCATCTTCCCGTTCAGTCGCAGAATGATAGCTTTCTGACTTACGGATTTACCGACATGCTACACTCCCAGCCGTCTTTCGTTGGACAAGTAAGTCGGTTGATGATAGGTCATTTCAAAGAACTCTTACCTAAAGCCTTGCTATTGGCTTATTCAATTGCATAGCCTATATGGGCGCACATAGGATATACGCGGTGTTGCTCCCGTCAATATCGACATTCGGGTTGTTTGTCAGCTCCGAAATGTCATTCTGGAGCATCAGCACCTGTATTTTCGCCAGAATCGTCGAAAACAGGTCTGCCACGGGCAGCCACAGATAGGTCTGTATATAGCGGCATATCCACTGGACAAGGGTGTTCTGGAATCCGTCCCACACCGAAATCGCAAAACTTATCGGGCCGAGGATGGCAAGGACTATCAGGAAGAAAGTCCTTATCGTGTCGATAGTCAGCGACGCGGCCTGAAATAGCAGTTCCAGAAGTTCACGAAAGAAATTCTGAATGGCTTTCTTCACTTTGTACATACCGCGCTCGATATACATACCCGCCGCCGTGCCTATCTCCGTCACCCCAAGTTCGTCAATCTGACGGTCAAACTCCGCGTCATCGACAAGATACGCCGTGGAGGGATCACGCATCATAGCCTCGTATTCGAGCCTGTCCTTCTCCTCCCGGTATTTCTGCATATCGAGAGTCTGGCCCTCCAGCATCCCGGCGGTTCCCTGCACGATAGGCGACATCACGGAGTTTATCGTGCCAAGCACGACAGTAGGAAAGAACATGATGCAGAAGCCGATTGCAAACGGACGCAGCAGCGGGAACACATCAATCGGCTCAGCCCTTGCGAGGGCCTGCCATACCCGGTAGGCGACATAGAACAACGCGCCAAGTCCGGCGATTCCCTGCGCGACACCGGCCATGTCGGAACACAGAGGCATCATCTCGTCATAGAGCGAGCGCAGAATCGTATGGAGATTAGAGAAATCAATCGCGCAGAGCATAATTACCAGTATCTTTCGGCACCCTTGCCGTAAAGGTTGATCACACGCTGGGTATCAGCTTTCTTCTTCGCGCGGAGATAGGACACGGAGATGTTCTTGTTGGTGAAATAGGAAGTCAGGTTGCGGTAGCGGCTCATCTCCTTATAGCACCGGTCCACAATATCCATGCGGTCCTTGTCGGTCATCGACATAGTGGTGATGTTCACCACGTTTTTCAGCTCACCCAACACTCCGTTGGCTTCTTCGAGAAGACGGGTGTAGCCCGATGCGATAGCCGACAGTTCCGAGGCAGTGAAATTCGGGTCGGTCAGCATCTTGCGGAAATTCGTCACATAGGTCTCGCTTATGTCGCCGAGCATCAGGACGGTCTGCTGCACCTTGCGGGCGTCGCGGACAAGATTGTTGACCGAGCGCAGGGCGTCATAATATTTCTTTCCCTGCTCGTAAATCTTGACCGTCTCCTGAAACGACTTGACCATGTGCGTCGCAGTCTTCGACTCGTGGACAAGCGACTTTGAGTTGTTCACGATGCTCTGCGCTATGTTGGAGGGGTCGATGACCGTCCACTGCGCGTGTGCTTTGACGACGCATAGGAACATGACCAGCGCGACAACGGGAATTATAAATTTAAGTCTGCTCATTGTAATGATTCTTTATGTCAGTAAATTCTGGAGGCGCATCCTCCGATTAACCTCACTCCCAAAGAGAGAAGGTAGAGGGCCGCGCGCAGGAGGAGCGCGGCAACGGCGATAACAGCCGTGATTATAAGAAGCAATATCCGTAAAACCGTCATACATCATTCATTTGCGAGTTGTTTTATCGCGGCCTCTATGTCGCCGCCAAGTCTCCGTGCCGTATCCAGCACCCTGATTTTCTCCGTTTCCTCGGTGGTGTAGCAGAAGTATTCTTCCCGGCTAACCTCCGTGGCATACACCGCCGACTGCGTTCCGCCGAGTCCGATCCAGACCTCTTTATACAGCCGGTTCGGGTTATTGGCGAGATTGATGCTTAGTATCTGCGCCTTCTCCTTGTCGGTCAGACCTAACAGCGACTGAATCTGGTCAAAGCGGTTCATGTACTTGCGCTGGTCAAGGAGTATCTTGCAGTCGGAGTTGTTGATGATGGTCTCCTTGACAATCGGGCTGGAGATTATATCCTCGACTTCCTGCGTCACCACGACAGCCTCCCCGAAATATTTTCGGACGGTCTTGTACATATAGCGCATATACTCGGCCATGTTAGCGGTGGACAGCGCTTTCCATGCCTCTTCGCATATAAGGACTTTCCGGATACCCTTCAGGCGGCGCATCTTGTTGATGAAAGCCTCCATGATGATTATGGTGACAACCGGGAACAATTCCTTGTTATCCTTCACATTATCAATCTCAAAGACGACAAAGCGCTTGTTGAGAAGGTCGATGTTCTCCTTTGAGTTGAGAAGGAAATCGAACCGTCCGCCGTGGTAATATTGCCGGAGCGTTGTCAGGAAATTATCTATATCAAAATCCTGCTTGTAGATGGGGATAGGACGCTGTGCCATTTCAGCACGGTATTCATCGCGCATAAATTCGTAAAACGAATTAAAACACGGCACTATATCTTTATCTGCCCTCATCCTGTCAAGGAACATCGACAACGCCGAGCCAAGTTCGCCGCTCTCCGTTTTTGTAACCCTGTCATCCTCCGATTTCCAGAGTGTCAACAGGAGCGTCTTGATTGAATCTTTTTTCTCGACATCGAAAACGCCGTCATCCGTATAGAATGGATTGAAAGATATTGGACTATCTTCCGTGTAGGTGTAATAGATGCCGTCCTCGCCGTGGGTACGGTTGTGAATCAGATTGCACAGGCCTTCATAGGAATTGCCGGTGTCAATCAACAGCACATGGGTTCCTTGCTCATAGTATTGCCTGACGAGGTGGTTCGTAAAAAACGACTTGCCACTACCCGACGGGCCGAGGATGAACTTATTGCGGTTGGTCGTTATTCCTCGCTTCATCGGCTCGTCGGAAATGTCGAGATGTAGCGGTTTCCCGGTCAGACGGTCAACCATCTTTATCCCGAAGGGGGACAGCGACGAGCGGTAGTTGGTCTCACCCGTGAAGAAGCACACCGCCGGCTCTATGAAGGTGTAGAACGATTCTTCCGCAGGAAAATCGGCCTCGTTGCCCGGCATCGCCGCCCAGAACAGCGTCGGGCAGTCGATAGTGTTGTGCCGGGGCATACAGCCCATAGTGGCAAGCTGACCGCCGACATCGTTCTTGATGCGCCGCAATTCCTCGGCGTCGTCGCTCCACGCCATGACATTGCAGTGCGCCCGGACGCTTGTAAGTCCGTAGGAATGAGCCTCGTTCAGGTAACGGTCTATCCATTCCTTGTTGATCGCATTGCTGCGGCTGTACTTGGAAAGACTGTTCATGTTGCGGGCCGTCTTCTCGAAGCGGGCAAGATTCTCGTCGTGGCTGTCGATGAACACATACTGGTTGTATATGTGGTTGCACGGCAGGAGCAGCCCCACGGGTGAGGCAAACGACAGGCGGCAGTCGGAGCGGTCGGTGGAAAGACGCTCGTAGCGGTTGTCCGTGCTGACCTTTGCCGGAAGGTCGTCGGTGTCAGAAAGGGTGTGAAGGCAGAGCATCTTGTCCCCGACACGCATCTCTTTTGCCGAAAGGTCTATGTCCTCCAGACAGGTAACATCCGACATGGATAGGGACATATATTTCTCGATGATGCCCGATGATGTCTCCGTTCCCAGAATCTCGTCGTCAGAGAGACGGCGCAGGCTGATACAGCCGGTGTCGTTGATGATGCGCTCGAACTGTTCCACACTCTCCATGAACTTCACCACCATCTCGTGATTCAGTTCCTTCGGGGTTATGCGTCCCCGGCACAGGGTGGAGAAATTGCTCTGCTGGCGCATCCGCTCCTTCGTTGTCTTGGTCAGGAACAGATAACACCTGTGGTCAAGGTACGGACGCTCGTTGAAATGGCGCTCGAAAGAGCGGTCGAGGAAGCTCAGACCCTCCTTCTGCAGTTCCGGCCGGTAATTTTCCGATATGAATATGTCCTGTTTGTGGACAACCGAAAAATGCGGCAGAACCTTTATCGCCTTGCACCATGCCGAGTGCATGGCCTCATATTCGGCTGATGTAACCGTGAACAGCTCCGGTAGCCTCACCTCAAAGGCCACCGTTATGTCGGCGTCCTTTGAGATGATGCAGCCGTGTTCTACGGCAAGAAGGGGGAGTTTCGATTCAAGAGTCGTCGCTCTCAGGGTATTTCTCATTATTATTTATTATGTTGTTTCCTACACGTTTTCATCAGGCGTGTGATTCGCAACCGGTTGATTATGTAGCGGGGCCGGTATCTCACTGCGCCGAGCTTCATAAGTCCGTATTGCCCGAACTTAGAGTTAAGCCGGAAAGTGAGCCAGACAAGGGCCGATGCCGACACAGTGGCGAAGCCGATGCAGAACCATTGCGGGACACCCGCGACATACATTATCACGAACAGGACGAACAGGGACAGAAGGCCGATGGCGAATATGAACAGATATTGCGCTTTCAGACCCTTGTACTCCACACTGCGCCCCACGCCTTTGTTGATGGAATATGTGGACATCAGAGGAAGAATGACTTGAGGATTGTGGCGGCCACGATAAGGAAGATGCAGGCTCCGAACCATGACGCGGCGGTCTTGCTGGTGTCGGGGTCTCCGCTCGACCATTTGGAGTAGCATTTCACGCCTCCGATAAGGCCCACGACCGCCCCGATCGCATAGATAAGTTTCACTCCCGGCTCAAAGTACGATGTTACCATCGTCGTAGCCTCGTTGATGCCCGAAAGACCGTTGCCGGCGGCACTGACAAACTCGACAGAGCAGAGAATCATAAGAACGGCGAGGACGACACGTCCTTTCAGAATCATAAACTTGTCTTTTACAGTTTTCATAAGAATCAGTGTTTGAATGTGGCCGGGATACACACCCAGCCACGGTAACGCCTTTTTTCGGCTTGTGTGGTGGATGGTATGACTCAATGCGGTCAGCCGTAATCAATCTTCTTCATCTTTTTCGCTGTCTTTGTCAGTATTCTCCGGTCTCCGGAGTGAGCCGTCAACATCTATCCCGCGACCTTTGCGGCGGGGGGAGGACGGTCTGCCGATTTTTTTCTTATGCGCCGCCCGCACACTCTCGGCGATGCAGTTCATTATCCCGGCGTTGATTCTTTCGTCGGTTTCCATCATTTTGCCGATGAAGACCACATCGCGCATACCGGTCAGGACTCTGCCTGCCTCGGCTTTCTGTTCGGGAGTCGCCGCCGGGTTCGCCGCCACGGACACCGCCGCCTCAATCTCGTCGATTGATTCCCCCTTTGCGGGAGGAGAAACGCTGTCCGGCTCGAAGTCGTCCATGTCCGGTGTCTCGTCCGCCGTATCCGCATCCGTGGTGGTGTCTTCGGCATTACCCTTTCCGGAGGAATCCGTGTCGGGATTCTTAAACTCGACATCCTGCGGATTGACATCCCCGATTTTGGCTTTCAGGACATAGGTCATGGCAGCCGTAATGGATTCGGTAAGCACCTCACGGAATCTGTCCAGATCGAAATCGCTCTGCGGAACAACGGTAACGGTGTTTTTCTTCGGTTCCTGGCCGTGGCTGTCGGACTCCGTTTCTTTTTCTTGCGCTTCCTTTTTACCGTCGCTTTTGGTGTCGGGTTTCTTGCCCTTTCCACGGAACATCCAAGTTACGAAGGCGAGATAGACAAAGGCGCATATCGTCAGGATTGATACTGTATTCATAGGCGCGTCTTTTTCTTTCCCTTCTCCATAAGGGTATTGAGTATGTCGGCGTTTCCCTTCAGATGGTCGAGTAGAATCCGTGTTACATACACCCCGATTGTCAGCCCCTCCACATCAAGGAGCGGCACGGTCATTTTGAGCCTGTCAACAAGCTCACGGGGAACGAATATACCCTTTCTTGCCCCGACTTCTCCCGGCTCCAGAAACAGAGTGCGGTAGGAATCCATGTCTTTTGCGGAGACTGTGGCGGATTTTTTATTTGTCGTGGCGGCGCTATTGTTTTCAGTTGCCATATCTATCAGAATTTTAATGAATCGTTGAACATCCTTTTTATGATGTCGTCATATTCCTTGAAATGCTGTTCCAGCACGTTGTTGACATATTCCGTGATTGAGCCTCCATCGGAGAAGAAAAGCATCATCTTCTGCATTTTGAGCTTGAACTCCTCGCTTATGTACACCTGTTTCCCTTTACGGCTTATGCGTCGGTACTTGTTTTTCAGGATAAAACTCTCCATATATTCGAGTTCCCGGTTTGACAGCGGTGTGGCACCAGCCACGGTCTTGTCAGGTACCGTTCTTTCGGGCGGAATCGGTGTTTCAGGCAGAGCCGGTGTTTCGGGCGCGGCTGTCGTGTGCGATGCGTTTTCCTCGTATCTTTCAAGGAACTTGTCGGCATCGAAGCCCGGTTCTCTTTTCCTTGCCATAATCAGTCAGGTTCTATGGTTGCCAGAATCTCGTCCACCAGTTCCGGGAGCTGACTGTTGCGCAGAAGGCTCTTGTCAGGAGGCATGAACGTGGAGCGGAATACCCCGCAGCGGCCCGATGTGTCGCCGTCTTTGGTGTATTTCACGCTCATGGGCAGAATGGTGTCAAGCGATTCTATGCACAGCGAGGCCACATAACGGTTGATGATCTGACAGAGGTTGTTGCGGTCTTTCGGCTGCACCTTGTTCCATACAAGGAACATCCCCTTGACATGGGAACCTGCCTTTAAGAGCATCTCCTCGTTCACGTTGTGGGCGAAACCGATTGAGCTTTTCAGATCCCCGGTCTCCGGGGTTATCGGCACAAAGAGATAGTCCATCGCGGCCAGAAGGTTCACAATCTCACGGTCATTGACCGTACCCGTGATGTCGAAGAACACATATTCGGGCGGTTCCCCTTTCTTTATCTCTTTTTCCGCTTCGTCAAGGGCGGTGGACGGAGAGCATTTGATAATCTCGTAGGCGTCTCCACGGAACTGTTCCATGAATCTGGTGAAACGCCTGTGAATAACGGGATTCTCCCGAATCAGCAGCTTGTCCTTCTCACGGTACTCGACCATGCTGTGCTGTCTGGGGTCACAGTCGAGAGCCAGCACCCTCTTTCCGAGGACATAGTGCAGGTAGCTTGCGACAAGTGTCGTAAGGGTGGATTTGCCGGCTCCCCCTTTCTGTGTGGCGAAAGCCACATAAATCGGGTCTTGCATTTATAATATGTGGGGTTGGTAATGTAATACGGCATCAGCCGTGCGGCACTTGTCCCGTGCCTTGTGGAATGTCCGGCTTGATAACCATGTCCGGCTTATCCGTGGAGTGAACTGAAAACCGCCAGCCCGTTCACTCCGCCATACAATCAATAAGAGGTCTGCAATCAGTTAGTACATCAATACGTCAATACATCAATACATCAATACATCAATACGTCAGTATTTCCTTACGTCAGTACATCAATACATCAGTACGTTCATGCGTCTGACTGTTCAGCCATTCAGATGTTCATCCGGTCATACATCCGTATTTCCGTATGTTCAGGCATACATCTGAATGAACTGCCGTTGTGCCGACCTTCAATACACACAGAAACACATTCATTCATCTGTCCACTCGTAAGGAAGTATGAACTTACTGCCATCATAATGACCGGATGGAGGTACAGCCGGAAGTCTGTTCATCTTTACTTTCATATTTATGTCCGCATGACCTTTCAGCCATAAGGATGACTTTCAGCACATCCTTCTTTCGGAGTGGATGACCGGCCGTTTGACTGACCGGAACTGCAATCATAACGACGGTCATTCAGAAAAAGATTTGTCGTTTTCCGAAAGTGCCGACGATTGCCGACCGATTGCCGGCGATTTCCACCCTCGGCAAACCAACCGCTCCCGATATTGTTACGCAGATACACGCAACACATTCCTAAATCACGCTTTTCAGCCGCGCAGGAAGACCGCTTTTCCCCATTGCGATACTTTCCGATGGCTGATTATTCCCTCGATTCCGATATTCTACACACAGAACATTGGGATTTCATTGCAAGCGCACGGACACATTCACTTCATCTGATTTTTACCGATTTACGATGCCATCATTGGCATGGCAAGGTATGTTGACAGGCACTGTAAACCTTTCGGGTGCCTCTCAACCCTTGCCGGTAAACCGGGGAAAGTGTCCCTCCAAAGTCGGGACACCCATAGCCCAAGACTGCGCTCCGCAGATATTTTATTTTGTCAAATCAACGGATATGACGCAAAATTCTAACCGTGGCGGACGGCCGCATAAGATTAACCCTGCGGTGTTCAGATATGTAGTGCGCCTTGACGCTAAAGAAAACGAGGTGTTCATGTCGATGTTTGAGAAGACTCAAGCGTTGAACAAAGCAGCTTTTATAAAGGGGGTGTTATTTAACACTCCATTTAAGGTTTTCTATATGGACGAGAATACACGGGTGTTCATAGATAAACTCTCCTCCCTTAATTCCCTATACCGCACCGTCGGCATAGAATACGCCTTGATCGTAAAGACGCTGCGTGAGAATTTCAACGAGAAAAAGGCGATGAAAGCCCTGTATAATCTGGAACAGAAGACCACCGAGCTGGTAAAAATCAGCATGGAGATAGTCTCTCTGGCCCGGCAATTCGATGAAGCATGGTCGCAAAAATCTCGTTAGGCAACTCCCTTTACGGCGCAATCTGCTACAACGGGGAGAAAATCAACAAGGAAAAAGGCCGGTTGCTCGACACCAATAAAATATATAATGACGGTTCCGGCACGGTGAACATCCACCGTGTATATGAGGACTTCATGCGCTGGATGCCTTCGCATACGAAGACCGAGAGACCGATGATGCACATTTCCCTCAATCCGCATCCCGACGACCGTCTGAGCGACACCGACTATACGGCACTGGCCCACGAGTATATGCAGAAAATGGGTCTGGGAGATATGCCTTATCTGATTTTCAAACACATGGACATCGACAGGCACCATATCCATATAGTAGCCCTCCGCGTGGGGACTGACGGCAAGGCCGTATCCGATAGAAACAACTTCTACCGAAGCAAGGATATATGCCGGGAGCTGGAGAGGAAATACAATCTTCATACAGCTGAGCGTCAGAGAATCACTCCCGATATGCCCATCAGGAAAATCGACCCTTCCGGCGACATCAAGCGGCAGATAGCCAACACGGTCAAAATGGTAGGTATGCGCTACCGGTTCCAGACCATCGGCGAGTATAACGCCATACTCGGTCTGTATAATATAAGGTGTGAGCAGACCGACGGCAGGGTTAATGGACGAGAGTATCACGGTCTTGTATATTTCGCCACTGACGATAACGGCAATACAATAGCATCGCCGTTCAAGGCGTCGCGCCTCGGCAAGTTCGCCAGCCGCGCGGCGATAGACGGACGAATGGAGCGGGCGAAAGACCACATCGACATTCGTCCGACCAAGCAAGCTGTATCGGAGGCAATGGCTGAATCTTCGGGCAAGGATGATTTCATCGCCAAGCTCAAAGAGAAGAACATCGACCTTATCCTGCGCCATACCGATACCGGGCGCATATATGGGGCGACATTCATAGACCACAATACAAGGACTGTCCTTAACGGTTCGCGTCTGGGCAGACAGTTCTCCGCCAACGCTCTTGAACAGTGGTTCACAGCCGGAGAAAGACCTTCGGTTATACCCGTTCAGACGAATACCGAGCCGGGACAACCGCAACCAGATACTCAACAACCCGGTTCTGGTAATTCCCAATCCAATCCGGCAGGGCAACAGACAGCAGGAGGCACGGGAACATCCGGAACATCGCAGGGTCAACCGTCCGGTCAAGGTCAGTCGCAACAGCAATTCCGACAGGGCAATTCATCCCCTTACGACGATATGCCATCTATTCCCGGTCTTGACCTTTTCCATACCGGACCCGGATTCGATGCGGAGGAGGAAGCCTTCTACCGCGCCATGCAGCGGCGTAAGAAGAAAAAACGCCGTGGCCCCAAACTGTAATTTTCAACTTTAATTTCAATATATTATGAGCCAACAGGAAGACGACCTCCGGGCGTTAGCCAAAATAATGGATTTCATGCGCGGCATAAGTTTTGTGCTTGTAGCCGCGAATATGCTGTGGTTCACAGGCATAAAGACCGTGGAAAGCGGCTGGTTCTATTCCACCGCATACAAGATACTGAACAATCTGGACAATGCCTGCGGGCTGTTCCACAATCCCAATAATGCAAAATGGTTCGCGCTTCTCCTTTTGGCCCTTTCTTGTTTCGGCACGAAAGGTGTCAAGAAAGAGAGCATCAGGTGGAAACATATAATAATCGCCATCACCGCAGGTATGTTCCTCTATTTCGGATGCTGGTGGATGCCGGCAAAGGAATGGCTTTACTCCTATATAATATGTACCGTCACGGGATATGTGGCATTGCTGTTCGGTGGTGTGTGGATGGGACGTATGCTGAAAGGCAACCTGATGGACGACCGTTTCAACAACGAGAATGAATCGTTCATGCAGGAGACGGAGCTGAAGGCAAACGACTATTCCGTGAATCTCCCCACACGTTTCTACTACAACAAACGGTGGAACAAGGGATGGATAAACGTGGTAAACCCGTTCCGTGCCACAATCGTCCTCGGCACTCCCGGTTCCGGCAAGTCATACGCCGTGGTTAACAACTATATAAAACAGTGTATAGAAAAGGGTTACAGCGCCTATATCTATGACTTCAAGTTTCCGGACCTGTCGGTGATAGCAATGAATCATCTGAACGCACATACGGAAAAATACAAGGGTGTTATGCCTGAGTTCCGTGTGATCAACTTCGACGACCCGATGCGCTCACACCGGTGCAACCCGATTGCCCCGGAGTTTATGACCGACATTTCCGACGCATACGAATCGGCATACACCATAATGCTCAACCTTAACAAAACTTGGGTGAGCAAACAGGGCGATTTCTTTGTGGAATCCCCGATAATATTGCTTGCCGCAATAATCTGGTTTCTGCGCATTTACAAGGACGGCAAATATTGCACCTTCCCCCATGCGATTGAGTTTCTATGCCGCCCATACGAGGATATTTTTCCGATTCTCACATCATATCCCGAACTTGAAAACTACCTTTCCCCGTTCATGGACGCTTGGCTCGGCGGGGCGCAGGAG
Source organism: uncultured Porphyromonadaceae bacterium (assembly GCA_902495245.1). Lineage (GTDB taxonomy): Bacteria > Bacteroidota > Bacteroidia > Bacteroidales > Muribaculaceae > UBA3263. The sequence goes on from CABUWI010000001.1 coordinate 163,468, forward strand.
CAGCTTCAAGGCCAGATTGCGTCGGCGAAAATCCCTCTGACGAGGATGATTTCCCCACAGCTATACTGGGTAATGTCGGACAGCGAGTTCTCCCTTGACATAAACAATCCTGAACATCCGAAGATACTGTGTGTGGGCAACAATCCCGACCGTCAGAACATCTACGGCGCGGCGCTCGGCCTTTACAACTCCCGCATCGTAAAGCTCATCAACAAGAAGAACAGGCTCAAATCAGCCGTCATAATAGATGAATTGCCGACGATATATTTCAAGGGACTCGATAATTTGATCGCCACCGCGCGAAGCAACAAGGTTGCCGTCTGTCTCGGCTTTCAGGATTTCTCGCAGCTCAAACGCGACTATGGCGACAAGGAGGCGGCTGTGGTGATGAACACCGTCGGCAATATCTTTTCCGGGCAAGTCGTCGGCGAGACCGCCAAGACGCTATCGGAGCGGTTCGGAAAGGTATTGCAGAAGCGTCAGTCGGTGTCTATAAACCGACAGGATGTGAGTCATTCCTTCAATACCCAGATGGACAGTCTGATTCCTCCCAGCAAAATCTCGACTCTCACGCAGGGTATGTTTGTGGGAGCCGTCAGCGACAATTTTGACGAGCGCATTGACCAGAAAATTTTTCATGCCGAGATAGTGGTTGACAACGACAAGGTCAAGGCGGAGACCGCGCGATATGCGGAGATTCCGGTCATAAACCCCTTCATAGACAAGGCGACCGGGGAGTGCGTGATGCAGCGTACCATACAGGACAATTACGACGGCATCAAGAAACAGGTCAAGAAAATCGTTTTCGACGAGATACGCCGTATCGCCGCGGACCCGCTGTTGAAGCATCTTCTTAAACGCCGCTGATTCGTCAGCGGACATTATATTTTCGGCGGAAATGTACCATGTTACATTTTCGCCGAAAATATATTTGTAAATACCGAAGCCATACGACATTGCCGCTTTTTTATTAACTTTGTGGATTATTATGGAGATTGAACAAAGAAGGAAACACTATACGCTGTTCATAGACGAGTGCGGCGACCCGAATCTGGAAAAGTACGACAGGACTTTCCCGATGTTCACTTTATGCGGCATCCTCGTGTCATCGGATAAACTGAAATGGCTGGAGACTGAAATCAACAATCTGAAAAGGGAACTTTGGCAGGACGAGAGCGTCATTTTCCATTCCAGAGAAATCAGGAATCACAGTCGCGCTTTCGTCAACCTGCTTGACACGACCGTCAAAGAACGGTTTTATGAACGCATAAATGAGATACTCGGCACCGAAGACATCTATGTGATAGTTTGCTGCTGCATACTGAAAGAGCCGTTTGTAGAAAGATTCAATACCGGGGAGGATGTATATGGTCTTTCACTCAAATATCTGATTGAACGTGCCATTTTTCACATGGATGACTGCGATAACGGAAACTGCAAGCTGTCAATAGTTGTCGAGCGCCGGAATCCAAATCAAAACCAGATGCTGTTGAAATATTACAACGGACTGCGTGTAACAGGCACCAAATGGATAACACCGGAGCGGCTTACGGACCGAATCAAGAACTTCAAGTTCCAGTACAAAGCCGACAATATCATCGGATTGCAGGTTGCCGACCTCATTGCATATCCCATAAGCCGGTATGTGCTTAATCCCGAAAGATCGAATCCGGCATTTCAGGTAATCGCCAAGCATATATACACCTACAAAGGGGCGAGATTAGGATTCAAGATAATACCCCATTAACCCTCTCCATTAAAACTTTTTCTCCGAAAAATGCGTTAGTTATTTGTGGGATAAAGATTTTATTCTTAACTTTGTATCCACAAAGGGTAGTTTCCTCTTTAACGAAATACTTCGAGTGCGAAAGCAACGATTTTAGAAACCGACAGTAGTCGATTGGAAAGAGCGGCTCATCGCCGCTCTTTTTTCATCCTCAATAAGACACAATAAGCTCCTCAGGCGAGTCGTAAGACAGCATACTTGAGGAGCGTTCTTCATTTTATAAGGCAGGGAGCATATCGGATTGACCGTATGCTCCCTGTCTTTCTTACATCCTTCTTCCGGCGTGCCTCGGTAGTCCGGTATCCGGCGCGGCACTGAATCTGCGCGGAACAGAATAATCTGTGGCCGGTTCCGCGACCATACTCTTTTTTACATCTTCCGATTGAGAAGGCGCATCGACCGTCTGCTCGGCGGCCTGGCTGTTTTCAACGCCATCTTTCTCATCATGCTTTGGCGCAAGTTCAGCCGTAATCTTACGGTCGAGCGCGGCAAGTTCGGATTTGAGCTGCTTCAGTTCATCCTCCTTGCCCCACGGCTTAGAGATAATGGCTTCGAGCTGGGGAATGTCGGCTTTCAGTTTGGCTGTCCGTTCCTCATACTGTGCGATGATGCCCGGTATTTTCTCCAGAGCGTTGACGAAATTCATGCAGGCGGCATGGGTGTCGGACATGGCGATAAAGCCGTTGTTGAACTTGTATTTATAGTTGCCTTCGACAACAAAACGGTTCTGAACAGTCTCTTTCCCGTCCACGAGGTTACGCTCCGAGATAATGGAAATCGGAAAGCCATAGACCTCGCCGATACGCTGATACTGTCCGTGCGTGTCGGTACGTTGCGCCAGCCCTTGCAGGTGGATGCCCATATTCTTCTCATCGGACAGGTTGCAGGTGTCGATGGTGAGATTGTTCAGGGGATTGCCGTCCTTGTCTCTCCTGACAACGGACTCGTAACGGGTAACATCAGCCTTCATCCTCTCGATTGCCGCCTCGTTGTTGGCAATGTCGTGGGTGACTGTCTGATAACGGAATCTGGAATCGGATATCCCCTTATTATGCGCTTTGCGACCGCTTTCAAGTGCCGCTATGCGCTTTTCGAGCTTCGCCTTTTCCAACAGGTCTGTGTTACCGGACAGAATTGCCATATACTCCGAAAAGTTCATGCCGTTCTTCTCGTCCATCGCGCCCTCGTCGATGGTTCGCGCGCCGAGCGCGCCGGATTTGAGCTGGGCAATGAAGGTAGCCTTGCAGTGAAGAAGATTGAACTTGTAGGAGTCCAGAGATTTCTCAACCGCATAGATTATCACATCCACCTTGTTGTCGGCATAAAGTTTGGCTACCTCGTTACCGGCACGGATAGCGCGGCCTTCACGCTGCTCCAGATCGCTTGGGCGCCAGGGACATTCCAGCTCATGAACCGCTACTGCCCGGCGTTGAGCGTTTACACCTGTTCCGAGCATACTTGTCGAACCGAACAGAACACGGACATCGCCGTCATTCATAGCCTGAATGACAGCCTTTCTACTGCGCTCTGTCTTACACTCCTGTATAAAGCGTATTTCATGCGCCGGAATACCGTAGTCTTCAATCAGTTTTCGCTTGATTTCAGAATAGATATTCCATTCACCGGGTTTATATGTCGATAAATCGCTGAATACGAACTGTGTGCCGCGCTGTGCGTCATATTTGTGATAATATTCCGCTATCATACGGGCGCAGTGGCTGGCCTTGTTATTTGGGTCATCGCCATATTCAGGGTCAATCATACGCATATCAAGTGACATCTTACGGGCATAGTCCGTGGCGATAAGCATCTTCGCCTTCTCCTCGGTTTCAGACAACGGCGCTCTGCCGAGAATTGTGGCATTGCCGGTTTTGGCAAATTCCATCAGCTTCTGTATGAACTCTTCCTGCGCCGGGGTCGGAGGAATATTGTGGAGTATCTCATGCTTATGCGGACGGTCAACCCCCACATCCTCCGCCGTGCGATAGTCTGTTATCTCGTTGTAGAACGCAGCCAACTCCGGCACCTTGATAAAGTATCTGAAACGCTCCTTCGTAACAATATTGTTCGTAACATTGAACTCGAAGTCCGTGGTCTTCTTGGCAAAGATTGCGGCCCACGCATCGAAGCACCGGATTTCCTGCCTTTCAAGTTCATTCGGACGCAGATACTTGAACAAAAGATACAACTCGGTAAGCGAGTTACTGATTGTAGTACCAGACAGGAATGTCGCTCCGAGGTCTTTGCCCGTGCGCTCCTGAATTGTGCGTATCGCATACAACAGATTGAGCGCCCTCTGGCTTCCCTCACTGTTGCCCAACCCTGCCACACGGTCATGTCTGGTATTGAACATGAGATTCTTAAAGTTCTGTGATTCATCAATATAGATATGGTCTATACCCATCTGCCTGAAATCCACGACACTGTCCTTGTTCTGTTCCATCTGATATTGGATGGTTGCAATCTTGGCGGTAAGGTTCTCCTTCCGCTTGATAAGACCTTTGAGCATACCACGCGACACATCATGCCCTTGTTGCTTCACCACTTCGAGATTTTCCTCAACCGTGTCAAGTTCAGCCTGAAGAATCTGCTGCTGCATTTCCGGCGACTGCGGTATCTTCCCGAACTGGTCATGCGACATTATGATGCAGTCATAGTCGTTGTTCTTTATCCGGTTGAAGAAATTGACGCGGTTGTCAGCCTTGAAACTCTTTTCATCGGCATAAAGAATCCTTGCATTGGGGTAAGCGGTCTGATAGGTCATGGCGATTTCCGCAACATTCGCCTTCATCCCGATAATCATGGGCTTGTGGGCGAGGCCGAGGCGTTTCATTTCATGGGCTGCCATGCACATTATCAGCGTCTTGCCTGTACCAACCTGATGATCGCATATTCCGCCGCCGTTCTGCAAGAGCATCCACACACAGTCCTTCTGCGACTGATAAATGGAACTGATGCCATAACGGTCTCCGAGCATCCTCATGTTCAGATCAGGAAATGTCTGATGGCTTCCGTCATATTGGGGTCTGACGAAACAGTTGAATTTGTCGTTATACAGCTCCACTAACCGTTCCTTGAACTCCGGAGATTGAGCCTCCAGCCATTCGGAGAATCCGTTGCGGATTTCATCTATCTTGGTATTGGCAAGCTGTATCGCCTCGCTGTCCGGCACCTTTATGTCATGTCCGTCGTCATCCTTTCCGATAGACTTCTTTATGTCGGGTACTGTATTGTGCAGGGCGTGTCTGAGAATACTCATGCCGTCGTAAGTGCGGTAATAGCCTCTTACGCAGAATTCCTCCCATATCTTCATGTTCTTGCGGGAGGCTTCTGCCGAATATTCATCCATTGAGGAAGAATAGGCTATCCTCACATCGGTTTCGTAGAAATCAGACATATATGCCGAATATATTTCTGCCGGAATCCACCTCTCTCCGAAATTGAAATCCAGCTCGTCGAACTCGATGCGGCGGGGCCGGGCTTCCTCCAATGCTTTTAGGGAATCCTTTGACATGGCGATGAACGGCTCGATGCCGTCATAGCCGGGGAAGTCCTTGATACGTTCTTCCTCTTTGTCTATCCATGCCCTCACGGATTCGGCTTTGGCAACGACATTGCCGGCAATGAAGCGGTCTTTTATCTCGTAGTTCTCCACAAGCGGATTATAATATATGTGTCCTTCAAGATTCTGGATAATGGTATCTTTGTCCATATCCACCAGAGATGACATATATTCGAGATTGACACCACCGTATTTGTTAAGCGATGCAGTCAGTGCCTCCATCGGAGTATCGACGGATGCGACTTCATCAACGGAGAAGGAAACGGGATGGTCAAATATATCAGCCTTGACAATCGTGCCGTTCTCGCTTCGCTCCAGCCCCAGCGCGTCGCGCCCGTTTGCATCGCCCATGATGAACCGGACATTACGTTTGTCGTTCAGATTGCCGTATCTTTCGACAAACTCATCGTAATATTGATTAAGATGTTCACGCAGATGTTCGCTTGGCTCATGGGTCTCCGCCTCATAATTATAAAGCTGCTGGTATGTCTCAGATATGGTTATGTAAAGCATGGCGCGTTTTTCCTGTTCCGGTTTCATTTCAAGAGGGTTGAAAGTCGCGCCGGTCTTGCGGACATCTGAGAGGACTCCGACCATACCGTCCTGTACCACCATAGAGCCGTTCTTGTGAAAGAACTGAATATCCTCAGAGAAAGGACGCGGCGACATATCGCGCTCTGCACGCTCTATCGGTATAGCCGTGACTTTCGACGGCCTGTTATGACCTCCGGGGATGAAATCTCCCTCTGTCTTTTCAATATATGTTTCGCCCGAATCTATCCCGGCGGCCCGTGCCGCCTCCTGTGCCTCCCGCTCCAGACGCATTTCCTCCATCTGGCGGTGGGCAATCGACATCATGGCTTCGTAAAAGCCGTTGATGGGTGGATTGTCATCCCAGTTCAAGGCTCCGTAAAACTCCAGCTCCTTCTCGCTGAGTTTGCGGAATGCCGGGGCCTTTACAGGCTTGGCTTCAGCGCGTGGCGCAGGTTTGGTCTTTTCTTCCGGCTTCTCTTTATACTGGCGTCGGTTGTTCTTTTTCTGTATCGGCTCCAGCTCACCGAAAAGATTGTATGCGAAAAGACGTGGGTCAGGATTATCTGTATAATCCGGTCCACCGTCGGTTTCAATCTCTTTAACCGGTTCAGGTTTCGGAGGGTCGGCGGAAGTCTTTGGCGCTTCCGGCTTCGGCTCAACCTTCTTTTGTGCCTTATCTTGCGGAGTGACAATCTCAGCAACCTTCATCTTATGAATGTTGTCATTGGACTCCTCGCAGAGAGCCACTTTTTTGCCGGCAGCGATAAGTTTCGGGAGGTAAGCATCAAGCGCGTGCTGCGGAAATCCTGCCAACTCGATGGTATCAGCTTTCCCATTCAGCCTTCTTGTAAGGGTAATTCCCAATACCTCGGAAGCTTCGACCGCATCCTTGCCGAAAGTTTCATAAAAGTCGCCGATTCTGAAAAGCACCAGTGCATCGGGATGTTCTCCCTTTATTTCCTTGAACTGAGCAATCAGAGGCGTATCTGTTACTTTCGATGTTTTAGGTGTCGGTTTCGGAGCATCGGCTTTCTTCTCAGGAGTCCTTTTCAGCTTAGGGTCTTCCAACTGCTCACATATGGCCACACGTTTACCGGCCCGCACAAGTTTTGGCAGATACATATCGAGGGCATGATGGCGGAATCCGGCCAGCTCAATGCGGCTGTCAATTCCATTCTGCCGTCGTGTGAGGGTAATACCGAGAATATCCGAGGCTTGCACCGCGTCTTCGCCGAAAATCTCATAGAAATCCCCGACACGGAACAGCAGAATCGCATCAGGATGTTTCTTCTTCATTTCCTGATACTGTTTGAGCAAGGGTTCGTTTTTCTGTTCTATTTTTTCGGCGAGTGGCTTTTGTTCCGGGACTTCCGGTTTTATCTCCGGCTTTGGAGTCGGCGGTTTTGGAGTCGGCTTGACTGGGTCGGGCGTAGGTGGCTTTATTCCGTTGGAATTATACAGTTCGAGATTCAGACGGAGATGCAGCGATTCATCAAGTGCCTTGCGCATATCTTGGGCAATACCGTCAACACCACCTGTATGTGTATAGACAATAGCCGGTTTCCCATACTGGTCTGTACCCACTTTGGCATCGGTGCATATAACATTCTGCGGAAATGCCTGAAAAAACTTGTTGCCCGGCACTTTCGTACCTCTGTCAACTATCGACTGTATAAAAAATTCCTCGTCTGCCGATAACGCTTTCTTTCCCGTGTGCTTCTGGAGAATGATCAGGTCAGACCCCGCATCGGTTCCGGCGTTGTCGGAGAAAGTATTGTTTGGCAGACGCAGAGCCGCCACAAGGTCTGCGCGTTTCACAAGTTCCATCCTCACGAAAGGAGAGGCAGCGTTCATAACGCCCTGTGACGCGATAAACGCTACAAGACCTCCTTCGCGTACTTGGTCAAGAGCCTTCAGGAAGAAATAATTGTGAATCGTCTTTGTCGCCTGACGGTAGGCGATCTCCTTGCTCACCGCATACGCAGGGTCAGCAACCGCAAAATCCCCGAAAGGAATGTTTGAGGCGGCAACATCGAAATAGCCGTTGAAATCACGCTCAATCTTCTCGAATCCCTCTATCCGGGTCAGGATTGACGGATGCAGTGCCGAAAGGATTTTGCCCGTAAGCAAATCCTTCTCATACGCCAGCACTTCAGTACCGGGATAACGGTCATTGCGCAGGAAAGAGTCGATGAAAGCACCTTGTCCGGCTGACGGTTCAAGAAAACTTTTTACCTCAACGCCGGAGTATTTCAGAGCATCCGAAAGAGCGTCCACAACGGGTGTCGGCGTATAAAACGCCGTCAACACCGATGCTTTCAGCGAGTCCATATACCGTGCGAACTCCTTGTCATCCTTTGTATAGTCGTGGATAAGGCGGCGCAGTTCAACCGTGGGCATGAACAGCTCGATGTCCGATTTGCTCCACTTGGCAGCGTCTGACAGCTCGTTTGCATCGTTGAGGATACATTTCAGACCGCCGAATCCGGCGTACTTCCGAAGCACCTCCCGTTCTTCGGGAGTCTGCGCTGTGCGTCCGGCAACACCGAGGTTCAGGGCGAGCCTTATAGCCTCGATGTTGTCACGCATTGTCTGAAGGCGGTTATAACTCATAGCCGTCCAGTTTCTCGTTCAAGATGCCGAGAAGCTCCAGACGCATCGCCGGGTAACCCTCCTTTTCAAGAAATCTGCCGTCAACGCCATACTTGTCAAGTATCGCGTTTATCTCCCTGTCCGATGCGAAATGCACAGCCGTCACTTCCCATACCGACGGGTCAAGACGCAGCCAGCAGTCTTCTTCTATGATATGATATATTATGTCGAAGCGGGATACATACAGCTTTTCAAGCAGTGTCCGCATCGCAAGTTCATGGCAGATATAAGGCGGTCTGCCGGATGCGAACTCTCTGGTGTATGTGTCAAGTGCGTCATCGACGCGGTTATCTATGAATTTCTGTGTGTTCTCTTTATCGAAATGATGTTCTTTAAGATGCTCACGGAGATAGCCGATATAGAAATCCGGCTCACCGTACTTTTTCGGTGTTTCCATTTCAGTGTGGATTTTCCGATGGCGGCCCTCCTGCTTCTTGATTATGGAGGGCATGGCCGGCTTATGCGCCGGTAAAAAAGTAGGCGGGTTTCCCTCCCGCCTACTGCCACTTTATCCACAGCCAGAACGGAAACAACCGTTTTATGACTGTGATTCAGTGGCTAAATTAGTCATTTATCCGCAGAGCGCGAAATAAATCCGGGATTTTCAGTTCTCAGTCACTCTTTTCGGGGCTGAAAACATCGAGAATGTGGTCTGCGACGACGATATAGAGCATTTCCTCCTCACGCGAGAGGTCAACGGGATAGAGTCCGGTTACCGTTACGGCATGGAGCGCGTCAGCGTCAGTGTCGCCGGACCATACGCTTTCGGTTCCCGTCACTGACACCGAAGACGCCTTCTTTCCTAAAACGGGATGATGGCACAGGTTGGCGAATGTGTCCCCGACGGTTGCCGCCAGCGAGAGGGGCAGAGTAGATGTATTGTCGGACGGATAACTGATGAGTCCCTTGTTATAGAGGGCATACGCTACCCCGGCTGTTTTCGCCGGCGCCCAGCCCCAGAGTGTCAGGGCTGCGGCTTTGAGGTCAGCCATACACCACAGTCCCTGCGAGGGTTCCAGCCCGGCATAGTCGGGTTCTATCGGACGCGCCCCGATTGTATGTTCCGCAATCGCGTTGTCATGGAATCCGGCATAATATTCGGGAGCGTTGCCTCCGTTCTCCAGTGATGCCACAATCTCCTTGCGGGTTATGGATGTCAGCCACATACGCACGACGGGACGGTCGATGCCGATATAGTTGCTCAATGAAGTGAATATCACTTCTCCGGGAGCGGAGGGCTTCATGGCGTTGACGATTGTCGCGGCGTCGCGCCACAGGCGCTGTATCACGCCTATCTGGGCCTCGTCCTTCTCGCTGGCGCGGCGATTGCCTTTACCCTTGCTGTCCTTTCGTACAGAGAAGTCGAAGTTGGCGGCAAATGTCTCGTCAGCCGTCATGTCCGAGGACACGGTGAACTGGAATTTGCATTTGGGACGCGAGGAGATGATGCCGCCGCCTGTCCATGTGACGGCAATCTGTCCTTTGCCGAAGTATCCTTTGTGGAGTACGTTGGTGCCAAGCGCCTGTGCGATTGTCTTTGCCACGGTGCGGCTTTCTGTGATTATAAGTATATTATTCATTATTTTACGGTTGTTTTTAGTTTTGGATGTTGGATAAAGTGGACGGGGCTGTGCGGGAGGTCACATCTTGCGCCCCTTTGATTTTTTCTGCTGGCTCTCGTTCTTCGGACCGGTCTGTCCTCTGTCGAGAGGCTCCTTGATTTTCTTTGTCGCCTCGTCGGTCTTTCCGTCATTGTTGACTGCCATCTGGGTGCGGCTTTCGTTGGCAGGAGTTATTGACTCCGCCAGACGCGGATCCTTGAAGGAGGTGGTTGGACGCTGCTTGTTCATGTTGAATGTCAGATAGACGGTGCATGGTTTTCCGTCTTTGTCAACCATATTGTCGAGGACCACGGTCTTGCCGGCGACATAATCCGCCTGCTGCTTCTCGGTCATCGGCACTCCGGCCCATTTTGTGATGGGCTTGATTTTACCGTCCTGTGTGAGCCATGTGGATTTTTTCTGACCGTTGCTTTCACTCTGCGCCTGTTTCTGAGAGGAGTATGAAGGCACAAACTCCACATCGCGCCTGTCCGCGCTTACCTGAAGCGTTACGGTATATTTATTGCCTTTACGGTCAATGATTTCCTTGTCAGGAATGGCTTTGCCGCTTTTGAGGGTGTTGATCTCGCCCATGTCGAGCTTAGTCTGCCCGATGGTGTCCTTGACGAATACGGACTTGGCGGGTACGCTGAGTATCTCGTTTGTCTGGCGGTCGATGCTGATGAACGAGGGAATAACCTCCCCGGTCTCCTTGTCAACGACATCGGCGAGCCTTCCGAGGTTGCCGGTGGTACGGAGGTTCTGCTTGTCCTCGTCCGTGAACTTGACTCCGTTGAACTCCTGATCGAGATTCGGCTCCTTGCGGATGAAGTGGGGTACGACCTTGATATTCCCGTTGGCATCCTCGCGGAATGACAGACGCGCTTCCAGCGAATATTTCTCGCCGGCGAATGTCGGGGTGATGGTTACCAGCCGGGACTTGCGGTTGTAGAGCATCTCCTTGAGGTCTCCGCTTTTTTCAAGCGTTTCGCGGTCGATGCCCCAGCGGTCCTTCAGCCCCTGCCAGTCGATTTTGGATTCGTCTATCGCATGGCTGTTACGATTTGTCGCCTTCGCTTCGACTTTCAGATCTGAAAGCATGGCTTTATTCGCCTCCGGGTCTTTAAGCGCGTCTTCGACGACTTGCCCGACACTGTTCACGTTGTCGGCATCTACTTTGAAGAAACTGAACACCGAGGGATTCTTGCACTGTCTTACGAAGTTGGACAGAAAAGCCTCCAGCGGGTTCTTGTGGATATTGAATACCACGAGATCGCTCAGTTTGGCGGACTTCGACGGCGTCATGTCCGGTGTGCCGTCCTGTTTAAGACCTTTTACAGCGCCGGTTTCTCCCGTCTCGTTGTTGCGGGCGATAAGCACATGGTCTTTCTCATTAGTCTGGTCTTGTGCCATATTGTAAATTACTTATGGTTGTTTTTGCGGCGGAATTCCGCCGTCTCCGAAATAGTATTCAAGGACATCGGCCGGGAGATATGAAATAGGACCGTTGGGAGTTTTCTGAAAGTACGGCAGGATTCCTTTGGCTCTCAGATTGTACTGCTGGCGAAGACCGAGGCCGAACCTGCGCTCAACATCTTTCGGTGTCCATCTTCTCGGCTCCTCCTGCTGACAATTCCCTTTGGTTGTTATCTTCCGTTCAAGAAAATCCATTCTTTCCAGAACTGTCTGAAGGAGACCGAGGACGGTTTTCTCAAATTTCCCGTTCATATCAGTCGTGTCCTTGATTTTATGGTACGTCTTGACAGTATTCTGTCGAGTCCGGAGCGGTGCCAGCCGAGGCCGTGATGACTTATAATGTCAATGACTTCTCCGAGGATGAACTTTGTGTCGCCGTTCTCGCGCAACACGCGGAAGCCGTATTCCTTTATCCTGCGGTATGCGGTTCTCTCACTTACGCCGAGGAGTGCCTGAAGCTCCTGACGGTCGATTCTGTATTCGCGTTCCGCATCGGTGAGTGAACGGTGTTCTTCATCTTTGTTCTGTCTGATGGCTGCCGGCGAGTGAACCATTTTATGAATGATTGTCGCCAGCGTTGCGACAGTGCCCCGGAGATCCCTCAGTTCGGCTCTCATAGCACTTAATTCGCTGCTTGAAACGGTTACTGTTTCAGTCATTTGAAGTAGTGATTAGGTGTTAGGGAGCCTCTCTGACGATTCATGCTCCAAATTATGTTTATTGTTTTTTCGGAGTGGCACAGTATCTATGCCTTTTTAGGATGACATGGCATCCGGGAGGGGGTCTTTGATTATTTATCATTGTCTGTACTGAATTTAATTATCTCTTATGACGATTTTCAGTGATAAAACGCTGTATATGTGCCTGATTCCCTGACAGGTGTCTGCCGTTGTCCTGCCAACTTTCTGCCAATGCGCAATATTCGGTTGTCATCGTCGTTTGTTAAACTTTCCGTTACAGTAATATCCCACTGAATTTCCGTTCACAAGTCGTGTTTCCGCCCATTCTCTCAATTCTGATATTTTGAAATGCAGCCGGTGTCCGAATTTGTGATAGGGTATGTTTCCCGCAGATGTCTCTTTGTAAAGTTGCCCTTTGGCTATACGGTAGCCGTTGGAATTGAGAAACTCCAATGCTCCCTCTATGTCAACCGATTCCGACTCATGTCTGGGTTGCAATGCGGCAAGTACCTTGTCAAAGCAACCGGACACGGCAATCTCTATCATCTCCCTGACCTTTTCGACAGGGAGAATCACAAAACTTGTATTATCCATTTATCGTAAAAGCAGACGCTGCGGTGTGTAATTATAAAATCCCACGTTCCTATGTGGTGAATGTGTCCGGTTCGGACCGATATACTTGATAAAGTTTACAGTGTTTGCCATACCCGCGAATCACGGGGTTCCCGCAGCACACTGAAAACAACAATGTCAACGACTGTTTTGATTTTATAAATATGCTTATGGCAGGAGATTGGCATTATTTTGTCATTCGTAGGGCATATATGGCAAAAGAACCGACAAATCATTACGATTCATCGGTTCTTTCATAGAAATAGAATATGTGTCTTGGGTTAGCAGTTGCCGGGAGTGAAATTGATTTCTCCAAGAGAGTTGATAGCATCCTGTTTGAGGCTGTCAACTACACGGAGGTATCTCTCTGTCATACGCACGGAAGTATGGCCAAGAAGGTTGGAAACTGTTTTAATATTTGCCCCACGACTGAGTACGTTAACGGCAAAACTGTGGCGACAGCAGTGCCATGTGATTTTCTTTTTGATTCCAGCCTTATTTACCCATGCTTTAACGTGTTTCGTGCATATCGGGAATGTGGGGAGCTTGAATATCAGGCTGTCCATATTTCCGTCCGCCGGTTCTCCGATAAGTTGTAGAAGGCTGTCGCTCAAGGGAATCACCACACCACTCAATCCACTATGACCTTTTGTTTTCTGTTGCTGGAAGCGTAAGGTCTTTGTAGATTTGTCAACATTGCGATATGTCAGCAAGCGCGTATCACACCATCTTGTTCCGGTATATAAACCGAACATAAATGCCCGCTGGACTTCTGTGTGTTCTCCTTCATAGTGTGTCCGGGCCAGTTTTTGAATTTCATCCGCTGTAAGGATATCTTTTTGCAACGCCATATTATCGTACTTGATCGAGAAACCGTTGCATGGATTTTTCCGTATCAGTTCCTTTTCCACGGCCGCATTGACCATGTGTTTGAACCATCTGAAATATCCTTTTGGCCCGTCGCCGCTTCCATGACTTTTCAGATACTCTACAAATGCTCCGATTAGTTCCGGTGTGAGTTGCGACATCAGCAAGGATTTTTCATATCTGCTGTATTGAGGCGATTCCCGCAGGAAGCGGAGGAATTTCTTATACACCTTATCCATTCCGATTCTTGCAGTTGCAGCCTTAGAGGGGGAAGACATGACTTCCTTACAGAACTGATGGAAATCCTGCTGTTTGTCTTTTTTCAGACGGTATCCCTCACGGTCTTCAAGGAATTCCTGTTCACGCTCAAAGCGTAGCTTTTCAGCGAGTGCCATTGTATTGCGGTTCTGAACACGCTCCTGCTGGCTTCGTGGATGAAGCCAGATGTAAAGGTTGAGATTTTCCTTTTTACGGATGTGTTTGATTTTATACTTTGGCTTTCCTGCCATTGCTCCATCTGTGTAGAATACCTGATTACCGTTCTCGTCGAGAACGGGAGTTTCAGACCGTCCGAGGTAATATTCGAGATAGAGGCTGGCTCTTCCATCGCTCAACTCGGACTGCTGGAGCTTGGGATTTTGCTTGTTGCGATTTTCTATTTTTGCCATAAATCTTTAATTTTGTGCAAAGATAATTTGGGAAGGAAGAATTTGAAAATCGCCGTTTACAGACCTTAACAATTCAATCGGCCCGAAGGTTGAAAACAGGGGGTACTAAACGTGTACTTTTTGCGAAAATTGCCCTAAATGGAGGCAAATGACCGCAATTGTCAATAATGCCAAGTTGCTGAAACAAATGAATTTAGCGGATTTGAGTTTTCGTCATTTTAGATAATAAGGTATTTCGCAACTTTCAACTAATTTATGTCGGGAACAAGGCAATTGTAGATGTCGGCTGATATGTACTGATAATCGACACTCGTAAATCAAGGTGTCAATCCATTACATATATGCGTGGGCCTCTGCGTTGTCTGTTCTACATAAATGGGCAATGCGAAGGCCTCAAGTTATGGAACAGGTTACATAATACAGTCTCCCACGCACTTTTTTTGTAATATTTGTAATTTCTGTCATCGGGGAGATGTGGCTGACATCAAAATCATATCATATGCTTTCACGAGACAGGTCTTACAAGTTCCTTTATCTCTCCATTGCCATTCTGCTGGCCGCCAAGACATTATTCTCTGCGACAAAATCGATTATTCTGTCCAGATGGTCCAACTTCTCTGACTATCTGTATACTTATTCCGGCGGTTTCATTCGCAGAGGACTAACCGGGGAGTTGCTGATCTTTCTTCGCGATACTTTTAACATACCGCCACTTGTTACCGCCCATGTAATTTCAGTTATAGGGTACATTGTAGTGGCATGGTTTGTTATTTCCCGTTTCAAAAAGCAGGGTTATGGATTGTATGTCTTGATTATGGGATTCACCTTAGGCGGTATCCTTATTTTCGGAATCGATGCAATGCGACGAGATTATATCGAGCTATCGTTCTTTATCACCATAGTGTGGGCTTTCAAGAAGTTATCTACTACTCAATGGGTTATACTATCGAATCTCGTAGCCGTTTTAGCAATTATGATGCATGAGGCCTCGTTCTTCTTTATTGTGCCGATTTGCATCTTACTGACCAACTTAAAAATCCATAACATATTCAAATCGACAGTTTTGTGGCTTCCGGCTTTAGCCATATTCGGCCTATGCTGCATGAAAAAGGGAGACTCTGAGATGTTTTCGCAAATCATCGCCACAGCACACTCGTTGGCTCCTGAAGAAATTGACCGAGAAGCTCCCGGTCTTCTGTCGTTCATAAAAACGGATATGGTTGAGGTGTTTAAGATACACTTAAAAATAAATTTTACCGAGCCGGTTCCTCATATCGGTATCCCCGTTGGTGTCATAACGGTGTTTTACTTCCTTTACATACCATGGATTACCATTGCAATGCTCAGGGCATTCAGTACGCCAAATATCGGAAATCAGCGTTTATCATGTCTCCTGTCATTGATCGGCTTTCAATTCGTCTGCCTGACGCCAATGTTTACCGTACTCAGCTGTGATATCGTCCGAGTAAGTTTATATTGGATAATGAGTGCAATGATTGTTTGGCTCGTTTTGGACGATAGAGAAATTGAGTCTATGTTCCCTACCGGATATATTCACCGGGTTCAATGGCTCACCGACAAAATGCTTGCATTGCGCATCACCCGCAACAAAGTGATTCTCACATTTTGTGCCTTATGCATAGGCGTAACTTTTTATATACGACAACCAAAACCTATAATCGGCTCCAGCCCAGCGGGTGCAGTAGCCTATTATGCCAACCGCATAGCCAAGAAAGCCGTTCCTCTGATCATCAACAAATTCTAAATTGCAATCATGTCATTGTTCCGCCCCGTTATTCAACTTTGCCGTCCCAAACAGTGGGTCAAAAATCTATTTGTGCTTCTCCCGCTGTTTTTTAGCGGCAATATGTTCAACACCCCCTTGCTCGCAGAATCACTCGTTGCCATGCTCTCTTTCTGTCTTGCATCAAGCGCGATATACTGCCTTAACGACTTGATGGATGTGGAGTCTGACCGCCTCCACCCCCGCAAGCGTTTCCGGCCCGTTGCCTCAGGCGCAATCAGCAAACCGACATGCCTGATTATGATGGCGCTTCTTCTAACTATGGCAGAGGCAATGCTCTTGCTCCTGCCTCACGACAGGTCAGTGTTGTCAATAATAGTGCTGACCGCATACATTATCCTGAATCTCGCCTATTGCCTTAAGCTTAAACGCATCGCACTGATTGATGTCGTGATAATATCGCTCGGATTTGTCTTGAGAGTGGCAATTGGAGGCACAGCTACCGGCATCTACATAAGCCACTGGATAATCATGATGACCTTCCTGCTCGCACTGTTTCTTTCTCTCTCAAAACGCCGCGACGACATAGTGATATACAATAACACCGGGGAGATGATGCGGCGTAACATAACACGTTATAACCTTGAATTTATGTCTCAGGCAACAACGCTTGTCTCCACGATTATGCTCGTAAGCTACATCATGTACACCGTGTCGCCTGAAGTAACTGCACGTTTCGGTTCCAATCTGATATATATAACTTCCATATTCGTGCTTTCCGGATTGTTAAGATACATACAGCTAACCGTAGTCGACGCACGCACCGGAAGTCCTACCCGCGTACTGCTTCATGACCGTTTCATTCAATTATGTGTCATCGGGTGGATACTTACATTCGCCGCAATCATCTATTTTTGAGTGATGGTTTATATTTACGCATTGTTAAGCATCATACTCGGAGCAGTGGCACAGCTCTTGCTCAAGATGGCCATGACCGGGCCATCGGAACAGTTACCCTTTTCCGAGTCGCTGAGATTCCTTTTTAACGGCAAACTTATCGCAGGTATAGGGTGTTATGGAGCCAGTATGCTGTTCTGGCTATACGTTCTTTCAAAGCTTGACCTTTCAAAAGCCTATCCTATGGTTGCTCTCGGCTATGTGCTTACATTCATTCTCGGTTGGTATTTCCTTGATGAGCCTGTGAAGCCTATGCGAATAATCGGGCTTATAGTAATCGTTTCAGGTGTAATAATCATAAGTCGCAGCTAAATGAAAAACAAAAAAATAGTGGTCTTTGACTTCGACGGGACATTGACCACCTCTGACTCATTCATAAAGTTCGCACAATATTCTGTCGGTATTGCCGGACTTATACGTGCCATTCTGTCTAATGCCGTCTATCTTGCAGCCTGGAAATGCGGCATTATGGCAGGAGGGCGAGCCAAAGAAAAACTATTCACCTCACTTTATGCCGGTCGCACACATGATTGGCTGCTGAGCCATGGAGAGCTATTTGCCTCACACATAGCCACCTTTGAGCGCACTGATATAGTCAGAGCTTTAGACGAGCATATATCCAAAGGAGATTTGGTCTATATTGTCTCGGCAAGTATGCCCGAATGGATTACCGCCTGGGCAGCACGTCATTCCGTTCCTGCCGACCATGTTATAGGCACTTTGTGTGAGGTGAACAATGACGGCATCATTACCGGCAGATTTGCGACCGGCAACTGCTATGGCCCTGAGAAAGTGAACCGTCTGCGTCAGGCCGTGGGCGACCTTTCAAGTTATCACATTACAGCCTACGGCGACTCAAACGGCGACAAAGAAATGTTCGCAACCGCTGATATCGCTATCAAAGTCTAAGAGTAACTACTTACCTATGTTGATGCTTACTATTCGACTATCCGGTTCGACCGTAAATGTATCGACGCCGCGCCTGGCCATAAAGTCGCGCAACACCACGGCGTAGTGATCGCGCAAATCTTCGCGCTCACGCGCGGCGCGCAACGGCGTCAGCAATGTGCACGTCCCGCCGTCGCGCACCAGCAGATGATTACCGCGCGGTGTCTCTATCAGATACTCCTCATGTGCCGGATATGACCTCGGCGGAGCGACCCAGGCCACAGCACAGACAACTATCAGCAGCAACAATGATTCCAGACTCGCAAAAAGGTTGCGTGCATTCAGTGAGATGCCCAAGGCGAGCATAAGCGCGCACACTGCCAGCACAAGCCACAGGTCGGGATAGACGTCGGCCATCACAGCCCCGGGCAATGATGCGGTCAGTCGCGCAATGAGGTCAATGCAGTTTGCGAGAAAATCAGTCGGCCCTCCCACCGAGAATATGATTGAAATTATTCCCGACACGAGGAACAAGGGAAGCACCGGCGCGACAAGCAGATTGGCGACAATGAAAAAGACAGGAAACGTATGGAAATGAAATGCGGCTACCGGAGCGGTAAATATCATGGCCGAGAACGAAAGCCACGGATAAGAAAGAAGCCTGTAGAGAAAGGGACGCCGGCGCCGGTCAATGAGGTTGATGTGCGGATAGAACAAGATGATGCCAAGCACCGCCGCCGCGCTCATCTGCAAGCCCGGCGAGTAAAGAGCCGACGGGTTGAACAGTAAAATTGCCGCTACGGCAAGACACAGCGAATTCAGCGGCTGAGACGAGCGTTCCAAACATCTGGCGCCCATGTAGACCGATGCCATCAGCACGGCACGGGTAACCGAGGGCGCGAAGTCTGTAAACGCGGCATAAACCCAGAGCATCAATACGGTCAGAATCAGGCGCGTTCTGACGTGTCGGGTCAGATAAAGCGGAAAAAGCGCAAACGCGACAATCATGGCGATGACGCCGACATGCATTCCGCTCAGCGCCAGCAAGTGCGAGAGGCCGGCTGCCGAATAGAGCGTGCGGGTGTCGGCCGTAACCATGTCGCCTTTGCCCAACAGCATGGCGGCAAGCATGTCAATAGTTCCGGTTTCAAGCGGGCAGCGCTTCAGCCGGGTCATGGCCTCGTCGTTGGCCCGGAGCAGCCATGACCGCACGCCGGGGGTGTGGCCCGTCGCGCAGATGCTGTCTTCCACAATCACCGCCGAGCCGACAACGCCCTTGCGCCTCATGGCCGCGAGCAAGTCAATGGCATCGGGGACGGCGGGCGGCGCGGCAAGAGTGTCGACGCGTCCCGCGAACCACACGCACATTCCGGCGGTCAGATAGGGTTTTTCGCCGAGAAAATGAATACGCAGTCTGAACGGATAGCAGGCCCGGCCGTTCACGCTGTCAACCTCGGCCATCGCAATGCGTCCCGAGGTCTGCGCCTCTTTGATTTCAAGAATGCGGGCGCAGTATCGTCCGGGGCCATAAAACGGCGGCTCCATCGGCTTTCGCAAGCCGGTGGAGTCGCTGATAAGAATCATGGCAATCAGCGCTGCGAGCAAAACAAACATCGGACAGCGCCCCATGATGTTCCGGAGTTATTCTATGGTATTGATGACAACAAAGAAGCTGCTCACCCCGATTGCAATCCACAGACAGACGGCAAGAGCCAGGGGCTTTATGCCGACCGCCTTGATGCTTTTAAGCGACAAGGACGCGCCAATCAGGAAGAGCGTAACAACCATGCCTTTCTTGGCCCAGAAGGCCATGGCGTGGCCGAACTCCGCAGGCAGTCCCGCATAGGTGTTAATCACCATGGCGAGTATGAACAGGAAGATAAACCACGGAATGGAAATCTTGGCTGTCTTGTCGCGGAAAATCAGCATCGTAACCAGAGCGAGCGGAATTATCCACAGCGCGCGGGTCAGCTTGATAAGCGTGGCCACTTCAAGGGCTTTCGCGCCATATGCGTCGCCCGCGCCGACAACCGACGAGGTGTCGTGAATGGCAATGGCCGCCCATGTGCCGAACTGGGTTTCGGACATCTCGGCCAACCGGCCCAAGGGCGGGAATATAAACAGGGCTATCGCATTGAGAATGAAGACAACGCCGAGCGAAACCGCCATTTCATTGTCGTTGGCTTTCAGCACCGGGCCGACAGCGGCGATGGCCGAACCGCCGCATATGGCGGTACCCGACGATATGAGATAAGCGGTTTTGCGCTCTATGTGAAGCCAGTAGCCCAGCAGGACACCGAGCACCATTACACCGATGACTGAAACGACGGTAAATGTCATTCCCTCGGCGCCCGATTTCAGCGATTCCTGAAGATTCATCGAAAAGCCGTAGCCGACCACCGAGGCCTGCAACAGATATTTCGAGCACTTTTTGTTAAACTTCGGGAAAGGATTTTCAAACGTGAAGGCGAATATAAGTCCGAGCAGCAACGCATAGGCAGGCGTTACCGGCTCTTCCATGTCAAAGAAATAGCTCATGGGAATCAGCATCATCACAATCATGACGATGTAAATCCACTTTCCGGCATTATTTTTCATTGTAGACAGTCGGGGTTAGTTTCCTTAAATTATAGTTTGACGACATCGTCTCGCCGTAAGCTCCGGCCGAACGGAAAGCGATAAGGTCGCCGCGATGCGTCTCAGGCAGTTTCTCGTCTGAGGCGAAAACGTCTGACGACTCACACACCGGTCCGACCACGTCATAGACGCGCTCGGGCGCGCGGGCAGGCGCCGACAGATTCTGAATCATGTGGTGCGCGCCGTAGAGCGCAGGGCGCAGCAGCTCGCTCATGCCGGCATCGACAATGACAAACGTCTTCTTGATGCCCTCCTTGACGTAGACCACACGCGAAATCAACGACCCGCACTGCCCTACCAGGCTGCGCCCGAGCTCGAAATGCAGTTCCTGGCCCGGCCTGAGCTTGATGTTGTCGCGGAAAGCGGCGAAATATGCCGCGAAATCGGGTATGGCGTTACCGTCAGGGTCGTCGTAATCGATGCCGAGGCCGCCGCCGACGTTTATGGTCTCGAAGGCAACATAGGCAAACCTTGATTGAATCTCATTAATTTTGTTACACAGCAGCACGTAGGGCGTCATGTCGAGAATCTGCGAACCGATGTGGAAATGCAGACCTTTCAGCCGGACATTGTTCAGGCGTTGCGCCAGCTCAATCACTTCGGGCAGTTGCTCGAGATTGATGCCGAATTTATTTTCTGCCAGGCCGGTAGTGATATAGTGATGCGTGTGCGCATCGATGTTCGGGTTCACACGCAACGCCACATCTGCCACCACTCCCCTATTACGCGCCAGCTCGTCAATCACCTTCAGCTCGGGCACTGACTCGACGTTGAAGCAACCGATGCCGGCGTCAAGCGCCGTATTGATTTCGCGGTCGGTCTTGCCCACTCCGGCAAATACAATGCGGTCAGGCCTGAAGCCGGCACGGCATGCCGCCTCGATTTCACCGCCACTAACACAGTCGGCACCGAAACCGCGGGCGGCAATCATTTCCAGAACGTGCTCGTCGACATTGGCCTTGACCGCGTAATGGACTTTATAATCTCCGGCAGCGGCGACACAAGCGTCAAGCGTCTTGCCGAGCAGACTGAGGTCATAGAAATAGAAAGGCGTCTGCAGATTGTCCGCGGCTATTACAGGCAGGCTCATTACTTAGAGGAGAATAGAACTTTTTGCAACGAGTTGAGTGCGGCCACCTTATCTGACTGACGCACCAACAGAGAGATGTTGTAGTTGCTGCCGCCATATGAAATCATGCGAACGGGGATATTGCCGAGCGCGTCGAGCACGCGCGTCTCAAATCCGCAGTTGTGCCACTCGAGGTCGCCCACCACGCAGATGATGGCCATGTCGTGGTCAACAGTAACCGTGCCGAACTTCTTGAGATCGTCAAGAATTCCGGGCAGGTTGCGCTCGTTGTCTATCGTAACCGACACGCCGACCTCGGAGGTGGCGATCATGTCAATCGACGTCTGATACGTTTCGAAAATCTCGAACACTTTGCGCAGAAAACCGTAGGCCAGCAACATGCGGCCGCTTTTGATTTTTATGGCGGTGATGTTGTCTTTGGCCGCGACGGCCTTGATTGTGTGATTGGGCGCGCAGTTATAAATCAGAGTGCCTTTGGCGTCGGGCTGCATCGTGTTGAGCAGTCGCACGGGAATGTTGTTCAGCTTGGCGGGCAACACGCAGGTGGGGTGCAGAATCTTTGCGCCGAAGTATGCCAGCTCGGCAGCTTCTTCAAAGTGCAGCTCGGCAACCGGAGCGGTATTCTCGACATAGCGCGGGTCGTTGTTGTGCATGCCGTCGATGTCGGTCCAGATTTCAATTTCGTCGGCATTGATTGCAGCGCCGATCAGAGATGCCGTGTAATCGCTTCCGCCACGCTGCAGATTATCTATCTCGCCATAGGCATTGCGGCAGATAAAGCCTTGAGTGATGTATATCTGCGCGTCGGCATGCTTTTCGAGCTGAGCCGTGAGGCGCTGGCGTATATAGTTTGTGTCAGGCTCGTTATTCTTGTCGGTGCGCATGAATTCGAGTGCCGGAATCAGCGCCGAATCCACCCCTTTTTCGTGCAGGTAGAGGTTCATGAGCATGGTGCTCATCAGTTCTCCCTGTGCCAGAATCTCTTTTTCTTCAAAAAGCGTGAAAATATCCTTTGAAAGCGACCGGATATAGTTGAAAATGGCTTTCAGCTCGCGGCGCGCGTTTTCTTTAGTCTCTTCCTGGGCAAACAGGCTGTCGACCACACCGGCATATTTCTGTTCGAGATGGTTGATGACCTCTTTGGCGCCGTCAACGTTCTTCTTGTAGAGATAGTCAGAAATTTCAACCAGTGTGTTTGTGGTGCCCGACATGGCCGAGAGCACGACGATGTTCTTGCCTCGCTCCGTAATCAGCGCGGCGACCTCCTGAATGCGTTTTGCGGAACCTACCGATGTCCCGCCGAATTTCAATACTTTCATTGGATATCTTCTTCAGCTGTTTGATTAGTTTGTTCTGATTTATTCACAAAAGTGAGCGCTTTGTTTTCGCAGCGGTAAATCTTTGCCGGAAAACGCTCGGTGAGCGCCAGATTGTGTGTGGCCATGATGACTGCCGTGCCGTCTTGTGCGATGCGGTGCAGCATCTCGACAATCTGCACGCCCGTTTCGGGGTCGAGATTGCCGGTGGGCTCGTCGGCAAGTATCAGCTCGGGCTTGTTGAGCAACGCGCGCGCAATCGCGATGCGCTGCTGCTCGCCGCCCGACAGCTCGTGGGGCATCTTGTAGGACTTGTTGGACATGCCGACCTGCCTGAGCACTTCTTCGATGCGGGCATTCATTTCCTGCTTGTCTTTCCAGCCGGTTGCGTTCAGGACGAAAAGCAGGTTGTCCTGCACCGACCTGTCGGTTAACAGCTGAAAGTCCTGAAAGACGATGCCGATGCGGCGACGCAGAAGGTGAACCTTGCCCGGTTTCAGCTTCGTGAGGTCAAAGTCGAACACCCGACCCTCGCCCGAGGCCAGGCTCACTTCGGCATACATTGATTTAAGCAGCGATGACTTGCCGCTGCCGACCTTGCCGATAAAATAGACAAATTCGCCGGGCTGCAGCTCGAAATCGACATGTTTGAGCACGATGAGTTCCTTTCGCAGAATCTCGACGTCGCTATATTTGATAATCGGTTCAGTCATTTTGGGGTCAGTGTATGATTAGTTGCCGTATTCGCTCAGGAATTTAATGCGCATGAGGCGAATTTCGTTTTCGCTGTAGTCAGAGCCAAGTTCAAGAATTGCCTGCCTGACGTCGCCGGTCTCGCTCTCGTGCTTGAAATAGTCGTAGAGGTCGTCCTGAATGTCCTTGTCGATTTCCGAGTCGATATAGTAGTTTATATTTATCTTTGTGCCGGAATAAACAATAGCTTCAATTTCGTCAAGCAGCTCCTCGAATGTCAGGTCTTTGCTGCGCGCCAGCTCATCGAGCGGAATCTTACGGTCGATGCCCTGGATAATGGCGATTTTCTGCTTTGACTTGTTAGGCACCGTGCGGACGCGCAGGTCTTCGGGGCGCTCGATTTCGTTCTCTTCGACGTGCGTCCTGATTACCTGCAGAAACTCTTCGCCGAAGCGCTTGGCTTTGCCCTGGCCGACGCCGGTAATGTTCTGCAGCTCCTCCATGGTAACCGGATAGGTTGTTGCCATCTGTTCAAGCGAGGGGTCTTGAAATATGACATACGTGGGCAGCTGATTCTGTTTGGCAATCTTCTTGCGCAGGTCTTTCAGAATCGAAAAGAGTTCGGGGTCGACAGCGGCGGTCGCTCCGCTGCGCGGCGCCGGCTCTTCGTCCATATCTTCGTTAAACTCGTTGTCTTTCGTAATCTTGAATGACTTGGGCTTCTTAAGAAATTCCAACCCGGCGTCCGTAACCTTCAGCAAGCCGAAATCTTCGACCTCGCGCGTCAGATAACCCGCAATGACGGCCTGACGGATAACGGCGTTCAACACTTTAGGATCGCTCCCCTCCATACAGCCGAACTGCTCGAGCTCTTCGTGGCCGTATGACTTGACTGAGGCGCTCTTGTGGCCGACAGCGATGTCGATTATATGTTCTGCTTTGAATTTTTCTTTGAGAGCGGTTATGATTTCAATGATAGCGGATAATTCTTCCTTAGCTTCCACTTTAATCTTCGGATTTAGACAATTGTCGCAGTTTCCGCAGTTATCTTTGGTGTAGTTTTCACCGAAATAATGCAGAAGTGTCTTGCGACGGCAGACAGAAGATTCGGCATAACTGGCCGTCTCGGCGAGCAGCTGTTTGCCGATTTCCTGTTCGGCAACCGGCTTGCCTTGCATGAACTTTTCCATTTTGCGCAGGTCCTTGGCCGAGTAGAAGGTGATGCACTGCCCGTCGCCTCCGTCGCGGCCGGCACGGCCGGTCTCCTGATAATAGCCTTCGAGCGATTTGGGCATATCATAGTGAATGACAAACCTGACATCAGGCTTGTCAATGCCCATGCCGAACGCTATGGTGGCGACAATGACATTGATTTCTTCCATCAGGAATGCGTCCTGATTGGCCGAACGGGTGGCTGAATCCATGCCGGCGTGATAAGCTCGCGCCTTTATGTTGTTAACCACGAGCAATTCGGCCAGTTCTTCTACCTTTTTGCGCGCAAGACAGTAAATAATGCCGCTTTTGTCTTCGTTGTTTTTTATGTATTTGATAATCTCTCTGTCGACATTCTCCGTCTTGGGTCGAATCTCATAATAGAGGTTCTCGCGGTTGAACGAAGATTTGAATACCCGGGCATTCGTCATGCCGAGGTTTTTCTGAATGTCGTGTTGCACCTTTGGCGTGGCCGTGGCGGTCAGCGCGATAACGGGGCGTGTGCCGATTTCGTTGATAATCGGGCGTATGCGGCGATATTCGGGTCGGAAATCATGACCCCATTCCGAAATGCAGTGCGCTTCGTCAATGGCATAGAACGAAATCTGCACCGACTTCAGGAATTCAATGTTGTCTTCTTTGGTCAGCTGTTCCGGAGCCACGTAGAGCAACTTGGTGCGGCCGCTGACAATGTCGTTCTTCACGGCGTCGATAGACGCGCGGTTGAGCGACGAATTCAAGAAGTGGGCAACGCCGTCGTCTTCGCTGAAATTGCGCATGGCGTCGACCTGATTCTTCATCAAGGCTATAAGCGGAGAAATTACTATCGCCACTCCGGGCATCATTACTGACGGGAGCTGGTAACACAATGACTTGCCGCCTCCGGTGGGCATGAGCACGAACACGTCCTCGCCGTCTAAAAGCGCCGAGATAATCTGTTCCTGATTGCCCTTGAAGGTGTCGAATCCGAAATGTCGCTTAAGGGCTTCGACAAGTTCTGCGTGGATAGCCATGACTAATGAATCGGTTTATTTAATAATGAGGAGAAAGTTTACAAGCTTGGTGGTGGTATCGTGCGGTACTATTTTGTTGTATCTGTTTCAAAATTGGCTTTAAGAATCTGTTTGAGCGCATAGTCGCGGGTAATGGTCAGTTCCTTGGTGTCGGTGCCCGGAATCTCATACATCGCGTCGACCATGATAGACTCGACTATCGAGCGCAGACCGCGCGCGCCGAGCTTATATTCAATGGCCTTGTCGACAATAAGTTCCAGGGCATCGCGGTTGAAACTGAGCTTTACGCCGTCCATTGCGAACATCTTTTCATACTGGCGCGTAATCGCATTCTTCGGCTCGGTGAGCACGCGCAGCAGGGCGTCGCGGTCAAGCGGGTCGAGATGCGTCAGAATCGGCAGACGGCCGATAATTTCCGGAATCAGGCCGAACGACTTCAAATCTTGCGGCGCAACATATTGCAGATAGTTGTCGCGCTTGATTTTCTGTTTCTGCGAGTCAGTCGAATAGCCAACTACGTGAGTGTTGAGCCTGTGGGCAATCTTGCGCTCGATGCCGTCAAACGCGCCGCCGCAGATGAAGAGAATATCTTTCGTGTTCACCGGAATCATCTTCTGGTCGGGGTGCTTGCGGCCTCCCTGAGGCGGAACATTCACAATCGACCCCTCGAGCAGTTTGAGCAGACCCTGCTGCACGCCCTCACCCGAAACGTCGCGCGTGATTGACGGATTGTCGCCCTTGCGGGCAATCTTGTCGATTTCGTCAATGAAGACGATGCCGCGCTCGGCCTTAGCCACGTCGTAGTCCGCCACCTGCAACAGACGGGTCAGCAGGCTCTCGATGTCTTCGCCCACATAGCCGGCCTCGGTGAGCACCGTGGCATCGACAATGGTGAACGGCACGTCGAGCAAACGGGCAATGGTTTTTGCAAGCAGCGTCTTGCCCGTTCCGGTCGGACCGACAATGATTATGTTGCTCTTTTCAATGTCAACGTCATCGTCGGTTTCGCGCTGCGACAGACGCTTGTAGTGGTTATAAACCGCTACCGACAGATACTTCTTCGCGTCGTCCTGACCGATGACATATTTATTCAGGAAATCGTTTATTTCGCGCGGAGTGGGCACGTTGTCCATTGTCTGCGCGGCCGGCTTCTTTTTAGATGACTGTTTGCTGTCGCGACGGGCATCGGCTATCAGCGCCGAAATCTGGTCGACACAGTCGGTGCAGATGCACACGCCCGCGTCTAACGGCGAGGGCACAAGTGCGGCGTCGGGCGACGTGGGGCCGCCGCAGAACGCGCACGTGTGGCTCATATATCCTTGCTTTTTCGCCATGCCTTACTGCTTAGCTTTGATAAGCACTTTGTCAATCATGCCGTATTGCAACGCCTCTTCCGACGTCATCCAGTAGTCGCGGTCGCTGTCGCGCTCGACCTTTTCAATCGGCTGACCCGAGTGGTCGGCGATGATTGAATAGAGCTCATGCTTGAGCTTGAGAATCTCGCGGGCGGTAATCTCGATGTCGCTGGCCTGACCCTGCGCGCCGCCCATGGGCTGGTGAATCATCACGCGCGAATGCTTCAGCGCGAAACGCTTGCCCTTGGCGCCCGCAACGAGCAGCACGGCGGCCATCGACGCGGCCATGCCGGTGCAGATGGTGGCAACGTCGCTCGATATGTACTGCATCGTGTCATAGATGCCGAGGCCCGCATATACGCTGCCGCCGGGCGAGTTGATATAGATGCTCACGTCCTTGCCGGGATCGGCGCTGTCAAGATAAAGCAGCTGGGCCTGAATCACGTTGGCCGAATAGTCGTCGACCTGCGTGCCGAGGAATATGATGCGGTCCATCATCAGTCGTGAGAACACGTCCATCTGGGCAACGTTCAGCTGGCGTTCCTCAATGATTGTGGGCGAAATGTAGCTCGACGAGATGTCGGCATTGGCTTTGGCCGAATATTGGTCAAACACTAACGGATTGATGCCGCAGTGCTTGGTGGCAAAATTTCTAAAGTCGTTCTGATTGAAATTTGTCATATTAAAATCTAAGTTTTGGTCAAAAGTATATTCAAAGTTACGAAAAATTTCTCACTTAATAAAAGTTTTGACAAAAAAATCCCCGGCTTCTGTAATGAAACCGGGGATTTTTTGAATTTCAACTGTTTTTATTCGAGTTCGAGGTCGCTGATGCGCTTCATGTTCTCCTCGTCGCCGAGATTGTAGTAGATGTTCTTGAGAATGGTGAATGCCTGACGGTTGCCTTCGGGGTTAAGCTTGATTGCCTGCTCGAGCTGTTCGGCAGCCTGCTTGAACAGCGGGTCGATTGTGTCGGTCTTGAGTTTGTTGAATTCAGCCGTAGAGAGCTGATAGGCGTCGTCGCTGGTCTTGTAGGCCTTGTTGGCGATTACACGACCGTAATTGTAACGGGCTTCTGCATTCTCGGGGTCAAGCTGAACGGCTTTGCCGTAGAGCTCGAGAGCTTCGGCGTTGGCGGCCTCGGCGTCTTCCTTTGAGATGTTCTCGTCGTTGGTGCGGTTTTCAACCAGCACGCCTTTCACATTGTAGAGAACCGAGCTTTCGGGATTGGCCGCGATGGCCTTGTTGATCATTTCGAGAGCTTTTTCATATTCGCCGTTCTTGACATAGACGTTAACAAGAGCGCCGATGAAGTTCTGCGAGCCATATTTAGCGAAAGCCTCGTTGGCAATCTCTTCCATAGCCTGCATGTCTTGCAGTTCCTGAGCCATTGCAAGAGCGTTGTTATAGGCGGTCTCACCCTGACCCAGACGTGCTGCCTGGAGGAACGACTTCATGGCCTCGGGTTTCATGTCGGCCTGCAGCGCGAAGATGCCCATGTTGAAATATGTCGTGGCCATTATCGAATCGGCGGGCATGGCGGGGGTGTTCTTGCCGAGCTGAGCCGTCATTGCGGGCAGCTGGGTAAAGATTTCCCATGCGCGATAGGCGTTCTTGAGGTCGTTGGCCTCATAGAGGAACACGCCGGCGTCATAGAAGTTGTTGGGGCTGTCGCCGAGGGTCTTTACAATCTCTTTCGAATATTTGGTTTTGACCTTGCCCTTGGCGTCAACAACGGTATCCATCGGCAGGGCCTTCGTGTAGTAGTCGAAGCCTTTGATGATTGCGTTGCTCATGTTCACCTTGTCGGGATTGCCGCCAATCTGGAGCTGTTCCCAACCGGTCTGCCAGGTCTGGAAGGCGTTTTTGCCGGCCAGATACCAGGTCTTGACGTTTTCGGCGGTCGAGGGGTCGGTCATAGCGCCTTCGAGCATCGAGGCGATTTTGGCGTGGTCGGGAACTTCGACACGCAGGCCGCGTTCAGCTTCCTTGAGCACACTCTCTTGAGCTACGGCCGTTCCGCAGAGGCAGAGGCCGATTGCCATGATTGTCAATTTCTTCATGATTCTGAATTATTAAGGTTTTTATTGAATTTCAGTTGTTTCATCGGCTTCAGGTCCGTCTGTCTCGGGAGCTTCAACCTCTTCTTCGGGGTCGGTGTCGACCGCGCAGACGCTGGCAATGGTGTCGCCGCGTTTTTCGAGGTTGATTATTCGCACGCCCTGCGTCGCACGGCCCATGACGCGGATATCGGCCATGTGCAGGCGAATCGTGATGCCGCTGCGGTTGATGATGACGAGGTCGTTGGCATCGTCAACGCTCTCGATGGCCACGAGCTTGCCGGTCTTTTCGGTAATGTTAAGCGTCTTGACACCCTTGCCGCCGCGGTTGGTGATGCGGTAGTCGTCAAGGTCTGAGCGCTTGCCGTAGCCTTTCTCCGAGAGCACCATGACGGTCTTCTCCGTGTCGCGCGCCATGCAGATCATGCCTACAACTTCGTCGTTTTCGTCGTCGAGGGTCATGCCGCGCACGCCGGTTGACATGCGGCCCATTTCGCGCACGCGGCGCTCGTCGAAGCGGATTGCGCGGCCGTTGCGGTTGGCCATGATGATTTCGCTGTCGCCGTCGGTCATTTCAACCTGCAGCAGTTCGTCGTCTTCGCGGATAATGATGGCGTTGACGCCGATGTTGCGCGGGCGCGAGTAGGCCTCAAGCGGGGTCTTCTTGATGATGCCCTTCTTGGTGCAGAACACGAGATTGTGAGTCTCGACGAATTCGCGGTCGGTGAAGTTGGGCACGGCGATATAAGCCTTGACGCGGTCGCCGCCTTCGATGCTGAGCAGATTCTGAATTGCGCGTCCCTTCTGATTGCGGGCGGCCACGGGGAGGTTGTACACCTTAATCCAGTAGCAGCGGCCGCGCTCGGTGAAGAAGAGCATGTAAGAGCGGTTTGAAGCCGTGTAGATGTGCTCGATGAAGTCTTCGCTGCGGGTCGACGAGCCTTTGACGCCCACGCCGCCACGGTTTTGCGCGCGGAACTCGCTGAGTTTCGTGGCCTTGATGTAGCCGAGGTGGCTGATGGTGATGACCATCTCGTCGTCGTCGACGAACGAGTCGTCGCTGAACTCACCGCCCTGACGGTTGATTGCCGTGCGGCGGTCGTCGCCATACTTGGCGGCAATCTCCTCAAGCTCGGTGCGAATCAGGTCGCGACACACGATGGGGTCGTTAAGAATTGCCTTCAGCCGCTCGATTTCCTTGAGAATATCTTCATAGTTCTGGCGGAGCTTGTCCTGTTCCAGTCCAGTGAGCTGGCGCAGGCGCATCTCGACGATGGCCAGCGTCTGCGGCTCGGTGAGGCCGAAACGGGCGCTGAGAGCCTCTCGCGCAGCGTCGGTGTTGGGGCTTTCCTTGATGATGCGGATAACCTCGTCGATGTTCTGCGAGGCGATAATCAGGCCTTCGAGAATGTGGGCACGCTCTTCGGCCTTGCGCAGCTCGAATTTCGTGCGGCGAATCACCACGTCATAGCGGTGGTCGATGAACGCCTGGATAATCTCCTTGAGGTTCAGCGTGCGCGGACGGCCATTGACCAGCGCGACGTTGTTGACACTGAAGCTCGACTGCAACGCGCTCATCTTGAACAGCTTGTTCATGACCACGTTTGCATTGGCGTCGCTCTTGAGGCTGATGACGATGTGCTGGCGGATATCCTCGTTCGAGAGGTCCTGGATATTGGCGATGCCCTCGATTTTCTTTTCGGTAACAAGTGCGGCAATCTGCTTGACCAGTTCCGAACGGTTCACGCCGTAGGGAATCTCGGAGATGACTATATTGGTGTGGTTCGCTTCGGGAACCATGTCATATTTGGCGCGGATAACAATGCGTCCGCGACCGGTCAGATATGCGTCTTTTACGCCTTGAATGCCGTAGATGATACCGCCTGTGGGGAAGTCGGGAGCCGGAATATAATCCATCAGCTCTTCAACCGTGAGCTCGGGATTTTCAAGCAGGGCAATGGTGCCGGCAATCGATTCGCGCAGATTGTGGGTGGGCATGTTCGTGGCCATGCCGACGGCAATGCCGGTGGCACCGTTTACCAGCAGATTGGGGAAACGCGCGGGCAGCACGGTGGGCTCGGTGCGTGTGTTGTCGTAGTTGGGCTGCATCTCGACGGTTTCCTTCTCGATGTCGCGCAGCATTTCCTCGCCCATCTTGGCGAGACGCACTTCAGTGTAACGCATTGCGGCAGCGCCGTCGCCGTCAATCGAGCCGAAGTTGCCGTGGCCGTCAACGAGCGTGTTGCGCATGTTCCAGTCCTGAGCCAGACGGACAACGGTGCCATAAATTGACGAGTCGCCGTGGGGGTGATACTTACCCATGACTTCGCCGACGCAGTTTGCCGATTTCTTGTGCGGTTTATCCGAGGTGTTGCCCATTTCGTTCATGCCGAAAAGCACGCGGCGGTGCACCGGCTTCAGGCCGTCGCGCACGTCGGGAAGGGCTCGGCTGACAATCACCGACATAGAATAGTCGATGTAGGCCGATTTCATCTCGTTTTCGATGTTAATCTTCTGTATACGTTCTTCTTGAGACATATTTTGTGATTCTGTTGGGTATTTCAATCTACAAAGTTAGCAATTTTTTCGTAAACAAGCCAAAATTTTTAGTTAAACCTGTTAAAATAAAAGCTGATAGTCCACATCGTCAAGCCATTGGCCGAACTTGCGCCCTACCCGCTCGTAGAACGCGACCTGCCTGAAGCCGAAACTCTCAACGAGGCGACGGCTGGGAGCGTTGGCGGCGTTGATGCAGGCAATGATGCCGTTCAGGCCTTCAATGCTGCGGCCGTCCTCAATCAGCCGGCGAAGCATCAGGCGTCCGACGCCGCGCGACGTAAATTCGGGCGCGAGATACATTGTGGCCTCGGCAACACAGTCGAAACGGGGCCGGAATGAATGAAGAGCGGCATAACCGCCCACAACTCCCGACTCCTCGACCACCAGGCACGGAAAGGTGGCGGCCGGTTCCAGAAGCCGTCGCCGCATCTGCCCTTCGGTCAGAGGTACGGACTCGAATGTTGCCGCCGAGTGCAACACATAGTGGTTATAGATTTCGGTGAGCGAAACGATGTCAGACTCGCGTAGCGGACGAATCATGAGGGCAGTTGCAGATACAAGAATATGACATATCCGACATAGCATGCAAGCATGAGCACACCTTCGCCTCGGGTTATTGTCCGCTGACCGATGACTCTTCCGCATATCCAGAAGAGGACAGACGCGCCAAACATGACAATGAGGTCAAAAAGCGTGATGTTTCCGAACGACATCGGAAGAATTGTCGAAGCGAGGCCGAGCACGAAAAACACATTGAATATGCACGAGCCGATGACATTGCCGAGACAGAGGCCCGGCAGCCCTTTGCGGGCGGCCACTATCGAAGTGGCAAGTTCGGGAAGCGAAGTGCCGGCAGCAACAATTGTCAGGCCGATGAGACCGTCGCTCCACCCCATGGCCTTTGCGAGTCCGGTGGCGCCGTCAACGAAAAGTTGGCCGCCATAAACCAGCGCGGCCAGACCGCCGGCAACATAGAGCAACGAACGCCACACGGGCAGAGACTTGATTTCAGTCTCGCTTTCAGTCGCGTCGTGGTTTTTGGCCTGCTTGAGCGTATAGCGCATGAAGACGACGAAAAACAGCAACAGTATAAGGCCGTCAACGCGAGTGAGCGCCATAGGATTGCCGTCGAGCTGAGGGCTCAGCCCCATGACCAACAGCACGGCCGAAGAGAGTATGACCAGCGGAATGTCGTCGGTGAGCATCCCCTTGCCGACTTTTATCGGCTTGATGACAGCCACCGTGCCGACAATTACCAAGATATTGAAAATATTAGAGCCGACGATATTGCCGATTGCCAACGACGGCGCGTTTTTGACAGCGCTTATAATGCTGACCACCAGTTCGGGAGCGCTCGTCATGGTGGCTACGATGGTCAGGCCGACCACGAAGTCGGAGATTCCGAGCTTCTTGGCGATGGCGGCCGAGCCGTCGGTCATGAAATTGGCGCCGACAAGAATCAGAACCATGCCGGCGACTAAAAACAGGAATGCCATTCAGAAAAGTTTCGGTTATCGGAGTGTATCGGCGATACGAGGGCATGCCTTGCCGTCGCCGTAGGGGTTGACGGCATGGCTCATCTTGTCATATGCCTCGCGGTCGGTCAGGAGCTCGCTGACAGATGAAACTATTGCGTCGTAGTCGGTGCCGACAAGTTTCACCGTGCCGGCTTCAAGGGCTTCGGGGCGCTCGGTCGTGTCGCGCATGACGAGCACCGGCTTACCCAGGCCGGGTGCCTCTTCCTGAATGCCGCCGCTGTCGGTGAGCACAATATCAGATTTGCCCATCAGATTGACAAACGACAGATATTCAAGCGGTTCGATAAAAAACGCGTTGTCGCGTGCAGAACTGTCGCCGAGAATCTCTGCGATGGGTTTGCGCACGTTGGGATTGAGATGCATGGGGTAAACGAAATCCACGTCGGTGAATTTCTCGGCCAACGTCTTGATTGCGTTGCAGATATTGCGGAAACCCTCGCCGAAGTTTTCACGACGGTGGCCGGTAATCAGCACCAGCCGGCGCGAGCCGTCAAGACGCTCAAGATTATAGCCTGCCTTGAGCAGATTTGCCGTTTCGGCATTGCGCAGGGCAGCGTCCTCGTCAAGGCGGTGCTTGACGCTGATAAGCGCGTCAATGACGGTATTGCCTGTAACGGTGATTTTCTTTTCATCAACCCCTTCGGCCAACAGATTGGATTTTGAGAGCGGGGTCGGCGCGAAATGATATTCCGCCAGGCGTCCCGTCAGCTGGCGGTTCGCCTCTTCGGGCCACGGGCTTTCAAGATTATGAGTGCGCAGGCCGGCTTCGACATGACCCACGGGAATATGGGCATAGAAAGCAGCCAGAGCCGTAGCCGTGGAGGTCGTTGTGTCGCCGTGCACCAGAATCACGTCGGGACGCACGTCTTGCAGCAAATCGCGCATGCCGGTCAACACTCTGCATGTGATGTCGGTCAGGTCCTGGCCGGCTTTCATGATGTTCAGGTCATAGTCGGGCTTGATGTCAAAAATTTCAAGCACCTGATCGAGCATCTGCCGATGCTGTCCGGTAACGGTTACTATGGTTTTGAACTCTGAGGGGCGGCTTTGCAGTTCCTTGACCAGCGGAGCCATCTTGATTGCTTCGGGCCTGGTGCCGAACACGAGCATTACTGTCTTCATGATGAAATCGGTTATGGAGTATATTTGGTTTGCCTACAATTTGCCCGTATACAAGGCATAGGCGAATTTCAGATACGGAGTTATGCGCTTGATGCGGCTCGGCTGCGCCACAAAGCGCCACAGCCACTCGCAGCCGCAAGCCTGCACGATTTTCGGAGCACGCTTGAAGTTGCCGACAAAAAGGTCGAAACTGCCGCCAAGGCCCTGATAGACCGCTGTGTGATGCTGTTTGAGCCTTTGCATCAGCAATTCCTGTTTCGGCGAGCCCATCGCCACGAACACAAAGTCAGGCTGTGTGTGTTTCAGGTCATCAATGAGGCGTTCTTCATCGCCGGGCTCAAAAAAACCGTTGCGGTATCCAGCAATGTTGATGTCGGGATACTTGGCCTTGAGCTGACTGACAGTTTTTTCGACGACCTCGGTTCTTGAACCTACAAGATAGAAACTTCGGGTGGAATGAAAACGGTCGATGATTTTAAGCCAGAGTTCACAGCCCGGGGTGCGTGAAACATTCTTAAAGCCTTTGCGCCGGGCCACTTTCACAGCCCCGGCGCCATCGCAGTAACCGATATTGTCATTGATGACATCTATCAGCTCCGCGCGGGCGTTGATGCATTTTTCTGCATTGACCGCCACAAGCATTCCCTTTCGCTTGTCGGCATATTCGATAAGGGCATCGGCCGAGTCGAAGGGGTGGACCTGTATGTTCTTGATTGTAAAAGTTTCCATCAATTACAGTCTTAGCGGCGCACTCCGCAGAAATCAAGCTCAATCTTGGCGGGATCGCACTCCAATTCTTTGAATTGGGTGTGGGCGGTCAGAAAAACCACGATGTCCGCGTCGGCATATGCCTTGCGATAGTCGTGAAGTTTGAACGAGGGGTGCTCCGAAATGTTAGGTTCGACAATCATCAGGTCGGCGTCTTTGACCGCGCTGACAATGGCCGACGCAATCTTCATGGCCGGCGATTCGCGCAAGTCGTCGATATTCGGCTTGAATGCCAGACCCATCAGCGCTACTTTCGGGCGACGGTTTTCCGAAAGGCGGAAAGAAAGAATTGCATTTTTGATTTTTTCGGCAGTCCACTGCGACTTGTAGTTGTTGATTGCCCTGGCCGAAGAAATCAGTCTGGACTCTTCAGGATAGGCCGCCGTGATAAAGTAAGGGTCGACTGCAATACAGTGTCCCCCCACTCCACAGCCGGGCTGAAGAATGTTCACACGCGGGTGGCGGTTGGCCAGCGAAATAAGTTCCCAGACATTGATTCCGGCCTTGTCGCAGATAATCGACAACTCGTTGGCAAAGGCTATCTGCACATCTCGGCTTGAATTCTCCGTCAGCTTGCACATCTCGGCGGTGCGGGCATTGGTCATGTGGAGCTGACCGGTTACAAAGCGGCCATAAAAGTTCTTGGCCTCTTCGGTCGAGCGCTCGTCGATTCCACCAAGCACGCGGTCGTTGTTGACCAGCTCATGAATTACGTTGCCTGGCAAAACGCGCTCGGGGCAATAGGCAATATAGATTTTGCCTTTCAGTTCCGGGCGTTCGCTGAAAATAATATCGGCCATCTGTTCGGTGGTGCCCATAGGCGACGTCGACTCGATGACAAAAAGATTGCCTTCGCGCAAAAACGGAATTACCGAACGCGTGGCAGCCTCGACATAAGAGACGTCAGGCTGATGATCGCCCTTGAAAGGCGTCGGCACTACGATGAAAAACGCGTCTGCGGCTTCGGGCACGGTCGATGCGCACAGCGAGCCGTCGGCAACTACCTTTTTCAACATTTCTTCCATGCCGGGTTCGATAAAATGGAGATGGCCGGCATTGGTCGCATCGACAATATCTTTATTTATGTCGACTCCGACCACTTCTACGTCGCCTTTGTCGGCCGCAATGATTGCAGTCGGAAGTCCAATATATCCGAGACCTATGAAACAAGCCTTATATTTGCTCATGATTTGGTGTTTTGCATAAATTAACGTGCAAAGTTACGAAATAAATTTCAACAAAGCAGTCTGATGAAGTATAAAAATATCATTTGCCAAAAGAGTTGACGGCCTCGATTACCATCGCGGCCTCCTCGTCGGTCATGACCGGCGATATAGGCAATGACAATTCCGAGGCATGAATCCGTTCGGTTACCGGCAGCGTCATGGCGTTCCAGGCGGCATAACATTTTTGTTTGTGCGGCGCTATGGGATAGTGAATCAGCGTCTGTATTCCGCAATGGGCCAGATGCTGCTGCAGAGCGTCGCGGCGGTCGCACATGACGGGGAAAATGTGAAACACATGTCCTTTTCGGTCAGCCAATCGCGAGGGCAGAATGACTTCACGGTTGGCGATTCCGTCAAAATACAAATCGGCTATGTGGCGGCGTCGTTCATTGTCAGCAGCCAAGAAAGGCAACTTTGCGCGCAATACGGCCGCCTGGAGTTCGTCAAGTCGGGAATTATAGCCAATATGGTCAAAAACATACTTTTTCGACGACCCGTAATTGCCGAGAGTGCGCACCATCGCCGCCACGTCAGGATTATCGGTCGTAACGGCCCCTCCATCGCCCATAGCCCCCAGATTCTTGCCGGGATAAAAACTATGAGCGGCGGCATCGCCGAGACTTCCGGTGCGGCGCCCGTGATATTCACACCCGTGAGCCTGCGCATTGTCTTCGAACAACAACAGCTTGCGCCGACGGCAAATGTCGGCGATGCGTTCTGTATATGCGCAGCGGCCGTAAAGATGCACAATCAGAATGGCCCGCGTTCTCTCAGAAATTGCCTCTTCGATTTTACTGTCATCAATCTGCAACGTTTCGATGGAGGGCTCTACAAGAACAGGTGCCAGACCGGTTTCGGTGATTGCAAGAATCGACGCGATATACGTGTTGGCCGGTACAATCACTTCATCTCCCGGGCTAAGCATGCCAAGCTCAATGTATGATTTGAATATCAATTTAAGAGCGTCAAGTCCGTTGCCGCAGCCAATGGCATATCGGTTGCCGATAAAAGCGGCATATTCTGTCTCAAAAGCTTTATTTTCCTCGCCTTGAAGATACCAGCCGGAATCGGCCACTCGGCTCAGCGCGCAATGAATCGCCTCGCCGTGGGCCGCATTGATTTTCTGTAAATCGAGAAATTTAACTTCGGGTGTCATAAATTCCTTTCTCTGAATTTAATAAATTCGTCATAGTCGCGAATGTAGTCCTGCTCGGCATACGGAGCTGAAGTTAATGACAAAGCGACAGCCCCTGATGAGAAATCATCAAGTTGATGCCATATTTCAGGTGGCAACAATAGCGCTTGCGTAGGTTTTGAAAGGCATACACTTTTCTTATTTACGCCATCATCGAGCAAAACATCGAAACTTCCGGAAACCGCCACTAACAACTGATACAACTCGCGATGGGCATGCGAACCGCGGCTTTCGCCGCCAGGCACATCATATATATAGTACACGCGCGATATGTCAAACGGAATGTCCAGACTGCCCTGCACGGCGGTCAGATTTCCGCGGCGTCCGGCTTTATGCTTGGCCAGGTCAATCAGTCGGCAATCTTCCAGTGTGTTCATAATTCGTCAATATTCCAGATATAATCAGCCTCGTCATATGGTCTTGACGCCAGAACGAGAGCTACGGAATTAGTCGAAAAGCCCGTGAGCTCGCGCCAGTGGCGTCGAGGCACCAACAGCCCTTGATACGAACGGTTCAACGTGTAGGTCCGCATCTCTTTGCCGTCAGACACTACGACGTCAAACGCACCCGAGAGCGCCACTATCAGTTCGTCGGTCTCACGAAAGGCATGCGCGTCGCGGCTTTCGCCGCCCGGCACGTCATATATCCAGTAGGCACGTGCAATCTCGAAGGGAATGTGGCGGTTCTCTTCGATGAACGACAGATTGCCTCTTTCGTCGGGAATCTTCGGCAGTTCTATGATTTTTACAGTATTCATGGTAAATATAGCACCAAATTTAACAATTATAATTAACATGGCCAAATTTAGTCTGACACACCATATTGATTTTTTGCGTAACTTTGCGCCGGATTTATGGATAAAACAGCTAAAGCCGGCAAACAGGTTGATATGCTTCACGGTCCTATGGCCATGAAGATTCTTGTGTTTGCCATTCCGCTCATAGCGAGCGGCATTCTGCAGCAATCGTTCAACGCGGTCGATGTGGCCATAATAGGCCGCTATTCAACAAGCCGGGCCATCGCAGCCGTCGGCAGCAACGGCCCGATAATCAGCATCATGGTCAATCTGTTCTTAGGAATTGCCGTGGGCGCCAATGTCGTAATCGCCAATTATCTCGGCCAGCGCAATGCCGAAGCCGTAAGGAAATCCGTATCGACGGTAATGATTGTCGCACTCCTGTCAGGCTTTTTGCTGCTCGGCCTCGGCACAATGCTCGCCCGGCCGATTCTTGAGGCAATGAGCGCGCCGCCCGACGTTGTCGAACTCGCCACGCTCTATCTGCGCATCTTCTTTTGCGGAATGCCTTTTATGATGATCTACAACTTCGGCTCGGCCATAATGCGCAGCATCGGCGACACGAAGCGACCGTTTTATTCTCTGCTAATCGCCACAGTGTGCAACCTTGTGCTCGACTGGCTATTCGTTGCGGTGTTTGACATGGGAGTGGCAGGCGTGGCCTGGGCAACAGTCATAGCCACCGGAGTGAATGCGGCCATCATGATTTGGTTTCTGCTCCGCGAGCCCGACCCGCTGACGCTTGACCTCAAACGTTGGGCTCTATCAGCGCCCGACCTCAAAAAGATGTTGCGCATCGGCGTGCCCGCGGGCCTGCAGGGAATGGTGTTTTCAATCTCGAATATCTTCATTCAGGCGGCAATCAATACGTTCGGAGCCGACGCCATAGCCGGGTCAGCCACCGCACTGACCTATGAGGCCTACTGCTATTATATCGTCTCCGCCTTCTGCGCGGCCACAATCGCCTTCACAGGTCAGAATTATGGCGCAGGTCAGGCACAAAGGTGCAAGCGAGTGGTGAGAATATGCATGGCCTACAGCATTGTCATATGCGGACTTGCAAACTTGCTGATTACATGGCAGGAAGGATTCTGCATCGGAGTCTTCACGTCCGACCCCGAGGTAATGCGCTACGCCTCTATGCGATTCCACACGGTGCTGCTCTTTCAGGCACTGGCAAGCACATATGAAATCTCGGGCAGCTATATGCGCGGACTCGGCTACTCGATGGCGCCGATGTTGCTGACGGTGTTCGGAACATGCGTGCTGCGTCTGTTCTGGGTGTCGATTTTCCGCACCGTTGACAATAGTTTCGAAACATTGCTGCTCATATACCCTATCACATGGATAGTTACCGGCGCAATGGTAATCGGCGCCGCACTTTGGGTGCAGCGCCGAGTCTTGGGCAAGCCGAAGCCGGCCACCGTATAACAACTCTCTGTCAGTTGTCAGCCAAAGCTGCAGCCAAGCTGTCAATCTGCGGCAGGTCGGCGTCGCGCATGCGGCTGCAGATGGTTACGGTAGTGTCGACAACTTCCATGTCTTTCATCTCGGCGAGCGCGTCGCGCATCAGTTTGCCGGCCACAGGCGCCCACGAGCCGTTTTCTATCAATGCGACCTTGCGGTTGCGGAGACCTTTTGACTTCAGACGGTTGAGAAAAATCTGCATCGGAGGGAACAGACCGGCATCATAGGTTGAACAGCATAGCGCCATGCGGCCCATACGGAATGCCTCGGCAACGGCAAA
Organism: uncultured Porphyromonadaceae bacterium; assembly: GCA_902495245.1. Lineage (GTDB taxonomy): Bacteria > Bacteroidota > Bacteroidia > Bacteroidales > Muribaculaceae > UBA3263. The sequence goes on from CABUWI010000001.1 coordinate 203,822, forward strand.
CGAAACATCGTGGCGACAAAGGTCCATTTCAACCACCTCCTCCACACCATGCTTGCGCAATGCGGCAGCCAGGCGGTGTGCGGCTTCTTCCGTGCCGCCGTAAATTGAGGCATACGCAACCAGAACGCCGTCTGCCTCGGGTTCGTAGCGGCTCCATTTGTCATAAAGCTGCCAATAGCGGGCAAGATTGCCGGTCAATACCGGGCCGTGAAGCGGCGCTACGATAGAAAATTTCTGCCCAGCCAGTTTTTTCATGACAGCCTGGACACTGGTGCCATACTTGCCGACAATGTTCGAATAATATCGCCGTGCCTCGGAGTCCCAGCCGCAATCGGTCGAAAAAACTGAGAATGTGCCGAACGCATCGGCCGAGAAAAGCACGCCGTCGGTTTCGTCGAGGGTCATCATCACCTCGGGCCAGTGCACCATCGGCGCCGTAAAGAAGCGCAAGCGGGTGTTCCCGACTTCAAGCGTATCGCCGTCGGCCACGGTGATGTTTTCAAATTTCAAGCCTTCAAAGAATCGGAGAATCATTGACAGAGCCTTTGCAGTGGCCACGACGCGCGTCTGCGGATAGCGCTCGATAAACGCCCGCAGACTTCCCGAATGGTCAGGCTCCATGTGCTGCACTATAATATAGTCGGGCGTGCGGCCGGCCAGCACATCTTCGATTTCGGCAAGCCATTGGCCGCATCTGCGGCTATCGACAGAATCGACCACGGCAATCCGGCCGTCGTCAATAATATATGAATTATAAGACACACCGTAGAGCAGCGGATACTGATTCTCGAATTTTTCCAGATTATCGTCGTCAACGCCGATATATCCGATATGGTCAGAGATGTTAAGCATTTTTACTGCGAATTGTTGTATTATTTCATGTGCAAAGTTAGTGAAATTTGGCCGAAAATTTGTAAATTTGCTCCCAAAATTTTACCGACCATGACAGTCAGAGAATCAATTGAAAAATACGACGGTAGACCTGTTTTCTCATTCGAGATATTGCCTCCGCTCAAGGGTAACGACATAAACCGCATTTACAGCGTGGTTGACAAACTGCGCGAATTTGACCCGAAATACATCAATATCACGTCCCACCACAGCGAAAGCGTCTATGTGCCTCAGCCCGACGGCTCTCACCGCAAGATTACCGTCAAGAAGCGTCCCGGCACGGTGGCCATTGCAGCCGCCCTGCAATATCGCTACGGCATAGCGGCGGTGCCCCACATCATCTGCAAAGGCTTCACCAAAGAAGAGACCGAATATGCCCTGCTCGACCTTAATTATCTAGGCATTCACAACCTGCTGTTGCTCCGCGGCGACTCGAAGAGTCTCGACACGCGCAACCAGAATCCGGAAGCATTCAATGAACATGCCACCGACCTGCAGACACAAGTCAACGACTTCAACCGCGGCATTGCGCTTGACGGCACGGCGATTCACGGCATCGAGACGCCGTTCAGCTACGGCATGGCCTGCTATCCCGAAAAGCATGAAGAAGCGCCCAACCCCGAAAGCGACCTGCGCGTTGCCAAAGCCAAGGTCGACGCCGGCGCGGAATATCTGGTAACGCAGATGTTTTTTGACAACTCGAAATATTTCGAATTCGTAGACAGAGCGCGCCGAATCGGCATAGACGTGCCTATTATTCCGGGCATCAAACCCATCGTTTTCTGCAACCAGCTGACGGTGCTGCCACGGATTTTCAGCTGCGAACTGCCCGAGCCGCTTGCCGCCGAACTGCGAAAGTGTCAAACCGACGCCGAAGCCGCCGAAGTCGGCATTGCATGGAGCATAGCCCAATGTCGCGAACTGATTGCCGCCGGAGTCAAGGGGCTGCATTTCTACACGCTCATGGCCTCCGAGAGCGTTCGACGCATAGCCCGGGAGGTATTCTGATGCGTAGAAACATTCGCGAAGAAGCAGGCCGGAGAGTTCTGGTGCTCGACGGCGCCATGGGCACGATGCTTCAGCGCCTTGAGGCAGCCGGACAGTGCAACGACCTTCTGTCTGTTACACACCCTGAAATCATTGCCGGAATCCACAGGGAATATCTCGATGCCGGCGCGGATATAATTGAAACGAACTCATTCAACGCCAACGCCATCTCGCTTGCCGAATACGGGTTGTCAGAGCGCGTTTACGAAATTAACCGTGCCGCGGCTGCCATTGCGCGCCGCGAAGCGGGAGCCGACAGATATGTGGCCGGCAGCATGGGGCCGACAAACGTCTCGCTCTCGCTCGGCGATTCCGCAGTGTCATTCGACGCGATGGCAGCGGCTTATGCCGAACAGGCGCGCGGACTCATTGACGGCGATGTCGACGTTCTTCTGATTGAAACGGCATTCGACACACTGAACGCCAAGGCCGCTGTTGCGGGCTGCATGGACGCCATGAAGGCCTGCGGCCGCGACGTGCCGCTGATGATTTCTGCGACCCTCACCGAAACCGGGCGCCTGCTCTCGGGGCAGACCATTGAAGCGTTTGTCGCGTCGGTCAGCCACGCGCGGCCCCTTTCAATCGGACTTAACTGCGGTTTCGGTGTCGAGCAGATGCTACCGTTCATTGAGCGGCTTCAGGGTATTGACTGTTACATCTCGCTCCACGCCAACGCCGGGCTGCCCGATTCGCTGGGCCGTTATGTCGAGACTGCTGAAATGATGAGTTTCACGCTCAGACGTCTGCTTGAGCGAGGCAAACTCAACATCGTTGGCGGCTGCTGCGGCACGACGCCCGACCATATACGCCTCATTGCAGAAGCTGCACGAGCCGCCCGCCCCTACTCGCCCGCACCGACCGACGGCCGTCTGCGCCTGTCGGGTCTCGAACCGCTTGCCGACGTCGGATTCATCAAAGTCGGAGAGCGCTGCAATGTGGCCGGCAGCCGCAACTTCTTAAAAATGATAAGCGAGGGCGACATCGCCAAAGCCGTCGACACTGCCGCGGCTCAGGTTCAGGCCGGCGCCTCCGTGCTTGACATCAACATGGACGACGGGCTGCTTGACGCCCCCGCCGAGATGGCGCGCTTCGTGTCGGCTCTCGGCCTGGACACGCGCACGGCGTCTGTGCCCCTGATGATTGACTCTTCAGACTTCAACGTAATCAAGCGCGCGCTGAAACTTATTCAAGGGCGCCCGATTGTCAACTCCATAAGCCTGAAAGAAGGCGAGGCGGCATTTCTTGACCACGCGCGCGCAATTCGCCGTCTGGGCGCAGCCGTCGTGGTCATGGCGTTTGACGAACGCGGCCAGGCCGACACCTTTGAACGCAAAATCGAAATCTGTAAGCGAAGCTACGACCTGCTTGTATCAAAGGCCGGCTTCATCGGTTCTGAAATCGTGTTCGACCCCAATGTGCTGGCCGTGGCGACCGGAGTGGACTCACATGCCGACTACGCGCTCGATTTTCTGCGCGCAACGGAGTGGATTACGGCCAACCTGCCGGGCGCGCGCGTCAGCGGCGGAGTGAGCAATCTGTCCTTCTCGTTTCGCGGCAACAATCCGCTAAGGCGGGCAATGCACGCGCTTTTTATCGCCCACGCGCGCAGGCGCGGACTCGCAATGGCAATCATGAACCCCACGGCGCCCGTCGCACCGACCACCGACATGCCGGCCGACATGCTCGATGCTATTGACGACGTCTTGCTCAACCGCACACCCGATGCCACCGACCGACTGATTGAAATCGCATCGGCCATGGCTCCCGCTGCAAAATCCGCCTCCAAATCGCAGACTGCGGCGACTTCTGCCCATAAGACTATTGGAGAGCTGATAATCTCGGGCTCGGCGTGCGGACTCGAACCGCTGCTCGATGCCGAATTGCAAGCCGGCAAGCCGGCAATAGAGATTATCAACGGCCCGCTCATGGAGGCCATGAACCGGGTCGGCGAACTGTTCGGCGACGGACGCCTGTTCTTGCCCCAGGTGGTCAAGGCCGCCGACGTGATGCGCCGCGCTGTCGATTATCTGACCCCACACATCGAGGCCGGCGAAACGGAGACCTCCGGCGCCAAACGGCCGCACATGGTCATCGCGACCGTCAAGGGCGACGTCCACGACATCGGCAAGAACATCGTGGCCACCGTCATGCGCTGCTCGGGATTTGAAATCACCGACCTCGGTGTGATGGTGCCGCCCGAACGGATTGTGGAGACGGCTATTAAGACCCGGGCCGACATCGTGGCGCTGAGCGGCCTGATTACCCCGTCGCTCAACGAAATGTGCAAAGTTGCCGAAATGATGGAGGCGCGCGGCCTCAGGGTGCCGCTGTTTGTCGGCGGCGCAACGACGTCAGACATGCACACTGCCGTCAAGATTGCACCGCTATATCCGTCGGCGCCGGTCGTGCGCACGGCCGACGCGGCCTCACTGCCTCCCGCAGCGCTCCACATTGCGGAACTTGCGCCGCAGATTCGCGCCGCCCAGGAAGATCTGCGCCGAAAATTCGAGCGCAAAGAGTCATTGCTCACCATTGAAGAGGCGCGGGCACGCGCAGCGGCCATAAAGGAATCGGCCGCGGCGTTCGCCATTGACGGCGGAGTGCACGATTTCCACCCCTCGGTGGCCGAGCTGACGCCGCTGATTAACTGGCGCGCCTATCTCGGCGAATGGTCGGTCGTGCCCGACTTTGAAAACGAAGAGGTCAAAAAAATGATTGCCGACGCCAAAGAGTGTCTTCAGACCATGCAGGCAACTATCAACGCCCGCATCAACATTGTCGAAGCCAGGCGTTCGGCGCCCGAAGAAATCACTCTGGCCAACAGCCCGGCGATTTCGCTGCCGCGCACACTGCGCCCCAACCCCGTCAGCGGCGTCTGTCTCTCGCTGGCAGACTATGTAGCCCCGTCGGCCGACCGAGTGGGTCTCTTCTCGGTGGCGGTGCATTGCGATTTTGCCGTGGCCGACGAATATCAGTCGCTCATGCGCCGCATTCTGGCCCATAGGCTCGCCGAGGCGACAACTGCATGGCTACACCGCAAGGTGGCCGACGGCCGCGGAATCAGGCCCGCGGTAGGCTATCCGAGCCTGCCCGACCACGGTCTCATTTTCTCGCTCGACAAAATGTTACGCCTCGCCGAGCTCGGCATCACCCTCACCGAAAACGGCGCCATGCACCCCGATGCCTCCACCTGCGGCATGATTATCGACAATCCGCAGGCCGTATACTTTACAGTGGAACGCTGAACATTTTTTAAGCACGTTTTGTTTTATTGTCAAACTGTAACACTCATTAACTGTTTGACAAAATGACAAAACAAGCTCTACTCTCGTTAATGGCCGCAGCCATCGCCGGCGGAACCCTCACGGCCGCCGCGCAAGATGCTATCGTAACCGAAGAATCAGTATCGGTTACAGAAGTGCCCGCATGTGATGTGAAGTATTACAACACGTGGCGCGACGGTTGGTTCGTGCAATTAGGCGCCGGCATAAACCTGCCCGTCATGGAAGGTTTCAAGCATGAAAAGAAACACATCGGCGCTACCTACAACCTTGCCTTCGGACGCTGGTTCTCGCCCTACTTCGGCTTCCGCTTCAGCGGCTACTACGGCAACGTTGCCGAATCGCTTCAAGGCGGCACGCTCCATTATCGTCAGGCATCGGTCAACGCCGACGTGATGTGGGATATGTGTAACTCAATCGGCGGTGTCAACCTCAACCGTCCCGTCAGCGTAGTGCCCTTCGTCGGCATCGGCGGTGCCTACGTTCACCACTTCGGCGGTGCGACCGACTACATCAACGTGCTCAACAAAGGCAAACAGCGCAACAACTCGTGGACACTGCCCGTCAGCGCCGGCATTCAGTTCCGTTTCCGCCTTTGCCGCTATGTCGACTTCTTCCTTGAAGGCCGCGCAAGCTTTGCCGGAGACAACTACAACAACCTCGCGGGCGACGCTCCCATCGACATCATGTTCCAGGCCACCGGCGGTTTGACGTTCAACATCGGAGGCAAGAGCTTCCAGACCTACGACCCCTGCGCCGACGCCGCCTACATGGCTTCGCTCAACAATCAGGTCAACGACCTGCGTGAAGAGCTCGCGGTTACCGCTGCCGCTCTCGCCGCAGCCGAAAGCCAGCTCCCCTGCCCCGAAGTCAAGACTGCCGCTCCCGCTCCCGTTACCGAAGCAAAAGCCGCCCCGATGCTGACCACCGTTCGCTTCACAATCAACTCGGCCCGCGTATCGCCCACTGAAATGGTCAACGTCTACAATGTGGCCCAGTACATGAAGGAGAATCCCAACGCAAAGGTTACCATCACCGGCTATGCCGACAAGGACACCGGCACCGCAACCTACAACCAGAAGCTCTCCGAGCGCCGCGCCCAGGCCGTCTACGACATTCTGACCAAGAACTACGGCATCTCGGCCGACCGCCTCGTCAAGGCAGCTGAAGGCTCTTCCGTCCAGCCTTACGACACCAACAACTGGAACCGCATCGTAATCTTCAGCCAAGACTGACAATCCACAATAATCCACTAACCCATAAACCCCAAGGAGGCAAGCACCCGCACAGGCGCTTGCCTCCTTAATTTATTCTTCAACCGACACACAAAAAATCAGCAAGCGTTGTCTGCCTGCTGATTTTTTGTGGAGTATAGCGGACTCGAACCGCTCACCTCGACACTGCCAGTGTCGCGCTCTAGCCAGATGAGCTAATACCCCGTTTGGCGTTTTTGCGCTGCAAAGTTACGACCAATTTTTGAACTGTGCAAGTTTTTGATGAAAATATTTTAGATTTTGAGAAAAATTTTGTGATTATACATGAATTTCAGAATGAAAAACAACAGCAAAAAGTTGCCGAACGTCAGACAGACGGGATACCAATCCTGCAACATCGGCTGCAATCCGTAGGTAAGCGAATTGACGACGCTGCGGAAGTTTATGACCTCGCCGAGACAGTAGGCCGTAATCGGGTTCATGCCGTAAATTTTAAGCCATTCGAGGCCGAACGAGCGATGTTTGACGTCGACCAGCCAATAAGTCAGAGCCATCAATATCATGCACAGGCCACCGGAGAAAAGGGTCATCGACGAGGTCCACAGGCGCTTTATTATCGGTTCAAACAAACCTGCGAGCAAGCCCACGCCGACAAGACAGATGCCGGCCACGAGAAGAATGCCGGCAATGCGCGTGCGCGGCAGTTTACGGTCGTTTTTCATCAGCGTGCCCGCCAACGCGCCCAACATCACCGTCGCGCCGAATGTGAGCGAACTCCACACCCATGTATATGTCAGGTCGCCGCGGAAGTCGCCGAGCACAAGGCGGTCAACGGCAAAGGCGAAACTGCCCTGCGGCGTGTAATCACCGAACAAAGCCATCGGCACCGAATAAATCACCATCAGCAATGCGGTCATAATTATCTGCATCTTCACCGAACAATGGAGCAGAATCATCGCCGCAATCAAATAGCCGGCGGCAATGGCCTGCAACGTGTTGTTGTAAATCATCAGCGTCGAAGCCGAAAAACCGAGCAGATTGCCCTGAACCACCATGCCCAGCAGAAAAAGGAGCAGAAATCTGCGCAAAATGCGTTTATAGACAGGGCCGTGCGAGCCTGATGCCGTGCGGTATTTGGCAAACGAGAATGGCATCGCCGCGCCTACCATGAAGAGGAACAGCGGCATTACCAGATCCCAGCATCTGAAGCCTTGCCACACCTCGTGGTCAAGCTGATGCATTATCAAACGATACCACGGGGCATCATATACGTGCGCTATCGACACCATTACGGGCTGAACAAAGAGCAGCATAAACAGGTCGAAACCACGCAGAATGTCAAGCGAGGCAAGGCGGGTGGATTTAGTGTCGGTCATGAGGCATGTGATTTAATCGGTTATGGTTGCAAAGTTAAGCAAAATTCGCGAGATAACCGTGCAAACCAACCGTGGCAAAAATACGTTTTAGTTGAAAAGTAGGTTAATGACTCATGATTCGACTGTTTATAATTCTCATCACTGCATTTTCGGCATGGGCGGCGGCCGCGGCTCAGTCGCCGGCGATGCCCGACACTACCATCATCGCCCCACCCGATTCTGTGGTGTTCAAGGCCGACACGATGCACCCGCTTGAGCGTCCGGTGCAGTCAATCTATGCCTTTCCGCAGCAAAACACCAACCTGAACTTCAGCCACCCCGACTGGAAGCGAATGTGGATTAACGCAGGGGTGCTGACCGGCTGCTACGTTGCCGCCCTGTTCGTGCTTGAGCTTCTTCCTGAAGACGCCACCAACTGGAACCGCGCCGAATTCCAGCACACGCCGTTGTGGGTGAGATGGCGCGACCACGTGCTGAAAGAGGGGCCCGAGTGGGACCACGACAACACCATGTTCAACTTTTTGCTCCACCCTTATTCAGGCGCGGCCTATTTCATGGCGGCGCGCTCGTGTGGCTTCAGCTTCTGGGGTTCGCTGCTGTTCTGCTCGGCAATATCGACCGTGGCGTGGGAGTTCGGCATCGAGGCGTTCATGGAACGTCCGTCGTGGCAGGACATATTCATCACTCCTTTGGTGGGGTCGGTCATCGGCGAAGGCTTTTTCCGCGTCAAACGCTATCTGGTGGCCAACAACTACCGTCTGTTCGGTTCACCGATATTAGGCAACATCGTGGCCTTTCTGGTCGACCCGGTCAATGAGGTCGTGGGCCTGATTGGCGGCAATCCGGCACGCAAATATGCCAAAAGCAGACAGATTGAAATCAGCTCGGCTCCGGTCATCACCGGGCGGAGCGTAGGCCTGTCGCTGAACATCAATTTTTAGCAGGCTCTTCTTCTGACGTCTCTACTTCAGGCGGCTCGGGAATATTGGCATCTTCGGTACGGTCAAGCGAGTTCTCGCCGGCGGCACGGAAATAATCTTCAAGCGTGTGTCCACCGGCAATCAGGCGATTGAAGTTGTCGGCCGTCATTATGAACGGAGTAACCTGCGGCGGCAAGGTCATGTGGGTCGAACGTCCGAGCAACGTGCGATAGTGCTCGGCCTCGGCCTCGTTTTCAAAGCCCTTGACCAGCAGCATGCCCAGTCGGCCGAAGTTCATCTGTTCAAGGTCAAAATCCTTGACCACAAACGAATTGAAGTTATGGCGGGCAACCATGTACAGCAGCTCGTTGGGGCTGACTGAATCTGTGGGGAATGCCAGCACGAGCACCTGGGGCACATCGGCGTCAAAAACAAATGCATCTTCATTGTCGGCCGAGGCCGAGGCGGTTGAATCGGCTTCGTTGGTCAGACGGATATCCCACAGCATGCCGCGGGTATTGCTGACGCCCTCGTTGAGCTTTCGGCCCTGGGCCATGCCCTTGAGATAGGCAGAGGCCAGCGGGGTGATATCCGTGTCGGGATAGCGCTCGAGCAGTTCGCGCAACGTCGAGTTGAACTCGTCGGGTTTCTTTTCAGTAACGTATGCAAGCGCGTGGAGGAACATGAACTTCGGCATGACGTCGCTGACAGGATATTTGCGCATCATCTCACTATATGCGTCATGCACCTCGGCATTGCGGTTGTTCAGATAAGCATCATAAGCCCGGTCATACATCTGCTGCTGGTCTTGCGGCATGCGGCGCAGGTTTTCGACATAGTCGGGGTCGCGCAGTGCCTGACCGTATTTCGAATCGGCGAAATCGCTCAGAATCAACCCGCGCCACTTTTCGGCCAGATCGGGACGCTCCATGCGCATCAGCATCAGGTAAAGGTTATAGTAGACGTCAAGTCGGTATATATTGTCGGGATAGCGCGTCAGCAGCGTGTTCCACTCCTTCTGCGCGGCGCCGAAGTCCTCGAGTTTGTCTTTAAGAATGGAGCCCATGTTGTAAAGACCCTCCTGAATAACCTCGTTGGCGGTAGCCTTTTCCTCGTCAGTCTTCGGAATCTGCGCCAGATAATATTCGGGATAATGCGGGTCTTGGGCGCGTTCTGCGCTTTCGTCTTTGCCGCCGTCTCCCTCGGTTTTGCCGCTGTCAGTGCCTTCGGCGCCGTCGGCCGGTGTTGAGCCGTCTTCAGCGGCATCGGCCTCGCCGGCCGACGAGAAATCGTCGAACGAGAATGAAGATTTGTTGCGACGCCGCCAGTTATCTTCAAGCTTTCGGGCGCCCCATAGACGCTGGAAAGCGGTGCGGCCGGCACTCACAGTGGCCGAATTGTAGAAATACCACGAATCGTCTTTCGACCCCATCTGAAACTGCGTCGGCGCGTTGGCCGACGTATCGCCCTTGTTGTTGGCGGCAGCCTCGGCTTCATGTTCGGCGCGCGCGGCCTCTTCGGCCTCCTCTTTCTCCTTCTTCTTGAGGTCGTCTATAATCTTGTTGATGACTTTAAGCTGTTCCTCTTCCGGCATCGCGCTCAGTCGCAGCAGCGAATCCTGAAGCACGACATTCTGCGAATAGACCGCAAGCTCGTCGAGGACGTCTGAACGACGCTTCAGGACAAGATAGTCGGGATAAGACTCGGGCAGCTGCGGCACAGCCTCCGACAATCGCGGCTGGGCAAGGTCGTAACGGCCCTGAGCGAAATAGAGCTGACCGAGCGTTACGTTGTTGATTGCCTTCTCAATGCCGTTGCGCTCTGAATTGTCAGATGCCAGAATGTAGTTGGCTATGGCATTGGCCGTGTCGTTTCGGCTCATATAGAGATTGCCGATTGCGTAATATATCTGGTCGAGATATGTCTTGTTGCGGTCAAGCGCCGTCAGGCGCTTCAATGCGCGCACTTCGGGCTTGATGTCCTTGCCCGAATAGACCTCGCTCTGCTTGATGCGCGCGTTGAGTTTGGTGCGATAAGTCGTGCCGCCTCCGGCAGCCGCCTGCTTATAGGCCTTGAACGCCTCTTCCTTGCGCCCCTCGCGGGCAAGACACTGGCCGAGCAAAAAGCGCAGGCGCACTTTTTGGGCGCCGCTCGTGCGGGCAATGGTGCGTTTGAGCGGTTCGATTGCCGCAGCATAATCGTCGCGTCGAATCGCGATGTCGGCGTCGACGAAATCATAGAGTGCCTTTAGCTTGCCCGAGGTGAGTTGTTCAGGCTTGATGCGACGGAACACGGTTTCGGCCTCGTTGACCCAGTCGAATGCCACGTAGCTGCGCGCCTGCCATAGTTGCGCCTCCGTAACGACGTCGGGCAGCCACGAAAAATGACGCGAAATGTAATAGAACGTCGCCGCTGCGCCGCTGAAATCGCCGTTGAGATACTGACTCTTGGCCATCATCAACCACGCATTATGAATGAAAGGGTTAAACTCTTCGCGTTTCAGCCACTTTTTATATTCTTCGCTCTGCTTGCCGCTCTTGCGCTTCGGACGCTTTTTGATCGAGTGGAGCTGTATTGCCTTCTGCGCCTTCTCGATTGAGCGCTTGAAGTCGCCCGACGGCTGCGGAGCCTTCGGGTCGCCCTTGGCCTCGGCGGGGTGAGGGAAAAGGAAATCGGTGTAATCGTCTTCATACTTCCGCTCCATATCGGCCAGCGTCTCCTTGAAATGCTGGTCGCCGTTGAAATATACGTTATAGCGGGTTATGAAGGCCTGATACTTGCGCGTGGCCGCCGTATTCTTCTTGGCCGAGCACGACGCCAAAAGGCCCGCGGCGACAGCCACGAGCACCCACGACATTATGCGGCGCAATCTGTGCATATAGAGTTTTAACGCAGAACACCGCCGCAAAATTGCCCTCGATTTTCAAATTCAAATAATTATCGCTAATTTTGCAGTTAAATTGACTGATTACGAACATGAACAGCAAGATATACATAACTCTGCTCGCCGGACTGATGCTCGTGCCCGGCGCAGCCGATGCGAAGAAGCGCCGTGCCCGCGCGCCAAAAGTGTCGGCCGAGCAGTTGCTGCAACAGGCGCGCGACGCCTTTTATGACTATAACCCGGAACTCGCCGCAGCCAAAATTGACGAGGCCCGCGAGGCAAAAAACGTCGACGAAGACGAAGCCGACCGCCTCGAGGCGCGAGTGAACCGCATGAACGACATGATTCAGCGTGTCGAAGACATCGTGATTGTCGATTCGACAGAGGTTGACATCGACGACTTTCTGAGCGTCTATCGGCTTTCGGCCCCGGCCGGCTCGCTTGCGACTGCCGAGAGCCTTGACTCGCGGTTTGAGGCGGCTGAACCGACTGCGGTATATACTACTGAAGACGGCTCGACAATGCTTTGGGGCACACCTGACGGACTTGCCGAAAGCCACCGCATGACCGACGGCTCGTGGGAACAGCCAGCCGAGTTAGGCGACGTGCTCAATGCCGGAGGCACGGCCAACTATCCCTTCCTGCTGTCCGACGGCATAACCCTCTATTATGCCACTGATGGCGATGACTCGCTGGGCGGACTCGACATTTACATTTCACGCCGGAACCGCGACGGCTTTGCAGTGCCGCAAAACTTGGGCATGCCCTATAATTCGCCGTATAACGACTACATGCTGGCAATCGACGAGTACACCGGCGCAGGCTGGTTTGCCACCGACCGCAACAATCCTGGCGAATCGGTAACAGTCTATACATTCATTCCCGCTCAGAGCCGCACGAACCTTGACGTCAACCGTCATGACTTGGCCGCCCGGGCCCGCATCACAGACATTAAGGCCACTCATCGGCCGGACGAAGACTACTCGGAAATCCTTGCAAAAATCAAGACTGCCACTTCTGATGACGAGGCGATTGACGACACCCCCGACTTCACCTTCGCCTTTCCCGACGGCCGGGTCTACACCCGATGGGACCAGTTCAAGTCAGACAGGGCGCGCCAACACATGGAGAACTATGTAGACGCGTTGGCTGACTTTGAATCAGACAAAGAACAATTGCAACAACTGCGCGAAGCCTACGCCAAAGGCAACCGCCGAAACAACGCGGCCATTATAGCGCTCGAAAAGAAACAGCAGTCGGGGAGAAAAACTCTGCTCAAACTCGCCAACCTTGTCGTGCAAGCCGAGAAATAACACACCTCAGCAATTATGGATTGGATTATCAATGCCGACCAACAACTCCTGTTGTTCTTCAACGGTTATCACACACCGGCTCTCGACTCGCTGATGATGTTTCTGACAGGCAAGTGGACGTGGGTGCCGCTCTATGTCGTGCTGGCCGCTCTGCTCGTGTGGCTCAAGGGGTGGAAACGCGCCCTGGTGCTGCTTATCGGCATCGGACTGACAATAACGCTGGCCGACCAGATTTGCGCCACGCTGATCAGGCCCTATGTCGCGAGGTTGCGCCCTGCGGCTCCGGACAATCCGCTGTCGCAGTACGTGCAGACCGTCGGGGGCCACTGTCCGCGCTCATTCAGTTTCCCGTCATGCCATGCGGCCAATTCATTCGCTTTGGCCACTTTCTTGTCTCTTGTTTTCCGAAAGCGTTGGGCGAGCCTGCTGCTCTTCTTCTGGGCCGCACTCGTCAGCTATACGCGCCTTTATCTCGGCGTGCATCACCCCGGCGACATTCTTGCCGGCGCTGCGATAGGCTCTCTGATTGCCTGGGGCGTCTGGGCGCTCTGCCGCCGCATCAGGTTCGGCCAAAACCGCACGGCGGCCGTAGTGGCTCTGCTGCTCGCGGCGACGTCGCAGCCGTCAAGCGCTCAGAAATTTGAATGGGGAGGTGAATTCGCGACCATATTCGACAACCGCGAAGGGGACGGCCGCCACACCGGTCCCGGCACATACTTTCTGACACGTCTCGCGCCGGAAATCGGCATCAGTTTTCGCAAAGGCACACATCGGGTCATGGGGGGCGCCGTGTGGACGCAGCCTATCGGCTGCGAATGGCACGGCAAACGCATCTCGCCCACCCTATACTATCGCTATGAAAGCCGCCACATGAAAGGCTCGCTCGGCATGTTTCCGCGCACTCAGCTGCAACGTCCGCTACCCGAATATCTTGTCAGCGACTCGGCCCGTTACTTCCAGCACAATCTGCGCGGCGCTCTGCTGCAAGGTTCATGGCGCAACGGATATTTCGACGTCGTTGTCGACTGGAGGGGCATGCGCACCGAAAAGCAGCGCGAAGCCTTTGCCATTGTTGCATCGGGCGAATGGCAACGGCGCCGCAAAGTCTTCATTGCCGGCGGCACTGTCATGCTCAACCATCTGGCCAAGGTCAAGAATCCGCCGGCCGACCAGTATGTTGTCGACAACATAATCGCAAACCCTTATGTAGGCATCGACTTCTTGCCGGCAATCTGTTGCTGCCGCCACCGGTGGCACGCGCTGTCGCTCCGCGCCGGCGCTATGGCATCACTCACGCGCGACCGCGCCGACCACATCTGGCGCAAGGCCGTCGGACTGCGCGCCGAACTTGACGCCACTTTCTGGCGCATTTCGCTGCGCAACGTCGCCTGGGTGGGCAACAGCCCTCTCTTTCCGCTTTATGCCCGGTTCGGCACGCAGCTAAACGACGGCGAGGCATATTACGCCTCAAAATGGTATAACCGCACGGAACTTTCGGGACTGATTGTCCGTTACAAAAATATAGTTGACCTGCGGGCCGAGCTTGATTTCCATCTCGCTGACCGCAACGACTTCATGTTCTATCAACGCTTAATTTTAACAGTTAAAATATGACAGACCTTCACCAACTGCTGATTGACCGACGCTCAATCCGCAAATATAAAGACGAACCGCTCGACCCCGACGCGGTGAAAACCATTCTCGAGGCCGGCCTGCTCTCGCCCACCGGCAAGAACGCACGCGCTTGGCACTTCATCGCCGTCGACGACCGCGACACACTCGCCGCCCTGAGCCGCTGCAAACGCGCAGGCGCGCTGCCCGTGGCCAAGAGCGCGCTGACAATCTGCGTATGCGTCGACATCACCGCAAGCGAAACCTGGATTGAAGACGGCTCGATTGCCGCCGCCTACATGATGCTTCAGGCGCGCGACCTCGGCATTGGCTCATGCTGGATTGAAGTCAACGGGCGTCTGGTCGAAGACGGCACTCCCGCCGAAGAGGTGGTCAGCGAAATTCTCGGACTGCCCGAACAGATTCAGCCGCTGTGCCTTGTAAGCCTCGGGCTGCCCGATGAAGAACGCAAGCCGCAGAACACCGAAAAACTGCTCTGGGAGCGCGTTCACATCGGCAAGTTCAATCCCGGACAATGCGTCGGGTAAGCCTGATAGGCGCCGGCAACGTGGCCACACTCATGGCTGCACGCCTGCGTGAACTCGGCTACGAAATCGTGCAGCAGTGCTCGCGCACCGGCACGCCCGTTTCGAGTCTCGACCCCGACCGTTGCGACATGGTCATCGTGGCCGTGAGCGACGACGCCATCGCCCCGGTGCTCGCGACGGTTAAATCGGCCGGCAATGCCGTCTGGGCTCACACCTCAGGCTCGGTGGGCATCGACGTTTTCGACGCCGCGAAATTTCCGCGCCGCGGAGTGCTCTACCCCTTGCAGACGCTGCTGAAAGACCGCGAAATAGACTGGAACGAGGTGCCCCTGCTTGTCGAAGGCGATTCCGAAATTGAAACCGTGGCGCGGGACATGTCGCCGTCCGTGGCGCGACTCGATTCCGAATCGCGCCGCAGGCTGCATGCCGCGGCAGTCATCGGCAACAACATGGTTACATATCTATGGAGCCTTAGCCGGCGCATCATGCAAGATGCCGGCCTCGACTTCGGCATGCTCGGCCCGTTGCTGCACATGACCCTTGACCGTTCGCTGTCGCTGGGTCCGCAAAACGCCATGACCGGGCCGGCACGACGCGGCGACCTGCACACAATCAGCACCCACCTGGCGGCGCTTCCGCCCGACATTGCCGCAACCTACGGCTTTCTGTCAAAAGAGATATTAAAAATCTATCACCCCGAACTCATTACCGACCAATCATGATACCTTACGATCTTACCAAACTGCGCGGCTTTGTCTTCGACGTTGACGGCGTGCTGTCGCCCAACATGGTGCCCATCGACGCCGACGGCAATCCGGCGCGAATGTGCAACGTCAAAGACGGCTATGCGCTGCAGCTCGCAGTTAAACACGGCTTCAAAATCGCAATCATCACGGGCGCTGACACAGAAACCGTGAAAAAGCGCTACAATCTGTTGCGAATCAACGACATTTTTCTCAAAGCTGGCGAAAAATTGCCCAAACTGCAGAAATGGATGGCTGACAACGGGCTGCATCCCGAAGAAGTTGCATATTGCGGCGACGATATTCCCGATCTGCCCTGCATGCGCGCGGTCGGCCTGAGCATCGCGCCGGCCGACGCCTCGCACGACGTGCGCGCGGCGGCTACATATGTCTCTCCCCTGCCCGGCGGCCACGGCATTGCCCGCGAACTGATTGAGCAGACAATGACCGCCCGCGGAATGTGGCTCCACAAAGACACTGCTTATGGCTGGTAAACATTTCATTCTTGCAAGCGGCTCGCCGCGCCGCAGAGAGCTCCTGGCGATGCTCGACATAGATTTCAGCGTTGACACGTCGCGCAGCGTCGACGAAATAGTGCCCCCCGAAATTGCGGTTGACGAGACGCCGGCCTACCTGTCGCGCCTGAAAGCGCAGCCCTACCTGCCCCATCTCAAAGAGGACGAAGTGCTGATAACCGCCGACACCGTCGTGATTCTCGACAATAAGGTAATCGGCAAGCCAAAAGACGCAGCCGACGCACAACGGACACTGCGGCTGCTTGCCTCGCGCACGCACAAGGTCATCACCGGGGTCAGCATCGGGCGCCCCGACGGCACTCTGACCACTTTTTCAGACGTTACCGAAGTCGATTTCGACACCCTCAGCGACGCAGAAATCAACTATTACGTCAGCAAGTATTCCCCGCTCGACAAGGCCGGCGCCTACGGCATTCAGGAATGGATAGGAGCGGCCGCCGTTAAAGGGATACGCGGCAGTTTCTACAACGTCATGGGGCTGCCGATTCATCGCATCTTCATGGCGCTGAAAGCCGAAGGGCTCTTATCGGTTGAGTGAACGCCAGCGGGCAAGCAAAGCTTCGAAATCAGCCGGGAGCGGCGCGCTGAAAAACATTTCCTCGCCCGTTTTGGGATGGGCAAAGCCAAGCGTGCGCGCATGGAGCGCCTGACGCGGACATGCCTCAAAACACCCCTCGATGAAGCGGCGATACGTGCCGCTCGGCACTCCGCGCAGAATCTTGTCTCCGCCATAGCGGGCGTCGTTGAAAAGCGGGTGGCCGATATGGCGCATGTGCACGCGAATCTGGTGCGTGCGGCCCGTTTCGAGAACGCAGCGCACCAGCGCCACGTGATTCAGCGGCTCAAGCACTTCATAATGAGTAACCGCATGTTTGCCGTTAGGGTCGTCAGGCGGAAGGACAGCCATCTGCAACCTGTCTTTCGGATTGCGGCCGATCAGCGACTCTATCGTGCCGGTCGGCTCTTTGGGAATACCCCACACCAGGGCGTTATACTCCCTTTTGGTGGTCTTGGCAAAGAACTGAGCGCCGAGATGAGTCTTGGCCTCGGGCGTCTTGGCCACTACGAGCAGCCCCGAAGTGTCCTTGTCGATGCGGTGAACCAGCCCGAGCCTCGGGTCTGACACGTCATAATCGGGATTATCCTTGAAATGCCACGCCAGAGCGTTGACCAGCGTGCCGGAATAGTTGCCGTGGCCCGGGTGCACGACAAGTCCCGCGGGCTTGTTGACAACAAGCACCGTGTCATCTTCATAAACAATGTCAAGCGGAATATCTTCGGCTATGATTTCGTTCTCATAGCGCGGACGGTCCATGACAATCTGCACCACGTCGAGCGGCTTGACCCGATAGTTCGATTTGACAGGGCGCCCGTTGACGAGTATGCAGTCAGCCTCGGCCGCCTGCTGTATGCGTGAACGCGAAGCGTGCTGCATTCTCAACACGAGAAACTTGTCGACTCTCAGCAGCTCCTGACCTTTGTCGGCCGTAAACCGGAAGTGTTCGTATAGCTCACGCCCGTCGGCCGAGTCAATCACGCCCGATTCGTCGGTGAGCTCATCTTCGGCGTCATCAATTGTCATTCTCGGCATTCTCTATGATAGAGTCCCACTCGTCTTCAGAATATGCCACAATCGAATCGGTCTGTTCAACGGGCTGATAGCCCTCGCCCACTTCGATTATGATGGTCGACGAAAGAGGCAGCTTGGTGCCGGCACGCATGCTCACGCCCATGCTCTTGATTGCGAGCACCAGGTCGCGATAGTCTGAGGGCACGCGAACCTCCCTGATATCCTTGAAGCCCATTGACTGCAGCGTGGCGCGGGCCTGACGCAGCGACGAGCCCACAAGGTCGGGCAGCGTTACCTGACGGGGCGAGAAAGCGTTTATGGTGAGATAGACCGTACGGCCCGGCTTGACACGATTTGCAGCCGGCGGAACCTGCTCTACAACCGAGCCGCGCGCAACGGCCGAGTCATAGACGGAATCGACCACCTCCGTGCGCAGGCCGCAGCCCGCAAGAGTGGTCTGCGCCTCGCTGACCGAAAGCCCGTGAACGTCGGGCACGACCTGCACCTGACCGTGGGCGGTCCATACACCAAGTATCTGCATGGCCACGAAAACAAGCACCACCCCGCACAGGGCGATGAGCAAGATATTTGTCAGAATCAGGTGCTTCTTAAAAAAATCCATAGTAAAAAAAAGAAGGCGGGAGGCCGTTGACTGCGACCTCCCGTTGATGCCTTACTTACGGATGCCGAGCTCTTTTTGAGCAATGATGGCGCGGTAGCGGTTGATGTCCTTGCGATAGAGATAATCAAGCAAGCGACGGCGCTTACCTACCAGCTGCTTCAGAGCGCGAGCCGTAGCAAAATCTTTGTGATTTGACTTCAGATGAGCGGTCAAATGAGCAATACGGACCGAGAACAATGCTATCTGAGCCTCAGGAGACCCGGTATCAGTCTTACCCTTACCGTACTTCTCAAAGATTTCAACTTTTTCGTCAGAATTAAGATGCATTCTTTGAAAATTTTGGATTGTTAATATTAGGTGAATTTTGCTTTTCAGCGCCGCAAAGTTACGCAAAAAAATTAAGAATTAAAAATTAAGAATTAAAAAACTGCAAAAATTCATGTTCGCGGATATTAACAGCTATGTCTCTTGACACTGCGCGACGCCGACCCGGATAACAGATGCCGGACAAGCGACGGGGTTGCGGCCCGTCCTCTTGTCCGGCATTTTATTGTGGATATGTTGCGGTTTATCTGACTACGGTCTTGACGCCGTTGATGATGTACAGGCCGTGGGCGGGACGCCTTACGTGACGTCCCTGCAAGTCGTATGCGGCATTGCCGAGGGTCGAAGCTGAAGCAGCCTCGATGTTTTCAATGCCGGTTTCTTCGTTTTTTATGACAGTGCCCGAAAACGAAAAGCGGCAGCCTTCGTCGTCAGTGCGAAACTCGCCGGGATTTTTCGAGCCATAGCCCCAGTTGATTATGCGCCATGGCGACTTTGCCTGATGCAGCTGCAGCTGCTCGCCGCTGGTGATGATGTATTTGCCTTTGGCGTCTGCAATCTCGGTGAAAGTCCAGCCGGCCGTAGGCTCTGTGGCCGACGTCATGAACTGATTGCCGACCGATGCGTTGATATTGTTCGGGTCAATGTAATTGCCGGTCGAAACGTTGCAGATGTTGAACGTGCCGTCGGGTCGCTCGTAGAAATACCACTTTGCCAGGTCAGAGCCTCCGTCCGAGCCGAGCACCCAGTTGCCCGTAGCGGCCTCCGACACGAGCTTAGGGCCGCGGTCGGCCGTGATGGTGTAGACAATAACCTTCTTCTCGGTCGTGCCTTCGGGCTCGGTGGTTATTTCAACCTTGTCGGGGTCATATGCGGGATAGTCGTCAGGCAGTTCGTTGATGTAGAATGCACAGCCCTGGTCGGTAGTGTTTGAGCCGCCGCCCCAGTTGGTGATTCCGCCGTTAGTGAGCTGGTGGAACTGCGCCGAGCCTGCCGACAGAATGTATGTGCCGGCATAATTGGCATGATTGGATAAAGTCCAGCCGGTGGTCGGCTCGGTGGTGCTGACGGTTGCCTGCGGAGTCAGATACATCGAGGGGTACAGACGGTTGACAATGTTCCAGGTCTTGTCGGCGCGCATGCGGAACTCCCACATCGTCGCTGTGGAATTGAGGTCTGACTGACCGCGCGGCGTGCTGACAACGGCCGTCGGGTCCGTCATGTTTACGACACGGTCGCCGCGCACCGAAACAATCTGATAGAACTTATCCTGCACGGGCTGATTGAGTTTGGAGGCAGCCTCGCAGAGCGGGGCATACGTTTCGTAAGCCTGCCGCAGTTCGGCCGTGGTAACGCCCTGCTTGTTCATCAAGGCATACATTTCGGGACGGGCGTTCAGGACGGGCGCAAAGGCCTCGGCGTCGACAACACCGGTGGTGCTGCCCGTAACTGTTGTGTAGGTTTTTGAAATGACGTTGCCGAGCTGCTGGCGCGCATTGATGATTTCATAGCGTGCAAGGAAATCATCGTCCGATTCGACCTCGCAGTTGCCGATGAAAGGAGCCAGAGTGCGCGACAGCTGCAGATAGCCGCGTGCCGACAGGTAGGGAGCGTTGAGCTCGGTTGTGATGTAGCGCTCGTCGGCGGTGCCGTCGGCCTTGACCGTAGCGGCGTACAGGTCGACAAATTGCAGATTGAGCTCTTCGGCCAGCGACGCCACGAACGTGTTGAATTCTTTTGTCCGCTGATTCTTGGTCGCGTCGGTGTGAGGCGTGAGCGAAGTCAGATGCAGCGCGGCACCGGGAGCCTTGGCCACGAGCAGTTCGACGCAGGCGCGATAGTTGGCCTTGAGCGTTTCGAGAGCGACATTGGTGTTGATGTCTTGCGAACCGATGTTCAGATAAATCTGAGCGGGGCATTCCTTGATTGACTTGTTCAGATCAAACATATAGCCGATGAAGGTTTTCCAGTCGGCGGTCAGATAGTCGCCATAGCCGTAAGTGGCGGCGCGATTCTTTACGTGCTGATTGTTGAGCATCTCGTGCCATTCGCCGTTGTTGATCATTTCACCGCCAATCATAAGCACGTCGTCGGCCTTAATCGGCAGCGAGGCCAGCATGTTTACGCGCAGGCCGTTGCCGTTGGTCCACTTATATGCGTTATTGGCCTCTGAAGTGGCGGGCAGAGTGCAGGTGAACTCATCGCCGAGATATGGCAGCAGGGCCGTGCTCCAGATGTAATAGCCGCGTTCGGTTACGTGGAGATGGTCGGCCGAGATGCTGTTGTCGAGAATGCCCTGCATATCGTCCCACAGGTCAATGAAGGTTGTCTGCGTTTCCTCGCACACGGCCTTGAGCAGGCGGTTGATTTCGGCATGGTTCTCGGGGCTGCGCAGACCGTTTGACGACGGAAACGTGCTGACAATATGTACCTTTGTCTCGGGGCTTTCGTTCTTTACGCGTTCAATGAGCGCCAGACCGTTCTTCGCAATCGACTCGGGAGTGCCGGTGGCCGTGCCGATGTCGTTGGTGCCGATCATGACGAAAATCTTTGCCGGCTTGCCGACAAGGATACTTTCGAGATTCTCAAGCGCCTCATATGAGCACGCGCCAGAATTGCCGCGATTCACTACGAGAGGATTGTCGGCGAAATGTTCGTGCCAGTTGCCCATGTTGGTAATTGAATTACCGATAAAGACAACACTGCGGTCAGACACGCGACAAGCCTTGAAACTGTCGTAGCGGTGAGTGATGAAGTCGGCATCGGCCCAGGCCGGGAATGCCGCTGCAAACAGCGCTATGGCTGCGAAAAGTTTATTTTTCATATATCTACGATAATTAAATCTATAATTCCGACGTTAACTTTATGTGGCGCTCAACGGCTCGCGAACGAAAGGCGCATTGACCAAACCCTTTACGGGCATTGAACGTTATAAGAACTGAAAAGCATAGCCAAAAGACAAATACTTATATCAATTATGGAAGAATTTGACAAACTCATCGGGGGGTCGACCCCTACTCTGGTAGACTTTTTCGCAACCTGGTGCGGTCCGTGCAAAATGCAGGGCCCCATTCTTGAGCAGGTCAAGCAGGCCGTGGGCGACAAAGCTAACATTATTAAAGTTGACATTGACCGTAACTCCGAGCTGGCAAACCGCTACAGGGTTCAGTCCGTGCCCACGCTGATTGTCTTCAAGAACGGCGAGCCTCAGTGGCGCGCATCAGGCCTGCATCAGGCTGCCGACCTTGAAGCCAAGCTGCGCGAAAACTTCTGATTAAAGTTTAACCACTTTGCCGTTCTTTATGAACAAGCCCTTGCAGGGATTGGCCACACGCCGTCCCTGCAAGTCGTATATTACAGCAGGTTCAACCGGATTGGCAGGCGATGCGATCTCGTCAATCGACGATTCCACCGAACCGCCCGCGGCCAATGTCGCAAACGCTTCGGTCAGGAATGCGGCACGCGCTGCCTGGGTCCTTTTCAAGAACTCCACGCCTTCGGCATACGTGTTGAAAAGATACATTTCGTCGTGAACGCGCTCGGCAATCGGATAGAGCTCGAAGTTTTTCTGTTGCGAGCGGTCAATGACAGCGGCCTGAGAGTCGATGTAGGCATTGACTTTGTCGACGATACCCCCGTCGGTAAGTTTTTTCCATGCGTCATTGACGGCAATATGAAACTGCGGGTCCTGACGCAGACGGTCAATCCACAGGTAGCACCATTCGGGTCCCCTGCCCTCTTGCGCAATCAGTGCGCGCGGACGCGACCCGAAACGCGAAGAATTGTCAAAGGCAAAATCAAAGTCCCACACCGGGCCGAATGTCAGTTTGTCGCTGTCAATGTCCTTATAGAAGTACACGGCCCTGAACGCGTTGGGCTCGGCGGCATATTCGTTGGTGATATACCATGAAATGAATGAATCGAGGTCGATGTAGCGACGATAGCCCGCGGTGGGGTCAAGCCAGTTCTCGGCGAAAAGCGCATCTTCAAACTTCTGCACATGAGCCTTTATATAAGCCGTCTGAGCCGGTTGGATTACATCTTCGTCGGGCGATTTGACCGTGATTTTCACGCCCTTGTCGGTTGTGAATACCGTGCCGTCAAGTTCGTCAGCCTCGTCGTCGATTTCGAGCAGATAGCCGCCGGTAATGTTCGTTGCCGACGTGATTACCTCGGGCTGCTCGGTGATGTTTACACGCTTTTTACGGATATCTATCTGGTCGGTGAGCTGATATGTGCCCTGATATTTACCGTCAATCGTCAGGTCAACAAAGCGGGTTCCGGGAGCAAAAGGCTGGCCGGCCTGCAATGCGATGAACGAGCCGACCGAATTGCGCAACAGGGTCTTGTCGCCATGACGGGCCATCAGATTCCATTTCTTGGCCTTGGCGCCGTCCGAGCCTAAAAGTTTCTCTTTGGCAAACAGCTTGATTTTGTAAGGCTTCTTGGCCAGGGCGAATTTTGCCGAGCCGCGTCCGCGCAGGCGCGTGTCGGCATAATCGGTACGTGTACCGTCAGAATCGATAATGGTCATCGACGTGTTGACATATTCTTCCGTATTGATTACGGAGCCTGCGGGAGTGGTGATATAGACAGCGGGCAAGTCTGTAACAAGCCCTTGAGCAGACGCGCATACGCCGGCCGCTGCAAATGCGATAAGAATGGTTGGTTTAAGCTTCATGTTCGATTAGAGCGATTTTTCGGAATTATGGCGCTAATTTACGCATTATATTTGAACTGACGAAAAAATTTGCTAATTTTGCCATAAATTATTCCTTAACATCATTATCCAATTATTTCATGAAAATTGCTACATTTCTCTATGCCGGCATAGCGCTATGCACCGTTGCGGAAGCATCGGGCGCCGTGTCGACAACTGAAATCGACGGCAAGCAGTTCTTCCTTGAATGCAAAGGGCGCACAAACCGATTTGTGCGCGCCGAGGGCAACGAACTGCTGTCGAACGATTCGTATTATGACGCCGCCCACATCTGGACATTCGAGAAAACGGGCACGAGCGACAACAACACCTACTATCTCAAAAACCTGGCCACAGACTCTTATGTGGGCGCGGTTCCGTCTCAAAACGAGGTAACATTCAAACTCGTCGACAAAGCCGAAGCAGGCGCCTATACGGTCGATTTCAGCATATCTGAAGGCTATGCGGTGATTTACGACGCCAAAGGGACCGTTGACCGTAATGCGCTCCACGTCAACACCGGCGGCAAGGTTGTGCGCTGGGACACGTCGGCCGATGCGTCGATGTTCTCGCTGATTGATGCGACAAACGTGGCCGAGGCTCTGAACACATACTACACAATCGAGTGCAAGACCGGAGGCTTTCTCGGGCTGGACGACTCATATAAAGACAACAACGGCCTTAAACTCACCAACAGCACGAAACCCACAAGCCTCAACGGCATGTGGCACGTCGTCAACACCCCCGAGGGAAACATCAGATTCGTCAACGCAGGCGACGCAGCTGCCGGCAAAGTGCTCGAAATGTCCGGCTCAGAGGCATCGGCACGCGCCAAGATGGTGTCGCCCGCAGCCGTTACCGGCGATGTCGACTTTAACGGCACCATCAAACTTGACGGCACCGCATCGTACATCAAAATAGCCTCGTCGGCCAACAATTACTTCAATAAGCGCAGCGGCTATCTGGCCCTGTGGGATAGTTCTAAGGCCGTGGGCGATAACGGCTCGACATTCTATATCTCGCCCGTAGACCCCGACGACTCGATGCGCTTCAGCGAGTACAACACGGTCAACCCCGGCACGCGCCCCGAAGGAGTGAGCGACATGACACTGTGGTATAACGTGCCCGTTGCCCACACCGGCTCGTCAAACACCTGGATGGAATATGCCCTGCCGCTCGGCAACGGCCAACTCGGAGCCACCGTGCGCGGCGGAATCTTCAAAGACGAAATCCAGTTTAACGAAAAGACCCTGTGGGCCGGCCGACCCGCATGGGGCGGCAACAAGAGCGTGCAACACGGCGGCTATCAGAACTTCGGCTCAATCATGGTCATTGACCGCAGTTCCGCTTTCTCGACCGCAGACGCTACAGTGCCCGTAAACAACTATGTGCGCTGGCTCGACATAGCCGACGGCGTTGCCGGAGTCAACTATGAAGGCGCGACCACAAACTATAAGCGCCGCTATTTCGTGTCGGCCACCGACGGCGTTTTCATTGCCCGCTATGAAGCCGACGGCACCGACAAACTCGCGCTCTCGTTCGCCTATGTTCCCGACCGCTACATCAACGCATCGTCGGTTACGTATAACGACGCAACGGCCTCGTTCAGCGGCAAGACCGACGTAATCAGCTATGCCACCACGTTCAAGGTCATCGCCTCGGAGGGCGCCACGGTTACAACCGGTGCCACAGGCATCACGGTAGAGAACGCTACTTGGGCCGAACTCATCATGGCCGCCGCCACGGACTATGACGCCTCGACCGACAGCTCTGTGAGCGGCGCCGACGCCGACGCCATCTTCAGTCAGGCAAAGACCAAAGTCGACGCTGCGGCTGAAAAAAGCTATGACTCGGCCGTGGCTGACCACACCGCAGCATTCTCGGCCCTGATGAATCGCGTCAGCTTCAAAATCGGCGCAGTCAGCGACAAACCCACCGACAAACTCATCGACTTCTATAACGCCGCTGCAGCCAACAAGACGACGGCCGAAGGTCTCGGCCTCGAGCAGCTTTATTTCCAATATGGCCGCTACATGACCGTCGCGTCCAACCTCGACACGTCAATCCACGCACCCTCGAACCTGCAGGGCATCTGGAACGATATTTCCAATTCCGACTTCTGGCGCAGCGACATTCACGCCGACATCAACGTGCAGATGAACTACTGGCCCGCCGACCCGACCAACCTCAGCGAGATGCACCGTCCCTTCGTCGAGCACATCATCGACGTGGCCTCGCGTCCCGACTCGCCCTGGAAAGCGGCCGCACAGCTTTGCAAGTCAGGCGCACGCGGCTGGACCGTGGCCGTCGAAAACAACATTCTCGGCGGCGGTTCCACATGGGCGCTGACAACCATAAAATCAATGGGCGCATGGTATTGCACACACCTCTGGCGCTACTATCAGTACACGCTTGACCGCGATTTCCTGACGCGCGCACTGCCTGTGATGTACGATGCCGCCCTCTTCATCAAAGACATCGCAACGAAAGATTCCAAAGGCCTCTATGAAATCACGGGCGAATGGAGCCCCGAACACGGTCCCTACAACCAGGTAACCGCCTTCAGCCAACAGAACGCCTACGAACTGCTCGACGAGATATTCAAGGCCCACGAGGAGCTCGGCGCCGATTCGCCGCTCACTGAAACTCAGCTTGACGAAATCCGCGAGCTCTATGCCAACTTCGACCGCGGCGTCTGGGTTGAGACCTACAACGGCAAGGAATGCATCAGCGAATGGAAAACGACCGCCCTCACCGACCCGGGCCATCGCCACCTGAGCCACCTCATGTGCCTCTACCCCTACTCCATGGTCAGCGCTTTCGACACCACCGAAGAGGGCAAACGCCTGTTCCGGGCTGCCTATAACGGCCAGATTGCCCGCAACGGCGACGTTACCGGCTGGTCGATGGGCTGGCAGACCAACACCTACGCCCGCGCGCTCGACGGCAACCGCGCACGCCTGAACCTCACAAAAGCACTGCGCCATTCAACCTCCTACGCCATCGCCATGAGCAATCAGGGCGGCTGCTACTACAACCTCTTCGACGCCCACTCGCCCTTCCAGATCGACGGCAACTTCGGCTGCACAAGCGGCATCGCCGAAATGCTGCTGCAGAGCTATGACGGCATCATCACCCTGCTGCCCGCACTGCCAGACGCATGGGCCAACGGCTCCGTGAGCGGCCTCAAGGCCCTCGGCGACTACACGGTCGACATCAACTGGGAGAACGGCAAAGGCACGACCGCAACCGTTACAAACAACCGTCAGGAAGCTCGCAGCGCCAAAATACGCATCGGCGACAAGATTCTTGACGCCGACTTCGGCCCCGGCGAATCAGTAAACATCGACATGGTCAACGGCGGCATCGAGTCGTCGGTAGTTGACATCGACGCGACACTGAAGCCGTCTGCCTCCACAAAGGTCTATGACTTGCTGGGCCGCACGATAAGCCGCCCCACACACGGACTTTTCATATCCAACGGAAAAGTTATGCGCATGTAATTTTCTAATCGCAACGCAATAAAAATCGCCCCCGATGTTGGTCATCGGGGGCGATTTTTATGATTGAAGTAAAATCAGAATTCGGCGTTGCCGGGGGTGCGGGGGAATGGAATGACGTCGCGAATGTTGGTCATGCCGGTAACGAAGAGCACAAGGCGCTCGAAGCCGAGACCGAAGCCGCTGTGAGGCACCGTGCCGAAGCGGCGCGTGTCGAGATACCACCACATGTCCTTCATCGGAATGTGCAGCTCTTCAATGCGGGCCAGGAGTTTGTCATAGTCGGCCTCGCGTTCGCTGCCGCCGATGATTTCGCCAATCTGCGGGAAGAGGACGTCCATGGCGCGCACGGTCTTGCCGTCTTCGTTCTGCTTCATGTAGAACGCCTTGATTTCCTTGGGATAGTCGGTCAGAATGACGGGGCGCTTGAAATGCTCCTCGACGAGGTAGCGCTCGTGTTCGCTCTGCAGGTCCGTGCCCCAGTCTACGGGGAATTCGAACTTCTTGCCGCTGTTCTTGAGAATCTCGACGCCCTCGGTGTATGTCAGGCGCACAAACGGAGCTTTGATGCTCTCTTCGAGGCGGTGAATCAGGTCGTGGTCATACATCTGCTGCAGGAACTCGAGGTCGTCCTTGCAGTGGTCGAGAGCATACTGCACGCAGTATTTGATGAAGTCCTCGGCCAGGTCCATGTTGTCGGTGATGTCGTAGAAGGCCATTTCCGGCTCAATCATCCAGAACTCGGCCAGGTGGCGCGGAGTGTTGGAGTTTTCGGCGCGGAAAGTGGGGCCGAACGTGTAGATGGCGCCGAGAGCCGTCGCGCCGAGTTCACCCTCGAGCTGACCGCTCACCGTGAGCGCGGCGGGCTTGCCGAAGAAGTCGCCCGAAAAGTCAACCTGCCCGTTTTCAAGTTTGGGCATGTTGTTGAGGTCGAGCGTAGTTACCTGGAACATGGCACCGGCACCCTCGCAGTCGCTGCTCGTGATGAGCGGCGTGTTCAGATAGAAGAAGCCGCGCTCTTGGAAGAACTTGTGGACGGCGAAGGCCAGGGCCGAGCGCACGCGCAGAACCGCACCGAACGTGTTGGTTCGGGGGCGCAGATGAGCCTTCTCGCGCAGAAATTCGAGCGTGTGGCCTTTTTTCTGCAAGGGATACTCCTCGGGGTCGGCCGTGCCGAACACCTCGAACGACTGTGCCTGCACCTCGCAGGTCTGACCTTTGCCCTGACTCTCGACCAGAAGGCCGTGAACGTGGAGGCTCGAGCCGGTAGTTATCTGCTTGAGGCTCTCCTCTGAAAAGCGCGAGAGGTCAAACACAATCTGAATGTTACGAATGGTCGAGCCGTCATTGAGCGCGACAAACTGAACGTTTTTGTTGCCGCGGCGGGTGCGTACCCAGCCCATTACGTCGACCTCCCGTCCAATCAGTTCGGGATTGAAAATATCGCAGATTTTAATGCGTTTCATATTTCAAGATAATGACTGCTTTATTATTTGGGGTGAAATAGTATTCATTCAAACGAGCCCATCTTCAGGAAGTTGACCTCTTCCTGAGTCAGGTAACGCCAACGGCCGCGGGGCAGGTTCTTCTTGGTGAGGCCTGCAAAATAGACGCGGTCAAGCTTCGTAACATGATAGCCGAGCGACTCGAAGATGCGGCGCACAATGCGGTTGCGTCCGCTATGAATCTCGATGCCGGCCTGATTGCGGTCGGTTTCGGTGGCATAGCTGATTGCGTCGGCATGAATCGGGCCGTCTTCAAGCTCTATGCCGTCGGCAATGCGCTGCATGTCATCTTCCGAGATGTCGTGGTCGGTCCATACGTGATAGATCTTCTTCTTGACATACTGCGGGTGAGTGAGCTTCGAGGCCAGGTCGCCGTCGTTGGTGAGCAAGAGCACGCCGGTGGTGTTGCGGTCGAGGCGCCCTACGGGATAGATGCGCTCCTCGCAGGCGTTCTTCACGAGGTCCATCACGGTCATGCGCCCGTTGGGGTCGTCCGAAGTGGTTACGCAATCCTTGGGCTTGTTGAGCAGCACGTAACATTTGCGTTCGGTCGTAACCACCTTGCCGTTGAATTCAACGACATCTTTGGCGGTAATCTTTGTGCCGAGCTCTGTAACGACATTGCCGTTTACTTTGATTTCGCCGTTTGTGATGTGCTCGTCGGCCTCGCGACGGCTGCAGATGCCGGCGTTTGCAATGAACTTGTTCAGACGGATTTCTGCATTCGGATCGATTTCCGGCTCTTCATATTCAATGCGTTTGGGGCGCGGCGTGAAGCTCTTGCCGGGACGCTGCGGGCCCCGGCCGTTGTTATTGCGGTTGTTATATCGGTTATAGCCGCCCTGACGATTGTTGCCGTCGTTGTTGCGGTTATAGCGCGGACGGGGCTGGTAGCCGCCCTGACCGTCGTTATCGTTGTTGCGGTTGTAGCGCGGACGGGGCTGATAGCCGCCCTGGCCGTCGTTATCGTTGTTGCGGTTATAGCGCGGACGGGGCTGATAGCCGTCGTTGTTATTGTCGTTGCGGTTGTAGCGCGGACGGGGCTGATAGCCGCCCTGACCGTCGTTATCGTTGTTGCGGTTGTAACGCGGACGGGGCTGATAGCCGCCCTGGCCGTCGTTGTCGTTGTTGCGGTTGTAGCGCGGACGGGGCTGGTAGCCGCCCTGACCGTCGTTGTTATTGTCGTTGCGGTTGTAGCGCGGACGGGGCTGATAGGGGCGCGCCGGGCGCTCTCCGTCGCTGTCTGAATCTCTGTTAGTACCGTAAGAAACCTTTTCAAAACGCGAATCGTAAGAAGATGACGAGGCATTGCCGTTGCCTGCGCTGCCGATTCGGGGGCGTTTGGGTCGCTTCGAGAAGTCGCCGTTGTTGTTCGTGTCCATGATGCTATGGCTTAGAGTGATTGAAAATGAGTGTTTTTGTATGGTTCCCGACATCGCGCCGGGTCTTTTTGTGGGGTTATGATTTATGTTTGTTTTATTTTTCTGCAAAGATACGGGTTTTATTCGGATTTTCCAAAAAGAAAACGCCGAAACGCGGTTCATGGTTCACCGCACCGGCTCGAACGGCATGAGCCGGTCAGTTTTCATCGCCGTCTTCTTCATCGTCATCTTCATCGTCAATATCAAAATCGTCCCATAGTTCGGCAGTGAACTCAGCCAGGTCGCGGCCTTCGCGCTTGGTGGGGCGTCCCAGGCCCTTGCGCCGGTCAATAAAGCCTGAGATTTTGACAACTTCGAGCAGGTCGAGCTCGCTCTTGGGCGTGATATTCTCGGCATACTCAGGCACGAGCTTGGCGCCCAGTCGGTTCTGAACGAGCTGCAACACTCTGAACGAGTAAGTAACGGGAGCTTTGCGCACCTTGACTATGTCGCCGGGTTTGATGAGCCGCGACGGCTTCACGAGGACGTCATTGACCATCACCCTGCCCTTCTTCACTGCATCGGCGGCGATTGAACGGGTCTTGAAAATGCGCACCGCCCAAAGCCACTTGTCAATCCGAGCTTCCATAATAAAAATGTATTCTTATGCGCCTACTTGTTGTTATAATTACACATGGCGTTCTGAATGCCGGCAAGCACAAAAGCCTTGACGGCATCGATTGCCAGTTCGATGCGGGGTTTCAGCTCCTCGAGCTGCTCGGACGTGAAGCGGCTGAGCACGAAGTCGACCTGGTGGCCGCGGCTGAAGTCGTTGCCTATGCCGAAACGCAGACGCGGATAGGCCTGGGTGCCCAGCATGGCGGCGATGTTCTTCAGTCCGTTATGGCCGGCATCACTGCCCGACCCCTTGATGCGTATCGCCCCGAACGGCAACGCAAGGTCATCGACCAGAATCAGAATATGGTCGACGGGAATCTTCTCTTTCTGCGCCCAATAACGCACGGCCTCGCCCGAAAGGTTCATGTAGGTCGACGGCTTGAGCAGAACGAGCTGCTTGTTTTTAAGGCGTGCATAGGCCACGTCGCCATAACGCTCGGTCTTGAAAGAGATATTGGACGCCATAGCCATGGCATCCAATATCATAAATCCGATGTTGTGGCGGGTCAGACGATATTCGTCGCCTATATTCCCGAGCCCAACAATTAAGTATTTCATATAATTACTTTGCGGCGGCAGCGGCGGCACCACGGGCGGCACGGGTCAGAGCCACGGTGCAGACAACGGCATTCTTGGCGTTGATGAGCTCGAGACCTTCGAAGTGCAGGTCGCCCACCTGAATGGTCTTGCCAAGACCGAGGTTGTCAACGTTGATGACCAGACGCTCGGGCACGTTGGTGTAGAGAGCGCGCACGCGCAGTTTCTTCATGTTCAGCTGGAGCTTACCGCCGGCCTTCACACCTTCGGCGTGGCCTTCGAGAGCAACGGGCACTTCGATAACCACGGGCTTCTTCTCGTCAACCTGCAGGAAGTCGATGTGGAGAATGTTGTCCTTGACGGGGTGGAACTGAATGTCCTTCAGGATTGCGTGGCGAGTCTGACCGTTGAGTTCGAGGTCGATGGCGTAGATGTCGGGGGTATAGATGAGTTTGCGCACGCCCTCGTTGGTAACGGTGATATCGGTCGAAATCATGCCCTTGCCGTCTTCGATTTCAACGAGCTTCTCGCCGGCAGCGAGTTTGCCTTCGTAGGGGAGCTTTACGATTTCGCCGCCGTTGATAACTGCGGGGATTTTGCCTTCGGCACGCAGGGCCTTGGTTGCTTTCTTGCCGAGTTCGGTGCGGGGTTCGGCGCTTAACTTAAACGTTTTCATTGTCTTGTAAAAAATTTTGTGTTACTAAAAATTAAAATGTTTCATTAATTTCCCATCACACGATTGGAAAACCGGGCGCAAATTTACGCATTTTTTCTCCGCCGGGCAAATAATCATGGCAAAATGTGTGAAAAATCCGTATATTTGCAGTCGGAATAACCACGGATAACTCTAACCTATGTTTTCAAGTCAATATTTCATACTGCTGATTGTCGGCGCCGTTTTAACGTCTGTGCTCGTGGCGCTGTTGCTGCCGCTTGCCAACCGTCTGTGGGCCACTGCCGCCCGACTGCGCCGCCGCAAGCAGCCTGCCGCGGCCGCCGATGAACCCGCCGCAATAGATACCATCACCGCGATTCTCGCCTCGCTCAACTGCGACAGCCACGTAATCGCCGACTCTGAGGGGCGCAACAACACCGTTACATTCGACTTTCAGGGCGGCCACTTTGTTGCTGCAATCGAAGATGACGCCTCCCACCCGATGTTCAACACGGTGAGCCTGAGCTACTACGGCTGCCTCTCGGCTGCGCTGGCCGACTCGGAGACACTTGAGCGCGTGGTCAACGAGGTCAACCTCATCTCCCTGCCGCCAAAAGCGACAATCACGCCGGCCGGCGAAAACTCCGACAGCAATGACGCGCTCAACGTCAATCTCCACATATCCGGCATCAGGCTCATTGCCGACCAAGCGGGCATTGAGCTTTTCAAGGCCATGCTGACCGGCTGCTTCCACATTCAGCGCGTGGCCTCAGACCGCTTTGACGAACTGCGGCGCAACGAACCGGGCGAAACCGTGCGCAATCGCGTACCATATGACAAAGCTCTCTATTCCATAATTCATGCCGAACTCGAGCAGAAAGCCGGCGAAGCCCTGACCGGCCCGTGGTATGAGATGCCTGAATGGACCATAGGCGAGTTGTTCAGACGCGTCTACGGCTACCGTCCCGACGAAGATCTGACATTGATTGTGAACGGCCGCCCGATTGAGGCCGAAAACATAGACGCCTACCCTCTTTTCTCGCTGCTGCTCACCGACGATGCCCGCGTCGGCGATCGCGCGACCCTAGACATGCTGAGCGCCGACCCCGACCGACGCAGCTACCACATATGCCTGACCATGCAATCGGTCGACGAACGGCTTTATCTGATTCACGCCGACTGCACTTCGGCCGGCCTGCCCGTACGCGCATATCGCACGATAGGGTCAGCCGAAACCGAGCCCGACGTTCGCGGCGTAACCGTCGGCATTCACCGCGGAGGGCCTGAAATATTCAAGGCCGAGGCGGAATACATGGCCCAGGAAGAAGGCCTTGTTAAAAAATGCGTCAACGGCGACGCCGCCTATTCGCTCTACTGGGGGCGCGTGCTTTTTGCCGACAACCGCCTGGCCGAAGCGGAACACTATCTTCACAACGCATGGTCGCTCATGGCCGACGAGATTAGCCAAAACAGCGGCGAACCTGACAAGGAGCTCGCCCGGACTTTCGAGGAAACATGCTTTTTTCTGGGCCAACTCTATTACCGTCTCGGACGATATGCCGACTCATATCTATATATGGACATGATTGTGCAGGGCAACCGCCTCAGATGGACGCAGCAATATATCCTGACCATGCAGGCGATGAACGACCCGAGGCTGCCTCAGATCATGCACAATCTGCGCGAAAACGCCAGACCGGAGAACCAGTCGGAAGAGACGGTCGACGTGGCGCGCGAGCTGATGGCCTTTCTCGACCGGCGCGAAATTGTCGATGACATCAAACGCGGCCGAAGCGAGATTGCCCATGAAAAACTCCTGAAAATGCTTGAGGCAAATCCCGACGACGAATTTGCCCTGACATGGCTTTCGCGGCTGATTGAAAACGACGGCAACGCCTCGAACTAAGCAGTCAAGAAGTTATCGCTCCCGACCGCTATAATTTTTAATTCTTAATTCTTAATTCTTATTTTTTTCGTAACTTTGCAGCCAAAATTACGAGAAAACAACCGATGAACACTGACACGTTTGACATGGTGGCCAAGACCTTTCAGGGACTGGAAGAAGTGCTGGCCGAAGAATTGCGCCAACTCGGGGCAGCCGAAGTGATGCCCGGGCGCCGCATGGTCTCATTCAAGGGCGACAAGGAAATGCTCTACAAGACTAACCTGCACTGCCGCACGGCCCTGCGCATTCTCAAACCGTTCTATACATTCAAGGCCCACACCCCCGAAAAACTTTATGACAGAGTCAAGGAATTCGACTGGTCGACGCTGCTGAGCCCTGAAAAGACATTTGCCATTGAAGTAACCGTCAACTCTGACAACTTCACCAACTCACGCTTCGTTACATATAAGGTCAAAGACGCGATTGCCGACTGGTTCAGAGACCACGATGCACAGGGACGCCGTCCCGGCGTCAGGCTGACCGACGCCGACTGCATCATCAACGTGCACATATGCAACACCGACGTAACGCTGAGCCTCGACTCGAGCGGCGAAAGCCTTCACCGCCGCGGCTGGCGCGACGCGCAGACCGACGCGCCCATCAACGAAGTGCTCGCCGCCGGCATCATTCTTAAAAGCGGCTGGCGCGGCGAAGTGCCGTTCATCGACCCCATGTGCGGCTCGGGCACGTTCCTGATTGAGGCCGCACTCATAGCCGCCAACATAGCCCCCGGACTGTTCCGCAAAGGATTCGCCTTTGAACAGTGGGCCGATTTTGACCGCGAACTGCTTGACAGCCTCTATAACGACGACTCGGCCGAGCGCGAGGTTACATGCCCCATCATCGGCGCCGACATGTCGCCCAAGGCCATAGCCATCGCCACCCGCAACATCAAGAGTGCCGGAGTGGCAAAATACATCGACCTGCACCTCAAGCCGCTCAGCGCATGGGAGGAGGCTCCGCAAGGCGGTGTGCTCATAACCAACCCGCCTTACGGCGAACGCCTCAAGCCCGCTGACCTCGACGGCCTGTACGAGCTGCTCGGCTCGAAGCTGAAACACATCTTCAAGGGCTATCACGCCTGGATAATCGGCTATCGCGACGAAACCATGGCCCACATTGGCCTGGCACCCAGCTCGCGCGAGACGCTGCTGAACGGCTCGCTCGAATGCGAACTGCGCGAATATATCATCTTCGACGGCGACAAACGCTCGTTCAAGGCCGCCGGCGGCAAACTCGAG
Organism: uncultured Porphyromonadaceae bacterium; assembly: GCA_902495245.1. Classification (GTDB taxonomy): domain Bacteria; phylum Bacteroidota; class Bacteroidia; order Bacteroidales; family Muribaculaceae; genus UBA3263. The sequence continues at coordinate 238,823 of CABUWI010000001.1, forward strand.
AGCAACCGCACCGACACTCCCCGCCTGCGCAAAGGCCCGCGCCGCGACGACGACCGCAAACGCCCGTTTGACCGCAAGCGCGACCACGAACGCGACGACGAGCGCACCGAACGCCGCTTCCGCCCCGAGGCCGAGCCGGAAAATCCGCTGGCAAAACGCCGCAACCCGAAGGCGGTAGAGGCCATAGTCGGCAAGCAGCCGTCAATTTCGCCGCGCAAAGGCTGGCGCCGTAAAGACAACGATTAACTTATTTTCAACCGAAACATAACCATGACCATCTTACTGCTTGGCTCCGGCGGCCGCGAATGCGCACTTGCCTGGAAAATCAGCGCCGGCGCGCTGTGTGAACATCTGTATATAGCTCCCGGCAACGGCGGCACGGCGGCCTATGGCACGAACGTCGCCATGAAGCCGACCGACTTCCCCGCAATCGAGAAGTTCTGCCGCGAACACGGCGTCGAACTGATTGTCGTGGGCAATGAAGACCCGCTCGTTGCGGGCATCAGAGACTATTTCGCGGCCAACATGCCCGAAATGCTCATTGTCGGTCCGGGTGCCGACGGCGCTGCGCTCGAGGGCAGCAAGGACTTCGCAAAACAGTTCATGCAGCGCCACGGCATTCCAACCGCCGCCTACCGCTCGTTTACGGCTGACACGGTCGACGAAGGCTGCAAATTTCTTGAAACACTCACTGCGCCCTATGTGCTCAAGGCCGACGGCCTCGCCGCAGGCAAGGGCGTGCTGATAATCTCAGACCTTGACGAAGCCAAAGCGTCGCTGCGCGAAATGCTCGGCGGCATGTTCGGCCAAGCAAGCGCCACGGTGGTGATTGAAGAATTCCTGAGCGGCATTGAATGCTCCGTCTTCGTGCTCACCGACGGCCACGGCCGCTACCGCATTCTCCCCGTCGCCAAAGACTACAAACGCATTGGCGAAGGCGACACCGGCCTCAACACGGGCGGCATGGGCGCCGTAAGCCCCGTGCCGTTTGCCGACGACGCTTTCATGAAAAAAGTTGAAGAGCGCATCGTGATTCCGACTGTCAACGGCCTGATTGCCGACGGCATCGACTATCGCGGATTCATCTTCCTCGGCCTGATAAATGTGGGCGGCGAGCCGATGGTCATTGAATACAACGTGCGCATGGGCGACCCCGAAACCGAGGCCGTGATGCCCCGCATCGCCTCCGATCTGCTCCCCGCGCTCGTCGCAACCGCCAAAGGCAACCTGGGCGACATAGAGATTGCCCACGACCCGCGCACGGCCGTAACGGTCATGGCCGTCAGCGGCGGCTATCCCGGCAGCTATGAAAAAGGCAAGCCGATGAGCGGACTCGACAAAGCCGCGGGCAAGGACACCCTGCTCTTCCATGCAGGCACGGCCATCAACGCCGACGGTCAGCTCGTAACCGCAGGCGGACGCGTCATCGCCGCCACGAGCTACGGCGACGACATCAAATCGGCCGCCGAAAAATCGTTCAAGGCCATCGAAGCCATCGACTTTGACGGCAAATATTATCGGCGCGACATAGCCAAAGACCTTGCCGATATGCTCTGACAATGACCAGAGCCGACAAAATCAAGAACTTCATGTTAAGCCCCGGCGTGTCAATACTCGCCGGGGTGCTCGGTTTGGCGCTCTGGAGCCTGACGGCGGCATTCAGCTATCAGGCGGCAGCCATTTCGGTGCTTACGGTTGCTCTGATTACCCGTGAAATCAAAGCCCGCACGCTCTATCGCGGGCCGAATTTCACAATAATAGGCCTGTTCATCATGCTGCAGGCAGCGGTCGGAGCCACGTTCACCGGCTGTCTCATCGCGCTGACGGGCGCCATAGCCCTGACGAGCATAATCAGCTGCTTCGCACGCCCGGACAAGACGCGGCTGCTCTTTCTGATTTATATGGTGCTCGGACTCGGCGCCATGGTCTGCCGCAGTTTTGCCATACTCGCGCCGGTCATGCTCGCCCCGCTGATTCTTATACGCGCATTCTCCCCTCAGGGGCTCATGGCGGCCATTCTCGGCTTCATCACGCCGGCAATCATTCTGTGCGGCTTCGGCGTTTACGACGCCATGTCGTTACAGGCCATTTACACTTCGCCCTTTACCGGCCATATCGGCCTGACAACCATAGCTGCCGTATCGACGGCAGCGCTGTCGGTCATTGCGACATTCTTCCGCTCTTACGGCTATCCGGCCAAAATGCGCGCCGGCAACCTTGCGATTCTCGGCCTGACGCTCATGGCGGCCGCCGCGCCGCTGGCCAATGCCGCCGATGCCGGCGACTATCTGCCGCTGGTCAATCTATGCACGGCCTACAACATAGCCCACTTTTCGGCATATAAAAAATTCGGCTGGATTGCGGCCGTTGTCGTGTATGTTGCCGCGGGAGTCTTCATTTTTCTTCCAAAATGAAAATCATAGTCGAATCGCACATTCCATTCATTTCGGGCATACTCGAAAATGCCGGTCATTCGGTAACATATCTTCCTCCTGAAGAGATTACGGCAAAAAGTGTCAGAGAAGCCGACGCGCTGATTGTGCGCACACGCACGCGGTGCGACAGCCAACTGCTTGACGGCTCTAAAGTGAGCCTCATTGCCACAGCCACCATCGGCACCGACCACATTGACCTCGACTACTGCCGTCGCCGCGGCATCAGAGTCAGCAATGCGCCGGGCTGCAATGCTCCGGCCGTCGCCCAATACGTGCTTTCGGCCATAGGGCACCTGCGCCCCGGCTTGCGCCCGACCATCGGCATTGTAGGCGTGGGCCACGTAGGTTCCACCATAAAAAGATGGGCCGGGGCAAACGACTTCCCCACCCTGCTTTGCGACCCGCCGCTGGGCATGCCGGCCACTCTTGCCGACATTGCCGCCAATGCCGACATCATCACCTTCCATACGCCGCTTGACGAAACAACCCGCCACATGGCCGACGCTGCCTTCTTTGCCGCATGCCGCAGGCGTCCCATAGTAATCAATGCGGCGCGCGGACCCGTTGTGGAGACCGGGGCGCTGATTGACGCGCTAAAATCGGGAAGCATCTCAGACGCCGTCATCGACTGCTGGGAGAACGAGCCGCGCATCAGTGCCGAACTGCTCGACCTTGCGGCAATCGCCACGCCCCACATTGCCGGCTATTCCATTCAAGGCAAACGCCGCGCCACGGCCATGGCCCTACATGCCATCGCCCCGTCGATTGACATTGCAATCGCCCCGGTGGCCCCGGCGCCGACACTCGACGAAATAACCGCAAGCTATGACCCGCTGGCCGACACGAACAATCTGCGGGCAAACCCCGCTGATTTTGAAGCCCTGCGCAACGGATATGCGTTTCGCAAAGAGCCGGAATAAATGCAAATTTTCAACTTTTTTGCAGTTTTTATTGTTTTTTGATAGAAAATTGTGCGGTTCTTGCTCTATTTATAAATTATTTTGCGTAACTTTGCGCCGTGATTTTGCCACAGGCCTTATCATGATTCAATTACACGACTATTCAACTATTCTCAATTATCACCCGACAACCGTCCGTTTTTGCACTGCATGATCGGCAAAAATTTACCGAAAGCGAGGTAAATTTTGAACTTCCAGAATGTTTTACAGATGACTGACCGGCAAAAAGGATTGCTATGGGCCTATGCGAGAATATGACCAAAAATATAATTCCCGTTTATGGAAAACTATAAGTTAGACCAACTTCAAGAAATGAGCATCGAAAAGCTCACGGAAATTGCAACCGGCCTCGGTTTGAAGAAAATCGACCCGGCTGACCGTCAACAGATTGCTTTTGACATCATCGACGCAGCAGCCGAAGTGGCAGCCGCAAGCACTCCCGCCAAGGAGCCCAAACGCCGCGGCCGCAAACCCAAAGCGTCCAAAAAAGAAGAAACAAAGACCGAGCCGATCGAAAGCGCCGAGGCCGCTGCCCCGGCCGCCGCTGCCGAACAGGCCGAAGAGGCGCGCCCCCAAAAGCGCGCCCGCAAGACTAAAGCCGCCAAAGAAAAAGAGCCCGAAGCTCCCAAGGCAGACAATGCCGACAGCGACACCCCGGCCGCTGAAAACGCCGATCAGCCCCAGCCCCGCGCAAAAAAGCGCGGCCGCAAGACTAAAGCCGCCAACGAGCAGCCCGAAGAACCCGCAGCCGCCAACGGCGCCAATCAACAGCCTGCAGCCGAAGAACAACAACCCGCCGAGGTCAGCGACGAAGCCGCCAAAGAAGCCCCGTTACCCGACAACAACGACCGCCCTGCGGCCGACACGGAACAGAAGCCGCAGCAGCAACGGCAAGATTTCCGCCCCCGCTCCGACTCAAGCTTCAACGATTTCTTTCCGGTTACGCGCCACAACGCACGCCAGTTCAAACCGCGCACCGAACAGCAGCGTCAGGAAGATGCCGAACGCCGCGCGGCCGAGGCCGAAGCCGAGGCAAACGCGCCTATCGTGCTCACCGAGCCGGGCCAGCAGGCACAGCTCAACCAGATGAACAACAAGCGCAACAAGTTTGACCGCCGAAACAACCAGCAGAACCAGCAGCAGAACCGCATTATGGAAGTCGCCGCTAAATTCGACGGCATCATCAAGACCGAAGGCGTGCTTGAAATCGACCCGCAAGGCTTCGGATTCCTGCGTTCGAGCGACTACAACTATATGCCCTCGCCCGACGACGTGCTGCTGACTCAATATCAGATCAAACAGCTCGGCCTCAAGACCGGCGACGTTGTCGAAGCCACTGTGCGCCCGCCCCACGAAGGCGAAAAATATTACCCCCTCACCGAGGTCCTTTCAGTCAACGGCCGCGACCCACGCGTTTTGCGCGACCGTCAGAACTTTGAACATCTCACTCCCCTCTTCCCCGACGAAAAGTTCCGTCTGTGCGGCTCGCCGGTTACCACCAACCTGTCGACACGCGTGGTCGACATGTTCGCCCCCATCGGCAAGGGCCAGCGCGCCCTCATCGTCGCCCCGCCCAAAACCGGTAAGACAATTCTGCTGAAAGACATTGCCAACGCCATCGCGCAGAATCACCCCGAAACCTACATCATGATTCTGCTCATCGACGAGCGCCCCGAAGAAGTAACCGACATGAAGCGCACTGTCAACGCCGAAGTCATCGCCTCGACATTCGACGAACCCGCCGACCGCCACGTGCGCATTGCCAACATCGTTCTTGAAAAGGCTAAACGCATGGTCGAGAGCGGCCACGACGTCGTGATTCTGCTTGACTCGATTACCCGTCTGGCCCGCGCGTTCAACACCGTGGCACCCGGTTCGGGCAAGATTCTGTCGGGCGGTGTCGACGCCAACGCCCTGCAAAAGCCCAAACGCTTTTTCGGCGCCGCCCGCAACATTGAAAACGGCGGTTCGCTGACCATCATAGCCACGGCTCTCACGGAAACGTCGTCGAAAATGGACGAAGTCATCTTTGAAGAGTTCAAGGGCACGGGCAACATGGAACTGCAGCTCGACCGCAAACTGTCGAACAAGCGCGTATTCCCGGCTGTGGACATCATGGCCTCGTCGACGCGCCGCGACGACCTGCTGCTTCCCAAGGAAACGATTCAGCGCATGTGGATTATGCGCCGCTTCCTGAGCGACCGCACATCAATCGAGGCCATGGAGTTCATCAAAGACCGCATGGAGCGCACACAGAGCAACGACGAACTGCTGCGCACCATGGGCGACTAAGACTAAACATAAGCCGGCAAATGCGCGTTTTAGAAATAAAAACAAAAAATTATGGAATCAACACGTCAAGTCAAAATATCGCGCCTGCTACAGAAAGAACTCAGTGAAATTTTCCGCCGCGAAACCGCCAAGATGGGCAACATCATGGTGTCGGTAAGCTCCGTAAAAGTCTCGCCCGACTTGAGTGTAGCAAAGGCCTATCTGTCGGTATTCCCGTCAGAAAACGCTCCCGAAGTCATTGAAAACATCAACCGTCAGGCAAAGACCGTGCGCTATGAACTCGCCCAGCGCACGCGTTTCCAGCTGCGTCGCTGCCCCGAACTTCAATTCTATATTGACGACTCGCTCGACTATCTGGAAAACATTGACCGCCTGCTCGGCGAAGACAAGCCTTCGGCGGGGTCCGCGCCTGAAAATTGAAAGTATCGCTGCGCATAGCCCTGCGCTATCTGTTTGCGCCGAAATCTCACTCGGCCGTCAACATCATCTCGATGGTGGCGATGGCCGGTATTGCCTTGGCCACTGCCGCGCTGGTAGTGGTCATGAGCGTTTTCAACGGGTTTCATTCGCTGATTGAGTCGCGTCTGTCAGTGCTCGACGCTCCGGTGTCGGTTATGCCGCTGGAAGGCAAGACGCTTGCCGGTGTCGACTCTCTGTGCAGCCTTCTCGAAGAGTGCCCGTCGATTGACCGCGCCACTCCGCTGATTGAAGAACGGGCATTGGCCATGGCCGGCGGCCGGCAGATGACCGTCAGGCTGCGTGGCATATCTCCCGACCTTTACGACATGTTCAAAGACATATGCCCGGCCGGCGAGCCGTGGCAAGACTATCATCCGGCGGCCGCACCGGCCGTAGTAAGCGTCGGAGTGGCCAACCGGCTCGAACTGCCCGTCGGACGCGAGGAACTGCTTCACCTCTACGTTCCGCGGCGCAAAGGCCGAATCAATCCCGCCAACCCTATGTCGGCATTCCGCGCGGATTCGGTGGCGCCAAGCGCCGTCTATATGCTCAACCAGCAGGAACTTGACGCGGACATAGTGTATGCGCCGATTGAAACGGTGGCCAACCTGCTGCAACTCAATGACGAAGCGACTGAAATTGCCGTCTACCCATCAGGCAAGACGGAAAAGGCGCTCAAAGATGCGCGCCGCGTGTTGCCCGAGGGCATGCGCGTGGCGACCTTGCAAGAGCGTCAAAGCGGCTCATTCCAGATTGTAAATATGGAAAAATGGCTGACGTTTCTGCTGCTCGGATTCATCATGGTCATCGCGTCGTTCAACATAATCTCGTCGCTATCGCTGCTGATTATCGAAAAAGAGCCGAACGCCGAGACGCTGCGGGCCATAGGCGCGTCGCCGTCAATGGTGCGCGGCATCTATCGCATCGAGGGCATGCTGATTACCGGCATCGGTGCCATAACGGGCCTTATTGTCGGCTCGCTGCTCAGCATCGGCCAGGAGCGCTTCGGTTGGGTCAAGCTGGCAGGCGACACAGACATGCTTTCCGTAACCGCCTACCCCGTCGACTTCCACATTGCCGACCTGCTGCCCATCGCCCTTCTCAGCATCGCCATCGGCCTCGCCGCATCGGCCATCTCCACCCGAAAATAATCCCTACATAATTTTTACGGAGGAAGGGGTAACCTCGAGGCTGACCTCAGCGCCTTCGATGAAAGGCAGATTGCCGTCGATATGGCCGAAGGGTGCGCCGAAGGCCACGGGGCATGACATGAGCGACGTGAAGCGGGCAATCATTGAATACATATCCGCCCAGTCGGCGCTCGGGCTATAGTCGGTGAACTGCCCGACGACGAGTCCGCGCAGGGTGTCGAGCACGCCAGAAAGACTGAGGCGCCATAACATGCGCTCTACCTTGTAAATCGGCTCGCTGACGTCTTCGATGACCAGAATAGAATCGGGCTGCAACAGATTGAAGGGAGTCCCGACCAGCGCGTCGAGCACCGCAAGGTTGCCGCCTATGAGCGTGCCGGTCGCCCTGCCCTCGCGGTTGAGCGGATGCGCCGGAAACTCTACGGGCGGCATACGGCCTGTGCGCAGAATTTCGATGAGACGTCGGTTAGCTTCGTCGCCCGGGCAGCGCCTCAGAGTCAACTCCTTGGCCATGGAACAATGTATCGACCTGAACCCGCGCTCATGGGCCAGCGCATGGAGAGCGGAGATGTCGCTGAACCCGGCAATCCACACCGGCCGATGCAGGCGTAAACGCGGCAGCAACTGCACTGCGCCGTAGCCACCGCGACCGCATAGAATCGCCTTTACGGCCGGATTATCTATCGCCGCCTGAAAATCGTCCTGGCGCTCATCGAGCGTGCCTGAAAACGAGCCGACGCGCCCGGCGGCATGCGGCATTACCTGCACACCGAAACCTTCGGCGCGCAAGGCAGCTGCCGCGCCGTCAACGAGCTGCGGGTCGACCGCCGACGCGGGCGACGCAATGGCAATCACGTCTCCCGGCCCAAGCACGGGGGGCGTTACTATCAGTCGGCCAGACATGAGTCGAGACCCTTGATAATTGCTTCCTTGTCGAGATTGCGGCCGATGAAGACGAGTTTGACCATGCGGTCGCCGTATTCATCGTCCCAGTCGCGGCGCAACTGCGGATCGCGGGCCATCATCACCTCCAGCTCTTCGGCAGGTGCCGTAGCGAACCAATAGCCGGCCGGTTTAAGATTTTTCTGCACTCCGGCCTGCTCAAAGAGATAGCACATGTCGCGGTTATTCGAGAAATAGCAGAGACCCTTGCAGCGAATCACATTTGCGGGCCAATGCTTGCCCACAAAATAGTCAAACTTATTCAAATCGAGCGGCTTGCGGTTGAAGTAGAGAAAGGTCTCAATTCCGTAATGAAGATGGGCGTGATGCGCCTCACACTCGTGGCAATGGCAATGCTCGCCATGCTCATGCCGGTGGTGGTGATGGCGCTCATGTTCTTCGTGGTCATGCTCCTCGTGGTCATGGTGGTGTTCGTGTTCGTGTTCGTGCTCCTCGTCCTCTTCTTCGTCATCATCGTGATGGCCTTCGATTTCGCGCACCCACGTGGCCGACGTAGCCACCTTTTCAAAGTCGAACAGGCCGGTGTTGACAATCTCGTCGAGATTGACGCGGCAATAGTCGGCTTCGATGATTTTTGCCTTTGGCTGGAGGGCGCGGATAACGGCGCGAACTCTTCCGGCCTCTTCATGCGACACTTCTGAAATCTTATTCAGAATCACTACATTGCAGAACTCAACCTGCTGAATCACCAGGTTCTCGATGTCATCGTCGGTGCGGTCAAACGCCGTCAGGTTCTCGCCACAACCGAACTCCGAGGCCATGCGCAAAGCGTCGACCACGGTGCAGATGCAGTCAAGTTTCGGCGTTCCGTGCTTGCCGAACTCGCCCGAAGGGTCTGCCATGGTGCATATTGTCTGAGCAATGGGCGCAGGCTCGCAAATTCCGCTCGCCTCAATCACTATGTAGTCGAACCGCCCAGTGGCGATAATATCGTCGAGCTGTTTCATCAGGTCGGTCTGCAACGAGCAGCAGATGCAGCCGTTTTGCAGAGCAATCAAGTCGCCCGAGTTTTCATCTTTGCCCACGATGCCGCCTTTCTGAATCAGGTCCGCATCAATGTTAACCTCGCCTATATCGTTGACAATCACGGCAAATTTGATTCCGCGGCGATTGGCAAGAATGTCGTTGAGCAACGTGGTTTTTCCGCTACCCAGATAGCCCGTGAGCAGCAAAACGGGTACGATATTTTCAGTATGTGTCATAAGCGTTTATGTTTAGCGGCACAAAATTACAAATTTTTTGCGTAACTTCGCAGAAAATTTTTTGATGATGAAGAAGACAATTTGCGTTACAGGCGCCACGGGCACTATGGGCATGGCGACTCTTAGAGAACTCGCTCCGCGCGCCGACCGATTCGACATAACCGTTCTTGCCCGTCCGAGCAAGACCAACCGCAACAAGCTGAAGCCCTACATGTCGCTGCCGAGCTTCAAAGTTGTGTGGGGCGACCTGTGCAACTACGAAGACGTCAAAGCGGCCGCAGCCAATGCCGACTACGTTCTGCACATGGGCGGAATGGTGAGTCCCGCTGCCGATTATCACCCTCAACAAACCCGAAAAGTCAATGTCGAGGCTGCCCGCAACATCGCGCGCGCCGTGCTCGAAGGCCCCAAAGCCGAGACCGCCAAAGTTGTGTACATCGGCTCGGTGGCGCAGCTTGGCGACCGGCGGCCGCCGCTGCACTGGGGACGCACCGGCGATCCGCTCGCGGCCTCGGAAGGTGATGCTTACGCTCTGTCAAAAATCGAGGCAGAGCGCGCAATTGTCGATTCAGGCCTGAAACACTGGGTGGCCATCAGGCAGACCGGCATTCTTTATCCGGGACTGCTGCTGAAGGGTTCTGATCCGATAACGTTCCATGTGCCGCTGCGAGGCATGCTCGAATGGGCCACCGACGAAGACTCCGGCCGACTGATAGCCAACATATGTGAACCCTCCGTTCCCGACCGTTTCTGGAACAAGTTCTATAACCTCGGCTCGGGCGAGAGCTACCGACTGACCAACTACGAGTTTGAGAAACTGCTGCTGAAAGCGCTGGGCGTGCCCGCACCCGACAAGGTGTTCAACGCCGACTGGTTCGCGACCCGCAGTTTCCACGGTCAATGGTGGCAGGACTCTGACCGTCTGCAGGAACTGGTGCCGTTTCGCAGCGGCGAACCGTGCACCGACTATTTCAAGCGCATGGCCTCGATGGTGCCCTGGTATTTCAAACTGGCGCCTCTCGCTCCGGCAGCGCTGATAAAGGCCGGCATGAAAACCGTGGCCATGCGCAAGCCGCTTGGCACCCTCTACTGGCTGCGCAACGGAATCGACGACAAAATCCGCATTCACTTCGGTTCGGTCGACGAGTGGAAAAGCATTCCCGGCTGGAAGCAGCAGATTGAGGAGCTTGAACACTATCCAGCCGACGAGCCGCGCGGTTCGCGCCACGCTCCGGCAGCCACCGGAATCGACCATGGATATGACGAGTCGAAACCTGCCTCACAGCTCACTCTTGACGACATGAAGCAAAAGGCCGCGCATCACGGCGGCAAGTGCCTGAGCCCCGCAATGGCCACGGGCGACATGGCCACGCTTCTCGACTGGGAATGTGCCGAAGGCCATCGGTTCAAGGCGTCGCCGGCGCTGGTGCTTCTCGGCGGCCACTGGTGTCCCGAGTGTCAGCGTCGTCGCATGGGATTTTAGAGAATTTTAAGCATAAGCAATATTTTTTTGCCGTTCGAGCGTTATATATAGCGAATGACAGACAAGAATCTCATAAACGGACTCTACCGCCGCTTTCGCCGGCGCCCGGCGACACTTGACGGCCGCAATCTGAGATTGCTCGCAGACTTCATTGTCGACGAGCGCGGCATATCGTTGCAAGACGACGACCTTGTCTTCACCGAAACGCCGCCCGACGCACCGTTCCACAAGATTCCGCTTGAAAACATCAACGGGGTCGCCGACCTAGGCAAACTGCTTGCCATTGTTCTCAACTCAAGCATCATCTTCTTCAACAAGGAGACGCTCGAAACCAAAATTCACATCAAGCAGCCCAAGCCCGTGGAGCGCATTCTGTCAAAACTTCGCCGCGATTCTTAAACCTCAACCATTCACTTTTAACCCTTAACCACAATTTAACTCATAACCATTTTTTTATGAAAAAAGCAATTGCATTTGTTGCAGCAGCGCTCATGAGCGTCAGTGCTTTTGCCGGCGATATCTGGGTCGGCGGTTCAATCGGAGCATGGAGAAACACCACCGACAAGGTTACCACCGTGTCTCTCACCCCGGAAATCGGTTATAACCTGTCCGACAACTTCAGCATCGCCACGTCAATCGGCTACAAGTTCGTTGGCCGAAGCGGCGCCGACAACCACGCGTTCATCTTCAACCCCTATGCACGCTACACGTTTGCAAAGGTGGGCATCGTGGGCTTCTTCGTTGACGGCGGCGTAGACCTGTCGCTCGGCTCGACTCACTACAAACATGCCGACAACTCGAAGACGTCGGCCGTCGTGGGCATCGGTTTCAAACCCGGCATCTCGCTGAACCTCAACAGCCACTGCGGCCTCGTTGCCCACTTCGGCTTTCTCGGCTACCGCTATGTCAACGACGCAGCTGAAGTGGCCGGCGAAAAAGGCGGCGGCGGTTTCGACCTGTCAAACGGCATGAGCTTCGGCTTCTACTACACTTTCTGATTTCGTTTACCCACTTTTCCGGTCGGCCGATTCCGGCCGACCGTTTTTTTCAAAAATAATAAACCATGAGCGAAAAATCGAAATACGCGGGACTTACCGACCATGAAGTGGCCGAAAGCCGACGCATTAACGGCGAAAACATTCTGACGCCACCTGCCAAAGAATCACTCTGGCATCGGTTCTTCATGAAATTCCGCGACCCGCTGATTGTCATCTTGCTTGTTGCGGGCGTACTTTCGATAGGCATATCACTTTATGAATATTACGGGCTTGACGAAGGCGCGGAAGTGTTTTTTGAGCCGGTAGGCATCTTCATAGCCATCTTGCTCGCCACCGGTCTGGCTTTCGTTTTCGAAGTCAAGGCCGACAGGGAATTCGAATTGCTGAACAAGGTAAACGACGACGAGCCTGTCCAGGTATTCAGAAACGGAAAGATATGCGCAATTCCACGTCGGGAAGTTGTCGTGAACGACATTGTCATCATCAACACCGGCGACGAAATTCCAGCCGACGGCACGCTGCTTGAAGCCGTAACGCTCAATGTGGACGAGTCGACGCTTACGGGCGAACCGATATGCCACAAAAGCGTCGACCCGGCCGACGCCGACCCTGAAGCCACCTTTGCGACCGACCGCGTCATGCGCGGCACGAAAGTGATGGAGGGCCACGGCGTTATGCACGTCGACGCCGTCGGCGACCGCACGGAAAACGGCAAGGTGTTCACCGCCGCACAGATTGACAGCAACGTGCGCACGCCGCTCAATGAGCAGCTTGACCGTCTGGGCAAACTGATTTCATGGATTGCCTACGCTTTTGCGGCCATTATCGTGGTTTGCCGAGTTGTGATGTATCTGGTCAACATGGACTTCGACTGGATTCCGTTCCTGGCCTACATGCTCCAGACGCTTATGATTGCGGTTACGCTGATTGTGGTTTCCGTGCCCGAGGGACTGCCGATGGCCGTAACGCTCTCGCTGGCCTATTCGATGCGCCGCATGCTCAAGACGCAGAATCTCGTGCGCAAACTCCACGCCTGCGAAACTATGGGCGCCACCACCGTCATCTGCACCGACAAGACAGGCACTCTCACTCAGAACCAGATGCAGGTCTACAAGGCCGACTTTTTCGGCGAGCCGTCAGACGAGGTGCTATATGAGGGCATCGCAGTCAACTCCACGGCACAACTCGACCTGAGCGGCGAAAAGCCGCAGGTGCTCGGCAATCCGACCGAAGGCGCGCTGTTGCTCCGGCTCAAAGAGCGCGGTGTGAATTATCTCGACCTGCGCAACGGCGCGGTACGCCTCGAGGAACTGCCCTTCACCACCGAGCGCAAATATATGGCCACGGTGGTGCGGTCGGCTTCGGGCCGGAAGATTCTCTATGTCAAGGGCGCTCCGGAAATCATCTTCGCCATGTGCAGCGACACCGCCGGCGTAACCAAGGCCGAAATTGACGCCCGCCTGCTGGACTATCAGAATCAGGCCATGCGCACGCTCGGATTCGCATATCAGGAGCTCGAAGAAGAGGACACCGGCATAGCCGACGGCAAAGTCGTGGCCAAAGGCCTGAAATTTCTCGGCATCGTGGCCATCTCCGACCCCGTGCGCGCCGACGTGCCCGACGCAGTGAGCGAAGTGCTCGACGCCGGAATCAAAGTGAAAATCATTACGGGCGACACGCCCGGCACGGCCAAAGAAATCGGGCGGCAGATCGGCCTGTGGAACGACGCGGCCGACACTGAACGCAACATCATCACCGGGCCGGAATTTGCGGAGCTCTCCGACCAACAGGTCCGGGAGCGCGTCGGCGACCTGAAAATCATTGCCCGCGCGCGCCCGATGGACAAGAAGCGCCTGGTCGAGGCGCTGCAGGCACGTGGCGAAGTCGTGGCCGTAACCGGCGACGGCACCAACGACGCCCCGGCGCTGAAGGCCGCCCACGTCGGCCTGTCGATGGGCGACGGTACCTCTGTGGCCAAAGAAGCGTCAGACATCACCATCATCGACAACTCGTTCGCCTCTATTGGCCGCGCCGTCATGTGGGGCCGCTCGCTTTACCGCAACATTCAGCGGTTCATCATGTTTCAGATGACAGTGAACATCGTTGCGAGTTTCATCGTGCTGTTCGGCTCGATGCTCGGACTGCAATCGCCGCTCACCGTAACGCAGATGCTGTGGGTGAACCTGATTATGGACACCTTTGCGGCCGTGGCCCTGGCGTCGCTGCCGCCGTCGCGTTCGGTCATGACCGATAGGCCGCGCCGGCGTCAGGCCTTCATAATCAACAAGGCCATGTGGCGCGAAATTATCGGCATCGGCAGCTCGATGTTCCTCGTTCTGTTCGCCCTGCTTTACTATCTCGAGCACACTCATCTGACCTCAATGACTGAATTCGGGCGCACGCCGCTCAGTCCGGTCAACACAGGGCTGCCGCCCTTCGAGCTGTCGGTGTTCTTCTCGATTTTCGTCTTCATGCAGTTTTGGAACATGTTCAATGTAAGAGCCTTTGCCACCGGCGGCTCTGCCTTCGATCTTAAAGGCTGCCGCGGGTTCGTCGGGGTTGCGGCCATGATCTTCGCAGGCCAGATAGCAATCGTGCAGCTCGGCGGCCGCTTTTTCGGCGTTACGCCGCTCGGCCTCCTTGACTGGGTGATTATAATCGTAGCCACATCGGCCGTTTTGTGGCTGGGCGAACTCTACAGACTGATACACTTCAAACGACACGCCAATTAAAAAATGAACTTCCGGTCATTAAAACATTCTTTGCCGGCGGTGGCCGCTGTGGCGACATCGCTGCTGACCCTGCAAACGGCCAATGCCGACATTGCCCATCTGCTGCCGAAGGTAAAAAGCATCACCGTATGCCCGGGCGAGCTGAAGCTGTCGGCCATCAGAATCGAAGACTCGCGGCGCACCGCCGCCCTTCCTCTCTATCTGGCGGAGACAGGCGTGGCGATTTCAGAAGACAGCCCCGTGGCGGTTACGGTTGAATACGTCGACAGCATAGCCGGCGCGTTCCGTGCTGAGTTTGCCGATTATCCCGACGAGGAATACAGCCTGCACATCGCTCCCGACGGAATCGACATCAAAGCCGTCGGCACCACCGGAGTCATCAGAGCCGCCCAGACCATATCGCAGCTTGCCATTGACCGCGACGGCAGCCTGCCGTGTGTCGAGATTACCGATTGGCCTGCGTTCAAAGTGCGCGGCTACATGCATGATGTGGGCCGTTCATTCATTGAATATGAGACCCTGTTGCGCCACATCGACCTGCTTGCCCGCTATAAAATCAACACCTTCCACTGGCATCTCACCGAAAATCAGGCATGGCGATTCGAAGTTGACGGATATCCGCAGCTGACATCGGCCGGGAGCATGACGCGCCACAAAGGTCGGTTTTATAGACGCGAGCAGTGCGCCGCGCTGGCCCGATATGCCGCCGAGCGCGGCGTCATGGTCATTCCCGAAATAGACATGCCGGGCCACAGCGAGGCCTTTACGCGGGCAATGGGCTTCATCATGCAGACCGACGACGGCGTGGCCGTGCTGAAAGAAGCGTTGCAACAGCTGGCCGAAACCTTCCCCTACTCGCCCTATCTCCATATCGGCGCAGACGAAACGGCCCTCACCTATCCCGGCTTTCTGCAAATCATTACGGATTATGTCCACAACACTCTCCACCGCAAGGTAGCCGTGTGGAACCCGATAAGGAATTTCACCATTACCGACAAGACCGGTTTTGACCTGACCACCACATGGCACCCCACCGGAAAGGCTGTCAAAGGCATTCCGAACATTGACACGCGCTATAATTATGCCAACCTGATGGATATGTTCGCAGACCCCGCAGGGCTGTTCAGCAGCAACATCTATCATGAGCGGACGGGCACGAAAGACGTTGTCGGAACCATCTCCGCCACCTGGAACGACCGACGTCTGGCCACAGAAGATGACATCATGCGCCAGAACAACTTTTTTGCGCTTGCCCTCATCAACAGCGAACGCGCATGGGCGGGCAACCGCGAGCGCTATTTCGAGCAAAACGGCGCCGGTGTTCCGCTCGACGGCGCCGAGGCGGACGAATTTGCCGACTGGGAAAAGCGCTTCCTCCTGCACAAAGACGGCATGCTGAAAAATGAGCCGATACCATATGTCAGACAGTCCGACATCAGATGGCGCATTACGGAACCGATGCCCCGGGGCGACAATGCGGACGCCGTTCTGCCGCCCGAAACCGAAGAACCGGCGCTGACTTATGAATATAACGGCAAGACATACGGCACGCGTCCCGCGGCCGGAGCCGCCGTTTATCTGCGCCACAGCTGGGGCGACTACGTGAAGGCCATGTTCCCGAACAGGCCGGCCGACAACGTTACAAGCTATGCCTATACTTACGTCTATTCGCATGTCGAACAGACCGCAGGCGCCCTGATTGAATTCCAGACCTATGGCCGCAGCGAAGTCTATCCGTCGCCCGAGGCCGGCAAATGGGATTGCAAAGGCTCGGACGTGCGGATAAACGACAAGCGCATAGACCCGCCGGCGTGGATCGGCTCTATGGTGCCCGGAACAATCGGCAATGAAGACCTGCTCGGCAATCAGAACTTCACGGCACGCAGGCCTGCTGAAGTTCACCTGAAGAAAGGCTGGAACAAGGTGCTTCTCAAACTGCCCTATCGCAACGTGCCGGGCATCAGGCTGAACCAGTGGATGTTCACATTCGTGCTTACGGACCTTGAAGGCCGCAACGCGTTAGACAATGTCATCTACAGTCCCGACCGCGACCCGAATCTGCTGCGCTAAAGCAAAATGCCAATCACGGCCGCCTTTGTGGCGGCTTTTTATATTTTTTTTGAAAAAAATCGCGACAGAATGTTGCACAAACGGCGATTTATGTGTAATTTTGTCGGCGGATTTTTAACACATATTATTCGTTTAACAAACAAATGAAAGCTTCCGCAATCATCGACGACCTGCGCCGCCGTTTTCCCAACGAGCCTGAGTATATCCAGGCTGTTGAAGAGGTTCTCACCTCAATTGAAGACACTTATAACGAACACCCCGAGTTCGAGCGTTACAACCTGATTGAACGCCTCTGCATTCCGGATCGGATTTTCTCGTTCCGCGTTTCGTGGGTCGACGACAACGGTAAGGTTCAGAACAATATGGGCTACCGAATCCAGCACAACAATGCCATCGGCCCGTACAAAGGCGGCATTCGCTTCCACAGCTCCGTCAACCAGTCGATTCTGAAATTCCTGGCTTTCGAGCAGACTTTCAAAAACTCGCTGACCACCCTGGCCATGGGTGGTGCAAAGGGCGGCTCTGACTTCTCGCCCCGCGGCAAGAGCGACATGGAGGTGATGCGCTTCTGCCAGGCATTCATTGCCGAACTGTGGCGTCAGATTGGTCCCGACACGGACGTGCCTGCCGGCGACATAGGCGTTGGCGGCCGCGAGGTTGGCTACATGTACGGCTACTACAAAAAGATGGCCCGCGAATTCACCGGCACTTTCACCGGCAAGGGCCGCGAATTCGGCGGCTCGCTGATTCGCCCCGAGGCCACAGGCTACGGCAACTGCTACTTCCTGCTGAACATGCTCGCAACGCGCGGCATCGACATCAAGGGCAAGCGCGTCGCCATCAGCGGCTCGGGCAACGTTGCCACCTACACCGCCCAAAAGCTGATGCAACTCGGCGCCGTGGTGGTCAGCATGAGCGACAGCGACGGCTCCATCTACGCGCCCGACGGCCTGACCGACGAACAGCTCCGATTCATCTTCGAACTCAAAAACGTGATGCGCGGCCGCATTCGCGAAGTAGCCGAAGAATATCCCGACACGGTGAAATACTTCCCCGGCGAGCGCCCCTGGCACATCGCCAAGTGCGACATCGCCATGCCCTCGGCCACTCAGAACGAGATTGACGGCGACGACGCGCGCGCACTGCTGGCCCAGGGTGTGATTGCCGTGAGCGAAGGCGCCAACATGCCCTCCACCCCCGAGGCCATCAAGGAGTTCCTCGCCGCCCGCATTCTCTACGCGCCCGGCAAGGCCGCCAATGCCGGCGGCGTGGCCGTGAGCGGCCTCGAAATGGCCCAGAACTCGCAGAAGCTCTCATGGAGCGCCGCCGAGGTTGATGCCAAACTCAAGGATATCATGGCTCAGATTCACCGCTCGTGCGAGGAATTCGGCAAGGAATCCGACGGCTACATCAACTACGTCAAAGGCGCCAACGTTGCCGGCTTCATGAAAGTGGCCCGCGCAATGATGGCCCAGGGCATCTTGTAATCAACCCATAAATCCGCCCAATCACTGCGCCGGCGCGCCCACCTGCGGCACGTCGGCGCAGATTTTTTTGAAATTTTAGCGAAAAAATTTGCACAGTTCAAAAACTCTCGCTAACTTTGCAGCGCAATTAGCGAGAGCGCCGGTTGCAAAACAAAACCTGCTTCAGTAGCTCAGTTGGTTAGAGCACCTGACTGTTAATCAGGGGGTCGTTGGTTCAAGCCCATCCTGAAGCGCCTCAAAAATAATGCTTCAATAGCTCAGTTGGTTAGAGCACCTGACTGTTAATCAGGGGGTCGTTGGTTCAAGCCCATCTTGAAGCGCACCGACAGCCGGTTCCGAATTTCGGAATCGGCTGTTTTTTTACGCGCCGAGCGTGGCAATTTTGAATTAAAATTTGTAACTTTGTAGGCGTTATGGAACACTATCTCGTATCAGCCCGCAAGTACAGGCCCTCGACCTTTGCATCGGTCGTAGGCCAGAAAGCGCTTGCGACAACCCTGAAAAATGCCATCAAGAGCGACAGGCTGGCCCACGCCTACCTGTTCTGCGGCTCGCGCGGCGTCGGCAAGACCTCGTGTGCCCGCATCTTCGCCAAGACCATAAACTGCACCAACCGCACCGCCGACGGCGAGGCGTGCAACGAGTGCGAGTCGTGCCGCCAGTTCAACGAAAACCGCTCGCTCAACATCATCGAGCTCGACGCGGCCTCGAACAACGGCGTCGAAGACATTCGCACGCTTCAGGACCAGGTACAGGTGCCCCCGACCGACGGCCGCTATCGCGTGTTCATCGTCGACGAGGTGCACATGCTCACGTCGCAGGCCTTCAACGCCTTCCTCAAGACGCTCGAAGAGCCGCCGAGCTACGTGATTTTCATTCTCGCCACGACCGAGAAGCACAAGGTGATTCCCACCATTCTGTCGCGCTGCCAGATCTACGACTTCAACCGCATCACGGTGGGCGACATGGTTGAACACCTGAGCTACGTCGCCGCGCAGGAGGGCATCAAGGCCGAGCCGGCCGCGCTCAACGTCATTGCCCGCAAGGCCGACGGCGCCATGCGCGACGCCCTCTCCATCTTCGACCAGGTGGCCGCCTCGAGCCTCAACAACATCACCTACGCCTCGACAATCGAGAATCTGAACGTTCTCGACTCGACCTACTACAACCGCCTGCTCGAAGCCTTTCTGAGCGGCAACGTTACAGACGCGCTGCTCATCTACAAGGAGATTCGCGACAAGGGTTTCAACAACCACTTCTTTCTCAGCGGCCTGGGCGACTACTTCCGCGACCTCGTCGTGGCCCGCGACCCCAAGACGCTCGAACTGCTCGAAACCGACGACGACCACCGGCAGCAGATGGCCGCGCTGGCGGCGAAATGCTCGCCGCGGGTGCTCTATCAGGCCATGGACCTCTGCAACACCGCCGACCTGAACTATCGCACGGCGAGCAACAAGCAATTCCTGGTCGAGCTGACGCTCATAAAACTGTGCCAAGCGGCCTGCCCCTCTCCCGGAAATGAAGACGGCGAAGGAGAGGGGCTGAAACTCCAACCGCTCGCCGCCCAAAAACCGACACAGACCTCCGCCGCCCCGCATCCGCAGCCCGCACCCACACAGCCGGCCGCAGCGGCTCCGCAGCCCGCACCCGCGGCCGCCGCGCCAACGACGAGGCCGCCCGTGGCCACCCCGGCCCGTCCCGCCGCCGCTCCGCAGCCGAGCGCGCCGAGAGTGGGCGGCATCGGCCCGAGCATCTCCATTCGCAAGGGCGGCGCGCCCGCTGCCGACACAGCGCCGGGAGCAGCAGCCACTGCGCCGGCCACTGCCGCGCGTGGCCGAATGCGCGAAGAACCATATACCGACGCCACAATGACCGTTGCGTGGACGGCCTATGCCACGGTCAACCCGTCGGCCGTCGCGCTGAACAACATTCTCAAATCGTGCCCGCCCCGCCGCGCGCACGACGACACATTCGCCGTGGCCGTTGTCAGCGAGGCGCAGCATCAGATTCTCACCGAAAACCTCGGTGCCATCGTAGACTTCGTGCGCAACCGCCTCCACAACGACCGCATCACCGTCTCCGTCAGCATTGTCGACGGCGACAGCGCCCCCGCCGTCTGGACCGAGACCGAAGTCCTGGACCGCATGCTCAAAGACAGCGAACCCCTCCGCCTCCTCGCCGAAGAGTTCAAATTCACCCTCAGCTAACTTGATCCAAATCACAGGGTCGTCGCATATTGCCCGACAGGGCATTATCTATATGTTAACCGGGTCATGGCGCGCAGCGCCTTGGCCCGGATTTTCACAACAAACCGAATGTTGCCCGCATGGCATCATCTCATAACTCCACGCAAAGCAAGTCTACCGCGAGTTTGACGATGCCCTGCAGGCAACGCTCGCGGCGGTAGTTTCCGTCCGGGCCAAGGCGCTGCGCGCCATGACCCGGTTAACATATAAACTATGCCCTGCGGGCAATTTACGCCCACTTTAACGCAAAATTGACATACCTCAAATTATTTTTGCTTTTCGAAAATTTTTGCTAACTTTGCCGTGCAGACCGCCATGCAGAAGCCTCGGTCCGGGGTCAAGCGGGCGGGTTGCAAAGACATAATTTGAAAGCGTTTATCCGCGCTGATTCTTGATTGTTAGAAATTCTCGCAAAGTTTCCACCTATGTCAAGGATTGGGCAACGATAGATGCCCGTGGATATGTAATTATCTTGCTTCAGCATGATGTTTCGCGAGAAATATAGCCAAACGCAATGATTGCATATACGAGCGTGGGCTTCTGCGTTGTTTATCCTGAGAAAAATGTTACCTCACTGATAATCAAGGAGTACAAGCAAGGATAGCGAAAACGAGAACCAAGAAAGACCCACATAAGGTAACAAGATAAGAAAAGAGGCCGGCTGACCTCTTTTTTGTTACTCCGCTATGAAATGGATTGTTACTCGGTAACAAAATTTACCTACTCCACTATCGGGTAGAAAACGCCCTTGATAAGCTGCGACATTCCGTGTTCCGTGAATGTCGCAGTTAGTTTTTCACACAGGTACTTCTTGCCCCTGATGAAGAACACCGCACGGGGATTGGGGATAGTGTCGGAGAGGAATTTGAAAGTGGACTTTTGCCGTGAGTTTATGGTGTGAACGGTACGTCGGCGGTTTAGCGTGGCGTGATTGATGCGCAGGGAGAAGTGGATATTGTTAAAATTGCTCCAGTCCTCGGCAATCTCGATGTCCTCGACATAGGGGTGCGGCAATTTTCCGTTCGGACTCTGCGCGCCGTCCCACCAGCCTATATAAATGCGGTCGTAATACTCGGCCTTTTTATTGCGCTCTCCGGCGGCGAGCGACTGAAAGGCGTGCGGCTGATAGAGGGTGTTGTCGATTTCCTCCTTGCGCTGGTACGGGTCGCGGCTCCACGACGTGCCCGTGCTGTCGTTCTCGTCGTAGCCGGAGAAGGAAAGGAACAGACAACGCCCATACTTGTCCTCGGTCTCGTCCACCCACGCCGGTACAAACTCAATCTCTATCTCGTCGGCATCTTCATCGTCGCTGAGGATGCGGCCCCCGAAAAGATTGACCGGGCGCAACTCCATTTTATACTCGTATCGGTTAGGCATAAAGCCTCCGCGCTTTTCTACAAGAGTTTTCGAGAGCGAGCGCACGATGAAGTAGGCATCGACATCTTCGGCATAGAGCAGCTTGTCGCGGTTTGACCCTCTTTGGGTCGATCCGTTCCAAGATGCGAGCCAACGGTTAGCCTCAAGCAGCTCGCGCATCGACTTGTAGCGGACTGCCCCGGCTTTCCACGCCTTGATAAACCAGTCACAAGAGTAAAACTTCCACATTTCGTGGTCGCACTCCTTGTAAACAAGATTTTTCGCCTCCCGATACTCACACTTGTCTTCCTCGACGGTAACTTCCACCGTATGCTCGTCGATGATGTTGTCGAGCCTCACGGGGCGTATTGCAAGCAGCGTAGTCTCCGTAAAGGCAAAATCAATCGTCTTGCCCCGATGATTGATAGTAAACTCCCCGCCAAGCAGCAGTTCCAGTTTCTCGAAGTATTCCGCGACAGTCCAGTGCGGCAGGGCGCGGGCAAAGCCCCCTGTCTCCCAGGCGTAAGGGAGCGTGTTGCAGATAAGTAGATACCTGTATTCCTCCTTTTCCTCCCACTCCGAGAAGTCGGCGGCATAGCCCACGGCCTCACAGATGCGCCTCGTGATATAGAGCAGATAAGGCTGCCACGACCTGCCGCTGCAGTCGGCATTCCACGAATAGTAAGAGCGAGCTTTCAGGGAACCGTCCGAATTACGTTCCTCCGGGTGGAAGTCGGCAAGGTTCTGAATATTGCCCGAATAGTCGTTGACCCACGGCAGGGCTACGCACTTCATTTTGTTAATGGACGGGTCCCAGGCATATTCGGGTCGGCTGTCGTTTGTATCGGTCGCGCTTCCGAGGTCAAGTTCGTTGATATAGACATCATCGAAAGTAACGTCGAAGTTCTGCTCGCTGCGCCCCTCCAGAAATTGCGTCTTGACCTCGGTATCGTTAATCTCCGTGATAGTGATTGAGCCGAATTTGCAGAAAGCCTTGTCGCGTATCTCGCAGTCGAAGATAACCCTCTGCGCGGCGACATCAGCACGGTTTATATGCCCGAATATCGCTAAGTTTTCCGGGCAACCGCGCAGAGGAAAGATTATGGAGAGCGTGTAACCGTCGCTGCCCGAAAAAAGGCGGTTCTCGGATACATACTCGAACGAAGTACCCTTTTTAAGGGCGGCGAGTCTGTTGTTGACGTAGATGTGCATTATTTCTTTGATTTAGGCGATTTGTTCTTCATAAGCCGGTCGTATTCGTCCTGGGCCTTTTGTATTCCGTAATCCCCGGCCACAGTGTTGACTGTAACAAAAGGCTCGTCGAGGCGTTCATTGAGCCTCCGTATTGATGAGGCCAGTTCGGAGCTGTCGGCAGAGGGCGCGGCGTTGTAGGTGTTGTTCACGACGGTTTGAGGCGTATATGGCTGTGCCGCCAAGACAGCGGGAGCTGTAATCGTGCGCGACACATCGGCGGCAGAGATGGAGCCGATAGTGTTGGTTCGCTGCGCATAGTCCAGAGCCTCCAACAACGGGCGGGTTCGGGGATTATTGACAAGGCGTTGCGAAGCAACCCACTCCCCTTTGTGAACGACACCGGCCACCTCGTCGGGCTTTCCCTCCGGGGTAAAGCCTCCCGACATATAGCCCTGCGCCTCCGAAGCCTGTTGCTGCTTCTTTATGGTCGCGATTTGGATTGCACCTGCGGCCACGGCCATAGCCGCCGCGATGGGAGCCAGTATGTAGCCGATAACCGGCACCTGCGCCGCCGAGCCGTAGGCATTAAGGGCGTTGGTTGCCGTCTGCGCCACAGCCTGAATAACCTGCATCGCAAACTGCTTCTTTGCAGCGTCCGACTTGATTTTGGCAATTTCGCGGTCTTTCTGCTTCTCCGCTTTCTTGACCTTGTATGAATTGCCCTCGACAAGCTCGATTTCGCGGTCATACTTCTTTTCGGCTTTCGCCACTTCGATGTCGGCACAGGCTTGCATATATTCCGAAGCCTGCTGCATACCTGCGTTCATCACGGCGAACACCGACGAAGCGAGGGCGGCGAGGCGTGTAGCCCAGTTGCCGCCGTCTTCCTCCGTGGCGTTGAAGAAGTTCTGCCACGCCTCGTAAATGTCGAGAAGCTGATTTGTCTGCGTAGAGCCGAACCTGCGCACGGCATCAAGCGACTTCTTGTTGTAAGTGCGCTCGATGCGCTCCTTAGCCTGTTCGTACTGCTTCTTGGAGATAAGCCCCTGGTCGTAGAGCGACCTGACGATTTCAAGGTCGCGCTTCAAGGCTCTCGCCTCGGACTCCGCCGATCCGGACTGCGGTTTGGCGGACTGAGGCATATACTCATCGGCATACTTCTTCTTCATGTCGCGCTGCGCCTCCAGGAACTCGCGGTAGGTTATCAGCCCCCTGTCGTAAGCGTCGGCGAGCAGTTCCATTTCGAGGTCGTAGCGTTGCTTGGCCTCGCGGTATTCATACTGTTTCTTCCACTCGGCCACACGCTGCGCCAGCAGTTTCTGACGGCGAAGCTGCTCCGCGCCCTCTGCCTGTTCAATCTGCACCTGATAGTTGTGCCATTCCTCGGAAGCCTGATTGTATGCGGCTTGCATCTGTCGGAGATATTTCAGCCTTATCTCAAAAAGTTTCTGCTGCAAGGCTTCCTCCCTGCCGTAGAGCGCATTGCCCGGAGTGTGGAAGTCCATCTCGGCCTGAGTTTCCTCCGCCTGTTGCATACGTTTGGCTTCCCCTACTTTCAGGGCGGCGTTCTTTTTGAGCCAGTCTGCTTCATAATCCGCTTTCTTCTTCAAAAGCTCCTGATAATCCTCGTCCTCGGTGAGATTGAACCGCTGATACACCGCCTCGCGGTCGGTGTAATATTTCAACTCAATCTCGTGCTTGCGGAGAAGGAAGTCTGTCCAGGACTTCAATCCGGCTGAATAGTCGCTGACATTCTGCGCCGTGTCGCCCTCCCACGTTCCTTTGGCACCGTCGAGAGCGGCCTTGAAGTCCTTTCGGGCCTTGATTTCGGCACGGCGGGCGGCAGCGGCTTCCTCCCTCTCGCGCTTCTTGCGCTCTTTCTCCGATTCATACGGAGTAAAATCGTCGAGGGAGAAGTCGGGATTGCCGCTTACAGGGTCGGCGGTCGGCGTTTCAAGCACCGACAGACGGGCGCGGGCCTCGTCGAGGAAGTCGCGCAGCTCCGAAGCGGATAAGTTTCTGACCTCCGGCTGCGGCCCGTCGATGCCGATAATCACGCGCCCTCCCTGGTTGGCGTTTACTTTCGGCTCGATGTCGGCGATAAGCCGTTCGAGGTCCTGTCGGGTATATTTTGCAAGAGCATTGTTCTCGCGTTCGATCTGACTGATTGCCGACATCGTTTCGTTGTACTCCGACTGCTGTCCTATCATCTCGTTAACGATGTTGACCGGGTGGTCGGTCATACCCTTAGAGTCCCAGAGATTGCCCTTTATGGCCTGAAGCTCGCTCACGATGTCGGCTGAAAGCGTGCCGGTGGTTTCCAACTGGAACACTACCGAATTTGTGATGCGCACGGCATCGCGCAGGGCGATACCCTCGTCGATGAGCGACTGCTGCAACTTTTTGGCCTGTTCCTTGAAAGCGTCGCGGTGCGTCTCGTCGGCGGTCTCGCGGGCAGTCTGAATAGACCGCTCCTTAGCCGCGATGCGTGCAGCCGCCGCGAGCCGGTTGTAAGCGGCGGTAAGGTTCGTAATCTCTCCGCGCTCGTTGATAAGGCCTTTGAGATACTTGCCGTACTGCTTGATGATTTCGTCCTTGACATTCTTGTACCCCTTTGTGCCTTTCTTTGCGGCTTCGAGTTTCCCGATAAGGGAGTCGATGTTGCGCATCTCCTTGTTCAGTTCCTCGGAGAACGAGGCCGCCGTGTTCCGTGCCTCGCGCATCTTCTTGGTGTACTCCGAAGTGCGGTCGCACAACGCCTTGACCGCGAGAACGACGGCGGCAATCACCGAGAGGATAAGCCCGAAGGGGTTGGCCTTTACAACCGTATTGAGAAGCCGCATGGCATGAGTGGCCGCGCCCACGCCCTGCGTGAAGGCTATAACGGCGATACGCCCCAGGATTACCGAGGTACGGTAAGCTGTCATAACGGCCTTGCCGACACCGAGAACGGCGTGCCACGCCACAGTCGCGGTCTTGACAAGAAGGAGCCAGCTGTAATAAGCGGCTATGACGGTAACGACATTGGCGATGGCCTTGCGATGCTCGATGATGAAAGACACAAGAACATTCAACACACGGAGGAAAGCCGACGATGAAGTGTAGATATGCTTCATCAGCGGATACAGCTTTTCGCCGAGTTCGATTGCAAGCTCGCTGACACGCTTACGCGCCTTGTCGATAGAGGCTTGCACCGTATTGTTGAAGATGGCATATTCGTTTGAAGCCGAAGTGCCCTCGCGGAAGGCTTCGTTGGCCTCGCCGAGCTGCCATCGGAGGAAGTCAAGGTGTGAGGAAAGGTTGGAAAGTACCGACGAGACACGGGCACCGTCCAGTCCGAGGTCCTGGAACAAGGGCGACAGCACGGCGAGAGCCTTGTCCTCTCCCAGTCTGCCGAGAGCTTCGAGGAACATCATCACGCCCTGCGTGGTGCTTTTATTAAGAGTCTCGATGAAGCTGTTTGTTTCAAGCCCCACCTTTTTAGCCATCTCGGCGGGTTTCTTGAACAACTCCATGATAGTACGCTGCAAGGCGGTTGCCGACATCTCCACCTTCTGACCGTGAGCGTCGAGAGTGGCGGCAAAAGCCATGATTTCGGGAATAGTCATTTTCGCTGTCGAGCCTATGCCGGCCATTCGTTGAGCGAACTCCACGATGAACGGCTTGGCGGCGGTGCAGTTCTGCGATAGATGGTTGACCGTGGAGCCGATTTTGAGCATGGCATCGCGCACGCCATACATCTGCTCCATGCCGAAGATATTGGAAAGTTTGGCGATGGTTTGCGTGGCACCCTCTCCGAGGTCGACGAGAGCCACGTTTATAATCGAGGCCGCTTCCACATACTCCTTGACCGATGCGACAGTGTTGTAGCCGAGTCGACCGCCCTCCTGGGCGAGAAGGTTAAGCTGCTCGCGGGCAAGACGAGTGTCCATGCCCTTGAAGATCTCGTTGAGTTCTTCAACCTCGGCGGCTGTCATACGGGTGTACTTTACGGTATTCGCCATCGTTTCCTCCATATCGGCGTATGACTGCACCGCCTTGCGCCCCGCCATAATCAGCCCCGTAACGGCGGCAACGACAGCCATAATGGCGGTCTGCGCATTGTTGAGCCACGTGTTCATTCTCGACCACAGCGATTTCTGCGTGGCGAGAGTGGCGTTAACCTTTTGCAGTTCCGCCTTGACCGCACGGATTTTGGCAATCTGAGCGTCCCACGCGGCGGTTCCGCGCTGAATACCGTTAAGTTGCTGTTGGAGCAGTTTAAGGGCCTTGTTCAGCTCTTTCGGTGTAGCCTTGTCAAGACGGCGCAGGGTGCCGTCAACCGAAGCCGACGAGCCTTTGAGCTGTTCCATCATACGCTGTGTGGATTTCAGCTCACGCTGAAGTTTCTTCATCGTGGCCTTGTCTCCGGCAACGGCGGCTTTCGCAATCTGTTTCTCCAGACGGCGGGCGTCCTTTTCGAGCTGAGCGAGCATCTTCAGAGCCTGTCTGCCGTTGACGGAGAGAACGACATTGGCGGTACTGGTATAATTTGCCATAGGATAATCCGAATGTTGTAGGTATTCCCTGCAAAATTCGGCACGGCTTGAAGCCCGCGAAAAGACGGAAAGGGTTGGTGTCGGGCAGGATACAGGGCCGACGGGAGTATAGTCGTAGGAGGAACCGCCTCGACGGGAGGGTGCCGGGAAGGAAAGAACCGGCACTGATTTCGATGGGCGGCACACTGCCGTCGGGTCCCATTGAAATCAGGACTTAAAAATTTGACTTACAGGCAAATTTGCCATCTCGCGCGGGTCCCGTTCTACAAAATCTTGCGATTTGTAGCGGGTTGCGAGATGGAACGACCGAAGAATGAGGGAGTTGGGGGTTACGGGGGCTTGCCCCCGTAGTGGCTTTGCACACCCCCCACCGCGCTGTCGCTTGTTTTCGTCTTGCCCCCTCTCGCCCTCGCGGAATATGCAGAAACGCCCCCACGGAGCGACCCCGATGCGCGGTAAAATCGCTGCCGTGTGCGTGGAAGTTCCGCTTGCGGATTTTCCACGCATACGACAGCACTCCGCTCTCCCTCGATGCGGATATACATATCAAGGCGAGGGGGTGAATGACGGCGATGTGCGGTGATGACGATGCGGCGCGTAGCGGAGGTGGTCAGCCAAAGGAACGGAGGGAAGTCGGAGTGCCTGCATCAGGATTAGAGCAAACGGCAGGTGTCGCGGAGGCACGGAGCGACAGGCACTTTGTCGTGGGCTTGCCTAAGACAATGTGCCGACCTGCCCTTGCCCTAAGCCGCAGGTAACTCGGAGTGAGCGAAGTGGTTGGCCGACAGCCGGAGCGGAGTCTGTGCATCGGCGCACCGTGCATCGGGGCCTGGGGTGGGCATAGCGTCGCAGACGAAAGATGGAAAATTGACGTGCCGGGGGCTTGTAATGGAGGCGGCTTCTTCCTCTGTGGGTGGGAGGAACGAGGCTGTCAGTATGGCGACCGTGCGAGTGGAGGAAGAAACGAAGCATCCCGACGTCGGCGGCTCGGAATGGCAAGCGGAGGTTGCGGGTTGACAGCGGAACGGGAGCGAGCCGACACCGTAGGCGTAGCCGGAGGTGTCGGTGGTAGCGGTAGTGCAGCCGTCAAAGAGAGTTTATGACCGTAGGCGCAGACATACGCGCCCGACACCGCGACGAAGGAACGGTGTCGGGGAAAAGCGGAGGGCAAGCCGGAGGTCGTAATCTCTCGACCCGCAGACCGACGCGGTCGCTATTCACAGGGAGGTACGACCCGTGAACAGCGATGCTCGGAGTTGACGATGTTATGGGGTGCGAGCGACTGACGGATTGAGCGGTAAAAGCCATAGCGCAAGCCTCGGTCCGGGTGGGGCTATAATAAAGCCGCCGCCATTACTGCCCTCGGCGACAGATGAGCGAGTGCCACGGGCGATAATCCGTGCGTTCATCAGTCCTCTGTCGGGTGGGAGGCCGGCGGCGAATAGCGGCAGTGCGCCGACCGGAAGCCGTAGTGCAGATGCCTGTCCTCACAAGTCGGAATGGCAAGCGGAGGTTGCCGGGTTGACAGCGTAGTGGAGCGTGCCAACACCCCGACAACGGAGGGGTGGCGGCTTAAAGCGGGAACGGAGCCGTCAAAGATAGTTTGTAACCGTAGGCGCAGACATACACGCCCGACACCGCGACGAAGGAACGGTGGCGGGATAAAGCGGAGGGCAAGCCGGAGGGCGCAATCTATCGACCCGGTAACCGCAGCGGTTTTTAGTCGAATGCGGCGCAACGCAGAGCCTCGACCAAAAATGCTCGGACTTGGGAGGATTCAGGTATCAAACGGAGGGTGCAGGGAGGTATGTATGGCCAACGTTCGCCGCCAGCCGGGAGGGTCAAAGAAGATGAACGCGATAAACAAAACGAGCTACCCTCGCGGGCAACTCGCTCTGCAATTTATGAAAAAAACTACTACTCTCGGAGTGGGAAATGGTTAGCGTTTTCGGTAGAAAACGTAGATTAAGCAGCCTATCACAAGAATTGTGATTATGACCGCCGCTGTGCCGTCGGGCGGATTATAGAGGCGCGTGGTGGCGGTGTGTTCTGTTGAAGTCTCGGCGGCTGATTGATGATAGGCTACCGTATCGAGCCGATTGAAGGCTTCAACGCTATCTCTATGCACACTCCGCCGGTCTATGACGCGCCCTTTGGTTGCCGTAAGGCGAATTATCTCCGGCGCCTCGGCGTACTGAACGGGGCGCTCGATATTGATTTTCAGGGTATCGAAGCTAAAATCAATATTGCGGATAGCGGAGTCAATCACCGCGATTGTGCGGTGATGTTCCGACCGGGCGACGCTGTCGATGTCAAGCGATTTGTTGCTGACAACCTGCTTTTGGCTCTTGCAGCCTGTAAGGATAGCAAGAACGATGATGAAGATTAATGACCGCATAGCTCATGCTCTTTCTGAACGTTGAACGAGGGACACGCCTTGTTTGCGAACTCGTTGTGTCCGTGGACTGTGGCGCCGGGATATTTCTTCCGCATCTCGGCCACGAGTCGCACGAGTGCGGTGCGTTGCGCCGGGGTGCGTGTGTCTTTGGGAGGATATTCCCCTTTGGCGTTCTTTGTGGCTTCGCAACCTCCGATGTAGCATATTCCGATGGAATGTGTGTTGTAGCCGGTCGTGTGTGCGCCGACCTGGGTTTCAGGACGGCCACGATGAACGGAACCGTCGCGGTAGATCACATAGTGATAGCCGACATCGGAGAAGCCACGGGCAAGATGCCACTGGCGGATCTGGGCGACTGTATAATCCTTCCCCTCCGGCGTGGCCGAGCAATGGAGGATTATCTTGTTGATGCGCCGGGTGTTCGGTAACGAGCCGACACCGAGAGCCGCCCAGGTCTTCGGGCCTACGATGCCGTCCACGGCGAGACCGTGCGATTTCTGAAAATCTTGGACGGCTTCATCGGTAATCGGGCCGAAGATACCGTCAGGAATGAGGTTGAGCTTGCGTTGCAGGAGGGCGACGGTGTCGCCCCTGCTACCTTTCTTGATTGTTGTCATGGTTTTTGTATTTATAGTGGTAGTCGATGCCGAACAAAGCCCCCGCGAAAGTCAGAATCTCGCCGAAGGCGATAAGGACGGAATTATGAATTTCGCCGGGCGGAGGCATGATGAAGCCGGAAATCAGGAGGCCGCAGCCTACCACTATCAGCAGAATTGCGGATAGAAGCTGAATTGTAGGCTTATGTTTGTGGAGATTCATGATTTTGTTGGTTAAAGAGTTGTGTATGTGGAGAAAAAGTATTATCTTTGCGTATTGTTAAGTGAAACCAAGCTAATCTGACCGGACACCTCTGAACGAAAGTGAAGCCAAGCTAAGAAAAGTGGATACCTCTGACAGATGCCGGATAGCACCCTCGTAGTTTTTTACTGCGGCTTTCCTGTGCGACGTATCGATGATAGCAACCCCCTGCGGGCTTTCAGTTGAGAAGAATAAAAGATAGCATCCCCCGGAGCGTCAGCTTCGGGCTTTCTTTTTATTTCCCGAAAGTCCATTTTTCGGTTGCGGGATTGTAGATCAGATAGAACTCGGCGAGCGAGCTTGCGAGATTGGCCGGTGTGATGGCGGCGCGTCCGGGATAAATCGGTTTTGCGAAACCGATTCCGAAGCGCAGCCGTATCATGCGTTCCTTTTTCATCGATGTCTTCTTTGCGAGGTTGCGGTCAAGCAAATGCACCGAGGAACGCCCCCAGCCGAAAGTCCTGTTTCCCTCCTTGTCGACACTGTGGGACACGAAATACTGAGGCGAACCGGAATACCCCGGCTGCTTTTCCGTGCATAGAAGATTGTGCGGCCCGGTCGAGAACATAACCTGAGAGCCGTTGAGTTTCACGGCATACATAGAGCCGAACACACCCCAGCCTTTCTTTACGGAGCAATACTTCTTCGCGGCCAGTTGCTCAGCGGTCGCGTCCTTGTCCTTGAATGGATTGCGTTTGCGGACGGGACGGAAGATATAAGGCACATACCCCTCCTTGACGAGCTGCTGTGCGCCGAGGACGAGCAACTGTCCGTTTTGAACGACACAGGAAATCTGGGCTGTGTTATACAGACCTTTGGAGCCTTCGGTCATGCCGAGTTTGGTCTGGATCACATCAAGAAGTTTTTCGATGTCGGCAACGGCGCGTCGGGTGTTGTTAAGGTCAACGACCTGCTGCGCTTTCATCGCCCCGGCGCGCTCGGTGGTTGCCATATTTATTATTGTGGCGTTCTCGTTTGTCATCTGCTGACCTGTGAGCAGGTCGATGAACGTGTTCGAGAGCCTTACGAAATTACGGTCAGCCGGGCCTTGCTGCAATTTGCAGACGGCGGTATGGCTGACCTTCGAGAGCGCGTTGTACCAGTTTCCGAGGATAGCCTGTGTCTCCGAGGTTCCGGCGGTGGCGAGAAGGTCTGCGATGCGTTGCAGAATATAGCCCAACGACTCCGGGGTTATGGAGTCTTTGGCCTGTAACTTGCGGAACTCGGTAATAATTTGAGTGAGCGATTTTGTATCAATAGCCATAACATTATGCGCCGGTGGCGCGGTTTATGGGTTTACGAGTGTATGGGTTTATTCGCAAAGTTATGGCTATGATTATGCGCCCGAAAAGACACTCAGAGAGTGACGGCACGGCGCATGATGTCGGGATTGAGAGCGTTGGATATGGCACGGCAGAACTCCTGGCCGAGGGTGTCGGCGTAAAATTCCTGAATGTTCATCACGGAGGCAAAATACTTGCGAGAGAACCAACGCTTGCGGTGGCGACCGTTGGCGCGGCCGATGTCGCCGGGGTTGCCACGCGGAGTATTTCGCCCTGTGCCATAATCGACGAAAAGGCCGTAGGTATTAAATGCCTGTTCGAGGGATATGTCGATGAACTTGCCGTCGGCGGTCATGGATATGCCGATGGTTGAGCGGTAAAGGGCTCCTGTGTCTATTACTCCTAAGAGTGCCATTTGCTCGCGCCATATCTTAACCATAGTGGCGTTGAACGCCGTAACATATTTGCGGCGTTGCTCAACGCTATCTTTTACCGTTCCGTTCATTGTTCAGTCCACTCTTGGGGGTTGTATCTTAAATCTGTGAACACATCGACGGCTATCTGAAAATATGCCCCGGCGGCTCCGCTGAAAAAATAGCGGTCAATCTCGTTGAACGATATTCGGGGGTCGAGGTAGATGCAGTTCTGCTCCAGCCTGACCTTTTCGGGGAGAAGCCGCGACATGAACTGCCGGAACAACTCGCGCATGATCT
Source organism: uncultured Porphyromonadaceae bacterium (assembly GCA_902495245.1). Lineage (GTDB taxonomy): Bacteria > Bacteroidota > Bacteroidia > Bacteroidales > Muribaculaceae > UBA3263. The sequence goes on from CABUWI010000001.1 coordinate 271,640, forward strand.
CCATGCACTCGGCGCGAGCCGCCATATCCTCGGCGGCGTGGCGCATAGCGAAAAATACGGTTTTGACGCGGCGTGTGCGCGGCGTGTTGTTCAACTCGGTATAGCCGTCGGCAATATCGCTGACACAGACGAAGGCGGTTTGGGTCTGCGCTTCGTTGACCGCTTCCTCGAAGCCGTCAAGACCGCTGACGCGGCAGAAGGTAAAACCTTCCTGCCGGGCGAGGCGGTTGGTTGCGGTAAGGTTTTCAAAGAAAGCCGCCGCGTTCCATCTTCCGTTGAGCTGCGCTGTCATTTAGATTGCGTTTTGGCGTTCAGCTCCTTATACTCACGCGCCTGTGCGTTAAGCTCCGTGAGGGCGCGGTGTGTATCGAGGGCGAGGACTTCTTTCTCTTTTGTGATGTCGCCCTTTGTGAGCGCACGGATCTGAGCGTTCATAGCGTCCTCGACCGAGGGCGCGGGAGAGCCGAGCAGGTTGCCGCCGGTGACGGCGCTGATTGGCTGAAAGAAATCCGAGAATTTGCGTGAGAAGGTATCTTTGAGCGCGGCGAACCAGTAGAAGATGCTGATACGCTCGTATGGCTTGAAAGCCATAGACTTGCCGTAGAGCGTAGCGCCGAGTTGGTCGAGTAGGTCTTCGTTCTGCGTCTGAAGATAGCCTTGATAAAGGTTGTCGCAGATAATGAAAGTTTCAAACGGCACTTCGGAGAAGTCTGCCGGGAGAGCGTGTTGCCGGTTGATTTTCGAGAGTCTGACAGGTACCGTAGGGATTGAGCCGAGCCAGTCGAGATGCGGCAGCAGCTCGGCGAGGGTCAAAGGCGTAACCTCAAAAAGGATTTTTCCTTTTTTGAGAAGGTAAGCCCCGGAGTCCTGACGGCCTATAACCTTTGTGCCGCTACACTGGAGCAAGCAAAGGGTCTTAATCTCGTCGGTTGCGAAGTTGTCGGCGAGAAGTTGGTAAACGAAGCGAAGCTGTTTATCCGAAAGCTCGTACCAGCCATGCGGTACGATGAAGTTAATCGAGATTGTCTGCATATAAAAAGTGCTTTATCGTACTGCGAAAGTACGGTAAAGCGCAGACCGCATAAAAGACAGCAACGGCAGCTCCCGAAGTGGGAGCCGCCGGAGGTGGATCGGGTCGTTCAATATTCAGACTCGTGAACGTTGATGCTGCCGATGTAGTCGAGGCAGTCGTTGAATTTCTCGATAACGAGAAGATGGGCTGTGCGTCGGTCGAGAGCGAAGATGTTAGACCAAAGGCAGGTTGAATCGTCTGTGAAGTGAACGAACACATAGAATCTTTTCATGCCCTGTGGGCGTTGCAGCGAGTAGTCGGTGAGATTGGCGAAGTCGCTCTGTTCGGGTAGTTTGTCGGATTGTATCATATCGAATTGATTTAGAGTTATGTGCCGAGGCACTTTTGATTTTACGCGCAAACCAAAGAATGTGCATAGGAAGCGGAGAGAGTCAAGGGTCTGCCGGAAAATACTCTCTGCAAGAGGAAGATTTTCAGTGCGGACTTGTCTTGCCCTTGACCTGCTGACGCATATTCTAACTTTGCAAAGGAAAATCAGAGCCTCGTGCCGTAACTCCGATGCGATATGACCGACAGAAGCCCCTTGCGACGTAGCTCCACCGACGGCTGTAACGCCCCCTGCCGCTAAAAGAAGTAGCCGGAGGCTTTTCGTTCATTTCTGAAAACGGGAGGGGCAAACAACTTCGCGGTTTCCGACTTATGCCATTCCTCGAAAGATTCGGCGTTCTGCCGGATATAGTTCACGATGTCCGCGAGCCTCCGCGAGTTGAACGACCCGCCGCGCAGGTAGCCCACGACCTGCGCTTTTACCTGCCTGACAATTTCGTGCCGCTTTTCGGGCAGATCTCCGCGCAGGGTTTCGGAGCGGAGCGCTGCCATAAGTTCCGGCGACAACCATTCTTCGGCCAGCGATGCCTCAAGGTCTATGACCTGCGGGCGCAGTTCCAGATAACGGTCCCACTTGGAGCCGGTGGCTCCGCCGACTGCATCGACTATGCGTAGGTCGGGGAAAAGTGTCGCGCCGAAGAAATCAGCCTGTGAAGTTGTGAGCCATTTCGATGCCCCGACGAGTCCGGGCAAGAGAGCGGCGATGCAATCGTCGCGATGGCTCAGCATCGAGCCTATGAGTCTGTCGACACGCGGTTTAGATGCCGGAGCGAGGTTTGAGGTATTCACCACCGCAAAGCCATTAGGCGAAAGCACGATGTCAAGCGATGGAATGGCCCGGCGCAGAGCGTCGGCGACAACGAGCCGCGAAGTAAGGACTTTAAGCGGGTTCGAGTCGGTGTAGCCGCAGATGGTGTTAAAGGTGGTTTCGGAAGTGAAAGTCGTTCTGGCCCAGTCCTCGGCGAGGTCGAGAAAGAGCGTTAGCCTTTCGATAAAGGGCCTTTCGCCCTTGACCGAGGCGATGATGTTTGGAAGATGTGAGCGCAACTGCGCATCAGTCGTTATCAGCTTTGCCATTGTCGTTTGCGTTGGGGAGTTTCACTTGCTTTGCGTCGGTATGCTCGTCGAGCGTGGTAAGTTGGATAAAGGGTATTTCCGGGTGAACGCCCTGCCAGCCGTTGAATCGGATTATGATGCGATGCACGGTAAAGAGCAGGTCGTGATAAGGCTTTTGCAAGGCCTGGGCTATGGTGTAAAGCTCGCGCTTGTCCGAGCCGCTGTTGTTGGACTGCGCCTTGCCCGGCACGGAACCGACAAGGTTACTATGCACACGCATAGTAAAGCATATCATATTGATAGCCTCCTGTATGTCGGTTTCCCAGTCGCCGCCCTCCTTGCTGTCGTCAATCTTGTTGATTACAACATCGTGCTGCTCCTTGCCGTCGGGTGTAACATAGAAAGTCGAGAACCAGGCTTTGCCGCTGTTCTCGGCGCCAGTGAGGAAGTCGAGAATCTGCTGTTTCTCGGCGACGATGCGAGCCTGTTGTTTGCGGCGGTCGGTAATGCCCTCGGCACGAAATATGGACTCCCAATATTTCGCCCCGACCTCGATATGGTACTTTATCGGCGCTGAATTTTTTAGCTTCGCTTCCTTAGCGATGCCGATAAGCTGCTTTATATTGTACCATTTACCCCGGAACAACGCACCATAATAAGGAATGGGATAGTAAGTGCTATCGACGGTCGGAATACGGCTGACGATGGCGAACTTGCGAACTTTGCCCGATTTCTTGGCGAGTCTGTCTTGCAGATCGCGCCAGGACGAAGCCGGGTCGAGCAGGTCGATTTCCTCAATATCGGCGCGAGCGGATATTGATTTGCGCCAGTTGGCGTAAAGGATTTTGGAAATACGACCGTGAGCGTCGGCGGGCGTAAAGCGGCAATAGCAGGCTTCCTTTCTCAACAGGCGCACAATCCTTGTGCCGTCCTCATTGAGAATAAGCACCGATACGGCGAAGCCGAAGTGCTTAAAATCCTGACAAATGCCGAGGAAGTAAGCGGCGAGGTCATTGTCAAGGAGGAAGTCATCGACAGCGCGGCGAGTCGCCGCTGACGAATCTTTGACGCAGTATTGCAGTCCCGAACCGTAGCATACCTCGGCGTTGAAACACTGGCAGGTTGCCAGAGTTTCGTCTTTCTCGACGAGAGCGAGCAAGTCGAAAGGCATCTGATTGTCGCCGCCCCACGGCACATACGAGAGTGTATCGTCTACGATGGTCGGCACAATATCCACGTCCTCCTTGAATACGGACGAGGAATTGACAGTGAACGCGGCGCGGGCCTCGAAGCCCGGAAGCGTCTCGACGGAGTTAAAATTAAGGTCGGAAAAAGAAAAGTCCATATCAATACTGATTTTTCAGCAAAGATATGGACCGTATGAGTTTAGCGAAAAGACGCTTATTCGGTTATCTCGATAAGGTTGTTTTCAAAGCCCTGCACACAGCTTTCATAATAGCCGTCACCTGTTGTGCGTGGTCCACTCAACACTTTATAGCCATCCTGTTCCAAACGGCGTGTTAATGTGTCAACATTATCTTTGGAACCTACGCTGAAAGCGATATGGATATAACCTTGACGGAACTCGTTAAAAGGAGTTGGATCAACATCAGGTCTCTGCATTATTTCCAACCTTGCGCCATCGTCGAAAGAAAGGAAATATGTTTTTAACCCGGTGCGAGGATTATGGTACATATCATTCGCAGAAGCATTGAAATACTGCATGAAGAAGTCTTTGGCTTGCTCCAAGTCAAAGACATATAGGGCTATGTGGTCGAATTTCATAACGCAAAATTACACATATTTTGCGAAAAATCAAAGGAATACTTCGAGGTCATTGACGCGGAAGATGCAGCAGTCGCGTATCTTCCGGCACTCGCCGGAGGAAAGTATCTTTATGTTCCTCCAGCCTCCGTAGAACGAGTAACGGAGAGAAATGACGTTACGCAGTTCCAGGATAGAGCCGTCGGATTTCCAAACGGAAATATCGACGGGGTCGCCGGAGTTGAGCATGGTGCGGGCAGTAGATATGTGTATCGAGCGAGCCATTGGTTACGAATAGACTATGTTGTAGGGCGATGTGAAAATGCCGGGCGAGGCAGACAGACGCACTATGGGGCGGTTGTCGGTATGTCGCCATGTGAACTTGACGGTGTTAAGTTTCTCGTCGCCGTCCTGTATCTCGCAGGTGCAGTCGGTAATGAGAACCGGTGTAAGCACAAGCGGCTCGTCGGGATTTGTCTCGTCCGGCTCGATGCGGAATACATCGTATGACGAAAAGAGTTGGTCTATCCACCCGGCTTCGTCGGAAGTGAGGCGGGTTGCCTCGACTTCGTATGTCTTGGCGGTGGACTGGTTGTAGAACTGGGACTTGCCGTTTATGACGGCGAGGGAGCGGTCGACGTCTGTCTTTGCCGTAGTGAGAACGGGCAAAGTGGCGAAGTCAAAGACGTTGAAGCAGTTGCGGAAGAAGAACGTCTCGCGGTCGTCGAGCGAATAGTCAACGAAGCATGAGATTGACCGCTGACCGCAACGGACTGTGAACGACAGGAGCGTAATGTCACCGAGCCTTGCGGTGGCGAAAGAAACTGCGTCGGCTATGACAGAGGATAGTGAGATGTTGATTTGCACCACGTCCGACGATGCGGCAGTCTTGCCGCTGTCGGCGATGATTGTATGTTGGAAGATAGTGTCGGAACCGGTTTTGCGGAAGGAGTGAGCGACATTGTAAGCTATGCTCTCCCCCTGTTCTGCGTAGAAGAAAAGGGAGAGCGTGGAGCCGGGGGCGACACGGCGCATGGAGAGCGTGGTAAGGAAGTTTTCGCGGAGAAATGCCGGAATATCCGTGCAGACCGTGAAGCGGTCGCAGTAAAGGATATGAAGCACACAGGAGTCTGCCTTGTTGTTCTGTGTGTCGGAGAACACCCGGAGGGTAAAGTCGGCGGTCGATAGACCCGACGTGCGCATCTCGGCCTCGATAAGCGAGCCGAGATCATAGAGCGTTACATAACCGCCGTAGGGGTAGTAACGCTCCGAGAGGATTACGATGCCGCCGGGGGCGGTAAGCGTAACATCGACAGAATCGCCGTCGACTGCGACAGTGAGTTCGCCGACAGCCGAAGAAAGGAGTCTGCCCGGAGGCTTGTAAGTGATGCGGTGTGCCATGATGCAAAGGTAGCTTTGCCCCATAGGCACGGAAAAGACAGAGAAAGAGCGGTCAACCCCGGAGGGTCAACCGCTATACTGACGGTTTGGAGAAATCATTTCTCCAAATGATCGGGCACGAAGTCCGGTGCGTCGGGGTCGATGCCTCGCGCGATGTATTTCGAGCGAAGGGCGTTGTGCGCCTGAATGACTATCTGATTGATAACGCGGAAATGCAGGTCTTCAATCAGAAGGGCCAACTGTTCTTTGTAGCTCGGAAACTGAGTGCCGAAGGCGTAGTTGATTGTACGTGCTGCGTCGAGAATTACTTGCAGCTCTTGTTCGGTGAACTTGCCGTATTTGATTTCCATTGCTTCGGGAATTAAAGGGTTTGTATTGAGTTATGATTGTCGATAAGGCAGATGCGGAGGGTGTGATTGTTCGGGGATTTGATGCTTACGAAGTCCTCGCCGTCGCGCCAACAATAGAAAAGTGCAAGGCGTACCGCGTCAATATCGTTGTCGGCAAAGAAATCCCATCTGCCCTGTTTTGTGGTACAAGTATATTTTCGTTGCATCGTCGTGAGAATTAAAAGGTTTGACAATCGGGAGAGAGAAGCGAGAGGGCTTAACCCTCTCGCTGAGCCTCGAACTGGAGGCGTTCGTAGATGTTTTGGGATATGGTAGCACCGTATCGGGCTTTGAGCAGGTGCATATAGCGTATTGCGCTCTTGGCTGTCTTGCAGCCGCAGCCGACGTTGTCCTTGGGGGCTACACCCTTGAAGTAGACGTACCAGCGGTTGAACTTGTGCTGAGCCACGATGAGCTTGGGAGTGATGGCCGGAACGGTCTCGACAGCGGGAGTTGTGGCTTTTTTAGCGGAGCGACGCGGTGCTGCGTTCTGAGCGACTTTCTTTTCTGCGGATTTTTTAGTTTTCTTTGCCATGATTTTGAAGTGTTTGGGGTTTGAGATGTGAGCCGAGGCCCTTAATTTTTACGAACAATCAGGTGGGAAGCTGTTTGAACCCGAACAAATATTTATCTCGTGTTTGCAACGCAGAGAAAACCGAGGAAACGCGGAGCGCACACCTGTATTTAGAGAGCGGTGAGTTGGCGACCTAACTTTGTGAAGGAAAAATAAGCCACGGTTCATATCCTCCAAATGCGGAAAAGGCAAAAGAAAACAAACCGCAGGGAAGATAGCCGGAACGCTTCGCGTCTGTGCAGCAAAAAGCCTCCGCTGTCGATGCCCGGCATCACTCCGCACTCGTCGGGGCTGCACGTGAAAAGGTACGTCTGCCGATGGTGTGGCGACGACTGCGCGGTTGCGGTTGAGTCCCAAAGCGACGCTGTATGCTGTATGTGCTTGTGTCCGGTGCGGAGCTGCCCCCGGAACACGGAGAACGCCGGAGTCGGAGGCAAGCGGAGGCAGTTGCCGTCGCTGCCGATAGTCAAACCAGCCGAACGGCGGTGCAACAACCCTGACACAAAACGGGGCAGATGGAATCTATAATGCCGATAGCCGACGCGGTACGCCGATACCTTGTTGGCCGGTGCGGCGGCGCGGACTTAGCGGAAAATCCCCGACACCCCTCCGCGGAAGCCGCCGACAAAATCAGCTATGGCAAACCCTCCCGAAAAGATGTATTGATGCACGGTTGTTCACCGAAGAAGAAAACCGGCCGGGAAGCGTCTGGCGGTCTGCCCGGATGTCGCGTGAGCGAACCTGCCCGTCGGTACCACGGCCAAAGGGACAGGCCGCTATATCGGCTTGGAGGCGGTAGCGGAAAGCCGACAGACAAATGCGTGGAGGCAACGGCGACAGATGAACAAAAGAGAAGGCTGCCCCGGCGGACAGCCACCCTTTGAGGGGGAGAAGATTTTACCAACCTGCGAAGCAGCCCTGAACCATCGTGTAATCGACGTTATCGAATTGAGCTGCGGCGATTTCCTGGGCTTCCTCTGCGCTGCGGGCTTCCACTTCTTCAGTGTAGCTGTCGCCGTCGAAAGTGATTACTTCTACCGAATAATATTTGAGCTTGCGGTTGGAGTTGAGAGAGCTGTCGAATATGTTCATTACGTGGGTCATGATTTTGAAGTTTAAGAGGGTTTTTACTGTGCGCCGGGGCGCGTTTGTTTTACATTGCAGAATATGCGGCTGACCCATCAGTGCCGCAGGCACGTTAGCCGACAAGGGTTCACAAGGCAATACTCTTTTTTCGGCATAGACTAAAAAAGGAAGATTGTCGCGGTGAACGTGTCTTGCCCTTGACGAGCGGAGATAAAGACGCTAACTTCGCGATGTAAATACAATGTGCCTCCGAGCGTGTTATCAGGAAAGTTCCTCGCGGAACGCCCCGGCAAAATCCCGAACCATGTAACCTGCAAGGCATATTTGGCAGTGAACGCCGACCGCTCCGGTCTAAATACACATCTACACCGTGTAATCACTTGACGGCATAAGCGGAACATCTTAGCTGTGAAGCCTGTGCATAGGAAGTCCAGAATAAGACAATCGCCTCAATAATTAGTCGATGCAACGATACTATTCAGTGTTTCAGTTGGTAAAATCCCCCCTCAAAGGGCATAAAGCACGGTAACTTCCTATATCTGAAATGAAAGTCGCCGTTGCCGGAACAATACCGCATAGAAAAGCGAGCTTAGATCCAACGGATAGTTGGTGTCTAAGCTCGCTGTATGAGTTGAGTTATGCGATTCTTTCTGCGAAAGCGCTAAAGCGATAAGAAGCCGAACGGCGGAGATTATAAGCTCCGTGGCAGTTCTTTGGCTGAACGCCAAAGCGACCCTATGGGTCGATGACACGAAAGCGCGGCGGCGTTGCCGCAACTCCAAAGCCACTGCATTACGTTAATACTATACTTAAATATGCTAACCGATTTAATTGTAGAACCATCTCTGCGAGGAGTAACATTTAATTTATTATATAGGCATGAATTTACAAACTGTCTTATCTGTATTTGGATAAAGTATAGGGTCTTGCATAGCTCTCTTCACAGTCAATTCAGAGGGCGTAAGTTTATCAATCAGCCAAAAACATTCCGATTTGTCAATATAGATTACTGAAAAGTTATCAGTGGTGAAAGTCCAGCGGAAATATACTGTTTCACCGTTTATTGTGCCATCTTTCCAATTCATCCATTTATAAGAGCCGGTACCGTTGGCATTGAAATGATAGATCCATCCTTCTTCATTGTATTCTGTCGGCTCAAAGTTAGGCATATGTTCATAGGTTTGTTTCCATTCAACGCCGGTAATAAGGGAAATAATTTCTTTCTGGTCGGTATCATAATAGCCGGTGCGTTCATCGCACGATGCGAGGAACACAAATACCAGTATGGATATGAAAAGCCGAATCTGTTTCATTCCGAAATATTAACTGTTACACTACCGTTTCCTATTAGGGATTTTCCTTGTATGTTCAGATACTCTCCGTTGACCTCCGGTAATGAAAGGGAATAAATATAAGGCAATGAGTTCCTTCCGACTCCTGTTAAAAGGATTGTTCCTTTATTGGTTTCATCAGAGGTAACGAATGAAATCTGTGCTACATAGAACATTGATGTATTGTCAGAACTTATTGTGAGTCGGTTATTACCATTTGAATAGAATCCTGTCCTATATATTTCTTCGTCAGATACCGATAGCCGGGCCACAGTGCTCCCGTCTATACTGTATAACTGAGATTTTGACAGGCACATTGCTCCTCTCTCATTGTTCCTTGCCGAGCTTGATGTACGGGTAGTGTAAATGACGCTGGCATTTCCGGCTTTTGTATAAGCCTTTATCAGATTGTTTGCCTGTGCCATCTCACCCTCAAAGCGGGTTCGGTTTATGGAACTTACTTCTTCCAGATGTTCCCTGGAACGGTTTACGACATAATCTGTTGCCGTAACCTTTTTGTCCGGATTGATGGAGAACAGCCCTGTCCGGCTATCCACCTCGACAAACTGTGAAAGCACCTCGGCGTCGGATTCATAAGACCTTATCGGGGTCGGTTCGTTGAACACCGTGTTGTCATCGCTACAAGCCGTCATTGATAGTGCTATGCCAATCAATAATGTAATGATAAATTTGTTCATATCAACAAACATTATTCCACTGGCTCAGTGGAGAGAATAATTAAAGAAAACGTGAGCCAACTATGCTACGTCGTGATTTGAAGGTCGTAGGAAACCATTTGAGCAGATGTAACAATAGCGGCCCACGCAATATGCGTGAGAACCACTATGCTATCCTTGCTCGGTTGAAAATTTCCTACGTTCTCAAATCACAAGATAAGCATAACGCTTCTTATTTTCCAAAATGTCGTGGAGCGGTAAAACCTTTCCATCGGCAAAGTTAACGAAAATATTTGAGAACGAGCGTATAGGCGAGAAAAAATTTCAAATTACGATACGCCCGACACGGAGAGGGCGAAAGTGTCGTGATAGGGGAATTTTTCGCAGCCGATGTAAAGGGTATCGAAGGCGTCGGTGCCGTCGGTGCGGTGTTCGAGCAGGTCTTCCTCGGACTCGGCGAGCTTTTCGCCGGACTTATCCTTGCGGAAGCCGTTGCGCCCGTTGGAGACACCGGCTGACTGAATGGCAAGGATAAGGTCTTCGTTATTCGAGCGGTTGATGAACGGCATGAGCCTTTGCTTTCCTGCGAAGGCGTTGTTGATGAGAAGATACTTCTCGTCGTGGTGCATCGGGTTTCCGAGGTATACGGACTCGATGCGCCAGCCGTGCCGCTCGAACTCCTTAACCACGTTATAATGGAAGTCCTGGTCGTTGACGGCATAGTTTGAGCCGAGGGCCGTTGTATCGTAATAGTAGACCACGGTCTTGTTGCGATGGGCGGCGTAATAGCGGCAGAAGTCCTCGACGAGTGCCGGTATCTTGCGGTCGAACTTGACGTAGAAGCTCTTGATGATATTGAGGCGGCGGTCGCGCGGTTGCCCGGCGACAATCCAGTTAATGTTGGCATTGTAATCCATGCCTATGCAGATGGGCGCATCGGGGTCAACGTCCTTGTCGGCGCGGGCGTCGAGCGTCGAGAAGTCGTAATCATAGCCGAGGGTATCGAGGTACTGATTATCGTTGGCTTCGTACTTGTGCCCCTCGCGCATCGAGGAATAAAAACCGTCCTTTGCAATTCCGATCCTCTGACAAAGGATAGAGGTTTGGAAGGTCAAAGGTGTAAGGTCGCGCTTCATCTGCTTTATGTAATTCTCTCCGAGAAGCTGCAAGTTCTCGATTGAGGAATACTCGCGGTAGTAGACTGCTACGGAGCGCATCTTATTGAGGTCGCGGTCAAGGCGGCGCAGGTAGCCTTTGAGATAAGCAGGCACCGCCGCGCCTTTGGCGTTGAGAATGCGTATTCGCTCCTTGATGCGCCATATCTCGTAGACCGTGGCCTCAATGGTATGTATCAGCTCCGGGTCCATCTTGTCGCGGTAGTGGAGGAACCAACTGCCCTTTTGGGTCTGCGGCATATCGCTCAATATCATAATTGAGTGATTGAAGGAGTGCTTTCCGAAGTGCGACTTTATGCCGCCGTTGGCCGGAAGCGTTTCGTCTTTAAGTTTGGAGTAGTCGATAAACTTGGCTTCATCGACCAGCAGCCAGGAGAGCGTGAGCGAGTTCGAGCTGCCGGGGCGGTCCTGGGATATAATCACGGCGACCGACCCGTTGTAGAAAGATATGACGTGTTCATAATCTTTCGGGTCGATGATAGGCTGACGGAAGGACTTCGGTGGTTTCCTCCCTACCACATAGTGTATGCCCTCGATGAAGCCCCAGCGTTTCCATGCGGCGAGCAGCCCCGGAATGGTATTTGTCAATCCGTGCTTGAAGGTCGGCACGACAATACCGCCTGTCGAGCCGGGCATACGCTGCATATTGCGCAGAACAAACGGAGCAGCGATGCTGTCCGTCTTGCCGGTGCGTCGCCCTGCGACGATAACGGTGGTGTTCGCTCCGATGAGCTGTGTGAGGCGTTGGGGCTTGTTAAAGTAAACTTTTTTCTCGGCCATCGTCGGGGTCGGTTTCTTGTTTATCAGGGAATAAAGTATCAAGTTCAAGGTCGTATTCCTCGAATTCGACATCTTCAATATCAATAGTTTCACGGCGGTATTTCTCAATCATGGCCGATATTTTCTCGGCTATGTTGGGGATAGGCTCGATGCCGAGAACACGCGGATCATCGGTAGCCGTGAACGGTTGCACGAGGATTTGGTCGAGCGGTATTGCCTGTTCGTCTTCGAGGTCAACGCGGTTCAGTTTGCCGTAGGCGGTTGCGGCACGTTCCATAGTCTTGCTGTCCTTGCGCTTCTCCGCCATCTTGTATGTGGCGATAAGCATTTCGTTGGTGCGCCAACGGTGGAAGTCGCGTGAGGCGGAGCCGAGCATCGGCAGCAGCGACTTCACCACGGCAAGGTCTGAATACGCCGTTGTGCGATGTATGTTGTGGCGTTGGCAAACCTCGGCGACAAACTCGCGGTCTGTGCCGTCGGGGTTGGCGATGAACCAGTTATACATCTCACGGACACGCAAGACTTTCTCGACCATCTGGCCAGGATAACGCTCGCGCAACTCTACTTCTTTGGTAAAGAGTTCGGCGCGGCAAACTTCTATTGCGTTGGGATATGACATAGCGATTACTCGTCGTCCTCCATGTCAAGCAGATTGCGGTGAGCGTTCTCGATAGCGAGCGGCGATCCGACTTGTGCAAGCATCATTTCCTGTGAATGTAGCTTGACCTTTGAGGCGGCTTTTCCACGGCGGTACGCCTTGGAAACGTCCGTGGAGCGGTCGGCGATGTCTTCGCGAAGCACATCAGCCGGAATGTCGAGTATTACGGCGATGTCGGAAATTTTGAGGTAGATTGAGGCGAACTTCTCAATCTGCTGCAAGTCGTTCTCTGAATAAATCATGGAGTGGTACGCTGTGATTGGTTATTAAATCGTTGACCTGCTCTTGGAGCCGGTCGAAGATGGCTTTATCGGTGGAGATAAACGCAGACTCGTGGCGGTTGCCACGGGTCAAGTTCTGCGAAGTAATGACGCTGACCGTGTCGCCTCGCTCGGATTGCACCAACAAAATTTTGCTATGGTTGTCGGCAAGATAGGTGCGTTCGATAACCTGTGTGATGAACGCCCAGAGTTTGAGCGTCTTGTTGGTTGCCTTATGGTCGAGCACAAGGTTAATACGGGAAACCTTTTTATCCTTAGTAATGAAGAATAAGCGGCGAAGAAATTCCTCGGAGATAGAGAAAGAAGTCTGCCATACCTCGGCGATGCCGACCTGGTCCAAAATCCATTCGAGAATGTCGGCAACCTGCACGGCATTTGAAAGGTAAGCCTGAAACGGCGTCTCTTTCAACGGACGAAGGATTTGGGTAATGTTGGCGCTCCTTTTCATTCTGCGGACTTCTTGATGGGTTTCTTAGTTGCACCTGCGGCGGAGCGTTTGCCCATGGGCGATCGCGAGGGAACGGCACCGGGGCTGGGTGCAACGTAGTGGTCGTAAGCCTCCCAGTTTGCGTGCAGTTTCTTGTCGAGCGATATAAGTTCTTTGAGGAACGGATAACGCTCTGAGTCCGGGCAGGTGGAGTTTTCAAGCGAGAGCGAGCGTAGGCGCAGATGCAGCTCGCGCATACGTTGGAGAAGCGAAAGGTTCTCAACGTACTTCGCCTTGATTTCATCGGGCAAAGAATCGTGGTCGGCACGTCGGCCCTTTGCCGGATTTTGGTCGGCGTTAGCCGCCAGCGGAATATGTTCGGCCACGATGGTTTCCACCTGCGCCGCCATTTCCTCGACCTGCGCGTGAGTGAGAGCCTGAACACGGAAGTTGTAATACTTTTGAAGTTGATACTCGATAACATCGTGGCGTTTATCGAGGGCGGCAACAATATTCTTGTAAAGAATTTGGTTGCCCGACAGCTTCAAGAGGTAAAGAGCGCCGACGTTATAGTCGCGCTCGGTTTCGGGCTTTTCGAGCCACTGCTTTATCTGTTCAGTAAATTTGTGGTCCATAAAATAGTTTGCTGATTCCTCTGCAAACTTAGTCAGTTTAAGACCTACATAGAAAGACAAAAAAACAGGACGCCGAAGCGCCCTGAAAATAGCTCTCAGAGGACTAATGCCAAGATGCCCACAACCGTCGAGACAATCATAAGCACCCTGTCAAAAGTACAGAGCTACATTTTGGGTGTAGATTGAGCCACTTTTTTGGGGGACACAATCTACACTTTCAACGAATAAGTTACCTTAGTCATATACTTATGTATTTTGTGAGAACTGACCTTACCCCCAGTTCCATAGGGTTATGCAAAGTTACAAATTTTGAGTGAAAAATCACAGTTTATTGTTTATGCCGGTAAAAAACACGAGGTTTTTGCCGAGTGGCATTAGCAGCTCGCGCATTGAGATCATCGTGGCGCCGGAGGTAACAAAATCGTCAAAGACGATGATGTTTCGTTCTTTGGGCGGTTCTTTGCCGAAGGTAAAGACAGCTCCGACACGATGCTTCGAGTGGCACTCGGCAACGTCTTCATAGAAGGGTATGCCGAGAAGTTCAGCGAGCCGGGTAGAAATGAGCGATGCAAAATTTCTGACCTTGTGGCGACGTTTGGGCGATGTAACGATAGCCCAGTCGCCGGAAGCGAGCGAATGACCGAGAATTTGCCTGATAAGGGTATTCATGCCCTCGGCAAACTTCTCTACCATATCGGGGTCGCTCTTTATGTCGGTCAAGGTTCTGCCATAGAGCGACTTCTTCCAGAGCGAGATGATTCCGAACTGCGGATTGCGGTAGGAAATCCGCACCTTGTTAGGCGCGAAGTCGCAACGGGCCTCCGCCTGTTGAGCCTCTTTCCATGCCGCCCGCTTCTTCTCGGCGAAAAGGTCTTTGCTTAGAGCCGAGGGTGTAAAAGAAGCGTCGAGGTCGGGGGCTTCCAACGAAGGCACTTCGATGTCGTTCAACATCTCGTCCAACGCAATCGCCCCTTTCCTGACGGTTCTTTCTCGGCGAGCCTCGAAAGCGGCAAGCCGATTACTGTTCGGTCCCATACTCACGCGGCCTTACGGGAGCAGTCGATGTCGCCGTCCTCGGTTTCGAGCGTACCGACATAGAAGGGCGCGGGCACTTCGTCGGTAGCCTCGACATTGATAGTTGTCGAGGTCGTGCCGGTGGCACCCTGACCGAGATCCTGGGCGACAGTCGCCTTAGTGAGCCACTTGTCGTTGCCGAGAACGCGGAAGTTGCCTTTCATGTCCTCGACGATGAACACATTGTCGGTGTTGTTGATATAGGCGGCAGCGGCGGAAGCCTCCGCGCCCACGCCGGGGTGAACGGCGACGAGCTTGTTAAGCTGCGTCTGTGATGGCAGCTCTCCCTGTGCCTCCGAAGTAAGCTGCGACTTGTCGGGCAGAATGTCGATATACTTCCACTTCGCATCGGCGGCAAGAGTATATTCGCCGTCAAGGATTGCGGAAGTGGGTCGCCCCAGTTCATCGCGCGGCAGCTGCGGATAGCCGAGAATGAACGACTTGGCGAGGAAGTAAATGCGACGCTTCACGCCGGGAAGCTCCGGGGTACCCTGACACCAGCCGAGGGATTTCTGAATAGAGTTACATTTGACAGCCATAGTGAAGCGGGATTAGACGGTTATTTCGATAGTCTTGAAGCGGCGCTTGTCGATGGTCTCGAACTGAACGCCGAAGAACATAGTGGCGATGTATGAAAGGATAAAGGGCGCGAACTCCTTGATCATCACGTTTTCGACATCGCCCATCTGGTCGTAGCCCACGAGCATATTGCTCTTGGTGGATACGTGCATGAACTTCGACCCCGCCTTGTTGTAGAGGGGGCAGAACTTCAGTTTGCCGTTGGAACCCTCCACGGCACCCTGTCCGTACTGGGTGTTGTAAGGTATGCCGCCGTGGGTAAGCAGGTAGCCTTCGTTGTACTTGTCGACGAAGTCCTGCGAGCAATAGAGATAGAGGTCCTGGGCGCGGAGGCGCGGGTCGAGCGAAAAGAGGATTTCTTTGGCGATGTCTACGGCGTTGGCCGCAGTGATGGCATCGTCGAACTTCATGTAGTTGCCTTCCTCGGCGGCGACAGCCCCTGCGGCGATTTCCTTTTCGGTAATCGTGTCGAAGCCGTCGAAAAGGTCGGCGGTGGTATCTCCGGCGGCGTTTCGTCTGCCGTTCCATACAGCATCGTTCAGATGCTCCGAGAGGTTCTTGGCAATCTTGGCGAGAACGTGGCGCGCGGTCGGCGTAGTCATCTGACCGTCGCCCTTGGTAGCACCCGTGCCGAGAAGCGTTGAGATAGCCGAGTTAGGCTCGAAGTTGGCGACAACGGAGCCAAAGAAAGTTTCGAGGTCTCGGAACTCGATGCCGAGGTTGTAGTCCACGGCACGGCGTGGATTATAGGGAGCGAACTGTGCGTCGCCCGTAAGGTTGCCGACGCGCTCCTTGTATCTGATGCCGGGGCGCCCTGTCATAAACTGGAGCGTGTCGCCGATACCGATAATGGGGAGCATCAGGAGGTCGGCGCGATACTTCACGGCGGCTTCCTGATACTCTTTGAGTGAGAAAGTGAGTTTACCTGCCATTGTGTTATGGAGATTTAAGGTTATACTTCGTTGTAGAGGGCGCGGGCCGAGTTGTAGGTATCGACAAACTGCTCGACATCATTCTTGGGGGCAGGTTCGCCGCCGGGCTTGCTGTCCTCGACAACCTGCTTCGACGGCTCCGCCGGAGTCTTGGCGAGTTTTGCCTGCAGGTTTGCGATGGTCTGTTTCTGCTCGTTGCACAGGCGGTCTTTCTCTGCGAGCGCGTCTTCGATGGCGTCGAGCTGCGCCACTGTAACCGACGCTGTACCGTCTTTCACGGCCAGCGGTTTGTCGGCGAGGATAGCCGACAAAAACGTGTAAGTCTTTATCATTGCTGTTGTGATGGGATTGGTGTGCGCGTTGAAATCGGGCTGCCGCTCTGCTTTGGCAGAGAACAAGGCGGTAAGCGCGGCGATGAACCTGGCAAATGCTCCCTCCTTTTCTGTCTCCGCGACAGGAATATTCGGGATAGGTATTCCGGCATTAGCCATAGCCGAGGCGAGGGCGTCGGTGAGCTTCGGGGCCGGTTCATCGGCAAGGTCTGTTATTTCGTCGACGAAGCCCCAGTCGAGAGCTTCCTTTGCCGTGAGCCAGCCGCCGACTTTCATAAGGGCGAGCAAGTCTTCGGTCTTGCGCTTGCACCGGACGGCGTAGAGTTGTGCGCAGTTAAGGTCGAGCTTGTCAAGGTCGGCCTTGATCTTCTCACAGTCGGCTATGAGCGTGGCGAACTGGTCGCTGTTGAGGCTGCCCCACTCGAAAAATGACATGGAACACTTGTGAACGAGATACATAGCCCCGGCATCTATGGAGATGTGGGCCGCGCCAAGCGAAGCGATGGTTGCGGCCGAAGCATTGAGTCCCACGAAATGCACATTGACATTGCCGTGGTTTCTGAAAGCAGCGGAGATAGACAGGCCGGTGGCGAGAGAACCGCCGAGGCTGTCGATAAGCACATTTACCTGTTTGCCCTCGTTCTTGGCGAGTTCGCGGTCGACAGTGGAGCGGTCGAAGTCGTAGCCTCCGACGTAGCCTTTCAGGGATATGTTGTAAGTGATTTTCGACATGGCAAAACTAAGTTTGCCACGAAATTACCGCTGTATAAAAGGAGGGTAAAAGACACGAAAAGTCGGAGAATTTTCGTAACTTTGCACTATAAAATCAAGCAAATTCTAAGATTATGGCAACCCTACAAGCACCCGAAACTCAGAATGTAGAATATAAGGAGAGCTGGAGAGACGAATACCTCAAATGGGTATGCGGCTTTGCCAATGCTTATGGTGGCTACATATATATCGGAGTCGAAGATGGTTCGCACAAGATTGTAGGAGTTGAAAACAGTAAACGTCTGATGGAGGATATTCCCAATAAGATTGTTACCAATCTTGGTATAGTTGCAGATGTTAATTTGCGACAAGTGGAAGGTCTTGACTACATAGAGATTATTATTGCTCCGAGTAATATCCCAATCTCTTACAAAGGGGTTTATCACTATCGTTCCGGGAGCACAAAGCAAGAATTGAAAGGAGCTGCGCTTCAAGACTTTCTTCTTAGGAAACTAGGAAAGACCTGGGATGATGTAAGCATTGAAGATGCTACTATTGAGGAAATCGACCGCGATTCGATTGAGTATTTTTTGAGAAAAGGTATTGAAGCGCAACGCATACCCGAAGCATTGCAGACAGCTTCAACTGAGGAAATTCTGACATCGCTTCAACTAATTGATGATAACGGCAAATTGAAAAATGCAGCCATATTATTGTTTGGAAAAAATCCGTTAAAGTATTTCCATAGCGTTGAATTTAAGATTGGGCGCTTCGGTCAAGATGAATCAGATCTCCTTATACAAGATATAGTGGAAGGTAATCTTATTCAGATGGCCGATAAGGTTGTGGACATTCTGAAAGCCAAATATCTTGTTTCTCCTGTACGGTTTGAGGGTTTGCAGCGTTATGAATCTCTTGAAATTCCAATAGAGGCATTACGAGAGATTATCTTCAATGCCATTGCTCATAAGAATTATATGGGTCCGGCTATTCAGATGCACGTCTATGACGACCGCATAGAGGTATGGAATGACGGCACTCTCCCTGAAGGATATACAGCCGACACTTTATATGCCAACCATCCGTCGCGCCCTCGTAA
Source organism: uncultured Porphyromonadaceae bacterium (assembly GCA_902495245.1). Taxonomy (GTDB): domain Bacteria; phylum Bacteroidota; class Bacteroidia; order Bacteroidales; family Muribaculaceae; genus UBA3263. The sequence goes on from CABUWI010000001.1 coordinate 290,021, forward strand.
TCCGAAGATTGCCGGAACAATGTTCAAGGCGGGATTTATTGATACTTGGGGACGTGGATATAACAAGATATACACTGGTTTCCAGAAGAACGGCTTACCAATTCCGACAGTTACCGAGCATTTTGGCGGTGTTCAAATAGTGATTGAACGTACTTATTTTAAACAACTTAATAACCGTATCGGAAACGATGTCGGAAACGATGTCGGAAACGATGTCGGAAACGATGTCGGAAATAATGTCGGAAATAATGTCGGAAACGATGTCGGAGATAATGTCGGAAATGCTATCCAAAAGAAAATTGCAGAAAGGTGCAGTGCAATTAAAGAGGTAATAAAAGGTAATGCCTTTGTTACAGCACTTCAACTCTCAGAAATGTTAGGTGTATCTGATAGAACTATTGAGCGAGATATAGCTAAATTACAGGAGATCGGGGAGTTGATAAGGGAAGGCGATCGAAATAGAGGCCGTTGGATTATAATAAAATAACACAACAAGAGCCGCCCCGAAGGGCGACCCTAAGGAGGGAGGAAAGAGATCAGACGCGGCGGAACACATTACCGTTCGCGCCCATCGAGTAGTCCCACATGAACAGCTCGCGTCCGAAGGCTTCGTAGTCGAAGTAGTTGGCGAGTTCGCCCATCGACCTTTCGAGGTCGTAGCAATCCGAGACGATGTGCCGGGCGAAGTCTTCCTCGCTGTCCCACTCGCCGCAGTAGGCTTCCTCGAAGTCGTCGAGTTCGTCGTGGAACTCCATATAATCATCGACGGCCTCCTGACCGTGCTTGTCGCACAACTCCGAGTATTCGATGATATTGTCGAAGTCGTCCTCCGACATGAAGCCCTCGTTGTACCACTGGCGGGGGAATCCCTCGTAGTCCTGGGCCATCAGCTCCGGGTCTTCCTCGTCGGCGTGGATCGCCTTGCAGAAGTCGATAAAATCGTCGTAGCCGTTGAAGGTTCTGAGGTCAATCCACAGACCGCAGAGCGAGCCGTCGTTGTACTTGCCGTAAGTGCCGACATAGACGGAGGGTTGGCCGTCGCAGTCGCTCTTGTGATTTATGACCGCTTCCTGAAGGTCGGCTACGGTGTAGCCCAGTTCTTCGAGTCGTTCTTCGACTGTTGGTGTGATGTCGAGTTCTCCAAAAAGTAATTTCATCTCGGTAGGAATTTGAGGGTTTGACATTGTGTTCATTTTTTAAGTTTTACGTTGCAATAATTGGGAGAGCTGCGGAAGCGGAATTGCAGACGTTATTACAAGCGGAGCGGTAAATACGACCCGTAGGGTGGAGATTTATGTAATGTTGTTTGCAATCCCGGAGGGTCAAGCCACAGGGTGCAGATGTGCGGGCGGCCCTACCTTTGCGACAGGAAAACTTAATGAACACGATGTGCCGAAAATGCCGGGAGAAAATTATGGAGAGCGCGACTTCAAGAGTCAGATAAAGAACACGCGGAACGGGCGGAGCCTGACCGAAAGGAACGGCATAAAGAGCGACTGCCGGATAGCCCGAACGAGTATCTATGCCGGCGCTTACAATCTGAGCAAGTACAGCGGCGGTGTGTCGCAGTGGATATGCCGTTGCGCCTATAACGGCGACACCGCCAGACTGCAAGGCGTTCCACATAGACGAGGCAGACCCACGACAATAGCCTGGCTCGGACCACGAGGGATAACACCGCATACCGCTGACAGACGAGGGCCTGATGCCGGAAGCCGACGAAGCCATCTGAATAATGAAGTGCGACTATGCGGCCAGGTGGTCGCTTACCGCTATAAAAAAGTTCCCGACAACTCCACGCCCGAAGGGCTGCTGCGGCGAGCGGGTCTGCATGACTTCGGAGTGCCCCGCGTTTTCCCGGTGCATCGTCGGCTACCGCCAAGACCGGGCAATCCCGACAATCCTACAACGAAGCCGTGCTGTTGATGTGGAACTACCCGATGGGCGCGGCCTTTTGCTACGCCGCCTCTGCCCCTCGCTCCCTCCGTCGGGTCGCCGTTCGGGGCGGCTCCTGTCTATATAAAAACCGCCGACGCATCACGCGCCAGCGGCAAAATGAGATTGTAAACTTCAAAATCTGTATGACGTGCCGCATCACTGCGGCGTGGATTGGGATTGATGCAAAGGTTTATATGATGCACGGCACCATAGACTTTATGCTGACGTGTTTAATCTCGTAGGCATATCCGGCAGGATCGCCCGACGGCACACCTGTGCGCAGTTCGCACTCGACAGTCGGGCGCGGAGCTTCGAGCGAGCCGATAAGAAAAGAATTGCCGTTGACATCGGTAACGACAAAACCGAGACAGGCACCGAAAGGAAGTCTGCCGCCGGTATGGAACTTCAAGGTGGCGGTGTCCTCGTACCCGGCACCGTCTTTCTTCGTCTTGCACTCGCAGGTCGGCTGGTCGAAGAACGGTATCGGGTGAATATCCGTAAGGATAGGTACCGCCATTCCGCAGATAGCCGAGAGGTCAACGCGCCTCGGCAGATGTCGGCAGTCAATCCAGCCGATAGCCTTTATTCCGGGAAGTATCTGAGTCGATGTTTTCATTGTTGTAATGGCAGGGAGGACAAAACGGACTTGTACGATTTCGGGGGTCTGAGGTCGGGATTATTTTTGTGAACTTTTTTTGCGCCGTTCGATGCGCTTGTATATGTCGCGCTTGCGCTGATAGCGTTTGGCGATGGCGTTCCAGTTCTTTTCGGTCATGTCGATGCCGTGCTTCTCCATGAAAGCATATATTAGATTGTCCTGACGCTGAAAGATAGCAGCGAAGCGATGCAGGGCGTTCCACATATCAATATCGAAGCGGTTGCGGATACACGCCTTTAACGCCTCGGTCGCTTTCGGGGGCAGGTAGAAATTGCTGCGGGTATCTTTCGAGCGGAAGTTCGGAAGCACGATACACACGAGGCCGGGGCCACCGACCTGCGGCACATAATCCGCCGGTGGTGTCTGCAAGAACTGTTCGAGCAGACCCCACTCCATAGAGCCGCGAATGAGGCGCACGGGATTATTGCCTCCCTGGTCGTGGATAAACCACTGGGCGAGATAATCTTCAAGTTCGAGATATAGATACATACCGATAAGAGTTATACGCAAAGTTACCGATAATCAGCGTATTAGACAACCGACAAAAGCGTGATAAAGAGGGATTTGGAGGGATAAGGCGGTACCGACACACGATGCCGGACTTGTTCGGCAACGATGCAAAGGAATGTGGAAGCGGCGAAGCGTGGGGTTGACAGTGTTGACACGGGAGCCACTATGACAGCGACAGGCAGACAGCGAAGCGTAAAGCCGCTATATCACAATACTTTATCTTCTTTTGAAAGAAAAAATAAGTAAGTATAGTAATGGCCCGGAAGTGTCAACCGTTGGCTCTGAAAATATTCGGTCTGCCGAAAATGACTACAAGTGTCAACGATTGTCAACCGATGCAACATGGCTTAACCTGTTGGAATACAATAGGTGCTGTATTGTCAACGCCGACTTTCGCGGAACATACGCTTTTGCATTCCTCTGATTGGAGTTTTGGAAAATAAAAAAGGCCAACATCTGAGTGTTGACCTGAGAGAAATATGATGATGCCGGGTATCAGAACGGCATATCTCCCTTATTGCCGGGAGGGTCGAATAAAGAGGAAGTCTTGGGAGGAAGCGCCGGAGATGGGGAGGCGACAGCCGCAGGTTCCATATCCTCTGCGATTTCCTCCGTCTCGCTGATAATCTCGGTTTCGAGATTAAGCCCGAACTCCGCCTTGAGCATCGCATAATTGAAGCACATCGCCTTTGGGCGGTTGACTTTCAGCTTCTTCACCTGCGAGCCGTTCACGGTCTCAAAGGTATAATCCGGCGTACCGTTTGCGAGTAGAATAGTGAAGCGGTCCTGTTTCAGACCGAGGAACGACGGGTGCGAGCGGAGATATGAAAGCATCGTACTCCAGTTGCTTCGGTTGGCAGTGGCGTTAGCCGCGCCCCTGCCGTTGAAAAGTCCGGCTACGGCTGCGCTGTTCAGATACAACACGGGAGTAGGCTCTGCGAACACCATATCCTCCTTCATGGAGGTACTGCGGAAAGTGCGGTGCCACTTGATGCGGAAATGCGCCTTGTCGATTGCGCGGCCCTGCGTATGGAAGCCTTGCAGAGCCTCCCAGAAGTCGCCCATCTCGGAGCTTTCCTGTGCCGTCTCGTTCTGCAGCCGCATACCGGCGACGGCCACAGTGAGCAGGTCGATGTAGCTGAACGGAAGCGACAGCACCGATTCGAGGGTGCGGAAAGCGGCAAGCGGAATAATCCAGTTGCCGAAGATACGGTCGTGTATCTTCTCGCCCTCGACAATCTTAGACAGCTCCGATTTAGTGAGGGAGTAAGCGTTGGCGAAGTTCTTCTCGAAAAGCTGCCTATGGCCGAGGACTTCGAGGGTGAGATGCGTGTTTCCGAGCGAACACATGGCGACAAGATCCTCGTAAGCGTCGCGCTCCGGCTTGGAGAAAGAGGTCTTGGAGAAAGCGAGGAAAAGAACACGGGTAAAGAGTGCCATGTCCTGTGTGGGCTTGTCCTGACCGCACAAGGCTATCCCTGTGGAGATGATGGTCTGGGCCGCCATGCCGTCCGTGTTCTGATTCTTCTTGGTCTGACCGCCTCCGCCCCACAGACCTTTTAGGTATGCGATTTTGCGCACATCGAGGTCGTTCTTGTACTCGTCGAAAACAACAAGGGAGTTGACCGCCTGACTGACACGGTCGTTCATGGCCGGAACCGAGGTAACGCCGAGGTTGGGCGGGTCGACGCTGTGGATAAAGAACGACTGGAGCGAGGTCGCAAGAGTAGTCTTGCCCGTGCCTTTCTCGCCGAAAAGGTTAAGTATGGGGAAATGTCGTGTGCGGTTGAAGATAACATCGCGATAGAGAGTGGCGAGCAGGTAGCAGAAAGCGATTTTGGCGTTGTCGCCGAAAACCCTGACGAGCTGCACGGCGAAGTCGTAGAGCTTTATGCCGCTGCGGTTTTCATGTATGAAAAGCCGCTCGAACTGATATATTTCGTGGTTGTTCTCGTACATTTTCGATGTGGCCGGGATATAGAACGACTTTGAGGGGGCGGTTTCCACGATGCCGAGATCATCGACGGCCATGAAGCGGTCGCCGTTAAAAACACCGTTGCCGAAAGCGAAGAAGCCGTTGATGCCGTCCCAGCCCATCTTGCGGACCCGCTCGGCTGAGCGAGTGCCGCGATACAGATATTCCTTTACGTTGTTGAGCTTGTCAATCTTGGCTCGCCATATATAATTGCCGACGGAGCCGACACGCTGCTGAAAGGTGGTAAGCGAGCAAAGTTCGGACTCCCTGAACTCTATCTCGACCGCCTCGTTGAATTTGTTTACCATACGGAACAGGCGTGTGCCGTTGGTTTCGTCCTTGATATGGTAAAGGGATTCAAGATAGAAATTGGAGAGCCTTACGGCCTCTCCCTCGTCGTCGTAAGTATAGAAGCAGTTGTCGATGATGTTCAGATTGCACTGGCGCAGAAGTTCTTTCTTGCGCTCGATCTCGTTCTTAGGCTCGCGCTTTGCCTCGCGTTGCCGGGCTTCTCCTTTGGCACGGCTGACGGCACCTTTCCACGATTTGACCGTGCCGTGGATAGCGGCGAGAGCGTCGATGCAGCTGTCGGCCACGGTCGCATCTTTGACATGGCGCAGCAGGTCTGCGACTTCGGAGATAATGATGCGTTCCTCCGCCAGTGAGGAAGAAGCTGCGAATTTCTTTTCGGCGAGCCACAGTATAAAAGGCTTTTCAGGAATGGCGGCGTAAATCTCCGGCGAAAGAATGTATTCGTCGGCATCGTTCTTGTGTAGAATGACGCTGCCGACTTTCTCCTTTGGAATAGCGGCGATATCCTCGTCGGAGAGAGTTATTTCCGCGCGCTCCTTTGGTTTTACACCGGCTTTCCTGGCTTCATCGCGTTTTTGTTCGAGAAGGTCGGCTTTTGCCGCTTCGAGTTCGTCTTCGGTAATCGGCACAAGCACAGGTTCTTCGACGAAAGGCAGCTCGCGCACCGTAACGTCGAAGCCCCGGCGCAGAGCTTCGGCGCCGTTAGCCATAACGGCCTTGAAGCCGGGTCCGAAAGGCTCGTCTTTCGGAGGGTCCGAGTCCGGGATAAAGCAGACTGATTGAGTCAGCTTCATCAGTCTGTCGAACTGTGCGGCGCTCCACGCAGTGCCGAGAGTGGCGACAGCATTCTCCATGCCGACGGACTGGAGGCGCAGAACATCGGGAGCGCCCTCGACGATATTGTAGAAAAGAGCGTCGCGGCAACGGCTCGCTCTGTCGATGCCGAAAATGGCCTCTCCCTTAGTGAATATCATCGAGTTTGACGAGTTGATATACTTGCCGACATTATCGGCCTTTGCGTCGCCGAGATAGCGGGCTGTGAAGGCTATGACGCGCCCGAAGCGGTCGCGGATAGGGATAACGAGGCGGTTGCGGAACAAAGTATATATACGACCGCTCTTTTTATCCCTCTGAAAGATGCCGGACTGCACGAGCAGATCTTCGGAGACAGCTTTGCTCTTGCAGTATTCCATAAGCAGCTTGCCGTCTATGGGGGCGAGTCCGATGCCGCAGGTTGAGCAGAATTGCTCCGGCCATCGGGAGTAGGCATACTCACGGGCGGCCCGCGCCTCGTCGTTCATGTCGACACGCAGCTGTTCCCGGAAAAACTGATGCGCTACGGCGACGGCACCCAATATTGACTCGCGCAGTTGCGCCGCCTGTCGTTGCTCGTCGGTCTGTTCCTCCTTAGAGTATTCGATATGTATGCCGTTGGCTTTGGCGATGGCTTCGACGGCCTGTTGGAAGTCCAGGCCCTCCTTTTCCTCGTAGAACTTGATGCCGTCGCCCCCACGGCGGCAGCTGTGGCAGTACCACAGGTTTTTGCCGGGCGATATGGAGAACGAGGGAGTGTTCTCGGAGTGAAAAGGGCAAGAGGCGAACATCGTGGAGCCGCGTCGGCGGAAGCTCAGCCCCCACGACTTCAACACGTCCTCGATGTCAAGACCTTTTACAGCCTCTATCGTCTTGTTGCTTATCATATTTCTTTTGCTTTATCCCAGCAGTCGATTATCGACTGACCGGTGTATTTCAGTCTGCGCGGATTGCTGTTGCAGGGAGATATAAGACCCATGCGGCGCAGTTTGCGCAGGGTCTTATGGCAGATGCCAAGTTCGGCACAAGTCCTCTTAACTGAAAATACACCGTCGGGGTCGCATTTAGGACGTGATTCAATCATGGTTACGGATTGGTTGCGGCAGGTTCTTCAACAAAGATGCGTTCTCCGGCCTCGCTCTCTATTATCTGTTTTGCGTGTTCGGGTATGCGACAGGCCATACACTTCCAGTTAAAGAAAGTCTGCCTCCTTACTCCGGCACGTTTGGTTACGTCGGTTATAAACTCGACCCTCTCCCAATATGTGAGCGTGTCGAGAAAGGCGTTAAGCTGCGTCGCCTCAATATGTTTAATATCGTTGTTTGTCATTACGTTCAACGTTTCTTAATTGGCTTAGCGGTTGCATATCTTACCGCATCAAGTTCATGTTGCCTCTTTGACTTCACAGGATTTTGTCTAACCCATTCGATCAGATCTGCGTAGTCGAAGTAAATGTATTTTCCTCCGGGTTTGTAATGAGGAATCGCTGCGGAAGCAGTAAGTTTATATAACTGACTTTTGGATAGTCCGAGGAAAAGGCTGGCTTCCTCCAACGTAAGCACCTCTTTTGTCGAATAGAGTTTAGCAGCGATAGATTCGATACGCTCGTTTATTGCGTCAACTCCACCCAGAGCTTCAAGTCTGTTCTCGAAGTCTCGGAGCCGGGCATTGAAATCTTCAAGCAGTCTGTTTTTTGTCATATGCGGTATGATTTTGAATTTGGCGCAAAGATAAGAGATTTGCGGCCTAAGCATAAGACATTAACCTTGACATTAGCCTGATGTCAAGGTTAATGTCAAGGTTTTAAGTTTCAGTACGTTGTTGTTGAATCTTATTCTGTCATACTTGCCACTTGGCGTACACCCTTTCGGATTGCGACAGTAGTTGCGGAGTTCTCGGTTTTTGCCTCTGCCAAAGCCGAGGATAAGGCAGAGCGGCTTAACGGTGCGTCTGCGGCAGAAGAAAGTATAAGTCTGTTAACGGCAACTACTTTCTGCCAGTCGCGCTTAATCAGTCGCACATCGGCCAATTCGTCGAAAAGGACTGCCACTCGCCTGTTGTTTGCGGATTTGAGAGGTTTTGCCACTTGACAGTCCAGTAATGCAGAAATATCAGCAGCTGATATTTCACCCTTGAATATCTGAACTTTGACAGCGAGGACAGCGAGCGCGGCCTTTTGAGCCTCTGAAAGAGAGGCCATAAAGTAAGGCTTCCCTTCAGTAGTTTCTATCGGACCAGCCCTCCCTGTATTGAGTTCGCTTATCATTTGCTCTGCATCAGCATGAGAGAATTGAAGTTTTGCAAAATAATCTCTCACAAGGTCTGGACGAATGTTTAGAAGGTCGCTGATGATACCTGTTGCAGTTTCATGGGCGTTTCGGCCAGCTGCACAGACGGCATCAGTATAACGGTGTCCGTTCAGGAAGTCGGTCGTGAAACGGCTGTAAAGTTTGCGGCACTCGACAACTTCTTTACGGTAGATTGTATAGGCTTTATTGAGAAGTTGATAAAGCCTTTCAGTAATGTTCCCGTTGCAAGAGGCTTGCCACGGACATTTTTGGGGACAATTACCCAAAAAGAGAGAACGGTAGGTTTCCGTTGTTCATAGCGATTCTTATTTATTTGATTGATTTCATATTGTCTATAGTTTATCCAAACGACCATCTTGCAGATAAGGCAAAAGCTCCCGTATCTTATCTACCGTCCAATCCCACCATCTCAAAGTCTGCATTTGTTCTATCATATCAGGACTGAACCGCTTTCGTATCTCTTTTGCAGGGACACCACCCACAATAGTATAGGGCGGCACATCTTTTGTCACAACAGCCCTCGTGCCAACAATAGCCCCGTCACCGATATGGACACCAGCCATAATTACGGCTTCATATCCTATCCACACATCATTGCCTATCACGATGTCGCCTTTGTTGTCCCAAGCGGAAGCCACATCAGCCTTATCCAATTCCCATTCTTCATAAAACAGCGGAAACGTGTAAGTTGATAATGATCTCAGAGTATGATTGGCGCAGTTGAACAGGAACTTTACGCCGCAAGCAATAGAACAGAACTTGCCAATTATCAGCCGTTCATGGTTAATGGGATAATGATACAATACGTTGTTTTGCTCAAACTGACGAGGGTCTGAAACAAAATCATTGTAAATGGTATAGTCGCCTATTTTGATAGACGGGTCTTTTACGACAGCGTTCAAATAAACGGTTTGCGTGTCACCCTTACGGGGATATATTTTGTTCATCATAACTTTCAGCTCTTAGTATTGTTTATATTTAAGATAAATAACGGATTGTGTACCAAGCAATATCACATATAAGTATTCCACTGCCCAATATGTCGCTAACGGAACATCACAAGAATCTAATCCCCATAAACAGAATAGGTAAACAATCGTAGTTGTTACTTGAAAAACGAATACTGTCCGGGTGGCTCCAGTTCCCGTTGCAGCATTAAGATAAACATAACCGGGTAATGCGAAGAAGTAATTTAAGAGCATGACAAGATAAGGCGACCATGCAAGCTGTATGATAGCTGGATTTTCTGTATATGCACCTATAATGTACCGGTGAAAGAACAGCGCAAAAGCAATCAGTGGAATGCCTGTCGCATATCCCAAACGGATAATCTTATGGCAAAGCGGAAAAACTCTTTTCCTTTCACCTGCGCCAATCAGATTACTCACCAAAGAACTGGTGACACCTGCCAACGCATTAACGATAACGGAAAATAAGGCGGAAACACTTCTTACAATGTTCGATACAGCTAATTCAGTTTCTCCCAAACGTTCGATAGCTACGAAAAACAGAAACCAAATGGCTACACTTGTAAAGAACTGGAGCATACTCCAAACAGAGATAGAAAACACCTCTTTCAATACCGTTATATCAATACGCCAGTATAAGCCATACACTTTTTTATCAATGTGTTGGAATATATATGCAGCCAATACAGCCAGCGAACACGTTTCAGCAAAAGAAGAAGCAATAGCCGCTCCCGATATGCCCATATCAAAGCGGAATATCAGGAGCCAGTTTAACGGAATGTTTACCAGTACGGCAGTAAAAGCCGCCAAATTCAGTGCTTTTGTCTGTGTAATGCCAACCAAAAACGAACGTAACGCAAGGAATGGGAATGAGAATAGCAATCCCCAAATACGCCAATCTAAATAATTGATAATCGCGTTATAGACATCATGCGAAGTTACAAGATGCTGCAACAGAACGGGAGAAAATATTTTGGACAGCAAACAAAGGAGTGCTGCCAATATCAACAAGAAGAACAATCCCTGAAAAAACGTTTTTCCAGTTTCCTCATAACGTTGTTCTCCGTTTCGACGCGCAATTACCACTTGTAGCCCTAAACTGAATCCGAAACCAAGCATATAGATAGCCAAGAACCAAATACCGGCAAGGGCGGACGCGCCGAGTTCAACATCACCCACGTGCCCTAAGAATAAGGCATCGGTAATGTTTATCAGTTGTTCAATCAGAATGCTCATCATTACAGGAAAAGCGATGAGCCAGATTTCCTTATAGGTATAATCCATTTGTTCAAATCAATATGAAACGACAAGCTACACTGCCGGTAGCAGCGTAACGAATGCTTTAGTAAAAATAATAAAGGGATATTGGCAATGCAACATATGACAGACTTGAAATAAGCCTGTCGGTTGCTCAATAGCAAGCTTTTGGAATGCTATTCGTTGAGCGTAGCTATATGCACAACTGCCATTTCATATTGATGAACTATTCTGAATCAGCTAATGATACCGCAAAGTTAACCATTTTTATCAGAATCTCCAATTTGATTCCTTAAAATGTAGATTCCTTAAAAATCAACTTCATCAATTCTATTACTCAAAGGCCGAATCCAGCAGGGAAACGGCTTCCTCTTTCTTGCTGTTTATGACTTTGGCATAAATCTGCGTTGTCGCCACACTCGTATGTCCGAGCAGCTTGCTTGTCGTGTAGATATCTGCGCCCATCGTAAGCTCCATCGTGGCGAAGGTGTGGCGGCTCACGTGGAAAGTTACGTGTTTATTGATACCGGCCTCCTTAGCCCAATCGTCAAGCACTGTCATGTTCTTTGAAAGCGGAGGGAATATATAATCGTCCTCCCCGGCGCCGCCTCGCTCCGGCATCCATCTGAGAGCCTGACGGCTCAAAGGAATAGACAGAGGGCGGCGGGTCTTGAACTGCGTTATTTTGAGATACATCTTCTCTCCGGCGGTAACGACGTGTTTCCACTGGAGGCTGCGAACGTCGCTTATGCGAAGTCCGCAAAAGCAGGAAAAGAGGAACGCCCCCTTGATGTCTGGTCGGCGGCATGGAGTGTCAATCAGTTTCTTCACTTCCTCGACACTCAAGAACTCGCGCTCGTAGGTGGTGCCTTTGAGATGGGAGCGGTCAAGGGCAAGCATGGGATTGGCAGGCATGATTCCTTCCTCTACCGCCACATTGAAAGCGGCTTTGAGACAGCGGAGATAGTTGTCAACCGTTCCGTTTGTGAGTTTGGTTTTCTTGTAGGTCACATAGTCGTTCATCAGATAGATCATAAAGTCGGTGAGCCACTGATGGTCTATGTCGGCGAGGGTTGCGTCCTTTCCTCCGTCGTACCCCTCAATTACGAAAATCATGGTGCGAACCCATCGCTTCGCGCCGCGCTTGCCTTTGTTTACCTGCCTGTCCTGATAGATTTTCAGCCAGTCCACAAGGCGCATCTTGTTCCGCAGGTCTTTCTTTATACCTGCCGCGCCGTTTGTAATCTGGAGTATGCGCTGCGCCTTGATTGCGTAGACGGCCTCCATAGTCTGCCTGTTCTGCAGTTTGGCGGTCTGGTCTGTCTCCGGCACAAGATAGAGTTTCAGATAATCGTAGGTGCGTCTGCCGTTCACGTTGATTGCGAGGTAGACCGATACACTTCCGTTTGCGAGCTTCTTGAACCGAATCCTTACCGGCTCTTTGGATTTGCTGTTGCGTTTCAGCTCCGTTGTAACTGCCTGAACCTGGGTCTCGTCTCTGCGCATTGTCCGGAACTCCTTGTAGTGGTCGGTGTCGTCGAATACGTTCTTAGGCTCACGTGCGCTTGGTCTCGGTATGTATGTGCCGTTGCGCAGTTCTTCCTCGCGCTCCCTCTTGACGGCCTTTGCTTTTGCCTTGATTCGTTTGACCTCGGCTTCGGAGGCATCGGCAGGTGCATAGAGGTAAAGCGGCTCGCAACAACGCTGCTCTCCGTTTTCGCCGAAGTGGATATAGAGATAAAAGGATTTGTCGCCGTTACGGAGAAGGCGCCATGCGAGAAGCACCTTGAACTTGTGCTTTACCTTTTTCTCAGCCTTTTCTTCCTCTGTCACACTTTCTTCTGCGGTAGGCTTCACGATTTCGGCCATACGTTCCTCTCGAATGGCATTTGCACGTTGCATTACGGCGGCGTTACCTTCTTCATCGCCGGGATTGGTGTAGAGTTTAAGAAATTCGTACTTGCGCTCGCCACGGAAATAGATGTCGAGATAGAGGGACTGGCGACCGTCCTTTAGGTCTTTGGCGCGCACCGTTACCGGCTCACGGGAGGCTCTGCGGGCCTTTACACGGGCTTTGGCAGTATTCTCGTCTGAGGGCGTGTCAACTAATGGAGTCGTAGGTGCAGGAGCAACCTCAGGCTCTCCAAGCTCCGCAAGTCTTTCGCGGCGCACTTCCTCGGCGATGCGCATAGCCTCGGCATTGGCGAGAACTGTGTCCTCGTCGTTGCCGGGGTGAACGTAGAGTTTTAGAAATTCATACTTGCGCTTCCCCTTGAAATATATGTCAAGGTAGATAGAGCGGCACCCATCGGCCAGGTCTTTGAAGCGTATTCTCACAGGCGACTTCTTCGCCTTTTCGGAGGGAGATTTCATAGTCATACAGATTTGTTGCCGAGTACAAAGTTACAAAAAATATTTGGATTTGTTACTATAACGAGAACCAAAAACACACCAACAAACCAAATATTTTCTGCAAATAACGCTAACAATAACAAATAAGTGCCAAAACCGATATTTTATAATATACTGATATAAAGTGTATTTATTGGCAGTTGTTGGCACTTGTTATTATAGTGATATATAACGTGGGCTTCTGCGTTGCCGTCCAACATAGGTAAGGCAATGCGAGAAGCCTCTAACAGAAGGACGGCAACAGATACAGATTCCTGCGCTTTTTCTTTGTAAACCAATCAATTGCCAACGAGAGGAAGACCGCGGCAACATTTCGTCATTATGTACTATTACTATGTACTTAAATTCAAGTACGCGTCGAAGTGGCATTTTGTCTGCTACATACGAGAGACGCGTTACGACAAAGAGGTTGAAGCAGACCGAATATGGTTTGTAGAGACCGCAAGAAGCTCGGTTGAGAGATTGAGACTACAGACAGCAGGCTGCAATCATATTGAAGAGGCAGAGTTGCATGAAATGATTTTACAGGAATCTGCCGACGGTCAATCGGCCGAAGTTCGCTTCATAATTCCCCCGGCCGATGCAAAACAGAACATACGGCTTCTCAATCGACAGCGATGAACAATCCCAAACAACACGTTCTGAATGACAAAGACGCTCTCTTTTTCTATCAATTCGTGGCATCAAAGCAGAATGCGAAATTTGGGAAGTGGGGAGGTCTGCAAAAACTGGCTCAAGAACATGGTATTACCCTCGAATATGAGCCAAACGCTTGCAAATCCTTTCAATACGATCAAGATTGTATCCGTATGTATAACCCCTCTAAAGGTAAGAACAGAAAAATGGGCAAAACATTATTCGCTCACATTCGAAATGCATTCGCCCATCTCTATATAGAGATTTCAGACGACCAATGCAAACTTCTCGACTGGGCACGTTTTGTCAACGGGAGACCTCAAGAATTCAAAGCGTCGCTTATCACAATGAAAGGCAACGTCAATTATACTGCACTCAAAAACTTCATCCAAGAACTTTTAAAATGAAAAATATAATTATGTTATTTGTGATGGTATTGATGTGTTTCATACCATTACAACTCCAAGCCTATGACTTCGAAGTAGACGGCATAGGATACACCGTAACTTCACGTCCAAACCTCACATGTGAAGTCAGCGAACTCGTAAATAATGACCTCATAGACGTGATTATCCCTGATAAAGTAATTTTCAGAGATACAGAGCTCACTGTTACAAGCATAGGTAGGTTTGCCTTCTCTGCAGAATCCAATATCCATTCGGTTTATATACCATCTACGATACAAAGCTTAGGGGACTACATGTGTTCATCTTGCGAAAATCTTTTTTCAGTAAAATTTCAGGAAGGTTGCTCATTAGACTGCATTTCTGCAGGGGCTTTCAAGAACTGTTACGCCCTAAGAACCATCAACTTTCCAGCCCCTAAATTCCATGAGTTTACTATACAACCAGAGGCTTTTTCTCATTGCACATCTCTTGATTGCATAATTTTGCCGGAGACGTCATGCGACATCGGAGAAAGTGCATTCGAGTATTCTGGATTATCTACCGTTATTACTCCCGATAATCTGCCAATCACGATATACGATTGTGCTTTTTCCAATTGCGAATTATTAAAAGAAATTAACCTCAAAAACGCACAATTCTACGGCTCTCACATATTCCGCGGCTGTAATAATCTTGAAAGTGTTGAAATTGGCAGCTGTGCTATCCCCCAAAGTACATTCATCGATTGCACTAACTTAAAGCAAGTTTCTTTATTAGAAGGGGTAGAATATATTAGCATGGACGCTTTTATGAATTCAGGTGTAGAAAATATAATCCTACCCTATAGTCTGAAAAAATTAGGCTCATATGCATTCGCTGATTGTAAAAACTTACGAGAGCTAACAATCTCAGGTCCATATGTAAATTGTGATGGCAATGATATCTTTCGAAACTCCCCCATAGAAAAACTCACCATACTATCCGTCCAATCATCCAAACAGTTTTTTGGGTACACACGGAGTCAACCTCCATTCACAACTGCTAAATATCTTTATACAAATGGAATCAGCAAGCAGAACTTGTTAGACCGAAATTCAATACCCTTTCCCGCCCTAGATATTCTTGAATTAGGTCCTGATACGCAATCGATATTATTCCTAAAATGGGATATACTAAATCTACAAAAACTGATCTGCCATGCAAGCACTCCACCAGAGTTGCCCAAACTCACCAATCAGGCATATTTGAATTGGGAGGTCATAGTACCCGAGAACTGCCTTGGCGCGTATCGACAAGCCCCGGTGTGGCAGGAATTTTGGAATATAAAAGGTGATTCAACAGCGAACAGTATTGAAGACGTCAACATCACCACTGATGGCAAGCGAATTGTCGCTAAATATAGCATAGATGGTGTTCCTGTTGATGATAATTATAAAGGAATAATCATTTTGCGCTATTCTGACGGGTCGTCAAAAAAACATTTCCAAAGATAAATTCTAATCCTGTACTTCAGCTGGTTATCTCAAATTATATATACCCGACGCTAACCTGTTTTGCGCCGGGTATTTTTTTGCCAATATATGCATTTTAATGCCCGTTTCATTAAAAGAAGACGCTAGCATACAGGCATGCATACAGTTGCGCGCTGCGCGTTAAGCACTGCATCGTTGCATCGTTGCATTGTCGTTTTGTCGCGCTTTGTTGTCGCTTTGATGTTGCGCTCTTTATAAAGATTCATTGTTAAGACTCTTTAACCTCGGGGGCGCTTGGGGTTTTAGCATTTTTTTGTAAATTTGCGGTTCGGAACAAACGTTTTTGAGAAATAATCAAAATAATTCAATTATAAAAGACTTTTAGAACTATGGCAAGTAAAGCATTGCTCGTGATTCTCGACGGGTGGGGCCTCGGCAACCACTCGAAAGGCGACGTTATCTATCAGACTCCCACCCCCTATTGGGATTCGCTGCTGAAAACATATCCCCACTCGCAGCTCCAGGCTTCGGGCGAGAACGTGGGTCTGCCCGACGGCCAGATGGGCAACTCGGAGGTTGGCCACCTGAATATCGGCGCGGGCCGCGTGGTCTATCAGGACCTGGTGAAAATCAACAAGGCCATTGCCGACGGCTCGATTCTGAACAACGCGCAGATCAAGAGCGCGTTCGAGACGGCCAAGAACACCGGCTGCGGGCTGCATCTGATGGGTCTGACCAGCAACGGCGGTGTGCATTCGAGCTTCGACCATATTTTCGCGCTGGTGGACATCGCCGCCCACTACGGCCTGAAGAAGGTGTACATTCACTGCTTCATGGACGGCCGCGACACCGACCCGCGCTCGGGCAAGGGCTTCATCGAACAGCTGCAGGCCCACTGCGCCGAGAAGCAGACGGGCGTGATTGCCGACATCGTGGGCCGCTATTATGCCATGGACCGCGACAAGCGCTGGGAGCGCGTGAAGATTGCCTATGACCTGCTTGTGAACGGCCAAGGCGAGCAGAGCGACGACATGGTTGCCGCCATGCAGCAGAGCTATGACAACGACGTTACCGACGAGTTCATCAAGCCGATTCACAACACGACGGTTGACGGCACCATCAAGCAGAACGACGTTGTTATCTTCTTCAACTACCGCAACGACCGCGCCAAGGAGATGACCACCGTGCTGACCCAGCACGACATGCCCGAAGAAGGCATGCACACGATTCCCGGCCTGCAATATTACTGCATGACGCCCTACGACGCATCGTTCAAGGGCGTGCACATTCTCTTCGACAAGGAGAACGTTGACGACACCATCGGCGAATATCTGTCGAAGCAGGGCAAGAAGCAGCTCCACATTGCGGAGACGGAGAAGTATGCCCACGTTACGTTCTTCTTCAACGGCGGCCGCGAGGCGCCGTTTGACGGCGAAGACCGCATTCTGGTGCCGTCGCCCAAGGTGGCCACCTATGACCTCAAGCCCGAGATGAGCGCCTACGAGGTATGCGACAAGCTGACCGACGCAATCCGCTCGGAGAAATATGACTTCATCGTGGTTAACTACGCCAACGGCGACATGGTCGGCCACACGGGCGTCTACGAAGCAATAGAGAAGGCCGTTGTGGCTGTTGACGAGTGCCTGATGTCGACCATCGAGGCCGCCAAGGAGGCAGGCTACGAGGCCATCATCATTGCCGACCACGGCAACGCCGACAACGCCATCAACCCCGACGGCACTCCCAACACGGCCCACTCGCTGAACCCGGTGCCCTGCATCTACGTAACCGCCGACAAGGACGCCAAGGTTGCCGACGGCCGTCTGGCCGACGTGGCCCCGACCATTTTGAAAATCATGGGTCTGCCGCAGCCGGCCGACATGACCGGACACGCCCTGATTTAATGGAACGCAAAGGCAAACTCTACTTCCGCTACGGCACGATGGGGTCGGCCAAGACGGCCCTGCTGCTCACGACGGCCTATAACTTCGAGGAACGCGGCATGCGCTACGTCTGCCTCAAGCCGATTATAGACACGCGCGAGGAGCGCAACGTTATCCACTCGCGCATCGGCATCGAGCGCGAGTGCGGGTGGATAATGGCGGACACCGACCTCTATCTGCTGGCGCAGCAACTGTGTGAGAAAGCGGGTTGCCTGATTGACTGGTTCCTGATAGACGAGTGTCAGTTTCTGACGGCCGAGCAGGTCGACCAGCTTGCGCGGCTGGTCGACGACTACGGCGTCAACGTCATCTGCTACGGACTGCGCACGGACTTCCGCACCCATCTGTTCGAGGGCTCGCGCCGGCTGTTTGAGATTGCCGACACCATCGACGAAATCAAGAGCACCTGCACCTGCGGCCGCAAAACCATTGTCAACGCGCGCATCGACGCAAACGGGGACATGGTCGAAGAGGGCGCGCAGGTCGAGATAGGCGGCGACGACAAGTATATAGCCGTGTGCCGCAACTGCTGGCGCAACAAGCGCATTGAACAGGCCCAACGTAACGCACTGCCATTCGACACATGAATATCCGCAAAACAATCATAAGCCTCGCCGCCGCGTGTCTGGCGTGGGCAACGGCTGCGGCCGAAGCGCCGACCTATACCAACGAGCATCTGAGCTATCGGGTTACCTACAAGTGGGGACTGATTCAGAAGCAGGCCGGGTCGGCCAACTTCACGCTCAAAAAGCATGGCGATTATTACTCGGCACAACTGACCGCGCGCACCCAGCCGTGGGCCGACCGCATCTTTCAGGTGCGCGACACCCTGAGCGGGCGCATGAGGCTCGGCGACATGGCCCCTACCCTCTACGTCAAGTCGACCCACGAGGGCGGCGAATATCGCCACGATGTCATCAAGTACACCTTTACCGACAACCGCATGATTGCCAACTGCGAGCGCTTCAAGATTGACAAAAAAGGGCGGCAAACGGTTACGGACACCATTCTCTCGGCCAAGATGCCGGGCACTGACATGCTCAGCGTCTACTATCTGGTGAGGCGCCTGCCATTTGAGACCATGAAGGTGGGCACCGTGGCCCGCGCGGCCATCTTTTCAGGCAAGAAAATCGAGCAGCTGGCCGTGAAATACGACGGCATAGAGTCCGTGAAACTGAACGGAAAGACCTACAGGTGCTATAAAATCAACTTCACGTTCTCGTCAGAGCGCATGAAGAACTCGTCGGCGCCGATGTGGGCGTGGATTCGCACCGACGGCGACCGCGTGCCCGTGAAACTCATCGGCGAACTGGCCATCGGTCAGATTCAGGTTTTGTGGAACGACCCCGACTCGAAAAAGAAATAAACCAAACAGAATCATAAAAGACATGAAGAAATTCTCACTCATTGCCGCACTGATGGCCCTGGCCTTCGAAGTCGGCGCAGAAGAGGCGGCCGACAGCGTGAAGCAGCCTGAAGGATTCGTTTTCACCGACGTGATCACCATTCCTTCAACCTCGGTAAAAGACCAGAACAAATCAGGAACATGCTGGAGCTTCGCAGGCACCGGCTTCATTGAAGACGCCGTGCGCAAGTTCAAGGGCGACTCGCTCGACCTGAGCGAGATGTACACCGTGCGCCAGTGCTATCTCGACAAAGCGCGTCGCGACGTGCGCCTTCACGGCGCGGGCAATGTCAGCCAGGGCGGCAGCATAGTCGACGTGGCCTACGTCATGGACCGCTATGGCGCCATGCCCGAAGAAGTCTATGCCGGCCTTAACTACGGCGAGGCCAAGCATGACCACACCGAACTGGCCAACGCCATCGAGGCCTATATGAAAGCCATCTGCGGCAGCAAAAAAATCTCAACGGCGTGGGAGGCCGGCCTGACTGGCATTCTTGACTCATATTTCGGCAAAGTGCCCGAAACGTTCACCTATCAGGGCAAGACATATACGCCGAAAAGCTACGCCGAAAGCCTCGGCATTGACTTCGCCAACGACTTCGTGCCGTTCACGTCATTCACCCATCACCCCTACTGGAAGCCGTTCGCACTCGAAGTGCCCGACAACTGGCTCTGGGCGGCATATCAGAACGTTCCTCTTGACGTGATGAAACAGATTGTCGACAACGCCCTGGCCAACGGATATACCGTCAACTGGGCCGCCGACGTCAGCGAGCCCGGATTCAAATGGAAAGAAGGCTATGCAGTGCTGCTGAAAGAGCGCACCGCCGACGGTCTTGAAGGCACCGAACTGAGCCGCTGGGTCAAGCTCAGCGACGCCGACCGCAAAAGCGAGGCATTCAAAGTAACCGGTCCGGACGACCTGATTGAAGTCGAGGTTACCCCTGAAACGCGCCAGCAGATGTTTGACAACTACGAGACGACCGACGACCACGGCATGGTCATCGTAGGCACCGCCACCGACCAGAAAGGCAACAAATATTACAAAGTAAAGAACTCCTGGGACACAAACCAGGTCTACGACGGCTATTTCTACGTGTCCGAGCCCTACTTCCTGGCAAAGACTCTGAGCCTGATGGTCCACAAGAACGCCGTGCCCAAGGACGTCGCTAAAAAAATCGACATCAAGTGAAACTGATTCCCCTACTCTCTTCGCTCGTGTTGGCCTCAATGGCTCTTGCCTCGTGCAAGACCACGGAGGCCAACTACAAAGCGGCCTACGAAGCGGCCAAAGCCTCGCGCGGCACCGACGCCTCGGCCGACATCGACGATGACACCCAACGGCTGCTTGCCGCAAAAAAGCGCGAGGCGCAGTCGAAAGAGATTGTCAACGGCGACACCATAGCCGTTACGACGATGTTTATCGGCATGGAACCCGGCTATGGCCTGGCGCGCGTGCCGCAATACTCGCTCGTGCTGAACGCTTTCACGCAGAAATTCAACGCGCAGGCCATGGTGAAGCGACTGATTGAGGCCGGATTTACCGACGCCTATGTTTTTCACACCTCGGTGCCCGACTACTACGTGGCGGCGGCCGGATCTGACGAAATCGACGGCATACCGGCGCTGCTCAGACGCGTCGAACAGGCCGGCAACCTCGGCCAGCGCGCCGGCTTTCCGGCCGTGATTCGCAACGGAGGCTGGCGTCCAAACTGAAACCGAAACCAAAAGACGTAAAGTTCAATGCTACTGACCAACTCCATGCGCGACCTCGGGAAATATTGCGTGCTCATGACGCGCGTATTCTCCATTCCCGACAGGTGGAAAGAATTTTTCAAGCGCACAGTCAACGAAATATACAAGTTAGGCATAGACTCCATTCCGCTCGTCATCATCATCTCCGTGTTCATCGGAGCGGTGATAACCATTCAGATGCAGCTGAACATCACTTCGCCGCTGCTGCCGGCATATGCAGTCGGCCTGACCACACGCGAAATCATTCTGCTGGAGTTCTCATCGTCGATTCTGTGTCTGATTCTGGCAGGCAAGGTCGGCTCGAACATAGCGTCTGAAATCGGCACGATGAGAGTTACCGAACAGATTGACGCGCTCGACATCATGGGTGTCAACTCGGCCAACTATCTCATCTTGCCCAAAATTGTCGGTTTCATGCTGATTATTCCCGTGCTCACCATCTTGTCGATGGGCACCTCGATTCTCGGCGGCCTCGGCATCGCCTACTTCACCGACATGATTTCCGTGAGCAAGTTCACCTACGGACTGCAGGCATTCTTCAATCCGTGGTATGTATGGTACTCGCTGATCAAGAGCCTCGTGTTCAGCGTCATCATCACTTCGGTGA
The DNA here is from genome assembly GCA_902495245.1 of uncultured Porphyromonadaceae bacterium. Taxonomy (GTDB): domain Bacteria; phylum Bacteroidota; class Bacteroidia; order Bacteroidales; family Muribaculaceae; genus UBA3263. Next base: position 311,377 of record CABUWI010000001.1, read on the forward strand.
GCTCATTTTTCGGCTATTACGTGTCGGGCGGCGCGCTCGAAGTCGGCAAAGCGTCGACACGCGCCGTTGTGAACTCATCGATTCTGATTCTGTTTTTCGACGTAATCCTGACTAAACTGCTGCTGCAATGATTGAAGTTAAAAACGTTACGAAATCGTTTGACGGCAAGACGATTCTGCATGACGTTTCATGCGAGTTCTTCACCGGCAAGACTAACCTCATCATCGGCCAGAGCGGCTCGGGCAAGACCGTGCTCATGAAGTCGATTGTCGGACTTGTAACCCCCGAAAAAGGCGAAATTCTGTTCGACGGCCGCAACGTGCTCGCAATGAATGTGCAGCAAAGAAAATCACTGCGCAAAGAAATCGGCATGCTCTTTCAGGGCTCGGCGCTGTTTGACAGCGAAACCGTGCTCGGCAACGTGATGTTTCCGCTGGTCATGTTCTCCGACATGTCCACGGGCGAGATGCGCGACCGCGCTCTTTTCTGTCTTGAACGCGTCAATCTGAAAGGCGCAGACAAGAAATATCCCGCCGAACTATCGGGCGGCATGCAGAAACGCGTGGCAATTGCCCGCGCAATTGCCCTCAACCCGAAATATCTCTTCTGCGACGAACCCAACTCGGGCCTCGACCCCCGCACATCAATTCTGATTGACGAACTACTGAGCGACATCACTCACGAGTATAACATCACGACGATTATCAACACCCACGACATGAACTCCGTGCTCGGCATCGGCGAAAACATCATCTTCCTGAACAAAGGTCATAAGGAATGGGTCGGCACCTCCAAAGACATATACACGTCGACCAACGAAGCGCTCATCGACTTCGTTTTCGCCACTCACCTGTTCCGCGAAGTCCGCAATTACATCGTCAAAACCTCCTCTTCCGAACCAAAATCTTAATAACCTCTAAAACTAACTCCCTCTCATGAAGACATCTTACGTTTTTCTTGCTCCGGGTTTCGAAGAAATCGAAGCCGTCGGCCCGATTGACATCATGCGTCGCGCAGGCATGGAGGTAAAAACCGTATCCATTACTCCGGGCGAACGGACGGTTACAGGCGCCCACGGCGTGCCATATGTTGCCGACACGACCATCGACCTCATTGACGCCGACGCCGACTGGCTGATTCTGCCCGGCGGAATGCCCGGAGCCACAAACCTTTACGCCTGCAAGGCTCTGACCGACATGCTCAGAAGCCACACCGGCAACATCGCCGCCATCTGTGCGTCGCCCTCGGTAGTGCTCGGACAGCTCGGGCTGCTTGACGGCAAGAAAGCCACCTGCTATCCCGGCATGGAATCTTACTCAGCTTCAGGCGTAACCTTCACGGGCGCCCATGTCGAGCGCGACGGCCGCTTCATCACGGCGCAAGGGCCGGCATGGTCATTTGCATTCGGACTGGCCATCGTGGCGGCAACGCTCGGCGATGACGCAGCCTCCACAGTAGCCAACGGCATGCTCCTCGCGCAATGACTCCCGCCCGCCCCCACATTTCTACAATTTCTACCACCTTTCTATGGCTGTTTCTTATAATAGCCGGTTGCTTATCTGCATTTTGGTGGTATGAGAGACCGCTCGTAGGTGATGATTTGTTTTACGCATTAGACCTAAGACAAAGAGGAGGCCAGCTATATCATCTGCCCGGTCAGATGGCGGCGGTATGGTTTGGCACTAATGGACGAGCAGGCGATATGCTCAACACTATATGGCTGGAGATGCTTCCCAAATGGTTCACCGCAATAATCTCATTTGTCGCAACCATAATTCTGCCAATAATCACTATAAAGTTAAGCGGCATAAAAATTAAAGCACAACCTGTCGCTACCGCGATATTGATTGGTACAACTGTATGGCTGCTACCTTGGTGGGACATGAGTCATCTTGTTTGTATCATCAATTATCCCTGGGGTGCGAGTCTGGCTGCGGTTTGTCTGGCATTGATGCTAAAATGTCGCATGCACGGCAATTGGTGGTTACTCGGTGTGCCGTTTGCTTTCTGTGCCGGCGCATACCACGAAGCATTAGGTGCCCCCTTGGCCGTCGGTTTGTCTGCATGGCTCATATACAATCGCATATGGCACAAATTGACAACTCCGCGCAAATTGTGGATTGTTTCAATGATTGCGGGTGGTTTCTTCACTCTTACGTCTCCGTCATTATGGGACCGAGTTGCGACTGAAACAGCCACTGAATCATATTCTCCGCTTTTCCTATTGGTTACATCGGCCAACTTATCCATACTTCTCGTAATCATATTGACTGTGGTGGCCATTTGTAACAAAAGTCTGATCAAAAAACTGGCAAAAGACATCTGCCTTATTTTCAGTATTGCAGCCGTAGGCTCGGCAGCCATCGTCGCTGTGGGTGGCACGATTGGCCGCGCCGGCTTTTTTGCTCAGTTGTTTGCAATAATCGCGCTTTCACGAATATATGTCATGACGAATCCACAGTGTAAACTGAATCGTATCTTAGCATACCTGATTTCATGCACAATTTACTGTGGTGCCACTGCAACAGCTTTCAGCTACTATAATCATGAAAACAACAATACAAAAGTGTTGCAAGAAGCGTACGATACATATTTCGCAGACCCGGAACACGCGATGTCATTAGTGCTCGAAATTGATGGATATGAACAATGGGACGCTTCATCATTAAAAGCGTTAGATCTAAGATACGACCGTTTCAAAGACCGCAATGACTCCCCTAAATTATCAGTAGATTCACAATGCGACTGATTTCGATAATAATACCTTGTTTCAACGAAGAGGAAAATGTCGGTCTCCTTTTTGACCGCATGCAAAAAATCAGTTCTCGTCAATGGACCATCGGCGAAACTGCAGCTGATGTTGATTTAACCAAATACAATTGGGAATTCATTTTTGTGAACGACGGAAGTTCAGACGGCACAAAAGAGAGGTTAGCGCAATTACACGATGCTCACGCTAACGTGAAAGTGATAAATCTTTCGCGGAATTTTGGCAAAGAGAGCGCAATGCTCGCGGGTCTGGACTTTTCGACCGGAGATGCAGCCATAATAATAGACAGCGATCTTCAACACCCTGTCGAAACTATTCCGGAAATGGTATATTGGTGGGAGCAAGGATATGCTGACGTATATGGACAACGCAAAAGTCGCGGCAAAGAATCTGTACTCCGAAAATCATTTTCACTTCTTTTTTATTCTGTAGTCGACAAAATCGCCGATACGCCTACCATGCCAAACGTAGGCGATTTCAGACTGTTAGACAGACGTGCAATCAATGCATTGACATCTCTTCGTGAATCACAACGCTATACCAAAGGGCTTTACTGCTGGATTGGATTCGACAAAAAAGGCGTAGAATATCAGACTGCTGAACGCATAAGAGGGAAATCGTCGTTTAACTTCCTTAAATTGTTCAACTTAGCGATTGATGGCATTACAAGTTACACAACAAAACCACTGCGAATTGCGTCTATAATAGGCTCATTATTTTCTGCAGGTGCGTTTATCTACATGGTATACATCTTCATAAAAACGATTCTCTATGGCGACCCCGTAACCGGGTTCCCCACCCTAATATGCATTATTTTGCTTTTGGGCGGCCTTCAATTGCTTGCATTGGGAATAATCGGTGAATATATCGGGCATATATATAAAGAGACCAAGAATCGACCACCATATGTTGTAGATACATTTATGTGCAGAGATGACATCGGCATAAATTTGCGGAAACTAAACGAAGAGAAAAAAGATGGAGAAACTGTGGCGAATTTGTGAAATTTTTCGTAACTTTGGCGAATGAATCATAACCCTAAATGCAAAAATAAATCATGAAAACCGATCAGCACGAATGCTCCTGCGCAATGGAGCAGAAGATTAAAGAAGAATTTGCAACCCGTTTTGGCGGCGAAGGCACACTGTATGCTTCGGCCGGCCGAATCAATCTCATCGGCGAACACACCGACTATAACGGCGGCTTCGTATTCCCCGGCGCCATCGACAAAATTATCGAGGCCGAGATTCGCGCAAACGGCACCGACCGCTGCCGCGTGTATTCGATTGACATCAACGAGACAGCCGAGTTCGGTCTGACCGAAGAAGAGGCTCCCACCCAGCAGTGGGCGCGCTACATTTTCGGCGTATGCCGCGAAGTAATCAAGCGCGGAGGCGTCGTCAAAGGTTTTGACGCCGTATTCGCAGGCAACGTGCCCCTGGGCGCAGGCCTGTCGTCAAGCGCCGCACTTGAAAGCTGCTTCGCATTCGCAATGAACGACATGTTCAACGACAACAAGATTGACAAGTTCGAGCTTGCCCGCATCGGCCAGAGCACCGAACACAACTACTGCGGCGTGAACTGCGGCATCATGGACCAGTTTGCCAGCGTGTTCGGCAAGAAAGACTGCCTGATGCGCCTCGACTGCCGCTCGATGGAGTTTGAATACTTCCCCTTCAAGCTCGACGGCTACAAGCTCGTGCTGGTTGACTCGCGCGTGAAACACGAGCTGGTTGACTCGCCCTACAACAAACGCCGCCAGAGCTGCGAGCGCGTCGCTGCAAAGCTGGGCATCGAAACCCTGCGCGACGCATCGATGGACGACCTCAACGCAATCAAAGACCAGATCAGCGAGGAAGACTACAAGCGCGCCGAATACGTAATCGGCGAGAAGCAGCGCGTTCTCGACGTCTGCGACGCCCTTGAGCGCGGCGACTATGCCACCGTCGGCGAGCGCATGTATCAGACCCACGCAGGCATGTCGAAACTCTACGAAGTGAGCTGCGAGGAGCTTGACTATCTCAACGACCTGGCCAAAGAATGCGGCGTTACCGGCTCGCGCATCATGGGCGGCGGTTTCGGCGGCTGCACCATCAACCTCGTCAAAGACGACCTCTACGAACCCTTCGTAGCCGTCGTAACGAAGAAATTCAACGAGAAATACGGCCACGAACCGAAAATCTATCCCGTAATCATTTCTGACGGCGCACGCCGCCTCAGCTGAGCCCCATGGAAGTAACGACAAAAACCGTTGCCTCGCAAAAGGGCGACATAACCTTGGTTACGCTGGTCAACGCCGGCGGAGCCAAGGTTACGCTGTCGAGCCTCGGAGCAGGCATCGTGGCTATCGAGGTGCCTGACGCAAAAGGCGAGATGGCCGACGTTGTGCTCGGCTATGCCGACCCGACCGACTATTATTATGACGGTCCGTGTGCCGGCAAGGTGCCCGGGCGCTGCGCAAACCGCATTGCCCGCGGCCACTTCAGCCTTGACGGCAAAGACTATCATCTGGCAATCAACAACGGTCCGAACGCCCTTCACGGCGGCCCAGAAGGCTTTCAAAACCAACTGTGGGACGTAGAACTGCTGGCCGACGGCGGCGTGAAGTTCACCTATGTGAGCAACGACGGCGAAGAAGGCTATCCCGGCAAGCTGACAGCCACCGCGACCTATCACTGGACCGACGACAACGAGCTCAAGCTCAAGCTGGAGGCAGAAACCGACGCCCCGACCGTCGTGAACCTGACCAACCATGCATATTTCAACCTTGCAGGCCACAACTCAGGCACGGTACTCGACCATAAGCTCACGCTCGACGCTCACCTCTATCTGCCCACCGACGACACTCTCATTCCCACCGGCGACTTTGTCAGCGTCAAGGGTACGCCCATGGACTTCACCACGGCCAAAGGCCTCGGAGTCGACATCAAGGCTGAATATCCCGCGCTGGTCTACGGCAAAGGATATGACAACTGCTATGTAATCGACGGCTGGAACGCCGGCACACTACGCCGCGCCGCCCGCCTCGAAGACCCGAAGAGCGGCCGAGTGCTCGAAGTGCTCACCACTCAGCCGGGCGTTCAGATCTACACCGGCAACTGGCTTGCCGGTTCTCCCGCCAACAAGGCCGGACGTCCCTATGAGGACTACGAAGGAGTGGCCATCGAGTGTCAGGGTCTCCCCGACTCCATCAACAAGCCCCAGTTCCCGAACGTGGTTCTGCGCCCGGGCGAGAAATTCTCGGAATCAATCATTTTCAAGTTCACAAATAACTAAATAATGAAACCTACACTTTTTGTTCTTGCTGCCGGCATGGGCAGCCGTTACGGCGGTCTCAAGCAGCTTGACGGCGTCGGCCCCAAGGGTCAGACCATCATGGACTACTCAATTTACGACGCAATCCGTTCCGGATTCGGCAAGGTCGTATTCGTAATCCGCAAAGATTTTGAACAGGACTTCCGTGAAAAAATCCTCAGCAAGTATGAGGGCCACATTCCCACGGAGCTGGTTTTCCAGGCAATCGACAACCTGCCTGAAGGCTACACCTGCCCGGCTGACCGCACCAAACCCTGGGGCACCAACCACGCCGTGCTGATGGGCAAGGACGTCATCAACGAGCCCTTTGCCGTTATCAACGCCGATGACTTCTATGGCCACAATGCCTTTGAAGTAATCGCCAAGGAACTTTCGAAAGAACACGACCGCAAGGGCGACTACTGCATGGTCGGTTTCCGCGTTGGCAACACCATGACCGAAAACGGCTCAGTGGCCCGCGGCGTCTGCGAGAACAAAGACGGCCTGCTGACCTCCGTAGTAGAGCGCACCGCCATCTCCTATGACGACCAGCACCGCATCACGTTCACCGACGAAAACGGTCAGGCACAATATCTCGAGCCCACCACTCCCGTTTCGATGAACCTCTGGGGCTTCACTCCCGACTATTTCGCCTACTCAGAGCGCGAATTCACCAAATTCCTCGACAAAGACCTCAACACCCCCAAGAGCGAATTCTTCATTCCTCTGGTAATCGACACGCTCATCAACAGCGGCGAGGCCACCGTCAAGGTGCTTGACACCGACTCCAAGTGGTTCGGCGTAACCTACGCCGCCGACCGTCCCGGCGTCGTTGCCAAGCTCGCCGAACTCCACGCCGCCGGCGAATATCCCGACGACATGTTCAACTAATTCGTCCGTCAGACGTCAGAAATCGCCCCGCGAACCAGTGTCGCAGGGCGATTTCATTTTGTTCGAAAATACGTGATTAGCGGCCGATGCAGCGATAGGTGAAGCCGTGTTCGGCGAGATAGTCGGCGTCGTAGATGTTGCGGCCGTCGATGATGAGCGGGCGCGCCATCGTCTTGGCAAGCACGGGAAATGAGGGCATTCTGAACTGCTTCCACTCGGTTACGAGCAGCAGGGCGTCGGCGTCAATAGCAGCCTCGTACATGTCGGCGGCATAGATGACCTTGTCGCCCAAGCGACGGCGGCATTCGTCCATGGCCACGGGGTCGTAGACCCTTACTTCGGCGCCGGCCTCCTTCAGCAGGTCGATCAGCACCAGCGCCGGAGCCTCGCGCATGTCGTCGGTCTCGGGCTTGAAGGCCAGCCCCCACAGGGCGATGCGGCGGCCGGCGAGATTGCCGCCCAGCTCGGCGGCAAGCATGTCGAAGAGCACGCGTTTCTGGCGCTCGTTGACCTCTTCGACGGCCTTGAGCACGCTCATCTCATATCCGGCCTTCTGCGCGGTCTTTATCAGCGCCTTGACGTCTTTCGGGAAGCATGAGCCGCCGTAGCCGCAGCCGGGATATAGGAACTTGCGGCCGATGCGCGTGTCGGCGCCGATACCCTTGCGCACCATGTTCACGTCAGCGCCCACCAACGAGCAGAGGTTGGCAATGTCGTTCATGAACGAGATGCGCGTGGCCAGCATGGAGTTGGCAGCATACTTAATCATCTCGGCCGACGGTATATCGGTGAAGATCAGGCGTTCACCGCTGAGCATGAACGGCTTGTAGAGACGGGCGAGGGTCTTGGCCGCACGCTCGGTCGACGTGCCGATGACAACGCGGTCAGGGCTCATAAAGTCTTTCACGGCTGCGCCCTCTTTCAGAAACTCGGGATTGGAGGCTACGTCGAAGTCCACCTCAACTCCCCTCTCTTTCAGAATCTCCTCGATGCGTCCGCGCACCTTGGCTGCCGTGCCCACGGGCACGGTTGATTTCGTTACGAGAATGGCATACTTGTTGAGATTGCGGGCAAACGTCTCCGCAACGGCAAGAACATACTTCAGGTCGGCCGAGCCGTCCTCGTCGGGAGGGGTTCCGACGGCCGAGAAAACCACCTCGACGTCGGGCATGACTTCGGCAAGTTCGGTCGTGAAATGCAGACGCCCCGCCTCGACATTGCGGGCAATCATCTCGTCGAGTCCCGGTTCATAAATCGGCACAACTCCGCGCCTGAGCGCATCTATTTTAGACTTGTCGATGTCAACGCATGTAACATCGATGCCCATCTCGGCAAAACATGTGCCGGACACGAGGCCGACATATCCTGTTCCAACAATTGCTATATTCATATGTGATAATAATTTCTAAACCATTCAACTGTCTTTTCTATGCCCTCGCGCAACGGCGTCGACGGCTTGAACCCGAACTCGGCGATGGCGGCAGACGAGTCGGCATAGGTGCGTTCAACGTCGCCCGGCTGCATCGGCAGCATCACCTTCGCGGCCTCGCGTCCTGTTGCGCGCTCGATTTCGCTGATGAACTCGCCGAGCACAACGGGCTGCTGATTGCCCACGTTGAAGATGCGCACGGGCTTTGTCGGCGCCTGCTCTACGACGCGGGCCACCATCTCGGCCACGTCGTCAATATACGTGAAGTCGCGCTCCATCTTCCCGCCGTTGAACACCTTTATCGGCCGTCCGTGCAAAATCGCGTCGGCAAAAAGGAAAGGCGCCATATCCGGCCTGCCCCACGGCCCGTAAACCGTGAAGAAGCGCAGACCCGTCGTAGCGAATCCGAAGAGGTGGCTATAGGCGTGGGCCATCAGTTCGTTGCTTTTCTTCGTGGCCGCATAGAGGCTCGCCGGGCGGTCAACGCGGTCCGTCTCACGAAACGGCACGTCCTCGTTCAGCCCGTAGACACTGCTGCTCGACGCATATACCAGATGAGGCACACCGTAGGTGCGGCAGCATTCAAGCACGTTCAGAAACCCCACCAGATTGCTCTCGGCGTACGCATCGGGATTTTCGAGCGAATAGCGCACGCCGGCCTGCGCCGCGAGGTTCACGACGACGTCAAACGGCCCCGACGTCTCAAACAGACGGCTCAGTGCCACCTTGTCGGCAATGTCCGCCTTGTGGAACGCCATCGCCGCGCCCACGCGACCTATGCGCGCCAGCTTCAGCTGGGGGTCATAATAATCGTTCAGATTGTCCAGACCGACAACGTCAAAACCGCGCGCAAGCAGACGCTCGCCCACGGCCGCACCGATAAATCCGGCAGCTCCGGTAATCAAAACTTTCTTCATATCCCTGCAAAGTTACGAATTTTTTCGCTAAAAATTCAATCTTCCTCTCAGTTATCCGGCTCTCGGTAAAATTTGGTTTGCGAGGGTGGGAAATTTTGCGTAAATTTGCATGTTGAATAACCATCGAAACGACCTTGGGAAGATGAATAAAATCTTGTCAATAAGCATATTGGCGCTCGCCGCGGGGCTGCTCGGCTCATGCGGGGAGTATCAGCGCGTGCTCAAGACAAACGACGCGAACGTCAAGTTTGACTACGCCAAGAAATGGTATGATGAGGGCAAATATGCCCAGTCAGCCAGCGTGTTGAGCGAAATGGTCAGCACGTTCAAGGGCGACGAGCGCGCTGAAGAGACGCTGTATATGCTTGGCATGTGTAACTACAACAATAAAGACTATCCGACCGCCGGCACATACCTCCACACCTACTACACCCGCTATCCGAAAGGCAAGTATGCGGAAGACGCACACTATTATTGCGGCATGGGCTACTATAAGGACTCGCCCGACGTGCAACTCGACCAAAGCGGCACGGTGAAGGCCATCGAGGAACTGACCGGTTTTCTGGAGTATTATCCGGCAAGTCCGCGTGTGCCCGAAGTGCAGAATGCCATCTTCGAGCTGCAAGACAAACTCGCGCTCAAACAGCTGCAAAACGCGCAGCTCTATTACAACCTGGGCACGTATGGCGGCAACAACTATCAGAGCGCCATCATCGTGGCCCAGAACGCGCTGAAAAACTTCCCCTACTCCATCTATAAGGAGCAGTTCGACATGCTGATTCTCAAAAGCCGCTTTAAGGAGGCCGAGCTGTCAGTAGCCGAGAAGCAGGGCGACCGTTTCCGCACGGTCATCGACCAGTATTACACGTTCATCAACACATATCCCGAGAGCAACTATCGCGACGAGGCCGACAACATCATGAAAATCGCCTCGAAGCACGTTAAAAACTAATATAACTACAAATTAGCATAATGGACTACAAGAAAACCAACGCTCCGCTGAACACCGTTACACGCGACATGGTGAAACTGTCGGAAGACACCGGCAACGTATATGAAACCGTGGCTATCATCGCAAAGCGCGCAAACCAGATTGCCGAACAGATGAAACACGACCTCGAGAAGAAACTTCAGGAATTCGCATCGCTCAACGACAATCTGGAGGAAGTTACCGAGAACCGCGAACAGATTGAGATTTCGCGCTACTACGAAAAGCTGCCGAAGCCCGCGCTCATCGCCGCCCAGGAATATGAAGAGGGCAAGCTGCACTATCGCAATCCGGCACGCGACAAGAACATGACCGACTGACCGCATAGCGCCTGACATTCATGAAACTCTATGGACTCATAGGGTTCCCGTTAGGTCATTCCTTCTCAGCTAAATTCTTTAACGAGAAATTCAGCAGGGAAGGAATTGATGCAGAATACAGGAACTTCGAGCTGGAAGACTTCGGCGATTTTATGGAACTGCTCGCCGAGTTGCCAGACCTTGCGGGCGTCAACGTTACGATTCCCTACAAGCAGGCGGTGATGCCCTATCTGACCGCCGTGTCGCCGCAGGCGCAGGCCATTGGCGCTGTCAACACCGTGCGCATCGGCCGCACCGCCGACGGCGACATAACCGCCATCGAAGGCTTTAATACCGACGCCCCGGCTTTTGCACGCACCTTGGCTCCCCTGCTGCCCGTCGAGGCAGTCAGTGCTCTCGTTCTTGGCACCGGCGGCGCCTCAAAGGCCGTGTGCTACGCACTTGAGCAGCTCGGCATCGATTATCAGCTCGTGAGCCGCACGGCCGCACCCGGCCGACTGACATACGGCGACCTCACGCCGCAGGTTGTCGCTGACAATCGCGTCATCATCAACACTACCCCTGTGGGCATGTCGCCCGCCACCGACGCCTGTCCCGACATTCCCTACGACGGCCTGACGCCGGACCATGTCTGCTACGACCTGATTTACAACCCCGCAGAAACGCTGTTTCTGCAAAAAGCGGCGGCCAACGGCGCCTCGACCAAAAACGGCCTCGACATGCTGCGCCTTCAGGCCCTCCTCGCCTGGAAAATCTGGAACTCCCCATTCAAGTTAAAAGTTAAGAGTTAAAAATTAAAAGTTCCAAGTCTAAAGTCATAACTAACAACTCTTAACCCTTACCTTTTAACTTTTAACCCTTAACCCTCAACTCTTAAAGATGCTCGTAAAGACCTATGGCGCAGCTGTTCAAGGCATTGACGCGCTGATAATCACCATCGAGACGGTTATCAGCAAAGGCTTTGAATTTTCAATTGTCGGCCTCCCTGACACCGCCGTCAAGGAGAGCTATGACCGCGTCATGAGCGCCATCGGTCAGAGCAACATGATTCCGCCCCACAAGCAGATTCTCATAAATATGTCGCCGGCCGATGTCCGCAAGGAAGGCGCGGCCTACGACCTGCCTATTGCCGTAGGCATTCTTGCCGCCGACGGTCAGATTTCATGTCCCGCGCTTTCGCGCTACCTGATTATGGGCGAATTGGGGCTCGACGGCTCTCTGCTGCCGATAAAAGGCGCATTGCCCATGGCAATCAAGGCACGCGAAGCCGGATTTGAGGGCATGATTCTGCCTCGGGCCAACGTTGACGAGGCTGCCGTGGTCAACCGCCTTAAAGTGTATGGCGCAAACAACCTGACCGAGGTTGCCGGTTTTCTGAACGGAATGATTACAATAGAGCCGACCGAGGTTGACACCCGCGCGGAATTTGCCAAGGCAGCCGGCCTTTTCGACTTCGACTTCTCCGAGGTCAAAGGTCAGGAGCAGGTAAAGCGCGCATTCGAGGTGGCCTGCGCCGGCGGCCACAACATTCTGCTCGTCGGCCCTCCCGGTGCCGGCAAGTCGATGATGGCCAAACGACTACCCTCAATTCTGCCCCCGCTCACGCTGGGCGAAGCCCTCGAAACCACCAAGATTCACTCCGTTGCCGGCAAACTGGCCACGGGGTCGCACCTGATGACGGCTCGCCCATTCCGCTCGCCTCACCACACCATATCGCCCGTGGCCCTCGTCGGCGGCGGAAGCACCCACCCCATGCCCGGCGAAATCTCGCTGGCCCACAACGGCATACTCTTTCTCGACGAGCTGCCCGAATTCTCGCGGTCGGTGCTCGAAGTGATGCGCCAGCCGCTCGAAGACCGCATCATCAGCATTTCGCGCGCACGCTACTCGGTCAACTATCCCGCGGGCTTCATGCTCGTGGCTTCAATGAACCCGTGCCCTTGCGGCTACTACAACCACCCCACCAAGGCTTGCACCTGCGCGCCCGGCGCCGTGAGCCGCTATCTGTCGCGCATCAGCGGCCCGTTGATGGACCGCATAGACCTTCAGGTCGAGATTCTGCCCGTGCCGTTCGACGAACTGGCCTCCACAACCGAGGGCGAGAAAAGCGAAGCCATTCGCGCCCGCGTGGTCGCCGCCCGCAAGCTCCAGACCGAACGGTTTGCCAACGACCAGGGCGTTCACTGCAACGCGCAGATGGGACCGAAACAGATGGCCCGCTTTGCCCGCCTTTCGCCCGAATGCTCCAATATTCTGCGCGACGCCATGACGCGCTTCGACCTCAGCGCCCGCGCCTACGACAGGATTATCCGCGTGGCCCGCACCATAGCCGACCTCGACGCCTCGGCCGACATCATGCCGAACCACATTCGCGAAGCCATCTCCTACCGCAACCTCGACCGCGCCTCCTGGGGCAAAACCTTCTGAGCGCTACACGAGTTTACAACAAATTCAGTTTATCTGATGGAACTGTCAGATAAATTTGCTATATTTGCATCAACTCCAGTGGGCTACGGGCTTCTCAAAACGCAGATGCAACATGAAAAACGGACCAGCGACATCGGATATAATATCCCACATCAAAAGAGATGAAGACGACCGGATAGTTTCCTTTCAAAGTAATAAGGAACATTGTTTAGGCGTTGCTAATCTTGCCAAAACCTTTGCTGACAAATTCGGCATGGGGAAATGGGCTTATACCTTAGGCCTGCTACACGACAAGGGGAAGGAGAAGCATCAGTTCCAAGCTTACATTCGCAATGTGAACGGGATAGCGGTAAATTCATATTACACCAATGAAGGGAAAGCCCATGCATATGTAGGAGCGATTATGGCTAAACGCATGTTCGGCAAACAGGCGTTGCAACTTTTCTGCAATCAGATTGCTTCACACCATCGAGGGCTTTATGATTACGACGAACTGGAAGAGATTGTCAATCGGGCTATACCTGAAGAGGTAACCGAAGAGACGGAAAAGCCTCAACTTGAAGCACCATCGTTCAAACCGGGTAAAGAGGACTTCCATCATCTCTCCCGAATGTTGTTTTCGTGCCTGGTAGATGCAGATTTTCTGGATACCGAGGCCTTTATGAATGAAGATAATGCGAAAGAGCGAGGCTGTGGCGCATCGTTGGCATCGCTTGCATCTCAATTTGACCAGTATCTCGAACTGCTGCGGCATAACGCGAGAAAATCGGATATTAACACAATCAGGGCAAAAGTGCAGGCCCGGTGCGGTGAGATGTCCGGAAAGCCAAAGGGCTTCTTTAGTCTTACGGTTCCTACGGGTGGCGGCAAGACACTTTCATCTTTATTGTGGGCACTTCGCCATGCTATTTGTCATGGAATGAAGCGCATAGTTATTGCCATACCCTATACCAGCATCATCGTACAGACCGCTCAGATCTTGAAACAAATATTCGGAGAAGAGAACGTGCTGGAGCATCACAGCAATTTCGACCCTTCGGACATCATCGATGCACGTTTAAGGCATAAGGCCAAATTGGCGACTGAAAACTGGGACTACCCCATCGTCGTAACCACTAACGTCCAGTTGTTTGAATCCATGTTCAGCAACAAACCGTCTGACTGCCGCAAGTTGCATAATCTTGTCAACAGCGTAATCATACTGGACGAAGTTCAAACATTACCAACCGAATTTCTCCAGCCGATAGTCGATGCATTGAAAGCATATCAACATATGTTTGGCACGTCAGTATTGTTCACTACGGCCAGCCAACCGATACTCAGCGGCATAATTGAAGGCTGCAATCCGAGAGCCACATTCCCCGGCATTGATAACATCACGGAAATCATGCCGCAGGATTTTCTACTTCACGACAAGTTGCGAAGAGTGAGTCTGGAGATTGACGAGGGCGGCAGTTCATACGACGATATAGCCAAAAGAGTTTCTCAGCACGAGCGGGTTTTGTGCATCGTGAATACACGCAATGACGCGCGCGAAATCTACAGCCGCCTTCCCCAAGACGGACTGACTATCCATTTGTCCAGAATGATGTGCCCGCTGCATGTGTCTCAGACTATCAAGAAACTGAAAAAGGCTTTGTCTGAGAACAAAGAGCAGGTTATACGAGTCGTGAGCACACAACTAATCGAAGCAGGTGTAGACATCGATTTCCCGGTTGTATTTCGCCAAGAGGCCGGCCTTGACTCCATTCTGCAAGCGGCAGGAAGATGCAATCGCGAAGGTAAATTGCCTTCGGCAACCACCTACGTTTTCAGCCTGTCGAAAGAGCACAACCTTTTCGGCAGCATCAACGACGCCAATCAGGCAAGAATCAGTATGACCAATATCGACGATTGGTTCGCACCTGAGGCCATGACCGAATATTTCAGACAACTATATTGCAGGAAAGAAACATTTGACAGGAAAGACATCAAGGGTCTCCTGTATAATAACTCGGAAATCTGTTTTGAACAGGCATCAAAAACGTTTAGACTGATTGACGACGCAGGCAAGGCCGTTATCATAAGGTTAAACGAGAACACGGAGCTTATAGAGCGGCTGAAACGAGATGGCATCACATATTCACTGCTTAAACAATTGTCTCAGTACAGCGTGAATGTTCGGGAACGAGACTTCCAGAAGTTATCAAGTTATGGAGCCATTGAAGAAATACAAGACGGAATTTATGTTGTCAATGACAAGGCCCAATATGACGAACACATCGGGCTTCGACTTGACAATCATTGGATTAACGAACTACTGATGATATGATTTAATTTGACAATAATATAAAAATCTATATGGAATATACTGATAAAGAGTATTGCCTGGAAGTATGGGGCGATTATGCCTGTTTTACCAGGCCTGAACTGAAAGTTGAGCGAGTAAGCTACGACGTCATAACCCCGTCGGCTGCGCGTGCAATTTTCGAGGCTATCCTGTTCAAAAAATTCGCTATGAGATGGCAGGTTACAAAGATTGAGGTGTTGAACCCGATTCAGTGGACCTCCGTTCGAAGGAATGAGGTAGGCGCTACGGCAAGCATTAAAAGTTCGGGAATATATATCGAGGACAAGCGTCAGCAAAAGAACTCTCTTTTTCTCAAAGACGTAAGATATCGTCTATGGGCAAAATTGGTTTATATCCCCGTAAACGAGCGCCCCGACGAAGCATTTGCAAAACACAAGCCCGGCGCCGATGAGAACCCTATGAAGTATTATCAGATGTTCGAACGGCGCGCTTCACAAGGTCAGTGCTTCACACAACCCTATTTCGGGAACCGGGAATTTTCGGCATCATTTCATTTGGTTGACCCGGACAAAGAAAAATTAACGCCTGCATTATCGGCGGAATATGGCGGCAACCGCAGTTTGGGCATTATGCTATATGATATGGACTTCACTAATCCTAAAGACATTCAGCCTATGTTCTACCGGGCAGAAATGAAGAATGGTGTAATTGATGTTCCACCCATAGACAGCAAGGAGATACTACGATGATTCTAAAAGCTTTATATGACTACTACCACCGATGCGACAATATGCCATCAAAAGGGCTGGAAGAGAAAGAAATCGGATTTCTTTTAATACTGTCGCAAGATGGCAACTTCTTGCGTTTCGAGGATTGCCGAGATGATGACAAGAAACATGCGCGTAAATATTTTGTAAAGCAACACGTCGGTCGCACAAGTGCTCCTGTTGCCAATTATCTTTACGACAACAGTGCTTACGTATTAGGCTTTTCAGATAAGAGCAATGGCAATGAGCAATTGTGTTTTGATACATTTAAGGAAAAGATTGCATCAATAGCGGAAGCATTTCCTGACAATCGTGATGTCGCTGCCGTAAAGGCGTTTTACGAAAACAGCAGAGAGACCATTCTTGACATCGTTTCTAAAGATTCTTTATGGGAAGAGATCACGAAAAACCTGTCAAAGAAATATTCTACCTTTTCTTTCAGGATAAACAGCGATGTGAAAATTCTGGCTGAAAAGAAAGAAATACTTCAGCTGGAACACAATGACAGCTCTGAAGGAGGAAGGCTGTGTCTGGTATCCGGCAAGCATGGAACCTCCGTTGAATCTACGACTGCAACCATGATACCAGGCAGTCAGGCTACTGCCAAACTTGTTGCATTTCAGATTCAGTCAGGATACGACTCTTACGGCAAAACGAAATGCGGTAACGCTCCCATATCCGAAGATGCGGAATTTGCCTATACAACAGCATTAAACACAATGCTGCAACCGAACTCGCGCAACAAATTCTTAGTCGGCAACCGCACTTTTTTGTTTTGGGCATCGTCTCGTAATGGAGCCTCTATCCAAGCGGAAGGTAGCCTGTTTGCCATGCTTGGTGTCGCTGATGAAACAAAGGATAATCCGAACGCCAACATAATGAAAGCAAGACGGGTGTTCGAGTCAATCTATTCCGGAGAGCTTAAAACGGGATTAGATGATAGGTTTTATATCCTTGGACTTGCCCCGAATTCCGCACGTATAGCTGTAGTGTATTGGTCTGAATGTCCATTGAAAGACTTTGCCGAGAAAATTCTCAGGCACTTTGACGACATGGAGATACATGATACCCGAAAGGACAAATGGCCATATATGGGAATTCGGGACATAATAGCATCGGTAACATTGGGAGGACGGGTCTCTGATGCCACGCCCAATCTCCCTGAAGCCGTAGTGAAAAGTATTTTCCAGGGCTTGCCATATCCGGCCACTCTTTTTACTGCTTGTATTCGCAGAATAAGGGCCGAACAAAAAGTTACAATTACAAGAGCAGCCATAATCAAGGCATACCTTAACCGACAAAATCACAACAACAAAAAGATAGAGATTATGTTAGACAAAGAAAACTCTAACCACGGCTACCTGTGTGGTCGTTTGTTTGCGGTGCTGGAGAAAATCCAGGAAGAAGCGAACCATATCAGCAGCATTCGCGAAAGATATTTGAATGCGGCGAGCGCAACTCCGGCAACCGTATTTCCTGCTGTGCTGAATCTTTCGATACATCATTCAGAAAAACTCGATGAGGGTCGAAAGATATACTTTGAAAAACTCAAGCAGGAAATTATCAATAAGATATCGGGCTACGGGTTCCCCTCTCATCTCGACATTCAGGACCAGGGACGCTTCTTTATAGGCTACTACCATCAGCGGCAGGACTTCTTCACAAGTAAAAAAGAACAATAAACAACATTTTTCATTTCTAACAACTATGTCAGAACTTAAAAACAGGATCGATTTTGTGTACATCTTTGATGTACAAGACGGCAATCCGAACGGAGATCCCGATGCAGGCAATCTTCCGCGCGTAGACGCAGAAACGGGTATAGGTCTCGTAACCGACGTGTGTCTTAAACGTAAAGTAAGAAACTACGTTCAGACAGCAAAAGGTCTCGACGAAGGTTACGATATCTTCATCAAAGAAAAGGCCGTACTGAACACACTGATTGACAAGGCCCACGATGACTCAGACGTAAAAAATGCAAAAGATAAGACTGAGGCTGCGCGCAAATTTATGTGCCGCAAATACTTTGACATACGCACTTTCGGAGCCGTAATGTCAACCGGCAAAAATGCAGGTCAGGTAAGAGGTCCCATACAGTTGACTTTTGCCAGATCGGCAGACCCGATTGCGACAGCAGAACACTCCATCACCCGTATGGCTGTCGCCACTGAAAAAGAAGCTGAAAAGCAAAATGGCGACAACCGCACCATGGGCCGCAAAGCTACGGTGCCATATGCTCTCTACGTCTGCCACGGTTTCATTTCTGCCAACCTTGCGCAGCAGACCGGATTCTCCGAAGAAGACCTTTCGCTCTTTTGGGAAGCTCTCAAGAATATGTTCGAGATTGATCGCTCGGCCGCCCGAGGACTGATGAGCGCTCATAAACTGATTGTCTTCAGGCATGACTCTCTCTTGGGTAATGCCCCCGCCAATCAACTGTTCGACCTGGTCCGTGTGGAAAAGACATGCGATGGCGCACCTCGTTCATTCAATGACTACAAGGTAACTGTTGACAAGTCGGCAGTACCGGAAAAAGTTACGATAGAAGAACTTCTATAATCGCTGATGTATAGCGAAGACGATATGCTCATGTTGTCGGGGATACAACATTACAGGTTTTGTCCCCGACAATGGGCTCTTATAAATCTTGAACAGCAGTGGGACGACAATCGGCTGACGATTGAAGGCCAACTGCTGCACAAGCATGTCGATGACCCCTTTTATCGTCAAAAATGTGGCGACCACATAACCTTGCGTTCCGTCAACATTGCCTCTCATGAACTTGGTCTATACGGCATCAGTGATGTAATAGAACTCATGCCGTCAGATAGAGCGACTGATTCTATCCGACACCCCAAATATCCCGGATTCTGGACACCGGTGCCGGTGGAATATAAGCATGGAAAGCCAAAGAAAAACGAGGTTGATGAAGTGCAGCTTGCGGCTCAAGCAATGTGTCTTGAGGAGATGTATTCTATACGTATCGCATACGGAGCTTTCTTTTATGGAGAGATTCGCCGTCGAGTTGAAGTAGAAATAACTCCGATGCTGAGAGATATAGTAAAAGAGTGTGCGAAGAATATGCATGAAATATATCTGAATCGGCACATACCCGCGGCATCAAACGGAAAGCATTGTGCAAATTGCTCATTAAAGGACATATGTCTGCCCGAGACAAATGACTGTAGTGATGTTAAGACATATCTGAAAAACTATTTGTTAGCATGAGAAAATTGTTGAACACATTATATATCACAACGCCTGACGCCTATCTAAGCAAAGACGGGCAGAACGTTGTCGTGTCTGTTGATCGGCAGGAAGTTTTCCGTATACCTTCGATAAATATAGAAAGTATTGTAACTTTCGGTTATATGGGAGCAAGTCCGGGACTTATGAAGCTATGTTGCGACAGCGGCATATCTCTCACATTTCTCACGCCTAACGGCAGATTCATCAGTCGTGTTCAGGGAGCTACTCATGGCAATGTGCTGCTTCGCAAGGCTCAGTATTCATTGTCCGACGACAAAGAATGGAGTCTGCATGTGGCTAAACTAATGATTGCAACCAAAATACAAAATTATCGGAACATACTGAAAAGATATATCCGAGATTATGGTGAATGTCAGGAAGTTGAAGTCGCAGCCAACATATTGGAGTTATACAAACGCCGGTCTCTCAACTCAGCAGACAAAACGGAATTGATTGGTTATGAGGGTATAGCATCAAATACATATTTTGCTGTCTTGCCCAAACTCATACTAAATCAAAAAGAATCTTTCCCATTCAATGGAAGAAACCGTCGGCCACCTAAAGATGCCGTAAACGCAATGTTGTCGCTGGCATATACGTTGATTGCAAATGACATTGCAGCAGCTCTTGAAACCGTAGGACTTGACCCGTATGTCGGCTATCTTCATTCACTGCGACCGGGGCGCACATCGCTGGCTCTTGACATGATGGAGGAATTCAGGGCATATCTTGGAGATCGTTTTATTATTTCGCTAATCAATAAGCGTCAAATCTCGCCCAAAGATTTTATGCATCAAGGAGACAATGGCGTTATTTTGACAGAAAAAGGGAGAAAAATTTTTATTACTGCCTGGCAAAACCGCAAGCGCGAAACCATAATACACCCATATCTGAACGAAAAAGTTGAAATCGGACTCTTGCCATATATTCAGGCTCTGCTGTTAGCACGTTATATCCGAAAAGATATTGATGACTACCCTACTTTCATAATAAGATAACACCTATGTATATTTTAATAACATACGATGTCGACACGACCAGTAAATCCGGACAAAAACGTTTGCGCCAAGTCGCAAAAGCCTGTTTGGATTATGGTCAACGTGTCCAAAACTCTGTGTTTGAATGTGAACTGACGGAAGTACAATACTGTCTGCTCAAAGAACGAATACAAGGCATCATAGATACAGGTGTAGATAGCATACGTTTCTATCACTTAAACAGGAATGAAAACCATAGAGTTGAAGTGATTGGTCAAGAAACCGCTTATAACGTTGACAATGCAATTATTATATAAGTGCGAATATAAAGTATTACATGATTTGCCGCCCTTTCGCATCGTTTGATTATCAATATTTTACGAAATTGGATTCCCAATTTCGTAAACAGAATCTATTAAACTGAGAGCTTTCGCAAAACAGATATCATAAACAACTAACAATCAAACAATTCTACAGCATACAGTCGCTCCTCACGCGGGAGCGTGGATTGAAACCTCCGCGAAACTAAAGCCGCGCTGGTGCTGATAGAGTCGCTCCCCGTGCGGGAGTGTGGATTGAAACGCTTTCGACCGCGCCTACGCCCTCGGCAAGCAAGAGGTCGCTCCCCGTGCGGGAGTGTGGATTGAAACCGCTTCTGCGCCCATCACCGTTACCGTCCATGCCGTCGCTCCCCGTGCGGGAGTGTGGATTGAAACTCCTGAATCACTACCGACATGAACTGGCGGAAGAGCGTCGCTCCCCGTGCGGGAGTGTGGATTGAAACGTTACCAAAACGTCCGAAGTGTTCCGCGACTCCGTCGCTCCCCGTGCGGGAGTGTGGATTGAAACTCGCAGAATGGCGCAAAACGCGCATTGAAAATCTGTCGCTCCCCGTGCGGGAGTGTGGATTGAAACCATTTCTGGGTGTTGCGGCTGGTCGGTACGGTGCGTCGCTCCCCGTGCGGGAGTGTGGATTGAAACTCGGCTTTGTCGCGCTCGTTGTTGTAGGTCGTGGGTCGCTCCCCGTGCGGGAGTGTGGATTGAAACTTTTGCTCGTCCCATTGTAATGCAATTAAGTGGAGTCGCTCCCCGTGCGGGAGTGTGGATTGAAACTATGCCAAAGAGCGAAGCCGCCTGAAACTGCGCTGCGTCGCTCCCCGTGCGGGAGTGTGGATTGAAACATCACAATTGATGATGTCGCTGATATGTCAGAGTCGCTCCCCGTGCGGGAGTGTGGATTGAAACAGGCAAATGCCGGGTACATCTCACTGATGGCAAAGTCGCTCCCCGTGCGGGAGTGTGGATTGAAACATTCCCCCCTCCTTTCCCTCGCCTCCCTGCAATGTCGCTCCCCGTGCGGGAGTGTGGATTGAAACGGCTCGGCCTTGTCGGCAAGATGGTCAATGGGCAGTCGCTCCCCGTGCGGGAGTGTGGATTGAAACTGGCCGTTGACCTCCAGGGCGAATACCCTGCGGGGTCGCTCCCCGTGCGGGAGTGTGGATTGAAACCTCGTGCACAAGTGTCTCTATCCGATTATGGAGGTCGCTCCCCGTGCGGGAGTGTGGATTGAAACCAATCGCAGCAGCCGACCTCCTTCTTCGAGGGCCGGTCGCTCCCCATGTGGGAGCGTGGATTGAAACTAAATATATAACTTCTTTGCAATCCAAACCCTTGTCGCTCCCCATGTGGGAGCGTGGATTGAAACTTTGTGGCGTGGTCGGCGGTCGCCGTCTGCTGTTGTCGCTCCCCATGTGGGAGCGTGGATTGAAACCGTAATGGTAGTGCTCGGATAATTGTCTTCCGAGTCGCTCCCCATGTGGGAGCGTGGATTGAAACACCTGCTTGCATGGTTACAATCTCAAAGTTCGGAAGTCGCTCCCCATGTGGGAGCGTGGATTGAAACTTGTGCACTACGTTCGGTGCGGTCAGGCTGTTCGTCGCTCCCCATGTGGGAGCGTGGATTGAAACATCGAGCAAGCGCTCGGAGTAACTCTCGACGCCGTCGCTCCCCATGTGGGAGCGTGGATTGAAACGCTGATGGTCGACACCAGCTGCCCGTGCAACCCTGTCGCTCCCCACGCGGGAGTGTGGATTGAAACCGGGGTCGGGGCGGCGCAGTTCGGGGTCGATTGCGTCGCTCCCCACGCGGGAGTGTGGATTGAAACCCAGTTGCGTTCTACGTTTTCAATTCCGTGCGTCGTCGCTCCCCACGCGGGAGTGTGGATTGAAACCTCCGAAATGGATAGAACTTGCACAGTAGCGTTGGTCGCTCCCCACGCGGGAGTGTGGATTGAAACCGCCATGGACGTCCTTAAGTACATGCGAGGCATCAGTCGCTCCCCACGCGGGAGTGTGGATTGAAACTTCTGTCTGACCGCCGTCAGTTCGCCAGCGGATATGGTCGCTCCCCACGCGGGAGTGTGGATTGAAACGCCCGAACAGTTGGAGAAGATTGAGCAGTTCGCCGTCGCTCCCCACGCGGAAGTGTGGATTGAAACTTCCCTCCGGACACGGCACACCCTGACGCTCGTGGTCGCTCCCCACGCGGGAGTGTGGATTGAAACCAGCAGATTTACAAAGTTGACCGCAATGCCCGCTGTCGCTCCCCACGCGGGAGTGTGGATTGAAACTTGTGCACTACGTTCGGTGCGGTCACGCTGTTCGTCGCTCCCCGCGCGGGAGCGTGGATTGAAACTCGTCGAGCCAGTCAAGCACTTCTGACTCAAACGTCGTCGCTCCCCGCGCGGGAGCGTGGATTGAAACCGCATCATCATGCTCGACCCCCAGGACTGCGCCGAGTCGCTCCCCGCGCGGGAGCGTGGATTGAAACGAGAATGAACGTGCCGCAGCGCGTTCGCGGCAACGTCGCTCCCCGCGCGGGAGCGTGGATTGAAACGGCAGATGTGCAAGGAAACAACGGAGAAAAATTGTGTCGCTCCCCGCGCGGGAGCGTGGATTGAAACCGGTTTGACCAAACTTTTATGGTTCAGTTATGCGTCGCTAACCGCGTTAAAGCACGGGTAGCGGCAACAAATGACTTCGCCGCTAACCATATGATTGAGAGGTTAGCGGCGAATTGAACTTTGGCCGCGACTGATTAGCCGGCGCCAGCTTATATCGGTTGGCCGTTGAGGAGGAGGGTGCGGATGTAGGGGGTGGTGTAGGCGTAGGGAATGGCGGCGAGGGCGGGGACGGGAGTGGTGATGATGAGGTTGGCGCGATAGCCGGGGGCAATGCGGCCGTGGGTGGCGTCGAGCAGCATTGCGGCGGCGCCGGTTTCGGTTACGCAGCGCAGTGCCTGATCGGGCGTGAGTTTCATCTTTATGCAGCCGAGAGCCCAGACGAACCGCATGTCGCCCGAGGGCGAAGAGCCGGGATTGTAGTCAGAGGCCAGGGCCACGCGGCAGCCGGCCTCGAGAGCAGCCCTGGCGGGCGCGTAGGGCATGCCGAGGAAGAAGCTGGCGCCGGGCAGCATGGTGGCTATGGTCTGCGAGCGGGCAAGAACATCGAGCTGAGCCTGCCCGGCGTGTTCAAGATGGTCAACGGAGACGGCACCGTGGCTGACACCCACCTCCGTGCCTCCGCCGGCCACCAGCTCATCGGCATGAATCTTCGGGCGCATGCCGAATTTGGCGGCTGCCTCCATGATGCGCGCGGTCTCGTCTACAGTGAAGAAACCGCGGTCGCAGAACACGTCGACAAAATCGGCAAGCCCTTCGGCGGCGACTGCGGGAAGCATGTCGTCGACAATGTGGCTCACGTAGTCGGCCTGCCGTCCCGCAAAGGCGCGCCCTACGGCGTGCGCGCCTAAGAAAGTGGCGCGCACCGTCATGGGCGATGCTTCGCTGATGCGGGCGATTACGCGCAGCATTTTCAGCTCGTCGGGAAGCGTCAGTCCGTAGCCGCTCTTGATTTCTATGGCGCCGGTGCCTTTGCGCATAACCTCGTCGGCGCGAGCCATCGACTGCCTGAAAAGCTCGTCTTCCGAGGTGCGGTGCAGCAGGTCGGCGCTGTTGAGAATGCCGCCACCGCGTGCGGCAATCTCCTCATAGCTCAGGCCGTTGATTTTGTCAATGAATTCGTCGTGGCGGCTGCCGGCGTAGACAATGTGGGTGTGCGAGTCGCAATAGGACGGGAGCGCCAGACCGCCGCCTGCATCGATGACATCGTCATCTGATGCGGCGGGACAGGTAGCCATCGGCCCCATGTCGGCAAACTTGTCGCCCTCGATGCTGAGCCACGCCGGGCCGTCGCATTCATAGCCGAAAATTTCCTTGATATTCTTTATCAGCATGGCGCTCAACTGTTCTTAAGGAACTCAACGGTGGCCTCGATAAGCGGCGACATGACGGTGTCATTCTCGATGAACGGCACGAGCTTGCGATATTCGGCATGCCAGGCCTCCAGCGCGGGCGACGTGTGCAGCGGGCGGCGGAACTCGATGGCCTGGGCGGCGTTCATCAGTTCGATGGCCAGCACGCGACGGGTGTTGTCGACCACCTGCAC
Source organism: uncultured Porphyromonadaceae bacterium (assembly GCA_902495245.1). Classification (GTDB taxonomy): domain Bacteria; phylum Bacteroidota; class Bacteroidia; order Bacteroidales; family Muribaculaceae; genus UBA3263. The sequence continues at coordinate 336,202 of CABUWI010000001.1, forward strand.
CAGCTTGGTGGCGCTGTTGCCGCCCATCGACACGTGGTCTTCCTGACCCTGCGACGACGGTATGCTGTCGCAACTCGTGGGCCAGCAGAGGCTCTTGCTCTGGTTGACAACCGACGCGGCAGCATACTGCGGAATCATAAAGCCGCTGTTAAGGCCGGGATTGGCCACGAGGAACGACGGCAGGTTGCGCGCCCCCGAGATGAGGCGGAAAATCCGGCGCTCGGAAATGTTGGCCAGTTCGCTCATGGCCAGGCAGAGATAGTCCATCGGCATGGCTATCGGCTCGCCGTGGAAGTTTCCGGCCGACACAATCATGTCAAGGTCGGGAAAGACCATCGGGTTATCCGTCGGGCTGTTGATTTCGATTTCAAGCACGTTCTTCACATAGTTGAAGGCGTCTTTGACGGCACCGTGGACCTGAGGCATGCAACGGAACGAATACGGGTCCTGCACATGGGTCTTGGGGCGGCTGATGATTTCGCTGCCATCGAGCCAGCCGCGCACCGCGCGCGCCGTGGCAAGCTGCCCCGGGTGGGCGCGGACAATGTGCACCTCGTCGCAGAACGGCTCGATGCGGCCGTCAAAAGCGTCGAGGCTCAGCGCTCCGATTTTATCGGCGAGAGCGATGAGCTTCTCGGCTCCGAGCAGGGCATACATGGCGTTGGCCGCCATGAACTGCGTGCCGTTGAGCAGCGCAAGGCCCTCTTTCGAGGCAAGGCGAATGGGTTCAAGTCCCTCTTCGGCAAGAACCTCGGCCGAGGGGCGCACGTTGCCCTTGTAGTGCACCTGACCCAGTCCGAGCAAGGGCAGGCTCATGTTTGCAAGGGGCGCCAGATCGCCCGACGCACCGAGCGAGCCCTGACGGTAGACCACGGGATAGATGCCCCTGTTGTAGAAGTCGAGCAGACGATTGACCGTTTCGAGCCTGACGCCCGAATTGCCGTAGCTGAGGCTGCGCACCTTGAGCAGCAGCATGATGCGCACAATCTGCGGGTCAAGCATCTCGCCCAGGCCACACGAATGGCTTTTCACCAGGTTTTCCTGAAGGGCTGCCAGACCGTCGGCCGGCACGCTCACATTGCAGAGGCTGCCGAATCCGGTAGTGATGCCGTAGACGGGCTCGGCCGAACCGGCGATTTTTTTGTCAAGATACTCGCGACACTTTTCGATGCGCTCCACCGCCACTTGCGACAGCTCGACGCGCACGTTATTGTCAAGTATATGTCGGAGCTGGCCAAGTGTCAGCCGTTCATCAGGGTTGATATGACAGATTTCCATTTTTTCTAAAAGGATATGAGGGATATTCGTTTATTCTGCGGTTTTGAAGGCGGCATCGATGACCTCGTCGTCAACCGTCGAAGGCATTGTTACGCACAAGTCGGGAGTGAGCTTCATCTGACGCTCTATAGCCTTCATGGCGCCTTCGTTGCGGCCCCACGAGCGGCGGGCAATGCCGTTGTTGACGTCCCAGAACAGCATTTCGCGGATTCTGCGCTCAGCCTCCTGCGAGCCATCGATGACCATGCCGAAGCCGCCGTTGATAACCTCGCCCCACCCGACGCCGCCGCCGTTGTGAAGCGAAACCCATGTGGCGCCGCGGAATGAGTCGCCGATGACGTTCTGCACGGCCATGTCGGCACAGAACTGCGAGCCGTCGGTGATGTTAGACGTTTCGCGATAAGGCGAGTCGGTGCCCGACACGTCGTGATGGTCGCGGCCCAGCACTATCGGCGCGCTGATTTCGCCGCGACGAATGGCATCGTTGAAGGCGAGGGCAATGCGCGTGCGGCCCTCGGCATCGGCATAGAGAATGCGTGCCTGTGAACCGACCACGAGGTGGTTTTCGCCGGCCTGGCGAATCCAGTGCAGGTTGTCGGCGAGCTGACCGTGAATATCGGCGGGAGCAGTGCGCAGCATCTCCTCGAGCACATCGCCGGCAATCTTGTCTGACTTTGCCAGATCGACGGGGTCGCCGCTCGTACAAACCCAACGGAAAGGTCCGAAACCGTAGTCAAAGAAGTCGGGGCCCATAATTGCCTGCACATATGAGGGATAGCGGAAGTTTTCGCCGTCTTCCGCCATGATGTCGGCGCCGGCGCGGCTTGCCTGCAGCAGAAAAGCGTTGCCATAGTCGAAGAAATACATTCCGTTGGCCGTCAGGCGATTGACAGCAGCCACATGACGGCGAAGCGAAGCGTGAACCTCTTCGGCAAACCGCTCGGGATTGTCGGCCATCATGGCCTTTGATTCTTCAAAGCTGAGCCCTGCGGGATAGTAGCCGCCGGCATATGCGTTGTGAAGCGACGTCTGGTCCGAACCGAGGTCGACATGCACGTTGTTGTCGGCGAGAAATTCCCAGAGGTCAACGACATTGCCCTGATAGGCGAACGAGACCGCCTCTTTCCGCGCCCGCGCCTCGTTGATGCGCTTCAGCAGTGCCGGCAGGTCGGTGAATACTTCGTCGACCCACCCCTGCTCATAGCGTTTCTGCACTGCCGCGGGGTTGATTTCGGCCGTAACCGAAACCACGCCGGCAATGTTGGCCGCCTTGGGCTGTGCGCCCGACATGCCGCCGAGGCCGGCCGTAACAAAGAGCATGCCGCCCAGACTGTGGTCGGCCGCCTTGCTCTGACGGCGTCCGGCGTTGAGAACGGTGATGGTGGTTCCGTGCACGATTCCCTGCGGCCCGATGTACATATACGAGCCGGCGGTCATCTGGCCGTATTGCGAGACGCCGAGTGCATTCAGGCGCTCCCAGTCGTCAGGCTTGCTGTAGTTGGGAATGACCATGCCGTTGGTAACCACGACGCGGGGAGCATCGGGGTGCGACGGAAAGAGGCCCAGAGGGTGGCCGGAATACATTACGAGCGTCTGGCGGTCGGTCATCTCGCTTAGATACTTCATGACGAGCCGATATTGCGCCCAGTTCTGGAACACGGCGCCGTTGCCGCCGTAGGTAATCAGCTCGTGGGGGTGCTGGGCCACGCGCGGGTCGAGATTGTTCTGTATCATCAGCATGATGGCCGCCGCCTGCCTGCAGCGGGCGGGATATTGGTCAATAGGCCGCGCATACATCGGGTATGTCGGACGATAGCGGTACATATATATTCGGCCATAGCGGTGCAGCTCGTCAAGAAACTCGGGTGCGAGAACCTTGTGCTGCTCGCGGGGGAAGTAGCGCAGCGCGTTGCGCAACGCCAGGCGCTCTTGCTCGGGGTTCAGGATATGCTTGCGGCGCGGAGCGTGGTTGACATCGGGGTCATAGGGCTGCGCCGCGGGAATCTCGGCGGGTATGCCGGCTCGCAGCTCTGCCCGGAATTCTTCAAGGGTCATATCGGTAATTTCAGATTTTGGAGTTTACTATTTTCATGATTTCGGCCTCGCGCCTATTGGCTTTCCCGGCCAGGGCGTCAGCCTCGGCCACGAGGCGGTCTGCCTCAAGGCGGTCTTTGAGTCCGGCGGCATTGATGCGCACGTTGAGTCCTGCGCCCAGAACGGCCGCACGGGCGGCAAGCGCGCCCACGCCGGCATCGGAGACGCTGGCGGGATTACCGGTCTCGGCCATGGCTTCACAAAGGTCAAAGCACTCACATGCGGCCTGCATGGTGCGCAGGGGCACCCGTATGGCGTTGAGAGTGGCTTCTTCCATCGCCTTGTCGCGGGCGGCCTTCTCTTCGTCGCTCCCCTTTGGCATCTGCAAAGCAGCCATGATGCGGTTGAAGGCGGCGGTGTCTTCGTCGACAAGGCCGAGCAGCGATTCCATCAGCTTCTGGCCGGAGTCGGCATAGTCGGAAAATTCCTCCCAGCGGTCGTCCCAGCCGGCTTTGTGGGCGCTGAGGTTGGCCACCATGGTGCCCAGAGCCGCCGCGAGAGCGCCCATATATGCCGAGACGGAACCGCCGCCGGGTGCCGGAGACTCTGAGGACGTCTCCTCGGCAAAGGCCGTAACGGAAAGGTCGACAAGCCGATTTTCCGCCTCGGCAGCGATGAGCGATTCGATTATTTTTTCTTCGGGTTTGAAAGGCGCCAGTTCGTCAAGGCCCATCGACTTGACTGCAATGCGCATGATTTCGTGTTCCGGAAGGCCGGTCGAACGCTGCTGCTTGTGCAGGAAGTAGCGTCCGGCCTCGATGATGGCGCGCTTGGGCACGAGGCCCACAATCTCAGTGCCGGTTACGCGGAGGCCGCGTGCGGCGGCTGCGCGACACACTTCGTCGAACGCCACGTGCAGGGGCGTGCGGTTAATGTCGGTGATGTTCATCGACACCTGTGCGATGCCATATTCGTCGATGAACCAGCCTATGGCCTTCGTGCCGGGCAGAGTGCCGGGAATCATGATGGTGTTGCCGTCGGCGTCTTTCATCGGCTTGCCGTTGGGCTTGCCGCCTTCGCGTTTGGGTCGGCCTTTTTCGCGCACGTCAAAGGCGATGGCATTGGCGCGACGCGTGCTGGTCGTGTTGAGATTGAAGTTGACGGCTATCAGGAAGTCGCGGGCACCGACAACGGTCGCACCGGTGCGCGCCACACCTTCGTCATACGGACGGTCGCCGAAGTCAGGCGCAAGCCCGGGGTGATTCATCTTTTCGGGCAGAGCCTCATACTCACCCTTGCGGCACACGGCAAGATTGCGACGCTCGGGCGTGAATGCCGCCGCCTCGTAGCAATAGGTCGGCACATTCAGCTCGTCGGCTATGCGCTTTGCAAGGTCGCGTGCCATGGCCGCACATTCTTCAAGAGTGATGCCGGCAACGGGAATGAGAGGCAACACGTCGGTGGCGCCCATGCGGGGGTGAGCGCCGTGGTGCACGCTCATGTCAATGAGTTCAGCCGCGCGGCGCACGCCGCGAAAGGCGGCCTCGACCACATCTTCCGGCTCACCGACAAAGGTAACGACCGTGCGGTTGGTGGCCTCGCCGGGGTCAACGTCGAGCAGCCTGACGCCCTTCACCGACTCAATGGCGTCGGTTATCTCCTTAATTACTTTCGGGTTGCGCCCTTCGCTGAAGTTGGGCACACATTCTATGATACGTTTGGTCATATTTTTGTTTGGTATTGTTTTAAGGTCTATGCAAAGTTACATAAAAAATCGAGATTTTTTGCGTAAATTTGCAGTCAAATTCGACTCAACATGAACTCATTTTTCAGAAATATACCTCCGGTTACAAAAAACCTGCTGATCATCAACGTCATCGTGTGGCTCATTTGTGCCCTGATGCCGTCGTTCGGCCATACGCTAAACCGCGTGTGCGCGCTTCATTATTTCATTTCGCCCGACTTCCGCTTCTGGCAGCCGATTACCTACATGTTCATGCATGCCGGCTTCACCCACATTTTCTTCAATATGTTCGGCGTGGTCATGTTCGGTGCCACAATCGAACGCGTATTCGGCTCGGCGCGCTATCTGCTTTTCTATCTGACGGTCGGCGTCGGCGCCGCGCTGGTTCAGGAGGGCGTCTACGCAATATGGATTTCCAACCTCGCCAAGGGTCTGCCCGACGGGCTGACGCTGAGCGCCGTTGCCGACGAAGGCGCGCGTCTGGTGTCGCAGGGCATGAACTGGGTGCAAGAGCCTCTGGCTTCGCTTAATCTGGCAATCAACACGCCGACGGTCGGTGCCTCGGGTTCGCTATATGGCATACTACTCGCTTTTGCTATGCTATTTCCCAACATGCCTATCTACTTATATTTCCTCGTGCCCATAAAGGCAAAATGGCTCGTATTGGGTTTTGGTCTGCTGGAGCTATTCTTCGGTATCACGGGCATTCAGAGTACGGTGGCCCACTTCGCTCATCTCGGCGGCATGATTGTCGCGCTGCTGCTCATTATCTACTGGCGCAAGAAAGGAGAAATCAACCGTGGGCCGCTTTATTAAGAGTGCCGTCGGCGGCCTCATCGCCGCCAACGCGCTGATGTTTCTGCTTCTCCACGTCGCAATAGCCATATGGGGCGCAACGGCAGCCGATTGGTTCGGCATACGCGCGTCGGGGCCATGGCTCTGGACGCCGCTGACCTATATGTTCACCAATGCATCGGTGTGGGACCTCCTTTTCAACATGTTATGGCTATGGCTTTTCAGCCGCATCATGTTGGAATTCACCTCGGGCGGACGACTGGTTGCCGCCTATGTCGTCGGCGGCCTCGCCGGCGCGGCAACATATCTTGTCGCCGCTCTGGCCGGAATGTGTGGCGGAGTGCTGTTCGGCGCCAGCGCGGCCGTGATTGCGATTGTGGTTTACGGAGCCGTGAGAGTGCCATACCTGAAACTGAACCTGATGTTCTTCGGCGCGGTTTCAGTGAAAGCCATCGCCTTAATAACAGTGGCGTTAAGCATGATTTCGTTCGTCGCCGGCAATATCGGCGGCGGTTTCGCCCACTTGGGCGGAGCCGTCGGAGGCGCCGTTTTCGCCCTCGTCGACAAGCGCCGTCGCCGTTTCCGCATCGTAAAACCGGCCAAAAACAAAGGCGAGAAGAGCCTCGACGAGCTGCTCGACAAGGTGAGACAATCAGGCTACGCGTCGCTGACCACCGACGAGCGCCGTCAACTTTTAGACTACAGCAAACGCCTATGAACAGACTGCGCCAATTCCGCCAACTGCTCCACGGCGCGTTTCTGCCTCTGTGGATTGCGCTCAACACGCTCGTGGCCGGCATAACCGTGTTCAGCGGCTACGGCGGCTACGTCGACCAGGAATACATGCCGTTTGCCGGCGTAGTGGCCATGACGTTCCCGGCATGGTATCTGGCATGCGTGATTCTGCTGCTGATTGACCTCGTAATATGCCGCGCGGCGGCCTTGGCGCCACTGGCGGCGCTGATTGCGGCGCTGAAGCCGTTTCTCGTGTTCAGCCCGATTAACTTCGGCCACTACACTCCCGACCCGGCCGACGCCGACCGCACGTTCAAAATTCTGAGCTACAACACGCTCAGCTTTGTCGACGACGAAAAACTGTCAACACCCGACTTCAACCGCACCATGCATCAGGTGCTCGCGTCGGGCGCCGACGCCGTGGTGATGCTCGAATTTGAGAATCAGGGCAAGCTGACCAAGTTCGTGCCTCAGACGCAGATTGATTCGCTACATGCAATCTACCCTTATTTCGAGCGCGGAGGCCTTGGGACAGTGCTGTTCTCCAAACGCCCCATCTTGCACATCACTCCGCCCGAACACATTCACAGCCGCGGCTCGATTGAGGCGTTCCGCACCCAGGTGGCAGGGCGGCCGATAAATATTTTCGGCGTTCATCTCGAGTCAATCGGGCTCGACGCCAACGATAAGGAACTCTATCGCGAGCTGACCGACAAGAACGTCATCGACAATAAAAACGTCAGCTACGAACGCGTCAGGAAGCAACTCATCGACAAGCTCTACGGCGCGTTCTCCCACCGCGCGTGGCAGGCAAAAATGCTGCGCAGCTACATCGAACAGCTTGGCGGCGACGCCATAGTGTGCGGCGATTTCAATGATATTCCGGGCTGCCGCACGATTCATATTCTTGAGCAAATAGGCATGAAAGACGCCTATTCAGAGCTTGCCACCGGACCGACAATCACATTTAACGCCCCTCATTTCTACTTCCGTATCGACCACGTTCTGTGGCGCGGGAACTTCCGCGCCGTCGACATAGAAAGAGGCAATGTGGCCTCCAGCGACCATTATCCGCTGCTCACGACATTTGTATGGGACGCCGACGCCGCCTCCGCGCCTCAGCAAGAGGGCACGAAAGACTGAAACGAATTGTCGGAATAGAAGACCACAATATTTACAATAGACTTTGAGCCGTCTGCCGGAATAGTTACGACCGGAGCACTCTTGTCGCCCGAGGCTTCCGAATCAGGGCCGTCAGGGTCTTCTTCATCAAAAATCAAAGGCTCGTGCATTGCCGCAGGCCCGAAAAGCCCTCCGTCTTCCTCAACGGTCTCTGTAGACGCAGCGGCCTCAGACAGGCCTAAAACACTGTTAACAGAGGGTTTTGCGGCGTTTTGACCGGCATTTTGAGCCGCCGAGAATGCGATATTTGCCGTCGACTCCATCTGTCCCTCGCCAAAAAGCAACCACAGAATGCTTAACGTAGGGTAAGCGTTGTGAATTTTTGCAATTACAGCATCAGAAATCTTTTTATTCCTGCCGCTCAACAATTGAGAAAGAGAAGGGCGGGGAATGCCGCAATTGTCGGCAAACTGCGTGCTGCCGATGCCATGGGCCTCCATAAACGTAATCAGACGATTTACAATATCCATTTCTGTTTGCAATTTGTAATTATCACGTTGCAAAGTTAAACATAAAAATCGAAACTGCAAAATTTATTTATGCAAATTAAAAATAGCTATTTGCAAATTCAACGGTTCGCTTTTGCAAATCAGCACAGCCGACAGACTGCAACGAACGGTAAAAGACGGCTTAATACATTATAGCAATTGTTGAGATAAATTACGCTTTTACATTGATTATGTGCAATTTGCGACCCAACCGTTATATTTATAAGTGTTATAAATCTTATAAATCTTATAAAATACGAATCATTGCTTTAGGTTTAATGTGATAAATTAGGTGATTTTCAATATATTATACAATAAGTTAAATTGTTTTAACTGCCAGATATTCTTATTTGAAAACAATTTGCACTCCGAAAGAGTCCGGGATTGGAAAGTCATCTTTTACAGGGCGCGTTTGTAAAATTGCAATTGCAATACGGTAAATCATTTTGCAAACTTTGCTTTTGCGAATAGCCCGCACGTTTTAACATTTCTAAAATTTTGCAGTCAGAAAATTTTCTGTTTTCAAAATCATCTGCATTGTTTTGAATTGCAAACGAAAACCGCAAACTTCGTGCGTTTTCTATTTCGTAAAAATTCGGCAATACTTTCAACGAACGCTAAGGTTTCTGTAACCTATATAAATTTCAACGAATTACAAAACTATTAGGTTCAAAATCGGGCCATTTTGAGCCTCTGAGAATCGAATATTTGCTAAAAACCCGCAATTCAATACGAATCTACCCTATTCTCGCGTTAATAAGGAGATGAAACCAAGAATCCACATTCTACTCACTATACTCTTTGCCGTCGTCGGCATATTCGCTGCCGACGCTCAGGTAAAAATCCACGGCAAGGTTACCCACGGCGAAGGAGCCGACTCCGAGCCGCTGGAATTCGTTTCGGTGGCAATCAAAGGCACCGCCATCGGCACGTACACCCAACTCGACGGCACCTACTCCCTCTCGGCCCCGCAGGCCGACACGATTACTGTCGTCTTCCACTGTCTAGGCTATCACGACATCAAGCGCCAACTGATCGACGCCAAGGGCGACGTCTCGCTCAACGTGCGCATGCTCCCCGCCAACGAGCTCTCGGAAATCGAAGTAACCGAATTCCGCAAGCAGACCGACGGCATGCAGAAGATAGACCATAAGGCCTACAGCCTCGCGGCCGACGCCAGCGGCGGCACGGTCGAGTCGCTGCTCACCACCATGGCCGGCGTCCACTCGTCGAACGAAATGAGTTCGCAATACAGCGTGCGCGGCGGCAGTTACGACGAAAACTCCGTATACATCAACGGCGTCGAAATCTACCGTCCGCAGCTTGTCAGCTCGGGCCAGCAGGAGGGTCTGAGCGTCATCAACCCCGCCATGGTCAACGCCGTCAACTTCTCAACGGGCGGCTTTCCGGCCGAATATGGCGACAAGATGAGCTCGGTGCTCGACATCACCTACCGCCAGCCCGAAGCCTTCGAGGGCCAGGTGGCCGCGTCGCTCATGGGCGCCTCGCTCGCCATCGGCCAGGGCACCAAACGCTTCTCTCAACTCCACGGCATTCGCTACAAGCGCAACAACTCCCTGCTCTCCTCGCTCGAGACGCGCGGCGAATACGACCCCAACTTCTTCGACTATCAGACCAACCTCAACTTCCGCATCAATCAAAAGTGGAAAGTGTCGGCCCTGGGCAACATTGCCATCAACAACTATAAGTTCAAGCCGCAGACGCGCAAGACGAACTTCGGCACGTCGACCGACGCCAAACAGTTCACCGTCTACTTCGACGGTCAGGAAAAAGACCGGTTCGAGACCTATTTCGGCGCCGCCATGGTCAACTTCCGCCCCAACCGCTCGATGGACTTCACCCTGCTCGCATCGGGCTACTACACCAACGAGCTGGTCAGCTACGACATTTCGGGCGAATACTGGCTCGACCAGGCCGGCAGCAGCACCGTCGGCGGCGAGCTGGGCGTGGGCAAATACAAGGAGCATGCGCGCAACCGCCTGCGCGGCTCGGTGTTCACCCTGGCCCTGCGCGGCAACACGTCAATCAGCAACCACAACCTGAGCTACGGCATCAGCTATAACACCGAAAAAATTCTCGACCGCTCGGCCGAGTGGGAGATGCGCGATTCGGCGGGCTATACCCTGCCATTCGATCCCGACGCCGTCAAGGTCATCTTCAACCAGTCGAGTCATAACGACCTCACCTCGTCGCGCATTGCCCTGTTCATTCAAGACGCCTGGCGTTTCAACGGCGCGGGCGGGTACTGGACGGTCAACTACGGCGTGCGCGGCAGCTACTGGAGCTTCAACCGCGAATTCCTTTTCTCGCCTCGAGCCTCTGTGGGCTTCGTACCTGAAAACCACAACAGCTGGGCCTTCCGCTTCGCAACGGGCCTCTACCATCAGTCGCCCTTCTATAAGGAATATCGCCAGCCCGTCGAAGATGCCGACGGCAACATGATTGTGCGCCTCAACGACGGCATCAAGTCGCAACGCTCGCTGCAGTTCATTCTCGGCGCCGACTATTCGTTCCGCACACTCAACCGCCCATTCAAGCTCTCGGCCGAGGCTTACTATAAAGCGCTCGGACGACTGATTCCCTACGAAATCGACAACCTCAAGCTGAACTATTCGGGCGTTAACGGCGGCTCGGGCTATGCCATGGGCGTCGACTTCAAGCTATTCGGCCAGTTCGTGCCGGGCAGTGATTCGTGGCTCTCTTTCTCGCTGATGAAGACGCAGGAGACGCTTAACGGCGTGAAAGTGCCCCGCCCCACCGACCAGCGCTATTCCGTGGCCCTATACTTCACCGACTACTTCCCCAAGTTTCCCAAGCTGAAGTTCAGCCTGCGCGGCATTTTCAGCGACGGCCTGCCCGTAACCCCGCCGCGCTCCACACGCGACAAGGGCTACTTCCGCACCCCCGCCTATAAGCGCGTGGATATCGGCCTGAGCTACGCCCTCCTCTCGCCGCGCGGCGACAACGAGCCGAAGCGCACCGGCTTCCGGGGATACTTCAAGAGCATCTGGCTCGGCGTCGACTGCTTCAACCTGCTCGACATTTCCAACGTCAGCTCCTACTATTGGGTTACCGACGTGAACGACATTCAGTATGCCGTGCCCAACTATCTGACCCGCCGGCAATTCAACGTCCGTCTGACCGTAGACTTCTAACCCTCTGAAATTTATGATTATCGCAATCATTCTTCTGGGCGCGGCGCTGCTTGCCTCCAGCGTCTATGCTGCCGTGCTCCACACGCGCCTTCAGGCAAGCAAGTCGGAGGCCGAGCGCCTGCGCGGCGACGACGAGCGCTTCCGCGCCGTGGCCGCACGCATGCTCGACGAGTCGCGCCGCTCGCTCAGCGAAGACACGGCCCGACAGATGACTGACCTGCTCGACCCTCTGCGACGCAACATCGAGAACTTCAACCGCACAATCGACGAGAAATACACCCGCGAGGCCTCCGAGCGCTTTGCGCTGCGCGAGAAAATCGATGAGCTCCATCGCCTGAACCTCTCGCTCGGCCTTGAGGCCAAACAGCTGGCCGACGCTCTGCGCGGCAACGGCAAGGTGCAGGGCGACTGGGGCGAAATGATTCTGACCCGACTGCTCGAGCAGGCCGGATTCACCGAAGGACGCGAGTTCGAGACTCAATCAAACTTCAAAGACCCCGAGGGCGGCGCCAACCGGCGTCCCGACGTGTTGGTGCGCTTTCCCGACAACGGCTGCGTGGTCATCGACTCGAAGGCGTCGCTGACGGCCTACGTCAACCTCTGCGCCGCCGAATCAGACGCCGACCGCCAGGCGGCCTCCGCCGCCCACGTCCTCTCCGTGCGCAACCACGTCCGCGAACTTGCCGCCAAGAATTATCAGGATTTCGTGGGCAGCGACCGCCGCCTCGATTTCGTGCTCATGTTCATTCCGAACGAGGGCGCATATCTGGCCGCACTTCAGGCCGCGCCCGAACTCTGGCAGGAGGCCTACGACAAGCGAGTGCTCATCATCTCGCCCACCCATCTCTTCTCAGTCTTGAAAATGGTGCAGCAGATGTGGCGCCACGACGACCAGTCGCGCCATGCGGCCAAAATCGCCGTTGACGCCGGCAACCTCTACGACAAGTTTGTAGGTTTCGTTGGCGATATGACAGCCGTGGAGTCAAAACTGAACCAAGCAATGGCAGCCCATCAGAACGCCATGCGCAAGCTCCACACGGGCCCCGGCAACATCGTGCGCCGCATCGAATCTCTGCGCACCATGGGCGCGAAAGCTACCAAATCCCTACCCTCCGACCTCCTCGACAAGTCAGATTCGTCAGACGACCTCTCGCAGCTCTCTGACTAACGCTTCGGCGGCGCGGTCGCCGTCGATGGCGGCGCTGACAATGCCGCCGGCATAGCCTGCGCCCTCTCCGGCGGGATAGAACCGGTTGAGCGCCGTGTGGCAGAGCGTTTCGGGGTCGCGCGGAATCCTGACCGGAGCCGACGTGCGCGTTTCGCAGCCAATCACGGTGGCCTGCTCAGTGGCAAATCCGCGCTGCTTGCGGTCGAAGTCGGCAAAGCCGCGTTGCAGCCTCGTTGCAATCTCTTCGGGCAGCAACCGGTCCACACGAGCGGGATAGATGCCGGCAGTATAGGCCGTCGTATTGAGCGATTTCGACGGCCGGCCGGCCATGAAGTCGGTCATGCGCTGCGCCGGAGCTGCCTGCGAGCCGTCGCCGGCGGCAAAGAATCTGCGCTCAATGCGTTCCTGATAGTCCATCATCTTGAGCGGCGAATCACCTTCGACATCTTCGGGCAGCAGTTCGACCACCATGCCCGAATTGGCCCAGCGTGTGCCGCGCGATGCGGGCGACATGCCGTTGACCACCGACAGTCCCGGCTCGCTCGCTGCCGGAATGATGTAGCCGCCGGGACACATGCAGAACGAATAGACGGCACGGCCGTCAACACGCGTCAGCATCGAATATTCGGCCGCAGGCAAGTATTTTCCGCGCCCCTTGGGCGAGTGATATTGCAAGCGGTCAATCAGCTCCTGCGGGTGCTCGATGCGCACGCCGACGGCCAGGCCCTTGGGTTGCAGTTCGGCGCCGTCGGCCAGCAGAAAGCGATAGACGTCGCGCGCGGAGTGGCCTGTGGCAAGAATGACAGGGCCGCGACATTCCGTGCCGTCGGCAAGGCGCACGCCCTCTACCCGACCGTCGCCGACAATCAGCCCCGTAACCTTTGTCTGAAACCTCACTTCGCCTCCGCAGCTGATAATGGTCTCCCTGATGGCCTTGATGACCTTGGGGAGCTTGTCGGAGCCTATGTGAGGGTGCGCGTCGACCAATATGTCCGGACTTGCGCCGTGGGCTGCAAGCACCGAAAGCACCTTGTCAACGGGGCCGCGTTTTTTGCTGCGCGTGTAGAGCTTGCCGTCGGAGTATGCGCCCGCACCGCCCTCGCCGAAACAATAGTTGCTTTCGGGGTCAACGATGCCCTCGCGGGATATGGCGGCCATGTCGGCGCGCCGCGAGTCGACGTCCTTGCCGCGCTCAAGCAATATCGGCCTGACCCCTTCTTCAATCAGCCGCAACGACGCAAACAGTCCGGCCGGACCGGCGCCGACCACTATGGCCTCGGGGGCGTCGGGCGGCAGCGGCTTGTAGTCCGGGGCCTGAATCAGCTCCGAGGCCGACATGGGCGGTTCGTCAACGGTTACAATCAGGTCAAGATTGACCATCACGCGGCGCTGGCGTGCGTCGATGCTGCGCTTGCGCGGCGTGATGGAGGTTATGCGGTTGGCGTCGACGTTGAGAGCCGTCGACACGTGAGCCAGAAGGCGCAGCGGCTCGTAGGCCGTTTCGGGCGCCACGCGCACCTGAATCTGCTCTCTCATTTTTGCAGGGTTTTGAATTTACGGTTGAGACGACGCTGAACGATAACCAGCGTAACGACGGTGATTACGAACGAAATGAAGTCGCTGCCGGCCATCGACAGCCACACGCCGTCCACTCCCCATATGCCGGGCAGAATCAGCAGCAGCGGCAACAGGAAGACCAACTGGCGCGTAACGCTCAGAAAAATTGACAGCTGCGGCTTGCCGATGCTCTGAAAGAAGTTCTGAATCACAATGGCAGCTCCGATGAGCGGATAGCAGAGCAGAACAATGCGGAAGCCGTCGCGGCTCAGACGGATAAGCGTGGCGTCGTCAGTGAACATGCGCGTAACCTCGTCAGGGAAGAGTTCGGTTACGATAAAGCCGAAAATGGTAACGGCCGAGCCGACCCAGATGCCCAGGCGCAGGGTCTTTTTGACGCGGTCCCAGCGCCCGGCGCCGTAATTATATCCGAGAATCGGCTGCATGCCCTGCGTAATGCCCATCACGACCATAAGGAAGAACATGGTTACGCGATTGACAATGCCGAACGCGCCGACCGCCATGTTGCCGTCGGCACCGCCATAATCGAGCAGCGATTTGTTGATGAACACGACCACGACGCACGCACAGACGTTAATCAGGAACGGCGACAGGCCGATGGCATATATTTTGCGGGCAATCGAGGGCACGAACCAGCGGGCCGAGCGCGAGAAGCGCACAAAGCTCTTGTGCGAGAAGAAATGGGCCACCACCCAGATGCAGGCGGCCGTCTGACCGCAGACCGTGGCCAGGGCGGCACCCCAGATGCCCCATTTGAAACCGAAAATAAAAATCGGTGCAAGCACTACGTTGACGCCCACCGAGAGCAGCGCCGAAATCATGGCCTTGGAGGGATAGCCCGTGGCGCGCATCACGTTGTTGAGCGAGATGAACACAAAGGCTATCGGCGTTCCGAGCAGAATTATAGCCATAAAATCGCGCGCATAAGGCAGCGTCTCGGGCGTGGCGCCGAAAAGACGCAGAATGTCGTCGAGCCATATGAGCGACAGGCCGCCGAACACCACGGCATGGACCAGGCTGAGCAGAACCACGTTGTGCAACACATTCGTTGCCTTGTCTACATCTTTCTGGCCGAGAAATATCGACGAGATGGTCGAGCCGCCCACGGCGATGAGCAGACAGAAGGCTATGACCAGATTCATCAGCGGGAACGTGATTGCGAGGCCGGTAATTGCCAGCGCACCGACGCCGCGGCCAATGAAAATGGAGTCGATTATGTTGTAGAGCGACGTTACGGTGCTGGCAATCACCGCCGGCACCGAATATTGCAGCAGGAGGCGCCCGATCGACCTCGTGCCGAGAGTCAGGGGAGATTCACCCGCGGCCATGGCTCACTCGACTTCGAGATTGGCTTCAAGACGCTGGCGCACTACTTCGTACATCATGACGCCGGCGGCCACCGACACGTTGAGCGACCCGATTTTGCCGAACATCGGAATGGCGGCCGAGCAGTCGGCCTGCTTCATGACTTCGGGCGAGATGCCTACGTCTTCGGCACCGAGCACAAGGGCCACGGGTACGGTGTAGTCAACAGTCGTGTAGTTTACGGCGCTCTTCTCGCTCACGGCCACAATCTTATAGCCGTTGTCGCGCAGAAAGCGCACGGCAAGCGCAGCCGACCGCTCGCGACACACGGGAATGTGATGCAGCGCGCCTGCCGACGTCTTGATGGCGTCGCCACCCACGCTGACACTACCGTGTTCGGGAATGACAATGGCGTCGGCGCCGACACATTCGGCCGTGCGGGCAATGGCGCCGAAGTTGCGCACGTCGGTAATGCCGTCGAGCACGATGATGAAAGGCAGACGCCCCTCTTCATAGAGCTGCGGCACGAGAAAGTCGAGCCGGTGGTAGGTAACGGCACTGAGCACCGCCAGGACGCCCTGATGGTTCTTGCGCGTGATGCGGTCGATTGTCTGCCCGGGCACGCGGCGCACAACCACGCGGTTGGCGCGGGCAAGTTCCAGAAGCTCACCCACAAGGTCGCCGTGCAGATCTTTTTTTATCAGAATCTTGTCTATATCCTTGCCGGCCTCGATTGCCTCGGCCACGGCACGGATACCGAAAATATAGTCAGTCTTTTCCATTTCTTGAATTTTCAATTAAAGCGCGGGCGTTTGCCAGGGCCGCGGCGTCGGTGGCCGAGCCGCTTAACATCAGGGCCAGTTCGCCGAGGCGCTCGGCGTCAGAGAGGCGGCGAATGCGCGTATGCGTCGCCTCGGCGTCATCTTCCTTGAACACCTTGAAATGGCTCTCGCCCATGGCCGCAACCTGCGGCAGGTGGGTAATGGTTATGATTTGCAGCCGCTCGGCAATCTGACGCATCATGCGGCCCATGCGGTTGGCCACGTCGCCGCTCACCCCGGTGTCGACTTCGTCGAACACGATTGAGGGCAACTGCAGCCGGCCGGCAATTATCGACTTGATGCTGAGCATCAGGCGCGACACTTCGCCGCCCGAGGCCGCGCCCTTGACCGGCTGCGGAGTCTGGTTCTTGTTGAAGGCAAAGCGGAACTCCACGCGGTCGCTGCCGTCGGGGCCGAGTCGGCCGGCGTTGTCAACGGCGATTTCGCAGCGCAGGTTGGACATGCCCAACGGTTGAGCCGCCGCAAGAAGCTCGTCGGCGAATCGGCCGGCGGCATCTTTGCGCCGCGCGGTGAGCTCGCGGGCTGTGGCCGTGGCTTTTTTGCGCGCCTTGTCGGCGGCTTTTTGCAGTTCGTCGAGCGTAACGTCGCTGTCGCCGATGGTTTCGAGCCGGCCGCGCAGTTCGTCGCGAATGGCAATCAGCGCCTCTACAGAGTCGACGCGGTGCAGGCTCTCAAGCGAGTATAGCTCGCCGAGACGTTCTTCTATACGGTCAAGTGCATCGGGGTCGGCGCCGAGATTGGCATCATAGTCGGCCAAGGTTTCGGCAATGTCCTGAATCTCCACGCGGGCCGATTCAAGGCGTGAGGCAAGCTCGGAGACGCCTTCGAGCACCTCGCCGAGCTCTTCGACGGCGCCGACGGCATCGTTCAGACGCCCGAGCGCCGGGGAGTCGCCTTCGGTCAGCGCCTCGAGCGCGTCGGTGAGCGTCTGCTTTATCTGCGTCATGTTGGCCTGCAGTTCGCGCTCGCTTTCAAGCTCTTCCTGCTCGCCGGCAACGAGCCGGGCATCGTCGAGTTTGCCGAGCCGGAAGCGGATAAACTCTTCGTCGGCGCGATTGCGCTCAATGGCCTGCCGCGTCTCCTCGAGTGCCTTTTCTGCCGCGCGCCATTCGGCATATTCCCGGCCGTAACGTTCGAGCAGCGCGCCGTTTTCGGCCACGCTGTCAAGAATCTGCAGCTGGTAGGCGGCCTCGGCCAGGAGGCGGTTCTGGTTCTGCGAGTGAATGTCGATGAGCCGGCTGCCGAGGTCTGAGAGTTTGTCGAGCGTTACGGGCGTATCGTTGACGAATGCGCGCGAGCGGCCTCCGGGTGCGATTTCGCGACGAAGAATGCACTCTTTGTCGTCCCAGTCAAGGTCGTTTTCGGCTGCCCACTGCGCAAGTCGCGGCAGCGCCGAGACGTCAAACGCGCCTTCGACCACCGATTTGCGGTCGTCGCGTCTGATGGCTTTTGCGTCGGCTCTGGCGCCGAGCAGCAGCGACAGCGCGCCGAGCATGATTGATTTGCCGGCACCGGTCTCGCCCGTAATGATGTTGAACCCGGGCGTGAACTCGATTTCAAGCGAGTCTATCAGGGCGTAGTTGGCTATAGAGAGGCGGCTAATCATTTTTCAGGACCTTTCTTGATTTCGTTCAGTCGTTTGTGGTCGGTCGGCCAGAGGGGATAGAGCGTCTCGTAAACGCGGTCGCGCTCGGTCTGCTGCGCCTTTGAGTAGACGTTGACCAGCTCGTCGAGCTTCGAGTCGCGCGTCATTGAGAGCGCAACCGACATGGGCTGCACGTCGTAGACGGCTTTCAAGATGTCGAGCGTCTCGGTGATGTTGGCCCTCCCTTTGTCGGGGCTCTGAGACATCTCGTCGAGGCCTGTGCGATGATAGCGATAGATGAAGTCGCGCATCTTTTCGGTCTGCGGCGAGGTATAAGCCTCCAGAATGGCCGAGCGGTTTTTGTTGTCTTCAAAGGCTTTCCAGCCCACTTCGCCCGACGACTGCGCTTCCTGCACAATCATCTTCAGCCGCTCCCAGAACGGCTCGCCGCCCTTGGGTGCGAAGCTGTCGAAGTCGAGCGCCATGAAGAGATAGGCATAGAAGTTCAAGATGGCCGTCAGCTGGCTTTCCATGCCGTTGAGGCTGAATGTGAGCGGCTCGCCCTCCTGATAGGAGAAGTCTATCTTTGTGTCGCGGAAGTTGACGAGCGTCGTCGTGTATGTGCTGTTATAGACCGGGCGGCTCGACTGCACCTGGAGCGTGCCCTTTGCCATGCCGTCTTTATATTCCGTGATGGTGAAAAACAGTCGGCAGTCAATCTTCTCGTTCGACGCCAGTTGCGCTTCCGAGAATTTGGTCGTGTTCATATATTCCGTGATTGACTCCTTGAGAGTTTCAAACATGGATTTCGAAGCGTTTTCGACCGACTGCGTGTTCACCTCGACGGTGCAGTTCAGTTCCTGTGCCGCCGCCGTCATGGGCAGCAGGCACAAGGCCATGATTATTGCGTATTTCAGAGAGAGAGTTTTCAACTTGTTGTTTTACAGAAGTGTGGTTATGAAGTCGACGATGTCGGCGGCGACTTCGGTTTTCGGCTTCAGGCCGTAGCTCGTTGCCTCGCCTCCGGCCGTGTATATCGTAATCTTGTTCGTGTCGGTGCCGAAGCCGGCACCCTTGTCGCGCAGCGAGTTGAGCACGATGGCATCGAGCCTCTTGCGGCGAATCTTGTCGAGAGCGTTCTGCTCTTCATGGTTCGTTTCCAGCGCGAAGCCCACGAGAATCTGACCCGGGCGCTTTGTGGCGCCGAGTTCGGCGGCGATGTCGGGATTCTTTTCGAGCGAGATGACGGGCGCGTCGCCCTCTTCGCGCTTGATTTTTTCAGAGGCGGTCTGCGCGGGCCGATAGTCGGCCACGGCGGCGGCCATCACCGCGCCGTCAGCCTCGCCCCAGCGCTCAACACACGCCGCGCGCATCTCGGCGGCCGATTCCACGCCCACGACCTCCACCGCCGCGTTGCGCGGCCTGAGGTCGCCCACGGGGCCGCTCACGAGCGTTACCGCCGCGCCGCGGTCGGCCAGACTGTCGGCGATGGCATAGCCCATCTTGCCGCTCGAGAAGTTGCCGATGAACCTCACTGGGTCGATGCGCTCGTAGGTCGGGCCTGCCGTTACGAGGAAACGCTTGCCTTTCAGGCTTTCGCGCTCGGCAAAAAAACGCTCCAGCACCTCGACGATGCGTTCGGGCTCTTCCATGCGTCCTTTGCCGACGAGGTGGCTCGCCAGCTCGCCGCTCGCGGCCTCGATGATGTGGTTTCCGTAGCTGCGCAGCAACTTCAGGTTGGCCGTGGTCGACGAGTGGGCCATCATGTCAAGGTCCATCGCCGGAGCCACGAACACCGGCGCCTTGGCCGAGAGATAAGTGGTTACGAGCATGTTGTCAGCCACGCCGTGGGCCATCTTGCCGATGGTGCACGCCGTTGCGGGCGCAACGACCATGGCGTCGGCCCAGAGACCGAGGTCGACGTGGCTGTGCCATTCGCCCGTGTTGGCCGTGAAAAACTCCGTAATAACCGGCTTGCCCGTCAGGGTGGACAGCGTGAGCGGCGCGATGAACTCGCGCGCCGACGGTGTCATCACCACCTGCACCTCCGCACCCGCCTTGACAAGCAGGCGCGCAAGCACGGCCGACTTATATGCCGCTATGCCCCCGGTGATGCCGAGAACTATGTGCTTGCCTTTCAGCATAACTTCCGGCGGTTTATTTTCCTGACTGTTTCTGACGGAAACGCATGTAGAGGCGCATCACGGCTTTCTTCGTGTCTTCCGCAAAGTCGCTCTTCTGCATCCAGTCGCAATAATTCGGGTCTTTGGCAAAAACCTCATCGACGGGCAGGCCCTTATACTTGCCGAAGTTGAACGTCTCGCGCCCCTGCTTGTCATAAATCAGGCGCCCGGCGAGGTCAACCCGCTTCACCTGCGACGAAAATTCCGCCAGGAAGTCCATGTCGTTCTTCAGCTCGCCCGCATAGCGGTCAAGCTGCGCTTTGAGCACCTCATAAGTTGCCCGCGTGTCGGCCTGGGCGCTGTGGGCGTCCTCAAGGCTCTTGCCGCAATAGAACTTATAGGCGGCCGACAGCGTGCGCTGTTCCATCTTGTGGAAAATGGTCTGCACGTCAATCAGTCTGCAACGTCCGGGCTCGAAGTCCTCCACGCCCGCGCGCAGAAACTCTTCCTGCAGCAGCGGCACGTCAAACTTGTTCGAGTTGAACCCGGCGATGTCGCAGCCCTGGAAAGTCCGGGCCAGCTCCCGGGCAATCTGCCTGAACGTGGGTTCGCCGGCAACGTCGGCGTCGGTGATATGGTGAATGGCCGTAGCCTCCGCCGGAATCGGGCGCTCGGGGTTCACGCGCTGACACTTCGTCTCCTCCGTGCCGTTCGGAAACACCTTGATATATGAAATTTCCACGATGCGGTCGCTCTGAAAATTCACGCCCGTCGTCTCAAGGTCGAAAAATATAATCGGCTTCGTCAGATTCAGTTCCATCAGAATTCAGTTACGTTCATCGGCATCAGAATCATCAGCAGGTCGGTGTTCTCGCTCTGCTCCGACGGCCGGAACACGCCGGGGCGCGACGGGTCGCTGAGCGACACGATGACCTCGCTCGTCGGAATGGTCGAGAAAATCTCCATGACGTAAGGAGCACTGAACCCGATGATCATCTCGTCCTTGTCGAAATCGCACGGCACGCTCTCGACGGCGCGGGTGCAATAGGCGTTATCAACGGCCTTGACCGTAACCTCGTTGCGGGTAATGCGCAGTTTCACCTGGTTCTGGCCCTGGTCGCCGAACACGCTCACGCGCCTGAGCGCGCTCAGGAACGAACCCGTGTCGACAGTCATTGTGAAGGGGTTATTCTCCGGCACCACGCGGTTGTAATTCGGATATGCACCCTTCAGCAACTGGCAGCTGAACGTAATCTCGTCGGTCTGCAACAGAGCGCGCTTGCCGTCGATGGAGACCTTGACCTCCGTGTCCTTCGGCAGCACGTTCTTGATTACCTGTGCGGGCTTCGTCGGCATGATGCACGACGTCGTAACCCCGGGCGCGGACATGGAATTGCGATAGCGCACCAGCTTTCTCGTGTCCGTAGCCACGAAGGTGATGCCGTCGTCCATCACGTCCCAGTAAATGCCCATCATCTGCGGGCGCAGCGTGTCGTTGCCCACTGCAAAAATCGTATTGTCGATGCCGCTCAGAATCTGACCCGAAGGCACCGTGAAATTCACTGCGTCGGCGTCGGTGGCAACCTGCGGCGTCGGATACTCGTCGCCCACAAGGCCGATGAAATCAAACTTGCCCGCACCGCCGTTATATGTTACCTGAATAGCCAGCGAAGCGTCGTCAATTTCAAACGTGATGCCGATGTCAGGCATCGACTTCAGCAAGTCGGTCAGCCTGCGCGCATCAACGCAGAACCGGCCTTCGCCCTCGGCCTCCATCACCGGCACACGCGCCGAAAGCGTATTCTCGATGTCTGACGCCGTGATGGTCAGCACATTCCCCTTCAGCTCCAGCAAAAAATTATTGAGTATCGGCATCGGATTCTTCGAATTGATCACCTTGCTCACGGCCGATGCCGACCCGTAGAGCACCTTGCTCTGCACATTGAATTTCATATTGGCTATAAATCTAAATTAAATTCACATACTATATTTCAACCAACAAATTTACGCAAAAAATCCGACCCACGCAAAAAAACCTTGCACCACCGCCCCAAAAACACACGGCGGAGCAGCAAAAGCCGCCCCGCCAATATGAACTCTAAAGTCCTTAATGTCTTTAAGGTCCTTAATGACCTTATCTTCTCAAAAGCCTCCGATAAATAAAAGCCCTCACGCCGTTAGGCACGATGCGCGCCGCGAACCTCACCCCAACGTTCACCGTCATTCTCCCCCAGCCTATGTAGCCCAGCCGGCGGATATGATTCTGAAATCTCACCTCCGTCAGCGCGTGCCTCCAGCCTCCGCGCCGCTTGAACATGTCGGGCGACATTCTGAACCGCAACAGCGACTCCTGAATATTATAAAACTTCGCTCCGCTCAACAAGAGCCTGACCCACAGATAATAATCTTCAAACAGCGGGAAATGCCTGTAACCGCCGGCCATCACCACCGACCCGCGCCTGAACATGACCGCCGGGTGATTCACCGGACATCGCCGCTTGCCATACTCATAAATCTCATAATGAAACTCAGGCAACCGCCGCGTGCTCACCACGTTCGTCGGCTCACCCTCGAACTCGTCGATCCAGCAGCTCACCACCTCCACCTGCGGATAGCGCTCGAACACCCGCGCCTGCTTCTCAAGCCGCGTCGGCTCAGCAACGTCGTCCGTGTCCATGCGCGCCACGAGCTCATGCTCGCAATGCTTCAGTCCCTCGTTGAGCGCGCGGCCCAGTCCGCCGTTCTCCGCAAGCCTCACCAGCGTCAGCTCCGGAAACTCCGCCAACACCGCCTCAAGCTCCTCCCCTATCGGCCCATCGACCACCATAACCACCTGCGCCGGCCTCAACGTCTGCCCGAACACGCTCCGCAAACTCTCCCGCAGCCACTCCGGCCTCTCCCGCCGATAAACCGACATCAAAACCGTAACCTTCTCCATATCCGTCATTTCCGTAGTTTTTGAACTGTTTTCTTGATGTTCGACATTATGCCCTGCGGCATAAGACTCACTATATTTTTAGCCACTCTCAAAATGCGCTTCTTCATCGGCAAAGTACGGACATATAATTTCGTCGTGGCTTTCAGCGGCACATTGGGGTCAGCCAATTGTTCCAGCATGCGTTCACGCAATTCCTCATTCACCCTGTAAGTCTTGCCGAAACTTTGCCACGGCAAAAACTTCCGAAACTCATGCCTCGCCGAAGTAATTTCGCCCGCAATCGACGCAAACAGACGCCGTCCCGTCTCCGAACAAACCGTTACCGCCGACATTCCCGTATGATTTGACGAATAAACCGGCCCCCAGAAGTCGCCAAGCCGTATGTCCGTATAAGCGAACGTGCTCCTTAACTTGCAGTCAGGACACGAATCATTCAACACCGTATCCGAGAAAAACAACTGATAAAATGAGTCATTGATGCGCGGCGAAACAATTGTCAGCGGCTCCTCCCGTCCCTCTACTACTACTACTACTACTACATAGAAGTTGCCCCACCCTCTGACTTTGCTGCGGAATGTAGCGCCCAGAACCCTCTTGCCCTCCACTCTCTGCAACAATTCGCCTGTATATTTATGCCACGTCAGTAACGAGGGGCAACCGTGGCAATAAAGGTCAATCAACACATGCCTGTCGCGCTCGCCTCGGCTTTTCAAAAACTGATTTACAGCATAGATATGACACGGCAAGCCGAAAACTGCAAATTTCTTATTCCTATGCATCTTTACCAGCTCGCGAAATGCATCAACCGAATACGACTGGATATACTTCGACCCCCTGAACTGCGCCGTCGACTCTACGTCTGAAGCCACACAACCCTCCGCGCGGTTCGTTTCGGGATTAAACCCCACGCCGATACACGTATAACCCTCAGCCACGAGCCTGCGGGCCATTACGTCCGCAATGCCGCCTGATGTCGTCGTTCTCACCACGTCGTCGTTCTTCGCCCGCGCTCCGTAGAGTTCGCAACCATCAGTCGCGCCCCGTGCCAAATCAGCGGCAAACCGATAGCAGCTCTTTACGCACAGACCGCAGTCAACACACTTCGCCGCGTCAACCTCAGGCCGATAAAAACCCTCCCGGTTAAGTTTAATCTCAATTGCGCCGGTCGGGCACACCGCCCCGCAGAAACCGCATGACGTACATGCCCTCAGCGCAGAACTGTCGCTTACGTTCATCGCTCACACAATTTTAACATCTCCTCCAACACGCCCATCGACTCCGCTCTTCTCCGCTCAACCTGTCCTGCAATATTAATGTTATCCATCGGCCGCGCCATGGTCTCCTCAAGCGCACCCCACTCCGTAAATATGCGCTCCGTCATGCCATACTCCCTCATCAGATTGCTCAGCTTCAAATGGTTGCTCTCGCGAGTCTTCACGGCCACACGTGCACCCGTAATGATGCTCATCACGCTCCCGTGGAACGTATCCGTAACGACCTCCGCAGCATCTCTGAACCATGCCAGCAACCCTATCGGGTCAACATTCACGTTCCGGTCGCACCACTTGTGATAAAACCCGGCTGAAACCACTTTCAGGCCCCGCTTCGCGGCATAATCCTTTACGGCCTTTACCTCCTCGGGCGAGTTCATGCGGTTGTCATATGCATACACAAGCAGATATGGCTTTTCCGCCACCTTCGGCAGCGCGGCAATTTCCTTCTCATACCCGTAGAGCAACACCGGGTCGACAACTTTCGGCACATCTTCTCCTGTCAGCGCTCTGACTGCCTTAACGCTGTTTTCGTCGCGAACCGACACGGCCTTCATGCCCCTCAGTCCGCTGCTCACCAATGCCTCGCAATGCAGCTGCCTCACGTCTTCCGCTGTAGTCGGCCCGAAACTCCCCGCATAAGCAATCACCGACTCCGTAGGCAGAGAATGCCCGAAAAACACCGGTGTCGGCCCCGTGTGCAGCGCAAAAACCTCGTCGCTGCCAACCACTACGCCTTCCAGGCCTTCCGCACGGCTATAATAATCGCCAACGAGTTCCGCCTCAGCCTTAAAACGCTCCAGCGTGCGCTTCTTCCTGACGTTATAAAGAGTAATGCCTGCACCACGTTCCATCATGTAACGGGCATAAATCCCTACAGACCTCACCGATATGTCATACTTCGCCTTCAGCTCAGGCCCGAGAAAATCATAATTCTTGTCAAACCTCAAAGCCTTCGCTTCGATGCCTTTGGTCGCGAGCACCCGCTTCAGCGCTGTCAGCTGCAACAGCGCCCCGTGGTTATGCACGTCATAATGCGTGATGATTCCAAACTTCCTCATTCAGTCAGTGTATACTTTAATGTGTTGTTCATAAAAAGCTTCGGGTGAATAATCGCGCTCAAACCTTGCCTTGATGCGTCGGCCAAGCTCCTCGCGCCGCACCAGAGCGTCGGTTACAACCCGAGCCAAATCCGCAGGGTCGTCAAGTTTGAACCGCGGCACCTCCGTCTCCTCAAACGTGTCCTTGAATGCATCGATGTCCGAACTTGCCGACGCCTTGCCTAATGCCGCCGCCTCAAGCAGACCCAGCGGGAAACCCTCGCTCCGACTCGGAATCACAAACAGGTCATAATGCGGAATATAACGGTAAGCCGACGGCCTGCGCCCCAAAAACAGCACTCGGTTGCTCACCCCGAGACGCTCGGCCTGCGCTCTCAATGCCTCCATCTCCACCCCGTCGCCCACAATGACAAAACCCACCTTCGGCATCATCGGCAGTGCCTCAACAACCTGATTCAGATTCTTCCGACGATGAATGCTGCAATTTGTCCCGATTATATATCTTACATTTTTGCGCAAATCCGAAAACGACTTTACATCTTCCGCGTCGCAATCTGACAGGGCAAAAATTCGTGTGTTGCAGCAAACGCGCAATTTTTTCTCAGGCAGCCATCGCGAATAATATTTCCGCGCGCTCTCCAACAACGTGATAATCCTGTGGTGGCTCTTAGCCGCAAAAAGCACGAGACTGCCCTGCAACAAAGCGCGAACCGGTCCGCGCATTATGCGCAATTCGCGAAACACATAATTGTGCATAGTGCTGACAAATCTCACTCTCTTGCGATACTTTCGCCCATGACGCCTCACATACAAATCCGGCTTCAACCCATGGCTATGAACCACGTCATAACGCTGCCACTCTACCGACTCCCCGTTTATAATCTTAAAAACGCGACACGGAAAAACATTGTGCGCTCTGTCATTCCTGTCCTCCATATACGCCACCTCACACAGATGCCCGTGCCCCTGCATCACGTTGACAAGGTCAAGAACCACATTCACCGGCCCCGCCTGAATCAACGACGGCACAATATACAAAATCCTCATACCTAAATTCTTGATGCAGCCGACGAAAAGTTAAGATAAAAGAATCCGAAAGCCACTATAGCCACTCCGGCTATTGCAAACGGTCTGTATTTCTTAGATACACCCAATGGCAATGCCGGCAATATTAAAATTTCAAGAGTGGCAAGAATCGTTGAGATTCTGCCGGCCAATACAAGGAACGGGCTTAGCAATATCAATGCCAACGTGGAATATAAATATCCGTCTCTCAACGTAATATAATATGGTACCGTTTGTTTCAACCGTCGTTCCATCAACGTGAATGCCAAAAGAACAAAAGTCTGATAATATATCATAGGGTTCATCAAACCGAGTCCCGTTGTATAACCTGAATGCTTATCTGTATACGCCTCGCCAATTTCATACTCTGCGCTATATTCGGCGACAGAAGAAAAAATGACAGCTGACAATGTTGCCGCAACTGCGAAAGCAATTGCTAATGAAATAAAAATCATCTTTTTATTTATATTTATCATACGCATGAAATAAACCGGTAGAGCAAAAATCATGCTATGATGCAAACTCCAGGCGATAAATATGCACACCAAAAACTTCCACAATTCCCTCCGTTCAATGTATATGATTGAATACACTACAACGACAATAGCAACACCTGCTCTTATCTGCATTAAATCGCGAGACATATAAAACCGTGCTACATATATCAACAAACCCATCAAAGGAACAAGACAATATTTGCGCAAATCCACATAAAGCATCGAAATAGTTACTGCGGATATAACTCCAAAATATATTATCCGTTGCGTTGTAAGGGCTTTCACTATTGCCGACAAAACCATAAATCCTTTATCCGCATAATAGCGAGTATCGTAATCCACCAATGGCGCTTCGGTTATTGAACGTATGTAATAACGAAAAGACATGTAATATGCGCGTGTATCATTCCACATATCAGAGCGCAACGCAGCTATTACTATCAAGCATAAACACAATACTATTAGTATTCCATGCAAGAAATGAGTGTTTTTACGCTTGTAGCCCAAAAAGCAAGCAAGCATAAGCACTAAGAAATAAACTCCTATTATGAATAGCTTTACAGACATGAACTCTTTCAAATATCGTTATTAACCAATGCTATCTCTCATCTTCTGCACGAAGTTGAACAGTAAACGTGCCGTCCGCAAATGTCCCGCTAAAGCCAGACGCAGACAAATACCGGTCAGTTTTCCGACCGGCGCAATTTTTATCCTATTCCGTAACGATGCAAATCTATGTTTGAATTCCGCCGAACACACTGACACATACTTGAGTATTCGCGCAGCGTTCATCGTGTCGAATTTAAGCCGCGCAAGTTCAGCGCTTTCAGGTCTATCGGCCAACAAACTCAAAACGCGCTGATTCATCAACCGCTCCTCCCGCTCAATCTTCTCTGAATAAGCAGACGAAAGCGACCCTCCCGTCGCACTCCAGGCGTAATTATAAAATGCCTCCGGCAAATAGGTAATCTTCAATGGCTGATTTAACAGTTCAGTATTGAACGTCAGGTCCTCACAAAAAGAATAATCCTCCGGAAATCTTATATTAGCTTTTCTGATAACCTCCAGCTTCACTAACTTATTCCATACGCATCCGTGAAGATTCCGAAACAGCTGCCTCTGCACCGACTCCGCGTCCAACACCTCCGGCCTCTGCGCAAAATATTGTTTACGCCCCGACTTGGGATTCACCTGATAAAAATCGCAGATTACCATGTCAGCATCATCGGCCTTGGCCTTTTTATAAAGCCGTTCCAGCATGTTGATTTCTACCCAATCGTCCGGGTCGGCGTGAATAACATATTCCCCGGTCGCCGCGTCAAGCCCGTCTTGTCGCGACACGCTCACACCACGATTCTCGGTGTGCCGGATAATCTTTACTTGCCCCTTACGTTGCGGAAACTCAGCCAAAACGCGCTTCAAAACCTCAATAGACCTATCAGGCGAACAATCGTCAACAAAAATATACTCCACCTCCTCCAATGTCTGTACAAAAAGCGACCGCGCACACCGTTCAATCCATTGCTCGACCTTATAGACCGGAATTATTACGCTGACTTTTAGCATACTCTAAATCTCATCGCTAAATAATACAGAGGCCGGATAGCATATAATATTTTACGCAAGCTACGTTTAACCGAAAGATTGGTTCGGCCCAATCGAAATACGCCAAGTTGCGAATAACCTTTATAGAGTCTGCATTTTTCGTTCCACGGAATCTCAGACAATAATAATGAAGTTAAAGCCATATAACAATAGCCGTTATAAGTCCGTATTGCCTGCTCTTTGAATGCATCGGCCTTTAGGCTCGTCAACCATTGTTTTAATGCTTTAAGTTCAACCTCCCAGCTTTGATTATACCGAATTTTTTGAACCATAGACCGTGTTGTTGAAATAGTTCCGGTTTCTTTGACATCATAAAAATACACAACGGTATCAGTAAAACCCATGCGCTTTGTCCGTTCGTAAAGACGTAACATAAACGCATAATCTTCATGCAATACTCCCTCGGTAAATCGCAACTCATCGCCGTAAATGTCTCGACGCACAATGTGCATACACGCCGATATTACCATATCATACTCTCTCAAGTACGTCGCACCATCAATCACACAATAATTATCCGGACGATGTTTTTCTGTTATTTTGTCAGTGATTTGACCGTTTATTATATTTCTTAATCCATATCCGAGAAAATCCAGATTTTCGCGCTCCATACGTTCAACAAGGCCAGCCAATGCACTCTCAGCAATATAATCGTCCGAATCAAGGAACATTACATATTTGCCCTGCGCATGGTCCATTCCGCAATTACGCGCCGAACTCAAACCTCCATTTTCCTTTCTGATAACGCGAATAAACGGAAACCTCAGCGCATACTCCTGTGCAATCCTGTTGCTGCCGTCCTTGCTGCCGTCATCTATCACCAATACCTCCAATTCGTCATCATTAAACCCTTGACGGCAAATCGAGTCCAGACACCGGCCGAGATATCGCTCGACATTATAAACTGGAATAATAATCGTCAGTTTAATCATAATCACGAATGGATTTTGGACATACTTATGAACGAACTAACAAATTTCTTGTAAAAGATTTCATGGCTACGAGCGAATCAACTAACCACGACAAACGGCACCTCCTCAACTTATTGAGCACTTTGTACTTACCGGACATCCAACTGCCACTGAAATGGTGAATGCAGAGTGAATTTACCGTCAAGTGAATTTTGCCCGTTTCCAATGACTTCGGACAAAGATAATCTGCCGGAAGCAACGTAAAGCCGTCAACGGTCTGCATCTTTCCGTTCGGAACGAATCCGTGTCTCAAACAGGCATTAGTAATGCGAATAACATTAGTCGTCGTATCCTGTGAACCGTCGGGCTTTATGAAATGTGCCTCCTCGTACTCATCGAGCAACTCCTTGAACAGCGGGAAGCCCTCCCGACAGGCCATCAGGCCTGTCTGGATTCGAGTCTTCGCCTCGAATCCAGACACAGCCTCAAACTCCAGCAGGGAGTCAAGAGGTTTGAGCACCTCAACATCAGTGTCCATATATATGCCGCCATAGGTATACATGGCCCAAAGCCTCACAACGTCCGTAACAAACGCGAACCTACGCGCATCGTAAGCCTCACGGACATATGCATACCTATCAAGGTCAAAATTATCTTCGTTCCACTCAATTATCTCATACTCCGGAAGATATTTCTTCCACGACTCAATGCACTTAACGGCCAGTTCCGGTTTCTCGCCTCGTCCGAACCAGCAATAATGAATTTTCTTAGGTATCATTGCAATACATCTTTATATACTTGCAAAACTTCTTCGCCCCAAATGGAAATATCAAACTTTTCAATCACCTGGTTGCGAAAACTTTCAGTCATCGCTTTCCGCCGTTCAGGCTCCATTTCAAGAACTTCGACAATTTTGTCGCGCAGTGCTTCCACAGTCAACGGCACTCGGATAAAATCCTCGCCATCAAAACCGTGGACCATCGATTCTATATCCGACTTAATTACCGAGCAACCACAATAAGCGGCCTCGTCAATAGATGTACAGAAGCCTTCGTTTCGCGATGGAGAAAGAAATATTTGAGCATTTCTATAATAATCTCCCACACACTCCGTAGGCTTGGAATATTTGACCCATGCCGGTTCATAACCAAGAGTATGTTTCACGTCAGCCATCAAACTTTCTAAATTATGGCTGACAATGTTCAGAACGATATTATATTTTTCAGCTATCGGCTCTATTGCCCTGAGAGCTAAATCGCAACCTTTAGTATAAAAAAATGTACCAAAAATCAACAAATTGTTTTTCGTTGGATCAAACGGCTGAACTTCTTTTGACACATCAAGCCGAGAAAAATCAATTCGATTTGTGATATAAGTACACATTTTAGCCGGAACACCTCCCGAAATTAGTGAGTCTCGGCTTGCCTGCGAACAACCGACAAGCTTGTCAATAGCGAGTCTAATAGTCAATAGATGAGCCACTTGTTTCCACCTACTTGGCGAGCGTGTATAAAAAAAGTGATAGTGGTCAACAATTTTCGTATGCGTAAACATACCGGCAAGTGCAAGCGGGTATTGATCAAAGTAATGCGCATGAAGAACGTCCACATTCTCTTTACGGCATATTTTATAAATTTCCTTTGCCGCTGCAAAAAACGGCTTAACAGTAATAAAATACACCTTATATTGACGTTGCAACTCAATTATCCATTCTAAATCAGCTCGTCCCTTTGGCAATATATAAATCGTTTCAAGTTGAACATTATTATTGCGGGCAGCTAATTCTATTGACTTAAGCGAACAAATAAAATTGCCGCTATAAGCGCTTAACAAGTTACACGCTTGCGCTACTTTTATCTTTTTCATAGACATGATTAGAACTATTACTACGCTATTATTAGCTAACTTTTTTAATTAAATCTGTGCCATATCTTTGCCGATATACGTTTAATTGGCGCCCCTATAAGTTTCCGTTCATACACGTTCATGCTGAAAAACCACAGAATCGGAGCATAAACAACAATAAACGTAAATATTGCCAAAGCCAGTTGTCCCCACGTATGTATGGCAACATATGACATTAGCAACATAAACAGTGCAGTCAACAAGGCAGGCATCAGCAGCATTTTCCCGATTTCACGCCAGAAGCTCACAATGTCAATACGCTGACCCAAGGCGTAATATATGTTTATAATCAATCCTTGACCAAGAAGCAGGCCTCCACCGATTGCCGCTGCTACGCCTATGCTACCGAAAGTTTTGGCCACTAAAATCTGTCCGCCGAGACTTACAAAAGAAATTGCCAAATATACTAAGCAACAGAATTTCATCTGGTTACGAGCCTGCATTATCACCATGCCGGTGTTTTGAATAGATGGCACAAAAAGACCCACAAAGAAAATCAACGCTATGATATATGACTGTGAATATCCCTCTCCGGCCCATAATTCAATAAATATCCGGCCAAACACTATAAATCCACTTAGAATCAACGACATCATAATGCACTGAATCCTACCCGTACGAATAAACACATCGCTAATCTCTTTGTATGATGAATTAAGTGCCACCATAGTCGTAATTCTTGGCAACAATAAACTTGCAATCGCTGTCGAGAATGACAGATACATGTTCTGCAAAGTTATTGCAACTGAAAAAACGGCTACAGCAGCAGTCCCGACCAGAGAACCGAGCACAAACTGCCCCGTACTCCAGTATATTTTGGTCATAATGCCGTCAAGAAAAAGCCAGAACGAATAAACGCTGATTTCCTTAATCAGGTTCCAGTTGAAGTTCGAGAACCAGACCTTTATTCGGATTTTATAGTGCGCATAACAATAGTTTATCAGTAGATATGCGATATTAAAGGACGTATGCACAACAACCATTGCAACGGCTTTATATCCCAGAAACAGCACAAGGACAATCACCGCAGTCGAGAGCAGCAACCGCGCCATGGTCAGCACTCTTTGGAACACGAAATCCTCATAGGCCGTGATTATAGAGCCAAACATGCTGAACGGAAAGGTTATAGCAACATTGACTACCAACAGCAGCATCATTATTCGCGCTTGACTCAGCTCCGTCTCCGTCATAGTCCGGTCAAACATCGCATCAACGTTAAAATATAACGCCAGTCCGGCAATGAACGCCAGTGCCCCCAGAACGAGATAGACAACGAAGAACATGCCGAACATCTCCCATTGTTCCTTCTGCTTCCCTTCCGCCCTGAATTTAGCCGTATATCTTACGACTGCCGAGCCGAATCCGAAATCGAACAAGGTGAGATAACTGATTACCGACGCCACAAGCGAATAAAGGCCATATTCGTTCTTGCCCAACATGCCCAACATATAAGGCGTGTAGAGCAAACCCAACGCCGCATTCAGCGCAATGTTGACATAATTAAGAACTGCTCCGGCCTTGATTTGGTTAACAGCCATAAATCAACGGAAATATCGGTGGTGATGAATAAAGGCTTTAGTGGTTAGGCGGGTTGGGGGGTGAGGGCGAGGGTGTGGCGGAGGGTGGCGAGGCGGGAGGGGATGAGGTGGGACGCGGCGTCGTGGAGGAAGAGGTTGAGGTCGGCGAGGAGCTGCGGGGTGGCGTCGGCGGTGAGGTCGGCGAGGAGGGGGAGGCAGCGGTCGAGGACCGTCTGCTTGAATTGCTGCTGGTCGGGCTCGAAAGCCCAGAGGTCTTCGCTGAGCAAGATGCCGGCTTGCTGAATCAGGTCGTGGGGCGAGTCAAACTCTACCCTATTCTTGAAGTTGTTGTAGTAGCGTTCAAGGCGCAGGCTGCACCAGGTCAGCGGTTTGCCGAACCATTCGGCTGAGCCGCGCCGCAGCTGCCGCCCGATTGCGCGATAGAGCAGATATTCGTCAGCATCGGCGGCATGGAGCGCCCTGCGCACGGTGCGCTCTACGACGTCGTCGGCCGCCGAGCCGTAGACCATGCGGTGAATCAAGTCGTAAGCATCGACGAGCTGCAGGGCGTCGGCGGCAGTCATGGCGTCAAGTTGCTCACTGACTGCGCCCAACCATGCGCGCCCTTCTCTCCTCGCTTCGGGGCATTCGCCTCGGGCAAGCAGCCGGACCGCATCGGTTTTAATGTCAGCCAAACACATATCTGTCAGTCAATCGGTTGGAGCAAGTCGGGGTGGATAAAGGGGAGCATGACCATGCAGACGCCCTCTATCTTGACAATGACGTGTTTATTTTTCTTTACACGTTGCACGTAGCCTTCGTAACCTTCATATATTCCGCCGGTTACCCTTACATGTTGGTCTTCCTTGAAACCCTCGCGGTTGAAGATGCAGCATTGGTCTTCGGCCGTGAGCAGGCGCAACAGGTTGATTGACTGCTCGCTGATTACCTGAACGGCGTTGTCGGCGGGATAGCGGTAAATCCAGAACGGCGCAATGAGTTCGGGGTGCTTTCGCGACTGTTCTTCAAGGCGCAGAGCGTGGTTTTTAACGGTCCTGATGAACAAGACGCCGGGAATTACGCGCCTTTTGCAGCTTTTGCCGCCCGGCAGTTCAACCGTCTCTGTCGGCGAGTAGACTTCGGCACACTGCGGCGCCAACGTCTCTTCGGCGCGCGCCTCGCTGCGGGTTCTGATTGCGAACCATTGCGGTGTT
This sequence comes from uncultured Porphyromonadaceae bacterium, assembly GCA_902495245.1. Lineage (GTDB taxonomy): Bacteria > Bacteroidota > Bacteroidia > Bacteroidales > Muribaculaceae > UBA3263. The sequence continues at coordinate 370,219 of CABUWI010000001.1, forward strand.
TCGTTTTCTGTTGCTGTCATCTCATTATATACCCTATCCTTTTGTATGACAGCAGATTAACCCTCCGCGGCCACACATCAGTTCTCAACCGCCCGCCTGCTTTCGCTTCGGGTCTCAGGGACGAGCCTATACAGGAGCTTTCCCGGTGGTCGGTCCTCATCTCTTGGCAAGAGATAAGGCTTTTGTTTTGCAAAGTTACGAAAAATTCTGTAATTCAGAGCGTTTTGCGGCAGCTTTTTTTGCTTCTTGCCTTTGATGGTGTTGAAAGCTAAGGTAGCTGATTTAGCTATTATAGCTATAAGTAGCTAACTGTCAGCCGAGTTTTATCTCTTGCCAAGAGAATTTGCGGTTGCGGCGCGGGTATGTGATTTTTTTTGCGTAATTTCGCAGAAAATATAAACCGACCGCATTTTTTACTCATGAAAGGACTCTTTTTTATGACTATGCTTGCCTGCTGCTCGGCAGCAGGCAAGGCACAGACGCCCGCAACCGTCTATCCCCTCGGCTCTTATGATGAGCCGCAACTCGATGAAGCCTATAACGCCGAACCGTGGACGCAGCTCGATGACCCCGCTCGCCTCCGGTTTGCCTGGACCTCGAAAGACGTCCACCACCCCAAGCGCGAAGTGCCCGCAACCTGCCACGGCGACACCGCCCGCGTCAAGGCATGGCGTGGCGAGCGCGTTGGCCTCGAAGCCGTTGTCTTTTCTGGGGCGCCCGTCGACAAACAGTTGCGACTGGCCATGTCGCCCTGGCGCAACGCCGCCAACGGCGCCGAGGTCGCCGATGCCTCCAACGGCCAGGGCCGCTTCATGCGCTACGTCATCACCGACGACTTCCGCTCATGTGGCACCCACGATTTCTCACTGCCTCCCCGGCTCGTGGCCGACGTGATTGACGCCGACAGCATCGACGGCCACGAGGCGCGCACCACGCGCCCCGTCTGGTGCACGCTCGAAGTGCCGCGCAACCTCGCCGCCGGCACGTACGCGACCACAATGACGCTCCTGGCCGACGGGCTGCCCGTCGATTCACTGACCGTGAGCATCGACGTGGCCGACCGCACGCTGCCCGAACCCTCGCGCCAGCACTTCCACCTCGACCTCTGGCAGCAGCCCTACGCCATTGCCCGCTATCACGGCGTTGCGCCCTGGAGCCCGGAGCATTTCGAGGCCATGCGGCCATACATGGAGAGCCTCGCGCGTGCGGGCCAGAAAGTGGTGTCGGCCATTCTGTTCTATGAACCCTGGGGCGACCAGAGCCACGACAAGTTCGAGCCGATGATTCAGACCGTCAAGGGCGCCGACGGCCGCTGGCGCTACGACTACACCGTCTTCGACCGCTACGTCGAGATGATGGAACAGTGCGGAATCGGCGAACAGATCAACTGCTTCTCGATGATTCCGTGGGACATGTCGTTCCGCTATTTCGACGAAAAGTCGGGCCAATATGAGTATCTGACCACTCAGACCTCAACCGACGAATACCGCGAACTCTGGACGGCATTCCTCACCTCGTTTGCCGACCATCTGCGTGCCACCGGCCGCTTCGAAAAGACCTGCATCGCAATGGACGAGCGCGGCCTCCCCGCCATGCTCGACGCCTACAACCTGCTGACGGAGACCGTTCCCGACATGAAGATGGCCCTTGCCGGCAACTATCACACCGAGCTTGCCGACAAGCTCTATGACTATTGCGTCACGAAGAACCCGAAATTCACCGCCGAAGAGCTGGCCGACCGCAAGGCAAAAGGCTACAAAACGACCTTCTACACCTGCTGCGCCGACCCGATGCCAAACATCTTCTCGAACAGCGACCCGGCCGATGCCGTCTATCTGCCGCTCCACGCCGCCGCCAACGACCTCGACGGCTATCTGCACTGGTCGTGGGTCAACTGGGACGAGCACCCGCTGACCGACACCCGATTCCGCCTCTTCGGCTCGGGCGACACCTACCTCTTCTACCCCGGCAACCGCTCCTCGCTGCGCTTCGAGCGCCTCATCGAGGGCATTCAGCAATATGAAAAAGTCCGCATTCTGCGCGGCGAAAACCCCTCTGACCCGACGCTCGAGGCCGCTCTCGCCAAGTTCAGGAACACCGCCGACCTCACGCCCGAAAATTCCACGGCCAAACTTGTCAACGAGCTCAAAGACGTCGTCGGAAATATTGAATAATCCGAAAACATTTTGTAATTTTGCGCCCGTAATTTCAAATCACATTCAACAAAGCTTATGATTAAACATGTATCAAAAGCGGCATTGACGGCAGCCGTGGCCGCAATGGCGCTATCGTCGTGCACGGTGAGCGAACCCGAACTGCCCTCGGGCGACGCCTCGTCGATGCAGCTCACGGCAATAACAGTCGGCGGCGCAACCATCATGGCCGTCGACTATGACAACCAAAACCGCATCACCAAAATCAACTATTACAACGATTTCACCATCGAAATCTCTTACGGCGCGTCAACCTCTGCGGCACCCGAGCAGGTGGTGGTTACGGACTATGAAGACTATTGGGACGGCGACGACACCGTTACCCACCTTCCCTCTGAACAGGAAACCTGGACCAATATCCGCACCAACGCCGACGGCTACATCACCTACTACGACTGCACCGACGTGCGCTGGGACCAGGTCTACGACCCCGAGACGCAGACCTACAAGCGCCAGACCTACGAGCAGAAATCGACCGAAAGCTACACATATGATGCCGCCGGCCATATGACTAAAAACGTCCTCCACGACTTCGACGATTTCGGCAATCCCCAAAAGCTCGTAACCACCTACACCTGGAAAGACGGCCTCCTGTTGAGCTATGCTGACGACGACACCGACCACAACGAAAGAGCCGAGTTTCACTATTCCGACGTCGAAAACGTCCACGGCCAGTGGGAACCCCACACCCATCTGTCAGCCCTGATGATTACCGGATTCTTTGGCAAAGCCCCCGCAAAATTCCTCAAATCGGAAACCTATTATTATCAGGGCGTAGCGTCAGAAACTACGCAATATTCCTACGCGCTGACCGACAACGGCCTCATCAAATACGCCAAACTCCTTGAGCAGGGCGAAGACATGGCCATAGTTATGAATTATGTCTACAAAAAGAGAAAATGAAAAAGCTGATATTCACCCTCTTGCTGACCCTGGCCGGCAGCTGCGCCGCCTCGGCTCAACTATCGCGCGCCGACTCGCTGCAAAACGAACTCGACCTCATCGCCGCCAAAGAGGCGCAACAGAAACTCGACAAGAAAATCTGGGGCAAAGGCCGCTTTATGCGCCTGGGCTACTCCGTGTCGCAAACCACCGACGAATGGGGTCCCGTTGAAAAAGGCAAATACGGCTTCTTCCTGACCAAAGGCACCACCTATCGCCTCCACAAGAAGCCCGTGGCCGGCATGATAAAATTCTCGATCGACGCCGTATGGTTCGACGCTCAATTCACCAAGTTCAAAGCCCCCTACTCCGACGTTGACTGGACCTCCACATTCGAGCCGATTGACGACGACAACTACGACAGCGAAGACGGCGACGAACCCTTCGACCTCAACATCGGCCGCATGGCCCTGAGTTTCGGCATGGGTGTAGGCCCCAACATCTCCGTAGCCCCGTTCGCCCTCACCTCCATCAAGATTCTCCAGCCGCTGCGCGCCTCCATTTACTTCCACTATTCGCCCACGATGATGCTCTACGCCAAGAGCCAGGACGGCGACTTCGAGCTCTCGACGGCCTTCTGCAACATGATGAACTTCGGCGGCTATCTGACCTACCGCAAAATCAGCATTGGCGTCGAAGGCCGCTGGGGTAAGGGCAAATTCAAGCCCCTCGACTTCGAGTCGATGTTCGACGACGAAGGCGGCGAATCGCTCGGCTCGCAAAAATACACCCGCAAGTTCGCCAACACCCGCATCTACCTCCAGTTCGCCTTCTGACGACTCCGATCCGGACAAATCAATCCCCGGCAATCCGCCCGAAACGGTTAGGATTGCCGGGGATTTCATTATGTCAGTCAACAAATCAGGCGTTGGTGAAGATGAGGGCGCCGTCGCGGTCGAGGTCGATGGTGATGGGGTGCTCCTTGTCGACCTTCTGGGCGAGAATGTCCTTTGAGAGCTGATTGAGGACGAGGCGGTGAATGGCCCTCTTGACGGGGCGGGCACCGAACTCGGGGTCATAGCCCTCTTCGGCCAGATAGTGGAGCGCGGCGGGGGTGATGCGCAGCTCTATACCATTGGCTGCGAGCATCTTCTGTATGCCGCGAATCTGCAGGCCGACAATCTCTTCAATCTCTTTCTCGTTGAGCGGCGTGAACATGATGGTCTCGTCGATTCGGTTGAGAAATTCGGGACGGATTGTCTGTTTGAGCATGTCGAGCACTTCGGCCTTGGTCTTCTCGATGACCTCGCCGCGGTTTTCGGGAGTGAGCGTGGCGAAGTTGTCGCGAATCACCGACGAACCCATGTTTGAGGTCATGATGATTATGGTGTTCTTGAAGTTGACCAGTCGGCCCTTATTGTCGGTGAGTCGGCCGTCGTCGAGCACCTGAAGCAGAATGTTGAACACGTCGGGGTGAGCCTTCTCGATTTCGTCGAAGAGCACCACACTGTAAGGCTTGCGGCGCACGGCCTCGGTGAGCTGGCCGCCCTCGTCGTAACCGACGTATCCCGGAGGCGCGCCGACCAGACGGCTGACGGCGTGCTTCTCCTGATATTCGCTCATGTCGATGCGCGTCATCATGTTCTCGTCGTCAAACAGATACTCGGCCAGGGCCTTTGCCAGTTCGGTCTTGCCGACACCGGTGGTGCCGAGGAAGATGAACGAGCCGATGGGGCGGCGCGGGTCGTTAAGCCCGGCGCGCGAGCGGCGCACGGCGTCGGCAATAGCCGCGATGGCGTCGTTCTGGCCCACGACACGCTTGTGGAGCTCGTCTTCGAGGTGGAGCAGTTTCTCCTTTTCGCTCTGGGCCATCTTCACAACGGGAATGCCGGTCCAGCGGCTCACAACGCCGGCAATGTCGTCGGCATCTACCTCCTCCTTGATGAGAGCCTGCTCGCCCTGCATCATTTTCAGCTGTTCCTGAATCTCGGCGTTTTCGCGCTGCTTCTCCTGAATCTTCGAGTAGCGGATTTCGGCCACGCGGGCATAGTCGCCCTCGCGCTCGGCGCGCTCGGCGTCGAAGTTGAGCTGCTCGATGTCAATCTTGTTCTGCTGAATGCGGTTAATCAGGTTCTTCTCGGCCTGCCACTTCGCGCGATATTCCTTCTCTTCGTCGCGCAGCTCGGCAAGCTCCTTCTCGATGTCGCGCACCTTGGCGTCGTCGCCCTCGCGCTTGATGGCCTCGCGCTCGATTTCCTTCTGGGCAATCATGCGCACGATGTCGTCGAGCGCCTGCGGCACGGAGTCAATCTCCAGCCTCAGCTTCGATGCGGCCTCGTCGATGAGGTCAATGGCCTTGTCGGGGAGGAAACGGTCGGTGATGTAGCGCTCAGAGAGCTGCACGGCGGCAATAATCGCTTCGTCGCGAATGCGCACCTTGTGGTGGTTCTCGTAGCGCTCTTTCAGTCCGCGCAGAATCGCGATGGCGCTCATCTCGTCGGGCTCGTCGACCATCACCTTCTGGAAACGGCGTTCAAGCGCCTTGTCCTTCTCGAAGTATTTCTGATATTCATCAAGCGTCGTGGCGCCGATTGAGCGGAGTTCGCCACGGGCCAGGGCCGGCTTCAGGATATTGGCCGCGTCCATGGCACCCTCGCCCTTGCCTGCACCGACAAGGGTGTGGATTTCGTCGATGAACAGGATAATCTCGCCGTCGCTCTGCGTAACCTCGTTGACAATGGCTTTCAGGCGCTCTTCAAACTCGCCCTTATATTTCGCGCCGGCCACGAGAGCGCCCATGTCGAGCGAGAAAATCTGCTTCGAACGCAGGTTTTCGGGCACGTCGCCGCGCACAATTCGCTGCGCCAGGCCTTCGGCAATGGCGGTCTTGCCCGTGCCGGGCTCGCCGATGAGCATCGGGTTGTTCTTGGTGCGTCGGCTCAGAATCTGAAGCACGCGGCGAATCTCTTCGTCGCGGCCGATGACGGGATCGAGCTTGCCTGAACGTGCGCGCTCGTTGAGGTTGATGGCATATTTCGAAAGGGCGTTATAGGTGTCTTCGGCGCTCTGGTCGGTGGCTTTCTTGCCCTTGCGCAGTTCGTCGATTGCCGCCTGAAGCTCCTTTTCGGTCAGGCCGGCATCTTTCAGCAACTGCGACGCGGGCGTATTGACCACGAACAGAGCCATGAGAATGGCCTCGAGGGTAACATATTCGTCGCCCTGCTTCTTGGCGATGTCGAGCGCGCGCTGAAGCACGTCATTGCTCTCGCGCGACAGATATGGCTCGCTGCCGCTGACCCTGGGCAATGATTCAATGGCCCTGTCAACGTTCGACACAGTGAGCTGCAGGTTGGCTCCAAGCTTCTGAAAGATGAATTTCACAAGCGAGTCTCCCTCTTCAATCACAGCCTTGAGTATGTGGACAGGCTCGATTGACTGCTGGCCGGCCGAGCGGGTAATCTCCACCGCCTTCTGCACGGCCTCCTGCGACTTGATGGTAAAATTGTTGAAGTTCATAAACGTTGAAATGTTTCTTTTATACCTATGACAACGCAAAACGCGTGCCAAAGGTTTTTCAGGAAACGCTTCAACGTGTCAGTTCGCCATAGATGCGCAGGCACGCCCACGCGTCGAGCGCGGCATACTGCTGCTGGGCAGCGGTCAGCTCAACGGCCTCCCAGTTGGTGAGGCGCTGCCCCTTTGAGATGCGTTTGCCGAAAAGCAGGGCGTAGATTTTGGTCAGGCTCGCCTCGCCGATGCCGCGCGAGCGCACCATCGACTGCAGCTCGACGAAGCCTTTAGGTTCGACAGGAGCGAGCTGGCGCAGCATGTGGAAATCATCTTTGGTCGAAAGGCCGATTTTCGTAACCGATTCCGTTTCAAGAAACTCTTTCAGCTCGCTGAAAAGGCCGAGACGGTTCAGGCGGATAAGGAAACAGATGTCGGGCGTCGACAGCTGCATCAGCGCCACTTTGTGGCTCTCGCCCTTGCGGAAGGTGGGCCGCGTCTCGGTGTCGAAGCCCACCAGCGGCTGCTCCATCAGATATTTCATGGCCTTTGCGGCCGTGGCCGGCGTCTGCACTATTTCAATGCGGCCGTTATAGACCTCGGCCGGAAGCGCTGCAAGTGCCTGCTTGTCTATCTTGATAAGATTTTCTTCTTCAATCATTCTTTTTTCCAATTAACATGCCGGTTATGCCAAATCGGCACACAGCGGCTGACAAAATGTCGCCATCTCTACCCTATCGGCACCTGCATCAGCGTCAGGCCGTCGCGCAACGGCAGCATCACGGGCCGCAATTCGGCGCCGCGGGCGGCAACGGCATCGTTGAACGCCCTGATTCCGTCAGTCTGCGCATCTTTTTCGGCCGGCTCGGTAATCTTGCCGCCCCAAAGCGTATTGTCCGCGAGAATGAATCCGCCCGGACGCATTTTCGGCACCAAGAGTTCCAGATAGCGGCAATACTGACGCTTGTCTGCATCGATAAACGCAATGTCCCAGCCGCCTGGCAGAGTCTCTATCATCTCGGCCGCATCGCCAATGTGAAGCCTGATGCGCGGGTCGTTGGCCTCAAACAGGGCGCGCAACTCGTCGGCGTCTTCGTCGCGGCGGTCAACGGTGTGGAGCTCGCCGTCGGGCGCCAGCCCCTCGGCCAGACACAGGGCGCTGTAGCCCGTGTAGGTGCCCAGTTCGAGAATGCGGCGCGGAGCGACCATGCGGCTCAGCATGGAAAGCACGCGGCCCTGCAGATGGCCCGAGCACTGATGAGGATAGAGATGATAGAGATACGTGTGGCGATAGAGGCGCTTCAGCACCTCCGGCTCGGCCTCGGAGTGGTCGAGGATATATTGTTCAAGTTCGGGACTCACCCGATCAGGGCCTCCACTCCCAGGCGATAGCTGTCAAGACCGAAACCGGCAATAACCCCGCGACATACGGGCGAAATGAGCGACCGATGACGAATCTCCTCGCGCGCATGCACGTTAGAGATGTGCACCTCAACCACCGGCAACTCTATGGCGGCGATGGCGTCGGCAAGGGCGAGCGACGTGTGGGTGTACGCCCCGGCGTTGAGCACAACGCCGGCATATGACTTGTCGAATCCCACCTCATGGAGCTTGTCAATCAGCGCACCCTCGTGGTTGCTCTGAAAATACTCTATGTCGCAGCGGGCGCGCAACTCGCCGAGAATCCGCTCCATGCCCTCCGAGCCGTATACCGACGGCTCGCGGCGTCCAAGCAGATTCAAATTCGGTCCATTGATTATCAATACTTTCATATCAGTTCGTTTAGACTTGAAATTTCAGACACCACCGGCACGGAGGCGGCGGCAAACTCGCGGGCGGCGACACTGCCCGCGGCAGCCACTCCGAAGCTGACGCCCTGCATCTGCTCATAGGGGTCGGCCGAATAGCCCGCCCACTCTATGCGGTCGTTGATGCCGAGCGCCTTGCAGCGCTTGAGCACGGGCACAGCCACCCGGGCCTTGCCGTTGCCGACGACGCGCAGACGCCACCGGCGGTTGGCCAGCGCGCCAAGCCTCTCGACCAGAGCGGGCAGAGAGCATGCGGGCGTGATGTTTCCGAGCCACATAATCAGCGGCTCGGCGCCCGGCGCGGGGCGGCTGACCTCGACGGGCGGGAACAAGATGTCAGGCAGCCCGCCGGCAAGTTCTATCGGTTCCGCGCGGCCCACAAGGCGCAAGGCGCTCTCTACGGCCGGACGCGCCGACGGCGAATGGACATAGACCTTGAATGACTCGCCGGGAATGCGACGCAACACGCGCGACAGATTCAACGCGCCGAACATGCCGCCGACCTTACACCTTTCGGCTTTCACTCCGGCGCGGCGATAGCGCTCGAGCAATTCGTCAGGCAGGCCGCTGACCACAACCGCGTCAACAGCTGCCCGGGCTGCATGCAGCGCGGTGGTCGAAGCGCCGGTCCAGCAGTCGCTGTCGGCCGTTATGTGAATCTGAGTGGTCATTTCAGCAAATCCGGCCGCAGACGGGCAGTGCGCTCAAGAGCCTGTTCATGGCGCCACTCGGCTATTTTAGCCTCGTGGCCCGACAGCAGAATATCGGGCACCGTCCAGCCCTTATAGTCGGCCGGACGCGTATAGACCGGCGGAGCGAGCAGATTGTCCTGAAATGAATCGCTCAGCGCGCTCTGCTCGTCGCCTATGGCACCCGGAATTAGCCGCACCATGGCGTCGGCAATGACCACGGCGGGAATCTCGCCGCCGGTCAGCACATAGTCGCCGATGCTGATTTCCTTTGTAACCAGATGCTCGCGAATGCGCCAGTCGATGCCCTTGTAATGGCCGCAGAGAATGATTACGTTCTCGAGCAGCGAGAGGCTGTTGGCCATCGGCTGCGTCAGCAGGTCGCCGTCTGGCGAGGTGAAAATCACCTCGTCATAGTCGCGCTCGGCCTTCAGCGCCGAGATGGCGCGGTCAACAGGCTCAATCTGCATCACCATGCCGGCCTCGCCGCCAAACGGATAGTCATCGACCTTGCGATGCTTGTTCGTCGAGTAGTCGCGCAGATTGTGCACATGAAACTCCACGAGCCCCTTGACCTGCGCGCGCTTGAGAATGGAGCAGTTCAGCGGCGACTCCAGCATCTCGGGCAAGACGGTGAGAATGTCAATGCGCATCGGTGAGGCCGAAAGCTTTGCGGAACGCGGGCACAAGGTCATCTTTCTCCCAGGCGAAGAGCTCGACGTCAATCAGGCGCTCTTCCGGCTCATAGCGCGAGTGGAAGCGCTTGGTGATTCGGCGGGGCTCGCGGCCGAAGTGGCCGTAAGTGGCCGTTTCGAGATAAATCGGCTTACGCAGGCCGAAACGCTGCTCGATTGCGTGGGGACGCATGTCGACCAGCTCATTGACCTTTGCCGAGATTTCCGCGTCGGTCATGTCAATTTTAGCCGTGCCGTAGGTGTTGACATACAGGCTCACGGGACGAGCCACACCGATGGCATAGGCCACCTGCACGAGCACTTCGTCGGCCACTCCGGCGGCAACGAGGTTGCGGGCGATGTGGCGCGCGGCATAGGCGGCCGAGCGGTCAACCTTCGAGGGGTCCTTGCCCGAGAAGGCGCCGCCGCCGTGGGCTCCGCGTCCGCCGTAGGTGTCAACAATGATTTTGCGACCGGTCAGGCCGGCATCTCCGTGAGGACCGCCGATGACGAACTTGCCGGTGGGATTGACGTGAAGAATCACCGTGGCGGGGTCGTAGAGCGCGGCCACTTCTGGAGTGAGTTTGGCCAGCACGCGCGGAATCAGAATCGACTTTACGTCGGCCTCGATTTGAAGGCGCATGGCCTCGTCATCGTCCAGAAACTCGTCGTGTTGTGTCGAGATGACCACAGTGTGGATTCTGACCGGACGACGCGTCTCGCCGTCATATTCTACAGTTACCTGGCTTTTGGCGTCGGGGCGCAGATAAGTCATCTGACGGCCTTCGCGCCTGATGGCGCTGAGCTCGCGCAGCAACAGGTGGCTCAGCTCGAGGGTCAGCGGCATGTAGTTGGCGGTTTCATTGACCGCATAACCGAACATCATGCCCTGGTCGCCGGCACCCTGGTCGGCAAGTTCGGCGCGCTCGACGCCGCGATTGATGTCGGCGCTCTGTTCATGGAGGGCCGAAAGCAGTCCGCACGCCTCGGCGTCAAACTTGAGCTCGCTGCGGTTATAGCCGATGTCGGATATGACGCCGCGCACGACCTCGTGAAGGTCTACATAGGCTTCGCTTTTAACTTCGCCGGCAACAACGACCTGGCCGGTGGTTACCAGAGTCTCGCAACCCACTTTGCTCTGAGGGTCATAGGCAAGAAACTGGTCAAGAATGGCATCGGAAATCTGATCGGCCACTTTGTCGGGGTGTCCCTCGCTGACCGATTCACTCGTAAACAAGTAGTTCATAAGTCTTTTAGAGTTTTTAGCATTTTTTATTATGGTGGTTGCAAGCAGACAAATTTGTCCACCTTGAATTGTCAGAGTTCTTCTCAGGGCTTGATTTCGTAGGCCGTAATGTCGCGCAGCTCGATTTCAAATCGCAGCGCCGAGAAGGGAGGAATCGACCCCATGCCCGAGGCGCCGTAACCGGCGGTGTACGGCACGAGCACTTCGACCTTGTCGCCCACACGCATCTGTTCCATCGCTATGGCCCAGCCGTCAATCAGATTGCCGGGCGAAACCACGGCGAGACTGTCGGTGCGCAGATAGGAAGAGTCGAAAGGCGTGCCGTCATAGAGCCAGCCCTTGTACTTGACCTTACACTGCGAGGTGTAAAGCGGCGTGAGGTTTCCCTCGGTGGCCGCGCGGTCGTTGAGCCAGCGCATGTCGACATGAATTTTCTGATTCCAGTCAGGCACGAAGCGCGAATACTTGCCCGTCTGCACCTGCTCGTGCAGCCAGGCGTCGTTGGTGTCGCGCCATTCGGCATAGTCGTTCCATGTCTTTTCCTCTTTCGAGGTGCAGGCGGCGCCCAGCAGGGCCATGGCCCCCAATGCGCACAAGATGAATGACCCGGAGCGCATCAGAATGTAACTTTAGGAGCCGTTGCCGCACCTTCCTCGCTACGGAAGTAGGGTTTCTTGTCAAACCCGAAGAACGAAGCGAAGATATTGGTCGGGAACTTGGCTATCTGTGTGTTATATTCGCGGGCAACGACATTGTAGTCGCGGCGCGCCGTCTGAATGCGGTTTTCCGTGCCGGCAAGCTCGTCTTGAAAGCGCATGAAGTTTTCGTTGGCCTTCAGCTCGGGATAAGCCTCGCTGACGCTGAGCAGCGACTTCAGGGCGCCCGAGAGCTGGTTCTGGGCCTGAGTGTAGCGCGCCAGAGTCTCCTCGTTGAGGCTGTCGACGCTGAGACTGATGGTGCCTACCTTTGCGCGGGCTTCGGTAACGGCCTGCAGGGTCTGCGACTCGTGCGAGGCATAGCCCTTGACCGTGGCCTCGAGGTTGGGAATGAGGTCGGCGCGGCGCTGATATTGCGTCTCGACGTTGGCCCATGCTTCCTCAACGCCGTTGAGGCCGGTAACCATCGAGTTATATTTGCTGCAGCCGGTGCCGCACAGCAAAGCCACGGCGGCCAGCACAACAATCCATATAATTGCTGATTTTTTCATGTTAGGAAATTTGATTTAGCTGAGTTTGCGCAGAAGCGAGTTGATGCTCACGCGGTCGTGAATGAGCTTGTGGAGGTCGTCGATGCTGACGCGCGTCTGCTCCATAGAGTCGCGCTCGCGCAGCGTAACGGTATTGTCCTCAAGCGTCTGATGGTCCACGGTGATGCAGAAAGGCGTGCCGATGGCGTCCTGACGGCGATAGCGCTTGCCGATGGAGTCTTTCTCGTCATAGTGGGTGGCGAAGTCAAACTTCAGCTCGTTGACGATTTCGCGGGCCTTGTCGGGCAGACCGTCTTTCTTGACGAGCGGCATGACGGCACACTTGACCGGAGCCAGCGGCGCGGGCAGGTGGAGCACGACGCGCTTGTCGCCGCCCTCGAGCTGCTGCTCTTCATAGCTCGAGCAGAGCACCGAGAGGAACATGCGGTCAACGCCGATTGAGGTCTCGATTACATAGGGTGTGTAGCTCTCGTTGAGCTCGGGGTCGAAATATTTGATGTTCTTGCCCGAGAACTTCTCGTGCTGCGAAAGGTCGAAGTTTGTGCGCGAGTGAATGCCCTCAACCTCCTTGAAGCCGAAAGGCATCAGGAACTCGATGTCGGTTGCGGCGTTGGCATAGTGGGCCAGCTTCTCGTGGTCGTGATAACGATATTTCTCGTCGCCGAGGCCGAGCGCCTTGTGCCATTTCAGGCGGAATTCCTTCCATTTGGCAAACCATGTGAGCTCCTCGCCGGGACGTACAAAGAACTGCATCTCCATCTGCTCGAACTCGCGCATGCGGAAAATGAACTGGCGGGCAACGATTTCATTGCGGAACGCCTTGCCGATCTGCGCGATACCGAAGGGAATGCGCATGCGGCCGGTTTTCTGCACGTTGAGGAAGTTCACGAAGATGCCCTGAGCGGTTTCGGGACGCAGATACACGGTCATGGCGCCGTCGGCCGTCGAACCCATCTCCGTGCGGAACATCAGGTTGAACTGGCGCACTTCGGTCCAGTTGCGCGTGCCCGAGATGGGGCAGACGATTTCGCGGTCAATGATAATCTGACGCAACTCTTCGAGGTTGTTGTCGTTCATCGCTTTCGAGAAACGCTCGTGGAGCTGCTCGCGCTCGGCGGCAATCTGGGCCACACGCGGATTGGTCTGGCGGAACAGAGCCTCGTCGAAGCTGTCGCCGAAACGCTTGCGCGCCTTGGCCACTTCCTTTTCTATCTTGTCGTCAAGCTTGGCGATGTCATCTTCAATGAGCACGTCGGCGCGATAGCGCTTCTTGCTGTCGCGGTTGTCAATCAGAGGGTCGTTGAATGCGTCAACGTGGCCCGATGCTTTCCAGATGGTCGGGTGCATGAAGATGGCCGAGTCGATGCCGACGATGTTCTCGTGGAGCAGCGTCATGGCGTCCCACCAGTAGCGCTTGATGTTATTCTTGAGTTCTACGCCGTTCTGGCCGTAGTCGTAAACGGCCGAAAGGCCGTCATATATTTCGCTTGAAGGGAACACAAAGCCGTATTCCTTGGCGTGTGAAACGATTTTCTTAAAAACGTCGTCTTGTTGTGCCATAATTGCTTAATTTCGGTTTAAGATTTCTTACAGACCGCAAATTTACGCATTTTTTTTGACATTGCGCGATGTTATTCCCGGAAATCTGCGCAACGCCATGCCCGGCGAGGGCATGACAGGAAAATAGCCGTGGCGATGAGCGCAGCGAATCCCGCGGTTATCGGCACGACCAACCTACATCACGGTCGCGACCGCCCCCGAGCGCAAAGCGCGATGGGGCATGGGAGCGCCGTGATTCAACAATTTCCGGCAGAAAATTCGTATATTTGCAGTCATGAGATCGTTTTCGCAAATATACGTCATGGCCGTGTTCGGAGTGAAATATCGTCTTGGCCTTATAAATCCGCAGTGGGAGCATAAACTACACGCCGTCATCGGACAAGCATTGAAAGACATGCCCGGCGTGATGCCCATTGAAATCGGAGGATTCAACGACCACGTGCACGTGCTATTCTCCACAACAGGGCGCGTCAGCGAAGAGCAGATTGTTGGCCGCATAAAGCAGGAATCTACGCGCTGGGTCAACGCCAACCATCTCGTATGCGGACGGTTCGGTTGGCAAGACGGCAGCGGCCGGTTCAGCTATTCCAAAAGCCAGATAGACGCCGTGCGCGCCTATATCCGCAATCAGCACGAACATCACCGCCGCGTGTCATTCCGCGAAGAATATGAAAAATACTTGCGTGCACTCGGCGTTGACATAAACACGTTCGTACTTCCCGAAGATCCGGTCTGAAAAATCACTAAGAATCGAAATTACGGTGCTCTCATGCCCCGTCGCGCTTCGCGCTCGGGGGCGGTCGCAACCGTAAAAATATGTGGTGCCCGATTTTATCCGCGGGATTCGCTATCGCTCATCGCCGCGGCTACTTTCCTTGCATACCCTCCGGGCATGCGGGCACGCGGAATCAGACGCGGACGGTGATGATGTCGTCGAGGCGCTGGGTGAAGAGGCGTGAGGCATGCTCGCGGCGCGTCATGGCCGTGAGGCCGCTGCCGGTCGATGCGGGACGCATGATGTTGCCGCCGACGGTCATTGAGTTTATGCGGTCCATCGCCTCCATGAGCCGGCGTCGGCGCTCGTTCTCAACCGGGTCGGCAAACAGCGAATGCACGGCGGCATCGGCCGGAACACAATGCGTAACCGTTACGCCGGCTTTTTTGAAACCGTAGCCTTTGCGATAGACACGCGCCAGCGCCTGTTGTGCCGCCCTCACAATCATGGCCGTGTCGGCCGTAGGGTCTTCAAGCCGCAACTCATACGCATTATAATATTGCGGCTGCGACGTGTGGAACCGGTTGGTGGCCATATAGACCTCGACCGCTTCGGCCAGCAAACCCTTTGACCGCAATCTGCGCGCCACAGTGGCCGCATATGAGGCTACGGCATTGCGAAGCGTTTCTTCATCGTAAACATCGGCCTGAAACGACGTGGAGCAGGTAAGCGTTTTGCGCTGCGGAGGCACAATCTCGCTGTCTATGCAGGCCTCGCCGTTGAGTTCGCGCCACATTCTGACCCCGACAATGCCGAAAAGGTCGCTGACATGGTCGCGGCTCATGCGGGCGAGGTCAAGAGCGGTCTCCACCCTGCAGCGCCGCAGTTTCGGGGCATTGCGACGGCCGACGCCCCACACATCTTCTACCGGCGTCAGACTCATGGCCTTTTCAGCTTTTTCGGCCGAGTCTATCACGCAAGCGCCCCTGTATGCCGGATATTTTTTGGCGAATCTGACGGCAATCTTGGCCAAGGTCTTGGTCGTAGCAAACCCGATAGAGACCGGAATGCCGATGTTGCGCGCCACCGTGTGCCGCACATAGCGTCCAAAGTCGTCAAGAGCCCCGATATTGTCGGCGACATAGAAAAACGCCTCGTCGATGGAATATATCTCAAGTTCGTCGCAGAAATAGCGAAGAGTGGACATTACGCGCGCCGACATGTCGCCATAAAGCCTGTGATTGCCCGAAAAGACGTAGACGCCCTGCGCGTCGGCCTGAGCACGTATCTTGAAGTATGGGTCGCCGCGCTTGAAGCCGAGCTGCTTGGCTTCGTTGCTCAGCGCAACCGCACAACCGTCGTTGTTGCTGAGCACGATGACTGGACGCCCCAGGAGTTCGGGACGGAACACGCGCTCGCACGACACGAAAAAGTTGTTGCAGTCGGCAAGGCCGATCATCTTGACCTCCGGCGGTTCGACTTGATGGTGTAGAGCACGACACCCCAGACCATGAACTCATTGTCGGGCGTAACCTCGATAGGCTTGTAGGCGCTGTTTGACGGCATCAGATATAACCGGCGGGTGCGTCGGTCAATCTTTATGCGCTTGAGCGTGAAATCGCCGTCGAGACAGCACACGGCCAGGTCGCCGTCTTCCGGCTCGATTGACTTGTCGATGACCAGAATGTCGCCCTCGGTGATGCCCTCGCCGCTCATCGAGTCGCCCACCACGCGCCCGTAGAACGTCGACGCGGGGTGGCGAATCAGGTCGCGGTTAAGGTCGATGGTTTCGCCGACATAATCCTGCGCCGGACTCGGAAAACCGGCGCGAATGCCCGCGTCGGCATACTCGAGCTCGAGCTGAGAATCAGTGTCAGCCTTGAAAATCTGTAGTTCCATAGTGCAAATTTACGCTTTTTTCAAAAATTTTCATCAAAATGTTTGGAGGATTAAAAAATTCGCCATACCTTTGCAGTGTCTTAGTAAACTATTACACTATGCTAACAGTACAACACCTCACGTACAGCTACCCCGGCAACAGTGTGCCGGTCATAGCCAACCTGTCGCTCGAGTTCGCTCCGGGCAAAATCTACGGACTGCTCGGCGCCAACGGCACGGGCAAATCCACCCTGCTCTATCTGATGTCCGGACTGCTCAAGCCGGCCTACGGCACAGCCCGCTACAACGATGTCGACACCTTTCGCCGGCTGCCGTCGGTGCTGTCCGACATGTTCATCGTGGCCGAAGAGTTCCAGATGCCGGCAATCAAGCTCGGCGATTTCGTCATGCAAAACGCGCCTTTCTATCCCAACTTCTCGAAGGAGAAGCTCGAGACCTATCTGAGCCACTTCCGCCTGACACCCGACATTCACCTCGGGCGCCTGTCGATGGGCCAGCGCAAAAAGGCGTTCATTGCGTTCGCCCTGGCGTGCAACACGTCGGTGGTGCTGATGGACGAGCCGACCAACGGCCTCGACATTCCGGGCAAGTCGGAGTTTCGCCGCGCAATTGTCGACGCCATGTCCGACAACCGCACCATCATCATCTCCACCCACCAGGTGCGCGACCTTGACCGCGTGCTCGACCACGTCGTGATGATCAACCGCGACGGCGTGGTGCTCGACGCCGCCATGGCCAAGGTGCAGGAGGCGTTCCAGTTCATCTTCACCACGAGTCCGGCCGAAGTGAGCGGCGCCGTGTGGTGCGAACCCACCGCCGGCGGCTATAACATTATCCGCCCGCGCCTCGAAGGCATGGAAGAGACCGACGTCAACCTCGAGAGCCTGTTTGAATTCGCATATACCAACCCTTTGATGATTAACCTGAAATGAAAACCATAGACCAATCGCGCGACTCATTCAGCTTTGCGCGCCTGCAGGCGCTGACACGCCGCTATTTCGTGGAAAACCGCCGCGCCATGCTCACGGGCGCACTCTGCACCATAGGCGTCCTTGCGCTCATCGGCATTCTCGTCGGTCGCTACACCGACGACCCCACCGACTCGGTCAGCTCAGCCGCCGTTTATGGCGTTATCGCCTTCTATCTGTTCCCGCTGTTTGCGTGCATCACGGGCTCGCTGACCTTCGGCCCGTTCAAGTCAAAGACCGGACGCATTCACGCCATGATGCTGCCGGCCACGAAGTCCGAGAAATTCGTGATGCTCACGTTCATCTACACCGTTCTCGCCGACCTTATTTACATTATCGGCTATTTTATCGGCGAACTGCTGCGTGCGCTGCTCTCGTCTGGCCCGATTTTGTGGAACGCACCCCTGATCTCTGACGTGTGGGATATGTTTGCCGCCGAGCCCGGCGAGGCGACACTCGCCGTGGCCGGTGTGGTGCTTCTGATTCTGTCGCATCAGGCAATCTACACTCTGGGCAGTTCGCTCTGGCCCAGGCTCTCGTTCATCAAGACCTTCGGCGCCCTATTCGTGCTGCAATTCGCCGGCGCGTTCCTGATTCCGGTTATCGGCATGACCGACCTTATCGACTTGCTTGAAAAGATGTTCACAAACACTTCGGTTACCATGCTCATCTTCTGGGCCGAAATCGTATGGCTGATTGTCGTAGCCGCCCTCTACACCGGCGCATGGCTCCGCTTCCGCCATCTGCAGGTTGTTCAACGCTTACTTAACTGACATGACCAACAAACCTCTATATCAACAAATCGCCGACAGCCTGATGGACGACATTCTCGCCGGGCGCTATCCCGCCGACAGCCGCATGCCGTCGGTGCGCGAAACGGCCGCGGCGGCCCAGGTGAACGTCAACACGGCCATGCGCACCTACGAGCAGCTTGAACGCGACGGCATCATCTACAACCGCCGCGGCATAGGCTACTTCGCAGCGGCCGAGGCCACGGCCCACATCATGAAGCGCCGTCAGGAGGAGTTCTTCTCCGGGCAGATGGACTACTTTTTCAGCCGCCTCGCCCAACTGGGCATGACTCCCGACGAACTGCGCCAACGCTACGAATCATATCTAACCCGGCTATGATTACCCTCAAAGACGTCAACAAGACATATTTCGGCGCCGTGCCGCTCCACGTGCTCCGCGACATCAACCTCCACATCGACCGCGGCGAGCTGGTGTCGATTATGGGCGCGTCGGGCAGCGGCAAGTCTACACTGCTCAATATTCTCGGCATTCTTGACAATTACGATTCGGGCGAGTATCATCTTGACGGCGTGCTCATCAAGAATCTGAGCGAGAACCGCGCCGCCGAGCTGCGCAACCGCATGATCGGGTTCGTGTTCCAGTCGTTCAACCTAATCAGCTATAAAGACGCGCTCGACAACGTGGCCCTGCCGCTGTTCTATCAGGGCGTGGGCCGCAAAAAGCGCCGCATGCTCGCAATGGAACAGCTTGAGCGCCTCGGACTGGCCGACCGCGCCCACCACCTGCCCGGCGAGCTGAGCGGCGGCCAGAAGCAGCGCGTGGCCCTTGCGCGAGCCCTCATCACCAACCCGAGCATCATTCTGGCCGACGAGCCCACGGGCGCCCTCGACAGCAAGACCTCGCGCGAGGTGATGCAGATTTTCCGCGAGCTGAACGCCGACCGCGGCATGACCATTGTCATCGTAACCCACGACCCCGGCGTCGGCGAGCAGACCAACCGCATCATTCGCATTTCAGACGGACAGATAAAATGTTAGACACTTTCGACGAAATACGCCAGACCCTGAGCAACAACAAGGGGCGCACGGCTCTGACCGGCATCGCGGTGGCATGGGGCATCTTCATGCTCATCGTGCTGCTGGGCATGAGCAACGGCGTGGTCAACTCGTTCAAGGAGAACCGTCGCAGCCAGGGCACGAACATGCTGAAGGTGTGGGGCGGCATCACCTCCGACGCGTGGAAGGGCTACAAAGAGGGACGCTCAATCGAACTGCGCAGCGGCGACATGGAGCGCATTGCCGCCGACAACCCGACCCACACGGTAGGCGTTACAGCTCAAATTCAAGGCGAATCGCTGACCATCTCCACCCCCCGCGACTATATGACCTCGTCATATCAGGGCGTCTATCCCGCCGAGGCCCGCCAACGCGCGCTCGACATGGCCCACGGCCGCTTCATCAACGACCTCGACATCAACGAACGCCGCAAGGTCGTGGTGCTGTCGTCGCAGTCGGCCGAAACGCTTTTCGGCAATCCGGCCGAGGCAGTCGGCGAGGCCGTCAGAATCGGCGACCTCAGTTTCAAGGTAATCGGCGTGTATGACACCAAATGGGACCGCTCGGTCTATATTCCCTACTCCACCGCCGTCATTCTCGCCGCCAACGGCGACGCCGTCGACGAGCTGAACATCGAGCTCAAGAACGTGGCCACCATGGACGACGGCACCGCGGCCGAAACGGCATCACGTCGCTCGCTCGCGTCAGCCCACGACTTCAGGCCCGACGACGAAAGCGCCGTGAGCGTCTGGAACCGATTCAACCAGCAGCTGTCAATGAACGCCGGCATGAACATTCTGAATTACACGGTGTGGGTCATCGGACTTTTCACCCTGCTCAGCGGCATAATCGGCGTCAGCAACATCATGTTTGTCAGCGTGCGCGAACGCACTCACGAAATCGGCATTCGCCGCGCAATCGGCGCCAAGCCGCGCTCGATTCTGACGCAGATAATCCTTGAAAGCATAGCCATCACAACGTTGTTCGGCTATGTCGGCATAGTGCTCGGCACCATCGTTACGGGCGTCATTGCCAAGATAGCCGAACAGGTCGAGTTCCTGTCCGACCCGCGACTCGACCTGAGCGTGGCGCTGTCGGTTACGGTGGTGCTCATCATCGCGGGCTTGTGTGCCGGCCTGTTCCCGGCGCTGAAAGCCCTGAAAGTTAAACCCGTAGAAGCGCTTAGAGACGAATGAAAACAGGATTTTTCGACTTGGAGAACTGGCGCGAAATCGGCGTTACGCTCGCCCGCAACAAAACGCGCACTCTGCTGACGGCGTTCGGCATCTTCTGGGGCACGGCAATGCTGGCCATGCTGCTTGGCGGCGCCGAAGGCCTCGAGCGCATGCTGCGCAAAAATTTCGAGGGCTTCGCGACCAACTCGGCCGTGCTCTTTGCCAACCGCCGCTCCATATCCTATCAGGGATTCAACAAAGGCTCGTCGTGGAATCTGACCACGGCCGACATCGACCTGATTCGCCGGATTCCGGGCATCGACGCCGTGGCGCCGACCAACTTCGGCGGCTCGACCACGGTCAGCACGTCAAGCCACTCGACCACGGCCGAGATTCAAGGCGTCGACCAGGATTTTATCCGGGTCTTTCTGCCGACCATCAACAGCGGCCGCTTCATCAACGAAAGCGACCAGCGGCAACGGTCAAAAGTGGTGGTGCTGGGCCGCAATGTGGCCAACAAAGTGTTTCCCGACGGCGACGCCGTCGGCAGTTTCGTCAACATCGGCGGCATCTTCTACAAGGTGGTAGGCATAGCCTCGCAAGAGGCCGAGGTGCAGATCAACGGCAGCAAAATCGACGATCAGGCAACCATTCCGATGAGCACCATGGCACAGTCGTTCAAACTCGGCGACACCGTGCACGGCACCATGATTACGGCATTGCCCGGCCACACACCCGCCGAGCTGAAGCCGCGCATCATACGCGCCGTGCGCATCAAGCACCCCATCGACCCGGCCGACACCCAGGCGCTGTTCTTCTTTGACGTCAGCGAGCAGTTCGCCATGGTCGACTCGCTGTTCATGGGCATCACGGTGCTTGCCCTCTTCGTGGGCATCGGCACCCTCGTGGCCGGCATTATCGGCGTGGGCAACATCATGTGGGTAATCGTCAAAGAGCGCACCACCGAAATCGGCATTCGCCGCGCAATCGGAGCCCGGCCCGCCGACATCGTAACTCAGATTCTCTCTGAAGGCATCGCCCTGACGCTGATTGCCGGCATGGCGGGCATAGTGTTCGCCGCCGCCGTGCTCGGCGTTGTCGAGCACGTGTCGGAGGTCAGATTCCAGATGACTTTCGCCCAGGCCGTGGCCATCATGACCATATTCATGACGCTCGGCGTGGCCACCAGCATCATTCCCTCGCTCAAAGCAATGAAAATAAAACCAATTGAAGCTATAAACGACAAATGAAAAAGTTTTTGAAAATCGCTCTGTGGGTGCTCGTGGCCGCTCTGTTCATCGGCACGTTCGTCTACCTCTTCATGAACTCACGGGGCAAGAAAACCGAGTATGAACTCGTGGCCCCGACCGACACGCTGACCATCAGCAAGTCGACCCTGCTGACAGGCACCATAGAGCCGCGCGACGAAATTGAAATCAAGCCGCAGATTTCAGGCATCATATCCGAAATCATGGTCGAAGCCGGCGACCTGGTCAAAGAGGGCGACATCATTGCCCGCATCAAGGTCATTGCCGAAGAAAGCCAGCTCTCGTCGGCCCAGAACCGCGTGGCCGTGGCCGAATCGGCACTTGAACTGCAAAAGGCCAAGAGCGAGCGCACGGCCGAACTCTATGAAAAGAAATACGTGAGCCGCGAAGAGTATGAAGAGTCGCAAAACGCCCTTCGCAACGCCCGCATCGAGCTGTCGGCCGCAAAAGACGCGCTGTCAATCGTGCGCGACGGCGTGTCGTCGACCAACGCCCAGGGCAGCAACACCCTTGTGAGAGCCACGATTACCGGCCTGGTGCTCGACGTGCCCGTCAAGGTGGGCAGCTCGGTCATTCAGTCGAACACGTTCAACGACGGCACCACCATTGCAAAGGTGGCCGACATGAACGACCTCATCTTCAAAGGCAAAGTTGACGAGACGGAAGTCGGACTGCTCTCCGTAGGCCAGCCGATGACCATCACCATCGGCGCGCTGCAGGACGTCAGCTCCGAGGCCACCATTGAATACATCTCGCCCAAGGCCGAAAGCGAGAACGGCACAAACACTTTTGAAATCAAAGCGGCCGTCAGCCTGCCCGGCGTCAAAGACCTGCGCGCCGGCTATAGCGCCAACGCCTCGGTTGTGCTGCGCGAGGTCAGCGGCGCCATGAGTGTGCCTGAGGCCGTGGTCGAATTCGAGGGCGACAAGGCCTACGTCTACGTCCTGACCGACGAGAAGAAGCAGACCTTTGAACGCCGACAGATTCAGACCGGCCTGAGCGACGGCATCAATATTGAAGTAACCGGCGGCATCGACGCCTCCGACAAGCTCAGGGGGAACACGAAATGAAACGCCATGCAGCCGTCTTGCTGAGCGCCGCCATCTGTCTGACGGCCTCGGCCCGCGAGTGGTCCTTGCAGGAGTGCATCGACTATGCGATTGAAAACAACCTGACCGTGAAGCGTCAGGAGCTCGGGCGCCGCAATGCCGAGCAGCAGGTAATCAGTGCCAAAGACGCCGTGCTGCCCCAGGTTAGCGGTTCGGCCTCACAGTCGTGGAACTTCGGCCGCGGCCTCACGGCGGCCAACACCTATGCCGACCGCAACACGTCGCAGTTCGGCACCAGCCTGGGCCTGCAGCTGCCGCTGTTCAACGGCCTGCAGACGGTGCGCAACGTCAGCTATGCCAAAGCGTCGCTCACGGCCGTGGTCGAAGAGCTTGAAGCGGCAAAAGATGACGTCGTGCTCCGCGTCATGGCCCAGTATCTGCAGGTGCTCTACTGCTCGGAACTCGAAGGAGTGGCCACGTCGCAGGCCGAGCTGACAGTCGAGGAGATGCAGCGGCGTCAGGCGCTGCTCGACGCGGGCAAGATTCCCGAAGCCGACATGCTCGACGCCAAGAGTCAGGCCGCCGAGGCCAAGATGCAGCTGGTGCAGGCCCGAAACGACCGCATGCTGGCGCTGGTTGACCTTGCGCAGCTGCTGCGCCTTGAGTCGGTCGACGATTTCGACATCTCGGCGCTCGACACCGACATGCTGCCTGAAATCCGCAACCCGCAGTCGGTCTATGAGTCGGCCATCGGCATCAACCACACAATCCGCGCCGGGCACCTGCAGGTGCAGGCCGCCGACCGCCAGATCAGCCTTGCAAAGACCGGCTGGATTCCGCGCCTGAGTTTCAACGCCGGGCTCGGCAGTAATTACTACCGGCTCAGCGGCGTCGCCAACGAATCGTTCGGCCAGCAGATGAAGCATAACTTCAGCCAGTATGTCGGATTCAGCCTCAGCGTGCCTGTTTTCGACGCCTTTTCGACACGCAATCAGGTGCGCTCGGCCAAACTGCAACGCCTTAACGCCGACCTGGAGCTCGAAACGCAGAAAGACAACTTGTTCAAGGCCGTGCAGGAATGCTACTATCAGGCTGTCGGCGCACGCGAAAAACTGACTTCGGCCGAAGAGTCGTGCACCGCTTCGGCGGCCGCGCTGGCTGCAGTGCAGGAAAAATACAGTCTCGGCCGCGCAACGGCCACCGACTTCGACACGGCCAAGAACCGCTTTGTGCAGTCAATGTCAGAACGCGCACGCGCACGCTACGAACTGATTCTGCGCGCACGCATTCTCGACTTCTACGCAACCAACCGCCGCTAAGCTGAGGGCGGCGTCATAAACCCTGAATCGGGAAAAAGCGTTATTCTTTCGTATGAAAGAACCGACGCTTTTTTCCGATTTTTTAGAGGCGCTGAAAGTGCCGCACACGCTCTCTTACTCGTCGAGAGCCTACCGCGCAATGCCGTTCAGGTCGCTGTTCGGACTGCAAAAACTGCTGCTCGCCTACGGCATCGAAAGCGAGGGCCTTCAGCTTGCCGACAAAAGCGAGATTACCGCTCTGCCGGTGCCCTTTCTGGCTAAACTTCCGGGCGGCATGGTGATAATTACCGACACGGCGCCCGACAGCATCGGCTACATCAGCCGCGGCGTGCCGCAAAAGGTGCCTGCGGCCGACTTCATCGACGCCTGGACCGGCATCGCCTTCATGGCCTATCCCGACGCGAAATCAATTGAGCCTGACTATCCGCGCCACCGCACGTTCGAACTTCTGGAACAGGCCAAATCGGTTGTGCTCGTGCTTGCGGCGGTGTTTCTGCTCGGCTATTTCTTTATCGGCAACGAACTGTGGCGCCACGCGTCGGCATGGCTGCTGGTGCTCTTCAACCTCGCCGGCCTGTTTTTCACCTACCACCTGGTGCAGAAAAGCGCCAACATCAGGTCGGCCACGGCCGACAGGGTGTGCAACACTCTCCAGAAAGGCGGCTGCGATTCCGTGCTCAAAAGCAAAGCCTCGAAATTTTTCGGGCTATTCGGCTGGAGCGAGGTCGGATTCGCCTATTTCTCCGTCTCGCTGGGCGCGATGCTGATGTTTCCGCAGACTTTGGGCAATCTTGCCCTGTGCAATGCCTGCTGCCTGCCTTTTACCCTCTGGAGCATATGGTATCAGAAAGCCCGCGCAAAGGCGTGGTGCACACTCTGTGTGAGCGTGCAGGCCACACTGTGGTGTCTGTTTTTCTGCTATCTGGGCGGCGGCTGGTTCCGGTCAGAGCCCGTTGCCGGCACATCGCTGCTCGTTTTGGGCGCCGCTTATGTCGCCGCTCTGCTCGGCCTGAACAAGCTGATGCCTCTTATTGAAAAAAACAATACTGACAACGAAGATGAAACACTTGGAGCGTCCTAACTTACACTCGGCCAAAACAATGACCCCACTCGAGCTCAACTCCGTGCCGGTGTCGGCAAACGGCCCGGTCATCACCGGCGATGACCTGAAAAAGGCCGTTGCACATGCGGCGGAAAATGCGCAATAGGTTAACATTGCAAAAAAAATGAGACGTTTTTGAAAAAGATTGCGTAAATTTGCGGCATAACAAAAATAAATTCAACAACAATTCCACATTATATTAAATATGGCAAAGGCTATAGGCACAGTCGAAATCGACAGTAACCGCTGCAAGGGGTGCAACCTCTGCGTGGTTGCTTGCCCGGCAACGGTGTTGGCGCTGCGCACGCACGAGGTCAACGACCGCGGCTATCACTTTGCCTACGCTCTCAACGCCGAGAACTGCATTGGTTGCGCGGCTTGCGCGCTTGTGTGCCCCGATGCCTGCATCGAGGTTTACCGCCTGATGCCCTCCTCGCCAAAGAGTGTGTAGCATAAAGACAGCAAATCAAATGGACGAAAACGAAGTTAGACTGATGAAGGGCAACGAGGCCATCGCCCATGCGGCTATCCGCTATGGCGTCGACGGCTATTTCGGCTATCCGATCACCCCTCAGTCTGAAATTCTTGAGACCCTCGAAGCTCTCGAGCCCTGGAACACGACCGGCATGGTGGTGCTTCAGAGCGAAAGCGAAGTCGCAGCCATCAACATGGTCTACGGCGGCGCCTCGACGGGCAAGGCCGTGATGACCTCGTCGTCATCGCCCGGCGTCAGCCTGATGCAGGAGGGCATCAGCTACATTGCGGCAGGCGAACTGCCGGCACTGATAATCAACGTAATGCGCGGCGGTCCCGGTCTGGGCACAATCCAGCCCTCGCAGTCAGACTATTTTCAGGCGGTCAAGGGCGGAGGCCACGGCGACTATCGCCTCATAGTGCTGGCACCCGCATCTGTACAGGACATGGCCGATTTTGTCGGTCTGGCCTTCGACCTCTCGTTCAAGTACCGCACGCCGGCAATGATGCTGGCCGACGGCATCGTGGGCCAGATGATGGAGAAGGTCGTTCTGCCCCCGGCACGCAAACGCCGCACCGACGACGAAATCGCCGAGCAGTGTCCCTGGGCGGCCCGCGGCAAGCGCGGACGCCGTCAGCGCAACATCTCGACCACCCTCGAACTCGAATCGCACGCCATGGAGGTGAACAACAAGCGACTTCAGGCCACGTATGCCGAAATCGAGCGCAACGAGGTCAGATTTGAAGAGTACATGACCGACGACGCCGACTACCTCATAGTGGCCTTCGGCTGCATGAGCCGCATCTGCCGCAAATCGATTGAAGACGCGCGCGCCAAAGGCATAAAGGTCGGCCTGTTGCGCCCCATAACCCTGTGGCCCTTCCCCTCTGAGGCCATTGCCCGTCTGGCCCGAAAAGTCAAAGGCGTACTCGTTGCCGAGATGAATGCCGGACAGATGGTCGAAGACGTGCGTCTTGCCGTCGGCGACATCGTGCCCGTCGAACACTTCGGCCGCAACGGCGGCATCGTGCCCAATCCGGCCGAGGTCGTCGAAGCCATCGAAGAAAAACTGATAAAGAAATGACTAAAGAAGAAATCATAGCCCAAGGCGGTTCGAAAGTATATTCCCGGCCCGAGTTGCTGCTGCCCGCGACCATGCACTACTGTCCCGGCTGCAGCCACGGCGTTGTCCACAAGCTTGTGGCCGACGTGCTTCAGGAACTGGGCATGGCCGACACGGCCATCGGCGTCGCTCCGGTGGGCTGCGCCGTCTTTGCCTACAATTACATAGACATCGACTGGATTGAGGCCGCCCACGGACGCGCACCCGCAGTGGCCACCGCCGCCGCTCGCCTCAACCCCGACGCAATGGTGTTCACCTATCAGGGCGACGGCGACCTCGCGGCCATAGGCACGTGCGAGACGATTCACGCCTGCAACCGCGGCGAAAACATCACCATCATCTTCATCAACAACGGCATCTACGGCATGACCGGCGGCCAGATGGCGCCCACCACTCTCGAGGGCATGGCCACGTCGACCTGCCCCTACGGACGTCGGGCGGACCTGAACGGTTATCCGCTCAACATCACCAACCTGGTCAAGGAACTTGACGGCACATGCTACGTTACCCGCGAGGCCGTCCACACTCCTGCCGCCGTGCGCAAGGCACGCGCCGCCATCAGGCAGGCGTTCATCAACACGCGCGAAAAACGCGGAACGTCGTTCGTTGAAATCGTGGCCACCTGCAACAGCGGCTGGAAAATGAGTCCCGAAAAGGCCAACGACTGGATGGCAAAGAACATGTTTGTCAAATATCCTCCGGGCGAAATAAAAAATACCGTAAAATGACAAAAGAAATCATCATAACCGGATTCGGCGGTCAGGGCGTGCTCTCCATGGGCAAAATTCTGGCCTATGCCGGACTGCTCGACGGCCTGGAAGTGAGCTGGATGCCGAGCTACGGACCCGAGCAGCGCGGCGGCACGGCCAACGTTACCGTAATTCTGAGCACGGAGCCGATTTCATCGCCCGTGCTCGACCGCTACGACGTGGCCGTGATTCTCAATCAGCAGAGTCTCGACAAGTTCGAGGCGAGCGTGAAACCCGGAGGCACGATTCTCTATGACCCCTACGGCATTCACCGGCTGCCGCAGCGCAAAGACATCAACGTCGTTGCGGTCAACGCCACCGAGAGCGTTCTTGAAAGCGGTCAATTGAAAACCTACAACATGCTGCTGCTCGGGGCGCTGCTGAAGCTATTCCCGGTCGTCAAACCCGAAACCGTAATCAAAGGCCTGGAAAAGACTCTGCCCGAACGCCACAGACACCTGATTCCCATGAACCGCGAAGCCATTGAAAAAGGCGCCACGCTGGTTAAATAACCCCCTACTACATCTTCACAATGACTGACGACGAAAAGAAACGACTGGCCAACGACCCCGACGGATTGCTGACCTATGAGTATATCGCCAACCATATCGGCACTGATGAACTTGAAATAGACTGGCTGACCGACAACATGATACGCGTTGACCCCAACGGCCAGTTCACGGGTTCGGCCGCACGCTATCTGCATGCCATCAACCCCGAGGAGTATGCCGCCCAGATCGGCATGCTGATTGCCGCCACTATCGACAAAGACCGCGAACATCGCTATCTGGGCTCGCTGATGCAGGGCATCTATGGCGACGACTGCGAAAACCGGGCCGCAGAACTCTCGGTCTCCGACAATAACTTCCGCCGCATCTACAAGCGGCTTTATCCAACCTCAGCACTATGATTATCAAACACTTTTTTGGGGGCCTGACCGCATTGGCCATGCTCAGTTCCTGCACGGCCAAAGCCGACGAAACAGCCAAACAGCAACAATCAACCTCTCAAGAAACAACCGACTCAACCATGACAGCGACAAACACCGCAACCCCCGTGGCCGACGACGCCAAAGTGCTCATCAAGACCTCGATGGGCGACATCGAAATTCTGCTTTACGGCGATACGCCCAAACATCAGGCAAACTTCTTGAGACTCGTGAAGGAAGGATTCTATAACGGCACTCTTTTCCACCGCGTTATCAACGAATTCATGGTTCAGGCCGGCGACCCCGACAGCAAGGGCGCACCCGCAGGTAAAGCCCTCGGCCAGGGCGGACCGGGCTATCAGATTGATGCCGAATTCGTCTATCCGAAACATTTCCACAAGGCAGGCGCCCTTGCCGCCGCCCGCACCGCCGACCAGGTGAACCCCGAGCGCAAGAGCTCAGGCTCGCAGTTCTATATCGTTACGGGCAAGAAATATACTGACGCCGAATTGAATCAGATGGAGGCTCAGATGAAGCAGGGAGCCGTGCAGAGCGAATTTTACCGCATTGCCGGTCAGCATCAGGCAGAAATCACCAAGATGCAACAGGAAGGCGACCGCGCCGGCCTGATGAAACTTCAGGAAGAAATCATTGCGCAGGCTGAGAAGGCCGCAGCCAACGCCCCGGGTCTCACCGCCGAACAGCGCGAGGCCTACTCCACCGTGGGCGGCACGCCGTTCCTCGACAATCAATACACCGTTTTCGGCGAAGTAATCAAAGGCATGGACGTTGTCAACAAAATCGAAAAGACAGCTACCGGCGCCAACGACCGCCCGAAAGATGACGTGAAAATCCTTTCGATGGAAATCGAAAAATAATCTGTTACGACAAAAGACAACAGGCAACAGGCGCCGACGGCTCAAAAACTGCCGGCGCCTGATTGTCTCAAAAACCAGATAAATCATCACAATTAAGGCCAAATCTTATCATGAAAAAGAATATAATCTCCATCGTTTCGGCAACCTTCATACAATTTTCCGCCCTCGTGTCGGCTGCTGAAATTCCACAATTCGGAGGCAATGAGACAACAGACAGCTGGTACTACATCGTGTTCAACAACAATTCTGTTGTCAGCGACACAGGAGCGTCCAGAGAACTACGCAACCGCAACGCCGAAGAAGACAATGGCGGACAACTTTGGCGTCTGATCGGACAACAGGAATCGTGCGTGCTTGAATCGCAACTCGGCAACAAAATGCTCTATAACCCCTCCGACAAACGTTTTTACGGCTCTCCGACAGAATCTACGACGATGAAACTGGTTGAAAGCAGCGCGGGCAAATGGGAATTGCAACTGAAAGACGAATCAGCCGCTCCGGCAGCAGGGTCGATAGCGCTGGTCATGAACGGAGGTTCGGGCACCGATAAATATCTCGACCTCTGGAAACACGACTTCGCCGCATGCGGCCTTGAGTTCAAGACACCCGGCGAAATGACTTTCGACTTTCAGCCGGCGCCCGACTCTCCGGCTGAAGTTGCCGTAGACAAGACGGGCAAAGCGCCCCAGGAGAAACTGTCGCTATGGTATAGAAGCCCGGCAACAAACTGGGTTACCGAAGCGTTGCCGATCGGCAACGGCGACATGGGTGCCATGATTTTCGGCGGCATCGCCCAAGACCGCATTCAGTTCAACCACAAAACGCTGTGGAAAGGCAGCAAAGGCGCCAATGACCTGGGGTCATATCTGTCGTTCGGTGATATTTATATCACTAATCTCGACGCAGCTCCGGCCAAAGGTTATGTGCGCAGTCTCGACCTGACCGATGGCATCGTAAGCGTGGACTATGAATCGCGCTCGACCGGCTATCACAGAGAGTATCTTGCCTCAAATCCCGACGGTGTCATTGCCGTGCGCTATGTCGCCGACGGACCTGACGGCCTTGACATCGACATCAAATTCATCAACGCGCAAGGCACTCGCGCGACATATACACCGCAAAGCGCCATATTCAGCGGCACGCTCGGCAACGGCATGAACTATCGCGCCGAACTGCGTGTGAAGCAAGAAGGCGGCACCACAAGCGCCTCGAAATCGTCAATCGTGATTGAAGGCGCCCGCGAGTTCACTCTGTATCTTGCATGCGCGACAGACTTCGACCCGTCCTGTCAGAATCATCTCACGGGCGACACCAAAGCCGTGGCAGACGCCCTGACGTGCGCCCTCGACAATGCGGAGGCGCTCGGTTTCGACGAAATTCGCAGCCGCCACACATCCGACTATGCATCACTGTTTGACCGCGTGAATTTCACGCTCTCAAACCATACGTATAATTCACCGACCGACATTTTGCTGCGGCAGACGTCGGCAGGCGCCAAAGCAATGGTCGATATGCTCGTGTTTCAATACGGCCGATATCTGACCATAGCGTCATCGCGCGGCATAGCCGTTCCGTCAAACCTTCAGGGCATATGGAACAAAGACGGCAACGCGACTTCAAACGCCGTCTGGGCCTCAGACATACACTCGAACATCAACGTGCAGATGAACTACTGGCCCGCCGAGCCGACCAACCTGAGCGAATGCCACATGCCGTTTTTGAAATTCATTGAAAACGAGGCCACCAGGCAAAACGGCACATGGCAAGCCAATGCCAAGGCTCTCGGAGTAGACAAAGGCTGGGTGGTCAACACGGCCGGCAACATATTCGGAGGTTCGAGCAGCTACAAGGCCGGGAAATATTCCGTGGCCAACGCCTGGTATTGCCAACATCTTTGGCAACATTATGCATACACCAACGACTACGCCTATCTGCGCGACATGGCCTTCCCGCTGATGAAGTCGACGTGCGAATTCTGGTTCGAGCGTCTTGTCGAGGCTCAAAACGGCGACGGCACTCTTGAATGCCCCTATGAGTATTCGCCTGAACAGGGGCGCGTGCAAAACGCCACTGCCCACTCACAACAACTCGTTACCGAGTTGTTTGAAAACACCCTCAGGGCAATCGATGTTCTCGGCAAAGACGCCGACTGCGACGCCGATTTCCGTACTACCCTCTCAGAAAAACTATCCGCACTCGACAAGGGGCTGCGCATCGGGCCGGACGGCATGCTCAGAGAGTGGAAATATCAGGAAAACACGCCCAACCAGCCGGCAGACCGCAACCATTTTCTTGACGACGAGGCAAACGTGTGGCAGTGCCATCGCCACACGTCGCATCTCATGGCTCTTTATCCCGGCTTCAACATCGACCCGGGCATTGACTCGGATATTTTCGCGGCGGCCGTAAAATCGCTCGACGACCGCGGAGACATCAGCACGGGCTGGGCGCGGGCCTGGAGAATATCGCTGTGGGCGCGCGCACGCGACGCCGAGCGCGCATACACCACCCTGCGCGGATTCGCACACTTCACCAATGCGCTGTCATATGACTGGCACGGCGGACTATACGCCAACATGCTTGATGCTCACGCAACTTCCGTATTCCAGATTGAAGGTAATTTCGGAGCGACGGCCGGCATAGCCGAAATGTTGCTGCAGAGCCGTCCCGACTCGCTGGTGCTCCTGCCGGCATTGCCCGAGGGCTGGGCCGACGGCCACATTCGCGGTCTAAAGGCCATCGGAAACTTCGAAGTAGACCTTGAGTGGACCGGTGGAAAACTCGCCATGCTGGTTCTTCACTCGGGTTCGGGCGGAACGGCCACCCTGGCCTATCCCGGCATCGGTTCAGCCAAGGTAAACGGAGTTGAAATCAACGGGACTCAAGATGACAACCGCCTGACCGTCAACACCGAACCGGGCACAACATACACCATCGATTTGTCCGGTCTCTCAACAATCACATCGCCTGTCAGAGACGAGGACGACATAAAAATCGAAGGCCGGCGCATTGTCAGCGCCTCAGCAATAGACGTTTTCGACACCATTGGCAGACGCCACGACCCCTCGGCCGAACTGCCGGCGGGAATCTATCTGGTGCGTACAGGCGCCGGCACGACAAGAGCCGTAGCCATCTGACCTTATACATCGTAAAATTCACAAAAATTTCGTAACTTTGCACAAAATAACGCATTGACATATTATGTTTGAAAAACTTAGCGAACGACTTGAACGTAGCTTCAAGATACTGAAAGGCGAAGGCAAGATTACGGAAATCAACATTGCCGAAGCCATGCGCGACGTGCGCCGCGCGCTGACCGACGCCGACGTCAACTTCAAGGTAGCCAAGCAGTTCACCGACACCGTAAAGGCCAAGGCCATGGGTCAGGACGTGCTGACGGCCGTCAAGCCGAAAGAGCAGATAATCAAGATTGTGCACGACGAGCTGGCCCTGCTCATGGGCGGTTCGGCATCGAAATTCAACGTAACCGGCTCGCCCGCAATCGTGCTGATGAGCGGCCTGCAAGGCTCGGGTAAGACAACATTCTCGGGCAAACTGGCAAAAAAATATAAGAGTGAGCAGGCCAAGAGGCCGCTTCTCGTTGCCTGCGACGTCTACCGTCCCGCGGCCATCGAGCAGCTGAAAGTTGTCGGCGAGCAAATCGGCGTTGAGGTCTACACCGAAGAGGGTAACCGCAATCCGGTCGAGATAGCGCTGAACGCGATTGCTTATGCCAAGGCCAACCACCACGATTTCGTCATAGTCGACACGGCCGGCCGTCTCGCCGTCGACGAAGCTATGATGCAGGAGGTCGAGAACCTGAAAAAGGCACTGAATCCGCAAGAAATTCTTTTCGTTGTCGATTCGATGACGGGTCAGGACGCCGTCAACACCGCCAAGACATTCAACGAGCGTCTTGACTTTACCGGCGTCGTGCTGACCAAACTTGACGGCGATGCGCGCGGCGGCGCCGCCCTGTCAATCCGCACGGTCGTGGACAAGCCAATCAAGTTCATCGGCTCAGGCGAGAAGATGGACGCCATCGACGTGTTCCACCCCGAGCGCATGGCCGACCGCATTCTCGGCATGGGCGACATCGTTTCGCTCGTCGAGAAGGCCCAGCAGGACTTCGACGAGAAGAAAGCGCTCGAGATGGAGCGCAAGATTCGCCAGAACAAGTTTGACTTCAACGACTTCCTCGACCAGATCAAGCGCATCGAAAAGATGGGCTCGCTCAAAGACGTGGCGTCGATGATTCCCGGCCTGGGCAAGGCGATAAAGGACGTCGAGTTCAAAGACGACCCGTTCAAGCCCATAAAGGCCATCATAAGCTCGATGACCGACTACGAGCGACGCAATCCCGACATCATCAAGGGTTCGCGCCGCCAGCGCATTGCCCGCGGCTCGGGCACGGAGCTGGCCGAGGTGAACAAGCTGCTCAAGCAGTTTGAAGACATGCGCAAGGTGATGAAATCGGCCGCGACAATGAAGAACCCTATGGCCATGATGAAGGCCGCGCGCCAGATGCAGCAGATGCAACAGATGAGAAGACGATAAAAAACGACAAAGACGACCATGGAGATTATCGACGGAAAAGCCACGGCGGCCGCCATCAAGAAAGAAATTGCCGCTGAAGTTGAAGCCCGCGTTGCCCGCGGAGAAAAGAGGCCGCATCTGGCGGCAGTGCTCGTCGGCCACGACGGCGGTTCGGAAACCTATGTGGCCCACAAGGTCAAGGCCTGCGAGGAGTGCGGATTCGAGTCGACGCTGATTCGCCGCGAAGATGACATCACGCAGCAAGAGTTGCTTGACATCGTCGCGCAGCTCAACGCCGACCCCGACATCGACGGATACATCGTGCAGCTGCCGCTGCCGCGCCATATCGACGAGCAGGCAATTATCATGGCCGTAGACCCCGACAAGGACGTCGACGGGTTCCACCCCGTCAACGTGGGCCGCATGTCGCTCGGGCTTCCCTGCTTTCTGAGCGCCACTCCGGCGGGCATCGTCGAACTGCTGCGCCGCTACAACATTCCGACCCGAGGCAAGCATTGCGTGGTGCTTGGCCGAAGCAACATCGTGGGTAAGCCGGTGGCTGCGCTGATGATGCAGAAAGCCGACCCGGGCAACGCCACGGTAACCGTGTGCCACTCGGCCACGCCCGACATCAAGGAGATATGCCGCACGGCCGACATAATCATCGCCGCCCTCGGGCAACCCGGATTCGTAACGGCCGACATGGTCAAACAGGGGGCCGTGATTATCGACGTCGGCACTACGCGCGTGCCTGATTCGACAAAAAAGAGCGGGTTCCGCCTCTCGGGCGATGTTGACTTCGCCAACGTAGCGCCGCTCTGTTCGGCCATAACGCCCGTTCCCGGCGGCGTCGGCCCGATGACCATCTGCTCGCTGATGCGCAACACGCTGCTTGCAGCCGAGCGCAAATCGCGTTAAGCCAAAACGCCCTCTTCAGATGTTTCTTGCCAATCTGCTCACATTTGTCTTGCCGCTGCTGCCTGAAGTCAGCGAACCGCGCCCTACGGCCGATTTGCTCTTTGCCGGCGACGCCATGATGCATGAGGCGCAGATTTCGGCCGCAAAAACGGGAGGCACATATGATTTCGACGGCTATTTCGATGCCGTAAAGCCATATGTCGAGTCGGCAGACTTTGCAGTGGTTAATTTCGAGGCGAGCCTCGGCGGACGGCCGCATCGCGGTTATCCGTGTTTTTCAGCTCCCGACGAGTATGCGACGGCGCTTTCCGACGCAGGCTTCGACTTTTTTCTGCTGGCAAACAACCACATTCTCGACCGCAACGACCGCGGCCTTCACCGCACCATTGCCACACTCGACTCGCTCGGCATTCCGCACACCGGCATTTTCCATAACAAAGAAGACCGCACCAGCCGCGTGCCGGCCATGGTCAACGTCAAGGGCTTCAGCCTGGCCATTCTGAACTATACATACGGCACCAACGGTTTCACCCCCCGCGGCGACGCCATCGTGGACTATATCGACACTCAGGTAATCGAGTCTGACATCAAGGCGGCACGCAAGGCGGGAGCGGAACTCGTTGCAGTGTGCATTCACTGGGGCGACGAATACAAACTGTTGCCCAACGCCGCGCAGAAGTCGCTGGCCGACAAGCTGACAGCCATGGGCGCCGACATGATTATCGGTGGCCACCCCCATGTGGTGCAGCCCATGGAGATGCGCAGCCGTGCCGACGGCTCGAAGACACTGCTGGTCTACTCGCTCGGCAATTTCATTTCAAACATGAAAACGGACAATACGCGCGGCGGAGCCATGGTGCGCGTGCACCTCGAACGCGACTCGGCGGGCAATGCGCGCGTGGGCTCGGCTGCCTACTCGCTGGTGTTCACCGAAGCGCCGTCGGCCGCTGCCGGGCGCAACTTCAGGCTGCGACCGGCCCACGCCGTCGAGTCGGCCAAGGCGAAAGTGTTCCGCAACAACGCCGAACGCATTTTTTCGGCTCATAACGCCGGCGTCGAAGCCGACACACTATTTCTGAAATTGAAATAAGTTCAAAAAACACATGTTCAAAATCGTTTCTAAAGAACAATTTTCGGCCAACGTGGTCAAGCTCGAAGTCGAGGCGCCCCGCATCGCCGCTTCGCGCCGCCCGGGCCATTTCGTCATTGTGATTGACAGCGCCGGCGGCGAACGCATTCCGCTGACCATCGCCGACGCCGACACCGCGCGCGGCACCATTACGCTCGTCGTGCAGGCCATTGGCGACTCGACGCGGCGCATCTGCGCCATGGAGCCCGGAATGGAGCTTCACGACGTCGTCGGCCCCCTGGGCCGCGCAACCAACATTCGGCAGGGCGGCACCGTGGTGTGCTGCGGCGGAGGTGTGGGCGTGGCGCCGCTGCTGCCCATAATCAAAGCCATGAAGCAGGCCGGCTGCAGGGTCATATCCGTGCTGGCGGCGCGCACCAAAGAGCTCATAATTCTTGAAGAGCAGGTGCGCGAACACTCTGACGAGGTCATCATCATGACCGACGACGGCTCTTATGGCCGTCAGGGACTGGTTACCGATGGCGTCGAGTCAGTAATCAACCGCGAAAAGGTCGACGAGGTCGTGGCCATCGGTCCGGCCGTCATGATGAAGTTCGTGGCGAAACTGACAAAGCAATACGGAGTGCCGACCGTGGCGTCGCTCAACACCATCATGGTTGACGGCACGGGCATGTGCGGCGCCTGCCGCGTAACCGTTGGCGGCAAGACGCGCTTTGTCTGCATCGACGGCCCTGAATTCGACGCCCACCAGGTGGATTTTGACGAAATGATAATGCGCCTTAAATCTTATTGAAATGACTCAGAACGAAACCATATCGCCGCGCACGGCGCCCTGGCGCGAAGAACTGCGCAAAAGCCGCACGGCAAAAGAACGCACGGCGCTTGAACGTGTGAAAATGACCGAACTCGACCCCGACTGCAGGGTGAAGACACTGACCGAGGAGGTTAACTGCGGCCTGAGCCGCGAGCAGGCCGTGGCTGAGGCCGGCCGCTGCCTCGACTGCCCCGACCCGCAGTGTGTTACAGGCTGCCCGGTCGGCATCAACATTCCCGGCTTCATCAAGAACATCGAACGCGGAAACATTGACGAGGCGCTGGCCGTTTTGCGCGAAACGTCGGCACTGCCGGCCGTGTGCGGCCGCGTGTGCCCCCAGGAAAAGCAGTGTGAAAGCAAGTGCATATACAACAAAATGAAAAAGCCGGCCGTGGCCATCGGCTATCTCGAGCGCTTTGCGGCCGACAACGGCAACGCTGCGGCCGACACCCGGCGCCCGACACCGAACGGCATCAAGGTGGCAGTGGTGGGCTCCGGACCCGCGGGGCTGTCATTCGCCGGCGACATGGTCAAACACGGCTATGAAGTTACCGTGTTCGAGGCTCTGCATGAAATAGGCGGCGTCTTGAAATACGGCATTCCCGAGTTCAGACTGCCCAATGCGGTCGTCGAGCGTGAAATCGAGAGTCTGCGCGAGCTTGGCGTCGATTTCCAGAAAAACACTATCATAGGCAAGACGCTGAGCTACGACGACCTCCACGCCATGGGCTTCAAAGGCATTTTCGTGGCGTCCGGCGCCGGACTGCCGCGCTTCATGGGCATTCCGGGCGAGAATCTGATCAACGTGCTGTCGAGCAACGAATATCTGACGCGCGTCAACCTGATGCACGCAGGCACCGAAGGATATGCCACGCCCGTCTTCCGCGGCAAGAAGGTTGCCATTATCGGCGGCGGCAACACGGCCATGGACTCCTGTCGCACGGCGCGGCGCATGGGCGCCGAGCGGGCCATCGTGGTCTATCGGCGCAGCGAGGCCGAGATGCCCGCCCGCATCGAGGAGGTGAAACATGCCAAAGAAGAGGGAGTGGAATTCATGACGCTCCACAATCCCGTGGAATACCTTGGCGACGAGCGCGGCCGCGTGCGCGCAATGAAACTGCAGCGCATGGAACTGGGCGAGCCCGACGCTTCGGGACGCCGCTCGCCCGTGCCCGTCGAGGGTGCAATCGAGGAGATTGAGATCGACATGGTCATAGTGTCGGTCGGCGTGTCTCCCAACCCGCTGATTCCAAACTCTGTCAACGGGCTCGACGTTACGCCGCGCGGCACCATAGCCACCGACGCCGAGACGCTGCGGTCATCGCTGGCCGACCTCTATGCCGGCGGCGACATCGTGCGCGGCGGCGCGACAGTGATTCTCGCCATGGGCGACGGCCGCAAGGCTGCCGCTGCCATGCACGAACAGCTAACAAACCCCACCCCGGCAGAATGAAATATGAACTGACAAACGGAGCCATGAGTGCCTCCGTCTCCACGCTCGGCGCCGAGCTGGTGTCGCTCAAGCGCGACGGCAAAGAATACCTCTGGCAGGGCGACCCGGCCTATTGGCACGGACAGTCGCCGCTGCTCTTCCCCAACTGCGGCCGATTCTGGCAGAACCTCTACCGCCACGACGGCACCACCTACGAGCTTAAGGCCCACGGGTTTGCGCGCACAACGGAATTTACCGTCGTGGGTCGCTCAGAGTCTG
Organism: uncultured Porphyromonadaceae bacterium; assembly: GCA_902495245.1. Taxonomy (GTDB): domain Bacteria; phylum Bacteroidota; class Bacteroidia; order Bacteroidales; family Muribaculaceae; genus UBA3263. Next base: position 408,530 of record CABUWI010000001.1, read on the forward strand.
AAATCACCCTCGGCATGCACTCGACCGAGGAGACGCTGCGGGTCTATCCGTTCGCATTCTTTCTGTTCGTGACCTATCGGCTCGGCACGTCATCGATTGAAGTCGAATGGTTCGTGCGCAACGAAGGCGACGAAGAGATGCACTTCCAGATCGGCGCCCACCCGGCGTTCTATCTGCCCGAATTCGACCCGGCAGACCATGACGCCGTGCGCGGATACTTCTCTTTCAACACCGACGGCGAACAGCCGATTACATGGTTCGAACCCGTCGAGAAAGGCTGTGTCGACCCCGCGCAGCCGCGCACGCTCCGGCTCGACGGCGAAGGCATGCTGCCGATTACGGCCAAGACCTTCGACTGCGACACCTACGTGATTGAATCGGCTCACATCAGCTCATGCACGCTCCATGACGCCGCTCGGCGCCCCATGCTCACCGTCGGCTTCCACATGCCCGTGCTCGCCCTATGGGCCCCCACCGCCCAGCACCCCGACTGCCCCTTCGTGGCCATCGAGCCATGGACAGGCAGCTGCGACACAACGGGTTACGACGGTGAGCTGGCCAATCGTCGCCACATTCAGCACCTCGCCCCCGCCGCCCACTTCCGCACCGCCTACACCATCACCCTCCACTGAGGATTTGTGAGGTTCGATTCTTTTTTGTAACTTTGTTGACGGAAATGCACGCACCCGTCGTATCCGTCCTTCGCCCAACAGGCTATGCCTCATCGGGTTAACACATATTCTTCACTATTGCAGCTCCCGCTCGCCGGCGGGGGGAAACGAAGAATTGCCTCGACTTGACAAGGTTCGATTTTTCAGACATGCTCGACTACTTTGACAGCGAAATCGCCACGATGAACCCTCGGTCGGCCGCCTCGCCGCGCAAATGCGTGCAGCGCCTGCGGCAATATGCCGCCCGTCGGCCCCTCCGGTTCGCCGACGTTACGCCCGAGTTTGTCGAGGGGTTCAGGCAATGGCTCAGCGACGACGGCCTCAAACCAACCGTAATCGCCGACTACTCCCAACGCTTCAGAGCCCTCTATCGTCGGGCAGTTCGCTGCGGCCTCGCCCCGAAAACCGACGCCTTTGCCGCCGTTGAAAAACAAGCCCCGCGGGCCGTCGCTCTGCCCCCCGTAGCCGCCGCCCCCGCCGAAGACCGGGTGCGCTGGTACGCGCTGCGGCTGATGCCCGGCGCCGACATGACCCGCCCGGAATTCTGCGGCCTGGAAATCTACAATCCCTCAGTCGAAATTGCGCGCCGCGTCGGCCAACGCATGGCCCTCAAAGCGCGCGCCGCAATCAGGGGTGTCGTCTTTCTGAGGGCACGCACATCGGAAACAAAAACGCTCACCCATCGGCTCAGAAGCGTGGCGCGCTTCTACACCGTCGACTCCGCCCCCGCCATCATTCCCGACGCAGAAATGTACTGCTTCCGCCGCACCATCGGCCTGCTCGGCGACTCGATGGAATTCCTCCCCCTCGACCGCGCCGCATGGCGCGCCGGACGCCGCGTGCGCATCACCGGCGGCGCTTTCTGTGGCTACGAAGGCTTGCTCGTCGACGTCGTCGGCCCAGACGGCCGCCTGCTCCGCGACATCACCGTCAGCCTCATCTCCACCTTCGGCTTCACCGTCCGCGCCACCATTCCCGACATCTACATCACCCCCCTCTAACCACCCAGCACACCGCCGCCTCACCCCCACTGCGACCGCCCCACCCGACGGTCCCCTGCCCCACACCCCGAAAAGTGCCAACATGAAAGAACAAATCACATCAATCACTCGCGGACCACGCCAAAGCAACTTCGAACTCCTCCGCATCATCGCCATGTTCATGGTCCTCACTGTCCACGCCGACTATCAAGTTTTCGGACAACCGACTGCAGAAATGGTTCGGACAAGATTTATTGATGCCCTGACCATAAATTTTTTCGAGTCGGCAGCAATTATCGGCGTCAATATTTTTGTGTTGATTTCCGGTTGGTTCGGCATCAGAAGCTCGCTGCGCGGTTTCTTGAATTTCATTTTTCAAGTTTTATTCTTTAACTTTTTGTGGGTTGGCTATTTTCTTATCAGCGGAGAATTATCTTTTTCGCCTAAATTGATTACTGACGCATTATTGATAACAGCCAACAATTGGTTTGTTACCTGCTATGCCGTACTCTACATCTTCTCTCCAATTCTAAATTATTATTTAGATAATGCTCCAAAACGCCAACAAGCATTATTACTATTGGCCTTCTTTGCCGCTCAAACAGTCTGGGGCATCGCATCAAGAAACGAAGCTTTCAATCTCGGCTACTCGACAACCTCATTTTTCGGACTATATCTTCTATCAGGGCACATAAGACGCTATACATCAGAGACTTGCAACAAGACCGGAGAAATAATCGCCTATCTGTCAATAACTTTACTCATTACTGGCATGTTACTTGTCATTGAGTATTTTGGCTACACTTTCGGAGCAGCCTTGCTAAACTATAGCAATCCGCTATGCATTATATCATCTGTTACATTATTGCTTGCTTTCAGCAAGATGAATTTAGGTCATAACAGAATTATAAATTACATCGCGTCCTCTGCTTTTGCTGTTTATCTCTTTCATTGTACACCGGCGCTGTTTAAGCAACATCCTTATAAACTTATGATTGAACAAATGAATGACCTCGGCGGCGTATGGGCAATCGGACTATCACTAATTGTAGTTTTTGCCCTCGCCGTGATCATTGACCAACCACGAAAGTGGCTTTGGCGATATATTTCATCTCACATCCGGCCCTAACCCCATGGAGGTTAATCAATTAAAAGCAGGTGCTGTCCTAAATTACGTCAACATCGCTTTGAATGCGATGTTGGGGTTGCTGTACACGCCCTATATGCTCGGCATGCTCGGCAAGAACGAGTATGGCCTGTATTCATTGGTGGCCTCCGTTATCAGTTATCTTACTCTATTCGATTTCGGGTTCGGCTCGGCTGTAGTGAGATATACGGCGAAGTTCAGGGCAGAGAGAAAAGAGAAAGAACAGTGGGAGATGTTCGGCATGTTCTTCGTGGTCTACCTCGTTTTGGGGGCGTTGGCTTTCGGAGCGGGCCTGGCGTTATACTTCAACGTTGATGCCATGTTTGACCAGACAATGACGCAGGCGGAGTTGAATCAGGCGAGCATAATGATGTTGCTGCTGGTTGTCAACATTGCTGTAACGTTTCCGCTGAGCATGTTCAGTTCCATAATCACCGCCTATGAGGATTTCGTGTTCCAGAAAGTGCTGACAATGGCGCGCCTCTTGCTGTCAACGGCGGTAATCGTGCTTGTGCTCTTCTTAGGCTATAAGGCTGTGGCTATGGTGGTGGTGCAGACCGCGTTTAATATCGCATATCTGCTGATTAACTTTTTCTATGCACGCTATAAAATTCGGATAAAGGTTTGGTTCTCGAACTTCAACTGGAGCTTGATAAAAGAAATCAGCATTTATTCGTTCTGGCAGTTCCTGAATGGCATCATGGACAAGATTTATTGGAGCACGGGACAGTTTGTGCTCGGTTCTTTGGTAGGGACGGCCGCCGTGGCTGTATTCTCGGTGGCCATCACGTTGGAGAGCATGTATATGTCGTTTTCAACTGCGATTGCAAATCTTTTGTTACCAAGAATAACAGCAATGGTGGCGCGAAATTCCTCAGACAAGGAAATAAGCGATGTTTTCGTGCGCACGGGGCGGCTACAATGTATCGTAATGGCGTTGATTCTGAGCGGATTCATCGTTTTCGGCCAGGCGTTTATCGACCTTTGGGCCGGCCCGGGATATGCACAGTCATACATAATCTCGTTGATTTTCTTTGTGGCGTTATTTATTCCTCTGATTCAGAACACCGGCATCACGATTTTGCAGGCGCGCAATCAGATGAAATTCCGCTGTCTGCTTTACGTGGTCATAGCTTTTGCGAGTCTCGCAGGGCAGATTCTGTTAGCTCGGACATTCGGAGGTATCGGTGTGGCAGCCGCCATAGGCGGAGGATTGCTGTTAGGACAGGGGGTGGTCATCAATATTTACTATGCCATCAGACAGCGGTTGGAAATTATGCGGTTCTGGTGCGAAATCGGCAAGATGGTTATGTTACCAACCATATTGACAGTAATGTTTGCATGTATCTCCCGTCATGTTGATTTGCAGTCATGGGGTCAATTGGGTATCGCCATTCTTGTTTTTCTCGTTGTTTATGCTCCTGCGTTCTGGTTTCTCAGCATGAACAGCTATGAACGACAGCTGATAGGAGAACCGATAAGACGGACATGCTCGAAAATATTTAGCCACGCGTAAATCCACGACACAATAGAAAAAGTTTTATGAAGATAGGGATTTTATCCTTTTGGGACACAGACCATAATTACGGGCAGATTCTGCAATGTTATGCTCTTCAGCAGTTTCTTAAGAATCTGGGGCACGAGGTGTTCCACATTCGGCACACGGCGTCAGGGTCGGTTCCGCTAACCAAACGTATTGTCGCTTTGTCTCGAATAATTTTCAGAGGTAATTTACCCGATTATCTCCGACTGCTCAAAGAGATAAGGCGGAATCCCGACGACGTAGAGCTTTGGCAGAGACTAAAGTCCGCTCAGAATGAGGAAAATGCCCAGCACCCGCGCGGATTTGAGAAGTTCAAGGCCCGATATATCAAGTATTCAGACAGAGAGTATAACCAAACCGAAATATTCAGTGATTCCCCGCAAGTGGATTGTCTCATTGCTGGCAGCGACCAGGTTTGGGGTGGCCCTGACAAAATATTCATGATGGACTTCGGGGCGCGGAACGTCAAGCGTATCAGTTACGCTGCATCAATGGGCGGAGCGAAACTGGAGAATAAATATCTGCGGTCGGAATTCAAGAGACTGCTAAAAAAAATAGACTATGTAACACTCCGAGAACAGGACGGTGTGGATTTATGTCGTGCCCTGGGACGTCCTGACGCGGAGCTTGCGCCGGACCCTGTTATGTTGCTTGACGGAGAGCATTACAGAAGTATCGCCGTTAAACCAACGGAGACCGGCGAATACGTGATGATTTATATGCTCGGCAATCCGTCTGCGATTAAGATTGACGAAGTTGTCGGCTGGTGTGAGGCAAACGGACTGAGATATAAATATGTGGCAGCACAGGGTCAGATTGATGACTACTCGAAGGAATATCCAAACATTGACGAGTGGCTGGGTCTGATTGACGGCGCAAAGTATGTCATTACCAATTCTTTTCACGGAATGGTTACGTCGATTGTTCTCAACAAGCAGTTCTTAGTGATTCCGACGGCAGGGAGCGTAGCACGCATGAACAGCCGACTGACGTCGACTCTCAATCCGCTGCAACTTGAGGGACGGATTTTAGGCAAAGGCCTTGATGAGGTTATGACGCCGATTGATTACGAGCGTGTCAACAAGCTGCTTGCTACGAAACGACAGGAAATTAAAGAAAAATTCACCAAATGGCTGAAATAGTGATGTTAAAAGAAATTTGCCCTACTGAGTTCTGCACGGCATGCATGGCGTGTCTGAACGCATGTGCCCATTCGGCAATCACGGTAATAGAAGATGAATGCGGGTACCGTTATCCAAAGATTGACAGTGAGAAATGCACAGACTGCGGATTGTGTCATCGCGTATGTCCGGAGCTGAACCGCCGGACGCTGACGTTTCCGAAAGCATGTTACGCCGCTGCACTGAAGGACACCGACGAACTACTGAAGTCGGCCAGCGGCGGCGTAGCGGCGGCTCTTACACAGCGGGTACTGGAACAAGGCGGAATCGTCGTGGGGTGTTCGGGAGAGGACATGCGTAACGTAAGGCATGTGATTGTACGCAATATGGAGGAAGCGCATTGGCTGAGAGGGTCAAAATACGTTCAGAGCGCGATTGCTGCTGATTTGTTCAAACAAATCCGCGCGGAGCTGATAAAAGGAACGAAAGTGATGTTTATCGGCACCGGTTGCCAAACGGCAGGATTGCAGAATTTTCTGATGAAACCTTACGAGAATCTGATAACTGTTGATCTGGTTTGCCACGGCGTTCCCTCCCAGAAGATGCTGAACGAGACATTTGAGTACTATATCGCCAAATATCCCGACATTGACTCGAAACACGTGGCATTCAGAGATAAGGAGACCTCCAAACCGAATGCCTCAGGCATTCGGTATGGGTGGATTTCATCCACCCATACCGCGCAGCGGTCAGAACCGTTTTATTGTTCGGTAATCAGAGACCCGTATATGGCAGCATTCCTTATGCCACTAAATCCGCATTTAAGAGAATGCTGTTACTCATGTCGCTATTCCTATTCGGCACGTCAGACCGATTTGACGATTTTCGACTTCTGGGGGCTCCATAAAGATTGCTCTCTGATAAGCCGGCCCGGAGTAAGCGCAGTGCTTATAAATACATCAAAGGGAGAGAAGATTTTTGATTCTCTAAAAGATGTGCTTGCCGTGGAGCGTCGTGAAATACAGGAGGCTGTAGCGGGTAATCATAATCTACAATTTCCGAGCGTAAAAAGTCCGCTACGTACGCAGTTTATGAAACGGTGTGCAACAGAAGGATTTGTAGCCGCATCTGAAACGATTGTTATTCCTGCCCAAAGACGCGTAAAACAAAAAGCTAAAATAATTGCATTTATCAAAGCAATTATTCGTCGGTGAATTTGAATAATTGTATAGAATTATAGAAGACAAGAACTATAATGATACCCCAAAAGATACATTATTGCTGGTTCGGCCGAGGCGAAAAGCCCGAACTGGCGGTGAAGTGCATTGAATCGTGGAAGAAATATCTGCCCGAGTATGAAATAATCGAGTGGAACGAAGATAATTTTGACCTTGACATGTACCCCTACGTGCGTGAGGCTTACGACGCTCGCAAGTTCGCCTTTGTTACTGATGTGGTGAGACTGTGGGCGATGTACACGTACGGAGGCATTTATATGGACACTGACGTTGAGGTCCTGAAACCTTTGGATTCCTTGCTGAATTTCGAAGCAGTGTCTGGATTTGAGTCGGAGGCTCAAATCCCGACAGGCCTTATGGCCTGTCGGGAGGGGTTTGCTTTGTTCAAGGAATTGCTCGACGAATATGACGGTTTGCACTTCGTAAAACCTGACGGCACATTTGATACTACGACAAACGTTTATCGTATCACAGAAACTTGTCTTCGACATGGTTTTGTGCCCAACGGTAAGCTACAGACAATTGAAGGATTCACGTTACTACCTGCTGACTATCTCTGCCCGAAATCTTGGGAAACGGGAAAAATCACTTTGACACCTAACACGCTTTGCATTCATCATTTCAGCGGCAGTTGGTATTCGTCAAAAGACAAACTGATACGTTGGCTAAAGGAATCACACATGACTTGGGTTGTGAACTTGCTGGTCAAGGCCAAACGACTAATGAGATGAATGTTCCGGAACTTACTCTCGTACTGCCGATGTATAACGTCAGGCAATATGTCGCAGATTGTCTGTCAAGCATATATGCTCAACCGGAGGCCGAGCGTGTGGAAGTTATTCTAATTGATGACGGGTCGCCGGACGACTCAGCTGTTGTGGCCGAATCATGGCTGACAAAAAAGACTGCGCTGCAAAATTGGCGCATTATCAGACAGAAAAACCGAGGGCTCGGAGGAGCACGCAACACAGGTTTGAAGGCAGCGACAGCACCGTATGTCTGGTTTGTCGACACTGATGACGAAATAGCACCTGAAAGCTTACGCATCATTCTTTCGCAACTTCCAAGCGCTAAAGATGTGTATGCATTCAACTACGAAACTAATCCACCGTCGCAAATCAATAATGCCATCTATCCGATTGTGGACGTAGAAGCAGCCGAGTTAGTTGGCAAGGTAAATTTCTGGTGTGCGCCGTTCAATGTCTATCGTACTGCTTTTCTCAAAGAACGTCAATTGCTGTTCAGAGAGAAATTTCTGCATGAAGACAACGAATTTACCGTCAGACTTATCGCAGAACGGCCACGCATGAACTACTATCCGACGATTATTTACAGATATAATTTTCGCAATCAGGGCTCTATCAACAACACCGTGAGTTTGAAAGCGCTAAGAGATTCGATGGAACACCTCGTAGCATGCGAAGAACAGATTGCACGAAAAAAGGTTTTGCCAGACTTCGTGGTTAGAGCAATGCATCATACATGCGGAGTGGTACTCGCCACGGTTTATCGCAGATGCCTCTCACTATCAGATTCCGACTGGAAATGTTTCAAGGAAGATTTGAAGGAGAAGAAAAATCTAATCAAACAAACGCAGGCCGATTGTCCTATGACAATGCGTGTGTTCAACATAATGCTGGCAACATTCAGAAACCGCCGGTTCTATAAAACGGCTCTCGCTATAAAAAGTTTTTTACAGAAATGATAGTTTCGGAGACTGTTCCCGAGCTTAGCATAGTTGTTCCAATCTTCAATACTGCGGAGTATTTGCCCGAATGTCTTAACTCTTTAGTCGCAGCAACGTCAAAGATTGATGCCGAGGTAATTTTGGTTGATGACGGATCGACTGATGCAAGTGGAGAAATATGCGACGAATACGCACGGCGATATGAACGGTTGTTCAAGGTCGTTCATAAGTCAAACGGAGGTTCGGCTTCCGCTCGTCAAACGGGTTGGGATATTGCACGAGGAAGATACATTACTGTTTGCGACAGTGATGATACCGTAGATAAGGAAATGTATTGCACGATGCTACAAAAAGCCGCCGACAGCGACGCCGACATAGTGATGTGCGATTTCACATTTTTCTATCCGGACGAAAAAAACAAAAGAATTAGTTTTGGACTGTCAAATCCTGTCAACCCTGACGAACTGTTGAAAAAATCGCTTGCAAGTAATATTTATAATTCGTCTTGCAACAAATTGTTTCGTAAATCGCTGTTCACCGACAACAAACTGAGGTGGATTTCTGGCATAAATCTTGGAGAGGACGGATTGATGTGGACACGGATTTTAACGTTGCCGGATTTGCAAGTGGTTTATGAGCCCAAAGGATTTTATAATTACCGTCGCAGACAGGGAGAGAACACCTACACGAACCAAATTACACCTGATAAGTGGCGACAGCTAAGAGAAGTGCACCACCTACGAAAAAAGTTAGTGCCGGAAAAGATGCTGCATGATAGTGCCAGTGATGTCGTTTTCGCAGGGTTGCGATGCAATGATATTCTAAAAGATGAACTCAAGAGTTTTATTGACGAAAATATTCATGTCATGTCATTATGGCCTACCCAGCCAAAACGCATAGTCGCCGCATTCGCAAAAGTTTTCGGAATCAGCATCACTCGACGCATTGTAAGCCAATTATATAAATTCAATTACAGATAATGGCAGAGAACGATAAAAGATATGGAGCATCGGCTTTCATATTGTTTCTGATATTTCCGTTTTTTGGATTTCTGCGTGCTTGCGGCCGACTAAGGGCACCGTTGTGTGGAACAGTATTCGTACTGTTCTATGCATTATTCGGCTATTGCCATACATTTGAAGACGGTCGTATGGATGCATACCGTATTGCGCATGAATTTGTGCATTCTTATCTGCCGACATGGAATTCAGTATTACATCAATATGAAAGCGGAATACAACCTGATTTATTCAAAGTCGCTTTATTTTGGTTCGTCGGTAAGTTTACTCATAATCCTCATGTATATTTTTCAATTGTTGGATTCCTCGGTGCAATTTTTGCATATCTTACATTACACCGGCTTTTAAAAGATTACTCTGGGCCACGAAATTGGACATACTACATTTTGGTTTGTCTGTTCTTTGTACTTGGCTTCAATCCTGTTAATATAGGAGGGGTACGGTTCTTTGCAGGTATGGGACTTGCCAGCTACGCAACATTAAAAGTTATTCTTGATCGAAAATGGCTGTGGTTAGCTGCCTTCATCATCATTCCGCTTATACACTTCAGCATGATTGCATGGATACCGATAGTGTTGTTTGCCATGTGGATAAAAATACCAAAAAAGGTTTTGTTTTATACAGCATTAGTTAGTTGTATTTTCGGAACTACTTTGAATGGTACAAGTTATCAGGAATCAATCAGTAAAGTTATTACACAATCCGGCATCGAAAACGACGCTGTTCTTGCAAAAACTGCTTATTATACATCTAAAACAGCTGCCAAATATTTTGACAAATCATTAACAACTCATATCACTAAAGCTACAAGTTATGTCAATGCTGTTTGGTACATTATCGCTATCATATTATTACGAAATGGGTTATCTAAAGCTCGGATAAATAAATATACCGACAAAGTTTGGCGAATGATGCTGCTGTTTACGTCTTTTGGATATTTAATGACAGGGTTGTCAACTGTAGGAGGACGGTATCAATTATTAGGTAATCTACTGATGCTACTTGTCTTTATCTGTGTACTTTCATCTAATTATAATAAACATTTGAAGCAATTAGCCTCTAATCTGTTAGTACTTAAATTATTATTGTCTTCAGTAAGCTTGGCTATGATTGCATATAATTGCTATCATTTGACAACATTAGAGCTTTATTACGCGCCTATGCCGTTTGTCTTAACTTCGATCTAACATATATGTTAAAATTACAACCATTTACGCCATCAAGTCGAATAGGGAAAAGAATTATGGCGCTGATTCAGCATTACAACCATGAAAAATATTGGCGAAGACGTGCAATTGTAATCGACCCAACGAATAAAACACCTCTCGTGATAAAATTATATTATTTGTATTATATAAAGCGGACGGACGCTCGTCATCATTGCTCATTTGGCACAAATTTGCATGCTGGTGCATATTTTGAAACACCTCCTCAATTACCACATGGTCCCGCTGGCATCATTATTGGTCACGACGCTCATATTGGCGCGCATATACGCATATATCAACAAGTTACAATAGCGCATGGTGGGGTGATAATCGGTGATAATGTTATTTTGGGTGCTGGGTGTAAAGTCTTAATGAATGTATCAATTGGGGATAATGCAAAAATAGGTGCAAACGCTGTTGTTATCGAAAACATTCCAAATAATGCAACATGTGTGCTACCTAAGCCACGCATCATAATAAAATAATGCACAGATTCACTTTTTTCTGTTTGCTTCTTTCTCAAACCACTAATTGGTAATTTATAAATGCAGTCAATCACATTCTTGTCAGAGTTAGCATGAGGATATTGTTTTGCGATAATAGTTTGAGGGCGTTTTGGAATTTCAGGGGGGAGGTTGCGGAGCATTTTTTGCGGGAGGGGCATGAGGTGGGAGTTGTGGTGCCGCGACCGGGCGAAAGGGTCGTTTTGCCGCATGGGGTGAAATTGTTTGAAGTAGAGATGAATCCGAACGGGTCGAATCCGCTGCGCGACGTGCCTTACGCACTTGGGCTATGGAAGATTTTTCGGAGGGAACGGCCAGATGTGGTGTTTAATTATACAATCAAACCGAATATCTACGGAGCGCTGGCGGCGCGGAGTCTGGGGGTGAGGACAATCGATGTGGTTGCAGGGCTTGGATACATGTTTAACGGCAATTCGCTGAAGAAGCGTGTGGGGAGGCAGATGTATCGGACCGGATTGCGGACAGCCGAGAGAGTGATAACGTTGAATATGACGATTTTTGAACGGTTGCGAGAAATGGGGCTGGAGCGCCTGACATTGCTTGAGGGTGGCGAGGGGGTGAATCTGAAGCGGTATGATGCCGGAGGGGAGAGAGATTGGAGCGAGGTGAAATTTCTGATGATTGCGCGGGTGTTGCGAGACAAAGGTTACACGGAGTATGTGAAGGCAGCGGAGATTGTGAGACGACGGTTTGCGGGGGCGAAAGTGGAGTTGCTTGGACCGACAGCTTTTGGGAGTCCGATGGGGGTCGGAAAAGAGGAGTTGGAGCGAGATATTGCGGAGGGACGGATTGAGTATCTGGGAGAGACGGGAGACGTGAGGCCATGGTTAGGCCGCGGAGGAACGGTGATGGTATTGCCGAGCTGGCATGAGGGTTTGAGCCGGTCGTTGATGGAGGCTTGCGCAATGGGCTGCCCGTGCATAGCAAGCGACATTCCGGGCTGTCGGGAGGCGATTGATGACGGGGTGAACGGGTATCTGGTGGAGCCGCACGATGCACAGGGACTGGCGGAGGCGATGATTCGAGTGATTGAACTGACGCCAGCGGAGCGCCGCGCAATGGGGGCGGCTTCGCGGCGAAAGGCGGAGCGGGAGTTCGGCGTAGAGAGGGTAATTGAGAAGTATGAGGAAATATTGAGGAGCTTATAAGACTTATAGGGCTTATATGAGTTATGAAAAAAATGTGAGCGGGGCGTCGGCCCCGCTCGTTTTATTTGATGGTGGCGAGGCCGCCGCGGGAGGTTTCTTTGTAGATGGAGGGGAGGTCGTGGCCGGTCTGCTTCATGACTTCGACAATGCGGTCGAAGGAGACGGAGTGGCGGCCGTCGGAGAAGGCGGAGTAGAGGTTGGCGTCGAGGGCGCGTGCGGCGGCGTAGGCGTTGCGTTCGATGCAGGGAATCTGCACGAGGCCGCAGACGGGGTCGCAGGTGAGGCCGAGGTGGTGTTCGAGACCCATTTCGGCGGAGTATTCGACCTGGCGCGGGGTGCCACCGAAGAGCTGCGAGGCGGCTGCGGCAGCCATGGCGCAGGCCACGCCGACTTCGCCCTGACAGCCGACTTCGGCGCCTGAGACTGAGGCGTTGTGTTTGACGACGTTGCCGAAGAGGCCGGCCGTGGCGAGGGCGCGAAGAATGCGCTGCTGCGAGAAGCCTTTGGAGGTGTGGAGATGGTAGAGAACGGCGGGGAGCACGCCGCACGAGCCGCAGGTCGGCGCGGTTACGATTTTGCCGCCGGCTGCGTTTTCTTCGCTGACGCCGAGGGCGTAGGCGTAGACAAGTCCTCGCGATTTGAGCGAGGCGTTGTAGCCCGAGGCATGCATGTAGTATGACGTTGCTTTGCGGGCCACTCCGAGTCCGCCGGGCAGCACGCCCTCGGCTTCGATTCCGCGCTCGACAGCGGCTTTCATCGTGTCCCAGACTTGAGCCAGGTAGTCCCAGATGGAGGGGTCTTCGCACTGGTCTACGTATTCCCAGAAGGAGTGGCCCGTGGTGTCGCACCATTTGAGGATATCGCCTATGGTGGTCATGTCGTAGACCGATTGGGCCGAGCGCCGGGTCTCGCCTTCGGCAATGACGTCGCCGCCGCCTACGGAGTATTGGGTGATTTCGCCGACGGTGCGTCCGGCGTCGTCGAGGGCGCGGAACCGCATTCCGTTGGGGTGGAACGGAAGGAAGGTGTCGGGTTCCCAGTTGATTCGTGTCGGGGCTATGAGCGAAAGGACGTCGGTTATGGCCTTGTCGGTCAGGTGGCCCTTGCCGGTTGCGGCAAGCGAACCGTAAAGGGTTACTTCGAACTGGGCGGCGTCGGGATATTGCTTGCCAAAGGCCTTTGCGGCGTTGCGCGGGCCCATGGTGTGGGAACTCGAGGGTCCGTAGCCGATTTTATAGAGTTGGCGGATTGATTCCATAAGAGAGTCTTATTTTGAGGTTAACTGAATGTTCATCTGACAGTTGCGGCAGTCAAACGCGAGCCGCAGCGCGGGGAGGTTTTTGGAGAGGAGAAGCAGATTGGCCGGAAGTTTTTTTGCCGTGGAGGGGTCGCGGAGACACGCACCGAGTTCGCGGCGAAGGCAGTAGCGCGTGGTCATGACGGTGAGGCCGTCGGTAGTGTCGGGGCGCGAAGTTTCGAGCGCGGGCTGAATCGTGCCGCTCACGCCGTGGGCGCGATAAAGGCTTTCGGCCAGCGAGTTGGCCACATTGGCGTGGAAGGTGAGCGACGCGCCTTCGGGCCATGCGGCCTCGGGACGCTCGAGGGCGCGGAGCGGGCGCGAAAATCGGGCGCGGGCCCCGGCGTCGAGCATCTCGACGAGGGCGCGGCGCAGTTGGGCAACGGCCGATGGAGCGATGAAAATGTCCGGGCCGACCAGGTCGGCGAGCGAGCGCAGGCGGTAGACGGTGTCGCCGAGTCGCCCAAGGAGGTTGCGCCGGGCGTCGAGCTGCGGGGTGCGCGCCGGCGCGAGGCCGTCGGCCGGAATAGTGGCGGCGGTGCCGTCGTCCGTTTCGAGCACTATCACACCGCCGGCCTGACGCAGCGTAAGGTCGAGCGGAATGGTGCGCAGGGCCGTGTCGGTCGGAGCGAGGGCGTCGGCAAACGCCTTGTCGAAGCTGCGGCGCAGGGTTGCCCCGGGGCGCAGGTTGGCCACTGCGTCGGCGGTAAAGACGGTGGCCGGAGGCTGAAAGCGGTTCACGCGGAAACCGCAGACGGCGCCGGCGCCCGTGGTGAAGTTCAGACCGTCGCCGTTGGCCAAAGGCTCGCGAAGGTTTTTCAGTTCGATGCGGCGCCCGCTGACGGATTTGACCACGGCCACGGGCAATCCGAGGCTCTTGGGGGATTCGAAGGCGGCGAGGGCGCCCGGCGCGGGCATCGGCGTGCGCAGAAAGTGAGAGGTATAGCCGCGGTTGAATGTGCGCGAAAGGTCGGGCGTGAAGGTGCGGTCAACCGTGCCGCGCGACGTGCGGGCTACGCCGAGTGCGCGCAGGGCGCGGTCGTAGGCCGATACGACGTTTTTGACGTAGGCCTCGTCTTTGAGGCGCCCTTCGATTTTGAGCGAGGAGATGCCGGCAGAAATCATGTCGGCGAGGGCGTCAAGGCGATTGAGGTCGCGCAGCGAGAGCAAGTGTTTGTTCTCGATGAGAATGCGGCCCGTGTCGGCGTCGGCCAGGCTGAACGGCAGGCGGCAAATCTGGGCGCACTCGCCGCGGTTGGCCGAGCGGCCGCCACACATGAGCGACGCCCGGCAGTCGCCGCTGTAGCTGACGCAGAGGGCGCCGTGCACAAAGGCCTCGAGGGGCACGGACGTGGCGGCGCGCACGGCGCTGATTTCGTCGAGCGTCAGCTCGCGGGGCAGCACGAGCTGCGAAAATCCGAGGTCTTGCAGAAAGCGGGCGCGCTCGGGAGTGCGGATATCGCACTGCGTGGAGGCGTGAAGCGCAATGGGGGGCAGGTCGAGGCGCAACAGCGAGAGGTCTTGCACAATGAGGGCGTCGACGCCGGCTCGGTAGAGGTCGGCTACCAGCCGTTCGACGTCGCGGAGCTCCGACTCGTAGACGAGGGTATTGACCGTTACGTAGACGCGGGCGTCAAATCCGTGGGCATAGTCGCACACCCGGGCAATGTCGGCAATGGAGTTTGAGGCGGCGGCACGGGCGCCGTGAGAGGGCGCGCCGATATAGACGGCGTCGGCGCCATGGTCAATGGCCGCGATGGCCACCGAGGCGTCGCGCGCCGGGGCAAGCAGTTCAATCGAATATTTCGGGGTTGCTGACATAGATGGAGTCGATTTGTTGGTCAAGGGCGTCATATAGCTGCTGAAGGCGCTCGTTGATAGGCTCGACTACGGGCTTCGGCGTCTCATCGACCGTTTGTTGCTTTTTCTTCTTGTCGCGCTTGCGGGCGGCATCGGTCTCGATTATGCGGCCCTGACTGTGGAGGGTGCGCTGCCAGTATTTTTCATTGAGCGCGCTCTCCATGACGCCGCGCGAGGAAGAGGCGTGAATCATGCGGCCATCGCCTATGTAGAGGCCGACGTGGTTGACGCGCGAAGAGTTTTTGGAAGTGGCGAAGAAGACGAGGTCGCCGGGCTTCATGTCGTCGAACTTGACCGGACGGGCATACTCGCGCTGCATGGCGCTCGAGCGTGGCAACTTGATGTCGTAGACGAACTTAAACACCTCCATAATCATGCCCGAGCAGTCAGTGCCGCGGCGGGAGTGGCCGCCGTAGGCATAGGGCGTGCCTATCCACTTTCGGGCCTCGCGCACCAGCTCGCCCACCTGACGCTCGGTCGACGGAATGACCCGCGCAGGCACGGCGGGACGCGACGCCCCTGAAGACGCTGCACGCTTGGACCGGCAACCGCCCAGGGCCACGGTCAAAGCAACCAGAAGAAGCAACAGTAACTTTTTCACAATTTTTTCAGTGCAAATATACGGAATTTTTGGTAACTTTGCCATATGAAACGTAGAATCTTAGTAACCGGAGGCGCCGGATTTATCGGCTCCCATCTTGTTCGCCGACTGGTGAACAACTATCCCGACTATCTCATTGTCAACTTCGACGCGCTGACCTACTGCGGCAACCCCGCCAACCTCAAAGACGTGGAGAACGCGCCGAACTATCGCTTCGTCCACGGCAACATCTGCGACGCCGAGGCCGTCGAGAAGGCGTTTGCCAACTTCGACATCGACGGCGTCATCAACCTCGCCGCCGAGAGCCACGTTGACCGCTCAATCAAAGACCCGCTGGCCTTTGTGCGCAGCAACGTCATGGGCACCCTGACGCTGCTCGAAGCCGCGCGCAAGGCCTGGGGCGACCGCAAGGACGTGCGCTTCCACCAGGTAAGCACCGACGAGGTCTACGGCTCGCTTGAGCCCGACGGCGGTTTCTTCACCGAAGAGACCCGCTATGACCCCCACTCGCCCTACTCCGCCTCGAAGGCGTCGGCCGACCACTTCGTGCGCGCCTATCACGACACCTACGGCCTCCCGACGGTCATCACCAACTGCTCGAACAACTACGGCCCATATCAGTTCCCCGAAAAGCTGATTCCGCTGTTTCTCAACAACATCGTCGAGCGCAGGCCGCTGCCCGTCTACGGCGAGGGACTCAACGTGCGCGACTGGCTCTATGTCGAAGACCACGCCGCGGCGCTCGACCTCGTGTTCCACCGCGCAGCCGACGGCTCGACCTACAACATAGGCGGCCACAACGAATGGCGTAACATCGACATCGTCAACCTGCTCATCGAAACGGCCGACCGCAAACTCGGACGCCCCGCCGGCGCCGACCGCGACCTCATTACCTACGTAACCGACCGCAAGGGCCACGACCTGCGCTATGCAATCGACGCATCGAAACTCGAACGCGACCTGGGCTGGGCGCCGTCGGTGCAGTTCGAAGAAGGGCTTGACCGCACCGTTGACTGGTATCTGACCCATCAAGAGTGGATCAACGACATCACCTCGGGCGCCTATCGCGACTATTACGAAAAAATGTACGGCAAAAAATACTGACCCCCGTGATGAAATTTCTGCGCCTTTTGGCGGTAATGGCTGCCGCGCTGACGGCCTTCGCGCTCGGCGCGGCAACCTATAGAGTCGACGACATTCCAAACGTGCACCGCGCCGACAGCACACGCTTCGTCAGCAACCCCGACGGCATTCTGTCGCGCCAAGCCGAAGCCGACATCAACGCCATGCTGCAGCGCCTGCAGCAGCAGACGTCGGCCGAGGTTGTATGCATCGCCGTTGACGACATCGACGGCGACATCGACGACTTCGCCACGGAACTGATGCGCAAATGGGGCGTCGGCAAAAAAGACACGAACAACGGCGTGATGCTGCTCATTGTCAAAGACCAACGTCAGGTCGTAATCCGCACGGGCGTCGGCGTCGAAGGGCTGCTGCCCGACGGCCTCTGCGGCTCAATAATCCGCAAGAACATCACGCCGCGATTTCGCGAAGGCGACTATGACGGCGGCACCGCCGGCGCCATCGCCGACATTGCCGGCATACTCTCCTCGCCCGAGGCGCGCGACGAGATTATGAGCAAATATGCCAACAATGCCGCCGGCGACGATTTCGACCTGTTCCGCTTCTACCTGACGCTCTGCGCCTACGCCGCCGCCATCTGCCTCATTCTCGTGGTCGCCACGGCCATCAAATCGCGCAACAAGACGCGCTATCAGAAATATCTCGCCGCCAACGGCCTCTACTCTCCCCTGCTCTTCGCCTCGTTCCTTGGCCTGGGTCTGCCGCTGGTAGCCTTCGTGCCGCTCGCTTTGTGGCGCCACAACCTGCGCCGCGGCAAGCACCTCTGCCCCGACTGCGGCACGCCGATGCAACTCATCGACGAAGAACACGACAACGACTTCCTGACCCGCGCGCAAGACATCGAAGAGAAAATCGGCGCCGTCGACTACGATGTCTGGCGCTGTCCCGCCGACGGCGAAACGGAAGTGATTCCCTACGTGTCGCGCTCGTCGGCCTATACGCCGTGTCCCGTCTGCCACGCCCGCACCATGCGCGTCATCTCCGACCGCACCACCGTGCAGCCCACCACGACTCGCCCCGGCCTACGCGTCATTACGCGCCAGTGCGTCAACTGCGGCTACAGCGACGACGAAAACCACACGCTGCCCCGAGTCGCGCCCGTGGTCATTGTCGGCGGCGGCAGCGGCATCGGCGGAGGAGGAGGCGGCATTGGCGGCGGCAGCTTCGGCGGCGGCTTCACGGCAGGCGGCGGCGCCCGCGGCGGCTGGTAATCGCTGTGTCGACGGTTTTGTGATTTATGTAATTTATGAATTTTATGTTTTGCATGCACATAAATTACATAAAATACATAAATAACATCACTTCGCAACAATCAGTATCCTCGCTGTCGACGCCGTTCGCGACTCATCGCCTCCCGCAGGCCGCCCTCCTGAATAAAGCGCTCTTCGAGCGATTTCAGCACTTTCGCCAACATGGCTTCCATTTGCCGAATCAGCGTCAGCATGATGTTGGCCACTGTTTCATCTGACCGACTCTCGCACTTATCAACGAACTCGCCCGAATCATAGTGATTCCGGCAATAATTCCGCGTCGCAACCGTGCGCGGGTCATCTTTATCCCAGATTTCGAGTCTGCGTTGGCGCAGAAAATCCATATAATCCTCGCGCAATTCCATAACCGAGCCGCGCGCCACGCCGATAAGCCTGATGCACATCTCGAGCGACACCGTGCCGTCGCTGACGCCCTCGACGATATTCTGCTTGCACGACCTCGCCGCCTGACGCATCTGGTCCACCGTCCGCGACCCGCGGGGCAGCGCACGGACAATAAACATCTCCGTAACATCGCAGATTATCACCGACTTCCGATAAACCGTCCACGACGTATAATCGCCCGAAATTTTCAAAAACCCGTTCATTCGTGAAATTTTCTGCAAATGTAACTAAAAATTTTTGTATGGCAACAAAAAAGCGACGGCAAGGTCGCGGGGGCGCATTGCCGTCGGTGTGTTCGGGGATTAGATGTTTATTTCACGAGGATTTTGTCGACGCGAGAGCCGCAGCGGCGAATGTAGATGCCCTTTGCGGGACGGTCAACGCGGACACCTTGCAGTGTGTAATATTCGGCTGGACCGTCGGCCGTGGTGGCAGTGTCGACTTCATCAATCGAGCTGACGAGACCGCCGGCGATGCTCTCGATGAAGGAGACGGCGGCATTTTTCAGCGTCGGGAAGAGGTCGCCGAGCGACGACGAGCAGTCGAGCGCGAACATAACGGCAACGGAGGTGCGGACATCTTCAACCGACACGTCTTCGTCTTTGGCGTTCTCCTTGTTGTGCTGCCAGAGGCCCTTGGAGGCAATCCACTGCCACTGGTCGATGTCGGAGCTGTTGATTTCCAGCGGATTGTCGTTGAGGTCGC
Organism: uncultured Porphyromonadaceae bacterium; assembly: GCA_902495245.1. Lineage (GTDB taxonomy): Bacteria > Bacteroidota > Bacteroidia > Bacteroidales > Muribaculaceae > UBA3263. Next base: position 428,077 of record CABUWI010000001.1, read on the forward strand.
GCACGTCGTTGAGGGTAAATGTCAGATAGATGCCGTTCTTTACGGCGCGGAGCGTCGTGCCCGACGCACTGGTACAGCCGAAATATTCAACACCGGTGAGGCTCATGTTGTCGATGCTGAAACGGCCCGTAAAGCGGACGGAATTATCGCCTACCTTGTCGTCGCTGCCGTCGAGAGTAAAGCAATATTTGTCGCCGTCAGACATCATCGGCACGGTGATTGTCAGCGAGCGCTTAACGACCTGGCGGTTCAGGTTGTCGACAATGTGTGCAAGCTCGCTTTTCACGCCGTTGATGTCGCGCACGGGCATTGCATTCTCCTCTTTCGAGGCGAGAGCACGCAGATTGTACATAAACAGCTCCTCGTCCGACACGTCATCGCTCTGCAGCCCGATTGTGTAGGCGTCGATTGGCTGGCCTTTGACGGTGGTCGAGGCAATTCGGCCCGAAAGATATTCGGCGTAGGTGCGCGAATTACGGTGTTGCGGTTCCATTGCAAGCGAACCCTGGTCGAGGCCGTCGGTGAACGTGATGAGCACTACCTTGCCGACGTTGTCGGGCAGTTTGGCGTTGGCCAGAGTGGTGATACTTTGGTCTACGGCATAATAGAGCAGCGTGGCGTTTCCAAGCTCGCGCTCGTTGACAAAGTCTGTGAAAACAGTACGGTTTTCGGGCGTAATTATCTCAATGGGTTTGGTTACAACCTTGTCGTTAAAGGCGACAATGCCCAAGAAGGCACCGTTTTCGGCCTCGATTGGCTTGCTGTAACCTTCGGGAAGAGTGATGACGTAGTCTTTTCTGCTGATATTGCTGCCGTCTTCACATTCGTAGGCAATCGCGCCTGCGGGAATGGTAATGACGCCGTCTGTCAACGAGCCGAAAGCGTTTTCAGCCTGAGTGTAAGTGATATTCTGCTTGGTCGACAGATTTTGCACGGAAAATTGCTCCAGATAGACGGCCTCGGGATTCTTGGCGTGAATATACACGTAATCACCTTCAAAGTCCGAACTTTGGAAGGGTTTGCAGCGATATACGCCGTCGCGATTTGCGCTCTTTTCAAAATCGACGTCAGTGCTGAACGGCTCACCGTTGATTGCAATCGAACCATCCTGCCATTTGCCGAGTCCGAAGTTCACCCAAGTTTCCTCCGGCGGCTCAACACCAAGAATGCCTTCGGGGAAAACGATCTTGTGCACCGTTGAATACAAGCATTCAGAAGATGGAACGCCAATCATATCGGGCCAATCAAATAGTAAATCAATAGCAAAACTCTCGGCAGGAAATTCAATGGTAATACCGTCAGCAGATACTTTGCCATATTTCTTCGCATCAAATCCGTTTTCAGGACATATTTGATAAGTATGAGAATAATAAAAACTAGGTTTGCCAAGGTAATACACAAACGGCTCGAAATAGATTTGACTATGGTTTTCTATATGAAGATACAAATAGACATTGTCTGTCCAATAGTCATTACCGGGAACTTTTTGTGCATATGGTTGCATACGGAAAACCGTCGGGCGCGAATCTGACTGTTCGACTTTTACAAACCAAGAATCTAATGAACCTATGAATGAAGATTGGATGCCGTCGAACCACTCGCATTGACCGACGGGAGTCCAGGTTTCTGCCGCGAGCGGTAGAGTGCCCGCAAGAAGAGTCAGTAAAAGTAAAAGCTTTTTCATTGTGTGAATGAATCGGTTTGTGCCGCACTCCCTCCGATGCAGCGGTTAGGATATGAAAAAGGTGTGAGGAATGTATCTCTGTCTTACCCAGTTCTCAGGCCTTGGCGTGCCCTTTCCACGAATAAGACAACAGCCCCACACCGGTATAGCACACGTCTGCCCTCGCGGGCAGAGATATTGCTATCAGTGCAGGTGCCATCGTCATTGTATCTTCGTGAAAATACAAACCGCCAAGTTTGAGAACTGAAGATAAAATTTCAATAACACCTTTTCTTCGGAAACGATTCAGAGAATCGGCCGAAGAGTGAAAAATAAAAATATGAGGCTGTCTCTACAGCACCCTTTACGCCTGCAAATGTACGCAGAAATTTTTGAACACGCAAATGCCGGAATTAGACGGCGGGGAGGGTCTGGCCGTTGAGGCGGCGGTAGAGGTCGAGGGCGTAGACGTCGGTCATGGAGGCCATGTGGTCGACGGCGGCCTGGACCTTGGTGAAGAGGTCGGGAGAGTGGACGTCATATTGCGCGGGAACCTTGCTGAGGAGTAGCCGCGAGTAGTTGAGCTCGGGGAAGCGGACGGCATGAATCAGTTTCTCCATGAGGAACGTGATGATGCGGTTACCGGCCAGCTCGATGTCTACGACGTCGGGGGCGCAGTAGATGCGGTCCCACGAGGTGCGGTCGCAGCGCTCGTAGGCTTCGCGCTCTGCGGGCGAGATGCGGTCCATGAGGCAGCCGGAGAAGGTGCCGGCAAGAATCTCCTCTTCGTGTTCGACGAACGTGGCGGCGCAACACTCGACGAGCTTGCCGATGACGCACGAGCGCAGATAGCCCACCTTTTCGTTGGGGTCGTCGATACGGCTCATTACGTCGTGCATGTGTTCGCGGCGCGAGGCGTCGAAAAATCCGAGCATCAGCTCCATGACCTCGGCGTGGGTCAGGATTTTGAGCTTGGCGGCGTCTTCGAGGTCCATGACCTCATAGCAGATGTCGTCGGCCGCCTCGACGAGATAGACCAGCGGGTGGCGCGCATAGCTCACGAGGCCGTCGGGCGCGGGGAGGCGCACCATTCCCAGCTCGTCGGCAATGCGCTGAAATGCCTCTTTCTCCGAGCAGAAAAAGCCGAACTTGTTTGGCTTGAGGGCCACTTGGCTCTCATAGGGATACTTGACTATGGAGGCAAGCATCGAATAGGTCATGGCGAAGCCGCCGGGGCGGCGCCCCTTGAACTGATGGGTCAGCTGGCGAAAGGAGTTGGCGTTGCCCTCGAAGTTGACCAGGTCGGCCCACTGCGCCGGGGTCAGTTCCGACTTCAACGCGGCGCCGGGGCCTTCGGAAAAGAACGTGGCGATGGCCTTTTCGCCGCTGTGGCCGAACGGCGGATTGCCGAGGTCGTGGGCCAGACAGCCGGCGGCCACGATGTCGGGAATGTCGGAGAGTTTGTCGGCCCACGGCTCGGCGGCATACTTGCGTCGCAGCTCGCGCACCACCTCGCGTGCCAGCGAGCGGCCCACGGAGGCCACCTCAATGCTATGGGTCAGACGGTTATGCACGAAAATACTGCCCGGCAGCGGGAAGACCTGCGTCTTGTTCTGCAAGCGGCGGAAAGGCGACGAAAAGACCAGGCGGTCAAAGTCGCGCTGAAAGTCGCTGCGGGTCTCGCCGCGGCGGTTATGGTAGTCTTCGAGTCCGAAACGCTTGTCGGAGATAAGTCTGTCCCAGTTCATAGGTCAATGGTGGAGGCGGCGGCGCTCCTCGCTGAGACGCTCGCCGCAGTAAACGCCGAGAATCGTGATTACGCAGCCCGTGATGCCGAGCAGCGACATGGACTCGTGGAGCACGATGGCACCGAAAATCAGCGTTACGATGGGTTGGAAATAGAGATAGTTGCCTGCCTTGACGGCGCCGATGCGGGCAATTACCCACGCCCAGATTACGAACGCCAGCGACGAGGCGATAAGTGCCAGCGTCAGCAGGTTGACCCAAACGGCGGGAATGGTGAACGTGTGCAGCGTCAGCTTGCTCGGTTCGAGCAGCAGGAAGGGCAGCGCCGTGAGCAGGCCGTAGAAAAAGGTCTTGCGGGTAACGTAGAGCGCCGAATAAAACGCCTGAAGCTTGCGCAGCAACAGTGCGTAGACGCTCCAGCACACGGCGGCCATCAGGCTCAGCGAATCGCCGAGAATGCCGAACGTGGGCGCTGAATCGCCGGAACCATGCGCGCCGGAACCGCCGAAAATCACCATGGCCACGCCCGCCATGGCTATGAACGAGCCGGCAACGATGCCCTTGCCGGGGCGCTCGTCTTTATATAACAGTCCGACCAGCAGCGCGTTAATCAGCGGCGAGGTGGAGGTTATCAGCGATACGTTGGTTGTGGACGTATAGAGCAGCGCGGCGTTTTCGGCCACGAAATAAACCGAGCCGCCGCAGATGCCGCACAAAAGAAAGAGCCACTCATGGCGCGCGTTGAGGGCGCGCAGCTGCTTATGGGAAAAACCGAGCAAAAGCGCATAGGCAATAATGCAACGGAAAACATAGACTTCGACGGGATTGAAGCCATAGTCGAGCAACACGCGGGTGTTGACAAACGATATGCCCCAGGCGGCCACCGCCACCACGGCGGCAACGTGAACCCATATCAGTGAGGGCTTGCGAAATGAGAAATTGCCTATAGCTCGCGCCATATATCAATGCTTAAGTTTCTGCAAAATTACAAAAATTCCACTGATAATACAACAAAAAAATCAGCCGAGAAGGTCTATCGTCTTATATTTCTGGAAACGGCTCGTCGGCTTATCGGGAACAGTCATCTGAATGCGCACACCGAGCAACGGGTTGAGATAACGTTCCCTTAATTTCCGTTTATTGCGTAAACCGCAATGGTCCGCTATCTCGGCCAAAGAACGCGGCTCCTTGCAAAACTCCATAATTTTCTCACAAACCGAGCCCTGACTTGTGTCCGACTTGTGCCCCGACTTGTGCCCCGACTTGTGCCCCTCGGCCGATACCATATCTGACGTCGCCTTAACATTTACGCGGAACGCCGTAATGGCAGCAACATCAAACTCAGCCGCCGGATTGCCGTTTTCTTTCAGCATTTCCTGAACGCGGGCAACTCCACGGTTGAATTTATTGACATATTTCATCACTTTCATGGTTTCAGCCACAAGAGGATTGCGATAATCATTGACCGAAGGGAAATTTTCGGGACGAGCCTCGCCATATAAGCCGCCGGCATTCATCACCTCGACGCTGTCATCAAACTGATATAGCCTGATTGGCATGTTCGACTGATAATCACGGTGCATGCAGGCATTCATGACCAATTCGCGTATCGCACCTTCGGGATAATTCCATACAGTGCGCTCACGGAACAGGGATTCAGGAACCGGCCTCTGAGTTATGATGGCATCACGCACGAACGATTCGAGCGCGGGCAACATTTTGAAAAGAGGGCCGGCGAACTGACGTTCGTTGAGAATATCGCCACTTTTGTCCTTTCCTGAAAAGCGTACAAACTGTACATAATCTCCCAAAAGAAAGTATTTCGGATTCTTGCCAAACAGAATAATGCCTGCGTAGGTCGGACAATCATTGCGACGGTCATAGAGATGAACAGACGCAAGTTGCTCCTTTATATCGCGCTCATCGGAAGCAAGAATCTCGTCATCGAATATCATCGGCAAATATTCCGACCGAATATAGTCAATATCCAAATCATTCAAATGCGCGTCAAGGCATGGAGTGGCATCGAATGTGGCCATGAACGAGCAACGTCGCTCGGCAAGGATTCGTTCTTCGGCCTCGGTAGCAATGTCGCGACGCGGGCCTATGCGAATGAAAACCCTGCCGCGATAACGCACGGGCGGCAAATCTGACGGGCAAACCTCAGCCACCAGCAGGTCGCCTTCGGAAAATGAAAATCGCTCAACCGACATTGAAGGCAACGGAAGAATATTTCCGTCAGAACGAATGGCCGCAATTTTCTTCATCAAGGCGTCATCGACCTTCATGCCCGCAATGCTGCCATCATCATTCGCCCCGATAATCAGATAACCGTTCTTCCGCGCACCGGGCATATCGTTGGCAAACGCACAGATGGCCTCACAGAATTTGTCCATGTTGCCCGTGCTGACGGTGCGTTCCACCCTATAGGACTCGGTGGACTTCAACAATCTGATTACTTCCTCTTTGGATATCATATTGATTTATGGAGTTGCAGATTGCAAAATTAAAGAAAAGCAGCGAAATAAAAAAGTTTTGACAGCAGATTCCTAAACAAAAAAATCAGGCGAGAAGGTCGGCGATGAGGAAATTGCTGCCGCCGATAAAGACGGAGCCGCCCGGCGCGGTGAGGGTACGGGCGCGGTCAAGCGCCTGCTTTACGTCGGCCACTGCCTCGCCGCGCAGCCCCGCGGCGGCGCCCTTGCGGGCAAGTTCTTCGGCCGGCAGACCGCGCGGACTCGACGGACGCGCAAAAACATAGGTCGCGTCGCCGGGCATCATGGCCAGAATCGTGTCGACATCTTTGTCGGCCGCAAAGCCGCAGACAACCGTGAGCGGCCGCGGCAGGCGGCGCAGTTCGTCGCCCAGCCAGCGCCACGCGCCCGGATTGTGGCCCGTGTCATACACAATTGTCAGCGGCTCGGACTCGAGCAGCGTCAGGCGTCCGCGCAGCCCGGTCAGCGACTCGACGTCGGCAAATCCGCGCCTGACGGCCTCGGCCGAGACCGGCGGACAGAAAGGTAGCGCGGCAAGCACCGTGGAGGCATTCTGCGGCTGAAAGGCGCCGCGCAGGGCGCCGCGCACACCTACCTGCGGATAGAACCACGTGCCGTCGGGCTGCGCCACGGCTTCGACCTGCGGAGCGAAAACCAACGGCGCCCCCACCCTCGCGGCCGCTTGCTCGAAAACGGCGCGCACCGACGGGTCGGAGGCCTCGCCTATTACGGCAGGCACACCCGCCTTTATGATGCCGGCTTTTTCGGCCGCGATTTCCGCAACGGTTGAGCCGAGCAGACCGGTATGGTCAAGCGAGATGTTAGTGATTATGCTGACGCAGGGCGTAATTATGTTCGTCGAATCCAGACGTCCGCCCAGGCCGACCTCAATGACGGCCACATCGACCCGCTGACGGGCGAACCAATCGAATGCCAGCGCAGTGGTCAGCTCGAAAAACGATGGGTGAAGCCCCGACGGAGCCTCGCGGAATCGGTCGACGAAGTCAACGACTTCGTCGACCGGAATCATCTCGCCGTCAACGCGAATGCGCTCGCGGAAGTCGACCAGATGGGGCGACGTGTAAAGCCCCGTGCGATAGCCTGCCGACTGCAACACCGCCGCCAGCAGCGACGCCGTCGAGCCTTTGCCGTTGGTGCCGGCAACATGTATTGTGGGATACTTCTCGTGGGGATTGCCGAGACCGGTACATAGGGTTCTGATAGTGTCGAGACCCGGTTTATAGGCCGCGGCCCCTTCGCGCTCAAAAACTGCCGTCTGCGAAAAAAGCCAGTCGCACGCCTCTTGATAGTCCATGACTCAATATATGAAATAACCGACAACGCCGGCCACGCAGATGACGGCAATCGGGTGAATTTTTGCGAAATAAGTCGCCGCAAATGCCGCCGCGCAGATTGCCACGCTCTTGACCACGTCGGCCGTCTCCGAGCCGAAATTGTCGGCGTTCATCAGCAGCAGTGCCGCTGACGCGATGAGGCCGATGGTTACGGGGCGCAGACCTGCGAAGATGCCCTTGATAATGGCGCTTTCCTTGTGGCGCATGACGAAATGCGACGTATAGAGCACAAGCAGATAGCTCGGCAAAACGACCGTCAGCGTGCACAGAATCGAGCCGAGAATGCCGAACAGCGGATTGGCGTAGGCCTCGTTGCTCAGACCGGGAGCCATATAGCCGATATAGGTGGCCGAATTGATGCCAATCGGGCCGGGGGTCATCTGCGAAATGGCAACGATGTCGGTGAACTGCGTTGACGAGAGCCAGCCGTGGCCCACGATTTCGCGCTCAATCAGTGTCAGCATGGCGTAGCCGCCGCCGAAACCGAAGAGGCCGATTTTCAGATATGACCAGATTAGTTTCAGATAAATCATTTCGAATCGGAATTTTGAACGGGACGACGCCCCTTGAACCACCAGCCGCCGGCAATGCCGAGCAGAATGTAGAGTATAGGGTTGGAGACGACGGGCCACTTGCTCCAGATAAGCAGCGCCGCGCCAATGGGAATTACCGCCGTTTTCCAAGTGATTCCGGCGCGCTTCCAGTTGGTTACGAGCGGCGCGAGAATCAGAGCCACCACGGCGGGACGGATTCCGCGGAACACCTTGGCCACCACCGGATTGTCCTTGATGATGTCGGGAGTGAGGAATATGGCGATTGCCAGAATAATCAGAAACGACGGCATAATCGTGCCCAGGGCCGACACCACCGTGCCGCGCGTGCCGGCGATTTTGTCGCCGACGGCCACCGATATATTCACGGCAAGAATGCCGGGCATTGATTGCGCAACGGCCAGTTGGTCAAGAAACTCCTCGCGTGTGAGCCACCCGTGTTTATCGACGATTTCACGCTCCATGATGGCAATCATGGCCCACCCGCCGCCAAAGGTGAACGCACCGATTTTGGCGAACGTCAGAAACAGATTTCTATAGACATGCCTTTCCATAATCGGCTGCAAAGTTACGGATTTGTTGGAAAAATCGGGCAAAAGTTGCGACTTTTAGCAGAATTATTCGTAATTTTGTCAGACATATCAAGCACTTATGGATAAACTGAAATACACTCCCGAGAATATAACGTCGCTCGGAAAGGACGAAATTTTCGTGTTCGGCAGCAATCTCGCCGGCGCGCATATGGGCGGCGCGGCCCGCGCGGCCGTCAAACACTTCGGCGCAATCATGGGTCAGGGCACCGGCCTGCAGGGCCAATCGTATGCCATACCCACAATGCAGGGCGGAGTGGACACCATCAAGCCCTATGTCGACGAATTTCTTGACCTGGCCACGGAATGGGACCAGACCACATTTTACGTTACACGCATCGGCTGCGGCATTGCCGGATTCACCGACGAGGAAATCGCTCCGCTTTTCAGCCGTGCGCTCGACCTGTATAACGTGGTGTTGCCCGAATCGTTCGTAAAAGTCATACTCGCCCGGCGCAAGCGCGGAGAAGCCGACGCCAAATGAAGAGGATACTTGCGTTCTTAACCGGCGTGCTGGCAGTGGCGGCGTGCATGCGGGCCGAACTGTTCTATCTGCGCCCCGAAGGCGACAGAGCGCCCCGCGGACGCATCGCGGCCGTCGAAGCCCGGGCCGCAGTGGCCGACGGCAAGATAGGCTCGCCGCGCAAAGCGTCGTGGGCCATCTGCTGGCAGGGCGTGGAGGTCGGTCTGGAATTTGACTTCGGCAACTATCTCGACGGCATCGACGAGCCCGAGGTCAAAGTGAGTTGCAACGGCCGCACCGCTTTAATAGGCAAAGGCATGAACTGCGCCGGCGGCTTCAACACGCTGGCCGTCGAATGGGCCGACGACGGCACCGCTACCGTGCTGGCCGGCGAGCGCGCGCTCAGGGCGATTATGACGTTCGACTCGCTGCCTCAGCCCTCCGATTCCGTCAGACTCACCGGCTCGAAGCTGACGGCAGACTGCCTCATAGCCGAGACAGACGACCGCGACTTTTCGCGACTGATGACCGCCCGCGGCGCCGACGAGCTGCAGGCCGCCCCGCACTGGCGCTATCTCGACCGCGACAGCGACCCGAAGCTCGCGCTTGCGGGCGGAGCTTATGAACTGGCCCTGATCGGCAACGAGCTGATTTACATCGGCGGCGCCGTTACCAACGCCGACCGGTGGAAGCCGGGAATGCTGAAAGGGCGGCTGACGCCCACCGGCTATGACGGATACTTCCGTCTGGAATGGGTCGACGCCACGGGTCGAACGCTCAACGACGAATCGTATGCCACATTCGACAGCGTCGCCAAGACCATGAAGCTGACTTTTCCCGGGCTTCAGACCACGCTGCGCTTCACCTCGCAGCCGCTGACCGGCACTATCAGATAATCGGCAAAACATTGCGCCACAACGAAGTGTTTTTATAGTATCGGAGCTGAAGTTTCACAAATAATTCGTAACTTTGCAACCGAACACAAACGAAAACAAAACAATTTTTAAGCAACAAGATGAAAAACGTAACCAAAATCTTCGGTATCGGCCTCCTCAGCGGCGCCATGCTCCTTTCAAGCTGTAACTCAATGACTAACCTTGGCAAAGGCGCAGCCATTGGCGGCGCAGGCGGCGGCGCTCTGGGCGCAGGCGTCGGCGCGCTCATCGGCGGCGGCAAAGGCGCAGCCATCGGTGCTGCCGTAGGTGCTGCCGTAGGTTCGGGCGCAGGCATGCTCATCGGCCGCAAAATGGACAAGCAGGCCGCTCAGCTGCGCGAAATCGAAAACGCCAAAGTTGAAGAAGCCACCGACCAGAACGGTCTCAAGGCTATTCGCGTAACCTTTGACGGCGGCATTCTCTTCCCCACCAACGGCACCACGCTGAGCAACACCGCAAAGGCCGACCTGACGCAGTTTGCCCAGTCGCTGATTCAGAACCCCGAAACCAACGTTCAAGTATTCGGTTACACCGACAATACAGGCTCGATGGCCGTGAACCAGAAGGTGAGCGACGGCCGCGCCGATGCCGTGCTCAACTACCTCGAGCACTCGGGCGTAGCCGCAAACCGCATCTCGGCCCAGGGCTGCCCCATGACCAACTACATCGCCTCGAACGACACCCCCGAAGGCCGCGCGCAGAACCGTCGCGTGGAAATCTTCATCTCGGCCAACGAACAGATGATCAAGCAGGCCGAGGCCGAGGCTGCACAGCAACAGAAATGATTGACACAACAGAACTGATGACACTTATCGAGCAGGCCGGAGATAATCTCGGCCTGCCCGATTGTCTTCCGGGCCTCTATGACCCGATTCGCTACACTCTCGCCGCCGGAGGCAAACGGCTGCGCCCGCTGCTCTGCCTTGCAAGCTGCGAGGCCTGCGGTGTGGCCGCCGAAGAGGCCATAAATCAGGCATGGGGCATCGAGATGTTCCATAACTTCACGCTGCTCCACGACGACGTGATGGACAACGCCGACACCCGCCGCGGACGCCCGACCGTCCATAAAAAATGGAATGAGGCCACCGCCATTCTCAGCGGCGACACGATGCTCACCCTGGCAACGCAGCTCATTGCCCGCTGCCCGGCCGAAAAGCTGCCTCAGATGCTCGAGCTGTTCAACTCAACAGCCATAAAGATTTACGAGGGCCAGCAGATGGACATGGACTTCGAGCAGCGCACGGACGTTACCGTCGACGAGTATCTTGAAATGATCAGGCTGAAAACGGCGGTGCTGCTGTCGTGTGCCTGCGAGGCGGGCGCCATGATGGCCCACGCGTCTGAAACGACAATGCGCGCCCTGAGCACATGGGCCGAAAACGTCGGCATGGCTTTCCAGCTCCAGGACGACTATCTCGACACATTCGGTTCGGCCGAGACCTTCGGCAAGACCCCGGGCGGCGACATTCTCAACGACAAAAAGACATGGCTGCTCATCACGGCTCTGAGCGAGGCTCCCGACCTGATCGGTCCGCTGCTCGGCACCGCGCGTACGCAGGCGAAGATAGATGCCGTAAAAGCCATCTACGAAGAGCTGAACCTGCCCGGCAGAATCCACGAGCTGATTGACCGATATTCCACAATCGCCGCCGAAGCCCTGGCCGAGGCAAACATTCCGGCAAGCGCCCTGAACTGGTTCGAGCAACTGACGGCCGGACTCTCTACGCGCAACGCCTAAACACAACGTGGCGTCAGGCTGATGTGTGCATAAGTGTGGATAAATAAATTTGGGCGGTCCGTTAAATTTTCGTAACTTTGCTGCAAGAAACCTCAGAAAGAACTGATGAACCGTAAGTTTAGCCATCATATTACCACATTGTTACGCAGACACGACTGCGTGATAGTGCCCGGCGTGGGCGCTTTCGTGGCCACGCACATGGCTGCCGCGCGGATTGGAGACACAATGACTCCGCCGCGCCGTTCAATCAGTTTCAATCCGGCAATGGTTCACGACGACGGGCTGCTGGCCGACTCTCTGAGCCGACAGATGAAAATCTCGTTCGAACAGGCGCGCGAACGCGTCGCCGCCGAGTCGGCGCTGATTCAGCGCAGGCTCAGGGCCGAAGGCGCCGTATCGATTGCGCGCGTCGGAACGCTCAGGCGCCTGAAAGGCGGACGGCTCGAATTCACGCCGTTTGACCTCTGGACGTTGCCGCTCCCTACAGTGAAGATTGCCCGCCCCCTGCCCGCATTCGAAGTGGTCAAGCCGGCCGCCTCGACCGAGGCCGAACAGAAGCGCGTTGCCGTTGTGAGAGTGCCGTTGCGCCTGCAGTGGCTGCGTGTAGCCGCCGCGGCCGTAGTGCTCTGCCTCATAGGGTTCACGCTCTCCACGCCAATCGACATCGACACCGCCCAGAACGCCTCGCTTGCGGCCCCGGCATTCACCCCGCCCGAAGAGCCGGTAATCGAACCGCTGCCCGTGCCGGCCGACATGGAACTGAACCTCGCCATGGCTCCCGCCGACGGCGCTTTCACGCCGACCAAGCCCGAGCCGCCGCGACGCATGAACTATGTCATGGTCGTGGCCTCGCTGCCAAGCCGGGCCAAGGCGCTCGAGTTTATCGCCCAATCGGGAATGCCCAACCTTGACATAATGCAAAGCGGCGAGAACTTCCGCGTCTTTGCCGCCGCCGGCGCCACTCAGGAAGAAGCGCGCGCCGCGGCCGCAGCCATCGACGGCTTCTCCTCGCGTTTTCCCGACGCCTGGATATGCCGCCGCTGAAAAAACTGATTTCACTGACTTTACTCTCGGTTTCCGCCGCAATTGCCACGGCGGCCGAACTGACATTCACCGGTCTGCGGCTTCAGGTGGTCAAAGAGACACCGGCCGCATCGACCGGCCTGACCGAGGTCTACGTGCTCCCCTATGTCGAGGGAGTCAAGGCAAGTTTCGAATCGACGGCCGGCAACACCGTGAGCTGGCAGCGGTTCAGCAAGTTGGGCGGCGGTTATGCCGAGCCGGCGCCTTCCACACAAAACGGCTCGACGAGCACCCTCGACCGCCTCGAAGGGAACATGGGCTACATCGTGGCCGACGGCTCGACTTCCTTTTACTTCTGGGTGGTTGACTATTCGGCCTACCCCATGGGTCTGCGCGACCTGACGCTGTCGCCCGAGAGCGACTGCTCGACGACATGGCTCGACGTTGACGGCAACGGCGACGGAATCACATATTATTCAATCACGGGCGTGCCGCAACACATTGACCGTCAGTTCACCCTGAGCTACAGCACTCTTGAATATGACGAAACGGAAAAAACCTGGCGACAGACCACCCACGAAGAGAATTTCGCCGAACTGACCGAAACCCTGACATGTCCGCCACCGCTCTGCGAAACGGCGTTCACCCTCAGCGGCGACAAGTTCGCGCGCATCTGGGGCGAGGAGGAGAGCATCACGTCGCCTGTCTACGAGCCGCGCGCCGTCGAGGCCCACACGTCGGCCGAACAGACACCCCGCCAGGCTGACAACGAGGTGAAGGAAGAGGCCGCACTCGGCGGCTCGGGCCCGGCGGAAGTAACTTTCACGGCGGCCGTTACCGACGCAGCCGTGTTCCACGAGTGGGAACTGGCGCGCGACTCTGAGTTCAACCAGTCGTTTCTGCGCTATTCAGACCTTGAGTTCACCCACACATTCCGCGAACAGGGCACTACCTATGTGCGCTTCACCGCCGCCAACGACGACGGCACATGCGAGTATGTCAGCGAGACCTATGAGGTCTACATCGGCGAGTCGTCGCTGAAATGTCCAAACGCATTCTCGCCCGGCACGTCTGAGGGCGTGAACGACGAATGGAAAGTGAGCTACAAGTCAATCGTGGAGTTCGACTGCCACATCTTTGACCGCAACGGCCGCAAACTTGCTCACCTGACCGACCCCTCGCAGGGCTGGGACGGCAAAATCAACGGCAAGACGGCGCCGTCGGGCGTATATTTCTACGTTATCCGCGCCAAGGGCGCCGACGGCAAGAAATATAACCTCAACGGCAACATAAACATCATCGGATTCAAGAAGAACAACTCGACTAATAATGGAACGGAGTGAGTTTGAAATCATGGCGCCCGTGGGGTCATGGGAGTCGCTGCGCGCGGCCGTCAAGGCCGGAGCCGACGCCGTCTACTTCGGCATTCAGGGACTTAACATGCGCTCGCGCGCCGCCGTGAACTTCACAATCGAAGACCTTGCTTCAATCGCGGCTGAATGCGCCGCTGCAGGGGTGAAGACATACCTGACGGTCAACACGATCATGTATGACTCCGACCTCGCTACCATGCGCTCCATCATCGACGCGGCCCGGGCGGCCGGCATCTCGGCCGTCATCGCCTCCGACATCGCCGCGATTCTCTATGCACGCAGCCGAGGCGTCGAGGTGCACATCTCGACGCAGGCCAACATTTCGAACACCGAGGCCGTGAGGTTCTACGCACAGTGGGCCGACACGGTGGTGCTAGCGCGCGAGCTGAACATGGAGCAGGTCGGCGAAATTCACCGCGCAATCGAGTCGGAGCCGATTACCGGCCCGGGCGGCAAACCCGTGAAAATCGAGATGTTCTGCCACGGCGCGCTCTGCATGGCCGTGTCGGGCAAGTGCTATCTGAGCCTCCACGAGCGCAACTCGTCGGCCAACCGCGGCGGCTGCACCCAGATTTGCCGCCGCAGCTACACCGTGCGCGACAACGAGACCGGCGACGAGCTGGCCATCGAAAACCAATATATAATGTCGCCCAAAGACCTCAAGACAATCCACTTTCTCGACCGTCTGGCCGAGGCGGGTGTGAGAGTGCTGAAAATCGAGGGACGCGCACGCGGCGCCGAATATGTTGCCGAAACCGTCGGCTGCTACAACGAGGCGCTCGAAGCGCTATGTCGCGGCGAGTTCACGGCCGAAAAGGTGGCCCGATGGGACGAAAGGCTGGCCCGTGTGTTCAACCGCGGCTTCTGGGACGGCTATTACCTCGGGCAGCGCCTGGGCGAATGGAGCGGACACTACGGCTCGTCAGCCACGCGCACAAAACGCTATGCGGCCAAGTGCACCAAATATTTCTCGAAGCTCGGCGTCGGCGAGTTCCTGCTCGAAGCCGGCGAGGTGAACATCGGCGACGAGGCCGTCATCATCGGCCCGACCACGGGCGCACTCGTCGTTAACATCGAAGAGATGCACCTCGACTCCGGCCCGACGCAAAAGGTTGTCAAAGGACAGGTATTCTCAATCAAAGTGCCTGAAAAAGTCAGGCTGAACGACAGACTCTACATATGGGAGCAGACAAAGAAATGACCCTTGCCGCGGAGCGCCCCGAAGCGGTGCTGTTCGACTTGGACGGCGTCTTGATTGACAGCGAGAACCTCTACACGGAGTTCTGGGACAAGACCGAACGCCTCTACCCCACCGGCATCGACAACTTTGCGCGCGCAATCAAGGGCACGAACCTCGACAGCATTCTGAAGCTCTTCAAGCCCGAAGAGCGCGACGAGATTCTGAGCCGCATTCTTGACTTCGACAGTCATCTGACCTACCCGCTGTTTCCCGGCGCGCTCGAACTGCTGGCCCGGCTGCAGAAGGAGCAGATTCCCGCCGCGCTCGTAACGTCGTCAAACCCCGAGAAGATGGAGCAGCTGTTCAGGCAATATCCCGACTTCGAGCGCTACTTCACGGCCATCGTGAACGGCTCGATGGTGAGCCGCGGCAAGCCCGACCCCGAGGGCTACCTGCTCGCCGCCAAGCTGCTGGGCAAAGCGCCGGAGCGCTGCCTCGTCATCGAAGACTCGCTGCAGGGCGTCCGCGCCGGCCGCGCCGCCGGCTGCCGCGTGTGGGGCCTCACTACCACCCTCCCCGCCGCAACCATCGCCCCCGACGCCAACCGCATCTTCCCCGACATCGCCGCCGCCTCCGCCGCCCTCCACTGAAAACATCTAAATCCCGCAAGATTTTTATGATGGTGTTGCAAAATCGCAATTTGTGAAATTTCGTAGGGACATGCCTCAATGCTATTAACTTAGGGCGAAAGACTACAAAAAACGGTCATGGCTGATTATGCGTTATATAGAAATAAGTTTAATAAAAAACACAACAGCCATGACCACATCTGTCAACTAT
>CABUWI010000002.1 GCA_902495245.1 uncultured Porphyromonadaceae bacterium
AAAAAAGCGATTGCGCTTTGGCGGCGGAACTTGTCGGCATTGGTCGCGGCCTCGTCGTGAAGATTCTGACATTCTTCCCTGCTCCCGGCGAGTTCGGTCTTTATCTGCGTCATCTCGTCAGAGAGCACTCTGAGGTTCATTTCAAGAGCCAAACGCCTGATGCGGTTGCGCGACAGAATCCACCGTACTGCAAAAACAGTAGAAATGACGACGAGCAGACAGATTGTTGCCAACAGCCACATGACTTTCTTTTTCTCACGAAGAGAATGCTCTAATTTGACCGACTTACGGCTCTCATGGTCAGATTGAACCTTCAGCAATGAACGTGAATTCAAGCGCGAAAACAAGTCATTCTGCATATCAATCACAGCATTGAGACTTGAAACAATCTCATCAGTAGAACCGAGTCCTGATGCCAGACGCGACATTATAAAGTAACTGGCAATCGAATCTTCGGCAGAGCTACACCGTTCAAACACTCTGCAACTGTCTATATCTATATTCAGATGCGTGAACTCGCCAGGGATAAGAGCTTGCATCGCTGAGATTTGTAAAGACGGCACATTCCCGTCTATCAGCATTTGCCGATATATGGAATCTGCCGCCGGGTAATCGCCAATTCCGATGTTAGCTCGATACAACAGGTCTTGAATTTTATAACATATACCATATTTTATGGCAGCTGAATCTGCATAAAATTTTGCTTCTTCGGAGTTGCCTAAACCTACAAAATAATTGGCGAGATTATAATATCCGTTTGAAATCCACTTTGCGCGATTGAGTGCTTTAGCATAAGTTAAAGCTGAAGTTTCCCATTTGACCGCTTCTTCCATATTGTACGAATGGTCATAGAGGTTGGCCATCAGGGACTCGATGCGGCAGAGGTTGAGGGTGTCGTTAAGGGCGAGGGCGATGTCGTGGGCCTCGAGGGCGCTTGCCAGGGCCGCCTCGTAGAAGCCGGCGTTGCGGTTGACGGTGCCCTTGTAGTGGAGGGCGAGCATTCGGCGGCGATCGTCGGAAGAGTTGTCGTAGAAGTTTACGGCGATTGAGATTAGGGAGTCGTCGGTGAGGTCGATGTAGTTTTTGTCGTAGGCCTGCGAAAGGAGCAGGGCGTGGCGGGCGCGTGGCTCGCCGCTGAGGCGCGAGCCGTCGATGGTCTCGAGGAGGGTCAGGGCGGAGTCGGGCCGCGTCTCCATCAGCGCCTCGGCGCTGCGCAGCGCGCGCTCGGCCTCCGACGGCCGGCAGCCCGCCGCAAGAGCGACGAGCAACAGCGCCGAAAATATGTGCAACAAAGCTTTCACACCGCAAAGTTACGCCAAAGCCTCCACCTGACCAAACTTTCCCGACAATTTTTCCCGCCGGGGTAACGGCCGCCCCAGGGTAGGGACGCACGGCCCATGCGTCCGCGATAACGACCAATAATGCAGCAATTTATGCATTCCGCAAAGCGGACGCACGAACCGTGCGTCCCTACAGGTGCGAGAAAAAGTTTTGGCGGAATGGCGGGGAGGTTGTAACTTTGCAGTCATGTTTAGAGCTTTGAGGAAGGCGCTGAAGTGGGCGCTGATATTGTTTTTCGGGAGCACGGTGCTGGCCGTGGGTGTGTATCGGTTCGTGCCGGTGTGGATTACGCCGCTGATGGTCATCAGGGCCGTCTCGCCCAAGGGCGACTCGGAGGCCGGACGCGAGCGCCAGCGGCGGTGGCGCCACGACTGGGTGGCGCTTGACGAGATGTCGCCGTGGCTGCCTAAGGCGGTCGTGGCGTCGGAAGACGCGAATTTCTATGAGCACAACGGCTTCGACTTCAAGGCCATCGAAGAGGCCTATGAGGCCAATAACCGGGGGCGGCGCATGCGCGGCGCCTCGACCATCAGCCAGCAGACGGCGAAGAACGTGTTTCTCTGGCCGGGGCGCAGCTGGGTGCGCAAGGGGCTGGAGGCCTATTTCACGGTGCTCATCGAGCTGATGTGGCCCAAAGAGCGCATAATGGAGGTCTATCTCAACTCAATCGAGATGGGGCCGGGTATTTATGGCGCTCAGGCGGCGGCCGAGTTCTATTTTGACCGTTCGGCCGAGCGGCTGACCAAGCGCCAGGCGGCGCTGATTGCCGTGAGCCTGCCGAACCCGTTCAAGCGCAATCCGGCGCGTCCGTCAGCCTATCTGAGCCGCCGCGCGTCGACCATCTGCCGCTACATGTAGGCGTCGTGGCGGCGGTTGCGGGGGTGGTGAAGCAGAATCTCCTCGCGCAGGCGGCTGCGGTCAATGTGAATGTAAATCTGGGTGGTTGCGATGCTTTCGTGGCCGAGCATCTGCTGGATTGCGCGCAGGTTGGCGCCACCTTCGAGCAGGTGGGAGGCGAAGCTGTGGCGCAGGGTGTGGGGCGAGACTTCGCGGCTGATGCCGGCGTCGGCGGCCAGCCGGCGCACGATGTCGAACACGCGCATGCGCGTGATGCGGCCGCCGGTGCGCGGGGCCAGGAAGACGTAGTTTTCCTCGCCGGGGCGAATCTTGCCGTCGGCGCGTTCGGCGAGCCACGCGCGCAGGGCGTCGGCCGTAACGTCGCCCAGCGGCACGAGGCGTTCTTTGTTGCCCTTGCCGACGACGGCGAGATAGCCCTCGTCGAGATAGAGGCGGCTCACTTCGAGGTTGATGGCCTCGCTGACGCGGAGGCCGCAGCCATAGAGCGTCTCGATGAGTGCGCGGTCGCGCACGGCCTCGCGGGCGGCGGGATCGATGGCGGCAATCATGGCGTCGATTTCGTCGACCGAGAGCACCTCGGGCAGGTGAAGCCCTATCTGTGGCGGGGTGAGCAGTTGGGCGGGGTCGGCGTCGAGATAGTTTTCGAGAGTCAGAAAGCGGAACAGTGCGCGCAGCCCGCTGACAAGACGGCGCAGCGAGCGCGGCGAGAGGCCGAGCTCCATCTGGGCGGCCATGAAGCCGTGGAGGGTGTTGACGTCGACGGCGTCGAGCGGCGTTGACTGTTCGTCGAGAAAGTCGAGCAGCCGTCGGGCGTCGCGCAGGTAGGCCTGGTGCGAGTTGTCGGCGATGCCGGCCTCGAGCAGCATGTATGCGCCGAAGGCGTCGAGCAGCCGTCGGGAGGGCGGAATCTGCCTCATTCAGGCGGGATATTCGAGGTTTTCGGGCCGCGGGTCGGTCAGAATCTCGGTCAGGAAGCGCGAGGCGAGCGCCTTGGCTGCTGGGAGGTCGTTGAACGTGTAGTTGCCGCAGTCGCGCGCCGTGGCGCCGGGAATGTCGCCCTCGAAGCCGGCTATGAATTCGAAGCAGCGGCGCAGCAGCGGCAAGATGTCGGCCGGCTGCAGGCTGCCCTGCAAGATGAGATAGGAGCCGGTGCAGCAGCCCATGGGACCCCAGTAGACCACGCGGTCGGCCCACTCGGGGTCGTTGCGCAGAAAGGTGGCGGCGAGGTGTTCGATGGTGTGGAGCGCGCGGGGCGAGGCGGCGGGCTGACGGTTTGGCTCGGTGAGACGGACGTCGAAGGTAGTGAGCGCGTCGCCCGAGGGCGTTAGGTCGCGGCGGCTCACGTAGACGCCGCGCAGCAGGCGCACATGGTCGATGGTGAACGAGGCTATCTTTTTCATTTCAGCTCGTCGAGAATAGCGCGGATAACGCCGAAGGTTTCGGCCGGGGCGGCGGTCCAGAACGAATCGTATTGCGCGCCGTTGTCGGCCACTTCGCCGGGAGTGTCGGAAATTACGCGCAGGCAGATGAAGTCGACGCCGAATCGGAAGCAGGTCTGCGCGATGGCGCCGCTCTCCATGTCGACGCCGACGGCGTCGGGATAGAGCTGCAGGCAGCGGTCGACGGTTTCGCGGCGGTCAACGAAGATGTCGCCAGACACGACTGTGCCGAAGCGCACCTTTGGATTGCCGGTCAACGCCGGCAGCGCCAGCACGCGACGCGAGCCTTCGAAGAGCTGCGGGCAGCCGGCGGCCTGACCCCATTGCGTGCCCGGGCCGCACCAGACGTCGTGATAGCCCACGGCGGTGGCGGCCACGATGTCGAGCACTCCGGCGCGGCCGCCGGTGCCGCCGGCAACGCCGGTGTTGATAATCAGGTCGGGGCTGAAAGCCTGAATCAGGGCGCGGCAGCCAAGGGCGGCGTTGACCTTGCCGATGCCGCATCTGGCCACGCAGACCTCCGTGGCGCCGATGCGGCCGGTGTGGAGCTCGAAGCCGTCGACGGTCTGAGTAGAGGGGTTGTCAATGAGGGGCAGGAGGAGCTGCAGCTCCTTGTCCATGGCCACAATAAGTGCTATTTTCATTTTGTGGGGATTGTGAAGATGAAGCGGGCGCCCCCGCGGTGCGACGTGTCGAGCCGCAGGTCGGCTTTCAGGGCTTTGGCAATCATAGCGCTGTTTGCCAGGCCGAGGCCTGCGCCGCCCATTTCGGGGTTGAGCCTTTCGAAGCGCTCGAAAATCTTGTCGGCTTTATCGGCCGGAATGCCGATGCCGGTGTCGGTAACGGCAAAGGTGGCGGTGTCGTTATCGGAATCGACTGTGATGTCGAGCGTAATGGTGCCTTTGTCGGTGAACTTGGCGGCGTTCGACAGCAGGGCCAGCAGCACCGTGCCGACGCGGTGGGGGTCAGTGATGACGCACGTGTCGTTGCCTTCGGCATGGTTGACGACCAGCTTCACGTCGGGGCCTACCTGCGAACGGATGCTGTCAGCCGTTATGTCGCCGAGGGTGTTGACGTTGACCGGCGAGCGGTGAATCGTGAGCTTGTGGGCGTCAATCATCGAGAAGTTCTGAATGTCGTTGGCAATCTCTTTGATTATGCGCGAGTTGACGTCGATTATGTCGGCAAACTTGCGCAGGTATTTCTTGCCGTCGTCGCCGGCGTAGTCAATGATTATCTGCGAGTATTCGACAATGGCGTTGAGCGGCGTGATGACTTCATGGCCGACATAGGTTATGAGTTGCGATTTTTCGGTCTCGGCGTTGCGGGCGCTGTCGCGGGCGCTGATCAGGTCTTGCTGGGTGCGGAGCAGGTTGGCCTGCTCGTCTTTGAGGCG
Organism: uncultured Porphyromonadaceae bacterium; assembly: GCA_902495245.1. Lineage (GTDB taxonomy): Bacteria > Bacteroidota > Bacteroidia > Bacteroidales > Muribaculaceae > UBA3263. The sequence continues at coordinate 5,035 of CABUWI010000002.1, forward strand.
GCGGTTTGTGTGGGCAAGCTGCAGCGTGGCCCGATGGTAGCGGCGGTAGAGCACAAAGAAGACCACGGCCAGAATTGAGGCGAGAATGCCGATTACGATGAGGGCAATGACGCGCGTGCGTTCGCGGGCAATGGCGGCATCGGCGTTTTCCTGACGCAGGGCGTTAACGTCGTAGAGAATCTGAAGCTCGCGGGTGCGTTCGGCCGTTTTGTGGCTGATGTAATTCTCGAGCAGCTCCGAATTACGGGCCTCGGCGTCGCGCTTGATGTCATCGGCTCCGGTCTTGGCGGCCACGTCAATCAGACGGCGCAGAAACAGGCGCTGGTTGATTACGCCGACGGCTTCGTCGGCCTGTTGCCTGACCAGCGGAAGCGCCTCTTCATAGCGCCCTTTTTTCAGCAGCATGCCCACTCTGACGGAGGGGTTGCGCGCAAAATCGGAGGCAATATCGGCGTTGCGGTCGCACATTGCAAGGACCTGACTGTAGAGCGAGTCGACTTCGGCCTCGGTCAACGACATGTAGTTGCGCATCATTCGCCTGATAATCACATAGCGCTGAACGTCATAGTTCTTATAGTTGCGGCCGATGGCCTTATATCTCATCTCCATCTGCTCGATGTTTTTGAGCTGGTTGCGGTCGGCATCGATGCTTTTCTGCGGTTCGTCGCTATAAAGGTAGCCTATTGCGGCCTGCGAATTGAACTTGTTTTGCAGATAGTTGATGTTGTTTTTGGGCAGATTGTTGATTACGCGCTCGAGCTTGTCGAGATATTGCGTGAGCATCTGGCCGTTCAGTCCCCCTGAGAAGAACGAAACGAGCGTGAACAGCTGGGAAGCCTGTGTGTGGGGGTCAAGATGCTCGCCGTTATCGTTGAATTCGCGCAGATAGGCGCTCAGAAGGGCGTTGCGCTCGGATTCGTTGCGGAAGCGATAGGCCGACGCCTCGCATGCTTTCAGAAAGATTTTTGTCTGAGCCTTGTCTTCGCTGTCGGGAACGTCTTTGAGGCGTCGCAGCGCCTCGCGCACAATGGTGTCGTTTGACATTGCGGCGCCGTTGTTGCCCCAATAGCGCAACGCATCGAGCTGAACGGTCGGATTCTTTGCGCGCCTGGCCGTGAAATAGAGCTGTCGGGCGCGAGACTGAATCTCATTGAACGAAGCGAGGTCAAGAAGGTCGTAGAGAATCGGAATGCTGTCTGCAGCGGTGCGCGCCGACGCCAGATGCAGGCGTATGGAATCAGCCAGGGCCTTCCTGTCGGAAGTCCTGATGCTCAGGTTGCCGTCAGACGCAGAGGCGTGCAGACAACATGACATTGCCAGCACAGCTGCTCCGCAAAGAAGCATTCTGAATTGACTCTTAACAATTTGCACACATTTCATGACATTAGTCCGCCATAATTTTGCCACAAAATTACCACAAAATTCGCTAACTGCCAAACATTTTCACGAAAAGTTACAGAAAAGTTACAAAATCGGAATGCAAAACCGCCGGCCCCTGCCGTCGCGCCGAGAACAAATCGGTGGCCGGCGCAGTTTTTATTGTTATGAAACGGATTGGATTTGCTCTTATGGCGGCAGTGGCGGCTCTGGGCGGTTGCGCGGGCAGCGTCGGCGGCGATGCGGGCGGCGAAAAGGTCGCCGTGCGCGACTACGGGCGCCTGCCCGACACGTTGCGCGTGGGCACGCTCTATTCGCCGACGTCGTTCTTCATATATCGCGGCGACTCGCTCGGCATCGACTATGACATGGTGCGCTCACTGGCGCGACAGTTGCACCGCCCCATGACGCTGACCGTGGGCCGCTCGATGGGGCGCCTTGTGGCCATGCTCGATTCGGGAAAGATTGACCTCATTGCCGCCGACGTGCCCGTTACGGCCGAATATGCCGGGCGCATATTGCCCTGCGGCTACGAGTCGACCACTCGCCAGGTGCTCGTGCAGCGCGTCGAGCCTGGCGACACGCCGGCCGTCAGCGATGTTACCCTCTTGCCGGGGCGCGATGTCTACGTTCTGCGCGATTCGAAATATGACTATCGCCTGCGCAACCTCAACGACGAGCTCGGGGGCGGCATCGCCATCAGGCGCCTTGACCCCGACTCGGTGGCGCCGGAAGACCTCGTAGACATGGTGGCCGACGGGCGCATACCCCTCGCCGTGCTCGACTCTGACCTGGCCCGGCTTCACGGCGGATATCATGCCGACATCGATGCCTCGGTGGCCGTCTCGCTCGACCAGCGCGCAGCCTGGGCCGTCGCTCCGGCCGACACGGTGCTCGCCGCCGCCGTCGACGCCTGGGCCGCATCGGCCGAGCCCACCGACGAGCGCGCCGACCTGCTCAAGCGCTACTATCAGCTCGAAAAAATGGACGGCAATCTGACCTACGGAAAAATCGACTTCTCAGACGGCACAATCTCGCCGAAATATGACCCCCTGTTCAAGCGCTATGCGCCGCAAATCAACTGGGACTGGCGCATGCTCGCCGCCCAGGCCTACACCGAAAGCCGCTTCAACCCCCGCGCACGCTCGTTTGCCGGAGCGAGAGGGCTGATGCAGATAATGCCGCGCACCGGCCGTAGCTACGGCCTGCGCAACGCCAACGACCCCGAGCAGTCAGTCAGGGCCGCCGTCAGCTATCTCGGCGACCTCAACGCCATGTTCGAGAGCCGCATTCCCGACCCCATAGAGCGCCGCAAATTCATTCTGGCAAGCTATAACGCCGGCCAGGGACACATATTCGACGCCATGAGACTCGCCGAAAAATACGGACTCGACCCCGCAAAGTGGGACGACAACGTCGAAAAAACCGTCCTCATGCTCGCAAATCCGCAACATTATAATGATAATGTCGTAAAATATGGCTATCTTCGCGGTCGGGAAACCCGCGACTATGTCGACCGGATTATCCGGCTCTACGACCTCGGCCGAACCGCCGTGCCCGTGTAAAACAGACTCAACTTAACATTAAAAAAATAAGACTGAAAAAAGTGAAAAAGAACCTTATGAGAGTGGGCCTGGTGCTCACAGTGTGTGCCTCGCTCGGCCTGTCATCTTGTATCGGCAGTTTTGCCCTGACCAACCGTCTGCTGTCATGGAACAAGACAATCGGCAACAAAGTGGTCAACGAACTCGTGTTCTTCGCCTTCTGGGTTCTGCCCGTATATGAAGTCGCCGGCCTGGCCGACATTCTCGTAATCAACAGCATCGAATTCTGGAGCGGCGACAACCCCATGGCCCAGGGCACCCGCCGCATCGAAGGCACCGACGGACAGCGCTACCTCGTCAAATGCGACGGCAAAGGCTACGACATTGTCAGCGAAAGCGACGGCTCGACCGTGCGCCTCGACTTCGACGCCGCCCAACGCAGCTGGGACGTAATCACCCCCGCCGGCGACCGCTACGAACTCATCACCTTCGTCGACCCCGACCACGTCAGCCTCCCCGCCGCCGACGGCACCCGCACCATCGTCTCGCTCGACGCCGACGGCCTCCTCGCCTACCGCGCCGCCGCCACCCCCTCCCTCCTCGCCACCCGCTAACTTCCCCCCTTCTATGAAGGACAGACCGGTCAAGAATGAGGTTTTAACCTCATTCTTGACCGTAAATAAACAGTAGCACTTGATGAAACCATCATCTGATATGCAAAGACACAGTATCGCATTTACTACGGGCACCATATTGATTCTGACAATAACGTTATGTTTTGTTTTCGCAGCGGTTTTCTATATGATTGGTTGCGGCATCAACGCAACCGTATTGCCGATTTCTTGTATTGTCGCAACAATGTTTATGTCCCGAAGCAATACTTGGTCAAGAATCTGTTTGAGTGCTCTGGTGGCGGTCTTGGTATGGGCCTTATGCGCATATATATGCACAGTGTTATATGATTCATCTTGCGACGGTAATTGGTATCATATGGAGATAGTCGCAAATCTCTTTAACGGTTGGAATCCCTATAGAAATCCTTCAGGAATTGTGAGCAGAGAATTGTGGGCTGAGCATTATTCCAAAGCAATGGAGATGGTCGGTGCGTGTCTGATGATGATAACGCAGCGCATTCAAAGCTCAAAAGCGGTGATGCCGGTTCTTGCTATAGGCCTATTGTTGATATTGCCGACTTTTATCCGGCAAATAACTCCGCAAATCACACGTAAGCAGTCGGTCTTGCTGTCGCTGTTGGTTGTATCGAATCCGGTATTGATATGTCAGATGCTGCGGTTTTATATTGATGACGTGGTTTATATCTGTGTTGTGTTGGCCATAGTTTCAAGCGTACTGATTGCGATAAACGACCGGAGGGCATTGCTTCCATATACATTTATGGCAGTTTCAATTATCCTCGCAGCCGGAACCAAAGCGAACGCCTTGGTTTACGTTGTGTTTGTTATAATCTGCACACTTATTGGCCGACTGATTTACGGCAAGAAACAGCGCATTATGGAATATGCACTGTTTTGCCTAATCGTCGGTCTGATTGCCGTTTTCGGAATATGCTATCACCCATATGTAACCAATTGGCTAAATAACGGCCACCCTCTTTTCCCGCTTATGGGCGAAGGTGCTGTGGATATAATGACCCATAATACTCCTGAGGAATTACTAAATCATAATCGATTCGTTAACCTCTTTATATCTATTTTTTCAATCATTCGTCCGGGTGTTGACACGAAGTTGGGAGGGTTTACACCGACATTTGTGCTTTTGTTTCCTCTTGCGTTGGTTTTATTGTCCTATTACTGCGTCAAGGGTAGGCGTTCCATGAGTCCGTTCGTATATGTTGGAATATGTGTCTTGATAAGTTGTTTTATATTTGAACAGAGTTGGTGGGCGCGATATGTTCCGCAGTTGTGGCTGTTGGTGCCGTTGACGGCATATGTTTTAATGCTTAATTCGGTTGGCAGAGCCATGAAATGCGTAAGAAGTATTTTTATCGTTTTGGGCATTATTACGGGTGCGGTGTGTTGTATGACAACGTATTTGGGTACTCTGCGTTATACATTGCGGACAAAGAATACCTTTAAGGTACTTGATGGTCGTTCGTTGCCAATCTTTGCCGGAGAGCCACAAACCGTCAGGATGCTTGAAGAGAACGGATTTACGGTTGTAGAATACCCTTGGACCGATATTACAGATGTTCGTAAAGATAGTGTGATGTTTGACAGTGTAATGTGTGAGGCCATGGTAGGTCATACGGAATGGAATAAAGTGCTGACCGCACCCGAAGATGCAAGGCTTGACAGCCTGTTGAGGTCGAATAAATTTTATTATTGCTGTCCGATAAAACTTTTTGAATCAAGATAAAATTAGGACTGAATCCATTTGCAGGAGTCAGTCCTTTTTGGTTATTTAGCTGTCGCCAAACAAAACTCAATAACCAATGCGCAAAAATAGTCATTTTAGCGGACAGCCGCTCTATGGTCAGGTGATAAAATTGCTTGACAAGTCAAAAGTTCTTCAATTCAGCCGGGAAAACGGGGGTGAACGCTACACCAAGCGCTTCAACTGCTGGATTCATCTGGTGGTGATGCTCTATGCCGTCATCATGCGTTTCGATTCGTTACGTGAGATAACAGCCAGTCTACTTGCCGAGACTCGCAAACTTTCACACCTGGGTATCACATTCAAGATTGGACGCAGTACGCTCGCTGACGCCAATAAAAGACGCTCCGAGGCCATATTCGAGGCCATATACCGTGATTTATATGCCACATACCGACATGCTCTTTCCTCGGACAGCCGCAGCGGCAAGACCCCTAAATGGATGAAACGTCTTCAGATTATCGACTCCACGACCATCACCCTGTTCTCAAACCTGCTTTTCAAGGGAGTCGGCCGCCATCCGAAGACAGGGAAAAAGAAAGGCGGAATCAAAGTGCATACCGTCATCCATGCCAACGAAGGCGTTCCCTCCGACATAAAGTTCACGTCGGCGGCCACAAACGACTCGTTCATGCTCAAGCCCTCGACGCTCTCCAAGGGCGACATAATGGCTATGGACCGCGCCTACATCGACTATGAGAAGTTCGAGCAGCTCACACAGCGCGGCGTGATATACGTCACCAAAATGAAGAAAAATCTGAAATACACGATATTGTCAGATACTATGTATCAGACCCCGGACGGCCTGATGGAGGTCAGGATACAGAATGTGGAGTTCACAAAACAAAAGAAAGACGGAGAGACGATACACCATAAATCGCGGATAATCACTTATGTGAACGTCCAAAAACGCAAGCTCATATCGCTGCTTACCAACGATATGGGGTCTGATCCAGAAGAAATTGTCGCCATATACCGTCAAAGATGGGAGATTGAGTTGCTTTTCAAGCAGATGAAACAGAACTTTCCGCTGAAATACTTTTATGGCGAAAGCGCCAACGCCATCAAGATCCAGATATGGGTGACACTGATTGCAAACCTGTTGCTAATGGTGATGCGGAAAGGCCTTAGCAGGCAATGGAGCTTTTCGGGACTGGCGACAATGGTACGGATAACCCTGATGTACTACGTCGACTTCCACAGTCTGTTCAACAACCCCGAAAAGGAATGGGAAATCATTCTTTCCGAGGCTTCCGGTGCACCTCCGGAACCATCGCTTTTTGACTGAGGGGGCTTATAAAATGAAAAAGAAGTCTCGAACACTGTAAAATCAGCGTTCGAGCCATGCGTTATTGCCCTATCTGAGTTTTATCGGACAGCAATAATTAACTTTGCCAATAATCGTGAATATCGAAAGCAAAACATATTCGAAGGCCGACGGGCCGCTGTGGAGTGCCCTGTTGGCGACCGACGACAAAGAACTGCCGAGGCTGCTGACCGCAATGTTGGCACCCGCGGGGTTCAGCGTTCAGACGGTTGCCATCGGCGACTGTCCGAAAGTCGACCCGCGCGAATATGTGATTGTTTTTTATGACGGCGATTTGCAGAAGCCGGTTTCCGGACAGAATGCGGCCGTCGTGGTGATTTCGCCGACCGACGCCGTCGCCATGTATGACGCCGGTGCCGATCTGGTGGTTGAACGCCCTTTGATTGCCAATGTGCTTATGGCAAAGGTGCGTTCCGTGCTGCGCCGTTATGGAATACGTATATGAGACGAAGATTTCTCCCCACCTCCCTGCATGCCGACCTGCTTGAGGCCGGCTGCGACGAAGCCGGCCGCGGCTGCCTGGCCGGACCGGTGTTTGCCGCCGCGGTCATTTTGCCTCCGGGCTTTGAACACCTTTGGCTGAAAGACTCGAAGGTGCTCAACGACAAACGCCGCGACTTCATGCGCGAGCTCATCGAAGCCGAAGCCGTGGCCTGGGCCGTCGGCGCGGCCTCCGCTCAAGAGATTGACGAGATAAACATTCTGCATGCCACGATTCTGGCCATGCACCGTGCGCTCGACGGCCTTTCGGTTACGCCCGAATTCGTAGTGGTCGACGGCAATATCTTCCGCCCGTGGCGCCCCGACGTGCCATATTCCACAGTGGTGCAGGGCGATGCCAGCGTGGGCAACATAGCCGCTGCCAGCATTCTGGCCAAGACTCATCGCGACGAATACATCTGTCGCGCCGCGCGCGAATATCCGCAATACGGCTGGGAGCAGAACAAGGCATATCCCACTCCGGCCCATCGCGAAGCCATCGAAAAATACGGTCCCTGCCCCCTCCACCGCATGACCTTCCGGCTGGTGTGAATCAGGTCCGCGGGCATGAACGAGCAAAAAATGTCGGCCCCGCATTATGAATTGTAAATTATAATGTGTAACTTTGTGCTTTCTTTCGACATTTGCCCTAAAGAAATGACAGACCAAGAATTCAATGATATAGCCCCTTTTGACGACGGTGCGGATTTTCATGGACACATTGCCCGTCTGGTGGCCGAACCTCAATTCGAGCATGCCGTGAAATGGGTCATGCCCGATGTCGACTATAAGGCGTTTTCACAGAATCTGTTGCAGTGCCACTCGCAAGAGGACTTCCAGATGCGTGTGATGCTCCCGTTTCTCGGCAGACTCGAGGCCGCGACAACCGCGGGCATAACATTCGACGGCATTGACAACTACGAGCCCGGCAAAAGCTACGTGCTCATCTCCAACCATCGCGACATCGTTCTCGACGCCTCCTTCCTCAATCTGAGCCTTGTGCGCGGCGGCCGCCCCACCTGCGAAGTGGCCATAGGCAATAATCTGCTCATCATGCCGTGGATCAACGAGCTCGTGCGCATAAACAAGAGCTTCATCGTTGTGCGCAACACGGGCATTCGCGGCGCCCTCGAGGCCGCACGCCATCTCAGCTCATATATTCACTTCGCCATAACCCGCAAGGGCCAGAGCCTCTGGATTGCCCATCGCGAAGGCAGGGCAAAAGACTCGAACGACCGCACTCAGGAGAGCCTCATCAAGATGCTCACTCTCGGCGGTCAGGGCTCTCCGCTCGACAATATCCGCGAAGTCAATCTCTTGCCGGTCAGCATCAGCTATGAGTTCGACCCCAACGACTATCTGAAAGCGCGCGAATTCCTGTGCAAGCGCCGCGACCCCGACTTCAAAAAGTCGCCCCACGACGACCTGCTCAGCATGGAAACCGGAATCATGCAGCAAAAGGGGCGCGTGCACTTCTCGCTCACCGAGTGCATCAATCCCGAACTCGACATGCTTGGCGGCACGCAGCTGTCGCGCTCCGAAGTGTGCGGCCGGGTGTGTGAAATCGTTGACCGTCATATCCATTGCAACTATCGGCTCTATCCGATTAACTATGTGGCCCACGACCTGCTTGAGGGCGAGCACCGCTTTGCCGACATGTACAGTCCGGCCGATGTCGATGCCGTCAACGAGCGCATAGCCGCCCAGCTCGCCAAGGTAGACCTCCCCTCCATAACGTCTGAAGAAATGAACTTTATGCGTCAGATGATGTTGACAATGTATGCCAACCCGCTGCGCAATAAATTGAAATGCGAATTACACTGATTCTCGTTCTCACGCTGCTGCTGCTTCAGGTCTGCACTGACGCATACCTGTTTTTCGTCGCCTTAAGGCGTTCGCGCAAACTCGCGGTTGCAAAATTCCAGCTCTACGAGAGTGCCTTCTTTCTGATTTACGCCGTGGTCATTCTCTGTTTCCCGGCGCGCACCGGAGCCTCCGAAGGGGGTCTGCAGGCACTCATGTGGCTGATATTCGTCTATCTGCTCGTCTACGCCTCCAAACTCACGTTCGTGCTGTTCGACCTGCTCTCGCAGGTGCCTGTGCTCTTCGGGCGCCGTCGGCTCAAGTGGCTCGGATCTCTCGGTGTTGTCGCCTCGGCGGCGGTTGCCCTGACGCTGATGTGGGCCGCGTTTGTAAATCGCGTGCGGCTGCAGGTCAATGAAATACCCGTCCATATTGAAAACCTGCCCCAAAGCTTTGCGGGCTATCGCATAGCCCAGATTTCCGACCTCCATCTGGGCACGTTCGGCTCTGACACGGCTTTCGTGGCCCGCATGGTCGACCGCATCAACGGGCTTCACCCCGACCTCATAGTCTTTACGGGCGATATAGTCAATCAGCGCGCGGCCGAGGCCGAGCCTTTTGTCAGGCCGCTGAGCCGCCTCCGGGCCCGCGACGGCGTCTTCTCCATACTCGGCAACCATGACTATGGCGACTACGTCAAATGGAAATCGCCTCAGGAAAAAGAAGAAAACCTCGAGCGGCTCATGGACCTGCAGATTGAAATGGGCTGGGAGTTGCTTACAAACTCGTCTGAAGTGATTGCCGGCGACGCGCCGGCCGATTCGCTGGTCATTGTCGGCGTGGAAAACTGGGGCGACGCGCCCTTTCCCCGCTACGGCGACCTCGAAACCGCCTATCCGGCGCTTGCCGACTCGGCCACGAAGGTGCTGCTCACCCACAACCCGCGCCACTGGACCGACATAATCGCCCCCAACGACACGATGAACATCGCGCTCACCCTCAGCGGCCACACCCACGCCATGCAGATGGAGGTGGCCGGTGTCAGCCCCGCCGCGCTGCGCTATCCCGACTGCTGGGGCGGCACTTACGTCAGCCCCGACGGGCGCAAAACCCTCTATGTAAACATCGGCGCCGGCACTGTCGGCTTCCCCATGCGCATCGGCGCAACCCCTGAAATTACAATTTTCACGCTCCACCCCAAAAGATGAGAATCCCGACCACAGACCTGCCCTCTATTATCGGTGCGGACCTCAACATTGCCCGCAAACAGGTCAATGCCGTAATCAAACTGCTTGACGACGGCGCAACCGTTCCCTTCATTGCCCGCTATCGCAAGGAAGCGACCGGCGAACTTGACGAAAAACAGATTTTCTTGATTTCCACGCGGCTGGCCGCGTTGCGCGACTATCTGAAGCGCCGTGAATTCGTGGTGGAGCAGATTAAGGCGGCCGGAGCTCTGACACCCGAGCTGGCCGACAGGATTGAACACACGCTCGATGCGGCCACGCTCGAAGATATTTATCTGCCTTACAAGCCCAAACGACGCACCCGCGCTGAAATGGCACGCGAGCGCGGACTCGAACCCCTGGCCAAAATCATCATGGGTCAGAATGCCGGCGGCCTGAAGCAGATTGCCGCGCGCTATGTCGGCGCCGAGGTGCCTACGGCCGATGAGGCTCTTGCCGGCGCCCAGGACATCATTGCCGAATGGATGAGCGAAAACGAAAAAGTGCGCAACCTTGTGCGCTCAAAGTTCCAGCGCGGCGCGGTGTTCTCCACCTCCCGCGTCAAGGGCGCCGACGACCCCAAGGAGCTCTACGCCGGCTTCTACGATTATTCCCAGCCGCTGCGCCTTGTCCCCTCCCACCGCTATCTGGCCGCGCGCCGCGGTCAGGAGGCCGGCATATTGAAAGTGGCCATCACCATCAACGACGACGAGATGATTGAGCGTCTCGGCCGCTTCTTCGTCAAACCGGGCGCCACCGGCGAGTGTGCCGATGCCGTCGCCGCCGCCGTGCGCGACTGCTATCGCCGCCTGCTGCGCCCTTCGATTGAAAACGAAGTCGCCGCCATGGCCAAAGAAAAGGCCGACAAGGCGGCCATCGACATGTTTGCCGACAATCTGCGCCAGTTGCTCATGGCGCCCCCCATGTTCGGCAAGCGCGTAATGGGCATCGACCCCGGCTTCAAAAGCGGCTGCAAGGTCGTGTGTCTCGACGAGCAGGGCGCTCTTCTGGCCAACGAGGTCTTCTATCTCGACGACCCCCACGGCGCCACCTACATGCTCTGCTCCATGGTCAGCGACTTCGGCATCGATGTCATAGCCATCGGCAGCGGCACGGCCGGACGCGAAACCGAACGCTTCCTCTCGTCGCTGCGCTATCCGCGCAAGGTGCAGCTCGCCATGGTCAACGAAGACGGCGCCTCGGTCTATTCGGCCTCCGACGTGGCCCGCGAGGAGTTTCCCGACAAGGACATCACCGTGCGCGGCGCCGTGAGCATCGGCCGCCGTCTGCTTGACCCCCTGGCCGAACTGGTGAAAATCGACCCCAAGAGCATCGGCGTCGGACAGTATCAGCACGACGTCGACCAGCAGAAACTGAAAAGCGCGCTCGACTACACCGTCGAAAGCTGCGTCAACTCCGTCGGCGTCAACGTCAACACCGCCTCATGGCCCCTGCTGAGCTATGTCAGCGGCATCGGTCCGTCGCTGGCTCGCTATATCGTTGACTACCGCAACACCAACGGCCCCTTCCGCTCGCGTCGCGACCTGCTCAACGTGCCCCGCATGGGCGAAAAGGCGTTCCAGCAGTGTGCGGGCTTCCTGCGCATTCCCGGTGCCGCCAATCCGCTTGACGACACTGCCATTCACCCCGAGCGCTACGAACTGGTCGAACAGATTGCACGCGACATGCGCACCACTCCCGCCGCCCTGGTGGGCAATCCGGCTCTCGCCGCCAACATCGAGACCGCCAACTATATTGACAAGACCGTCGGCGTGCCCACGCTCAATCTCATTGTCGAAGAACTCTCCAAACCGCGCCGCGACCCGCGCGGCGAGGCCGAAAAGACCGACTTCGACGACTCAATCGGCTCCATTCGCGACATCGTGCCCGGCATGGAGCTGACCGGCAAGGTCAACAACATCACCGCCTTCGGCGCCTTCGTCGACCTCGGCATCAAGGAAAACGGCCTGCTCCACGTCTCGCAGATGAGCGACCGCTTTGTCAACTCGCCTCAGGAGGTCGTGAGCATCGGCCAGACCATACGTGCCCGAGTGCTCGAAGTAGACCCCGACCGTGGACGCATCGCATTGACCCTTAAAGGCCTCGGGCGGTCGGACCAGCAGTGAGCCGCTATCTGCTCAGCCTCGGTTCCAACTGCCCCGGCGCCCCCTCCATGATGGAGCGGGCCGAGCGCTGGCTGCGCCTCACGTTCGGCGCCGTCGAAAGCTCCGGCATCTACTCTTCCAAAGCCTGCAACGGCGTTTCGCCCGACTATCTCAACATGGTCGTCGCCGTCAGCTCGTCCCTCCCTCCCGCTTCCGTAGTCGCCCTCGGCAAGGAGTTCGAGTGCCAATGCGGCCGCACCCCCCAGAGCAAGTCCGCCGGCTGCGTCGAGATGGACGTCGACGTCATTCAGGTTGACAACGTCATTCTCCGCCCCGACGAATTCACCCGCGCCTACTTCCTCCGCGGCCTCTCCCTCCTCTCCCCAATGTAGGGGCGCACGGCCCGTGCGCCCGCCCTCGGCGCCAAAAAATTTTTTGGCAAATCGGAAATTTTTACGTAACTTTCGGCCATGAAACACGTTGATACTATTTACCCCCCCAATTTTTGAGAACTTATTTCTTTGTAGTACTGATGGTTATGGCCGCCGCGCGCTCCTTTGCCGCGCAGCCCGTTGAACTCCGCGCCGAGTTCCGCGACGGTTTGACGCGTGAAAAAATCATCGACGCCGAAGTGCGGATTTTTGATAAAGACAGTGTGCTGTGGCGCACCGTCCGCATTACGGGCGACGAAATATGGCGCTCGCTCACGGTCGACTCCGTTCCGCGCGAGGGCGGCTATGTCAACGTTACGAAAGAGGGCTATTTCCCGCTCAATCTGAAATATCGCGCCGCAGGACCGCGCGAAGACTACGTCAATATCGCGACCGGGGTGATTCTGATGCACCGCGACCCGACCTACCGCCCGCCCAAGACTCTCGATGAGGTCGAGGTGGTGGCGTCGGTGGTGAAAATGGTCGTCCGCGGCGACACCATTGTCTACAATGCCGACGCCTTTCAGCTTGCCGAGGGCTCGATGCTCGACGACCTCGTCCGCCAGATGCCGGGCGTGAGCATCAAGGGCGGTAACATCACGGTGAACGGCAAGCACGTCAGCCAGCTGCTGCTCAACGGCGACGAAATCTTCAAGGGCACCGACAACTCCATGTTGTTGCAGAATCTCGCCGCCATGACCGTCAAGAACGTCAAGGTCTATCACCGTCAGGACCGCGGTTCCTTCCAACGTGATGTGCCACCCGAAGATTTGCCGCTGGTCATGGACGTGGTGCTGAAAAAGGAATATCAGATCGGCTTTATGGGCAACGTCGAGGGCGGCTATGGCACTCACGACCGTTTTGTCGGCAGGCTATTCGGACTGCTCTTCACCCCCGATTCGCGCCTTACGGTTGTAGGCAACTACAACAACACCAACGACGACCGCCGCCCCGGCGATGACAATTCCTGGAATCCCAACTGGCAGGCCGCCGGGCGGAGCACTATAGCCACCGGCGGCATCGACTACTATCTGAACGACAGCCGGCGCAGATGGTATCTTAACTCCCATCTCGTTGCCGAGCAACGCGACGCCGACCTGCAGACTGCGTCGCTCGCCGAGAAATATGTGCCGGGCGGCTCAATCTTCGACCGCAGCACCTCTTCGAGCCGCAACAAACCGCTCACGATCTCGACCAGCCACTATTTCAATTTCAAAAACGATGCGCTCTCATTTTCGGTTGGTCCCTCGTTCAAATACACGCGTCAGCGCTCGCGCTCACGTTCCGCTTCTGAGATGACCGACGCCGAAGGCCTGCTCAACACCTCCGACATGTTCGCCAACAGCCTGACCCGCATCTACGACGGCGGCCTGATTCTTCGCTATTCAATGCCCGTGCCGCATACGCCCGACGTTTTTGAAGTCAGAGCCGAGGCCAACTATAACGACAAGCGCACGGAAGAAATCTCCGGTCAGGAAATCCGCTACCGGCTTGCTCCCGACGCCGACACGCGCCTCAACCCTTTTCAGCGCCTGCCGGAGCAGACGTGGACGGCCAAGGCGAAGGCGATGTATAACGCTCAGTTCAATTTCGACGGACTGAGGACTGATGCGCGCCTGACCTATCAGTACGATTATAGCCGCTGCCGCTCCGACCGCGAGTATTATTCCCGAATGTGGGGCGACGGCGAGGACTCCGAACCGGCTCAGGAGCGCCTCCCCTCAGAACTTGAGGCGGCCTGGCGCCTCGACGCGGGCAACACGTTCTATTCCACCCTTGAAACCCAAAGCCACACGATAGCGCCCGAATGGTGGCAATCACTTGCCCGTGGTCGCGACGGCTGGCATAAACGCCTGTTCATTCGCCCGACGATGGTCTACGTCAGCTCGCGCCTCGATTATCTGCGCAACGGCCTGACCCACCGGCCGCGCCGCAGCGCCTTTCTCTTCACCCCTGACATTTCCTTGTCTATCTGGGGGCGCTTGTCCGTGGGCTATGAATTGCAACAGGAACTCCCCAACCTGATGCAGACCGTCGACATTGAAGACGCCGCCAACCCGCTCTTCATTCATAAGGGCAACCCCGATTTGGCCAACCGAATGACCCACCGCTTCACACTCTCAAGCACCAATAATCAGTTCGGCCGTAGGGTGAGACTTGATTATAGCGCCGAGGCAAAGATTTTCCGCAACAGCGTAGCCCAAAGCGTGGCCTACGACATGACCACGGGCGTTACAACCTACCGCCCTGTCAACATCAACGGCAACTGGAACCTCAGCGCCGACATGCGGTGGCAGTTCAAGCCCGGCCGCGACGACATGTGGCTGATTGAGAGCACCACTGACTATCGCTTCGACCACTCCGTCGACCTCATCAACAACGCCCGCTCGCTGGTGTGGAACCACAAGCTTTCCGAGAAATTGAGCGTCGACTGCCGCGCAACCTCGTGGCTCACGGTCAATGCGTTCGGCAACGCCGAATGGCGCCGCGCGACGTCGCGCATGGCCGGCTTCGTCCCCGTCAATGCCGTCGACTTCGATTATGGCCTGACCCTCCGCTCCGCCAAACTGCCCTACGACTGGAGCGTCAGCACCGACATTGCCATGCACAGCCGCCGCGGCTATGCTGACAGTCGCCTCAACGACAATCATCTGGTCTGGAACGCCCGCGTCAGCAAAAGCATTCTCAAAGGTCGACTCACCTTCATTCTCGACGGATTCGACATACTCGGCCAACTCAGCAACGTAACCTACGAAATCAACGCCCAGGGTCGCACCGAATCCCGCTACAACACACTGCCCCGCTACGCCCTCTTCCACGTCATCTACCGCCTCAACATCCAGTCGAAAAAACACTGACCCCCAATTCCGAATTTTTTCGTACCTTTGCACTCTATTCCTGATGACAGCCGATTATGAACCAAAAAGAAATTTTATATTGCTGTCCGATAAGACTCGAAAACTACTTTTTAGGATACTTGCGTTCAAAATCCTCATAAACAATACGGTTAGCGCCTGAGTTTATCAATCGCTCTCGATGATTGTCATCAACATTAGCATGACACCGTAGGCAAAGACATTGAAGATTAGAAATCCTATTATCAATTTTGCGTCCATTCTTGTGATGAACGTGAATATAGTGTTGGTCGTAAGGGTCCGTAATATGCAATCCACAACATTCACAGGTATATTCGTGCTGTTCACGGATTGTACGACTAATGGTTTCCCAGTCTTTGGTATAACCAAATAAATCAACCTCGATGTCAGTTGCAGAAACTGCCTCGTCTGAATTCTTCAAGAGTTCAATAAAGTCCGCAACTGTCATTTTCGGATATGCCTCTTGCGCTATTTTGATGCAATGGCTACAAATATTTAGTCCAGAAACTTGCTTGTCAATAAAATTATCGTCCATATCGTGTACCCACACGGTATCTGTGTTGGCACGACGATAAAGAGGGATTGAGTCGCCATCAGAAAAGCGATTGATAACATCGCACTTGCGGATATGGGCACGTGGTTTTCCATAGAGAACGAGATGATAGTCTCGTTTGTAAAGGAAAACCTTACGACGTACTCCCTCGGTGGTTACAAAAATCCCCTCATCGGTAAATTCGATAGCTCCGCTACGAATTTCTTCCATAGTTACGTCGGCTACATCAATAGCCTTGTAACCCTCGGCTTTCTGAATATGATAGCCTAGAGATGAAAGAAGGGATTTTAGGCCACCGAAAGCGTGGATAGGTGCACCAGAAGCGCAATCATCATAGTATTCCTCCCTTTCGGGGTCGGGTATGTCAAGTTCAGACCGACTCATTTGCCGTTTTGTTTAACGAAGTTTTCGAGGACTTCATCTCCAGTGGTCACGATGCGGAACTCAACGCGACGAGAGAGGTCTTTGTCAATGGGTTTGCCGGTTTTCTGAATGAACTCTCCATTGGAATCAACGGCTTTGCCATAGGAAAGACCATTGGCTGTAAGCCAAAATTCAAGCTGCCGCTGTTGCTCTGGTGTATAATTCTTATATGCCGGCATATTGCGGAAATATCGGATAACGCTTAATGCTCGCTGTTGCGAGAGCATAGCGTTGGCGATATATGGGTCCGGGTCGTTATGAGGAATTGGCACATCGTCAGTGTGCCCCTCGATACGGATTTCTTGAATTTTGTTGGAGAGGGAGTCATTCAGGAGTATATTCACATATCGCGGAAGAAATTCATCTAGGATTTCTTGGAAGCGAGGAGTGAGTTGGAATGAGCCGGTAGCGAATAATACAGTCGGCTCTTTGAATTTCATAGTGAGGTCTTTCCCGATTGCCATTTGCCATTTGAGGGTATCTCCGGCAAACTCTTTTACGAGTTTGTCGTGCATCTCGTTCTTGGTCTCTACATAGTCGGTCAAAACGGACTGGTTCTTTTGAACGCGACTGATGTAGGCAATGGCTACGAAAAGAAAGATAACCATTAGACCTGTCATAAGGTCAGATACGGAAAGCCATACGTTCGGTTTCGCCATAATTATCTGCCTTTAATCATTGCCTGAATACAAGTGTCGAGTTCAGCGAGAGTTGTATTCAGACGGTTATAGAATTGACGGTCAATATCAGTAAGAGAAGTGTGGAGGGATTGGGCGGTACGATTGAGAACGCCTACGCCGTCTTCAAGACTGCGTTTGGTCCCAGCCCAAAATTGCTCGTTGTAATCCTTAATCTTACTGATTTCTTCAAGTTTCTCAATGAGCATTTGTACCCCATCAACGAAGTTGCGCTGCTTGCGGACCCATTCATTGAGAGACTTGGTAGATTGGTCGAAAGACTCCATATTAGACTGTGATAATTCAGCAGTCTTTTGGAGATGTTCAGCTGTCTTGATGAACTTCTCGTCATTGACGATAACTTCGTTGAGCGCATCGACAATCTGACGAAGTTTTCCCCCCTCGGACACGAGGGTTTGGGTATCGTCCTTGACGCGGTCAAGAGAGGTCGAAGTCTCTTCAAAGTTAGTGGCCATTTCTCTGTATTGGCGAGTGAGCAAGGAAATCATTTCCTTGTTCTCTTGCTGCCATTGATTGAGACGTTCAACTGACTTATTCAGTTGGTCGAAGTTTTCCTGAATGAGTTTGCTAATAAGAGAGTCCATCTGTTTTTGGAACTCCTCGGTAACTTTTTTCATAACATCCACCAATGCTTCTGTATTGCTCTTCTTGAGCAAGTCAGTAAATTCATCGAATTTACGCTCCAGCAATTGATTGGTCTTATCCATAGACTCCTCAATCTGATAAACTTCCGCATCAAGAACATCTTTAAGCTTGAGGACTTGTTCGCTGATGGTGTCTTGTGTTCCGCTCATACCCGAAAGAACATCAAGAATTTCGGGAACGTGGTGTGTAAATTCAGCTGTCTCATTCGTTGATTTAGCAACGGCTTTGATAGATTCTGCCTGAGCTGCAGTTGCTTCTTCAAGAGTGCCGATAGACTCAACCATACCGGCACTTGATTCTTTAATAGAAGCAAGTGAGCTATCTTGACTACGTTGTACGATTACAAGTGAGTCAAGAGCGGAAGAAGAAGCCTCGTTAGAGGATTTAATGTCGCCTAATGTCGTTGCAATCAGCGCTTGTGAGACCTTGACGTTATCCATAACATCGCCCATTGTACGGTAAAAAGCCTTTCGGTCTTTTTCCTGTTCTGTCATTTGCTGTTTGAGTGCCCCAATAGCTTCGGCATTAAGGGTACTCATTTGCTGAACTGCTTGGCATATAGTACCTGCGGCTTGGTTGATATCGGAGACTCCACCGTCTTTTTCGTCCTGCTTTTGACCGATGATAGCGGAGAGTATCATCGAACCGATCATTCCGGCGAGGGAAGTAAAAAACGCTGTCTTTAAGCCGTCAAGAAGTCCGGGAATGGACTTATCAAGGTCGCCTGAGTCAAAAGCAATAAGCCCCATAGTGATACCGAAGAACGTACCGAGCACACCGAGGGTCGAAACAAATGTCGGGAAGTATTCTACGATACGACGATGAGCCAGAAGTTTGTCGGTCTTTTTGAATTTGTAGACAAAAAATAAGCACACGAAGAAAGCCACGGCAATAATGGCGAGGCAAATCCAAGTGGACGGTGGCATTGAGAAGTTCATATCAGAAATAGAATGTATAGGGTTCTCCGTCTATGACGACAGTATATGTTAAACCTTGCATCTTCTTATTATACTTGACATTGAAGAAGCCTGAGTATTCGGTTTCGGCAGGGATTGTGTGCATCTTCACATATCCGTCGCCGATTTGTTGGCGTATCTGATTTTGAGAGTATGAGAGTTCAGCCATATTCGCTCTTGCCTGCTGGTTGGCGGCATATTGAGCGAGTCCGTTATAGTTATTCGTATGCGACTGACCGTAGGCAGTTGTATAGGACGAGCCGTAGGCATTTGCATAGCCGTACACCCACCGACATTGCCATAGGCGTGGGCGTTGGCATTAGTGCGATAACTGCCGGAATATGTGGTTGTGGTGGACGAATAACCGGCATTGGCGGCTGCGAGCCCTTCGCCTAACGCAGCCCAAAAGGATTGCCATTGCTGTTTCTTACGGACGATGCGGTCGTATTCTTCATAAGAAAGAAGTTCCACCTCGAAAGGGATAGTTACGGTTTCGTCATATTCCGAGGGATCGTCTTTCTTATTGCGTCGCACTGAGCGGTCGGCATATATAGGGTCCTCAAGATCTTTAGACGATTTCGTCTTGACCTGTTTCTTTTTAGGATGGCAATAACCGATAGCCGATAGGTTATCAGGATTAAAGAGAATTGAGCGGTCGCGGAAATTCTGAACGCTTATATTGATGCAAACATATTTACCGTATTGGTCGAGGAAGTTAGCAACGGAATTTACGATAATGCCGTTGAACTTGACGTATGAAACGACAGTGCCATTGACATAATATTGACCGTACTCCTTCAGAGGATAGTCGGCAATAAAATCATCAACGTTCACATAGGGGACGGATTCAGTCGGATTGAACGACACGTTGCGTATATTGAAAGCCTGTGGATTGCTAAGATCTTCTATAATATCGAAGCTTGAGCAATATTCGGGCAATTTCTCAAATTCGAGAACAAACTGGTGGCGTTGCCCCGGTCGGTCAAACAACATCATCTTATGCTCGGCTTCGCTGTCAATAGGCATATTGACAGTAGAGAGCATTTTATATTTCTTATTCGAGCCGGGAATGGCGAGATAAGTCTTGTCCCCGAAGTTCATCCATTGGTGGCTTTGATTCCAAGTAGAGTCTTCAGGAACGGTATAATCAAAGAAAATAAGAGTGCTATATTCGCGGGTGTCGATTTGTGAGATGTTCATACGAGGGGGAGCCTCGTATGTCAGCGGCTTATATTGAGCCGACACACATAAACTATACAGACAAAAGCAACATATAATGAAACGTCGTATATTGAATTTTGGGCGTTGAAGATTGGTCGATTGAGAAAAGTTCCCGAATAACTTCTCGGTATCATCTGGTGCAGTGATGCTATGAGGGTCATTATATTTTTGAAAAAATGCCTCTACATCAACTTTTTTGATATTATTGATAAATGTCATGGCAAAAATGAGACAACTATCTCTATTTTAGAGATTTATATTGGGTAAATATCAGACAATTACAGCGCCGATTGCTAAGTTGGAGGGGTGGGGAGAGAATTTTTTTGAAAATATTTTTGGGATATTTGGTTGTTTGTCAAATATTTTGTGTAACTTTGCTGAAAATAGTATCTCTAAAATAGAGATGCGCGCTGATAACTCTAACCAAAACCAATCAAACTCACACCTTACACAAAATGAACATTTTAGCCCGTTGCGGACTTACCTTGGCCGCAACCCTTTTCGCATTATGCTCGTCGGCCGAAACCACAACCTATACCATTTCGGCTAAAACATTGGCAGACAAGTTTAAGGAACAGCTCACTGAAAGTGAAGAAGAATTTACCACTCTCAATTTCACCATCAACGACGGTGATGTAGCGTGGACGCTTACATTCGACGCCCCGGAAGATGCCAAAATCAGCCATAGTACATTCAAGAATTATATGCTGATTGCAGCGAGTGGCTCAGAGACAAGAGACTTTTTTGCAGAAAAAGAGACTCACCTTAAATCAATCGGTTCATTCCGTCTTAGCACAAATTATTTTAAGAGCAATCCCATTACTCAAGTAACATTCACGGCCGGCATATATCAAGGAGATGCGACCGAAAGCCAAACATACGGCGCACAAATAGGCGATGACACAAAACAAAAAAGTGCAGAAAGCGCGACTACTATCCGCAAACATCTGACAGAAGTTTCGTTTTCATTTTCAAGGGCAACCGGAGAATTATCAATTGGCTCAGATTTTCCCTCGGGTGGCCAGTTCGCTTTCCATGATTTGACAATCGAGTATGAAAGCCCGACTGCAAACCCGGTGAAAATAGACGAGGTGCCGGTGGGACATATCGTGAATCTGGGCTGCGATGATGCCGACGCTAAAATTTATTATGCTTTTGATGGCGCGTCGGAGTGGAAGGAATATGACGCCGAGAATCCCGTGGTGCTCGCTGAGACGGGTTCGCATACGCTTTCTTATTACGCCAAGGCTCCTGACAAGGTGCAGAGCGAAACTGCGACCGAGACGTTTAATGTTGTGCAGCCCACGGGTCTGGAATATGCCGTGGCAATGTCTGCCGCACCGATAACCGTCAGCGGCATAGTTGTCCGTCATGACGAAAGCAAAGGCTACACCCTGGTTGGCCCGAGCGCAACGTCGCCTGAGGACGACTGCCTCGCGCTCGACAATTCCGACTGCAACGCACTGCGCACTGCCGAGGCAGGCTCGACTGTCCGCGCTACCGGACGCTTGACCGACCGTTTCGGCGTGCCTGCGCTCGGTTCTTTGTCGGCCGTTGCAATTGACGGCAACAATTCCGAAATAACCACGGCCACTTCTGCCGTAAGCAATTCCAAAGGACTGCCGATTCGCGAATTCGATCTCCGCGGACGCGACATCACAGGCGCCGCCCGCACTGCACGGCCTCAAATCGTCGTGAACTCAGCCGGTAAAAAGTATATCCGTTAAGTTATCGCAAAAATTTAAGCAGGCGTCCGGGTCAAACGACTCGGGCGCCTGCTTGTTTACTGTTTTCGAGTTTCTATTTTCGCGGGTGGTCAATCGGGGCTTGCGGAGCCTTCTTGCTCAGCTTAACTTTCATCTTGTCGAATCCCTGACCGTAGACACCGTTGACGTTGCCCTGAGTTACGAGCGCATCGGGGTCTATGCTCTTGATAATGCGATAGATGGTTACCGACTCGATTTTGCGGCACATGACCAGCAGCATCTTTACGGGCTGTCGTGAATACCAACCCGTGGCGTCAATCACCGTGCAGCCGCGGTTGGCGTCGTGATTGATTGCATTGGCGATTTCCTCCCACTTCTTCGAAAAAATGGTAAACTGCACGGCCTGGCGGTTTGAGTTGATTATCAGGTCGCACATATAGCCGACCATCACCGTTACCATCATGCCGAACACGATTTCAGGAATCGGATAGTTCAGCACAAAGTAGGCCGAACCGACAATGAAGAAATCGCACACCATCATCATGCGTCCGATGGTTACGTTGCTCTTCTTGCTGACCATGGCGGCAATGATGTCCGTGCCGCCGCTCGAACCGTTGTGAATGAACACCAGTCCGATGCCGGCGCCCATCAGTCCCGACCCGAACACCAGATTAAGCACTTTCTCTTCCTGCGGCAGAATGTCCAGCCCGGCACACAGCGGCTGCATCACGCCGATTACCAGCGACAGCACCGTCATGCCGAACAGCGTGCGTATGGTAAACGTGCGGTCGACGATGCGGAATGCGATGCAAATCAACAGAAAGTTGACGGCATACATCGTAACGGCCACAGGTATCGTAAACGGGAACATGCCGGCCTCGTGCATTCGCTGCGTCGCGAAATATACAACCGACCCCAGGCCGGCCATGCCGCCCATCACCACCTTCTGCGGGAGGATAAACGCTGCGAAGCCGAACGCATAGAGCGAAAGGCCCAGAATAATGAACAGATAGTCTTTGGCATCCATCCATGTAAACTTACTGAATCCGGACATGGCTATCGGAAAAATATCTTGTTTCTATTATAAAATTAAATTATCGGTTAGGGTTCACTTTTTAATCAGTGCAAATTTATACATTTTTTCCCGTGCAAGCAAAAAAATTGAGGTGATGACGCCAAAAGCCGTGGCTGTCATCACCTCCTTTTTCTCGGGAATGTCAGATTATCTTCTGACAATCTTGGCTGTCGAGCCGTCGGCACGCCTTACGATGTAGACACCCGGAGCCGTACGGCGCCCTGCTTTCACACCGTCAAGGCCATAAATGTCGACGATTTCGCTTCCGCCTGTGCTGTCGTCTTCAATCTGATTCAGGCCCAAAGTCAGCGGATTGATGCCGACCGAATAAATCTTGATGCAGTTGTCTGACTGCGAAGGAGCGGAGGCGCGGACGCGGCGGCCGATTCGGTCAGGAGCAGCCGACGAGCCGTAGATATAGATGTATGTCGGTTCGGCCACATTGTAGTCCACGGTGATGTCGCCCTTCGAGTCGCGGGTATAGACCGTCGGCTCTGCGCCGCCAATCTTGACGCTGAGGCGGTTGTTGCCGAGCGTGAGGCAGTTGATTGTAACCGTGCCCGTGCCGGCGCTGACCATCACCACAAGGCCGTTGAAGCGGTTGGCTATGTCAGACTGCCCGGGCGCCATCTCGCCGATGGCCTCGACATATTCTTCGTCCATCGTCGAGTTCAGCACGATGCTGCCGTCGGCAGCATCATAGCCGTCATCTTCGCCCACGGTTACGTAGACGTCGCCAATCACGGCATCGCCCAGATCGGTGTCAGACGCGATATCCCGGCCGAATGTGGTCTCCGTGGCCTTGACCGGTGCTGAAATCTCCTCGATTGAGACGATTTGATTGATCTTGCCGTTTTTCGTGCCGTTCCAGTTGGCGTCGGCCTGATATGCCGCGAGGCTTGCCGCCGGCACCTTGATGGTAGCGGCGCCGACATGATGCCAGTTCCAGTCATAATTCTGCGGCGTCGCGGCCGTGGCGGTGATGGTTACCCGGCTGTCAGCGTTGTCAAAGGTGAAGCAGCCTTGGTCAAACGCGCTGATTGTCGATGCGATATACAGGTTCTC
Organism: uncultured Porphyromonadaceae bacterium; assembly: GCA_902495245.1. Classification (GTDB taxonomy): domain Bacteria; phylum Bacteroidota; class Bacteroidia; order Bacteroidales; family Muribaculaceae; genus UBA3263. The sequence continues at coordinate 28,940 of CABUWI010000002.1, forward strand.
CACTCCGCGGCAGTAGCCGAAGGCGTTGTAGCCGACGCTCTCGACGCCCTCGGGCAGAGAGACGGTCTTGAGCGACGTGCAGTCTCTGAACGCGTTGGCGCCAACGGTCTTTAGGCGCGCGGGCCAGTGGAGGTCGCGCAGCGACGTGCAGTCTCTGAACGTGCCGTCAGAGATGGTGGTGATATTGTCTGAAAGACGGACGTATTCCAGGTTCACGCACCCCGAGAACACGTCGGGGTCAAGCACCTCGACGCTCTGCGGCAGGAGCACTTCGGTTACGTTGGTATTGCCGGTGTAGAGTCCGCGGGGCATGCGGCGCACCTTTTCGCCGATGACAATGCGCTCGAGGTCGCGCGGACTCACGCCGCCGGCACACTCGGCGTTGACGGCGTTATACGTAACGCTCCAAAGGGCGTTGCAGCCGTTGAACGCGCCCCAGCCGATATATTCCACCGGCTCGGGAATGGTTACGCGCGCAAGCTTGGGGCAATCCCTGAATGCCTGCTGACCTATAACTCTGAGGCCCGGCATGTCGGGCATTGAAGTGAGCTGTGTGCAAGCAAAGGCTTCCTCGCCGAGAATCTCCAATGTGGCCGGCAGATTGAATTTTGTCGCCGACGTGAATGCGAACAGTCCCGACGCCAGCGACACGGTGCCGGCCTTCACGGTATATTCCTGCCGGTCTTTGTCGGTGAGCTCGTAGGCCACCTTGCTGATATAGCGTATGCCCTCTTCCGGCGCGATGCTCTCAACGAACGGACAGCCATAGAATGCGCTTGCCGCCACTTCCTGCAGCGACTCCGGCAGTCGGGCGGTCTTTACGGGAGCATAGCCGAACGCGCGGTCGCCAAGATATTTCAGACCTTCGCCGATGCTGATTTCCTCCAGATTCTGGCAATAGGCAAAAGCGAGGTCGGGAATGCTGTCGGTCGGGAAAGGAATTTCAAGTTTGGCAATAGAGCTGCTCTCGAATGCGCCGAGGCCAAGCTTCACCTGCTTTTCAAGCTTCACGTTGCCGAGTTTGGTGCCGGCAAAGGCAGAGTTGCCGATTTCTTCAAGCGAGGCCGGGAAATCATATAGCGCCAGATTTGTGCAGTAATAGAAAGCCATGTAGCCCGCAGCAGTGAGTCCGTCGGGAAATTCAACCTTTTTCAGTTCACGGCACTGCTCAAAAATCCGCTCGCCGAGCGACGTGATGTCTTTCGGCAGTTTCACGTATTGAATCGTCTTGTGCCTGGCAAAGGCGGCCGCCAGGTTGTTGCGATAGCGGTTATAGGTCTCCGAGGTCGGCGTGGCGCCTACGCGCTCGTCGCTGTTGCGGTCGCTCATGCAGTAGTGATAAACGTAGGTCGTGCCCATGCCGCCTTCGGGTGCGTCAACTACGGTGTGATATTCCGTGCCGTCATATTCAAAAGCCAGTTCCGACATATCCAGATATGTCAGCACGGCAGCGCGGCCTTCGCCCGACGTCAGATATTTCAGGTCGGCGCCGTTGATTTTGCCTTTGAGCACAAGGCCCTCGATTGCGTCGGCATCGAGGTCGAGCAGCTGCGCCTTCAGATTGCCGGGCTTGCTGACGGTCAGCTCAAAGGTGTTGGCCGGAATTTCGGGAACGTCGGCGGTGGGGAAGGTGTAGGTGCGCGGCGTGTCCTGATACATGTATCCGTCGCCGAAGACCGTCGCCGTGGTCAGCGTGGTGGTCTTGTCGATGTGGAGCGGCGTGCCGTCATAGCGGGTCGACCTGCGCGTGGGCGCGCTGCCGTCGAGCGTGTATACCACGAAGTTATGCGCACCATCGTCGCCACACATCGAGCTCCGGCTCACGGTCAGCTCCACGTCGATGGGGTTGAAGTATTCGCCGCTTTCGTGCGAGAACTTGGTAAAGTCGGAGGTAATTGCGCCATGGTCGTTTTCGGCATAGCGGATTGTAACATAGTATGCGATGATGTCGTAGCTCGCCGTCAGGGTCAGGCGCGAGCTGCCGTCAACGTCATACATGACGTTGGCTCCACCGGCCACCATTCCGTCAAATTCCTCCGCAAAGAGTGTACCTGAACTGATTGAGAGTTGATGCGGTTTGAGGTTGTCCCAATCGGGCTGCGTCTCGCCGCTCGGGTCCTCCCACATGGCTACCTCAAAATGGAATGCGGCGTTACCGGTCAGTTCCGGAATGGCCGGAGTGGTGATTGTGCCGCCTTTCTTGATGATCACGCAGTGCGGACCCGCAAAGGCGTTGGTAAAGGTCCAGCCGTCGGGATTGTCAAGCTGCGAGGGGTCGAGCGGCTGTGTTGCTTCCATAGACCCGTTGACGTTGCCGAACGTCTCGTAGAGCAGGTCTATTCTGTCGCTCGCCAATGATTGCCCCAGGCATATGGCTACGGCCATCACCGTTAATGTGATTCGTTTCATAAAAAACATAAAAGTAAAATGTGAATAATCTGTTTTCTCAAGAAGAGAATATCAAGAAAAGCGGGCGGTTCAGCGCTTTATTCCGCTTTTCTTGATATAGCCGCTGTTGATGGCCTTGACTATGAGGTCGGCCACATTGATGGCGCCCAGCTTGGCGAACAGCGACTTGCGGTGTGCCTCCACGGTATTGTCTGAGACGAACATAGCTGCGGCAATCTCGCGCGAGGTCTTGCCTTGTGCTATCTGATAGAGCACTTCCAGCTCGCGCGAGGTCGGGTGAAGCGAGCCGTCGGCCGCCGCTTTAAGTGCCGCGTGCACCCCGGAGCAATAATAGTTGTTGCCGTTTAGAATTTCCTGCATGGCGGTTACAACCTCATTGCCGTCGCTGCTCTTGTAGATGATGGCATTCACATCGCGGGCGATGAGCTTTCTGAGAGTCCATATCTCGTCGTGCACCGTGCTCACTATTATGTGGGCCACGGGGTGGCGCGCCCTTATCAGCTCAATGAGCACAAAGCCGTCAAGGTCAGGCAGTTCAAGGTCTATTATGTAGAAATCGAACAGTTTGCCTGCATCTAACTCGTTGATGAGCGCGGTGGCGGTACTGAATTTTTCAACGTCGTTGGCGCCATGGTTGGCAAGAATGGCGTTAAGGCCCTCCCTGATCAGCTCATGGTCATCAACAACGGCGATTTTCATTTTTGATAAGATTTCTTTATCAGTCATTGGCACGGCGCGATTTTGCAAATACACTACTAACCTCGTTGAAGCGATTATGCAAAGTTACGCCTATATTCCATGCCCGTCAATTACGGTTTTCCGTAGTTTTAGCAGCCCAAAGACTCCGGGTTCATATTTTTATCCTCACGCTGATGCGCGTTCCCGCACCGTCTTCATTACTGATTGCCACGTTGCCGCCGGCCAATCGCGCTCGCTTCATGATGGAGTCCATGCCCAGCCCCTTACGGGGCGCCGACTTGAAAGTGCCGTTGTCGGCAATCTCCACTTCCACCACACTGTCCCGTTCAGTCAGCGCGACGCTGATTTGCGTGGCTCCGGAGTGCTTCACGGCATTCCCCACAGCTTCCTGGACTATACGGTATATTTCAAGCGAAACGTCGTCGGGCACTCGCTGCCAGCAATCCGACTCAGACTCCGAGCGGTAGCTGATTTCGATTTTGCCCGCGTTGGCCTCGGCCTGTTTATTGACATAGAATCTAACCACCTCGTCGACCGTGGCGTAAGCGAACTCCGGAGGCATCAGTTCATGTGAAATACGGCGCACCGACTCCCGGCAGCTGTCAATCAGCGCAGCGCTCTCTTCGGGCGGTGTGCCGTTGCGCATGTTCATCTCAATGGCCAGAAGGTCGTTGCACACTCCGTCGTGCAGCTCGCGCGACATTCGCCCTCGCTCGTTTTCAAGCCCTTCGACATATTGCCGCGTCAGCTGCCGCCCGATGTCGGCGCGCAAGTTGGAAAATTCAATCTCGCGACGCATTCGGCGCCGGCGCTGGCGGTTGGCATATGCCACGAAGACTATGGCGCCGACAAGCAGCAGCCCCACAGCCGCAAACAGCCACATCAGCGTGGTCGCCCTCCCGGCCTCGCTCTGTGCCAGTGCCAGCTGAGTCTCTTGAGTGCGATATTTGACCTCAGAATCCTTGATTGCATCGCGAAGCTCGTTGTCAAGCTGCGCGGTCTGATATTTCAACAGGCTGTCGGCATATACCAGGCCTTCCTGATAGTGGCCGGTGCGCTCTGCTATTTCGCGCAGACTCTTATACAGGTCAATCCGGTTATGAATCAGGTCTTTGGTGGTCATTTCCTGCCTCCCCATCTCGTCTATCAGCGACGTGAGGATTGCTTTTGACCTGTTGAAGTCGCCAAGCTTTGCCCACATATCGGCCCGAATCTGCTGCTGCGACGCGCGGATTTCAAAGTCAAGCTCGCCGCGCACATAAATCTGCGGGGTTTCGGTCATTTTGTTCAGATAATGCTCCACGCTGTCAACCTCCGGCCGCTCATAATAGTCAACCAGCGCCGCGGCCTTATTGTAATATAGCCATATCGGACTTGCATATCCCCTCAGCATCGTGTCGTCGGAATTTTCCAGCAGACTGATGGCCGCGTCGTTAAAGCGGAATAAAGAATCGACCCATTCCCTGTTCCTCTCATGTTCGGATGCGCTGTCATAAAGCTGATTGTAATACACGCCCTTGATTTTGTAAAGGTCATACAGCATAAAGTCGCGGTGGGTCGTATCGGCCGCGGCAATGTATTCCGAAAAGGCGTCGATTGTCTGCTTCATGCCCGCATAGTCTCTTATCCGCAGGTAGATATTGGCCATGTTGGTATACGATATGGCGATGTCGCGGTTGGTGTTCTCGCGCGCCTTCATGTAGTTCGCTATAGCTTCGCGATAATACCCGAAAGCCTTCTCCGTGGCGCCGTACATATCTTCAAAAATCGCCTTTCGGTCAAGCACGAAACCGGCCATGTAATAATCACCTGCCTGTCGGGCCAGGGCCAGGGCCTTGTCGTTGAGGCGCTGAGTCTCTTCAAAGCGATTGCGCCCCTGCTGACCCACGACAACGGCATATCGACTGTAGACCACGCTCTGTTCAAAGAGCGACACCTCCGCGCGGTGCCTCTCCATGTACGGTATGATCTGCTCTTTGATTATGCTCTCGCCCTCAATGAAACCGGCCGCGTCGAGCATACACTCGTCTGCAATAATGTCAATAGCCGAATCTACGGCCGCCTCATAGCGACCGGCCGACTGCTTCAGCACCCGGCCGACCTTAGCCGATGTCTCCGACTCGGCCGACGCGTAAAACGCGCCCGCAAAAGCCGCCAAAACGGCCGCAATAAAAATCACAGACTTTTTCATCTCATACGTTGCTTGATTATAACAAATCGCAAAATTACGAATTTTTCTCAAATAATCAAGCCTCTCATTTACGCGCGTTTGCGGTAGGTGAGAGCGGCCACGACACTGAGAACGGCGGCGAAGAGCGCAAGCGCCGCATAGTCGGGCCACAGGTCGGCCACTCCGGCGCCCTTGAGGTAGACGGCGCGCATGATTTCGATGAAATAGCGCGGCGGCACCGCATAGGTGATTGCCTGCGCCCACCCGGGCATCGACGCTATCGGCGTGAACAAGCCGCCCATCAGCTGAAAAATCATGATGAACGCAAACATCACGAAGATGCTCTGCAAGATGGTCGACGAGCTGTTGGCAATCGTAACCCCGAGTCCCGACATGACAAGGCTGAAAAGAATTGTCGCCAGATAGATGGCGAAAATGCGGCCCTCGGGCGCCAGACCGTAGACCAGCCGCCCGACAATCATGCCCACCGTCACGACGAGCAGCCCCACGACCCAATAGGGAATAAGTTTTGACAGCACGAAGACGAATCGCCCCACGGGCGTTACGTTCATCGCCTCGATGGTGCCGGTCTCTTTTTCGCTGACAAGATTGAGCGTGGGCAGAAAGCCGCAGATAATGATGATTAGCACCACCATCAGCGCCGGAATCATGTAGTTGCGGAAGTCAAGCGTCGGATTGTAGAGGTTCATCACCGCAGGCGCGGTCGCCGTTACGGCCATGCCGGTTTCAGCACACCGACGCTTGACGGTGGCCATGGCCGACTGAGCCGCATAACGCGCTCCGAGCATGCCCTTGGTGGCATTGACTCCGTTGGCCTGAACATCGAGCTGCGGAGCGCGCCCCTCAAGCAGATTGCGCTCATAGTCGCGTGGAATCACCACGACGACGTCGGCCCTACCCTTTTCAACCCGTCCCAGCGCATCGCCAAACTGCGGCGCCATGCTTTCCACGTCAAGAAACTCAGATGCGGCCATGTCGGCGACAATGCGCCGCGAAAGCTGCGATCGGTCGTTGTCAACCACAGCCACTCCGACATTTTTCACGTCCATGTTGGCCACCAGCGGAATCACGAGCATCACCATCAGCGGCATCGCCACGATTATGCGCGGAATGAACGGATTGCGGCGCAGCAACAGAATCTCCTTACGCAACAATATTTTCAGAATTCTCAGATTCATCTTCTTGTTTTTAATTGTTTCACGGCAAGAAGCAACACGAAGGCGGCCATCGTGCCCAACACCCCCACCTCGGTCATGACGTAGCTCACGGGCAACTGCTGAATCATCAGCGCGCGCATTGCCGAGATGTACCATCGCGCCGGAATGACGCACGACAGCCATTGAAGCACCTTCGGCATATTGTCAATAGGGAATATCATGCCCGACAGCATAATCACCGGAATCATGAACAGCACCCCCGAAACAAGCAGCGCCGTTACCTGAGTGTTGACGACCGACGAAATCAGCAGCCCGAAACCGAGCGACAGCGCGATGTAGAGCAGCGAAATCCAAACCACGTTCACCACAGCCGCCGAATATGGCAGCCCCAGCACCGTATAGGCCAACAGAAGCATCGTTGACAGAATGATGCACGACAGCACAAGATAAGGCACGAGCTTGCCCAGAATAACCGTTTGCGGATTCACGGGCGACACCGACAGCAGATCCATCGTGCCGCGTTCTTTTTCGCTGACAATCGAAACCGAAGTCATCATGGCGCAAATCAGAATGAAAATCATGCCCATCACGCCCGGCACGAAGTTATAAGCGCTCTTGAGCTGCGGATTATACATGGTCGACGTCAGCACCGGCGCCGCCGCGCCTGCCTCGGACGACAGCACGCCCTCGAGATAGGCTGCCGCGGCCTGAGCCGACGTCGTGTTCGAGGCGTCGACAATCACCTGCCTGCCGCCGCCGTGAAACACCACGGCAGCGTCAATCTCGCCGCGGCGCATCATCGCCTCGGACTTGCCGGGCGCCACGACGCCCGCAAAGGTGAAATAGGGATTCTCGCCGATGCGCGCAAGCGCGCGGCGCGTCCCGTCGTCATAGCGGTCAACCACGGCGGCCACACGCACATTGTTGACTTCGGTCGATATGGCGAAACCGAAAAGCAGCAGCAAGACCATCGGCATTATGAGTACAATCAGCAGCGTGCGAAGGTCGCGCACAAGGTGCAGCGCCTCTTTCTTGACCATCGATTGAAATACAGACATATTCTTCTCCTTTCTGCGCTACCCGCGCGTGGCGCCTCCGGCCACCGTGCGGAACACCTCTTCCATCGTCTTCACTCCGTAGCGCTCCTTGAGCCGCGCCGGAGTGTCGAGCGCGGCTATGCGGCCGTCAACCATTATGGACACCCGGTTGCAATATTCGGCCTCGTCGAGATAGTGGGTCGTAACGAACACGGTCATGCCCCGCGACGAAGCCTCGTAAATCAGTTCCCAGAAACGTCGCCGCGTAATCGGGTCGACACCTCCGGTGGGCTCGTCGAGAAACACGACGTCAGGCTCGTGAATCGTGGCGGCCGAGAAGGCCAGTTTCTGCTTCCAGCCGGTGGGCAGCGATTTCACTCTGGCGCGTCTCATCTCCTCCATTGCGAGCGCACGGAACAGCCGGTCCGTAACCTCGCGGATTTTCTCGTCGGTCATGCCGTAAATCGTGGCGAAAAGGCGCAGATTCTCCTCAACGGTCAGGTCGTCATAGAGCGAGAAGCGCTGGCTCATGTAGCCGATGTGGCGCTTCAGCTCTTCGGCCTGCGTGCATATGTCATAACCCGCCACGCTGCCGCTGCCGCCCGAGGGGACACTCAGTCCGCAGAGCATGCGCATGGCCGTGGTCTTGCCGGCGCCGTTCGCACCGAGAAAACCGAAAATCTCGCCGCGTCCGACATCGAACGTAATGCCGTCTACCGCAATGAAATTGCCGAAAGTCTTGGTCAGATTTCTGACCGTTATGGCCGAAGTCGTGCTCATTTAGATGCTAATTTAATGAACAAATCTTCAATCGTAGGCTGCGCCACGGGCTCGACCGACACGTCCGTAAGACCGCGTGCGCGCAGGTTCTCGACGGCACGCCCGGGGTCGAACTCACGGCCGGCGACCACATGCAGCGACGCGCCGAAAGTATAGCAGTTTTCCACTCCCTCCGTCTTGCCCAGCAACTCGAGCAGCCGATACATCTGCGAGGCCGAGACGGCAAAAAGCCGCCCCTCGAACCGTGAGGTCAGCGCATGCGGAGTGTCCACGTCGAGAATATGGCCGCGGTCAATCAGCGCAATCCGCCCGCAGCGCTCGGCCTCGTCCATATATGAGGTCGAGACCATGATGGTGATGCCCTTGGCGCGCAAACCGCCCAACATCTCCCAGAACTCATTGCGGCTCACGGCGTCAACCCCCGTGGTCGGTTCGTCGAGCAACAGCAGTTCGGGCCGGTGAATCAGCGCGCAACTAAGCGCCAGTTTCTGCTTCATGCCGCCCGACAGAGCGCCGGCGCGGCGATTCGGAAACTTGGCCAGCTGCCCGAAAATCGGCGCGACGAGGTCAAAGTTGTCTTCAACCCTGACGCCGAACAGCGACGCGAAAAAATGCAGATTCTCGTTCACAGTCAGGTCGGGATAGAGCGAGAAGCGCTCGGGCATATAGCCGATTGTCGAGCGTATGCGCCGGTAATCGCGCCCCACGTCGAGACCGCCCAGAGTTGCCGTGCCGCCGTCGGGCGGCAGCAGTGTGGTCAGAATCTTGTACAGTGTGGTCTTGCCGGCACCGTCGGGGCCGATAAGCCCGAACAGTTCGCCCCGCTCCACCCTGAGGTTCACCCGGTCGAGCGCCTTGACCGCGCCATAGCTCTTGCTGAGGCTGCTGATGTCGATAGCGGGCGTCATAACTTCACTTCGCCGTATTGTCCGAGTTTCAGCCGGCCGTCATTCCTGACGGCCACTTTGGCGGCATAGACCAAATTGGAACGCGAATCGGCAGTCTGAATCGACTTGGGAGTGAACTCGCTCTCGGCGGCAATCCACACCACCCTGCCGGGATATTCAAACCGCTTGTCGCCGCCGAAGTCGGCAATCACCGTAACCTCGCGGCCGAGATTGACGTCGGCAAGCTGTTCGGCCGTAAAATAGCAGCGCAGATATATGTCGTCAAGGTTGGCGATGCGCAGCAGCGGCTTGCCGGGCGAAGCATATTCGCCCGCTTCGGCCAGTTTCTGCAACACCGTGCCGCCGATTGGCGACTTGACGCGGCTGCGGTCAATCTGCTCGCGCAGCTGCTCGGCCTGATATTGCAGCGCAAGGGCATTGTCGGCCACCGATGAGCGGTTCTTGCCGAGCGACGACAGCATGGCGTCCAGCCGCCCGCGCATGGAGTGTAGCTGAGCTTCGGCGTCATCTTTCTGTTTTTGAGTGGCTGCGCCGTCGGCCAGCAGACGGCCGATGCGCTCAACCTCGCCGCTCTGATGCGCAATCTGCGTGCGCAGTTCGGCAACCTGCAGCGACACGTCGGGCGCCGACGCGGCCACCGACGATTTCTGACTCTCAAGCTGCCTGAGCTGAAGCGACATGAGCGTGGTGTCAACCAGCGCCAGTTCCTCGCCGAGGGCCACGGTGTCGCCCTCTTCGGCATTGATGGCAAGAATCTTGCCAGCAGTCTCGGCCGGAACAGTTACTACGGTCGACTCGAATATGCCGGTAGCGTCATAGTCCCGGTCGGGTCCACACGAGGCGAGCAGGGCAGCGGCAACGGCCGCAAGAAGTGTGAATGCTGTTGTTTTCATTGGTTTACAGTATATTTCAGTTGGCAAATGGCCTGCAGCAGCTGTATTTCATGATAAGTCGCAGCAAGGCGCGCCTGGTTTTCTTCGGTGATTTTAGAGAGAAGGGCAAAAGAGTCGATGACGCCGTTGTCGAGCTGCGATTCGGCCGCCTTGCGCACCGACCCGCGCAACTCGACGATGCGGGCATCGTCGGCCATGACGCGCCTCAGTTCTTCAATGCGCCCCGTCTGCGAGCGCACCTGCATGTCCGAGTTGAACAGAAACACGTCGCGGTCGGCCTCCGCCTCGGCCGAGGCCAGACTCAGCCGGCGCCCGCGGTTGGCCCGGGAGTAGAACGAGCCTATGTTCCACGTAACCGACACTCCGGCCATCACATTGAAGGTCAGGTCGCGGCTCATCATGCTCTTGAAGCTGTCGAAACCCGGATAGCCGTAATAGGCCTGGGCAAACACCCCGATGCGCGGCATCAGCGACGCCTTGATTTCGGCCCGGCGCGCATCGTTGGCCGCAATTCTGGCGGCATACAGGCCGAGCTCGGGACGTTTCACGGTCATGTCGGTCGGCATCGACGCATCTGGGCGAGCCAACTCACCCGCCTCGCGGCCGATAAACAGGCCGAGCTGACGGCGCAATGTCTGCGCCTCGTCGGCGGCCTGCGTCAGCTGCTGGCTCGTCGTGAGCAGCTGCGCCTCGATAATGTCGACGTCGCTCTGCATGGCCACGCCATGCTCATTCATCGACCTGACCCGCTGCAGGTTGCTTTCAAGCAGCGACTTCATCGAGCGAATCTGCTCGGCCTGCTCGTCATAGAGCAGAATGCCGAAATAAAGATTCTCGACCCGCTCGCGAATGGCATAGAGCTGAACGTCGAGAGCCGCGCGGCGCTCGGCCTCAGACGCCCGCACCACAGAGCGCTGCGACTTGCTCGCGCCGCCGTCCCACACCGCCTGGTTCAGATCCACTCCGACTTTATATTGCAGCTTTTGCAGTCCCGGCACCGACGTGCCCATCTGCTCCATCACGTTCTTCAACACGTCGGGATATGATGGCACCGCATTCTGCACTGTTGCCCGTCCCGACACTCCGATCTGCGGCAGCCAGCTCTTGTTGATGTCAAAAAGCTCGACGGCCGACGTGCGCTCAAGCAACTCATACTTGGCAATCAGCGGGTAATTTTCTTGCGCAAGCCTCACGCACTCGCCAAGCGTCAGCTGCGCCCAAACCGGCACCGTTGAGGCCAGAAGCACGAGGGCCATTGTCAATTGTCTGAGTTTCATATCTATTGTAAATTTAACTTTTCAAGAATAGTTTTCACATTCGCGCGCTTGCGTGCCTGCAAGAAATCTTCATAAGTCCCGTAGACCGGCTCTCCCACCACCTTCTCAAGCAGCGGCGCGGCTATAAACGGGAAAACATTAAGAGAAATCAGATCCACAAAGAGCATAAGCGCGTCAATTCTCGGCCCGGGCAACCGGTCAAACTCGCTCTGCAGCGCCATGAGCATATCCGACGCCTTGCTCAGCAGCTGCGCCCGCATCAGCTCAATGCGCTCCGGACGACAAGCAATCTCGTTGGTTATGAACCGCGGCAAATCAGGATTCGACGCCAAAAAGTCAAAATGCCGCTCAACGCCCTGAATCACCCGCTCTTTCAGCGGCAACTCCGCATTGCTGAACGCGCCGAACATGATGTCGCCCAGCTTCTTCATCTTCTCGGCGACTATCTGCTCAAACAATTTATCCTTCGACCGGAAATAATAATGCAGCATGGCGTGCGTAACGCCGGCCGCCTCGGCAATGGCCGCAGTGCGCGCCCCGGCATAACCCTTGTCGAGAAACTCACGCTCGGCCGCACGAAGAATCAGTTCCTCGGTCGACGGCTTCTGTTCACTCACTTCTTCCATAAACAATCAGGTTTAACCAAACAGACTAACAATTTTGTTAGCGCAAAGATATGAACAATTTTTCGCGGTGCAAACCGCCCGCGCCATTTATTCCAACTTTAAGACTTTTACACCAACACGGGCTCCATGTGAATGGAGATGTGGGTCTGGGGGCCGAACGCAGCACGGAGACGACGCTCGGCTTCGGAGGCGATGTCGTGGGCGTCTTTCAGGCGCAGATTCGCGTCCATCTTCAGGTGCACCTCGATTGCGGCGCGCGTGCCGATTCGGCGGGTGCACAGGCGGTGAATCCTCACTACGCCAGGCGTTTGCGTGAGAATCTCGGTTATCTGACGCTTTTCGGCTTCGCCGAGCGATTTTTCAAGCAGTTCGTCTATGCCGGGCTTCATGAGCCGATATGCGGCCACTATAATGAATACGCTGACCACCACGGCCGCCAGCGGGTCGAGTATGCGCCAGCGCTCGCCGAGAGCCATCGCGCCGCCGATGCCAATCAGTGTGGCCACCGACGTGAACGCGTCGCTGCGATGATGCCATGCGTTTGCGCGCAGCGCGGCTGAGTCGAGCTTGCGCCCCCAGACTATGGTGTACCAATACATCGCTTCTTTCAGAACAATTGACAAGGCGGCCGCACTCAGCGCCCAGTAGTTGGGCATTGCCGGCATCAGACCGTGAGCATACGCATCATATATGGCTGTCGCGCCGTTATACATAATTCCGAAACCTACAACGCCAAGCATCAAGCCGATGATGACGGCGGCGAGAGTCTCGTATTTGCCGTGTCCGTAATCATGGTCGGCATCTTGCGGTTTGCCCGATATGCGCACAAAAAGCAGCACGACGATGTCGCTGACAAAATCCGACAGCGAATGAACCGCGTCGGCTATCATGGCGGAACTGCGCCCGACGATTCCTGCAAAGAATTTGAAGACTACCAGCAGAAAATTCACTATGCTGCCGGCCAATGTTACCTGATAAATTTTGTGTTCGCGATTCATATCACCGCGAAGTTACACAATTTTTCCGAACTCAGCTACGTTTTATGAACATAATGGCTGAAATTTCTGTCATAGTGCCTGTCTACAATGCGGGAGCGCTGCTCGAGCCGTGCATCGAAAGCGTTTTGGCCCAGAGTTTTACAGACTGGGAGCTGCTGCTCATCGACGATGCGTCGACCGACGGCTCTGCCGCCGTGTGCCGCCGATATGCCGCCTCCGACTCCCGAATCCGCGCCCTCGCCATGCCCCGCAACAGCGGACCTTCTGCCGCCCGCAATCTGGGCATAGACAATGCGCAAGGTTCATACATTGCCTTTCTTGACAGTGATGACCGCTTTGCCCCGCGTTTTCTTGAACGCCTCAGGCAAATCATACTCACGACCGGCTGCGAGATAGCCGCAGCGCCGATGCTGCGCGCTTCTAAAGAAAAGAGTGCGATAAAGGAAGAATATCCCGCTTCCGGAGAGTTGATAGTCTCAGATGCGACAACTGCCATCGCAGATACATTGTACCAAAAGCGGCATAATCCGTCCGTATCCGGCAAGCTGTTCAAGAAATCAATATTTGCCGACGAGCGGTTTCGCGACGGGCGTTTTGAAGACCTTGACCTGTTTTACAGACTGTTTCTGCATGCCGAGCGGATTGCATGGACGCCCACGCCGCTATATCTATACACAATCAATCCGGCAAGCTACATGCAGAACTTCACGCCCGAGCGTGCGGTGGTGCTCGACGTCGTCGAGCGCATGATTGCCTTTATGGAGCAGAATCACCCCGCGCTGCTGCCGGCGGCCCGCGACCGCGCCCTGAGCGCGGCGTTCAATATCTTTGTGCTGCTCAATCGCCACCGCTGCGATGAGCCGGAAATCGAGCGGCGCTGCCGCGAAATCATTCTCCGCTATCGCCGCGAATCGCTGCTGAATCCGCGCGTGCGGCTCAAGAACAAACTCGCCGTCATCGCCACCTACCTCGGCGGCTTCCGCCTCATCGCGTGGGCCGCAAGGATTGCGAAGTAGACTCGAGGGTTTTGAGGGTGGTGAGGTAGCCGCTTTCAACCACGAGCTCCAGCTCATGGAGGTCGAAGACCTGATGGTCGGCGGTCTCTGTGAGGTTCACGACGACATCACACAGTTCCATGTCAGGAATGACATTGTTTTTCGACATCAATGCATAGCTGCGGCGCGCTATGTCAATGATGTTTTTTGCCGGCGGAGCCTGATACATCGGCGAGCAGTTGATGCCGATCAACTTGTCGCACAGATGGCGAATGGCCCACGAAGGCAGGTTGTGCAAAACGCCCCCGTCGACATATCGATGCCCGTCAATCGTTACGGGGTCAAAAACAATCGGCATGGAGCATGACGCCGCCACGCAATCTGCAATCACCCCCGAGGTGAACGCCTTCTTCGTGCCGGCATCGATGTCGGTGGCGCAGATTACGGTCTTTATCGGCAGCTCTTCGATGTTGTCATAAGGAATTGTTTCGCCGATCAGGCGCCGGAAACGGTCAAGCGACAGAAATGACTCTCGGGGAACATGCACTTCGACAAAGTCGCGAAACTTATGGGTCGTAAACAGCCTGAGCAGCGGATCGTTGGAATAGTCGTTAAGCAGCCCGGCGGCATAAAAGGCGGCCACGACGCTGCCGGCACTCACTCCGGCAATGATGTCGGGCACGAGGCCAAGCTCGCGCAGGGCCCTCATGGCGCCGATGTGAGCGAAACCGCGTGCGCCCCCGCCGCTCAGGCACACACCCAGGCGGTAGGGACGGCGATGCGATTGCGGGAGTTTCATTTTTCGCGCATGAAAATGTTAATAGGCGTGCCGGTGAAGTCCCAGTTCTCGCGAATCTTGTTCTCAAGATAACGACGATAAGGCTCCTTGACCCATTGGGGCAGGTTGCAGAAAAAGACAAACGTGGGAATGCGCTGCTCCTTGAGCTGCGTAATATATTTGATTTTGATATATTTGCCTTTATTTGCAGGCGGCGGATAGGCCTCGATGGCCGCGAGCATGACTTCATTGAGCTTCGCGGTGGGAACGCGGCGATTGCGGTTGTCATACACTTTCACGGCCGTTTCGAGCACCTTGTGAATGCGCTGTTTGGTCAGTGCCGACCCGAAAATAATCGGGAAGTCGGTGAACGGAGCGAAGCGGTCGCGCACGGCCGCCTCGAAATGGGCAATCGCCTCCTGCGACTTGTTCTCGACCAGATCCCACTTGTTGATGCAGACAACCAGGCCCTTCTTGTTGCGCTGAATCAGCGAAAAGATATTGGCGTCCTGAGCTTCGATGCCGCGTGTGGCGTCAATCATCAAGATGCAGACATCGCTCGCCTCGATGGCGCGGACCGAACGAATCACCGAATAATACTCGATATCCTCGTTGACCTTGTTCTTTTTGCGGATTCCGGCGGTGTCGACCAGATAGAAATCAAAGCCGAACTTATTGTAGCGGGTATAGATGCTGTCGCGTGTGGTGCCGGCAATGTCGGTTACGATGTGGCGGTCTTCGTCCATAAACGCGTTTATGAGCGACGACTTGCCTGCATTCGGGCGGCCGACAATCGCGAACTTGGGCAGATTGTCGAGGCGCTCAGCCTCCTCTTCGTCCGCCTCAGGCAATTTCTTGACAATCTCGTCGAGCAGATCGCCCGTGCCGAAACCGCTCACGGCGCTTATCGGATATGGCTCGCCGAGGCCGAGACTGTAGAACTCGGGCACATTGTAGAGCCAGTCGCTCGAGTCGACCTTGTTGGCCACAAGAATTACCGGCTTCTTGCTGCGGCGCAGAATTGCGGCCACATGGTCGTCGAGGTCCGTTACACCGTTCATGGCGTCGACCACGAACAGAATCTCGTCGGCCTGCTCGATTGCGAGTTCGACCTGCTTGTTGATTTCGCCCTCGAAAATGTCTTCCGAGTTCACTACCCAGCCGCCCGTGTCGATTATCGAAAACTCGCGGCCGTTCCAGTCGACCTTGCCATACTGGCGGTCGCGTGTGGTGCCGGCGGTCTCGTCCACGATGGCGAGACGGCTTTGCGTCAGTCGGTTAAAGAGAGTAGACTTGCCCACGTTCGGGCGTCCGACAATTGCAACTAATTGTCCCATACGTTTGCTTTACTGTATATAGCCAAAGGCTTTTAATTTATTTTCGCGATTGCGCCAGTTCGGCTCAACCTTGACAAAGAGCTCCAGATAGACGCTCTTGCCGAAGAATGTCTCGATGTCTTTACGCGCGGCGGTGCCAACCTTTTTCAGCATTGCGCCCTGACGGCCGATGAGAATGCCCTTCTGCGAATCGCGCTCAACATAGATGACGGCCATTATGTGAATCGAATTCTCTTTCTCTTCAAACTTTTCAACAATGACCTCGGTCGAATATGGCACCTCCTTGTCATAATTCTCGAGAATCTTCTCGCGAATGATTTCCGTTACGAAGAAGCGGGCGGGCTTGTCGGTCAGCGCGTCCTTGCCGAAATATGGAGGCGACGGCGGCAGCAGCTCCACAATGCGCTTCATCAGGTTGTCCACATTGAAGTCTTCAGTGGCCGAAATCGGGAATATCTCGGCGTTGGGCAGTCGGTTCTGCCAGTCGTTGACAATGTGCACCAGCTCGCCTCCATCGCCGCTGAGCAGGTCAATCTTGTTGATTACCAGCAGCACGGGCACCTTCTCCTTGGCCACTTTGGCCAGAAAGTCCGCATTCTTCTCGGGGTCCTCGACCACGTCGGTTACATAAAGCAGAATGTCGGCGTCGGTCAGCGCTTCCTGACTGAACTCCAGCATCGCCTCCTGCATCTTATATCGGGGCTTGAGCACGCCGGGAGTATCGGAAAAGACAATCTGATAGTCGGGGGTGTTCACGATGCCCGTGATTCTGTGGCGCGTTGTCTGCGCCTTGGGGGTGATGATGCTCATGCGCTCGCCGACCAGGCGGTTCATGAGAGTCGACTTGCCGACATTGGGGTTTCCGACAATATTTACGAACCCCGCTTTATGTTGGGGCTGAGAAGTTGTATTTTCTTCCATGACTGATGATTCCGGTTATGAATGTTACTTTAGACAATAACGCCTGCCGCAGTCGGTTGGTTTGACTAAAAGTGCGCGGCTGCTTGCCCCGTCTCTTTCGGGGGTAAGCATCCGCGCGCTGAAAATTGTCTGATTCCTGTTGAAAAGGAACTGTCGGTCAAACGGTCAGATATCCCAGACAACATACATGGCGCCCCATGTGAATCCGGCGCCGAAAGCCGTCAGCAAGAGTTTGTCGCCTTTCTTCAGGCGGTCCTTGAATTCGGCTATGCAGATGGGAATCGAGGCGGCCGACGTATTGCCCGTGTGCTGAATGTTGACCAACACTTTCTCGCGGTCAATCCCGGCGCGGTCGGCAACAGCTTCGATGATTCGCAGGTTGGCCTGGTGGGGAATGAACCAATCGACGCTCTCCATGGTCAGGCCGTTGCGCTGCGCAACCTCCAGCGAGGAGTTGAGCATGTTCGTTACGGCGTGCTTATAGACCGCGCGGCCCTCTTGGTAGACATAATGCTCGTGGGCGTCGACCGTTTCGTGGCTCGCAGGCTTGGCGCTGCCGCCGGCCTTCATTATCAGGTTATGGCAGCCGCTGCCGTCAACATAGAACTGACCGTCCATGATGCCAACCTCCTTTTCCGTCGGTTCGAGCAGCATGGCTGCAGCGCCGTCGCCGAACAGAGGGCAGGTTGAGCGGTCGGTATAGTCGGTCATCGACGACATCTTTTCAGCGGCCACGACAACAACCTTTTTGCGCAGGCCGGAGCGCACGTATGCCGCGCCGTCCTGCAGGCCGATCAAGAAGCCGGCACATGCGGCCTCGAGGTCATAGCTGTAGGCGTTTTTAAGGCCGAGGTCATGGCAGATAATCGAGCCTGTCGAGGGGAAACGATAGTCGGGGTTGCACGTGCAGCAAATTAGCAGGTCAACCTCTTCGGGCTTCGTGCCGGTCTCTTCAAGAAGTTTTGCCACGGCCTTTGAACCCATAAAGGACGAGCCGAGACTTGAATCCTCCAGAATGTGGCGCGTCTTGACGCCCACGCGGGTGGTAATCCACTCGTCGTTGGTGTCTACCATCTTCGACAGCATCTCGTTGTCGAGAATGCCGTCGGGCAGATAAGAGGCCACTCCTGAAATTCGAGCGTGGAGCATTTCTTTTCTTTTGGTGTTAAACGTTTAGCGAAGCGAAGCCTGCGTCAGATCAGATAGCTTCGTTCTTCTCGATAACGACGTGGCCGCGATAGAAACCGCATTCGCCGCAGACGGTGTGGTAGATGTGCCATGCGCCGCAGTTGGGGCATACGGCGATTGTGGGCATTTGTGCTTTGTCGTGAGTGCGACGTTTGGCGGTGCGGGTCTTCGATTGTTTGCGTTTAGGATGTGCCATTGTGCTTTATCTGTTTTTGTTGTTGTTAAATTCGGTTGATTATTGTCGGGTTTTGAGCTAATCTTCGGTTGTTGAAGGGTCGGCGGAGTCCATCTCGTCAATGAGGTCGCGCTCAAGCTCGGCGTCCTCGTCGTCGGCGTTTCTGACTCCGTATTTTTTATTGAGGGCGCTCATGGCGCGGTTGCACTTGCCCTGAGGGTGGACATGGCGCGGCGGAATGGCCAGCACTGCCGTGTCATAGAGCATGTAGGCCACGTTCAGATAATTATCGCTCTCCGGAATGACCAGCAGCGTGTCGCTGTCGTCGTTATACTCCTCGCCATACTTGACGGTGAGCGCATAGGTCGTATCGATGTCAAGCGGCAGCTCGTCCAGACACCTGTCGCACAGCACCGTGAGCGTGCCGGACAGGCGGAAGGCAAGCATGTAAGCATCGCCGCGGTGGTCGACGTCGAGCAGAACCTTAACGTCGGCATCGCGCACGTCAGCATTCTCCATGTTGATGAAGAACTGCTTGTCAAGATGGTACTCAAAAGAGTGCTTGCCCTCAGGCAAACTCTTGAGCATCAGTTTATATTCTGTAAACTTTCCCATTGTTTGCGAATACTCATTTGCTTGAAAAACTGCGCAAAGTTACGAATAATTATTAAGAATTAAAAATTAAGAATTAAGAATTTTTGTTTTTGTCCGGGCCTCGCGCGCACGCAGGCTCTACGAAAAAAGCGAATCGTCATCCCGACGACTCGCTTCTTAACCTTTATCTTAATCTAATACTATGAAAAACACACACTGCAAAGTTAGGAACATATTTTGACTTTGCAAAATTACTTCCCGATTTTAACCGATTTTAACGTTCGCTGTCGGATTTTGCAGCCGTTTTTCACATTTGTTATTTAACACCGGCCGCTCACGGCGACTTCGCGGTTGATTTTGGCCACGAGACCCTGAAGCACCTTGCCGGGGCCGAACTCAATGAATTCGGTCGCGCCGTCGGCAATCATGTTCTGCACGGTGGCAGTCCAGCGCACGGGGGCGGTGAGCTGCGCAACGAGGTTTGCCTTGATTTCGGCCGGATCGGTGTGGGGCTTCGCGTCCACATTCTGATAGATGGGACATGCGGGGGTGTGAAACTCGGTAGCCTCGATTGCCGAAGCGAGCTCGGCGCGTGCGGGCTCCATGAGGGGGCTGTGGAACGCACCGCCCACCTTCAGCGGCAGCGCGCGCTTGGCGCCGGCGGCCTTGGCGGCCTCGCAGGCAGCGTTGATGGCATCAATCTCACCCGAAATCACAATCTGACCCGGGCAATTGAAGTTGGCACACACGGCCACGCCTTCTACCGATTCGCAAATCTCTTCAACCTTTTCGTCGGGCAGGGCTATGATGGCGGCCATGGTCGACGGGCGCAGCTCACATGCCTTCTGCATGGCCTTGGCGCGCGCGCTGACAAGGCGCAGGGCGTCCTCAAAACTCAAAGCGCCGCAGCTGACAAGCGCCGAGAACTCGCCGAGCGAGTGGCCCGCAACCATGTCGGGCTTGATGTCGGCGCCGAGAATGCGGGCCGTGATTACACTGTGAATGAACACGGCAGGCTGCGTAACGGCCGTCTGACGCAGGTCTTCGTCTGTGCCCTCGAACATGAGGTCGGTGATGCGGAAACCGAGAATCTCGTTTGCCTTCTCAAAAAGGTCGTGGGCCTCCTGATTGGTGTCATAAAGTTCCTTGCCCATGCCCGTAAACTGCGAGCCCTGGCCGGGAAAAACATAAGCTGTCATAATAAAATATATCTTTGTGATTGGTTTATTTTCAGCGTGCAAAGGTACGCAATAAATTCAACTTTCGCAACCCGCGCCCCGCCACGCCGAAAATAAACCATCGAGCAAACCGCAAGGTTTACTCATCGTCGTCTTCTCTTTCAGAACTCTCTGAGCGACGCTGAGGGCGTTCTTTTTCGACAAGTTCGAAAAAGCCGCTGATTTCTTGCTGATCCAGAGCCTGACGCACATTAAAACGTTTTACCTGATCTTCGTAGCCACGCTTTGACACCTTGATTTCAACAGTTACGTTGCGCGAATTGTCATAAGTAAGGCCCTCGATGCCAAAACTGCGTGTTTCTTCATAAGGCGTTGTCATCAGATATGTTTCATTTGTGTTCTTCACCTCGGCGGGCACACTTGAAATCACGCGCCAATATATTCTCGCGCCGCGGGGGTCCGAGTCGAAAAACCAACGCAGAATCGTTTGCTCCATCGTGGTGCTTCCGGCATTGTTGCGGCTAACGCGCTCGCGGTCCTGAGCAACGGTGTGGGTCTTTTCCGATGCCGACGTCTGCTGCAAAGCACGCTGCTGCTCGGCTGCGACGGCCTTGGGGTCGCGCTTGAGTTTGCAATACACCTTCGGGTTGAGCTTAAGTTCTTTCTTCGTATATGAAACAGGCAGCGACTTAGACACGTAACCCTCTTTCACGAACTTAAAAATCATGGTTTTGGTCAGCACTTTCTGGTCAAGAGTAAGCACTGCGGGAGTAGATTCCGCCACCGTAACGCCGTTGAGAATCACCTCGGCCCCATCGGGTTCGGTCTGAACGAGCAGTTCGTAATTTTTTGCATCGGCAACTGCAGATACCGTTGCCGACAGGCATAAAGCCATAAAGAATTTGACAAGAGTTTTCATTGTGAAAAAAATTGTTTGGTGAATAAATTGACTGATGGTTTACTTCGATTTTTCCACGAGTTCAAAGAACGAGCTTATTTCCTGCTGGTCAAGAGCCTGACGCACATTGAAGCGTTTAATCTGGTCTTCATAGCCGCGCTTCGAAACTTTCAACTCGATGGTTACGTTGCGAGAATTTTCATATGTAAGGCCCTCGATGTTGAAACTGCGGGTCTCTTCATATGGCGTAGTCATCATGTATGTTTCATTCGTGTTCTTTACCTCTGACGGCACGCTCGAAATTACGCGATAAAACAGCCGCGCGCCCCGCGGGTCGGAATCGATATACCAGCGAATCACCGTGTTTTCCATATCGGTTGCACCGGGATTGTTGCGCGACACCGCCTGCTGCGGCGCAGGCAAGACTTCCTGAGCCACAATCATGACCGGTTCCTCTTCGTCATTTGTTTCTTCCGGCTGCAGAGTCATATCAATGGTTTTGTCTTTCCAGGTCATCATTTTACCCGTAGCGGCGTCGATTGCCATGCCGGGAATACCGCCGAAAAGCAGATTGCACCAGAATGCGCCCTGAATCTTTGTCTTCATGGTGTAATATTTAGGCACATAGCCGTCTTTGGTCGCCACTATCGGCTTGGACTTAAGCTTTTTGCCGATTTTGACAGTGGAAAAGCCGTTACTGTCGATGATTGTGATGAATTTGTTCCCTTTTTCTTCTGAAATGCGCGTACCCGGAACTCCTTTGAACGTGATTTCCTTGCTTCCTTTTGTCCAGACCGAGGCACATGAAGACCCCATCACTGCACAAAATGCCAGCAAGCCGACAATAAATGTTTTGTTTTTCATAAATGTGTTATGAATGGCGCCCTATAGACGACTCCTGATTCGGGCATATACAAAAAAAAGAAGGCGCGAGTGTCTGTATCGTTGGCTCGTTCCCACTTACAGAGGCTTCTCGCATTGCCCATATCCGTAAGAACGAGCAACCCAAGAAGCCCACGCCTGTATATGCAATCTCGCCATCGGGCAATGACTCTCTCGCGAGGCCACGACCCGAGGTCAGGGATATACATATCCACGGGCATCTATCGTTGCTTTATTCCTGACGGATATTGGAAATTTTGCGAGAATCTCTGTAAGTCAAGAATCAAGCGTTAGATAAACGCATTCAATTATATGTCTGCCGACCCGCCCCGAACCCCGGCCCGGGCTTCTATAGACGGGTCTGCAGGCGCAAATATCGGAATATTTTCGCAACTATGCAAATTTACCGTGTCGTTTCGCGGAGATTTTGTCATTTCGCGAATTTTGCGTAACTTTGCGCGCGTAAACGTATTATATATTTGCTATTGCTCTTCTCTCCTCACCCTGCAACTGCTATTATTTCAAAACGCAACTATATCTTTTATCACAACAACAATGAAAAAAGCAGCTATCTTACTGTTGCCATTCGTGTTGGCCGTAGCGGATACGGCCGCACAACGTCTCGACCTTCAGAGCATGTCGACCCTTCGGCGTCAGGCCATCGAACGCAAGGCCTCGACGCCGTCGCGCTTCAAGGCCTCGCCGGCCGCCGGCCGCGACGCCCGGGTTCAGAGCGCATTCATAACCATTGCCGACGGCTACACCCGCGCCGACCTCGAAGCCGAGGGCATCGAGGTGAGCGTCTGCCGCGGCTCAATAGCAATCGTCTCCGTGCCCGTTGACCGCGCCGAAGAGATTTCGGCGCTGCCCTGCGTAAAGGCAATGAGCCTGCAGAAGGCAATCCGGCCCGCCATGGACGCCGCCCGCGCCGACCAGAACATCGACGAGATTCAGCTCGGCTCGGCCACCACCACCCTGCCACGCACCTACACGGGCAAGGGCGTCTGCGCCGGCATCGTCGACCAGGGCTTCGACCCTCACCACATCAACTTCCGCTATGCCAACGGCGAGTCGCGCATAGGCTACTGCTGCTGGAAGCGACTGAACGCCGCCGGCAACAAGGTGGTTACCGACAATTACAATTACACGAACATCAAAGATTTCACGACCGACACGCCCAATGCCTATCACGCCACCCACACCCTTGGCATTCTGGGCGGCAGCTATAACGGGCCGGTAAAAATCGGCACGCCCTGGACCGACCCGACTCACCCCGAAGCCAATTCGCCGCTGACGCAGCTTGACGTCTGCCCCTATTACGGCATTGCGCCCGAGGCTGACCTGAGCGTCAGCTGCGGCGACCTGCAAGACGCGTTCGTGGCGGAGGGCGTCGAGGCGCTGCTGAACTACCGCTACTACATGCAGTGGCCCATGGTCATAAACCTCTCGCTGGGTTCGACCCAGGGTCCGCGCGACCCCAAGTCGCAGATGGCCCAATATCTCGACCTGGCGGGCAAGGAGGCCATCATCTGCATGAGCGCCGGCAACGAAGGCGACCTTAAAATCTCCCTCACCAAAACGTTCAGCGAGGGCGACACGAAGGTGAAGTCGTTCATTCACCCCTATTACTACCAATATGACCCCGAGGTTGAAGGCAGCCGCAGCTTCCGCAACGGATCGGTCGAGGTCTGGAGCGACGACGCGACTCCGTTCAAGCTCAAGGCCGTCATCTACAATAAGAAACGCGGCTATCGCGAGGCACTGCCCATGCCGGTGGTGGGCGACAATATCGGCACGTACTACACCAGCTCGGCCGACTATCAGGTAACCGAAACCGACATCGTCGGGAATCCCACCTTCGCCAAGGCCTACGAGGGCTACGTCGGCGTCGGCGGCAAAATCGACGAGAGCACGGGCCGCTATTACGGCATGGTCGACTACTATCTGGCCAACACCGACGAAAACAAGGAAGACGACTATATCATAGGCTTTGAAATCGAGGGTGAACCCGGTCATCGCATAAACTGCTACGGCGACGGCCTGAACACGTGGATTGAAAGCTATGGCGTCGAGGGCTTCACCGACGGCTCGACCGACAACACCATCAACGACATGGCGGCCGCTCACAACATCATCGTCGTCGGCTCTTACAACACCCGTCAGAACTGGCTCTGCCTCGACGGCGGCACGTCGCGCTATGAAGGCGAAGGCTTCACCCCGGGCCGCATCAGCGGCTTCTCGAGCTACGGCGAGACCTCCGACGGCCGCGCGCTGCCCACAATCTGCGCCCCGGGCGCAGCGATAATCAGCTCCGTTTCATGGCCCTATGCCAAGCAGCTGAGCGAAAGCGACATCAACTATTCATGTTCGGCCGTGGTCGACGAAGACGGCCGCCGCAACCTCTGGAAGCAAGAGGTGGGCACGTCGATGTCAACGCCTTTCGTGGCCGGCAGCATCGCCCTCTGGCTCGAAGCCAACCCGAACCTGACGGTCGACGACGTCAAGGAAATCATCGCCGAGACCGCCATAGTTGACGACGCCGTGAAGGCCGGCGACATGCGCCGCTGGGGTGCCGGCAAGTTCAACGCCCTCGGGGGCCTGAAAGAGGCCATCAGGCGCGCCGGCATAAACGACATCAGCGTGCCCGACAATGACAGGCTCATTCTCACCGCCGCCGACGGCCGCAATGTCTACACCGTATTCCTTGGCGAGGCCACGGCGCTCAACGTCGGCGTCTATGCCCTCGACGGCAAGCGCGTGCGCGAGTTCAGCGGCGAAGGCGACGAACTGACCGCCGACCTCAACGGCCTGACCCCAGGCGTCTACATCGTCAACGTCAACGGCCGCCGGTCGGCCAAGGTCAGCGTCATCGACTGATTGAAAGAAAAAACAACATAAAAAAGACAGAAAGATATAATGAACGTATTTCTGAAAACCGCCCTGCTGGCACTGTTGCCGCTGGGCGCAGCCGCTCAAGAAGCGGAAGAGCAGCCAATCATCACGCTCCACTCTGACGCCTACAAAGAGATAGGCGAGACCAACAAGTTCTCATTTCTCATCGGCGCTACCGAGCCCGAAACCTACATTGACATCGACTTCGGCAGCGGCAAGACCGAGATTGAGCTCGACGTCGCCACGATTGCCGACGGCGAATGGCAGGGCACATGGATTCCAGGCCGCGCCGACGCCGAAGGCATAATCAAGATTTACGGCGACCCGACAAAAATCGATGTCCTCGTCATGGACGGCGCTTACATCACCGACATCGACATGACGGCACTGACAAACCTGGAAATCCTGAGCATGGAACATAACGCGCTCCGCGCTCTCGACCTCACCCCCTTCACCAAGCTGCAGGCAATCTATCTGAACGACAACCCGTTCTCGGCCGAGACGCCGCTGATTGTCGGTGCGCCGAAACCCGACCTTCAGATTCTGGAAATGACGATTATGGACCATGTGTCGCCCGACTTCAACATCAGCGACTACCCCAATCTGGTCGTTTTCGACGCCTACCATAATTTCGGCATCAACAAAATCGACCCCACGGGCTGCCCCGAGCTGAGAACGCTCTGCCTCGAGCTGACCAACGTCGAGACAGTCGACGTCAGCAAAAACCCGAAACTGATGAGCTTCAACGTGGCCGAGACCCGCGTAAAGTCAATCGACATCTCCAAGAACACGCAGCTGCAATATCTGATGGCGGCCCACGCCTCGGGCAGCATCAACACCGACGTCAAGCTCGAAAATGTTGACCTCAGCAACAACCCCAACCTGATTTTCCTGTCGCTCAGCGGAAACAACCTGCGCGACATCGACCTGTCGAAAAACATCAACCTCAACACCATCGGTCTGCGCGACAACCTGCTCACGGGCATCGACCTCTCGCAGAACGTCAACCTCTACAGCGTTGACCTCATGTTCAACGACATGGACTATGCCACCCTGCCGCTGCCGCAGAACACCTGGGGCGAATATTACTACAACCAGCGCCCCCTGACCGTGAACCGCATGCAGACCGTCGGCACCCCCATCGACCTGTCGGCCCGCGTGTTGCGCGCAAATACCGAGACCACTGCCAAAGTATGGCGCAAACCCATGACGGGCGAGGCCGTCGAACTTGACAACTCGCAATACACCTATGCCGACGGCATCATCACGTTCAACAACGCCGTCAGCGACTCGGTCTATGTCGAGTTCTCAAACGACGTCTTTGCCGACTACTCGCTCCAGACCTCTCCCTTCCGCGTGAAAACCGCCGACGAGGCCGGCGAACCCTCACTCATCATGAGCCTCACCGCCGACTACTCGATTAAAGAGCTTGCGATTGCCGTCGGCCTCGACGGCGCTTCGGCCGAAAACCCGCGCAAGTTCCTGCTCGACTTCGGCGGAGAAAGCCCCAGGCAGGAATTCACCGTAACGACCCAATATCCCGACGAGCCCAACGTCAAGGCCGCCGTGCCTGAAAACTTCTCGGGCAAAATCAACATCTACATGCCCGAGGGCGACGTGCTGACCGCCTTTGCAATCGACGGCACCACGCTCTATGACATCGACCTCACAAAGGCCACCGAGCTGCGCCGCCTGGCCGTCAGAAACGCCGGCCTCTACACAATTGACCTGCGCTATAACCGCTGCCTCTCTGACCTCGACGTCAGCGGCAACCAGATTTCGGCGCTCGACCTCAGCGGCATCTACGGCGACTATGAAAAGAACGTGCTCGCAAACCTCAACGCCTCAAACAACCGCCTGCAGTCGCTGACAATCGTCAACGGCGCATCGCTGAAAAAAATCAACGTCAGCCACAACCTCTTCACCGAATTTCCCACCACGTCGTTCATTAACCTGACCGACCTTGACCTGAGCAACAACATGCTCGTCGGCGAGCTCTCGCTGACCTATCAGCTCAACTCGACCAACATCAACGTCAGCAACAACCCCATCTCTTCGCTGAAACTCGACAAGTTCTCGGCTCTCGAACATTTCGACGTGAGCATGACCGGACTGACAATCGAAACCCTGCCGCTTCCGGCCGATATTCCCGGCGAATATGTCTACGCCCCGCTGCGCCCCCTGCAGCTGCAGGCCAAGGCTCCGGCCGTCAACCTCACCGCCCAGAACCGCGTAATCGACGGCCGCGCAACTGACTTCGTGTGGAAAACCACCGAGGGCACCGTGCTGGTGCAGGGCGTTGACATTGACTGCGTCGACGGTGGCACCCGCTTCCTCAAAGAGGACCTCGGCACCATCTATTGCGAAATGACCAATCCGGCCTTCCCCGGCCTGACGCTCAAGACCACCGATGTCGAAGTCGTCGGCGCCCCGACTACCGTCGTGGCCTCATTCACCACGCCCGAGGCTTCGACCGGCGAGATGATTCTGACGGCGTCGCGCGCCACGGCCGTCTACGTTGACTGGCGCGGCGACGGCACGGAATTTACCGAATATGCCGTCTCCACCGAAATGCCTACGTCATATACCGTCAGCACCACCCCCGGCGCAACGGCAAAAATCTACACCTATGAGAATCCGGCCGACCTGACCGTCTTCTCGCTCTACGGCATCAAGCTGGCCGACATCGACGCGTCGGCAATGACCGGACTTAAGGCTCTGGCCATCTGCGACGCCGGACTGACGCCCGAACAGATAAAGATGCCCGCCGCCGAACTCACCGAACTGAAGCTCACGGGCAACAAGTTCACCGCCTTCCCCTATGCCGCAAAATATCCCGACCTCTATTCGCTCGAAATCGGCAGCAACGAATTTACCGAATTCGACGCCTCGTCAATGGGCAAACTGGGCTGGCTCGTGCTCAGCGGCAACAAACTGACCTCGGTCAAGTTCAACAACCCCAATCTCTGGAGCGTGGCCCTCGACGGCAACCTCTTCGAAAGCATCGACCTTAACGGTCTGCCCGCCATCGAGCAGCTGATTCTGTCGTCAAACCGCTTCGAAACCATCAACCTCGACCCCGTCAAGTCGCGTCTGAGAGTGCTCTCGCTCGTCGGCAACCGCTTCACGTTCGCCACTCTGCCCCGCCCCTCGGCCATGCCCAACCTCACCGTCTACTACTACGGCAATCAGGCCCCGCTGTCGGTTGAATGCAGCGACGGCATCGTCGACCTCTCGTCGCAGGCCAAGGTAGGCGACACCGAAACCGTCTACACCTGGTATCTCGGTGAAGCCACGCTCGACCCCGAAAGCAACACCTACGTCGGCGAAGCGCTGGCCGAAGGCGACGAATACAGCGTCAGCAACGGCCTCACCACTTTCTATGCCACCTTCCCCGAGAAAATCATGTGCGTGATGAGCAACGCCGAGTTCCCAAACCTGCTGCTCACAACCGAGCGCCTCACAGTTGACCGCGCCGGCATAGACGAGACAGCCATCGAGACTCCCGCCGCTCCCGCCGTCTTCTTCGACCTGCAGGGACGCCGCGTCGCCGCCCCCGTCAAGGGCCGCATCTACATCACGGAAGGTCGCAAGATTCTTTTCCGCTAACCCTTGAAAACCCTATTATTCATCAATTTTATTCACACAACAACAAAATGAAAAAGTTCAGAACAATGCTCTGCGCAGCGGCTGCGGCCATCTTCGGCCTCGCCGCCAACGCGCAAGAACCGGCCAAGGTGAACTTCACCCTTGACATCGACGATGCCTCCCACGTGAAGGTCTATGTCAACTATGCCGAATACACCGTGCAGACCGGCGCCAACCCCATCTCGGTCGACGAATACACCCAGGTGCAGATTGAAGGCGTTTCGCCCTGGGAGGTAAAGTCGGTAACCGACGCTGCCACCGGCACCGCCATGGGCTATACCGATCAAGGCAAATGGAGCGGCTATATCAACAGCTACGATTATCCCGACAAGACCCTGAAAGTCGTTACCTACAATCCCGACGACGCCCGCACAGGCTCGTTCACCGTCAACGTCGACAACGCCTCGATGGTACTGTTCATGCGCATGAGCGACAGCAGAACGATTGAGCTGAAAGACGGCGAGAATACCATCAAGTTCGACCCGGCCACGGAGACGCTGTATGGCATCAGCCCGACAAACTATATGGTGCCCCTCTATCAGGTAAAAATCGGCGAAGAAGTCAAAGAGCCGCAAGGCAGCCGCTATGAAATCACCGTCAAGGAAGGCGACATTGTTGACATCACCGCCGTGATTCCGCCCACACCCGTAACCTGCACGTTCACTTTCGACGGCGAAGACATCGACGGCTGCATCAGCTCGCTGACGGCCAACGGCGAACCCGTCGAGATTGTCGACGGCAAAGCCACGGTACTGGCCGGTCAGACCCTCGTCATTAACTTCAGCAACGGCTATGCCATCGACGAATTCAAAGTCAACGGCTCGACCACATATACCTACGGCTCATACCAGCAGGTAATCATGGCCGACACCGAATTCAGCATCAAAGCCCACGCCTACGCCAAAATCGCCGCTAAAGTCAACATCTCCGACCCCGCCGCCATCACCCTCTATCGCGGCTACTCATCGAGCAACGACGTCATTGAGCTGACCGCCGGCGAAAACACCATTGAAGTCTTCGAAAACAACTCCATCATCAGCTGGCAGTGCAACACCGGCTATCTGCTCAACTCGGTCGACGTTAACGACACCGCTCTCCCGAGCTACGACACCTACTACACGGTCGCCGCCAACGACGTCATCACCTTCAATGTCGAGAAGCTTGTTCTGGACCAGAAGGCCCAGATCTGGATCAACAACCGCGAAGCTGCCACCCAACACTTCAACTTCGAAAACAGCAACCGCGACCAATACACCATCTCAACCGGCTACAACGAGATTGAATTCATCGCATCGTGGAGCCCTTTCATACTGAGCTGGTACAGCGAGACCATCACCAACTGCGCCGTCTACAAAAACAACACCGCCGTTGATCCCACCTACCCCGAATATTTCACCCCCAGCGCGGGCAACTTCACCATCTCTATCGCCAACGGCGACGTTGTGAAGATTTTCCTCAACGAAGAACCGGTTGAATGCAACGTAACCTTCACCGTGGCCGACGGCGCCGCCGCAACCGTTGTTGCCGACCGCATCGCCCCCGTTGAAGACCTCACCGCCGCCTACACCTGCTTCAAAGGCACCGAACTGACAATCACTCCCGCCGACGGCTCCATCGTCAAGGTTGGCGAAGATCAGATTCTGCCCGACGAAAACGGCATCTGCACCCTCACCGTCAACGACCCCGCCACGGCCATTGCCGTTGAAGCCGACCCGAAGATGGCCATCAGCGAAATCAGCGCTGCAGCCAACGGCGCCGCCGCTGCCTACGACCTCCA
Organism: uncultured Porphyromonadaceae bacterium; assembly: GCA_902495245.1. Lineage (GTDB taxonomy): Bacteria > Bacteroidota > Bacteroidia > Bacteroidales > Muribaculaceae > UBA3263. The sequence goes on from CABUWI010000002.1 coordinate 59,178, forward strand.
GGGCCGCCGCGTTCTCCGTCCCGCCAAGGGCCTCTACATCATCAACGGCCGCAAAGTCCTCGTGAAATAATCACCTCCCACCGCAACATAACGACGGCGGCCCGCGCATTGCGAGCCGCCGTCCGTTTTTCAATTGAATCTCAAAAATATGCACCGGGCACGGCTTGACTATCGAAGTCGGACAGGTCAGACCGGTCAGACTTGTCAGACCCCCAAAACGCCCTGAGGGGGAATCAGCGGGTGCGGGAAATGACGTGGGTCAGGAGGTCGAGCAGCATGGCGCGCGCAGGGGTGTCGTCAAAAGCTGCGGTCAGGGCCTCGCGGGCTTCCGCGCCGAGGGCCGCCATGGCCTGGCGGGCGTCGTCAATGCCGCCGTTGTCGATGGCAAACTGCGTGAGCCGTCCGATTTCGTCGGCCGACAGATTGTCTTTGGCCACGAGGGCAAGCATCTCGTCGCGGCCTTCGACTACGGGGTCTTCGCGCAGAAGCACACTGAGCAGCGGCAGCGTAACCTTGCCTTCGCGCAGGTCGTTGCCCGTGGGCTTGCCTATGTGGTCCGCGTCGGGATAGTAGTCGAAGATGTCGTCAGTAATCTGGAAGCACAGTCCGAGATTGCGCGCAAAGAGGCGCAGAGCGCCGAGACGCGCGTCGTCGGCGCCTACATTGGCCGCAAAGGCGCCCATTTCGGCGCAGGCAACGAAGAGCGAGGCCGTTTTATGCTCTATGGTGGCGAAGTAAGCCTCGCGGCTCAGACGGTGATAGCGCGCGTTGTAAATCTGGTCAAGTTCGCCCGAGGCGAGCGTGCGGCCGAGCGAGGCTATCACCCCGATTACGCGCAGGTCGTCGGTTTCGTTGGCGAGCTGCAGCGAGGTCGACGTGAAAAAGTCGCCGACAAGCACGGCGATATGGTTGTCCCAGATGCCGTTTATGGTCGGTTCGTTGCGGCGCAGCTGCGACTCGTCGACGACGTCGTCGTGAATCAGCGAGGCGTTGTGGAGCATCTCGACCGATGCGGCCGCCGAGATGATTTTCGGAGTAACGGCCGGAGCGAAGAGCCGCGCAGAAAGAATCACCACAATAGGTCGAATCTGCTTTCCCTTGCGGCGCAGATACTCCTTGACTATGCCGTTCATCATGTCGTTGGGCGACGATAGGGCAAGGAATATGCGGTCGTTGAGCTCGCGCAGCTCGGGGGCAATCAGGCGGGCAATGGAATCGAGTGAATAAGAAGCGGCAGAGTGTTCCGGCATTTTGTCAGTCTAAGAGTGATGAAAGCGCCGCGATGGCGTCAAACGCAGTCTGGTCGGGGCGAATGGGTGTAACGGTTACATATTCGCGACGAAGCCAGTAATTGTCGCCGGCGGGATTTTCAGGGTCGAAGTCTTCGTAGACTCCCGTGAGCCAGTAGAATTTCTGGCCGTGGGGCGACGTGTAGTCCTGATATTCCTCGGTCCAGCGCCCTTCGGCACAGGCGGTAACCTTGATGCCTTTGGGGGTGCAGTTTTTGGGCATGTTCACGTTGAGGCAGACGCCCTTAGGCAGCCCGCGCTCAAGTACGGTCGTGATAATCTTTTTTATGAACGGTGTGGTCTCGCTGAAATCAGCCTCGGGGTCGTGGCTGAGCAGTGAGAAGCCTATCGAGGGAATGCCGATCATGCAGGCCTCCATTGCGGCACCCATCGTGCCGGAATAGATGTTCGAGTTGCCTGAGTTCGAGCCGTGGTTCACGCCCGAGAGCATCAGGTCGGGATAGCGCGGCAGGGCTGCGTGCAGTCCGAGCTTGACGCAATCGACCGGCGTGCCGGTAACGGCAAACATCTTCGCGCCGGCATAGTCGGGGTGTTCGATGATGCGCAGGGGGCCGTTGACGGTAATGGCCGAGCTCATGCCCGAGCAATGTCCGGCGGGGGCGACGGCATAGATTTCGGCGCCGAGCCCCATGGAGTTGACGCAGTCAATCAGATGGCGCAGGCCCCGGGCGTCGATTCCGTCGTCGTTGGCAATCAGTATCAGCAGGTTCTTTTTATCCATATCGGCTTGGCGGAGACGTAGGGGGTCAGACAAGATGGGCCACGTTTTCGTCGCGCGAGCCGGGCAGGAGGTCAACCGGCGGAATCTCGATCAGCGTGTAGCAGCCGGGCTGCTGACGCATGGCCGCGCGGGCGGCGCCGATGAGAATCTGAGCCGTCAGCGCCGGGTTGTTGATTGCCATGTTGAATTCCAGGCGCTGCGAGGGGGTGCGGCCCGAGGTGCCTTTGCGTGTCATGTTCACGCCGTGGCCCATGTCGCGGACTTCGTCAACCGACTTGACTTCGATTACGTGGGTCTCGTCGCTCGCAAAGTAGGGGTCGGCCTTGACTGCGGCCGCCACGTCTTCGAGGCGCGCGCCGGGCAGGAGTTCGACGTAGACCATGCGGCGATGAATGCCGGTGCCGAGCGGAATGGTCATGGAGATGGCGTCTTTCACGCCCTCTTTCGAGCGCACGCAGACACTGTGGCCCATGCTCATGCCGGGGCCGAAATTGGTGTAGGTAACGCCCTTGGGCGCGGCCGCGAGCATCAGAGCCCTGACTACGGAGTCAGAACCCGGGTCCCAGCCGGCCGAGATGACCGACACGGTGCCATGCTCGCGCGCCACGGCGTCAAGATGCTTGCGCAGGGCGGGAATCGAGCCGTGAATATCGAAAGAATCGACGGTATTGATGCCGGCCGCGAGATATTTCGCGGCATTCTCCTCGACATGACGCGTCGGCGTTGCCAGCACGGCAACGTCCACCCGTCCAAGCTCGGCAATGTCGGTTACGACCTTATAGTCGCGCAACTCTGCGGGAGGGTTTGCGGCCGAACGGCGCACGATGCCGGCCAGCTCCATGTCGGGAGCCTCGAGCACCGAATCCAATACGTAACGGCCGATGTTGCCGTAACCTACAATTGCTACTCTAATCATACCAATACTACCTTAAATATATTTTCTTCTTGTTGTTTTACTTCTTATTTGTTGAGTTTTTCAACGATTTCCTTGGTGTCGCGGGCAATGGTGAGCTCCTCGTCGGTGGGAACCACGACGACCTTGACCTTCGAGGCGGGGGTCGAAATCACCGTTTCGGTGCCGTGAACCGTGGCGTTGAGGGCCTTGTCGAGTTCCACGCCCATGAATGCGAGGGGAGCGCACACGTTTTCGCGCACGCCGGTTTGGTTCTCACCGACACCACCGGTGAAGACAATGATGTCCACTCCGCCCATCTCGGCTGCATAGGCGCCGACATACTTGATGATGCGGTGCTCATACATGTCGAGGGCCAGTTTGGCGCGTTCGTCGCCGGCATTGACTGCGGCTTCGATTTCGCGCATGTCGTTCGAGATGCCGCTGATTGCGGCCACGCCGCTCTCTTTGTTAATCATTTTCTGAATGTCGGCGTCAGTCAGGCCGTGGCGCTCCATCAGGAAGGTGAGCGCGCCGGGGTCAACGTCGCCGCAGCGGGTGCCCATCATCAGGCCTTCGGTGGGCGTCAGACCCATGGAGGTGTCCACGCTCTTGCCGCCGACAATGGCGGTGATAGAGCCGCCGTTGCCGATGTGGCAGGTGATTATGCGCTGCTTCTCGATGTCTACGCCGAGAATCTCGCACACGCGGCGGCTCACGTAGCGGTGGCTCGTGCCGTGGAAGCCGTAACGGCGCACGCCGTCTTCTTCATAATACTTGTAGGGCAGCGCATACATGTAGGCCTTGGGCGGCATGGTCTGGTGGAAGGCCGTGTCGAACACGCCGACCTGGGGCACGCCGGGCATCAGCGAATCGATGGCCTCGACGCCGGTCATGTTTGCCGGATTGTGGAGCGGAGCCAGCGGGTAGCACTCGCGTACCATGGCCTTCACCTCGTCGGTGATGAGCACCGAGCCCGAGAATTTTGTGCCGCCATGCACCAGGCGATGGCCAACGGCGTCGATTTCCTTCAGGCTCTTGATGCAGCCGAATTTCGGGTCGGTCAGCAGCGAGAGCACGGCGTTGATTGCGCCGTTGTGGTCAACGAGGCCGAGCTCTTTGACCTCTTTCGAGCCGTTGAATTTGAATTTCAGAAAGCCGTCTGAAAGGCCGATTTTCTCAACGCCGCCTTCGGCCATGACGGCCTCTGAATCGGTGTCGATGAGTTTGTATTTTACGGAGCTGCTGCCGCAGTTCAAAACGAGAATTTTCATGCTATTACTGGTTACAGGTCATAATGATGGTTTTATAGATATCCTCCCACGAGGCGCCGCGGCTGAGGTCGTTGACCGGAGCGGCAAGGCCCTGAAGCACGGGGCCGATTGCCTGCACGCCGCCGAGGCGCTGCACGAGCTTGTAGGCGATGTTGCCGACCTCGAGCGAGGGGAACACCAGCACGTTTGCCTGACCGGCCACGGGCGAGCCGGGAGCCTTCTTGGCGGCAACAACGGGCACGAGGGCGGCATCGGCCTGCAGCTCGCCGTCGAGGTCGAGACAGGGCTCCATTTCGCGGGCAATCCTGGTGGCCTCGACAACCTTGTCCACGCGTTCGCCCTTGCCGCTGCCTTTGGTCGAATATGTAAGCATGGCTACGTGGGGCTCGATACCGGCAATGTTGCGCGCGGTCTGGGCCGATGCGACGGCAATCTGAGCCAACTCTTTCGCATCGGGGTCGGGCACTACGGCGCAGTCGGCAAACACCATGACGCCGTCGGTGCCGTAGGGCGAGCCTTCGGGCAGAATCATGATGAACGCGCCGCTGACAACGCTGATGCCCGGGGCGGTCTTGATTACCTGGAAAGCGGCGCGGAGCACGTCGCCGGTCGTGTTTTCAGCACCGGCAACCATGCAGTCGGCATCGCCGGCCTTGATGAGCAGGCAGCCCAGATAGAGCGGATTGGCGGCCGTGGCCGTGGCCTGCTCGGGGGTCATGCCCTTTGCCTTGCGCAGTTCATAGAGAATCGGAGCGTAGCGCTCGACCACCGCCTTGTCAGCGGGGTTGACGATGGCGGCATTGGCTATGGCTTCAAAACCGTTCTTGTCGGCAAGAGCCTGAATTTCTGCGGGGTCGCCGATAAGGGTTACCTGAGCGAGTTCCTCGGCTATGATACGATTGGCTGCCCGGAGAGTGCGGAGTTCATTGCCTTCCGGAAGGACAACGCGGCGCTGACGTGAACGCGCGCGGTCGGTCATGTGCTGTAAAAGATTCATCGGATATACGTGAATAAGGTCTATACTGACCGCAAATTTACGCAATTTTGCGCAAAAAACAGCACTCTGTAACGTTAAAAATTGTGGCGGAGGGGCGATTAGCGGCGGTCAAGCTCGCTCAGAGGGGGGCGCACCGCGTCTTTGGGGCTGACAATCGCCTCGTCGGGGCTGATGTGCCAGTCAATGCCGAGAGCCGGGTCGGCGAAGTATATGCCGTCTTCGGCTTCGGGACAGTAATAGGCCGTACATTTATACTGAAACACGGCCTCGGGGCTCAGCACGCTGAAGCCGTGGGCAAAGCCGGCCGGAATGAACAGCTGCCGCTTATTGTCGGCGCTCAGCTCAATCGAGAAGTGGCGCCCGAATGTCGGCGAATCGGGACGCAGGTCGACGGCCACGTCGAGAATGCGGCCCGCGGTGCAGCGCACCAGCTTGGCCTGCGCATGGGGGGCGCGCTGAAAGTGAAGGCCGCGCACCACCCCGCGCACCGAGCGGCTTTCATTGTCCTGCACGAATTCGAGCCTGCGCCCCGCAAAGGCCTCGAGTTCTCTGAGCGAGAACGATTCAAAAAAATAGCCGCGGGCGTCGCCAAAGACGCGCGGGGTGCAAACTATGAGTCCTTCAATGTCTGTATGCTCAAAAGTCATAGCAAGTCAAAATCGTGGCGGCATGAACGCCGGCCGTCGCTGACGAGTTTACGAAGATAATTGCCGTAGTCGTTGGCCGGCCCGTAAGAGTCGGCAACCGCGCCGAGCACATCGCCCTTAATCCAGCCGTTTGAATAGGCTATGCCCTCCAGGCACCCAATTTTCAGACCCTGGCGTTTCTCGATGGTCTCAATATAGTTCGAGGCCTCGGCCAGGCTTTCGTGAGTGCCCGTGTCGAGCCATGCGAATCCGCGGCCAAGCAGCTGAATGCCCAGCCGGCCGCGTTTAAGATACTCGGCGTTGACCGACGTGATTTCCAATTCGCCGCGCTTAGATGGCTTGACTCCGGCCGCAATCTCGACAACGGAATTCGGATAGAAATAAAGTCCGGTTACGGCATAGTTGCTCTTGGGCTCGGCCGGTTTTTCCTCAATGGAGATGCAGCGGCCGTCGGCGTCGAATTCGGCCACGCCATAGCGACCGGGGTCGTTGACGCGATAGCCGAAAACCGTGGCATTGCCCTCGGCGGCTGCCGCCACGGCCGCCTCGAGTTTCGAGTGGAAACCGGCGCCGTGAAAGATATTGTCGCCCAGGACCATGCAGACCGAATCATCGCCAATGAACTCACGCCCGATTATGAAAGCCTGCGCCAGGCCTTCGGGCCGGGGCTGCTCGGCATAGCTCAGGCTGATGCCGAAGCGCGAGCCGTCGCCGAGAAGGGCGCGAAACGCCGGCAAGTCTCGCGGGGTGGAAATAATCAGAATGTCGCGTATTCCGGCACGGAGCAGGGTCGACAGCGGATAGTAAACCATCGGCTTGTCGTAGACCGGCAGCAACTGCTTGCTCACGGCCAGCGTGGCCGGATATAGGCGCGTGCCGCTACCGCCGGCAAGGACTATTCCTTTCATTTTTTCTTCTTGCCGCGGTGTTGATGCTTATAATAACCGTAACCATAACCGTAACCATAGCCGTAGTAGCCATACAGGCCGTGCACCTCGTCGGTGGCGTTGAGCACAAGCGACAGGTTGTTATAGCGACGTTCGTTATAAATGGCGCGCAGAACGTTTATATCGGCCTTTTCGAACAGTCCGCTACGCATGACGAAGATTGTCATGTCAATGAACGGATTGAGCAGACGGGCGTCGGCCACGATTTCGATGGGCGGGCAGTCGAAGAAGACATAGTCGTAAGTTTCGCGCAGACGGGTAATCAGCAAATCGAGGTTGGGCGAATAAAGCAGCTCGGTGGGGTTCGGCGGAATCACGCCCTCTGGCAGCATGTCGAAATTCTCGATGCCGTTCACATTGCTGACAATCAGCTCGTTCAGGTCGCGCGTCTTGCCGATGAGGAAATCGACAACGCCCTTGCGCGGATTGTTGATGCTCTGGCTGGCCGTGCCCTTGCGGAGGTCGAAGTCGACCAGACAGGTGCGTTTGCCTTTCAGCGCGAAGATGGCGGCCGTGTTCAGACTGACAAACGTCTTGCCCGAGCCGGCATTCATGCTGACAATCATGATTATCTTGCCGAGGCCGTCGCCGCGCTTCATGGCGCCCATGAAGTCGATATTGGTGCGAATCATGCGGAATGCCTCGTTGATTACATTTCCGCAGTGGGGGCGAATCAGGATTTCGCGCGCGTCCGAAATCGGCTTCTTCGCTTTGCCGGGAATGGGGAAACGCGGGTGCTGCGGAACTTCGGCAAGGGGCACCTCGCCCAGGAAGGGAATCTGGAGGTCTTCAATGTCCTTGCGCGAGCGCACCTTCGTGTTCGTGATTTCTTTGATGTAGATGATAAGAGTCGGAATCAGAATGCCCACAAGCACTGCCAGCAGAATCACCAGACGGGTGTTGGGCGACGTTGGTGCGACGGGGCCGTAAGGCTCGGTTACCATGCGCGTGTTATACACGGCGAAGGCCTGGCTCAGCTCGTTCTCCTCGCGGCGCTGCAGCAGGAAGAGGTAGAGCGACTCTTTTACTTTCTGTTTGCGCTCCTCACTCATCAGGTATTTTGCCTGACCGGGAGCGGTGGCGAGCTGATTCTGCGTCCGGTTGTCGACCAGCGTAATGGCATTGTAGCGCTTGTTGAGCGAGGTAAGTGCGGCGTCGACCGAGGCGAGAATCGCCTCGCGGCTGCGCTCGATTGCCTGAGTCTTCTGGCGCAGTGCCGGGCTGTCTTCAGGCAGGGTTTCGAGCTTGAGGTTGCGCTCGCTCACCATCTTGTTATACTCCGTAACCATCTGCTGAATGCTCGTGCCGCCGATTTCGGCGGTCGAGGGGAGCAGACGGGTAATATCCTGTTTGGAAAGCTCGCTCTTTATATAGCGGCCGATGGCGATTTCCTGGGCAAGCTGATTGAGCGCGCGCTGATTCTCGGAACTCTGGGCAAGATAGAGCTGGGCCATGGCGTCCATGTCCATCATGCGGTGGGCGCTCTTATAGTCGGTGATATTGCTCTCTACGTCGCCCAGTTCGTCTTCAATCGAGACCAGGCGCTCGTCAATGAACTTCGAGGTTGCGGCGGCAATCTTGTTGCGGTCGGTAACCCAGCGCATGTTGTAGGCGTCGACAATGGCATTGAGCACGTCGGCGGCCATCACCGGCGAGGGACATGAAATTGTCAGCGTAATCACATTGCCGCGGTCTTCGGCATATTCGCTCTGCAGACTTTCGCTATATGTGCGTGCGGCCACCTTGACGGGCACGTACGAATAATAAATCTCCGAAGGAATATCACCGCCCTCAACGGCCGGTTTGTCAATATATTTTGTCGGAGTGAGGGTCAGCGGGCCTACGGGCGTATTGACCACGGCGCCGAAGCTCGTATCGACCTCGTCCGACTTGACCTTCTTGCCGTTCAGCGTAAACTTCGACAATGTGGCGCCCGTCTTGTCGCCGTTGATTTCTATCTTGAACGAGCAAGAGGCATGGGCATCGCCAACCGAGTCTTTGAACTCGACAAGCACAGGCGACGTGCGGTAGAGCACTGCCTTGCGCAAGCCTTCGGGCGTGCGATACACGCTGTTCAGCTGCAGAGTCTCGACCACATGCTCCATTATCTCGGGCGAGGACATGATGAACATTTCGTTGAGCAGTTCGGAGGGCACGGTGTTCACGCCCAGCATGCTCAGGTCGCCCGACACGCTCTGCGACGAGTCGTCCTTCAGCAGGATTTCAGACGAGCGGGTGTACATAGGGGTGGCGCGGAGCAGATAGAGCGCGGCCAGAAGCACACACACGCCTATCGAGATGACATACCAAAGCCATTTGGCGCGCACAGCGCGCAGAAGTTCATTCAGCGTGATGCCCGACTCTTCGGCGATGTTGTCGCTGCTATTGTTGCTTAACTGTGAAATAGCGGTGCTTTCTTCCATATAAACCTATTATGATTATATGATTAACGAGAGAGTGTAATTGCGAATGTCGCGATTGACATTGCCAGTGATGCGAGCGAGGTCCAGAAGCCAACGCTCTTGAATGTGTTCTCATTGAGAGTGCTCTGACCGGCGCGTATCGAGTTCGGCTCGACGTAAATCACGTCGTTCTGCTGAACCATATATGCGGGCGACGACATGAAGTCCGTGCCGCGCAGGTCAAGCTTGTAGCTCTTGCGCGAACCGTCGGGCTCTTCGCGGAGCACCCACACGGCGTCGCGGCGGCCGTAGATGGTCAGGTCATCGACCATTGCAAGGGCCTCCAGAAGCGTGAGCTGGTCTTTCGTTATGTTGTAAACGCCTCGTTTCGTAACCTCGCCGATGGCCGTAAAGGTCAGATTGGCGAACTGCACCGTAACATTGACCGTGTTCTCGTTTGCCAGGCGGGCATCGACAATGGCCTTTGCAACCTTGTCGGCAATCTGTTTGCGGGTAAGTCCGGCAACGTGAATCGAGCCGATTTCAGGCATGGAGATGTCGCCCGACGAGCTGACGGTGTAAGGGAGCATGGTTTGCTGATAGCTCACCGAGGCGCCCGCGGCGCCGACCTGCGGGGCGCGCGAGCCGGCCATGAGCGAAAGCCGGGCGGCCAGCTCCGGGTCCTTACAGCTCACATAAACCATGATTTCGTCGCCCGGCTCAACCTTGACGGGCTCGGAGGCAACCTGCGTCATTACCTGTTCGGGGGTCATGTTCTGCATGTACAGCACATCTTTCGACGCGCTGCAGCCGCTTAACATAGTTACAAAAAGAATAGCTCCCGAAATAAATCCGAGGGCATGGCTGATGCGTTTTATTGAGGCGGCCATAGTATTTGAGGTCAAATATACTTTGTTGAGTATGTTACGGTTATATTGTCAAAGTATGCAATTTTTTTTGTATTGCGGCGCAAAGTTACGAAATTTTTCGCTTTTTCACAACAAATTTTAACTATTCTGCAACATATTTATAACTGCGAGAAGCGGGTCTTGCGCGCCAGAAAATATTTGAGCAGAATGTTGGGGCGACCGCCCAGCAGATTGGTCCCCGCTCCCGACAACTTCGCCGCAGGTGCCATGGTACGATAGTCTCGGTGGGCCTTCACAATGGCCTTGGCGTCGGCAAAATTAAACGTCATGACCGACTTGACCCAGGCAATCGTGTCGAGCAGGCGCCGGCGCGTAAGCGCGCGGGCGCGGTCGGCGTCAGGCAGATTCTTGTGGAGCAGCAAAAGGTTGTTGCGGAAGTTCAGATAGGTTTTGCGCGGATTGCCCATCGGCAGCGACCCGCCGCCCAGATGCATGACCGAGGCCGACGGGACGGCGGCAACAGTCCAACCGGCCAGACGCATGCGCCAGCACAGGTCAATCTCTTCCATGTGGGCGAAAAACGACTCGTCGAGGCCGCCGACTTCGCGATATAGCGCCGTGCGCACCATCAGCGCCGCACCCGAGGCCCAGTCCACTTCGACCGGGTCGTCATACTGGCCGCGGTCAACCTCTACCGAGCCGAAAATGCGGCCGCGGCAATAAGGATAGCCGTTGCGGTCAAGAAAACCGCCCGCCGCGCCGGCATATTCAAAGCGCTCCGGCTCGCGCCAGCTCAGAATTTTAGGCTGGCAGGCTCCGCACCGCGGGTGAGCGTCCATGTAATCGTAGAGCGCCCTGTCCCAGCCCGGACACGGCGCCACGTCAGAGTTGAGCAGCACGGTATAGGGCGTGTCAACTTCGGCGAGCGCAAGGTTATAGCCGCCCGCAAAACCATGATTCTCGTCAAAACAGATTGTGCGCAGTCCGAGCCATCTGACATAGTCGAGCGACCCGTCGGTCGAACCGTTGTCGGCCACGATGACCTCGCTCAGCTCCGGGTCGGTGGCGTCGAGCACTCGCTGCAGATACTCCTTGAGTAGGTTATATCCGTTCCAGTTCAGAATGATGACGCTTATTTTTGCCATAATCAAAGAATTTCGCCTGTAATTTTATCACCGTCGGCCGAAAGGGCTTTCAGCCTGACGTCTACAACCCGGTTTGCGAGGTCGGGGCGCTTTTCGGGCAGCTCCACGCGCAGATAATTGTCTGTAAATCCGCCGCTCTTGCCGTGGGCCGGGTGCTCGACCAGCATGGGGCGCACCGTGCCGACATATGGCTCGGAAAACGCCCGCTGCTTTGCCGCCGAAAGTTCGGTCATGACCTGCATGCGCCGATGTTTCTCTTCCTGACTGACCACGAGGTCTATATCGGTGAGCGCGCGCGTGCCGGGGCGTTCGCTGTAAGGGAACACATGCAGGCGCGAAACGGGCAGCGAGTCAACAAAGCGACGGCTCGCCTCGAACAGTTCAGGACTCTCGCCGCGCGCGCCGACAATGAGGTCGACGCCGATAAAGGCATGGGGCATCGCCTCTCTGACCTTGGCCACCTTGTCGGCAAACAGCGCCGAGCGATAGTGGCGCCTCATCAGGGCAAGCACCTCGTCGGCGCCGCACTGCAGCGGAATGTGGAAGTGGGGCATAAACCGCCGGCTGGAGGCGACAAAATCAATAATTCCGTCGGTGAGAAGGTCGGGCTCGATGGAGCTGATGCGATAGCGTTCTATGCCCTCAACCTCGTCGAGCGCGCGGATAAGGTCAAGAAAGTTGCGGTCGGTGCCGTTGCCGTAGTCGCCGATGTTGACGCCGGTAATGACGATTTCCTTGCCCCCCTCGGCGGCAACTCCGCGCGCCTGCTCGACCAGCGAGTCAATCGTGCCCGAACGCGACCGGCCGCGGGCCGCCGGAATGGTGCAGTAGGTACACCAATAGTTGCAGCCGTCCTGCACCTTGAGGAAATAGCGCGTGCGGTCGCCGCGCGAGCATGAGGGCATGAACTCGCGCAGGGCTTTTGACGGCACATGTTCGCCGGGACGCGCCGCCGAGCATACATAGTCGGCAATGCGCAACTTGTCGTTGATGCCGACAACCATGCTCACGCCCGGCAGGGCCGCCACCTCAACGGGCTGCAGTTGGGCGTAGCAGCCCGTAACGACGATGTCTGCCGCCGGCCAGCGGCGGTGGAGCGAGCGTATGAGCCGGCGACACTTGCGGTCGGCCTCGGCGGTTACGGAGCAGGTGTTGACAATGCAGACGTCGGGCGTCTCGCCGGCGCCGGCACGCTCAACGCCGCGCCCCGAAAGGAGCGCGGCGATGGTGCCGGTCTCGGCAAAGTTTAGCTTGCAGCCGAGTGTATGGTAGGTTGCTTTCAATTATTTCAATTACTTTTCGATGGTGTTGGCAACGCGCAGCGAAGTCAGTTTGGAGTTGAAATTACCGGCCTTGGCCAGAGGGAAGACAAGCGTGCGCACCTGTGCCATCTTGTTCTTGCCGCCGTTGTAGCTGACCCAGCGCACGTTGAGGTCGTCAATGAGCTTGCCGTCGACATAGAGGCGCGTGCCCTCGTTGTTGCCGGTAATCTTGACGTGGGCTTTCTTGCCCGGCTCGACCGACCAGCGAAACGTGTTCAGCTGGCCCTCGCGCGAGAAGCCCAGATTACCGCTGATCGGGTCGCTGAGCCAGACCACTGCGTTCGGGCTCTCGAAGAGCTTGGTGCCGGGAGCCTCGGCGGCGCCGTCGAGGTCGAACTCTACGGTGTAGTCATAGCCGATTTCGGCGATGGGCAGCTGCGAACCGGGAGCCACGACCTCCATGGCCAGAATCTCGGCCGGCTCATTGCCGTAGCGGGCAAGATAGTTCTGGCCGGGGGCCTCGATCATCTTCGAGCTGCGCTCGATGAACTCGGCATAGGGCACGGTGGTCTTGTCTGCGCTCCAGGTCTTGGCGGCCATGGTGGGCAGCGAGTGCATCACGCGGTGGTGAATGTCTTTGACGGTGATGCCGTTGTTGGGGTGGTCGTTCCACACGGCAAACATGCCGCCCTCGATGTTGTTGCGCACGGTGTCGCCCGAGAAGACGCGGCCGCCGATGTTGGCCGGAGTCCAATGGTTATAGAGCAGGTCGTTGTTGAGGTAGTCGTAATAGTAACCGGCCTTGGGCACGATGTAGACGTAACCGTCGGGAATCGAGACCATCTTGTAGCCGAGTTTGATCATATCTTCGGGATTGGCATAGCCGTTGCTCCAGCCGTACATGAGCACATCGTCGACCTTGACGGGCGTCTTGCCCTTGGCGTGGGTGAGCGAGCCCCAGATTGCCGCCTGCTTGCCGAAGCCTTCGACATAGCGGACATAGCGGTCGGTGAACGCGCGGAATTTCTCCATGGTCAGCGAGTCGCCCTGATATTCATCGGTGCCGATGTGCATGATCGGGCCGGAGAAGACGGGGTCGTCGCCGCCGAGATATTCGGCCAGCAGGGTGTCGAGGAATTCATATGTGCGCGGGTTGTCGATGTCGAGGTGGTCAAAACCGTTGCGGCCCTTGCTGCCGAGTTCGGGCATGTAGTTGGTGAATGCCAGCGAGTGGGCGGGCACGTCGATTTCGGGAATAATCAGCACGCCTTTCGACTTGGCATAGTTGATGAGGTCGCGGAACTCGCGCTTCGTATATGAGCCATCGCGGGCGGTCAGGCCGGGAAATTTGTCGCTCTCCATGCGGAAGGCGCCCTGCGTCTTGCTCCAGTCGTCGTCGAAATAATATTTGAATCCGTTGTCGTTCAGATGGACGTGAAGCGTGTTCATCTTGTAGTAGCTCATGGAGTTGACCAGCGCATAGAGATAGTCCATCGGAATGTACTTGCGGCCGGCGTCAATCATGAATCCGCGCATGCCGAACTCGGGCGCGTCGGTAATGGTGCCGGCCGGCAGCGAAAGGCCGTCGTCGGCCAGTTCGGTGAGCTGCAGCAGCGTGCGCGTGGCCCAGTAGAGGCCCTGTTCGGTCGGGGCGGTGAGCGCAACTCCGGCGGGCGAAATCTGTATGGCATACGACTCGGGGGCAGCCTTCTTGTCCTTGCGCAGGCGCAGGGCAATGTCGCCGCGGCGCGCCTTGTCGCCGTTGCGCACGTCGAGCGCGGTGCCGGTCATGGTGGTGTAGTCCTGGCCGAGCATCTCGGCGATTCTTGCCACCTCGGGGTTCTTGCCGTCGGTTACGATGCGCGTCGAGGCGGCCGAGGGCACGAAACGGCCTTCGGCGCCTTTCCAGCCGCTGACTTCGGGCACGGTGAAAGGCTTGGGGTTCACGTCGGCGCCGCTCGCGGGCAACGCCATGGCGGCGCCTAACATGAGCGCCGCTGAAATCATGGTTGCTTTAAGGTTCATTGGTCTGTTATTATGTGATAACTGATAATTTTTCTGCAAAGATACTCATTTTTTCCGAAATTCACCACTACTCGAGCGAACGGGCAACGGAGGTCTGGGCCATCATCCACACCACGTCGCCCTCGCGGAAGGTCTCGGAGGGCGCCAGCCTGACGAACACACCGTCGCGCTGCAGAGCCACGACAAGGGCGTGGCGCCCGTTGCGCAAGTCGGCCTCCTGCAGCGACTTGCCCGGCAGCGGCGAGTGGGCCGACAGCGTAACCGACGTGAGCTTCACGTCTTCGGCCCGGCCGGCCGAGGTGCTTTCTTCGCGCCCTTGCTCAAGGCGGTCCATGAAGCGGGCAATGTTCTCTTCCGTGCCGACAACGCCGACTACGTCGCCCGGAAACAGGCGCTCATCGCCGCCCGGCACGGGAATCACCACGCCGCCGCGCTGAATCGACGAGATGTTCACGCCGAACTTGCGGCCGACGTTGCTGATGCAGAGGCGGTCGCCCACGTAGGGAAAGTCGTAGCCAACGGTGCCGTAGGCCACGTGCATGTCGCTGACCAGATTGTTTTTCGAGCCGGTGCGCCGCAGTTCGCGCTCGTTTAGATTGTCGAGGAAGCGGTTTTCGATTCGCGCCATGCGGTGGCGCACGTTGCGCGACACGAACACGAACGACAGCACGAAAATCGTAATGCCCAGCACGGCGCCGGCCGGCAGTCCGAAGTGCGAGCCGATGACGTAGACCACGAACATCATGCAGATGAGAAGCCTGACGAGCGTCATCACCACCAGCGGCACGTCGTTGCGCGAGTTATACTTGACCAGCAGCTCGCGCTCGCTCTTTTTCGACGCCGGGAAGGTCAGCGCCAGCAGGAACGGCGACATGGCCAGCAGCGTCAGGGCGCAGCAAACCACCCTGCCCCACACTCCGGGCACGAGGCCCATCACCGCCGGGTGGAGATAGAGCCGCGCAACCAGGGCTATGGCCACGAGCACCACGCCGTAGAGCAAAATGCGCAAGGCATAGCGCTTGAGCACGGCCTGCCACAGCAGTTTGCTCTCGCTGGCCGTGGCCGCCGTTTCCGAGTAGCGGTCAATCAGGAAGCGCCAACGCTTGGGCAGCCGCCGCTCCAGCAGGTTGTAGGTCGGGTCGGCAAGGCGTATGAAGTAGGGCGTGGTGAATGTCGTGATTACGGAGACGGCCACGATGATGGGATATATCGTGGCGTCAAGCACACCGAGCGTCGTGCCCAGCGTTGCGATGATAAACGAGAACTCGCCTATCTGCGTCAGCGTGAAGCCGCTCTGAATGGCGGTTTTGAGCGTCTGACCCGTCAGCAGCATACCCGACGTGCCGAAAAAGATGCCGCCGCACACAACCGCGCCCGACAGCAGCAGAATCGGCCGCCAGTACTCAGCGATGACGGCCGGATTGACCATCATGCCCACCGAGATGAAGAACACGGCACCGAAAAGGTTCTTGACCGGCCCGACCACATGTTCGATGCGCTCGGCATAGCTCGTGCCGGCAAGTATCGAGCCCATGACGAAGGCGCCCAGCGCCAGCGAGAAGCCGCAGTAGACCGAGAAGACGGCCATGCCCAGGCATAGACCCATCGAGAGCACAAGCAGCGTCTCGTCGTTCAGATAGCGGCGCACCCAGTTGAGCGCCGACGGCAGCACGTAGGTGCCGACCAGAAACCAGATGACGAGGAAGAACACCAGCTTGGCCACGCTGAACAGCAGCTCGCCGCCTTCGAGCGAGCCTTTGACGGCCAGCGCCGACAGTATCACCATCATCAACACGGCGAAAAGGTCTTCGACAATGAGCACGCCGAACACCTGGGCCGACGAGCGCCGGTGGCGCAGCCCCAGATCGCTCAGGGCCTTGAGTATGATGGTGGTCGACTGCATGGAAATCATGCCGCCCAGAAAGATGCTGTTCAGATGGCTGAAGCCGAGCATGTGGCCGATGAGGAAGCCCGTGCACATCATGCCGAGAATCACTATCATCGACGTAATCACGGCCGAGCCGCCGCAGCTCATCAGTTTTTTGAAGCTGAACTCGAGTCCGAGCGTAAAGAGCAGCACGACGATGCCTATCTGCGCCCAGAAGTCAATATTCTCGGCATTGGCCAGCGACGGCAGCGGCTCGAAATTGGGGCTGGCCAGGAAGCCGGCAACGATGTAGCCCAGCACGACGGGCTGCTTTATCCACTTGAACAGCAGGGACACTACGGCGCCCAGCATCATTATATAGGCGAGGTCGGTAATCAGCGATTCAATCATGGCGCGGGCTCTCAGGCAAGTTGGTTTGCAAGGGTTACGGAATCGGTGGGCAGAACTTTTGCAAGCGCCTGAAACAGGGCTATGTAGTCGGTATGCTCCTTCAGCAGCACAACCAGATTGAGCCGCGTAACGCCGGCTTCATAGTCATAGTCGACATAGGTGTTGACAAGCGTGCCGCCGTGGGCGCGAAGCACCTGCCGGTAGGGCGCGATGTCCGAGCATATCGTGTGCACCTTCAGGCGGATAATGCGCGACTCGGCGCCCATCTCGAGCCGGCGTTCGATGTTTTCAAGCTGCACGAGTATGAACAGAATCAGCAGCGTCGACACGATTGACAGCGCATAGAGCCCCACTCCGACCGCCAGGCCGATAATCGAGGCCATCCAGATGCCGGCCGCCGTGGTGAGGCCGCGCACCGAGCCTTTGGCCTGAATGATGGCTCCGGCGCCGAGAAAGCCGATGCCGGTGATGACCTGCGCGGCTATGCGACCCGGGTCGCCGTTTTTCAGCCCGACATATTCCTGACACACATAGATGCTCACCAGCATGGCCAGCGTCGCGCCCATGGCAATGAGCGAGAATGTGCGCAGGCCGGCGGGCTGACCCTTGCGCTTGCGCTCGTAGCCCACGACGGCGCCGAGCACCAGGCTCAGGCACAGTTTGAAAACGGCCTGGGCCGTCGTGATGCCCGGCGCGATAAGAGCCTCCTGAAGTTGAGTCAGAAATTCCACGTGGCTTAGAGCTTGTTTAATAATAAATGTTAATGGCAGGGCGGTCAGTCGTCGAGCAGATTTCCACTCGTGATGAGGGAGTTATGGGGTCCCATAACGACCGAAGAACGGGTGGAAATCTGCCGGCGAGTGGCCGGACAAAAGCATTTTTAATGGTTGAATTACGAATATTCATACAGTTGATTGTATTATTCTGTTAAAAGTTACTGTCGTCTCGCATAGCTTGGCTGCTTTTCGCCCTGTTCCTCAGTCGTTATGGAACCCCATAACTCCTTCGTTACAAACCGAAAATCAACTCAAGCTATGCGACCCTGCCGTTAACATTTATTATTAAACAAGCTCTTACTTCTTCATTTCAAAGTTGCGCGACGCCAGGCGGTAGTTGTCGCAGAAAAGCTCGACGTTATATGTGCCGGCGGTCAGCGTGGCGTTGTTGTTCCAGTAGATGACGATGCCCGGAATCTCGTTGCCTTCATATTCCACGTCCTTGCGAGCCGTGGCCTCGAGCGTGGCGCCTTCAAACGGGAAGGTGATGCCGTTGCCGCCCAGCAGGTTGCCCTCGGGCGTCGTGATGCGCAGATAAATCGACTTCTTGCCGACGGGCGTCGAGTTGTTCTGCGGAATGGTGAACGTAACCGCCAGCTGCTTGGCCTTGGCTATGTGCTTTTCGTTTTTGCCCTTGCGGTTGAGGGCCTGGAAGCCGACGCTGCTCACATTGAGCTTCTCGGCCAGTTCCATGCGGCGGCTCAGCGCCTCGTTGCGGCTCGTGGTCTCGGCCACCTTGCCGGCCAGTTCCGTGTTGCGCTGCTCGAGGGTCTCGTTCTGTTCGCGCAACTGCTGATTCTGCTGGTTGAGCTCGTTTATCTGCTCAACGTAATGGCGCATGATTTCCTTCAGCGTGGCAATCTCTTTCTGCAGCTCGGCAATGCGCGCCTGGCTCAGGCGGTCGCGCTGCTTCAGCTCCTGACGCAGCTGCTCAACCTTGTTTTTGGCCGCTTCATATTCGGCGCGTATGCTGTCGTTGTTGAAGAGCACCATCTGCCCTTCGTGCTGCACGAACGACGCCGACAGCTCGTCATACTCGTTGGTCAGCTGAAGCTGTTCGTTGGCCAGCTGAAGCTCTTCGACCTTCATCATGGCCTCGTCGGCAGCCTTTTTCTGGCTGAATATCAGATAGGTCAGGGTGCCCACGACCACCAGGGCGGCAACTCCGGCCAGCGCAATCAAGCGATACTTTTTCGTATTGTCTTCCATTAAATTCGCGATAAATTGTTATTTGGCGCAAAGTTACGATTTTTTTTGCGTATTGACCAACTCCGAGGCCGTGAATCTCCAAAATATTTCTTAAATTTGCACCCACATGGAAAACCAATCAACCCTCACACCGCTTGACCCCGAGGCGATTCACGCCGCGGCTCTCAACTATTTCGACGGCGACGAACTCGCCGCCCGAGTCTGGGCGTCCAAATATGCCCTCAAAGACAGTTTCGGCAACATTTTCGAGCTTACCCCCGACGACATGCACCGACGCATGGCCCGCGAGTTCGCCCGAATGGAAGCCAAGTATCCCAACCCGATGTCTGAAGACGAAATCTACGGCCTGATGCGCGACTTCCGCTATCTCGTGCCCCAGGGCAGCCCCATGAGCGGAATCGGCAATCCGTTCCAGACCGTGTCGCTGAGCAACTGTTTCGTCATCGGACTCGAAGACCCCGCCGACAGCTACGGCGCCATTCTCAAGCTCGACGAAGAGCAGGTGCAGCTCATGAAGCGGCGCGGCGGCGTGGGCCACGACCTGAGCCAGCTCCGGCCCAAAGGCATGCCCGTCAAGAATTCGGCGCTCACCTCGACCGGACTCGTCCCCTTCATGGAGCGCTATAGCAACACCACCCGCGAGGTGGCCCAGGACGGCCGCCGCGGCGCCCTGATGCTCACAACCTCCATTGTCCACCCCGACTCGGAGGCCTTTATCGACGCCAAACTCACCGAGGGCAAAATCACCGGCGCAAACGTCTCCGTGCGCATAACCGACGAGTTCATGCGCTGCGCCGAGGCCGGAACGCCTTTCACCCAGAAGTTCCCCGTCGATTCCGACAACCCCGCCGTTACCAAAGAAATCGACGCGTCGGCCCTCTGGCACAAGATTACCCACAACGCCTGGAAGTCGGCCGAGCCCGGTGTGCTCTTCTGGGACACAATAACCCGCGAGTCGCTGCCCGACTGCTATGCCGACCTCGGCTTCCGCACCATCTCGACCAACCCCTGCGGCGAAATTCCCCTCTGCCCCTACGACAGCTGCCGCCTGCTGGCAATTAACCTCTACAGCTACGTCGACCGACCCTTCACGCCCGAGGCCTCGTTCAACTTCGACCTGCTGCGCGAACATGCCGCCAAGGCCCAGCGGCTCATGGACGACCTCATCGACCTCGAAATTGAAAAAATCGACGCCATTCTCGCCAAAATCGACGCCGACCCCGAGGCCGACGACACCAAGCACACCGAGCGCCGCCTTTGGGAGAAAATCCGCTCGCGCACGCTCATGGGCCGTCGCACCGGCCTGGGCACGACCGCCGAGGGCGACATGATTGCCGCACTCGGAATCAAGTACGGCACCCCCCGGGCAACCGACTTCTCCGAGAGCGTCCACAAGACCATCGCCCTGGCCGCCTACAACTCGTCGGTTACCATGGCCGCCGAGCGCGGAGCCTTCGAGGTCTACGACTTCGAGCGCGAAAAGAACAACCCCTTCATCAACCGACTCTTCGAGGCCGACCCCGAACTGCGCGCTCGCATGCGCTCGACCGGCCGCCGCAACATTGCCTGCCTCACCATCGCCCCCACGGGCACCGTGTCGCTCATGACGCGCACCTCGTCGGGCATCGAGCCCGTCTTCATGCCCGTCTACAAGCGCCGCCGCAAGGTCAACCCCAACGACCGCGACGTCCGCGTGGACTATGTCGACGAAACCGGCGACGCATTCGAGGAATATGTGGTCTATCACCCCAAGTTCCTCACATGGATGAAGGCCAACGGAATCGAGGTGTCCAAGAACCTCTCGGCCGAAGAGATTGCCGACCTCGTGGGCCGTTCGCCCTATGCCGGCGCATCGGCCAACGAGATTGACTGGCTCGAAAAGGTTACCATGCAGGGCCGGGTCCAGAAGTGGGTCGACCATTCCATCTCCGTAACCATCAACCTCCCCGCCTCCATCTCTGAAGAGACCGTCAACGAGCTCTACCTCCGCGCATGGAAGGCCGGCTGCAAGGGCTGCACCGTCTATCGCGACGGCTGCCGCTCGGGTGTGCTCAACGCCATAGCACCCAAAAAGAAAGAGGCCGAAAAGAAAGAAGAGGCGCCCGCGGCCGGCCCGCTGCTGCCCAAGCGCCCCGTGTCGCTCGAGGCCGACGTGGTCCGCTTCCAGAACAACAAGGAGAAGTGGATTGCTTTCATCGGCCTGGCCGACGGCAAGCCCTACGAAATCTTCACCGGCCTCAACGACGACGAAGACGGCCTCTTCCTGCCCAAATCGGTTACGCGCGGCTTCATAATCAAGACCGTCGACGAGCAGGGCAACAAGCGCTATGACTTCCAGTTCGTCAACAAGCGCGGCCACAAGACCACCATCGAGGGCCTGAGCGACAAGTTCAACCCCGAGTTCTGGAACTATGCCAAGCTCATCTCGGGCGTGTTGCGCTATCGCATGCCCATCGACCAGGTAATCAAGATGGTCGACGGCCTGCAGCTCAACTCCGAGAGCATCAACACGTGGAAGGCCGGCGTTGAGCGCGCGCTGAAAAAGTATGTGCCCAGCGGCACGGCCGCCGGCGGCCACAAGTGTCCCAACTGCGGCCAGGAGACCCTCGTCTACCAGGAGGGCTGCCTTGTCTGCACCTCATGCGGCGCCAGCAAATGCGGCTAAGAGTCATCACCCCGCGCCTTGGCGCCGACCGCACGGTGGCCGTCTGCGGCTCGGCGCCCGAGCTGGGCTCGTGGAACCCTGCCGCAGCTCCCGCCATGGAGCTGCGCGGCGGCCTGCCGCTCCACACCCTCTCCCTGCCCGACTCCCTGCCCGCAGACACCGAGTTCAAATTCATCGTGCGCCGAGGCGACGAGATTCTGTGGGAGGAAGGCCCCAACCGCACCCTCGACTGCCCCGGGCCGATTGAGTTCCGCGGCCTCAACCGCTGGCGAGCCGCCGGAGTGGCCGTGCCCGTATTCTCGCTGCGCAGCGACGACGACTTCGGCTGCGGCGACTTCGCCGACCTGCGCCTGCTCGTCGACTGGGCCGAGCGCACCGGCATGCAGCTCATTCAGATTCTGCCCGTAAACGACACGACCATGTCGCGCACCCGCGCCGACTCCTATCCCTACAACGCAAACTCCTCGTTCGCCCTCAACCCCCTCTACCTGCGCCCGCAGCTGCTGGGCGAGATTCCCGACGCGGCCCTGCGCGCCGCCTTCGAAGCCGAACGCCGGCGCCTCAACGCCCTGCCCGATGTCGACTATCCCGCCGTCATCGCCGCCAAAGAGCGCTATGCGCGCATAATATTTAATGAGTGCGGCGACGCCGACATCGCCTCCCGCCCCTTTGCCGACTTTGCCGGCACCAACGCCGCCTGGCTGCTCCCCTATTGCGCCTGGAGCGTGCTGCGCGACCGCCACGCCTCGGCCGACTTCCGCAGCTGGGGCGACGACGCCGTCTATTCGCCCGGACTCGTCGCCTCGATGCTGCTCGACGACCCGACCCGCCGCGAAATGCTCTTCTACGCCTGGCTGCAGTTCCGCCTCCACGGCCAGCTGCTCGATGCCTGCCGCTACGCCCGCAGCCGCGGTGTGGCCGTCAAGGGCGACATTCCCATCGGCATCTCGCCCGACAGCGCCGACGCCTGGCAACACCCCGAACTGTTCAACCTCGACAGCTGCGCCGGCGCGCCCCCCGACGCCTTCGCAACCGACGGCCAGAACTGGGGATTCCCCACCTACAACTGGCCCCGAATGGCCGCCGACGGCTTCGGCTGGTGGCGCCGGCGCCTGGCCCACATGGCCGAATATTTCGACGCCTACCGAATTGACCACGTGCTCGGATTTTTCCGCATCTGGGAAATCCCCGCAGGCACCGCCTCGGGCCTGCTCGGCGCCTTCTCGCCCGCCCTCCCCCTGAGCCCCGCCGAAATGGAGGCCGACTTCGGGTTCCGCTTCGCCCCCTCCATGGCCCGGCCCGCGTCGGCCGACCCGCGCAACCTCCTCTTCATCGCCGACCGACGCCGCCCCGGCCTCTACCACCCCCGAATCGAGGGCTACAAGACCGCGGCATTCGCCGCCCTCGACCCCGCGCAACAGCAGGCCTACGCCCGGCTGCACGAAGACTTCTTCTATCGCCGCCACAACGACTTCTGGCGCCGCAGCGCACTCTCCAAGCTCCCCGCCCTTGTCGACGCCACCCCGATGCTTGCCTGCGCCGAAGACCTCGGCATGATTCCCGCCTGCGTCCCCGACGTCCTGGCCGCCACCCGCGTCCTGGCCCTCGAGGTGCAGCGAATGCCAAAACAGTTCGGAGTCAGCCTCGCCGACCCCGCAACCTACGGCTACATGAACGTCGCCACCACCTCGACCCACGACATGGCCCCGCTGCGCCTCTGGCGCCTGCTGACCGACGGCGTCGAGCCCCCGCTCAGCGAACTGCGCGAAACCCTGAGGGCTCACATGACCTCGCCCGCAATGCTCGCCGTGCTCCCCCTGCAAGACTGGCTCGCAATCGACCCCGAACTGCGCCGCCCCGACCCCGCCGAAGAGCAGATCAACGTGCCCGCCGACCCCGACCACTACTGGCGCTACCGCATGCACCTCACACTCGAAACCCTCCGCGCCGCCGGACGCCTCAACGCCGACCTCGCCGCCCTCACCGCCGCCCGCCGCTAAAAAATGCCCTGCGCGACCATCGTCCCGTACAATATAACTCGTAGGGACGTGCCTTTGGCACGTTGCTGAATATCAGCCCGATACGAAACATGCCGAAGGCATGTCCCTACGGTTGGCCGGTTTTGCACCCACATTCCCATGTAGGGGTGCTTCATGAAGCACCCGCCGTCGCGGCCAACGTGCGTCGCGGCATGCGGTTGATTCATGAATCAACCCTACGCAGACTGACGTTTGGATATTGTTTCTGCTGCACCGAGCCTATAAAAGTCAGCGACATTGCGCGGCGCGCGTTTCGGCATAAATTTTTCAGAAAAATTTGCCGATTCAAAAAAAGTGCGTATATTTGTGCGTGGCTAAAACCATGAACACAAACCTATTTTACCGAAATTAAATCTACAAACAATTATTAACCAACCAATTACCACCAATCATGAAGAAATTTACTCTTCTCGCAGGCATCGCCCTGCTCGCAGGTAATAGCGCTTTCGCTGTCGAAGAGATCAACGGTCTCAAAATCAGCACCGACACCGAAAAAGTCTACTACCGCATCAGCAACATGCGCGCTCAGCGCCTGAGCTACATCACTGGCAACATCATCGGCCAAGACGGTCCTGACGACATCGTCGGCGAGGATAAAGCCGTGGTAAAACTGCCTGAACTGCTTCCCGACGGAGACCTTACCCCCGAAATCTACGAATTCCCCTACATGGGTCTGTCAGAGCTGAACGGCAACTGGTGGGTAGGTTTCTCGGCTCAGTCAAACGTAATGAGCCCCTACACCACATATTGGTACTTCACCAAGGGCGACCGCGACGGCTCTGTCTACATTCACAACGCTGTGATGGACGGCACCGTAAAGCGTGCTTCTCAGTGGGTTGAAGGCGTAAACGGCGGCCGCCGCAAAACCATGGGCTTTGACCAGGACGGCCAGAACCGCTACTACGTTATCCCCGCCATGGAAGGCCCGACCTCAAACGGCGAGCTCACCGGCATGGGTATCAACGACCAGGAATGGGCAGACGACCTGACTCTCAGCGAAGAGCAGAAGAGCCAGGCTTTCGCCCTCTGCATCATGCCCACCTACAACACCGAGAGCAACACCTGCCTCGACATGAACAACTACATCACGTTCACCACCCAGTCTCAGCAGATTGACGAGAACGGCGATCCCGCTGTAAACGAAAACGGCGACCCCATCTACGACTACTATGGCTTTGCAGGCGTTGACCGCACATGGTCTCCCGTCCGTCAGGCCGGTGGCGAAAACATCAACCACTACGCTAACAACGGTACTCTCTTCTTCGTTGACGAACGTCCCGAAGCAGAAGCTGAGGAAGCTATCAAGAAATATCGCGACGAGATTAACCGCGTGCTCCGCGAAGGTGCCGTCAAGGCTTCCAAACAGTCGTTCGACGAGGTAGTCTCTTCAATGGAAGGCTGGGCTAACGTACCCGCCCTGTGGAGCAACGAAAACGCCCTGCGCTCAATCATTGACTACTGCGCCAACTGGAACGGCGAAGGCCTTGACGTTTCCACCGTCGTTGACCTTGAGACTCGTCTGAAATTTGAAGCTGACGCTAAAAAGCTCGCCGACAAGAAGCTGGCTGAAGCTGCCGGCCTCATCGGCACGGGCGCAATTATCACCCTGCAGAACCAGCTCGCTTTCCGCGACCTCGAAGACTGGTTCAATATGGACGAAGAAGAAAGAGAATTATACCAGCTCGGCAATGCCTACATCACTGCAGGCGGCGATGGTAGCGTGGTCTTCGATGGCACTGTAAGCCCCACCAGCTATACCGGCATCGTTCCCACCCTCACGGCTACCGAAAAGTCGCAGTGGACTCTGATTCCCGTTCCCGGCACCGCAACATTCCTGCTCTACAACGAGGCCACCAAGACCTATATCCGCCAGTATCAGAACATGTACGAGTTTGCTGACGGCGAAAATGAATTCGGCGAAAAAGACCTCTGCGTAGACTTCTCATGGGCCACCACCGAGAACAAGGAAGAAGCCGCTCCCTTCAGCTTCATCGGCTGTGCAAATCCCGAAGAAGACCAGACACCGCTCACTGAAGACGAAGAAATTGTATTCGAAGAATGTGAAGAGGTTGCCAGCACTGATGTAATCAACAACGTTCGTCTCGAATCGCAGTACACTGTAGTTACTCCCTCCGAAAACGAAGGCGAAGATCCCACCGAAACCACTTACACCACCCACATCTTCCGTACCACTTCAGACAGCGGTTACAACTTTGCCAACTATGGCAACCTCAAAAACTGGTGGTTCGCTGACCCGACCGCATTCAAGGTTGCCCTCGTGAAGGAAGGTGGCATCAGCGAAATCACTGCCGAGAACATCAAGAACAACGCAGTTTATGACCTCCAGGGTCGTCGCGTTGCCAAGGCCGGCAAGGGTCTCTTCATCATCAACGGTGTGAAGACCATCGTCCGCTAATCCGACTCCCCCAACCACACACCGAAGGCCGCGCCCCAAGCGCGGCCTTCTCTTTTTCATTTCCCTACACAGAGGGCGATTATTGCCTATTCGCCCATAACAACAAACACACCGCGGATTAACCACCGACTCGTAGGGACGCACGGCCCGTGCGTCCGCCCCTCAACAACCAACACCACAACCAATTAACCCAGTCCAACGCAGCGGACGCACGAACCGTGCGTCCCTACACCGGGAGGACGATTATTGCCTATTCTGCCCATAACAACAAACACACCGCGGATTAACCACCGACTCGTAGGGACGCACGGCCCGTGCGTCCGCCCCCAACAGCCAATACCACAACCAATTAACCCCGTCCAACGCAGCGGACGCACGAGCCGTGCGTCCCTACACAGAGGGCGATTATTGCCTATTCTGCCCATAACAACAAACACACCGCGGATTAACCACCGACCCGTAGGGACGCACGGTCCGTGCGTCCGCCCCCAACAGCCAATACCACAACCAATTAACCCCGGCCAACGCTGCGGACGCACGAACCGTGCGTCCCCACCAATCGCATTTCTTTTGCAAAAATTTTGATAACATGGGAATATTTCGCTAAATTTGTTGCAAAATCGTGTGATTATGAACCAATTGCCTTCTCGCAAATCGCCGCGTGCCGAATTTCACAACTATTCCGGCGGAAAATATTTCGTTACGATATGCACGGAAGAGATGCGACACTTTTTCGGTAGAATAGACTGCGAGATGATGCACCTCAGCGCTCTGGGCGAGTATTGCGAGGAACAACTGGCAGAAATAGAACAGCACTACAGCTATGCCGTCGTGCCACTCTTCACGGTGATGCCAAATCATGTGCATGCTATTATCTGCATTGACGGAGAAGACAATGACGTGCCGGCAATGCGAACCGCACTCGGAGTCGTCATCGGAGGGCTGAAACGCGCAGTTACGCTATTTGCCCGCCGCCATGACATAGAGTTCGCCTGGCAGGGCCGCTATCACGACCACATAATCAGAAACCGGGAGGAAGGCAACAAAATTGCCGATTACATCAAAAACAATGTCGCGCGCTGGGCCGACGACCGCTTCAACCCCGACCGCATTCCACCCCGCCGCCAATAGCGACACCCCGCCCGCCGACGCCCGAACGACAACCTCCCGTGTAGGGACGCACGGCCCGTGCGTCCGCCCCCAACAGCCAATGCCACAACAGATTAACCCACGCGCACGGCGGACGCACGGGCCGTGCGTCCCTACACAGAGGGCAATTATTGCACGTTCGCCGGGCGGGCGATTATGGCGCATCCCACCGCGGGGTCAGACGCGGAGGCGGCGCCAGAGGCAGTCGGGCACAAGGCGCCAGAGGGCGCAGAGGGCGCCCCAGCGCCAATCGATGACGGCGACCTTGCGGCGGCGGCCGATTGCGCGGACAATCAGCCGCGCGACGCGCCCGGGGTTCATGAGCAGCGGATAGCGCACCCCGGGGCGCAGCAGCGGCGTGCGCGTCCAGCCGGGACGAATGTCGGTGATGGCTATGGGCAGACGACCGCTGACGGCACGCTGGCGCAGACCCTGGAGATAGGTGCTGTCAAAGCGTTTGGAGGCGCTGTAGGCCTCCATGCCGCCGATGCCCTTGGTGCCGGCCACGGAGGTAATGGCGGCTATCTGACCGCGACGCCCCGAGCGGGCAAACCAACCGAAGGCGGCGCTGACCATGCGCGCGAAGCCGACGCAGTCGGTCTCGGCGATGGCGGCCTCGCGGGCGGGGTCGAGCGCGGGGTTGTCGTAGCCGATGCCGGCCACGTGGATATAGAGGTCCATGCCGCCGAGGCGGTCAACGAGTTCGTCGAGGCGCGCGGGTGCCGCGGGGTCGTTGACGTCGATGGCCGCGCTGACGGTGCAGGGGCCGATGAGGTCGGTGCGGCGGGCGGCGCAGCCGGTTTCGCAGCCGGCGGCGCGATAGAGGCGCGCCAGTTCGGCGCCGAGGCCCGACGACGCCCCCATGATTACAACTTTCATAACTTTTCGGAGTAAAATTATCAACCTTTTGTAGGGACGCACGGCCCGTGCGTCCGCAATCAACCGCCAATAGTTCAGACGCTTGCAGGCGGACGCACGGGCCGTGCGTCCCTACACCGGAGTCGGAGAAAAGCAAACGCGGAGGCTGCCGGCGGGCGCCCTCCGCGTTGACTCAGTCAAGGGGGAGTGGGTTACTTCTTGTTGCCGAAGTAGCGCTGATAGAGGGCATAGAAGCCGCGGCCGTGGCGGGCTTCGTCTTTGGCCATTTCATGCACGGTGTCGTGAATGGCGTCGAGGTTGGCCTTCTTGGCGTTGGCGGCAATGCGCATCTTGTCGGCGTTGGCGCCGGCCTCGGCGTGCATGCGCTTTTCGAGGTTGGTCTTGGTGTCCCACACGACGTCGCCCAGCAGCTCGGCGAACTTCGAGGCGTGTTCAGCCTCTTCGTAGGCATAGCGCTTGAAAGCTTCGGCGATTTCGGGATAGCCCTCGCGGTCGGCCTGGCGCGACATGGCCAGATACATGCCGACTTCGGTGCACTCGCCCATGAAGTGGTTGTTGAGGTCTTTGATCATCTCTTCGTCGGCGCCTTCCTTGGCGATGCCGACAACGTGTTCGGTAACGAAGTTGAGAGCGTCGTCTTCTTTCACTTCTTCAAACTTCGACTTCGGAGCGCCGCAAAGAGGGCACTTTTCGGGGGCTTCGTCGCCCTCGTGAATGTAGCCGCACACTGTGCAGATAAATTTCTTCTTCATAACGTTGGAAGTTAATAGTTAAGGGTTAAATATTAAAAGTTGAAAATGGACGGTTAAGGGTTCAGAGTTAAAGGTTCGAGGGCAGAAGTGGACAGCCTGAACTTTTAACCTTTAACTTTTAACCTTTAACCTTAAAGCGTTAGCGTGCGGCGATGACCTCCACCTCGAGCAGAACCTGCTTGGGCAGCTCCTTGACGGCCACGGCCGAGCGGGCGGGGAAGGGAGCGGTGAACTCTTCGGCATAGACCTCGTTCATCGGGCCGAACAGCGACATGTCGGCGAGGAAGACGGTAGTCTTGACCACGTTGTCAATCGAGAGGCCTGCCTCGGCCAGAATGGCCTTGACGTTGGCCATGCTCTGACGGGCCTGGGCGGTGATGCCCTCGGGAATCTCGCCCGTGGCGGGGTTGACGGGAATCTGGCCGCTGATAAACACGAACTGGCCGGCATCGATTGCCTGGCTATAGGGGCCGATTGCCCCGGGAGCGTTGGTTGTTGCGATTACTTTTTTCATTTTTGAGTTTGTTGAATTTGGGTTAATATCTTTGTTTTTATCTTTTGCCGGAAATGTTGCCGAGCGAAGAGAGCGCCAGCGACGACAGGGTCATCTGCGAGGCGCGGGCCGAGGCGTCGTCGGCGCTGTCGAGCGCATCAACCAGCGGGCCGAAGTCGCGGGCAAATGCGGGAATGAAGTCGGTCGAGCCGTGGTCGCGGAACATGTCGACGGCCTCGCCCACGGTCAGGGCCGAGAGGTCGCGCGCGGGCTGATAGCACAGCGTGCCCTTGCGCCCCGGGGGCAGCACGCGGCAAACGAGCTTCATGTCTTCCATCTCGCCCAGCAGAATCTGCACCAGGCGCAGGGGCACGTCGAACGAGCGTTCGAAGTCAATGTCGGACATGGGCGCCAGGCCGCGGCCGTAGCGCTGGACCATGACGGCCAGCAGCCCCACGCCGATGCGCCGGCGATAGTTGAACGAGATGCCGTAGATGTCTTCGTCGAGGGCATAGTCGGTGATGCTCTGGGCCGAATAGCAGAGCAGGGCGCCCGCCAGAGTGAACAGCCACACCAGCTGCAGCCATATGAGCAGCAACGGCAGGAAGGCGAAGCCGCCGTAGATGGCGTTGTACTTGCTGACGTAAATCTGGCCGCCCACAAACAGGGTCTGAAGCACCTGAAAGGCCACTCCGGCCAGCACCCCGGCCGGCAGCGCGTTCTTGAACTTCACCTTGGTGTTGGGCACGAGCATGTAAAGCCCCGTGAAAAAGAGCCATATCAACACCACCGAAGCCGCGTCGAGCAGCAGGCTGACCAGCGGGGTCATGAAGGGCAGATAGGCGTCGACGCTCGACGACATGAATGCCGTCAGGCCCGAGCCGCACACCATCAGCACCGGCAGAATCAGAAATATAGCCGTATAGTCGGTGATTTTGCGCCAGAACGAGCGGCCGTGCTTGATGCTCCAGATGCGGTTGAAGGCATCTTCAATGGCGCCGACAAGCGAGATGAGGGTCCAGAGCAACACGGCGATGCCCACGCCCACAAACAGCCCCTCGGAGGCCTGGGCCAGATAGCTGTCGACGAACCGCATCGCAACCTCCAGCGCCCGCTGCTGAGAGGGGAAGTAGCTGAACAGCTGCGACGTCAGCAGGTTCTGAAAGCCGAAGCCGCGACCGATGGCAAACAGCAGCGCCAGCGCCGGCACGAGCGCCAGCAGAGTGCGATAGGTCAGCGCGCAGGCCGTTGACTGCAGGTCGGTGCTCAGAAACGACTTCACCGTGAGATTGACGGTCTTGACAAGGCGCACCCACAGCGACGTGCGGCGGTCGCGCCACACGCCCGCGGCGGCATAGCGCCACAGTCTCAGCCCCTTGCGGCGCCAAAGGGTCAGGCGGTCCTTGAATGTGGTTACGGGTCGTGTCATATCGTGGCAGCAAATATACACATTTTTTCTCACAATCGGTCAACAGAAAATTTTTTTAGCACACGTGGGCGCCGGAATTTTCCTTTTTCGGAACAATTTTGGCATTTATAGTTAAGGTTTCAAAAAAAATGCCTAACTTTGCACAAAGTTTGCGCGTATGCGCACGCTTGAAATCAGTCAGTAACCACAAAAACTCTCCATATCACAAAACCAATCAAAAACAGTTCTATGAGACAGTTAAAGATTACGGGCCTTAGCCTCGGAGCCGCCGCGGCGCTCCTCCTCTCCGCCTGCAACGACGGCCTGGAGTTCACCGACGGCACCGGCACCATCTCTCCGCTGGTGAGCTACGACCCCACGGTGATTACGGCACGCACCAACGGCGCGCGCGCCGCTGAAATCAGCGACATCGAAGCCTCTGACCTCAATCTGACGCTCACGGCCGAAGACGGCACCGTGAGCTACAACGGTCCGATTGGCGACTTCCCCACCGACAAAGGCTTCAACATCGGCAAGTACACCCTGACGGCCACATATGGCGACCCCGAAGACGAAGGTTTTGAAAAACCCGCCGTCTACGGTCAGGCCGAACTCTCGGTGCTCGAAGGCAAACAGACCGCCGTCGAGCTCACGGCCACTCCCTCGAAAGCCATGGTGAGCTTCGCGTTCGACAAGACTCTCACCGACTACATGACCACGTGCGCGGCCAGAGTGCACAGCGCAGGCGGCGCCACCCTCGACTACGCCTCGACCGAGACGCGTCCGCTTTACATCAAACCCGGCCAGGCCACGGTGAGCGTCTCGTTCACCAAGCCCAACGGCAAGGAGGGCACGCT
The DNA here is from genome assembly GCA_902495245.1 of uncultured Porphyromonadaceae bacterium. GTDB lineage: Bacteria > Bacteroidota > Bacteroidia > Bacteroidales > Muribaculaceae > UBA3263. The sequence goes on from CABUWI010000002.1 coordinate 90,590, forward strand.
GCAGGTCAACACCATCGACGCTCAGGCCCAACACCACTATAAAGTAACCCTCACTCTGGGCGGCGACGGCGCCGGCTCGGAGAGCATCACCGTGAAATATGACGACCTGCTCGAAGAAGAGGAGGTAATCGTCGACATCAGCGACCAGATGCTCTCGACCCCCGCACCCGAAGTTACCGCCGCCGGCTTCACCGACGGTCAGCAGTTCACCCTCATCGAGGGCGACCCTTTCAACGAGTCGCTGCGCTTCGACATCAGCGCCCGCGGCGGCATTGCCTCGGCTGTGCTCACCACCCGCGGCGCCTCATTCCTGGCCGCCGGCTGGCCCGCCGAGATTGACCTCACCAAGGCGTCGGCCGAACAGCAGAAGGCCATGAAAGAACTCGGCTTCAAAGACCTCGGCATCATGCGCAACCCCGGCACCATAGCCGCATTCGACCTCACAGCCGTGGCAAGCCACATTCCCGCCGGAGGCACCGACGGCGAGCCCGTCGAGTTCTCGCTCACCGTTACCGACGGCGAAGGCCGCCAGAGCCAGCCCCTCGGCATGAAAATCAAGGTTGAAGAACTCGTGCTGCTGCTCAACGCCACCGACGTCCTCTATGACGGCGGCTCGACGGTTGACCTCAACCTCACCTACAACGGCACCGCCCCCGTGGCTCAGGCCGTGAAGATTCAATACATCAACGACCGCGGACTCCCCGCCGACGCCACCATAGCCTCGGCCACGCCAAAGAGCCGCGCCGCCAACGAATACATTGTGCGCATCAACGTTGCCGCCGACGCCCGCAAACCTCTGATGTTCAAGGCCTCATGCGCTTCGATTACCACCGAGACCATCACCGTTGAGAGCGCACCGACCCTCACGGCTACGGCCAACGACGTCTTCGCCACCTCGGCCTGGGTAAGCCTCTCCCACCCCACCTACAGCTGCGCCTCGAAGACAATCAAACTCTTCGCCTCGACCAACGGCACCGACTTCGCCGAAGTGAGCGGCACGCAGAGCGGAGCCGAGTTCCACGCAACCGGCCTCACCCCCAACACCGCCTACACCCTGCGCGCAACCGTTGACGGCGTCCGCTCAACCACCTTCGCCATCACCACCGAGGCCGCCACGCAGATCACCAACGGCAACCTCGACCAAGGCTGGACCTCAGAAAAAGTAAGTTCCGGCGCGGCAAATATCCAGAAGCAGATTGCACCCAGCCCTTGGGCGACTAACAATTCGCAAACGACCAACAGCTGGATTCACAGCGGAACAAGCTATTCGGCAGTGAACGCAGTTCAACAGACATCTGACGCTAAAAGCGGAGCGTCCGCAGCTCTTATTTATACTGTCGGAGGCGACCAGACAACCCTTTTCAGTGGTCCGAGCAGCTATGCAGCAGGCGTTATGACAATTGGTGATAACAACAACGGCACAGATTTCGGCTCGCGACCCGCGGCGCTTTCATTCTGGTATAAATATTCGCCATACACGTCAAGCGACAAAGGATTGGCCGAGATTATAGTGCTTGACAGCGCCGGTAACACCATAGCGTCTGCGACAAAGGAATTCGGTGCAACAGCTGCCTACACGCAGGCAACAATGCCGCTGACCTACTCTCGCAACGCAGCAAAGGCGGCAAAAATCAAAGTCCGCTTCTTGTCGACTAACGCTACTGTAAACAGCAGCAGCGTCAACAGAAAGAGCTCAGACTACTCTTACGGCGCCGCATTCTACGTTGACGAGATTGAGCTGGCATATTAAACTTCAACGCTAACCAATAAGAACAAATTACAGAAAGACAAGATATGAAACTGATATATCAAACCGCACTGTTTGCCGCCGCACTCACTGCCGCTTCCTGTGGACAAGAAAAGCCGTTCGACGGCCCCGACAGCGGCTCAGGCACTCTGATTCTTCCGGGCGTTGAGGTGAACAATGCCGCCCAGGTCGTAGACAAAGCGCCGTCAATGGGCTCGCGCGCAACTTATGACGTCGACGGCTTCATTGTCGACTTCTACCGCAGCGGCGAAGCCGACCCCTTCCGCACGAAGACCTACGCCGAAATCAACGGCGCCGAAGAGCTGCCCGTCGGTACATACACGCTGAAAGTGCGCAGCCACGACGTTCAGGTGGCCGAATGGGACAATCCCTACTTCGCCGGCGAGACGCAGGAGTTCACCATCGAAGACGGCAAGATTACCGAACTGGACCCCGTTGTGTGCAAATTCAGCTCAATCAAAGTGAGCGTGGTGTTCGGCCCGAAACTGAAAGAGAAACTCGGCGCCGACGCAAAGGTTGAAGTAAAGGCTAGCACCGACGGCAAGCTCGTCTACACCCCCTCGGAGACACGCGACGGCTACTTCTCGGCCGTTGAAGGCTCGACGACACTGACCGCCGTATTTACCGGCACCATCAGCGGGCGCCAGGAAACCATTACGCGCACCTATGCCGACGTGCAGGCCGGTCAGCACCGCATCATCTCTTACGAGGTTGGCGGCCAGCTCCCCGTGCCCCCCAGCCCCAGCGGCTCGGTTGACGACAGCCAGATCACAATCGACGTTACCATGACCGAAGTCGACCTCAATGCAGCCGTCGACCCCGGCAAAGAAGATGTGCTTCCCGGCGAAAACGAACCCGGCACGCTGCCCGGCGTCGACGACCCGGACCCCGAAAATCCCGACGACCCCAACAAACCGGAGAACCCCGACGACCCGACATCGCCCATCAGCTTCAGCGGCAACCTGTCCAACGGCGGAACGTACACATCTGACGAATTCGGCGAGTCCAAGCTTGCCAATGTGATTATCAACGTTGAAAAGGGGTGTCAGGATATTCACGTAAAAATCAATTCGACATTCCTGACGAAGGCAGAACTTCAAGGGTGCGGCCTTGACGACGAGTTCGACCTTGTCAACAACACCGACGGAATCTACGAAGGCCTTGCCGGTCTCTGCCTCCCCTGTCGCGACGGCGGAACCAACTCTGACGGCAAACCGTTTGCAGCCGTCAGAAACCAGACGTCAATCAATTTCGACATCTCAGGTTTCATGGAGCTGCTTGCAATTGGTGGGACGAGCACCAACACATTCTCTCTGCTCGTAACTGACAACGAAGGCAACACCGCGACCTGTGAGTTCACAATCAATGTAAAATAACTTCTAACCCACAAGAAAAGTCATGATTAAGAAAATATTTCCCGTCTTGAGCATGGCCGCCGTCTTGGCAGCCATGACGGGCTGCTCGGAAGAGCAGACCCTGCCTGTGGGCGAAGGCAAGATATATCTTTCGACCCGCGTAAACACGGACGTCAAGGTTGAAAGCCGCTCGGAGCTCGAAGACGAGCTCGGCGCCACCACCAAGGTCTGGATCAGCAACAGCGAGGGCGTGGTTCGCAAATATGACGGCATCGACGCCATTCCCGCCGAGGGCATCAAGCTCCTGTCGGGCGAATACACCGTCAAGGCCTGGGCCGGCACTGCCGCCTACGCCTCGTTTACCGACCGCTGGTTTGAAGGCAGCGAAACATTCACCGTCAGCTCGGGCAGCAGCGCCTCGGTTGAGGTTACCTGCAAAATCGCCAACGTCGTGGCCTCACTGAAACTGGCCGAGGGCGTCGACAAACTGCTCACCGACCCGTCGCTCACCGTGAGCCACAAAGGCGGCTCGCTGACCTTTGCCGGCGAAACGGCCGCCAACAAGGGTTACTTCCTGATGCCCGAAGGCGTAACGACGCTCGACTATGTCTTCACCGCCACCACCGCCGAGGGCACACCCGTCGAGAAGCGCGGCACGATTGCCGACGTGCTTCCCGCCCACGAATACGTGCTCAACGTCGTTGCCGACAAGTCGGTTGCCGACCCCTCGGGCGCGGGCTTCATCACCATCGAAATTGACGAAAGCATGGTCGAGGTGAAAGACGACATAACCATCACCACACCGCCGTCAATCACCGGCTATGGCTTCGACCTCTCGGTGCCCGTGGCCGGCGAGAGCGGCTCGGTCGGCCGCCGCAGCGTCTATGTCTGCGCCGCCTCGGCCCTGACCAGCGTGCGACTGAGCGGCCTTGAAGGCATTGACGACTTCGGCTTCATCTTGTCATCGCCCGACATTCTCGAAGAGGTGGCACGCAAAGGCATCTCTTGCGAGAAGACTGACGTTGACGAAGGGCAGATGATGAAAATCATCTTCGACGACATCTATCTCAATTCTCTTCCCAACCGCGACGAAGCATACGTTTTCACCATCACCGCCACCGACTCGAACAACAAGACCACAACGGCCAAACTGACGCTGAAAATTTCAGAGGCTCCCGTAATCACCAACCCCGTCAAGGAGGAAGACATCACGTTCAACTCGCTGACACTCGAAAGCCAGGTGGCCAAAGATAACGTCGAGACCGTGGGCTTTGAATATCGCGTGAACGACGCCGCCGACTGGACCTACGCGGCCGGCTCGACAGCATCGCGCGCCGCCTTTGCCAAAGGTCAGGTTTACACGGCAACTATTACCGGTCTGCCCTACGACTCGAAGATTGAATATCGCGCCGTGAGTGGTCCCGCCGACAACCCCACCGACTTCCGCGGCGACATAATGACCGCGGCAATGAAGCCCACCCCGCAGCTGCCCAACAGCGACATGGAGACCTGGGGCAACACAACTGCCCACAGCAGCAAGAATCCCATCGTGCCCACCACCAATTATGGCGAACCCTGGACATGGGACTGCGGCAATCACGGCTCAATCACCATGAACAAAAACGTTACCGACAAATCGAGCGAAAAGAAACACGGTGGCAATTATTCGGCCAAACTTGTGTCGCAGTTTGTCGGCGTAGGGTCCATCGGCAAACATGCCTGCGGCAACATCGTCTATGGCCACTATCTGAAGACTGACGGCACCAACGGCATCTTCGGCTTCGGCAACAAGTTTGACTTCCAGGGTCTGCGTCCCACGGCACTGAAACTCTGGGTACACTACACTCCCGCAGCCGCCGACAAAGGCACCGGTTCGCACATGAACAAGGGCGACATGGATATTGCCAACATTTTCGTTGCCATCTTTGACGGCCCGGACATGGCCGACAAAGATTATCCCGGTCAGGTTGGCTACGTTGTGCGCACCAACCCCAATGCATCGCGTTATTTCGACCGCAACGCCGCTAACCTTGTCGGTTTCGGCGACACGGATATTGTCAACGCCACGCCCGGCAGCGACATGGTCGAGCTGACCATACCCATCACCTACAAGAACGACACGGCCAACATCTGGGGCATCGCGGTTGTCTGCGCGGCCTCGAAATATGGCGACTACTACGAAGGCGGCGAGGGCTCGACTCTCTACGTCGACGACTTCAAGCTCGTCTACTAACCCCGCCTCCGCTCCACAAGCATCACCGACCCCGCCGAGCCCCGCGCCCGGCGGGGTTTTTCCGCACATAAAAAAACAAATTCCCACAAAATAAATTTCCGCCCCCCGTGTAGGGACGCACGGTTCGTGCGTCCGAGTTGCACAGGCCATAACTCGCTGCACTATTGGCCGTTACCGCGGACGCACGGACCGTGCGTCCCTACAGAATTTACGAAATCTATATTTTACACCAATTTCTTAAGTTAGCGACATTGACTCATGAATCGCCCGCCGTTTACACCAATGAATCAACCGATTATGCGTCGCGAAATGCGGGCGGTTCGTGAACCGCCCCTACACACATGACACGAATGACACGAATGTTTAACCTTTTGTTTGCGAATGTCGGCGAATATTCGTAATTTTGCAAGCAGAAAACTCAAACCAATAAAATCTTTTAACCCTAACCAACTCAAAATGGTAAGCTACAAAGAATTAGGCCTGGTCAACACCAAAGAGATGTTTGCCAAGGCAATCAAGGGCGGCTATGCAATTCCCGCCTTCAACTTCAACAATATGGAGCAGCTGCAGGCAATCATCAAGGCCGCTGCCGAAGAGAAATCGCCCGTGATTCTGCAGGTGTCGAAGGGTGCCCGCAACTATGCCAACGCCACTCTGCTGCGCTACATGGCCCAGGGTGCCGTTGCCTACGCCAAAGAACTGGGCTGGGAACACCCCCAGATTGTTCTTCACCTCGACCACGGCGACAGCTTCGAGCTGTGCAAGAGCTGCATTGACAGCGGCTTCTCGAGCGTGATGATCGACGGCTCTCACCTGCCCTATGAAGAGAACGTTGCCCTGACCAAGAAGGTGGTTGACTATGCCCACCAGTATGACGTAACCGTCGAGGGCGAGCTGGGCGTGCTGGCCGGCGTTGAAGACGAAGTTTCGAGCGACCACCACACCTACACCGACCCCGAAGAGGTTATCGACTTCGCCACCCGCACGGGCTGCGACTCGCTGGCCATCTCGATCGGCACCAGCCACGGCGCCTATAAGTTCACCCCCGAACAGTGCACCCGCAACGCCGAAGGCCGCCTCGTGCCCCCGCCATTGGCATTCAACGTTCTTGACGCCGTCATGGAGAAACTGCCCGGCTTCCCCATCGTGCTTCACGGCTCGAGCTCGGTGCCCCAGGAATATGTCGACACCATCAACAAGTTCGGCGGCAAGCTGCCCGACGCAATCGGCATTCCCGAAGAAGAGCTGCGCAAGGCTGCAAAGAGCGCCGTCTGCAAAATCAACATCGACTCTGACAGCCGTCTGGCCATGACCGCCGCCGTGCGCGAAGTGTTCGCCACCAAGCCCGGTGAGTTCGACCCCCGCAAGTATCTCGGCCCGGCACGCGACGAGATGGAGAAACTCTACAAGCACAAAATCGTGAACGTGCTCGGCTCTAACGGCAAGGCCGAATAAAAACAGAGACCGAAATCGCAAAAAACCGCATGAGGCGCCCGGCAATCCCAGCCGGGCGCCCCTGTTTTTTCAGTCTCAGGTAGGGACGCACGGCCCGTGCGTCCGCGCTCACAACGTTGTTTTTCAGCCAATTACGCGCCGCAACGGGGCGGACGCACGGGCCGTGCGTCCCTACGGGGGCAGCAGAAATAGCCGCGAAATGTTGACAAATCGCGAAAATCTGCGTATATTTGCAGAATAATTCATAAAATTCTAATAACCAAACATAATCATCAACACAAGATTTATGAAGAGAGTCTATACATTCGGCAACGGAAAAGCCGAAGGTAAAGCGTCTGACCGCAATCTGCTTGGCGGCAAGGGCGCGAATCTCGCCGAGATGAACCTGCTCGGCATGCCGGTGCCCCCCGGCTTCACCATCACGACCGAAGTCTGCACGGAATACACGCAGTTTGGTCGCGACGAAGTTGTGAAACGCATTCAGAAAGACGTCGAGGCCGCCATTGCCCACGTCGAGTCTCTGACCGGCCGCAAGTTCAACGACCCGGCCAACCCGCTGCTTGTCAGCGTCCGCTCGGGCGCACGCGCCTCGATGCCCGGCATGATGGACACCGTGCTGAACCTGGGCATGAACGACGCCACAGTGGCCTCGCTGGCCGAAAAGAGCGGCAACCCGCGCTTTGCATGGGACAGCTATCGCCGCTTCGTGCAGATGTATGGCGACGTCGTTCTGGGCATGAAGCCGAAGAGCAAGGTCGACATCGACCCCTTCGAGGCCATCATGGACAAGAAGAAAGAAGCCAAGGGCGTGAAGCTCGACACCGAGCTCGACGTCGACGACCTCAAGGAGCTCGTCAAGGAGTTCAAGGCCGCCGTGAAAGACTTCACCGGCAAGGACTTCCCCGACAGCGCCTGGGAGCAGCTGTGGGGCGGCATCTGCGCCGTGTTTGACAGCTGGATGAACGAGCGCGCCATTCTTTACCGCCGCATGAACCAGATTCCCGAAGAATGGGGCACGGCCGTCAACGTGCAGGCCATGGTTTACGGCAACATGGGCAACAACTCGGCCACGGGCGTTGCATTCAGCCGCGACGCCGCCACGGGCGAGAACATCTTCAACGGCGAATACCTGATCAACGCACAGGGCGAAGACGTGGTTGCCGGCATTCGCACGCCGCAGCAGATCACGGTTGAGGGCTCGCGTCGCTGGGCAGCCCTGCAGGGCATCAGCGAAGACGTGCGCAAGGAGAAATATCCCTCGCTCGAAGAGTCGATGCCCGACTGCGCCGCCGAGCTCATCTCGATTGCCCACCGTCTGGAAGACCACTACAAAGACATGCAGGACATGGAATTCACCATTCAGGACGGCAAGCTCTGGATGCTGCAGACCCGCAACGGCAAGCGCACGGGCGCCGCAATGGTGAAGATTGCCATGGACCTTCTGCGCGCAGGCGAAATCGACGAAAAGACCTGCCTGATGCGCATGGAACCGCAGAAGCTCGACGAGCTGCTGCACCCCGTGTTTGACAAAGCCGCCCTCAAGCGCGCCAAGGTGGCCGCCAAGGGTCTGCCCGCCAGCCCCGGCGCCGCAACCGGCATGATTGTCTTCTCGGCCGAAGACGCCGAGGCATGGGCCGAAAAGAAAAAGAAAGTCGTTCTGGTGCGCATCGAGACCTCGCCCGAAGACCTGCGCGGCATGGCCGTGGCCCAGGGCATTCTGACCATGCGCGGCGGCATGACCAGCCACGCTGCAGTCGTTGCCCGCGGCATGGGCAAGTGCTGCGTCTCGGGCGCCGGCGAAATCCTCATCGACTACGTTGCCAAGACCGTTACCATGGGCGGCAAGACCTACAAGGAAGGCGACTGGATTTCACTGAACGGCTCGACCGGCGACGTTTATGACGGCCAGGTGCCCACCACCGAGCCCGAACTCGACGGCGACTTCGGCGCAATCATGAACCTCGCATCGAAGTTCACCAAGACCCTCGTGCGCACCAACGCCGACACCCCGCGCGACGCCAAACAGGCACGCCACTTCGGCGCACAGGGCATCGGCCTCTGCCGCACGGAGCACATGTTCTTCGAAGGCGACCGCATCAAGGCCGTGCGCGAAATGATTCTCGCCTCTGACGAGGAAGGCCGTCGCGCAGCCCTGGCCAAACTGCTGCCCATGCAGCGCGGCGACTTCGAAGGCATCTTCGAAGCCATGGACGGCTTCGGCGTTACCATTCGCCTGCTCGACCCGCCGTTGCACGAGTTCGTGCCTCACCAGACCGCAACCCAGAAGGTCATGGCCGAAGAGATGGGCCTCACCCTCGAAGAGGTGAAAGCCAAAGTTGACTCGCTCGAAGAGTTCAACCCCATGCTCGGCCACCGCGGCTGCCGCCTCGGCATCACCTATCCCGAAATCACCGAGATGCAGGCCCGCGCAATCATCGAGGCCGCCCTCGCCGTCAAGGCCCGCGGCATCGACGTTCACCCCGAAATCATGATTCCGCTCGTAGGCTCTCTGAAAGAAATCCAGAACCAGGCCGCAATTATCCACGCAACCGCCGACAAGGTGTTTGCCGAACAGGGCAAATCGCTGCCCTATCTGGTAGGCACGATGATCGAGGTGCCCCGCGCTGCCCTGACCGCCAACGAGATCGCCACAGTGGCCGACTTCTTCAGCTTCGGCACCAACGACCTCACCCAGATGACCTTCGGCTTCAGCCGCGACGACGCTCCGAAGTTCCTGAAGTTCTACAAGGAGCACGGCATCATCAAGACCGACCCCTTCGAAGTGCTCGACCAGGAAGGCGTTGGCCAGCTCGTGCGCATGGGCGTTGAAAAAGGCCGTTCGGTCAAGCCCGAGCTCAAGGTGGGCATCTGCGGCGAACACGGCGGCGAACCCTCGTCGGTGAAGTTCTGCGCCAAACTCGGCATGAACTACGTCAGCTGCTCGCCCTTCCGCGTGCCCATCGCCCGCGTAAGCGCCGCCCAGGCCGCCATCGAAGACTAATCCCTTAGTCTGAAATCAGAACTATAACAAGGCGGGGATTTCAACCACTGAAATCCCCGCCTTTTCTTTTCAAAGAAATGACACAAAACGAAATTGACCGACTAAGCATCGAAAAAGCCAAAGCGCTATTCTCATCGGGTAAGGTTTATGACATTGAAGTCGGTACAACCGCCGGACTTCAAGACATTCATCGTGCACTGTTCGATGGCCTTTATCCTTTTGCCGGAGAAATTCGCAAGCTGAACATATCGAAAGGAGGATTTCGTTTTGCCAATTCGCTCTATCTAATTCCGGCGCTTGAAGCAATCGAGAAGATGCCCGAAACGACTTTTGAAGAAATCGTAGCCAAATATGTAGAGATGAACATCGCCCACCCCTTCATGGAAGGCAGCGGGAGGGCTACACGCATCTGGCTCGACATGATGCTCAGACACTCGCTTGGCAAAGTCGTAGACTGGCCCAAAATCGCACGCGAAGCCTACATTCAGGCAATGGAACGCTCGCCAATCAACGACCTCGAACTCCGCATTCTGCTCCAGAACACCTTGACCACGGAAACCGACGACCGCGACGTCATTTTCCACGGCATTGACCAATCCTATTACTACGAAGGCTACGAACCTTAACCTCACACCAATCAATATACCATTCCCATAGCAACCTTTGAAAAAATAAAAGATACGCTCCAAACTTGCTTATAATATATTATGGGGTATAGTCAACTGGCAAGTGCAAAATAGCGTGGCAGGGAATTTCGGTTTGTTGAGAATTTTTCGTAAATTTGCGGCTTAATTTAACAGCTGTGGATACAAAGTATATATTCGTTACGGGAGGCGTCGTTTCTTCGTTGGGGAAGGGCATCATCTCGTCGTCGCTCGCGTGTCTGCTCAAGGCGCGCGGCTATCGTGTTACAATTCAGAAGTTTGACCCGTATATCAACATCGACCCGGGCACACTGAACCCCTATGAGCACGGCGAATGCTACGTTACGGTAGACGGCCACGAGGCCGACCTCGACCTGGGCCATTACGAGCGCTTCACCAACGTGCGCACAACCCGCGCCAACAACATCACCACGGGGCGCATCTATCAGAACGTAATCGACAAGGAGCGCCGCGGCGATTATCTGGGAAAGACGGTGCAGATCATTCCGCACATCACCGACGAAATCAAGCGCAACGTGAAGCTGCTGGGCAAGACGGGCCGCTTTGACTTCGTGATTACGGAGATTGGCGGCGTGGTGGGCGACATCGAGTCGCTGCCGTTTCTCGAGGCCGTGCGCCAGCTGCGCTGGGAGCTGGGGCGCGACGCCTGCTGTGTCCATCTGACCTACGTGCCCTTCCTCGGCGCGGCCAAGGAGCTGAAGACCAAGCCGACACAGCATTCGGTCAAAGAGCTGCAGCATCTGGGCATTCAGCCCGACGTGCTCGTGTTGCGCACCGAGCATGACATTCCGCAGGAGATGCGCCGCAAGATAGCGCAGTTCTGCAACGTGGTGCCCGACGCCGTGGTGCAGAGCGCCGACGCGCCGACAATCTACGAGGTGCCGATGAGAATGCACCGTCAGCATCTCGACGAAATCGTGCTGCGCACGTGCGGCCTGGAGCCGCAGGGCGAGCCCGACATGGCCGCCTGGCAGACGTTCCTGCAGAAACTGGCGTCGCCCAAGGGCGAAGTGAACATTGCCCTTGTGGGCAAATACGTCGAGCTGCAAGACGCCTACAAGTCAATCAACGAGTCGCTCTTTCTGGCCGCGGCCTATAATGACCGCCGCCTGAACCTGACGTCTATCCACTCTGAGAAAATCGACGTCAACAACGTCGAAGAGCTGCTTGGCGGCATGGACGGCGTCATCGTGGCGCCCGGCTTCGGCCGCCGCGGCATCGAGGGCAAGCTCGTGGCGCTGCAGTGGTGTCGCACCCACGACGTCCCCACCTTCGGCATCTGCCTGGGCATGCAGTGCATGGTCATCGAGTTCGCGCGCAACGTCCTCGGTCTGGCCGACGCCGACTCGACCGAAATGCGCCCCGAGACGGCCAACCCCGTCATCGACCTGATGGACGAGCAGAAGAGCATCACCGACAAGGGCGGCACCATGCGTCTGGGCGAATATGAGTGTGCCCTGCGCGAAGGCTCGCGCGCCGCTGCCGCCTATGGCGGCGCCAAGAGCGTCGGCGAGCGCCACCGCCACCGCTTCGAGTTCAACAGCCGCTATCGCGACGCCTTCGAGCAGGCCGGCATGAAGTGCACCGGCGAGAACCCCGAAACGCGCCTGGTGGAAATTGTCGAGATTCCTGACAAACGCTGGTATGTCGGCACGCAGTTCCACCCCGAATATTCAAGTACAGTAGTTGCCCCGAGTCCGATTTTCATGGACTTCGTGGCTCATGCAATCAATTATCACAACGAAAAACATCAGAATGGATAAGAACACTCTGACCGGCATCCTCTTGATGGGTGCGATTATTTTTGGATTCATGTATCTGAACCGCCCGAGCGAGGAAGAAATCGCTCAGGCGCAGGCCAAACGCGAGCAGGCCCGCCTCGACTCGGTGCGCGCCTCGGCCGAGGCCGAGCGCGCGGCGCTGACCGTGCCCGAAATCACCGACGCCGACGTCAAGGCGCTGCGCAACGGTCTTGCGCTCTACGGGCGCCCCGACGCCGACGGCACCCGACGCGTCGAAACCGAGGCCTACGAACTCCACCTGGTCAACGACAGCGTAATCGAGGGCGTGGTGAAGACTCCCGCGGGCTACATTGCCGTGAAAGACGTAATCGGCGGCACCTATGCCGACGGCGTCGACCCCCTGACCCGCGCCAACGCCGGCCGCGCCGTCAAGGGCGCCATCTCCGACCTGCAGCGCTACAAGAGCTTTGCCGGCCACCTGAGCGGCACCGACTCGGTCATCGGCATGGAGAACGACGTGCTGGCCCTGCAGTTCTCGACCAAAGGCGGCCAGATTTCAAACGTGATTCTCAAGAACTACGACAGCTACATCGACAACGACACCGTTGCCATCAACCTCTGGAATCCCGAGTCGAACAACTATTCGTTCACCCTGCGCAGCGACAGCGAGAAGTTCGAGAGCGACCGCTTCTATTTCACCCCCGTGGTCGAGAGCGACACGACGCTGCTGATGAAGCTCGACCTCGGCGCCGGCTCGTGGTGGGGCATACGCTATTCGCTGCCCGAAGCCGACGGCTACCGGGTGAAGATGGACGTGGTTCAGCACGGCATGGCCGCCGCCGGCGTGATTCCGGCCGGCGTGAGCACCATGGAGTTCAACTGGCGTCAGCAAATGGCGCGTTTCGAGCGCGGCAAGGTGTTTGAAGAGCAGAATTCGGCAATATACTATAAAGAGGCGGGCAACGACGTCGAAAACCTGTCGCAGAAGGGCGACGCCGCCGAAACCGTCGATGTCCCCGCCAAGTGGATAGGCTTCAAAAACCAGTTCTTCAGCTCCATTCTCATTGCCGACGGCGAATTCAACGCCGGCACCAAGCTCGTGTCGAAAGAGCTGAAAGAGAATCCGCGCTATCTCAAAGACCTGAGCGCCACCACCCAGGTGGGCTACTCCGTCAACCGCGACGAAGTGGCGTCGTTCAACTTCTATCTCGGCCCGAACCTCTACCCCGTGCTGCGCGACATGGACCGCGTCTCGCCCGAGGGCCATCTCGACCTCACGCGCGTGATTCCGCTCGGCTGGTCGCTGTTCCGCTGGATCAACACCGGCGTCATCATTCCCGTGTTCACCTTCCTGAGCAAATATATCGTCAACTACGGCATCATCATTCTGGTGCTCACGCTGCTCATCAAGCTGGTGCTCTTCCCCTTCACCTACAAGACCTACCGCTCGCAAGCCATGATGAAGTGTCTGGCGCCTGAAATCAAGGAAATCAACGAAAAGTATCCCGGCCAGGACAACGCCATGACGCGCCAGCAGAAGACCATGGAGCTATACTCCAAGGCCGGCGTCAACCCCATGGGCGGCTGCCTGCCGATGCTGCTTCAGATGCCCATTCTCGTGGCCATGTTCTCGTTCTTCCCGAGCTGCATCGAGCTGCGCGGCCAGCAGTTCCTCTGGGCCCACGACCTCGCCGCGCCCGACGCCGTAATCACCTGGAGCGCCAACATTCCGCTCATCTCCTGGGCGTTCGACAATCACCTGAGCCTCTTCTGCCTGCTCATGACCGCAACCAACATCGTCTACTCCAAAATCATGATGGACTCGCAGCCCGGCGGTCAGTCCATGCCCGGCATGAAACTGATGACCTACGGCATGCCGCTGATGTTCCTGTTCTGGTTCAACAACTATGCCGCCGGCCTGAGCTACTACTACTTCCTGTCGCTGCTCATCACCATCTGCCAGACCTATGTGATTCGCCACTGGGTAATCGACGAAGACAAGGTGCGCGCCTCGATGCTGGCCAACGCCAAGAAGCCCAAAAAGAAAAACGGCTGGCTGGCACGCCTCGAAGAGGCCCAGCGCCAGCAGCAGGCCCTCATGCGCGAACAAGAAAAGAAAAACAGCAAAAAACGCAGATAACCACATGTCAGACCATCGCTACGACCTACGCGGCGTCTCAGCCACGAAAGAAGACGTCCACTCCGCAATCAAGAACATCGACAAGGGCCTCTATCCGCGGGCTTTCTGCAAGATTATTCCCGACATTCTCGGCGGCGACCCGGCCTACTGCAACATCATGCACGCCGACGGCGCCGGCACCAAGTCGTCGCTGGCCTACGTCTACTGGCGCGAAACCGGCGACCTGAGCGTCTGGAAAGGCATCGCCCAGGACGCCCTAGTCATGAACATCGACGACCTGCTCTGCGTCGGCGCCACCTCGGGCATTCTTGTCAGCTCGACCATAGGCCGCAACAAACATCTGATTCCCGGCGAGGTCATCGCCGCCATCATCAACGGCACGGAAGAACTCCTGGCCGAACTGCGCGGCCACGGAATCGACATTCACTCCACGGGCGGCGAGACGGCCGACGTGGGCGACCTGGTGCGCACAATCATCGTCGACTCCACGGTTACGTGCCGCATGAAGCGCGCCGACGTCATCGACAACGCCAACATCGGCGCCGGCCAGGTCATCGTGGGCCTCGCCTCTTACGGTCAGGCCGACTATGAGTCTGCCTACAACGGCGGCATGGGTTCGAACGGCCTCACCTCCGCCCGCCATGACGTCTTCGCCAAATATCTGGCCGAAAAATATCCCGAGAGCTTCGACGCCGCCACTCCGGCCGAGCTGGTCTACAGCGGCAGCGTCGGCCTGACCGACCCGACGGCCGTCGAAGGCGTCGACGCCGGCAAGCTCGTGCTCTCGCCCACGCGCACCTACGCCCCGGTGGTCAAGGCCCTGCTCGACGCCATGCGCCCGCGCATCAAGGGCATGATTCACTGCTCGGGCGGCGCCCAGACCAAGATTCTCCACTTCCTCGCCCCGGGCCTCCGGGTGGTCAAGGACAACCTGCTGCCCGTGCCGCCGCTGTTCGAGCTGATTCGCCGCGAGAGCGGAACGTCGTGGCAGGAGATGTATAAAGTCTTCAACATGGGCACGCGCATGGAAATCTACGTCGACCCCGCCGACGCGCAGGCCGTAATCGACACGGCCGCCCGTTTCGGCATCGCCGCTCAGGTAATCGGCCGCGTCGAAGAAAAGACCGCGCCCGACGCCCCGTCGCTGACAATCACGGGCCCCGAAGGCGTCTACAACTACTAACCCTCAATTCATAATTCATAATTCTTAATTCTTAATTCTTAATTCTTAATTCTTAATTCTTAATTTTTAATTTTTAATTCTCTGCATGACTCTCTCCGAAATCAAAGAGAACGCCCTGAAGCGTCTCGGCGTTGAAGAGCTCACCCCGATGCAGCAGGCCATGGCCTCGCTGCCCGCCGCGGCGCGCTCGGTGGCGCTGATTGCCCCCACCGGCTCGGGCAAGACCCTGGCTTTCGCCCTGCCGCTGCTGAGCGGCGGCGAGTTGCCGGCGCTGGTCATCGCCCCCACACGCGAACTGGTCATGCAGATTGCCAAGGTGCTAGGCGCGCTGGCGCCCGGGCTGCGCGTCGTGGCGCTCTACGGCGGCCACAGCATGACCGACGAGACCCGCTCGCTGCAGGCTCAGGCTCCCGACATCACCGTAGGCACCCCCGGCCGCATTCTCGACCACATCAACCGCGGCTCGTTCGACCCGTCGGGCGTGCGCACGCTCGTGGCCGACGAATATGACAAGTCGCTCGAGCTCGGCTTTCACGAAGAGATGCGCCGCATTGTGCGCCGACTCCGCTCGCGCCGCAGGCTGATGCTGACGTCGGCCACCGCCCTGACCGAACTGCCCGACTGGCTCGGCGCCGACGGCCTGACCACACTCGACTACACCGCCTCGGCCGACGCCCCGGCGCCCACGCTCGAAAAATTCAACGTCCCCTCGCCCGAGGCCGACAAGCTCGACTCGCTCAGGCAGCTGCTTCTGCGCCTCGCGCCCGAGCGCACCATTGTGTTCGTCAACCATCGCGAAAGCGCCGAACGCGTGGGCCAATACCTGCGCAAACAGGGCTTCCCCGCCGCGGTCTATCACGGCGCCCTCGACCAGCAGGAGCGCGAAACGGCAGTCGACCTCTTCACCAACGGCACCGCCCCGATTCTCGTGGCCACCGACCTGGCCGCCCGCGGACTCGACATTCCTCAGGTGGCCTCGGTGATTCACTATCACCTGCCGCTGCAGCCCGAGGTGATGACCCACCGCAACGGGCGCGCCGGCCGCATGGGCGCCCCCGGCAGCGTCTACTATCTCGTCGGACCGTCCGAGACGGCGCCCGACGCCGCGGCCGGCGCCTTCGTTCCCGCGGCCGCCCCGCAGGCATGGCCGCGCCCCCTGGCTACGCTCTACTTCCACGCCGGACGCCGCGAAAAGCTGTCGAAAGGCGACATCGTGGGCGCCCTCACCGGCCCCGGCGGCCTCAGCGGCGCAGACATCGGCGCCATAGCGCTCCACGACCACCGCGCCCTGGCCGCAGTGCCCGCGGCCGAGGCCTCACGTGTGGCTCAGGCGCTCAACGCCGCCAAAATCAAAGGGCGACGAATCCGCGTCAGCCCTGTAAAATGAAACAAGGTCTCAGATGACAATGAATTCCGACAATATCAAGCCGCCTCACGGCGCTGAAACCATCGGCCGGGTCGACTTTATGCGCGTGCTGGCCGTTTTTCTCGTGGTGCTCGCCCACAGTTGCGATGCCTTCACCGGCTATTTTTCGACGCTCGGCGCCAGGTCAGCCAACCCGATGCTCACCCCCGCCGACTACACGGCGTCGACCCTGCTGAACCGCCTGTGGACGTGGATTTTCAACTTCGACTTCGACACGGTGCCGCTCTGGTATCTCTACATGCTCATAGGCCTCTATCTCATCATGCCCATGCTCGCCTCGTGGCTCAGCCGCGCCTCGCGCCGCGACGTCAGGCTGCTGCTGATTCTATGGGGCGTGTCGCTCTGCCTGCCCTACCTGCAGATGCTGGCGCCGCTCGTCGGCTACAAGGGCAACTGGGGCAACATGGGGCTGCTGGGCGTGTGCGACTGGAATGCCTTCGGCACGTTCTACTACCTGAGCGGATTTGCCGGCTACATGGTGCTCGCCTACTACCTGACGCGCCGGCCGCTGGCATGGTCGTGGGGCCGCACGCCGGCCCTGTGTTGGATTCTTGACCGTTGGCGCCCGACGCGGCGCCTCATAGCCTGATTGCCCCGCCTATGCCGATGATTCTTCAATGTGGCGTCTTGTTCGTCTTCCTTGCGGCGGGCGAGGCCGTTGTGCGCTTCACTCACATTCCCGTGCCGGCCAGCGTGGTGGGCATGATTCTTCTGGTCGTGGCGCTGCAGACCGGCGTGGTCAAACTGCGCCAGGTCGACAAGATGGCCGACTTCCTCGTCCACAACCTCGGCTTCTTCTTCGTGCCGGCCGGCATCGGCCTGATGCGATGCCTCGGCCTCGTGAGCCGCGAGTGGCTGCCGATTGTCGGCGCCTCGGTGGTCAGCACCGTGGTCATCATGGTTGTTACCGGCCACGTTCACCAGTGGGCGCGCCGCCTGACCCATAAACACTGAGCAATGGATTTTTTCAGCAACAAGTTCTTTCTGATAGCCCTCACCTTCGTGGCCTTTCTCGGCGCCGCGTGGCTGCAGCGCCGCACCCGTCAGCGCCTGCTCAACCCGATTCTGCTCTCGATTGCAGCGATGATCTGCTTTCTCGAATTCATGGGCATTGACTACGAAACCTATCGCGCCGGAGGCGAATACATAGACTTCTGGCTCAAACCGGCCGTAGTGGCCCTCGCCGTGCCGCTCTACCGCCAGCTCGAAACCTGCAAAAAGCAGATTATGCCCCTCTTTGCCGCCGAACTGGCCGGCTGCGTGGCCGGCATAGTCTCGGTGGTGCTCGTGGCCGAACTGCTCGGAGCCTCGCGCGAGGTGGTGCTCTCGCTTGCCCCGAAAGCAGTAACCACCCCCATCGCAATCGAAATATCCACAGCCGTCGGCGGCATTCCGGCCCTGACGGCCGCCGTCGTCGTGTGCACGGGCATCTTCGGCGGCATGACCGGCTTCCAGATTGCCCGGCTCGGACGCGTGAAAAGCCCAATGGCAGCCGGACTGTCAATCGGCACGGCCGCCCACGCCGTCGGCACGTCGGCCGCCATGGAGCGCAGCGACCGCTACGGCGCCTTCTCCTCGCTCGGCCTCACGCTCAACGGCCTGCTCACCGCCCTGCTCGCCCCCTTCATTCTCGAACTGCTCGGATATAGCGCATAAATGGAACACATCACCTTTGAAAACGCCCTGCTCATAGGCTCGCTGCTACTCGTGGCCGGCATTCTCATCGGCAAGACCGGCTATCGCACCGGCCTGCCGCTGCTGCTCATTATCCGCCAAACCGCCGACCCCGACGTCGCCGACAAACAGAGCTGACCCGCACCCCGGAGTTCAACCTTTGACGTTAAAAAACGTTAACAGTTTTGGCGAATTACGGATTTTGCGTAACTTTGCCCATCAATCTTTCGCTATCAATCTATACCGCATCTCAATCAAATGTTTGACTATCAGGCACTTACCCCCCCCTATGGACGCATTGGCCGATACAGGCTTCTGCGCTGCTTGACATTATGCGGTAACCAAACACAACTTTACGACACATCACACACGCGCGAACCACGTCTGATTTCGCGCGCCGTCGGTCGCGCCCTTGCGCCGACCCGCAACCTCCAGTCTATCACATATCTATTCTATAATCAATCATCGATTTACACTTATGTTAAAAATTACATCAACCATGAAGGGGCTGATGGCGCTCGCGCTCGGCACCTTCGCCCTGTCTGCCGACGCGCTGCCGACGATTTCGCCGGCACCCGCCGACGGGCAGTTCGACGCAAATACCACTTGGTATTATTGGGACGCACCGCGTAAAGGATTCGGCTACATTGTGAATGATGACAGCTACAGAAATGCTGCCAAAACACAATTTATCATGAGTAACACTACGTTTCCTGAAGGAGACGCCGGCTTGTGGTGCATTGTCGGCAACGAAACCGACGGCTATCAGTTTTACAATAAAGCCGCCGGCACCGGTCAGGTGTTTGGCGTGGAGTCTACTGGCGCTGCTGATGCCAAAAGTAATATGTATGAGGACGGCACAGAGAATGTAACGACCCGTTTCCTTTTTGTTGACGGCGAGGGCGCTTCTGCCGGTAATTATATCATCAAACTTAAACGCGATGATTCCGGAATCAGAATTCTCAATGACCGCAATGAGGTCGACGGCGTGCACAGACTTGCATTATGGGAAAATCCCAATGGCGACGGTTGGAAGTCGAACGACGGCTCGACATTCCGCTTCCGCACAATCGACGATTTTGCCATATCTCTGCCTGAAAACTTCCTGACCACAGACGAGAATAACCCGAACTATTTCTTCATCAAGAATCTGCGCGCAGCCGACTCTGGGAGATATCCGAATCAGGCAGGCAAAGGTCAAGCTCCTTATGTCAGCTGTGAAGGAAACGGCAACATGTTTACACATGTCGCAGTAACATCTACAGCCTCGCTATATGAACCCGCAAGCACTCTCTGGTATTTTGTAAGCGCCGGTGATAAAGTCATGATAGACGGCGTTGAATGCCAACCCGTAAAGATTAAGAACCTTATCAAACCCGGACTCGCATTCAATGCGTTCAGCGGCTCACAGTTTACTGCCGACGGCACCATTTTCTATGTGTTCAACCACAAGGCCGGCAACTATACGGGTTATGCCATCGTTAAAAAAGAAAACGACGGCACATATAGCAAAACCAATCAGACAGCATGGAGCGATCATGGCGGCGTCAACGTAACCAACATCGGATATTGGAAGATTATCGACTCGGGCAACGCCGACGAAGGCGCCGTGTTTGATTTTGAAAGCGCCGCCTCTGATAAGATTGCCGCCTCGTTATCAAACTATATGGCCGCATCGAGAAATAGTCTTAGCAACACCGTCAAGCTCTTCGAGCAGATTATGGGTGCGACCGAGCTCTCACAGGCCATTAAGGACAAAATCAACACCATTGTTGACTTCGAGACCCTCGAATCAGTGCAGTCAGAAATCTACAACGATATTTACCCGAAACTCGACCGTAAAGTCGTCTACATGGCTAACAACGGTCGCGAAACTGCTTCAAAAGGCAAATACATCTACTTGAATAAGACAACCAACAAGTTTGTTGCCACCGACCACAAGTGCGTTCTCGGCAAATGGCAGTTTATTCACAACGGCAACGGAAATAACTTCATTCTGCGCAATATCGCAACAGATACTTATGTCTCAGCTGCGGGATCATTTAGCGCGACTTCCGCTACCGAACGTCGTAATTCGCCCTACACTTTCCAGATTCTGGCTCACAAAGACGGAAAGGGCTTCGTGCTGAAGTTTACCGGCAACAACATGTGCGAAAAAATCGACAACGCCGATGATTCCTATCTGATGTGCGCCACTCAGGCCGACCCCTCTAACGTTACCGACGCTGCTTACTCTTTCAGCTTCGAGGCCGCCAATATCGCAGCTTCCGAAATCACGGCTGACGACCTCTACGTTATCCGCTCAACCCGCGGCAAGAGCGACGAAGACTCTTACAAGTACACCGCCAAGTATCCCGGCTCGCTCATCACGGCCTATCCCGCCGACCGTCAGCTGGCCCGCGAGCGCGTAGGCTATCTCAACGGCGCCCACCTCGAAATGTACGCCCCCGGTTCTGTCTGGAAATTCGTCAAGGAGGGCGAGGGCTACAAAATCTACAGCCTCATCGGCGAGCAGACCAACGCTGCCGACAACAAGGGCCTCAAGGTCGTTGAACACGACGGCGTTAAATACGTTGACGTAATGGCCAACCCCGACGTTTTCTATCTGAAAGAAATTTCAAGCGCTGACGGCGCATTCATGGCCGCCAACACTTACGCACTCTGCACCGCTCAGAACGGCGGCGAATACGTAACCGTTACCGACGAGAACAACCACGGCGATTTCTTCCTGACGCTGAGCGCCACCGAACCCACCACCGCTACCGATGACGCAGCCTCCTTCTTCATCGAATCAATCGGCACGACCCACGACGGCGCCAACCCCACCGAGGAATACAAGACCTACGCCAAAGAACTGCACATGTTCAAGTCAATCGCTCCCGTGCTCAATGACGAGGATATGGAATATATTCTTGCTGAGAAAGAGGACTACGACTACACCAACATCAGCACCATCGCCGCTGCCAACGAGTTCATGGCCAAGGGTAAGATGACCGCATCTTCGCGTGCATTCCAGCGCCTCGACGGCAAGATGATTCGCCTGCAGAACCGTATGCCCTTCGGACGTTATCTCTACTCCAACACGTCAGCTGCCGCGCAATATAACAATCCTACCGCCACGACTGCCGACATTGCCGCACAGACTCTCAACTCAATCTGGACAGTTGAGCTGCCCGGCACTACCGACGAAGAGAAGATTGCGTCTGCCCGTATGCGTCAGCTGCGTCTGCGCAATCTTGCAACCGGCGCATATGTAAATGCACACCTCCAGACCGGCGAGACAGCACAGACCCTGACAGTACGTCGCCGCGCGTCGCTTGACCAGACTGAGTTCTTCCTGGCTCTGACCAAGGACTACGAGCGCAACACCGCCCTGATGATGAAAGACAACGGCGCTGACATTCCCGTTGCATCGGACGAAACAACATGGGGCGCCAATTCAAGCCAGTACGCTCACTGGAGCATTGAAACCGCAGTCAGCGCCGCTGTTCCGACCGTAACGCTGACCAAGCACACCGAAAAGGACGACACATACGTTCTGACCGTGGCAAAACCCGAAGGCGTTACCGCAATGTCGCTGACCGGTCTCACCGGTCTCGGCAAAGCTTCCGTCGAGAAGGCCACCGTGGCCCGCGAACTGACCGAAGCCGCCGAAGTTGAACTGACCGCCGACGCCGACGGCAACATCACCGGCGAAATCCCCGCTCAGCTCGCATCGGCAACCGAGGATAACAACTACACCGTGAAACTTCCCGCCGCTCTGCTGGCTATGGACAACAACGTCTCGCCCGCAGTCGAAGCTACTGTAACCGTGCCCTCCGACCCGACTCTGACCGGCATCAAGGAAGTTACCGCAGCCGAAAAGGGTGCCGAAGTGATTTACGACCTCCAGGGCCGTCGCGTAAGCAAGGCCTCGAAAGGCGTCTACATCATCAACGGCGTCAAGACCCTCGTAAAATAAAAAAGAGATATACTCACAAAAGAAGTATATAAGATAGATAGATGATTGAGTACGGTGGCCCGTGAGGGTCGCCGTTCTTCTTTTCAAAACCAAGAATTAAAAATTGAAACGGAGCCGCGGATTCTTCCGCGGACAGTCGCATCAAACCAATACTCAAACACTCGTAATTGTGGTGAATAGATTTTTATATGTAAAAAAAGCGGCCGCCCCGAAAGGAGCAGCCGCTCTGTCAGTACCCGGACCCGGGCTCGAACCGGGATGGGTCGCCCCAACGGTGTTTGAGACCGTCGCGTCTACCGATTCCGCCATCCGGGCGTCAGCGAGTGCAAAGTTACGCATTTTTTTTGAAACGGCACGAACCGGTTGCACTAAATTTTCGCCATGGTGCAAAAATGTGGGTCGGGAATTGGGCGGTTTCACATTTTTTTAATAATTTTGTAGGCACTTAAACATAACTCACGTATCAAAAAGTAATGAGCTATAGCATTCTCGACCTCCTGTGCCTGCTCGGCGCGGTGTGCCTGTTCCTCTACGGCATGAAGGTCATGAGCGAAGGCCTGCAGAAAGCGGCAGGCGACCGTCTGCGCAACATTTTGTCGGCCATGACCCGCAACCGCCTGGCGGGCACCCTGACGGGCATGGCAATCACGGCGTTAATCCAGTCGTCGTCGGCATCGACGGTGATGGTTGTTAGCTTCGTAAATGCGGGACTGATGACCCTGAGCCAGTCAATGGCCGTGATGATGGGCGCCAACGTCGGCACGACGTTTACGGCATGGATAATCGCGCTGTTCGGCTTCAAGGTCAATCTGTCGGCGTTCATGTTGCCGCTGATAGGCATCGCGGTGCCGCTGATGTTCACGTCGTCGAGCCGCAACAAGAGCATCGGCGAGTTCCTGATCGGTTTCGCGTTCCTGTTCATGGGTCTTGACCTTATCAGCACTTATGTGCCCGACCTTCAGTCTAACCCCGAGATGTTTGCCTTTTTGCAGCGCTACACGCACAGCGGCTTCTGGTCAGTGCTGATATTCCTGTCTGTGGGCTGCGTGCTGACGCTGGTAATCCAGTCGTCGGCGGCGACGTTTGCCATCACGCTGATTATGTGTTCAAAAGGGTGGATTTCGTTCGACCTGGCGTGCGCGCTGGTTCTGGGCGCCAACCTGGGCACGACGGTAACGCCGCTGCTGGCGTCGATGAGCGGCAACACGGCGGCCAAGCGCACGGCGCTGAGCCACTTGCTTTTCAACCTGCTGGGTCTGGTGTGGGTGTTGCCGCTGTTCATGCCGTTCGTCGAGATGAACGAATGGCTGACTCAGGCCATCGGCCAGGGCGACCCGACGGCGCTGTTCGGCTACGTTTCGCACATCGCGCAGACTCAGCCGGAGATTTACGACCATCTGTTTGACAATTCTTTGCCTGCGGGCCACGACGTTCTGAAACAGGTGGCGGCCATGCAGATTTCGGTGAGCTTCGGCATGTCGCTGTTCCACACGACGTTCAACATCATCAACCTGTCGATAATGATCTGGCTGACCAACTTCTACGTGAAGGCCGTGTGCTACCTGCTGCCGTCGAAGAAGGCCGACGAGGACTTCTCGCTCAAATACATCGGCGGTTCGCGCATCAGCGCCTCCGAGCTCAACATCGCTCAGGTCGAGAAAGAGGTGGCAGTGTTTGCCGCCCGTGTTGACCGCATGATAGGCATGGCGCGCGAGCTGCTGAGCCTCAACGCCAAGACCAAGGAGTTCAACCAGCTATATTCGCGTCTGGAGAAGTATGAGGACATCTCCGATCGCATGGAGCACGAAATTGCAGACTTCCTGAACCGCACCAGCCAGGGACGCCTGAGCAACGACGGCAAGCGCCGCGTGGCGTCGCTGTTCAATATCAACTCTGAAATCGAGTCGATCGGCGACAGCTGCAACAACTTCGGCCACGTACTTGCCCGCAAGCAGGAGGCCAACGTGCACTTCAACGACACCATCAAGGAGAACATCAACGCGATGTTCGTGCTCGTTGCTGAGGCCATGAACGGCATGATCGACATGCTCGACAACATCGAGAACGTCAAAGAGGAGAAAATCATCGCCGCCTACAACAAGGAGCGCGAAATCAACAACCTGCGCAATCAGCTGAGGGCCAAGAACGTCGAGAACATCAACAACGGCCTTTATGACTATCAGGCGGGCATCTTCTATATGGACGCCGTGGCCGACCTGGAAAAGGTGGGCGATTACATCATCAACGTGGTCGACACAATCCGCGACTCCATGACCAACAAGCCGGCCTGAGGCTGACGCCCCGCGCCGCGGAGCACTTACCGACATTTTTCCGAATGAGAAAACTCAATATCCTATCATCATTCATCTGTTTGACGGCAGCGGCGATGGGCGCCCCGGGGCTGCATGCCGAGATTCTGAGCCCGGCGCAGGCGCTGGCCCGTGCGGCCGACGCCCAAACGCCACGGGCGGCGGCATCGGCGGCATTGCGCCGCATGGTTGCCGCGCGCGCCGACCTGAAACCCGTGCGCACAATCAGCGCCATGACCGAGCCGGCCCTTTATCTGTTTTCGGCGCCCGGCGCCGGTCTGGCGGTCGTTTCGGCCGAGAGCGATACGCGCGACGCCGTGATGGGCTACACCGACAGTTGCTACTCGCCGGGCACGGAGCTGCCGCCGGCCATGGAGATGATGCTCAGCGCCTATGCGGCCGAAATCGCCGCGCTCAGGGCGTCGGCGCAGCAAAGTCCGAAAGGCCGGCGCTATGTCGAAGGCGATTATGACCCGATTGCGCCGATGTGTCCCACCCGCTGGAACCAGGACGAGCCATACAACGCCCTCTGCCCCGAGCTGAACGGCCGACGGTCGGTTACGGGCTGCGTGGCCACGGCCATAGCCCAGGTGCTCTACACCTACCGCCACCCGGCGCGATGCACAGGCGGCAGATATGCCTACACATGGGAGAACGCCGGGCGCACCTTGACGCTCGACTTCGACAACGTGAGCCTCGACTGGGAATCGATGGCCAACACCTATGAGGCCACCGACAAAGCTCCTGCCGTGGCGGCGCTGATGCAGGCCGTCGGCTACGCCTCAAACATGAACTACTCGCCCTCGGCAAGCGGCACCTACGCCCAGGCGCTGGCCACGGGCCTGATCCGCAACTTCGACTATGACTGCCGCCTGAGCTACGAGCGCCGCAACTGGTATCCGCTGGCCATATGGCAGAAAAAGATATATGACGAACTGGCCGAGGGCCACCCCGTTTACTACGACGGCTCGACAGCCGACTACAGCGCCGGCCATGCTTTCGTGGTCGACGGCTACGCCTCTGACGGCTACTTCCACCTCAACTGGGGCTGGGGCGGCATGAGCGACGGCTACTTCAAGCTGTCGGCCCTTGACCCGGCGTCGCAAGGCATCGGCGGCTCGACGGCCGGCTACGACGTTGAGCAAGGCGCCATCATCGGGCTCAGGGCGGGCGACAATTTTCCGCACGCCGACGCGCCCTATGTCTACTTCTCGACCTCACGCATATCGACCACTGAAACCACCGTCAAACTCGGCAACACCGTCAGGTTTCAATTCAGCGACAACGGCGGCGTCTTCAACAACGGGCCGCTCACATCGGCAGCCGTGCAGCCGGCCGTGAAGTTCACCACAATCGACGGCGTCGTGCGCTATCTGAGCAGCAGCTCGCGCTATGAGAACCTGCCCGTCAACAGCGGTTTCGGCAGCTTCGACATATCGCTTCCGACAAATCTGGCCGACGGCACATATGAAGTCGTGCCGGCTGTCTACAACCCGTCAAGCAAACAGTATTATGACGTGAGGCGACCGCTGGGCGTCGGCTCCATTTTCCACGCCCGCGTGGAAAACAAGTCAATCACCTTTCTGGGCGCCGAGGTGGCCATGCCTCAGGCCTTCGATGTCGTTGCCGGACCCGAAATACACCCGTCAACCTACTTTGACTTCTCAGCCCGCCTGACAAACGACACCGACCGCACCTACATCGGCTCGATTTTCGTGGCGCTCTGCCGCCCCGGTCAGACTTCACGCCGAACCGACATCGGCGCCTTCGCAATCGAGATGGCGCCGGGCGAAGGCACGGAGGTGAGCACCGTAATCAGGGCAGCCGACGGCATCGCCACGGGCGACTATGACCTCGTGCTGTTCGACATGAACGGCCGCGCCATTTCCGACCCCGTGGACGTGAGCGTTACCCCGCGGCCGGCCGAGGGCACCCCGCGCTGCACGTCTATCCGCTGCACCGACACGGCAAAAGACCGCCTTACGTTCGAAATGGACATCACGGGCGAAGGCGGCCTCTATGCCGACAACGTCTACATCATGCTCAGGAGAGTCGGCTCGTCGGCCATCACCGACTGGTTTTCGGGTCAGATTATAATTCTGCCCGAAGGCGAGAACCTGTCGCTCAGCCAGACCGTCAACTTCAGCACCGGCAAGCCCGGCGAGCGCTATGTGGCCACACCGAGCTACTTCGACGGGTGGTATATCACCGCCATGACCGGACGCCGCACGGCCACCTTCACCCTGAGCGAAGAAGCGTCCATCGGCGAAGTCAGCCTCCCGGAGGCTGAAGACGCCGTTGAATATTACGACCTCAGCGGCCGGCGCACGGAGCACCCGCGCGGAGGCATCTTCATTCGCCGCCAAGGCGCAAACGTAAGCAAAGTGCAATTATGACCGAAACACCCAAGAGCATACTCATTGTCGGCGCCGGCGGCTTTATCGGCGGTTTCATCGCGGCCGAGGCGCTGCGCCGCGGCTATGACACCACCGTGGGCGTGCGCGCGTCGACCTCACGGCGCTATCTGACCGACCCGCGGCTGAAATTCATTGAGTTTGACTATGACGACCCCGCCGCAGTGCGCGCCGCAATAGAGTCGGCGCCCGCGCGCTGGGACTACGTCATCTACAACCTCGGAGCCACCAAGGCGCCCGACTTCCCCACCTTTAACCGCGTCAACTTCCAATATCTGCGCACGGTTGCCGGGGCGCTGACTGACGCCGGCCGAGTGCCCGACAAGTTTCTCTACATGAGCTCGCTCTCGGCCATCGGCCCCGGCGACGAGAAAGACTACTCGCCAATCAGCGAGCAGATGACTCCGCGCCCCAACACGCGCTACGGCCTCTCGAAAGTCAAGTCGGAACAGTGGCTCGAGACCATGAGCGGGCTGCCCTGGATAATTTTCCGCCCCACGGGCGTCTACGGCCCTCACGAACAGGACTACCTGATGATGATCAAGAGCATCGACAGCCACTTCGACTTCGGCGTCGGATTCCGCCGCCAGATGCTCACGTTCATCTACGTCGAAGACCTTGTGCGCGCAATGCTCATGGCGCTCGAAAAAGCCCCCGTCCGCCGCAAATACAACATCTCCGAACCCCGCGCCTACTCGCAGGCCGAGTTCCGCCGCATCGTGGCCCGCGAACTGGGGCGCAAGGCCGTCTTGCCCGTAAGGCTGCCGCTATGGGCCGCCGGCGCAGTATGTACCGTAGCCGGCAAGCTCAGCCGCTTCACCGGCAAGACGCCCACCCTCAACCCCGACAAGTTCAAAATCATGAAGCAGCGCAACTGGCAGTGCACAACCGAGGCCGCCACCGCCGACTTCGGCTTCACCGCCCAAGTGGACCTCGAAGAAGGCATTCGCCGCACCGTCGCCGCCTACCGCCAACAAAAACAGCAACCAATAACCAAATAATCATTATCGTTATGTATCAACGTCAAGTTTCATTCACCGAAGCCATCAAGATGGCTCTGCAGCAGAACTACTGCAACTTCTCGGGCCGCTCCTCCAGGTCGGAATACTGGTGGTATAGCCTCTTCACCTTCATTCTCGGATTTATCGTCGCAATCTTTGCCGGAATACTTGGCGAAAACGCCGGCAACGCCCTGACAGGCATCGTCTACCTCGCCCTGCTGCTGCCGGGTCTTGGCCTGACCGTTCGTCGTCTGCACGACATCAACAAGTCCGGCTGGTGGATTCTGATCAATCTGATTCCTCTTGTCGGCTGGATTATCATGCTCGTATGGCTCTGCAAAGACAGCGACCCGACCGACAATCAGTATGGTCCCGTGCCCAACGTCGTGGCCTGAGCAAGAAAAATGACCTCCATGCGCCGTAAAGTCGCAAAAATTGCGTAACTTTGCAGGCGCACATGGCCCCGTAGTTCAACGGATAGAATAGAGGTTTCCTAAACCTTAGATTGGGGTTCGATTCCCCACGGGGCTACCCCAAAAAGTGAGATTTTGCAGGTTTTCACCAAAATTTAGACTCAATGTCGCTAACTTAAGTAATTGGTGCAAAATATCGGTTTCGTAAATTCTGTAGGGACGCACGGCTCGTGCGTCCGCCGTAACACCCAATACTACAACAAGTTATACCCCCACAACTCGGACGCACGAACCGTGCGTCCCTACCCCTTGGCATAATGCAAGGATTCCACCTATATTTCCCTTAAGTTAGCGACATTAACGTAAAGATTATGCCCTGCGGGCATTTACTGCCTTATTTAAACGCAAGCCGTGCATTCCTACTGATTGGCATTTGCTCCATCGGCAAATAACGTACCGCCACGGGAGATTGTTGCGGGGAGGAGGGAGATGCGGTCAATGACGGCCGTGGCACCGGCGCAGGCGAGGGCGGAGGCGGTGGAGTTGCCGTAGCTGACGCCGACGGTCGGGCAGCCGGCGCCGCGCCCCATGGCGATGTCGACGGGCATGTCGCCGACAACAACGGCTTCTGAAGGACGATAGCCGAGGCGGCTCAGGGTGATTTCAACCGGTTCGGGGTCGGGCTTGGCGTGAACGACGTCGTCGGCGCCGAGCACGAGGCTGAAATAGCCGCCAATTCCGTTTTCGCGGCAAAATTCGCAAAGCGACTCGCGATTGCGCGACGAAGCGATGCTCATCTCCATGCCCGCACCGCGCAAGGCCTCAAGCGTTTCCTTCACCCCGGGGTAGAGCCGCGGACGCAGCCGGGCTTTATTGGCCTGAAAGATGTCGCGATACGTGTCGACACATCGGCCAAGCAGCTCTTCAGCCGCATCGGGAAAGAGCGCGCGGAAGCCCTCGCGCAGCGGCAGGCCGATGGTGGCTCGGCAGGCAGAGTCGGTGCGCTCGGGCAAACCGAGAGCGGCAATCGCCGCGCGATAGGTCGAAAGAATCGTCGCGGCCGTGTCGGCCAAAGTGCCGTCAAAGTCAAAAATAACAAGTCTGATGTCGTTTTCCATATCGCAAAATTAGCAAATTCGCGTTATTATTCAAAATTGCGGGGTTCATACGGTGATTTTTAGAATTAAAATTCGTAACTTTGCATGCAATTTTACACCTTAATTTAACGAATCAAAAAAATTATGTCGTTTATTGCCGATAGAGTAAAGATGGACGGTCTGACCTTCGACGACGTCCTCCTCATTCCCGCTTATTCAGAAGTATTGCCCCGCGATGTCAACCTCTCCACCCGTTTTTCGCGCAACATCACGCTGAACGTCCCGCTGGTATCGGCGGCGATGGACACGGTAACCGAGGCGCCATTGGCAATCGCCATTGCCCGCGAAGGCGGCATCGGCGTGATTCACAAGAACATGTCGATAGCCGAACAGGCACGTCAGGTCCATGCGGTCAAGCGCGCCGAAAACGGCATGATTACCGACCCCGTAACCATCAAGCGCGGCTCGACAGTGGCCGACGCGCTGAAAATTATGGAAGAATACCACATCGGCGGCATTCCGGTGGTTGACGACGACCGCCGTCTGGTCGGCATCGTAACCAACCGCGACCTGCGCTTCGAGGCCGACCTGAGCCGGCTCATTGACGAGGTGATGACGAAAGATAACCTCGTAACGACATCGCAGTCGACCGACCTCGACGAGGCCGCCCGCATTCTCCAGCAGCACAAAATCGAGAAGCTCCCCGTTGTCGACGCCGAAGGGCGCCTGCTGGGTCTGGTTACATATAAAGACATCACCAAGGCCAAAGACAAACCCATGGCCTGCAAAGACAAATACGGCCGCCTGCGCGTCGCCGCCGGCATCGGCGTAACGGCCGACAGCCTCGAGCGCGCCACCGCACTGGTCGAGGCAGGAGTTGACGCCATCGTAATCGACACGGCCCACGGCCACTCAAAGGGCGTCATCGGCGTTCTGCGCGCCGTCAAGGAGAAATTCCCCGAGATTGACGTCGTCGTGGGCAACATCGCCACGGGCGAGGCCGCTAAATATCTCGTCGAGAACGGTGCCGACGGCGTCAAGGTAGGCATCGGCCCCGGCTCAATCTGCACCACGCGCGTAATTGCCGGCGTTGGCGTTCCGCAGCTTTCGGCCGTCTACGACGTGGCCAAGGCCCTCGAGGGCACCGACGTGCCCCTGATTGCCGACGGCGGCATACGCTATAGCGGCGACATCGTCAAGGCTCTGGCAGCCGGCGCCTACAGCGTCATGCTCGGCGGCATGCTGGCCGGCGTAGACGAAACCCCCGGCGACACCATCATCTACAACGGCCGCAAATACAAGACCTATCGCGGCATGGGCTCGCTCGAGGCCATGGAAAAAGGCTCGAAAGACCGCTACTTCCAGGGCAACGTCTCTGACGCCAAGAAACTGGTGCCCGAAGGCATCGCGGCCCGTGTGCCCTATAAAGGCTCGCTCTATGAGGTTGTATATCAGATGATCGGCGGCCTCCGCTCGGGCATGGGCTATTGCGGCGCACCCGACATCGAGTCGCTGCACAAGGCGCAGTTCACCCGCATCACCAACGCCGGTGTGGCCGAAAGCCACCCCCACGACGTGGCCATCACCTCCGAGGCGCCCAACTACAGCTCGTCTCACCAGTAAACCGAAGCAACACATAATCTCTCAGACATACAACTACCTGTATCTATGAAAAAACTATTGATTCCGGTTCTTGCAGCCGTCGGCGTGCTCACTCTCGCCGCCAAGGCCCCCAAAGACCCCGTATTGCTCACCGTCGGCGGCCACCCCGTTACGCTGAGCGAATTCGAATACTTCTACCACAAAAACGACGGCAACGAAATCGAACACGAAACGCCCGCACAATATCTCGAGCGCTTCATCGACTACCGCCTGAAAGTGGCCCGCGCGCAAGACGAGCGCCAGGACACCACCGCCGAATTCCGCAAAGACTTCAAGCAGTATCGTCGCGAAATTGCCCGCCCCTATCTGTCGGACACCACCATAATCAACCAACTGCTCGAGACATCGGTGGCCCACACGCAGGAAGACGTCAAGATTGACGTCATCGTGCTCAAGGCCGACGACCGCGCACTGGCCGACTCAATCTACAGCGCGGTGAATAGCGGCGCCGCCGACTTCAACGACATGGCCCGTCGCCACAGCATCGACCCCTCGGCCCGACGCACCGGCGGCGACTTCGGCTGGCTCGGCGCCAACCAGGCTCCCTATGAAATCGAAGAGGCCGTCTATGAGACTCCGGTGGGTCAGACCTCGAAAGCCGTCGAGACCGGCGGTTATCTCTACCTGATTCACCCGACCGACCGCCGCGAAAACGTCGGCGAGGTTCACGGCGCCCACATTCTCGTGCAGTTCAAGGAAAGCCTTGACACCGCTGCCGCCCACGCCCGCATCGATTCGATTTACGACATTCTGCAGGCCAACAAGAGCTCGTTTGAGAATCTTGCCAAGAAGCACAGCGACTGCCCCTCGGCCGCCAAGGGCGGCGACCTCGACTGGTTTGGCCGCGGCCAGATGGTGCCCGAATTCGAGAACGTCATCTTCGCCCTCGGCAACCACGAATATTCCAAACCGTTCAAGACTAACTTCGGCTGGCACATCGCCAAGAAAATCGAATCGCGCAAACCCTCGAAACAGCGCGTCGAAGAGATTACCCGCGAAATGATGAAGCGCGACGTGCGCGGCCTCAGACCGCGCCTGGCCCGCGCCGAACAGCTGAAGAAGGAATATAACACCCGCGTCGACGAAGCCGGCCGCGAAAAACTGATGTCGACCGTGCGCACCCTGGGCTACGACTCGGCCAAAGTCGTGCTCACAGCCGACCCCACCCCGCTCTTCTTCGTGGCCGACAGCACAATCACCATCGGCAACTTCCTTGACGCCAACTATCGCATGAATCCCCGCCAGAGCGCTGAAACCCAGCTGGCCAAGAACCTCGACGACCGTCTGATTTCAGCCACCCTGGTCTATGAAGACCACCGCCTGGAGCAGAAATATCCCGAATTCCGCCGCCAGAGCAACGAATATCGCGACGGCCTCATGCTCATTGCCTCGATGGAGAAAAACGTCTGGAACAAACCGGCCGAAGACCCCGCCGGCCTTGAGGCATACTTCAACGCCAACCGCGACAACTACGGCTACGAATCGCCCCGCTGGAAAGGCTACATACTCTACTCTACGTCCGACTCCATCATCGGCCGCGTCGACGAGTATCTGAAGACCGTCAACCCCGCCCCCGAAGTGCTCGGCGACAGCATCAAGGCCAACTTCCCCAAAAACGTGCGCATCGAGCGCGTCGTGCTGCCCAAGGGCGAGAATGAGATTGTCGATTTCATCGCCTTCGGCGGTCCGGAGCCTTCGATGGCCAACACCCGCTGGAAGCACTATGTTACCTATCTGGGCCACACAATCAACGGCCCCGAAGAGGTGGCCGACGTGCGCGGCCGAGTAACCGGCGACTGGACCCGCGAGCTCGAGAAGCAATATGTCGACGAACTTCGCAAACAATATGAAGTGAAAGTCAACAAGAAAGTGCTCAAAAAAGCGAAATGACCCACTCTCTTCTGAATAAAGCGGCCGGCACAGTGGCAACCTTGGTGTTAGCGCTGATGCCGGCCGCTTGCACATCGAAGCCCGACGGAGCCGAAACCGCGGTGGCCCGCGTGGGGTCGGCCGTGCTGACCGTGGCCGACCTGCGGAACGCCACACCGCGCGGCCTCAGCGCCGAAGACTCTACCGCCTTCGTCGACGCCTACGTCAACACCTGGATTTCAGACATGCTCGTTTCGGAAGTGGCGGCGCGCAAACTGCGGTCGACCGACGAAATCGAGAAACGCGTCGACGAATACCGGCGGCAACTGATCATGTGGGAATACCGCAACATGGCCGTAGCCGCCGACACGGCCATGGCCATCACTGACGCCGACATGCGCCGCTATTATGCCGACCATGAGTCCACGCTCAAGCTGACCGAACCGATGGTGCGCGGAATCTACATCAAAATCGAAACGTCGGCGCCCGCCCTGGCCGAAGTGAAACGGCTTTACAAGAGCTCGCGCCATGCCGACATAGACAAGCTCGAAAAAGTGGGGCTGCGCGGCGCGATTCACTATGACTACTTCCGCGACCAATGGATTCCGTGGCACCGCATCATCACCAAGATTCCGCGCGACATTGCAGCCTCAGACCTGCGCCGCGGCTACTCGCTCGAGTTCGAGGCAGACGGCTTCACCTACCTGCTGTCGGTGAGCGACGTGCTGCCCGCCGGCGCCACAATGCCCTACGAGGCCGCCGAGCCGCAGATTCGCGAAACGCTCGACGCCCTGCGCCGCACCGAGGTCGACGCGCGCCTGCGCGCCCGCCTGCGCCGGGAGGCCGAGCGCGACGGCACCCTCGTCGACAATCGCCACTGACCCTTCTTCTGACGGGACGCAGCGGCGCCATCGTTGGTCAAAAAGGGAACAAATTTGGTCGGTTTTGCAAAAATTGCGAACTTTGCACCCTAAAATGCAAATTTTACGTACTTCAACCAACCATTACATATAACACATATGCGCTACACATATGCGATTGCGGCCGCGGCCTTTGCGGCGATTGCGGCGTCAGGCTGCACCGACGGCGACAAGCCGGCAGAGAGTGCCGTCCATAATGTTTTCATCGCGACGCCCGAGCCGGCCGGCATGCCGACAGAATCGACATTTCCGGCAAAGGTAGAAGAGGCGCGCACCATTTCGGCCGGGTTCAAGACCGCAGGCCAGATTGAGCGGATATTCGTCAAAGAGGGTCAACACGTATCGGCCGGCCAGCCGCTGGCCATGCTCGACACCGTAGACTATGCCCTCGGCATCTCCACATTGCGCGAAAAATACCGGCAATTGTCAATCGAAACCGAACGCCGCGCCAAGCTCCACGCCGGCGGCAACATGAGCGACAACGATTATGAAAACGCCGTGAGCGGCTTGCGTCAGCTCAAACTGCAACTGCAGCTCGAAGAGAACAAGCTGGCCTATTGCCTGCTCAAGGCTCCCACGGCAGGCATCGTTACAAAAATCAGCTTCGAAAAGTCCGAGATGGTCGACGCAGGCACTCCGGTCATCGAACTCATGGACAACAGCCGGCTGGAGGCGGTCGTAGACCTGCCGGTGCGCGCATATGCCGCCCGCGACGCGTTCGAGTCGTTCTACGGCACGTCGCCCGTGGCGCCCGAAAAGCGCATGCGGCTCGAATTCCTTAGCCTCACCCCTAAGGCCGACAACAGCCAGCTCTACACGCTGCGCCTCGGCCTCCCCGCACTGGCCGAGGGCATCACCCCGGGCATGAACATGACGGTAACCATAGTCGGCTCGGGCAGTGAATCGGCATCGGTCAGCGTGCCGCTGAGCGCAGTGTTTGACTGCGAGGGGCGCACGTGCGTCTGGACGGTGAACCCCGCCGACTCGGTCATAACGGCCACACCGGTTACCACAACCGGCACCGCCGACGGCGGCCGCGTTGAAATCACCTCGGGCCTGCCGGCGTCGAGCATCGTGGTGCGCGCGGGCGTGCACCATCTCCACGAGGGCGAAAAGGTGAACATAATTCCCGACAATTCAGCCACCAACCCCGGCAACGTGCTCTGATGGAAAAGGTTACCCGATTTTTCGTCGAGCGGCCCACCCTGTTCTGGTCGTTGATGGCCGGCATCATCTTTCTGGGCGTTCTGAGCTACTCGCGCATGCCCAAGCTCGAAGACCCGGCCGTGCCCGTGAAGCAGGTCAGCATCGTGGCGCTCTATCCCGGCGCCGACGTCCACACGGTCGAGCTCGACGTGGCCACACCCATTGAAGACGCCATGCGCACTCTGCCCGACGTCGACAAGATTCGCACCGACGTCTACGCCGGCCAGGCCACCGTCAACGTCGAGTTTGACATGGAAACCCCGACCGCCGAGCTCGAACAGCACTTCGACCTTGTGCGCCGCAAGGCCTCGGACGTAGCCGCCCGACTGCCGCAGGGCGCCATGGAGCCGATTGTCATCGACGACATGATGGACGTTTACGGTCTGCTCTATGCCTTCACCGGCGACGGCTACTCGATCAAGGAGCTGGAGCGCTATGCCAAGATGCTGCGCCGCGAGCTGCTCACGGTCGACGGCGTCAAGCGCGTGAACATCGGCGGCACACGCGGCGAGGTCATCAACATTGACTTCGAGCCGGAATATCTGAAACGCAACGGTCTGCTGCCTACTCAGCTGATGATGGCGCTGCAAAGCGCCACGGGCGCCGTCGAAACCGGCACCGCGCTGAGCGGAAGCCGCCGCATGACGATGGAGGTTACCGACGGCGTGCGCACCGTCGACGACGTGGCCGACCTGCTGCTCGACCTCCCGGGCGGCGGCAAGGTCAGGCTGGGCGACGTGGCCCGCGTGAGCCGCGAGCCGGCCGAGCCGGCGCGCAACCTGGTCTACGTCAGCGGCCAACCGGCCCTGACGCTGGCAATCACCCTCGAAAACTCGGCCATCGTGCCCGACGTGGGCAACGCCGTCGACGCCCGCATTGCCGAAGTGAGCCGCCGCCTGCCCGCAGGCATGGAGACGACCAAGATTTTCTTCCAGCCCGACAAGGTTGACGAAGCGATTCACGGCTTCATGCTCAATCTGCTCGAGTCGGTGCTGATTGTCGTGCTGGTGCTGATGTTCTCAATGGGGTGGCGCTCGGGCATGATTATAGGCTTCGGCCTGGTGCTCACGGTGGCGCTCTCATTCCCGATTCTGCAGGCCGCGGGTACGACGCTTCAGCGCATCTCGCTCGGAGCGTTCATCGTGGCCATGGGCATGCTCGTCGACAACGCCGTGGTCATCATGGACGGCATTCTCATCGACCGCGACCGCGGGCTGCCGCAGGACCGCTATCTCTACCGCATCGGCCGCAACACGGCGCTGCCGCTGCTGGGCGCCACGGTCATCGCGGCCTGCACATTCCTGCCCATCTATCTCACGCCCGGCTCGGCGGGCGAGTTTGCCGGCGACCTCTTCACGGTTATCTGCGTCAGCCTGCTCGCCAGCTGGATTCTGGCGCTGATTCAGGTGCCCGTGTGTGCCAAGACGTGGCTCGGCAGCCACTCGCCGCGTCAGGTGGCCGAGCTTGAAAAGAAATATCCCGAGGGCAAGGTCTACCGCCTGATGAAGCGGGCTCTCGAATGGCTGCTGGCCCACAAGGCCGTGGCCTTTACGGGCGCGTCGGTGCTCCTGGCGGCCGCCATGGCCGGCATCATGAGCCTGCGCATCGTTTTCTTTCCCGATTTCGACTACCGGCAGTTCGTCGTCGAGTGCTACTTTCCCGCCGGCTCTGACGCCGACAGCGTCGACCGGCGCATACGCGAGATGGCCGACACGGTCGAGGCCATGGAGCGCGTTGACCGCGTGGTTGTCAGCACCGGCGGCATGCCCGCGCGCTATTGCTTCGTGCGCCCCGTGCCCGTCAGCGGCGACAATTACGCCGAACTCATTGTCGACTGCAAGGACTTCAAAACCATGCAGCAGATGACCCACGAAGTGCGCCGCAAACTGCGCGAAATAGCGCCCGACGCCTATGTGCGCACCCGAAAGTATAACTTCTCGATCAGTTCGAGCCACACCGTCGAAGTCGAATTCTCGGGTCCCGACCCCGAAGTGTTGCGCAATCTGTCGGCTCAGGCCGAGGAAATCATGCGCCGCTGCAAGTATATCGACCCCTACAGCGTGCAGAACAACTGGCTGCCGCGCACTCCGCAGCTGCAGTTTGCCTTCAACCAGGCCGACGCGCAGCGCGCGGGAGTTACCCGCACCGACGTCGGCAACGCCCTGCGCGCCGCCGGCGACGGCTATCCCGTCGGCGTCATCTCCGAGGGCGACAACATGCTGCCCGTGCAGCTGCGCATGCGCCGCGCCGACGGCTCGCGCCCGTCGCCGCTCACGTCGATTGCCGTGTGGAGTCAGCTCCATGCTGACGTCGACCCGGCCGAGACCCGCGGACTGCTCACCGGCGCCACCTCGGCCGACGAGTTGCGCGAAAAAATGTTCCGCACCACCCTGCTCGGCAACGTGGTCGACAGCGCCTCGATGCGCCTTGCCGACGACCACATCTACCGCTACAACGGACGCCGCACAATCCAGGCCGAAGCCGACCCCGACCAGCTCAACCCCGAGGCAACTCCGGCCAAGGCAGTCGCCGCCATCACGCCCGAAATCGAAGCCATCGCCCTGCCCGAGGGCTACACCATGCGCTTTGTCGGCGAAGGCGAACTCTCGGGCGAGGCCACGGGCCTGGTGCTCGGCTTCATTCCGATGATTCTGATGATTGTGTTCGTCGTGCTGCTGATGCTGTTCAACAACTGGAAGAAGCTGTTCGTGATTCTGGTGTGCTTCCCGTTCGTGCTCTGCGGCATCGTGCCCATATTGCTGCTCACCGACACGCCCTTCACCTTCCTGGCCATTCTCGGCTGCATGGGCCTAATCGGCATGATGGTCAAGAACGCCATTGTGCTCGTTGACGAAATCGGCCGTTTGCAGACTCAGGAACAGGTCGAGGCCTACGAGGCCGTGGTGCGCGCCACCATCAGCCGCGTGCGCCCCGTGATGCTGGCGTCGTTCACCACCATTCTGGGCATGATTCCTCTCATCGGCGACGCCATGTACGGCTCGCTGGCAATCACCGTCATCGGCGGCCTGACTGCGGGCACCATAATCACGCTGCTGCTCCTGCCGCTATTCTATGCCATCTTGTTCAAAATCAAAAAACCGCAATGAACCGCACCATACTCACCATACTGCTGACCTGCGGCGCCGCCCTCGGCGCCTCGGCCGCCGAGCCGCTGCGCGTCGACGCCGCCGGCGCCGTCGAGATTGCCCTGAAAAATTCCGAACAGCTCAAAATGGCCGACAATGCCGTGAAGCAGGCGCGCCTGAACCGCGGTGTGGCCCGCACGGCGTGGCTCCCAAACTTTTCAGGCTCGGCCACCACGGGCTGGATGCTGCCCGACACGAAGTTTGACGAGATGGCCATGTCGATGCGCATGCGCGGCGTCTACATGGCCGGCATCAGCCTGACCCAGCCCGTCTTTGCCGGCGGCAAAATCGTGGCCGCAAACCGGCTTGCCTCAATCGGCGCCGAGGCGGCCGCCCAGCAGCGCCGGCAGACGGAAATTGCCGTGCGCGCCGACGCCGAGACGGGCTACTGGACCTGCGTGGCCATCAATGCGCGCCGCGAAATGATGGGCGCCTACATGGCGCTGGTCGACACCGCCCTGGTCCAGACGCGCCGCGCCGTCGAAGCGGGCATGGCCACGCGCAACGACCTGCTGCAAATCGAGGCGCGCCGCGCGCAGGTGGTCTATCAGCAGGGCCAGGTCGACGCCGGCGCCGACCTCTGCCTTCAGGCGCTGCGCAACTCGCTGGGACTGCCGCTCGACACCCCGCTCGAAATCATCGACACGGAAGTGCCGGCTGACATTCCCGCCGACCTCGACAACTATGACCTTGCCAACCGCCCCGAAATGAAGCTGCTGCAGGCCGATGTCGACTCTAAAATACAGCAGGTGCGCATGACCCGCGGCGACTTCCTCCCCACCCTCGGCCTGCAGGCCGGCTGGAGCGCCTACGGCAACATGAAGATGAACTCGATGGTGCAGGGGCCCGACGGCAACTACTACCCGATGGAGCAGAACATCAAGAACAACGGCTTCTCGGTGATGCTCTCGCTGCAACTACCCCTCTTTCACTGGGGCGAAGGCTACAAAAAAGTCAAGGCCGCGAAGCTCGACGTGGAAAACGCGCGCCTGTCCATGCAACAGAACGCCCGTCAGCTCGACCTGCAGGTGCGCCGCGCAATCACCAACGTGCGCACCGGCGCAGACCTGCTCCGCTCGGCCGAAGCCGCATGCGCCCGCGCCGAAGCCGCGCTGACCTCCGTAAGCGAGAGCTATCGCTACGGCCTCGCCACCATCACCGCCCTGCTCGACGCCCAAAGCCAATGGCACACCGCCCGCGCCGACCTCATCGAAGCCCGCACCCAGCTCCGCATCAACCTCATCGACTACCGCGCCGCCACCGCCACCGCCACCGATTTTTGAAATTTTTTGGTTAGTTCAGGAATTTTAACTATCTTTGGAGGCAAGAAGTAACATTCGCTAAGCTAATTAAACCAACATAACAGTTTGAAAATGAGCACTTTACCCCCCCCTATTGCCAACATTGGCATCGGGTAGGATACGCCGACTTTTATCGATAATATTCATCGCAGTTATCGGTTTGGCCGCGTCCGCCCAGAACCGCATCACAATCAAGGACTTCACCTACGACGAGAACGAGGGCACGGCCCTGACGCTCGCGCCCAAAGGCGTGAAAGACGGCAACAACCAGAAGTGCGGCCTCATCGTCGTGCACAACGTAGACCTCAAAGGGTTCTCGTTCAAGACCGGCGGCTGGAACAAGGCCGAAAACCGCTCAAGCGGCGGCAAACCGGTTGTGAACCTCTGGGTTTCGCCCGGCACGAAATGGATTGAGGTCAGCAACTCCGACTCGAGCATCAAGCCGAGCGAGCGTTACCACTTCGGCCAGACCGTGGAGAGCGAGAAAACCTATCACCTCTATCTCGGCGAGGTCATCAAGTTCAACGAGTCGGGCAGCCAGTACGTGCAGGTCAGCGTCGAGGCGCCCAACGCCATTTTCTTCATTGACGAGCAGGGCGACGGCACATTTCTGGCGTGGCCGCTGCAGGACGGCAAAGCCTCAAAGGCGCTGCGCTTCGGCACATATAACTACAAGGTAACCGCCCCCGACTATCACGACGAATACGGCACCTTCACGGTCAACGACCCCGACAACACCGTAACGGTCAACATCAAGCCGCGGGCCAACTTCGGCCGCCTGACCATTCCCGCCTCCGACAATCTGAAGGGCGCGCAGATAATCATTGACGGCACCGTGGCGGGCAATTCGTCGCTCAACGGCTACAAGCTGAGCTCGGGCACCCACACGCTGCAGATTCAGCGCCCCAAGTATAAGGTGCTGGTCAAGGAAATCACCATCGCCGACAATCAGACACTAACGGAGACACCCGTGCTGGAACAGAACTTCAGCCGCATCACGATTGAATGTGCCGACCCCGAGGCCGACATCTACCTGATGACGGCCAACAATGCCACCAAGCAGGCCACGGGCACATGGATGGCCGACCTCGAGCCGGGCAGCTACGTAATCGAAACGCGACGCGCCGGCTGCAAAAACGGCATCAAGCAGATTACCATCGCCCCGGGCAACCAGCCGCAGGAGTTCAGCGTGCCCGCCCCCGAACCGACGTTCGGCACGGTGCCCGTCAAGTCCGTGCCCGAGGGCGCGACCATCTGGCTCGACGGCAAGGAGATGGGCAAGACGCCTAAAGTGCTCAACAACGTGCTGGCCACTACCCATAGCCTCAAACTCACCTATCCCAACTATCAGGACTATACGCAGCAACTCGACGTCAAGCCCGGCGAGAGTCTCAACGTCGACGCCAAGATGAGCAACTACGTAACCGTTGAAATCAGCGTCGAGCCACGATATGCGTCGTTCTACGTCGACGGCAAGTCGTCAAACAACCCCTATGTCTACCAGGGACCGCCGACCTACAAGAATGTCAGCGCATCGGCCTGGAGGCGCAAAAGCATGGAAAAGCGCATCTATCTCGACCACAACGAAAAAATTTCGCTGAGCCTGCCCCAGATGCTTCTTCACGAAGAGAATCAGTGGTATCTCGAAGCGGGCATGCAAGCCGGCATGATGCCGCTGGGCGTCGTGGTGTCGACCGGCTTCGACCTCAAGTGGTTCAACTGTCAGGCCGACTTTGCCTATACGTTCGGCCCGAAGAAAGACATCTTCATCATCGAGCAGTCTTATGACTCCTATAACAACACCACCTATCTCACCAACTCGGCGGCGACATTCAGCGCCGACATGACCATGGGCGGACGCGTGGGCGTCAACATCAACTGCGGAGGCCGATTCCGCATCACCCCGCAGGTGGGCGTGAGCTACGTGCACATGAAGGTCGACGAAGACAATCTCTACATCGGCAACCCGTGGGCGCTGAGCTGTCTGGGCGCCGTGCGCTGCTTCTTTGCATGCAGCTACAACTTCGGCATATCGCTCACGCCCGAATATCTCTTCGCCGTGAACCGCAGCAACGGCTACAAACTGCTGTCTGAGACCGACAGCTCATTCAAGAACTGGGCCAACGGTTTCAACTGCCGCATTGCCGCAGTGATTAACTTCTAACGCAGAATCACATCATGAAAACCAAACATATACTCGCCCTGCTCACGCTGCCCATGCTGGCGGCCTGCAGCGAAGACCTCTATACCGACAAGTTCGACTCGTCGAGCATAATCATAACGAAGACTCCGGCCTATCTCAACGTCTATCCGACCGACACGTGGTATT
Organism: uncultured Porphyromonadaceae bacterium; assembly: GCA_902495245.1. GTDB lineage: Bacteria > Bacteroidota > Bacteroidia > Bacteroidales > Muribaculaceae > UBA3263. The sequence goes on from CABUWI010000002.1 coordinate 132,860, forward strand.
TTGGCAACTACAGCGATGGCACCACCGGCACTGTAGAGGCCGGCTCGAACTGGAAGATGTCGGGCATTGACTCATCGTGGCTCACCGTCAGCCCCTCGTCTGGCGAAGGCGGCTATGACCGCAGTAGCAACACATTCAAGACAACGGCCGTAGAATATAAAACGGCTGAGAACACCGAACCGGTTCCGCGCACGTGCGTCATCACCGTCAGCTGCCCGACCGACCTGCCCGACATTCCCGAGCTGACCATGACCCAGACCTTCATGCAGTCAGGCATCACCCCGGAGTTCTCGGTCGAAATTCCAAGCGATATCAGCGGCAGCACATACGCGGCCAAAGGCAGCACCCTCGATGTGTCATATACTACCAACATCAAGCCGGAATATCTGTCAGTGCGCACCGATGCCGCAAACTGCTCGGCCACATGCTCAGACGGCACAATGCACATAATCATCGGCGAAAACCCGGACGCCAACAGACGCACGATTACTTTCTATGTCTACGCGCAGGAAACGCCGATTACCAATTTTTCTTTCCGTCAGTATGGTGCCACTGCATATTGGTCTACCTCCTCGATTCAAATCGAGGCTGCAGGCGGCACAGCCTCGGCCACTGTGAGTGCCGCCCAGAGTTGGAGTCTCGTCCTCCCCGACGGCTGCGACTGGCTCACTGTGTCGCCCATGAGCGGCGATGCGATATATGGAGGCACGGAAGTAACGTTCAACGCTTCGGCCAACTCCACCGGCAGTACGCGCGCGGCCTCCGTCAGCATCTGCAATAATGCCGGCAACGTGCTGGCGTCGCTTTCCGTTACGCAGGAATCAATCACTGCAGATGCAGACACGCGATCTTTTTATAACCTCTCGGCTCGCGGCGAGACACGGACAATGCAGCTTACATTCCCCGGTTCATGGAAAGCCACTCCTGACGTAGACTGGATTACCGTAAGCCCCAATTCGGCTACGGCAACAGCATATATTAACGGAGAAATCACATTCACAATCGCGCCCAACAAGAGCTCAAGCGCCACCCGTTACGGCAACGTGGTATTCACCGGCACGTCGGCCGGAGACGCTACATCGCTCACCATCGCGTTCAGCCAGAAAGGAGCCGCCATAGGCTGCACCACCGACATCACCATTCCAGCCACCGACGACGGCAGCTATGCCACAATCAATGTCATCTCCGACGTTGACTGGGAAGTAATCGGCAACCCGCCGTCGTGGTGCTCAATCTATCCCACCTCGGGTTCGGCCGGAGAAACGGCAGTCAGAGTCTCGACGGCCGAAAACAATCCGTCGCTCACCGGGCGCTCGGGCACGATTGAAATCGGTCTGGCCGGCACCACCATAACCGCCAAGTGTACCGTCTATCAGTCGGGACGCCAAATGGTATCGGGCCAGAGCGAAATCAACGTCGACTGGCGCGAATATCCGGCGCTGCCGCTCGAAATTGAAGTGCCGGGCGAATGGGTGGCCTCGGCGAGCGAAAACTGGATTACCGTAAGCCCCGCAGCGGGCACAGGCAACGCCACCATCAACGTCCACATCGAAGCTAACGCCGGCGCTAACGCTCGCTATGGCGTAATCAGCATCACCTCTGAGAGCGTAACCACAAATATACCCGTTAATCAGGGCGGACGCATTCTCAACATCGAGACCACGGCCGGCGAAATCGGCGCCATGGGCGGCTCGACCGAGTTCTCGGTGAGCGCCACTGTCGAATACACCACGCGGATTGACTACGGCGAAGGCACGACCGACTGGCTCACGCTCACCGACATCTCGGCCGACGGCATTACCGCCTATCGTGTAACCGCCATTGCCAACCCCTCGGTAAACGACCGCGAGGCCTACGTAGAACTGGTAAGCGAAGACACCAACAACGTTCAGTTCTCGGTCAAGCAGCGCGGTCGCGACATACGCCTGAGCGCCCTTGAAATCTCAATCAGCGGCAATGGCGGCACGACCGAAGACATCGTTGTCGACGCCGACGGTGAATACAGCGTAACGACTGAAGACACCTGGTTCTCCATCATCAAGGGCACCAACAACAACTTCCACCTCGCCGTAACGCCCAACACAACCGGCTCGAACCGCAGAGGCACGATTACAGTGAGCCTCACAGACGTTGCCGACGGCGAAAGCAAGTCTGTTACGGTTACGGTCAAGCAGAGCACATCGCCCGTAGACTTCGGCCTCGGCGACTTCGGCTCCGATCAGGACTGGAACTAAACGGCTTGTCAAACAATAAACCACAACACTGACAGTGTAGGGACAATAAACAACACTAAATGACTTAAGAAATGAGTAAGTTAATTAAATATATAGTATCCGCCGCAGCCGCGCTCGCACTGAGCGCGTGCAGCGACGAGATGCCCCGCGGCACGGAAGTCAACGAAGAGGGCTTCCACGTCTACAAACTCGACATGGACATAGCCTTTGACGGCGAAGAAGGCTCTCGCGCCGCCCACCAGTGGACTTCGAGCGATTATGTATATGTAGATTTCGAAACCGGCGATACCCCCGTCTGGGGCTATGCGTACTATAACACGTATTCCGAAGAGTGGCTTCTCTACATGGTCAGCAGCCTGCCCGAGAGTGTGAGATCTGGCCAGTGCACCTGCTGGTACTTCTCTGACAACTATCAGCATTCGCTTTCCACGAGCACCGAGGAAATCAACCTCAACTACTCGCAGACACCCTATCAGGCACAAACGACATTCAGTTTCGTCAACGACAAAGTAAGCGTCTCGGCAAAGCTGAATCCGGTAATGGGCCGCGTCAAACTGCGCAGCGCCAACGCGCAGTCGTATATATGGATTCTCGGTCCGAGTGTACCGAAATATCTCGACCTGAAAACGGGTCAGGCCATTCTCGACAACATGGACAGATACGTCAGCCTCAGCAATTATGACAGTGAAAGCGGACTCTACACCTCCGAATATATCAACGCCTACTATTTTGCCGACGACACCGAGCGAGTGTTCAAAATCAAAGACGGCACTCCTCAACCCGATGTGATCTACATGCGCGACTTTGCCAGCAACAAAAACGTGCTTGCCGCCGGCACCTCGGGCTATATAGACGTACCAACCGCTGAGAGCCACGATGGCTGGATTATGGACGAATGGAGAACCTACTCGGGATCGTATGAGTACTATGGCAACGTTAACGACCTCTCGCCCGAAGAAAACACCTATTATTTCCACACGGTTAATATCATGCCGAGCTTGATAGGCATCAAGGTAACAGTTTCTCACGATGCTTACAGCATCTATAGCGGCTCAGAGCCAACAAAGAAATCAGCCGCGCTCTATGTTGAAGTCTTTGACGGAGTACCGGGAGAAGACTCCGAACCGATAGGTTATTGGAACATAACCCTCTATAAACCTGACGGCAGCTTCACCACCGATACATATAACACCGAACGCATTTTCATGCTTCCGTCGACTGAAAAAGTCAACGACATGCCCTACTATCGTGTGTCGGTCATCACCGATGGGGTTCAGATGCGTCTGACCCAGACAGAAATAACCAACTGGTTCTGATAATCAATCAACAACTCACATAAACCAATCACAGTTTCACTATGAAAGCAATCAAGATTCTGCCGGCACTGGCCCTGGGCCTGCTGACACTGACAGCAACCTCTTGCGGCGGCTCGAAAAAGGCCGTTGCCGACGTTACGAACCCCGAACAGATTGACGGCGCCGTTCGCCAGCTCGACTCGAAGTCGCAGCAGCTGGCCCAGCGCAAACCGCTGACGCGCACATGGGGCGTGGGCACGGCTCCCGACAAGGCCTTCGCCCAGTCAATCGCCGAGGCCGACGCTCGCCGCAAATATGCCGCCTCGATCGGCACGATTGTAAACGGTGCGATAGAGCGCTCGAACGACATGGTCAAGAAAGCCGCCACCGATGACAAAAAGACCGTAAACGTAGGCGACTTCGGCCAGATTACTCAGGAAGACGTCAAGAACATCATTGACAACATCGCCGTGAGCGGCACCGTGGTCATCAACTCCGACACTTACAAGACCAAGAACGGACAATATGAGGTCTACACGTGCATCGAGTTCGTGGGCGACCAGCTCGACCTGGAGAAAGACCTCGTCAAGGAATACCGCAAGTCGCTCGAGCAGAAAGTTTCAGATGCCGACCGCGACAAACTTGAAGACCGCATCAACAAGTTCAAGCAGGAAATAAACGACGACCTCGAAAAGCGCGCCCGCCAGTCGAAAATCGGCGCTGAAGACTAAACAACCTCACCTAAAAAGAACAACAGACTCACTTCTTGATGAAACTTCGAAGCCTACTGGCTGCGGCACTCGTAATGTGTGCCGCAGCCGCCGGCGCTCAAAGCTGGAGCGAAATCTCAACCTCGGGCAACTACCTCTGGGGCGAAGGCATGGGCGACACCCCCGAAGCCGCCGACCAGCAGGCCCTGGCCATGCTCATACGTCAGGTCAAGGTCAACGTGTCCGACCGCATGTCGCTGCGCGACGAGATGAAGCGCCAGGGGCGCACGGCCAACTACGAGCAGACCGTGAGCCACTTGATTGACTCATATTCGGCCGCCGCACTCGACAACACCAAAGCGCTTAACATGGGCAAGGAGGGCAACCAATATAAAATCGGCCGATACATTGCCCGCGCGGAAGTGGACAAGATTTTCGCCTCGAGGCGCAAAAAGGTGGTCGACATGGTCAAGGCCGCCGACCGCGCCGAGCAACAGGGCAAGGTCGACGTTGCGCTGCGCAACCTCTCGTGGGCCTTTTCGCTGCTCAAGTCCACGCCCGACGCCAACGCCCAGGAGCTGGGCGGCCGCCCTCTGATGACGCTCATTCCGGAGCGCATGGAGGAGATTCTGAGCAACATCAAGGTGAGCATCGACGGCCACGAAGGCACGGAGATGGACCTGCTGTTCAACTACAAGGGCAAACCCGTCAACTCGCTCGACTACCGCTTTAACGACGGCGGCTTCTGGAGCAACCTCTGCGGCGCGCAAGACGGCTTTGCGCGCATCGACCTCTCGCCCGGCAGCCCGATGGACAAGATTACGGTGGAAATCGAGTGCAACTACGTGGAGCAGGCCGACCTTGACGACGAAATCCGCATGGTCATGGCCTCCATAGAGCCTGTAACCCTGAGCCGCGCAACTATCAACGTAACCGACCGCGGCAGCAAGACGGCGCCGGTTGACAACGCGCTGGTCAACACCGGTTCGATGGTCATCGGCGGCCCGGCGTCAACGGCATCGACGGCCGCGCCTGCGGCGGCCGACCCCCGCAACACCTTCACCGAGGTCGACCCCGAAGACTTCCGCCTGCCCGACCGGCTGAGCGACCCGGGTGTCTACGCCGACAAGATGGAGGAACTGCTGAAGGCAGTGGCTTCCAAGCGCCACTCTGACGTCGCAGCCCTGCTGACGCCCGACGGCCAGCGCATGTACAACCGACTGCTCAAATATGGCAACGCCACGCTCATCAACAAGGAGAACATGACCTACTGGCCCACGGGCGACGGGCGCGTCATTTGCCGCGGAGCCATGCTGAACTTCCGCTTCCGCAGCGGTTCGAAACGCAATTTCAGCCAGGAGCTGGTCATCGGGTTCAACGCCGAAGGGCTGATTGACAACATCGCCTTCGGCCTGGGGCAGACCTCGACCAACGACATTCTGGGCCAGAGCGCCTATCCCGAACAGATTCGCCAGATTCTGCTGACGTTCATGGAGAACTATCAGACGGCCTTCGCGCTGAAAGACCTGGGCTATCTGAAGTCAATCTTCGCCGACGGCGCCATCATCATCACCGGCACGGTCAAGCCGGGCGTCAAGGCTAAAGACCGCCTCAACATCGGCGGCGAACACATAGTTTACAACCGCCTGAACAAACAGGAATACATGGATCGCCTTGAGCGCACGTTCGCCTCACGCGAGTATGTTACGCTGCGCTTCAACAACGCGCGCGTGCGCCGCGCCAACTCGGGCGGCGAAATCTACGGCATTCAGCTCGAACAGGACTACTTCTCGCCCTCCTATTGCGACCACGGATACCTCTTCCTCGAGCTGAACCTCAACGACATCAAGGAGCCGCAAATCATCGTGCGCACGTGGCAGCCCAAGCCCGACCCGAAGTTCGGTCTCTTCAACGAAAACGATTTCCCGATTCAGCAATATGACGATTAAACCCATAGTCTTGCTGCTGGCGGCGGCCATGCTGCCCGTCGGCGCCCAAGCGCGCAAGTCGGCCTATGACAAGGCGCGCGAAAAACAGGAAAAGCGCTACGAAAAAGCGAAAAAGCAGGCCACGAAGCGCTATGAAAACCTGCGCGACCAAGCCAACCGCCGCTACATCAAGGCCCTCGAGAAAGCCTGGAAGCGCTATGAGCGCAACGCGCCCGTGGCCCGGCCGGTCGAACCGCCCGTGCCGCCCGTCGTGGCGCCGCCCAAGCCTGAGCCGCCCATTGACCGCCCCGTGAAGGTCGACCCCGTGCCCGTGGCTCCGCTGCCACAGCCGGCGCCGCAGCCCGAACCCATCGCGCCGCCGCAACCGCCGGTCGAGCCTATCGCCACCTATCAGTTCACGTGGCTCGGCACTCCGCTCGAGGTGCGCCGCCCCGCCGACATCAAGATGACGACGTCGGCGCCCGACGCAGTGGCCGCCGCGTGGCAGGCCCTGAGCGCGCCCGAGTATGACGCCATGCTCGAAGACTGCCTCACGATTCGCCGCGACCGCGAGCTCTGCGACTGGGCCTATCTCAGCCTCGTGAGCAGCCTGACCTCCGGCCTCTACGGCCAAGGTACACCCGCGGCCGAGACGCTGGCCGCATGGCTGCTGTCGCAGTCGGGCTACAAAGTGCGACTGGCCACTACCGGCAAGACCCTGCGCACCCTCTTTGCGAGCCGCCACATGATTTACGGCCGTACCTTCCTGATTGACGGCAACGACTACCTCTATCCGCTCACGCCCACCGAAAGCGACGAAGGCTGGTACATGGCCTCGGCCGACATGCCCGGCGAAAAGACAGTATCGCTCTACGTGAACCGCCTGCCGCGCCTGAACGCGCACGCCAAGAGCCCGCGCACACTCAAATGGGCGCAGGGCAACGGCGCGACGGCCACAGTGAGCGGCGACGCGAACCTCATTGACTTCTATGCATCATATCCGACGTCATATCTCGACGGCGACCACATGACCCGCTGGCAGCAATATGCCATGACACCCCTCTCGGCGAGCAACCGGCCCATGGTCGAGACGCTGCGCAAGGCGATTGCCGGAAAGTCGCAGGCCGAAGCCGTCGGCACGATTCTCAACTTCGTGCAGACAGCGTTTGAATATGAGTATGACGACAAAGTGTGGGGTGGCGACCGCGCCTTCTTCCCCGACGAGACGGTCTACTACCCCTATAGCGACTGCGAGGACCGCGCCATTCTCTTCACGCGACTGGTGCGCGACCTGACGGGTCTGAACGCCGCCCTGCTCTACTATCCCGGCCACCTGGCCGCCGCCGTAGAGTTCACCGACCCGGTCAAGGGCGACTGGCTCACCATCGGAGGGCGCCGTTTCGTGGTGTGCGACCCCACCTACATCAACGCCCCCGTGGGCTCAACCATGCCCGGCATGGACAACGCCACCGCCAAAGCCATACAGCTCTGAAAGTTAAGAGTTAAGGGTTAAGGGTTAAGGGTTAAGAGTTATCTCTTCAATTCCACCCCAACCTTTAATCCTTAACTCTTCACTCCCTACCCAACCTTTAACCCTTAACCTTTAGCCCTTAACCTTTAGCCCTTAACCTTTAACCCTAAAGATGAAACGCATTGCAACCCTGGGGATAGCGCTTTTCTGCGCAATAGTTTCAATGGCCGCGCCCCACACCGTTACGGCCAAAGTGCTCAACCTGCGCACCGAGCCGTCGACCTCGGCCGCCGTCGGCACGGCCGTCATGAAAGGCGCCACGGTCGAAGTCGTGGCCATTGAAGGCGACTGGGCCCGAGTGGAACACGACGGCAAGACCTACTGGGCCGCCGCACAATATCTTGAACCCGCCACCGACGCCGCCCCGGCCGCTGAACCCGAAGACAAGGAATCGGCGTTTTTGGCCACGCTCAAATCGTGGAACCTCCCCGACATGGTGGCCAACAACTCGAATGTGCCTTTCTATGCGGCCCTGACGCTACTGGTTATCTTCGCCCTTGTGCAGATTATCGGCGGAGCCGACGCCTACGACAAACCCGGAGCGTTTTATGCGGGTGCCGCAGGCTTCCTGGCGCTTTGCGTGCTTGAAATCGTGCACTTCGCTGGCTATCGCGGCGACGTTACGTGGTTCTGCTCGCCCGACAAGGTCGGGTGGCTATGGACGGTCATCAACTTCCTGCTCTTCGGCTACTTCTGCTACGTCCAGATTGTTACCTACATCATTCTCAACAGCATGGTGCACTATCACGGCCGCCGCTCCTGCGACGTCCGCGTGGGCCTGATTCTGACGCTCGTGGCCCTGGGGGCGTTCATCGTGAGCGCGCTCTTCTTCGAACAATATAACCGCGCCGTCATCATCATCGACGCCGTCGGGCTCGCCGCATGGCTCGGGTGGATGGTCTGGTGCAACGTGCGCGACGGCGGCTCGTGGTTCAACCTTCCGCTGGCCATCGTGCTGTGGGTTGTCGGAGTGGCTGCGACGCTGGTCGTGCTGTTCAACTTCATCGTCATGCTCATTCTGGTGCTCGTTGCCGGTCTCGCCGGCTGGTTTGTGCTGAAAATGGTCGGCTCGTCGTCATCATCGTCGTCAGGCGTTTCCTCAACGACGCAGCCCGAAGAGAAGCGCACTTTCCTGGAAGATTCTTACGGCAACAAGATTGAAGTGGAAGAATCGGCATTCAGCGACACGGCCACCGAAAAGGGCGTAATCGGCGGCCGCAAGTTCGAAAAAGGCAGCGACGGCAACTGGCACGAAGCCTAACCACCAACCGTTACTTTGTTTCACCCATAACTATCTGTGCCGCAGGTCTGATGGCCGCATTTTTCGTTCACCCTGTAAAATCGGTGGCATGAAACTTTGAAAAAACCTGAATGATTATGAAAAACCAACCTACAATTTCGATGCCTGAAGCCGCCACAAACGCCGAGACCGAACCCTCAACAGCCGCCGCATCAAGCCAAAAGCGAGGCGCCATCATCGGCGGCTCAGTTGGCGCCGCTACGGTTATTATCGGCATGCTTGCTCTTTTCTCAAAGGGCTGCGGCAGCGGCGACGGTGCGAAAGCCCCGCTGACCGACAGTGTCTCTGACAACTTTGAATTTGTCGAAGAGGTAACCGACCGGGTCGAGGATACCGCTGCCGCGGCGGTGAGCGACGCCGAGATGATGGGGCTGAAAGGCCCGGTGGAGAGGGTTGAAGAATGGTTTGAGTTTTCAGAAGAGCCGAAACGCGTAATGACCTTCGACGCCGAGGGCCGCCTCACCGTGCCCGCGGGCATTACCGCCGTGCGCGACGACCTGGGGCGCCTGACCAAGTATGCCGACGAGCGAACCCCCGACAGCGAAGACAGCTTCACATACGAGCTGACCTATGACGGCGACGGCCTGCGCCCCGTCAGTTGGACGTCGGCAAACATCGGTTCTTTCAGCACTACCAAACTGACCTTCTCGGCCGACGGCGATCTGACCTCAGCCCACGAGACGTCCAACCTTGAAGGCGACGAATACGTGTATTTCAACTTCACCACCTACACCATTCTTGCCCGCGACGAACATGGCAACTGGACCAAGCGCCAAGCCGACGTTGACGAAAGTTTCGCCGGCGCCGAACTCTCCGACCACGTCTGCCGCACCTATGTTGAAACCCGCAAAATAACCTATCACAAATGAAATCGTTCAGAAGTATAATTGTCGCCGTTGCGGCCACTGTTGCACTGACGGCAAGCGCCGATGAAGGCAAGAAATGGCTTGCAAAAGCTCAGGCCGACGACGTGGCCGCCATGCACGAAACCGCAAGCCGCTATTTCTACGGCTACGACGGCCTGCCTCATGATGAGGCCGAGGCGCGCTATTGGGCCGAAAAGGGCGGCGAAAAAGGCAATGTAGAGTGCATGCTGCTGGCCGCCCTGACATATTATGACGACATCAAAACTGCCAAATTCGACTCAAAAGCTCTTGAATGGAACGCCAAGGCGGGCGAGGCCGGGAGCCTGCAAGGCGCATTTAACGCACGCAACGCCATGTTGGCTCTGAAAGCAGCAGCCGAGAACGAAGACGACAAATTACGCGCACTGAAAGGCGAAATTTACTGGAACGAAAAGATGCTTGCCCACCCCGACTTAAAACGCGACCGTACGGCCCTTGGTCAGGCCACGCAGATGCGCGAGCAGTTGCAGAAAGAACTTGACGCCTTGATGCCGCCCGAACCGCAACCGGAGGTTGAACCGCAACAAGCCGCCCCTGCTGCGAAAGAGGAGAAGTTATTCATCGAGGTCGAGCAGGCGCCGCAGTTTCCCGGCGGCGACGCCGCGCTCTACGGCTGGCTTGCCCGGAACATACGCTATCCGGCCGAAGCCGTGGAGGGCAATATCCAGGGGCGCGTAATCGTGCAGTGCGTAATCGAGAAAGACGGCTCCATCGGCGAGGTGAAGGTTGTGCGCGGCAAGCACCCCGCGCTCGACAAGGAGGCCGTGCGGCTGGTCAAGTCGATGCCCAAGTTCACCCCCGGCATGCTCAGCGGCCAACCGGTGAGAGTTTGGTATACCCTTCCACTCACATTCAAGCTGAATTAAGCGCCAAATTTATCTCCTATTATCGCTGTATTGAATAAAAAAGTCGCGGTTTTGTTCAATACAGCGTTTTTATTGCACAAAATGCCTATAAAATCCGGACGGCGAAATTTGATTGGTGATTTTTCGTTTCTTTTTCGTATCTTTGCGGAAAGATTATTGATTAAAACGATTTTATTTACGCTTATGAACATTAAGTTCAAATCGGCCGGCGGCATTCTACTGCTCGGCGCCGCAGTGGCCATGACAGGCTGCTCCAAGAAGTTAGGTCAGCTCTCTGCCGACTATTTCACCACCAACCCCAACCCGCTGGAAGTGGTTGGCGAAAAAGTGCCCGCAACGGTTACGGCACGCATTCCCGCAAAATATTTTGTCAAGAACGCCGAACTGACCGTAACTCCCTACCTGACCTATGCAGGCGGCGAAACGCCTTCAACTCCCTATACCTGGCAGGGCGAGAAGGTGCGCGGCAACAACCCCACCGTCAGCTATGACAACGGGGGCACCATCACCATTCCTGTCAACTACACCTACACGCCCGAAATGGCCACGAGCAAGCTCGAACTGGCCTTTACGGCGCGTCAGGGCAAGAAGACCTACGTGCTGCCCCGCGTCGCAGTGGCCAACGGTGTCGTAGCCACGGCCGCCATGGCGTCGGCCGGCTCGGTAACCCCGGCCGTTGCGTCAGACAAGTTTCAGCGCATCATTCAGGAGAAGGTCGACGCCGACATTCTCTTCCTCATCAACCAGGCCAACATTCGCGACAACCAGCTGCGCACGGGCGAGATGACCGGCCTGCACAGCCGCATCAAGGACGCCAACAACGACTCGCGTCAGGAAATCGAGGAAATCAACATTCAGAGCTATGCCTCGCCCGACGGCTCGTATGACTTCAACAAGAAGCTGGCCGAAAAGCGCGAGAACGCCACCAAGAGCTACATGGACAAGCAGCTCAAGGGCGTGAGCTTCGGCGAGCTCACCGCCGACTTCACTCCCGAAGACTGGGAAGGCTTCCGCCGCCTGGTGAGCGAGAGCAACATTCAGGACAAGGACCTCATTCTGAGCGTGCTGTCAATGTATTCCGACCCCGAAGAGCGCGAGCGCGAAATCCACAACCTCTCGAGCGTGTTCGAACAGCTGGCCGAAGAGATTCTGCCCAAGCTGCGCTATAGCCGCATCTCGGCCAAAATCAACGTCATCGGCAAGAGCGACGAAGAGATTGCTCAGGCCTACGCCCAGAACCCCTCATCGCTGAGCGTTGACGAGATTCTTTATTACGCAACGCTGACCGACTCGCCCGAAAAGCGCGCCGAAATCTACTCGACGGCAGCCGACCTCTATCCCACCGACTACCGCACCTACAACAACCTCGGCATGGCCCAGTATCAGCTCGGCGACTTCGACGCCGCCAAGGCCAGCTTCGCCCAGGCCTCGCGTCTGGCTCCCGCGTCGGCCGAGCCGCAGATGAACCTCGGCCTCTCGTCGCTGCAGAGCGGCAACTACACCGACGCCCAGAGCCGCTTCGGCAATGCCGCCGGCGTGCCCGAGCTGAGCGAGGCCCTCGGCGTGTACTATCTGAAGCAGGGCGACAATGCCGCCGCCGCACGCGCCATGGAAGGCGTTACCTCAAACAACGCCGCCCTGGCCCAGATTCTCACCAAAGACTACTCGGCCGCCAAGAAGACTCTGGCCGCAATCGCCGCCCCCGACGCCACGACCTACTATCTGATGGCCGTGCTCGGCGCCCGCACCAACAACGAGTCAATGATTACCAACTCGCTGCGCCAGGCCGTGAAACTCGACCCGACCGTTGCCGCCAAGGCAGCCAAAGACATCGAGTTCTCGCGCTTCAACCTCAGCGGTATTTTGTAAACCTGATTTAGCATGAGGGTGTTGCACGTATGCAACACCCTCATGTCTTTTTAATCCCCTCTGAACTCAATGGAACGTAAATTCAACAGAGTGCTGCTGAAGCTGAGCGGCGAAAGCCTCGCCGCCGGCCTCAAGCAGGGCATAGACACCGAACGCCTCAACCAGTATGCCGCGCAGATCAAGCAGGCCGTAGACTCCGGCCTGGAAGTGGCCATCGTCATTGGCGGCGGCAACATCTTTCGCGGCATGCAGGGCGCCTCGCGCGGCTTCGACCGCGTCAAGGGCGACCAGATGGGCATGCTGGCCACGGTCATCAACTCGCTGGCGCTCAGCTCGGCTCTCGAGGCCATCGGGCAGTCGGCCGAGGTGTTCACGGCCATAGCCATGCACCCCATCGGCCGCCACTACTCGAAGTGGGAGGCCATCAGGGCCATGCGTGCCGGCCGCGTAGCCATATTGAGCTGCGGCACGGGCAATCCTTTCTTCACCACCGACACCGGCGCGTCGCTGCGCGCAATCGAGGTCGAGGCCGACGTGATGCTCAAGGGCACGCGCGTTGACGGCGTCTACACCGCCGACCCCGAAAAAGACCCCACAGCAACGAAATTCGACAAGATTACCTACGACGAGGTGCTTGCCCGCGGCCTCAAGGTCATGGACGTAACCGCCACGGCCATGTGTCGCGAAAACCGCATGCCCATAATCGTGTTCGACATGGACACGCCCGGCAACCTCAGCAAGGTGCTGGCCGGCGAAAACATCGGCACGTTCGTCTATCAGGACTGACGCTCAGACGATGCTGCTGAAATCGCTGTCGATTGACAACTTCAAGAACATCGAGCGCGCGCGCCTCGAATTCTCGCCCAAGGTCAACGGCCTGCTGGGCCGCAACGGCATGGGCAAGAGCAATCTGCTTGACGCCATCTATACGCTGTCGTTCACCAAGAGCTTCTGCCGCGTAACCGACGCCATGCTCATCAGGCGCGACGAACAGTTCGCCCTGGTGCGCGCAACCTACGTGCGCCGCGGCCTCGACGAAGACCTGTCGCTCGGCCTTTCGGCCGGCAAGCGCAAGAGCCTCAAGCGCAAGGGCAAGGAATATCAGAAGATGTCAGACCACATCGGCGCCTTTCCGCTGGTCATGGTGTCGCCCGCCGACGTCGACCTGGTGCGCGAAAGTCCCGAAGAGCGTCGCCGCTGGCTCGACATGCTCATCAGTCAGGGCGACGCCCGCTATCTCGACGCCCTGATTCGCTACGGCCGCGCCCTCGACCAGCGCAACCGCCTGCTGCGCGACGGCATTGCCGACCACAACATGTTTGACGCCGTCGAGGAGATGATGCTCGGACCCGCGCGCTATCTCCACGACACCCGCGCCGAATGGCTCGAGCGGCTGCAACCCATCTTCCGCAGCTACTACGAGCGCATCAGCGGCACCGACGAGGTGCCCGGCCTGGAATACTTCTCGCAGTTCGACCGCGAAGAGGCGCCGTCGTTCGCGTGGCTGCTTGACCGCTACCGCGAGCGCGACCGCCTGCTGCGCCACACATCGGCCGGCCCCCACCGCGACGACATTCTGCTCTCGCTCAACGGCATGGAGATGCGCCGCACGGGGTCGCAGGGCCAGTGCAAGACGTTTGTCATTGCCCTGCGCCTGGCCCAGTATGAATTTCTGGCCTCGGCCACGGGCATGAAGCCCCTACTGCTGCTCGACGACATTTTCGACAAGCTCGACTCCGAACGCGTGGAGCGCATTGTCCGTCTGGTCGAAGACCCCTCGTTCGGCCAGATTTTCATAACCGACACCAACCGCTCCCACCTCGACGAAATCATGAAACGCACCGCCGGCGACTACTGCCTCTGGGAGGTGGCCGACGGCAGCTTCACCCCGCTGACCCATGAAGAAAACTGACGCCCAACAGGTCGGCGACATCATTCGCGACGTCTTTGCCCGAGCCGGCCAGACCGACAACGCCAACCGCTATCGCGCGCTGGTGAACTGGGTGAACGTGGTCGGCCCCGGCATCAACCGCCTGACCTCGCGCCGCTATGTCGCCCCCGACGGTGTGATGCACGTGTTCATCTCTTCGGCCTCAGTCAAGAGCGACCTGCAGTTCATGCGCCCGCAGCTGCTCGAACAGCTCAACGCCTATGCCGGCGCGCCAGGCACCATTACCGACATAATCATTCACTGACCCCGCACCCCCTCTATGCACGGACTCGTTACAGCCAACCTGGGCAGCCGCTATGAAGTGGGCCTCGACGGCCCCGACGCAGGCACCACCCTGCTCGCCGCCGCCAAGGGCAACCTGCGCATCAAAGGCATTCGCACCACCAACCCCGTGGCCGTGGGCGACCGGGTGAGCCTCACCCTCGCCCCGGGCGCCGAACTGGCCTACATCACGGCCATCGACCCGCGCCGCAACTACATTATTCGCCGCGCGTCAAACCTCAGCAAGGAGAGCCACATTCTGGCCGCAAACATCGACCAGACGCTGCTCATCGCCTCGCTGGCCCACCCGCTGACCTCGACCACGTTCATCGACCGCTTTCTGGCCACGGCCGAGGCCTACGCCGTGCCCGCAGTGCTCGTCATCAACAAGGTCGACCTGCTCACCGGGCCCGACGACGACGCCCTGCTCGACGCGGTGGTGAATCTCTACACCTCCATCGGCTATCCCGTTGTGCCCGCAAGCGTCAGGACCGGCCGCGGCCTCGACGAAATCCGCGCCCTCACGGCCGGAAAAATCACGCTGCTGTCGGGCAACTCGGGCGTTGGCAAGTCGTCGCTCATCAACGCGCTCGTGCCCGGCGCCGAGGTGGCCACGGCCGCCGTCAGCGAGGCCAACGACACGGGCATGCACACGACCACCTTCTCGCGCATGTATCCGCTGCCCGACGGCGGCGCGCTGATTGACACCCCGGGAGTGCGCGGCTTCGGCACGCTCGACTTCGACCGCTACGAAGTGGCCCACTTCTTTCCCGAAATCTTTCGCGAAAGCGCCGACTGCCGATTCTCGAACTGCACCCACACCGAGGGTGAACCGGGCTGCGCCGTGCTCCGCGCGCTCAACGAGCACCGCATCGCCGCCAGCCGCTACGGCTCTTACCTTTCGATTCTCGAAAACGACACCGCCGGCGCCGACCGCAAATATCGCTGATGGAGGTCATTGTAATCACAGGGCCCACGGCGTCGGGCAAGACCGCCCTGGCCGTCGAAGTGGCCCGGCGGCTCGGCTGCGAAATCATCTCGGCCGACTCGCGCCAGGTTTTCCGAGGCATGCCGGTGGTTACGGCCGTGCCCACCGAGGCCGAGCGGGGCGGTGTGGTCCACCATCTGCTCGAATTTCTCGACCCTGACCGATACTACAGCGCCTCGCGCTTCGAAGAAGACGCCCTGAGGCTGATTGACGACATGGAGCGCCGCGGGCTGCGCCATTGCGTCGTGTGCGGCGGCTCGATGATGTATGTCGACGCGCTGACACGCGGCATGGACGACCTTCCGACCATCTCCGACGAAGTGCGCCGCTCGACGCTCGACTTCTTCAACCGCGAGGGCATCGAGGCCATGCGCGCCGAACTGCAACGGCTCGACCCCGCCTACATGGCGGTGGCCGACCCTGCCAACCACCGCCGGCTGGTCCACGCCCTCGAAATCATCAGGCAAAGCGGTCGCCCCGTCAGCGAGCTGCGCACGGGCGCGGCCAAACAGAGGCCGTTCACCGTCAGGAAATATGCAATCGAGCGGCCGCGCGAAGAGCTCTTTTCCCGCATCAACGCCCGCGTGGACCGCATGGTTGCCGACGGCCTCGAAGACGAAGCCCGGCGCCTCTACCCCCTGCGCGCGCTCAACTCGACCAACACCGTCGGCCTCAAAGAGATGTTCGCCATGTTCGACGGCGCGATGACACGCCCCGAAGCCATTGCCCGCATCGCAAAAAACACCCGCGTCTACGCCAAAAAGCAGCTCACCTGGCTGCGCCGCGACCCCGACATCACCTTCCTTCCCCCCGCCACCGCCCCCGACATTATCACCACCGACTGCGGCTGATTCGCGCTGCCGCGCTCACACGGTTGAGGGGCGGCCGGGGACAATTTGGGGGCGCGATGGAAAAGGGGCGCGCTCGCGATGGATTGGAGCGCGCCCCGTGGGTGGGGTCGGAATTGCGGGGTCTTTTATTCGTCGGCGGAGTCTTCGGATTCCTTGACGAGGTTGAACTTGGCCGAGATTTCTTTCTGGTCAATGGCCTGGCGTACGTTGAAGCGCTTCTTTTGGGGCAGATAGCCGGGGCGCTCGCAGGTGATTTCAATCTGCACGTTGCCCGAATTGTTGTAGGTCAGTCCCTTGATGTCAAAACTTTCGGTGGTTTCGTAGGGAGTAGAGCCGACATAGTTCGAGTTGGTGTTCTTCACGTCGGGGGTTGATGAAATCACACGCCACGACACGTCGGCGCCCTGCGGGCGTGAACTGATATACCAGCGTATTACGGTGCTCTCAAGGGCCGTGTTGCCCGTGCCTTCAACCTGCTTGTTGGCCTCTTGCTTGGCGTTACGCCCCTTTTTCAGCTGTTGGGCAATAGCCTCCCAGTCGATGCCGTTAAACGCCTGGACATATGCCTTGAAAATCGGGTTTATGAAGTTGCTGAGCGAGGTGGCGGCGTCGCGGCCCGTGGAGCTTGAGCGTGCTATGACCGTGCGCCGGTCAGCGTCGAGCAGTTCCCATGATATGACCATGGCAGCGGACGTTGAACAGGTCTTCTGTTTGGCGTTAAAAGACTTGATCCGATACCGAAGGTCGTCGACCGTTACTTTCAGAATGTAATCGGTGTCATATGACGTGCCGACCTTGAAGCCGAGACTGCGTGCCAACCGGTCGACGTATTGTTCGACATAATCTTTGACACCGCTGTTCAGGCGCAATTGCGGGCACTGTTTGGCCTCTTTCGATGAAAGCTCGCGAGTGTCGATGACGGCACTGTCGTCAACATTGCTCACGACCTGTATGCGCAGTCCGTAGTCAAGATTGTTGAACTGTTGCGGCATTGCCGCATCTGAGGGCAGGTCAATGTCAATAATCTGCGGGGTTGCTTTCTTTGCCATCGCAGCCGACGGCATCAGGACTGTTGCCAGAGCCAATAGAATCAGTTTTGTGAGTTTCATGGTTATTCGTCTTTTACGAGGTTGAACTTGGCCGAGATTTCTTTCTGGTCAATGGCCTGGCGTACGTTGAAGCACTTCTTTTGGGGCAGATAGCCGGGGCGCTCGCAGGTGATTTCAATCTGCACGTTGCCGGAATTGTTGTAGGTCATGCCTTTGATGTCGAAGCTCTCGGTGGTTTCGTAGGGCGTTGTGCCGACATAGTTCGAGTTGGTGTTGCTCACGTCGGGGGTAGACGAGATTACGCGCCACGACACGTCGGCACCCTGCGGCGTCGAGTTGATGAACCAGCGAATGACTGTGTGCTCAAGTGCGGTGTCGCCTTCGCCCCTGACTGCGGCGTTCTTCTCTTCGTTGGCACGTTTCGCCACGGTGAGGCATTCGGCTATGCGGTCCCAGTCAATCTTGGCCAGCGCCATGCCGTAAACGCGCCCCAGGCCGAGGCCGAACTGCTCCTTGTCGCGCCATTTATCGCCGGCTTTTACAGTAGTAGCAGGTATGATAGTTTCTCCGGCATTGTTTACAAGTTTATAGATGAGCATTATTTCTATCTGAGCAGATTTTTTGTCTAACCAGGTAAGATTAAATGTTTTTATCTCAACTGTCAGATTGTATTCGCTTCCCGGCTCGACATTGAAGCCAAGTTGACGCATGTAATTAGTAGTGGCATCTTGCGAGAAGCGTTGAACCGTAGGGGTAAATATGTATTTTGGAAGAGCAGAACGTGTAAATTTTGATAAAGCATCAACATTGAATATGTTCTCCGAAAGAACACTTGACTTTGTAGTCAGCGAAATGCTCTTGTCGAGATTGTTGAAATGTTTTCGAATGCTGACGTTTCCCATTGTTATAGGCACTTCAACTTCGGAAATGCCATATATTTTTTTGGTGAGGGAGCAAGAAGCCAGCATGGCAACAGCGATGACGCTGAGCGCGGATTTGAAGATTAGTTTTTTCATGAGGACAGGTTATCGCGTTGTGGGGTGAATCTTGATGATTTTTGCGGACACGGTGGCGGTGTATTCCACGGTGTTCTTGCTGACGTTGTTGGCGTGGGCGGTAACCACCGGCTCGAGAACGCCGTCGGCACCATAGTCTTTGACCTGCTCGATCAGGCGGGCAATGGCCACACGGCGCGCAAACTCTTCGGCATCGGGCATGAGAACGTGGTCGTTCATGTCGGTCATCAGGTAGCCGAAGCTTGCCGAACCGGAGTAGCTTTTGAGTTTCCACCCGGTCTTTTTGTCAAATTCGAAATTATAGCTGAATTCTCCGTCGCCGCTCTGGATCTTCAGGTCCTTGCCGTTGTATTTTGCAGTAACACTCGCGTTCTCCGTAACGGTGTTGAGAATTTCATAGTCGCCCTTGGTGAGGTTGAGAGCGGCCGTGGGAATGGCGCTTGCTGTGCTGACCGAACGGGGCACGATGAGGCTTTTTTCGCTGTTGCACGAGGACAGACCAACTGCCGCAAGGACGGTGAGGGCTGCCAGAAAGATTTTTTTATTATCCATTGTGTGATTGTGATGATTAGGTTGTTAAAAAGTTCTCTGATGCGAGTCCTGATGTCAAATCGTTAATGGACAACAAAAAAGCGGGACTCAAACTTTGTCTGTTTTCTGAGGCATCGCCAAACGCCTTACACCCAAACAAGTAAAAGCCCACGCCTGTAGCGTGAGCATTAACTATTACTCTTGGGTGTTTCTTTCAATTTGGCGATTTTCAGAAAACAAGAATAAAGCTAACGCTTTTATGTCAATATGTCCTTACAAACAGGAGGTTAATTCATAGGCAATTATTCGGTTTTATAGTTAACGGTTATTTTTCGCAAAATTAGCCAAAATTTCCCAATCAGCCAAATTGGAGGGTGATTTTCATGGATTTATCGAGAATTTTCGGGATTAAACGGGGATTTGGCGGGATTTTTCGCGCTTCCGCGCTCACACGATTTTTTGATTGAGGGGAGCGCCGGCAAGCCGGCGGCACAATGGACAAAACTTTGAATTTTTAGTGTTTGAGTTTTTGGAGGCGGCGGCGGAGGGCGGAGAGGGTGCCGAGGAGGGCGACGATGATTTCGGCGGCGAGGGCCAGGAGGGTAATGAGCCAGAAGCGGGAGGGGCCGTGGGTGGCGTAGGCCTCGGGCATGTCGAAGCCTTCGCGGCCGATGAGGTCGAGGTTGATGCTGGAGAGGGTGCGCTTCCAGCGCACGGTGTCGTTTTCGAGACACACGGCGGCCATTGCTCCGCGGGCAACGGTCTTGATTGCCTTGGGGTCGGCGTAGTAGACGGGATAGTCTGCCATCATGAGGTCCATGGCTCGGGCCACGGCGGCAGAGTCGGCAGCCGTAACGGCCAGGAACGAGCCTGGGCCGTAGCGGCGCTCCATCTCGGCCTTGAGTTCGTTGGCGGTGAAGCTGCCTGCGGCCGAGGCTTCGGAGGGTTCGGGCACGAGCAGCAGAATCTGACAGGGCGCGGCTGCAAGGGCTTCGTCGGTTACGTCTTCGCCGCTCCGGCGGTCAATGAGCGCGAGCATCTTGCCCGACGCGGGCTCCAGAGTGAGCACGTCGACGAATTCCCAGCCTTGGGATTCGTCGGGAAGGTCGTCGGCAGTGCATTCGCGGCGTTCGTTGCCACGCTGGTAGATGTAGAGGGTTCGGGCGCCCTCGGAGTCGGTGAGCGGCTCGCCGACGGGATACGGGCGGAAGTCGAGCAGCGGCTGCTCGTGATAGCCGATGATGCCGAGCACGAGCATATAGGCCACGGCAACGGCTATCTGAGCCCACTGAATCCAGGGGGCGAAGAGGCAGCCGGCGCGGCGGTTGTAGCGGCAGAGGAAGAACGCCAGCGCCGTCAGCACGATGTTCTTAAGGAATGTGGCGGTGTTTGAAATCACGAGGAAGTCGCCGAAGCAACCGCAGTCGTCAACGGGATTGGCCAACGCGATATAGGCCGACAGCGGCAGCATGAAGGCCATGATTGCGCCCCCGAGCCATGCAGCCGAGCGGCGCAGCGAGCCGGTGAGCAGCAGAAAGCCGACAATGAACTCGGACATGGAGAGCGCGCAGCCGCCGACGAGCACGACGCCGGGCGCGAACATGTCGGCAATGCCCCAGGCCTGCAGGTAGGCCTCGATTTTGGTCATTGAGCCGAGGGGGTCGACCATCTTGGTGAGCCCGCTCAGCATGAACGTGGCGCCCAGCACGAGGCGCGCCAGCCAGACGGCGATTTTCATGTCATTCGGCCTCCTCGCCGAGCTTGATCAGGGCGAACACGGAATAGTTCACCATGTCCATGTAGTTGGCGTCGATACCTTCGCTGACGAGCGTGAGGCCGCCTAGGTCTTCAATCTGCTTTGTGCGCAGAATCTTCATCAGAATGAGGTCGACGTAGCTCGACACGCGCATGTCGCGCCATGCCTCGCCATAGTCGTGGTTCTTGGCCATGAGCAGCGAGCGTATTCGGCCGATGTTGGCGTCGTAGAGCTCAAGGGCGCGGCGCTCGTCGAGGTCGACGCTGACCGTGGGGCCCAGTTCGAGCTGAATCAGGCCGATGACGCCATAGTTGATTATGCCGACAAACTCCGAGCCGATGCCCTCGCCGACGGCCGAGGCGTCGTCGCCGCCGAGCTCCTGGAGCTCGCGAATGCGTTTGGCCTTGATATAGATCTGGTCGGTGAGCGACGCGGGCCTGAGCACGCGCCATGCAGCGCCGTAGTCATGGAGTTTCTTCGCGAATAGGGCGCGGCAGCGTCCAATCGCCTCGTCAAACTGTTCTTCAGTAGTCATATTCAAGTTTAAGGTCGTCAATTGTGAGAATCGAGCCGCTGCCGCCCACGAAGAAGTCGCCGTATTTGCTGGCCGAGCAGACAACGAGCACGTACTTGGGCACGCGCGAGGTCGAGCGGTATTCGAGCTCGATCGAGAGCGGCGTCCACGTGCTCACGTCCTCGCCATACTGCACATAGCCGTAGGCAATGACGCCCGGGTCGGCGGGGTCGAAAAGGTTCTGGTTGCGTGGGTTGGTGCGCACCTCCATGGGCGAGGGCCAGTCGGTCAGGGCAATGTAGACCATGGCCGTGTCGGGGCGGCCCTTCCAGTCTTTGAAGCGCGCGTCTGAGCCGACGTGGGTAATGGCGGCCGACTTATATTTGAACATGGCCGACAGGCGCGTGGGGCGGCGCGAGAATTCGCGGCCGAAGCTCAGAATGCCGTTGGTGCCGTCGGTGCGCACATAGACGCCCGTAAAGATGTTGCCGGCGGCGAGCTTGCCCAGCGAGCCGACGCCCTTGAACTCGCTCTTGAGTTCGGCGGCATAGCCCGTGCCGGTCTGCGTGTCGGCGGTGGGCTGGGTGTTGCTTGAGCCCAGAGTGGTCGCGCCCTTGTTGCCGGTGTCCCAGAAAGGCGTACCGCCCTCGGCCCACGGGTTCCAGACCTTGCCGTCGAGCCACCAGAGGTCGAAGTCGCCGTTTGGCAGCTGGGCCTCCTCGCCGGTGGTGAACAGTTCGGTTGCTGTGGCGTCCATATCGCTGTAGGCGCGCACCTCGTAGGTTGTGGAGGGCGAGAGGTGAATCAGGCGACAGCTCATGGTGCCCGCGCCCGAGGTTACCCACTCCTGCGGCACGCGCGTCCACTCCTGAGTGCCCTCGATGCGATATTCAAAGCCGTTGTCCTTGCCCTCTTCGGCCGAGCCGTAGAGCCACGCCACGCGCGTCCAGGGGTCGATGCGGTCAAGGGTAACCGTGGCGTCGACGGGTTCGCAATAGATGGTCCAGAGGCTTTCGCGGCCGTGGTCGCTGACAATCACGTCGACCGGCTTGGTCATGTCCGTCTCGCGGCCGCGCAGGTCGGGCTCCATTGTTGCGGAGGGTGCCGCGAGCTTGAGCGACACGACCTTTATCTTGGTCATGTCGGCCGACGACGGCACGTAAACGATTATTCGGCGCCCGGGCACGTCGATTACCGGGTCGCCCATCTGCGGCTCGACGCTGATGTAGCGCTCGATGGTCTGAGTTGCGCGCACGGTCCAGACATATTGCTGATAGAGTGAGGCCGTGAGATAAACCGGGCGCACAAGGTTCAGCTTGTCGCCGATTTCAAGCTCGTCGACCCGGCCCTCGGCCGGCTCAATCGTGAAGTCGAGAAGCTCCACGCTCTCGAGGTCGGCCTCCTCGCCCATGGTCAGGGTGATTGTGCGCGTTTCGGGGTCAATCACGGCCGGCTCGCTCTGGCCCTCGACCATGAAGTCGGTAAAACTGACGGGCACGCGGGGATATGGCAGGTCGTTTTTGATGCAGCCCGCCATGGCCAGAGCCGCGGCGCCGAGCGCCATTATGTGCTTGAACTTAAATGTGTACACCGAGGCCGAAATTGATGTTAAAGATGTTAAAGCGGAAGTTGGCGCCCGAACTTGTGCGGGTGCCCTCGTCGACGCCGTTGGTGGTCTGATGTTCGCGGCGGAAGTCGAGTCCGAAAATGCCGAACGAGAGGTTGAAGCTGACGTTGTCCATGATGAAGACGCAGACGCCGGGGCTGAAATTCAGCGCAATCTCGTTGATGCGGGTGCGCGTCAGGCGCGGCTCGCCGTTGTAGAGGCGCTCGAAATCGCTCGTGCCCGAAGTGAAGCTCAGGTCAGCCTCGTTGAACACGGCGAAGCGCCCCTTTCGGTCCAGGCCGACGAAATAGCGATAGTTGATGCCGGCCGAATAGGCGGTCGACACGTAGCTGACGCCGCCGATGTTGAAGTTCATGTCTTCGTCGATGTCCATTCCGAACGAATCGATTCCGGCGTCAGAGTGGGTGTAGGCCACTTTCAGGCCGATGCTCTGGTTGTGGTTGAAGAAATAGCTCACCGACGGTCTGATGGCATAGGTCTTGCCCTTGACCGAGATGTCGGTCAGCAGCGAGAGCAGCTCGACGTCGTCGGTCTTGAGCTCGCCGTAGCTTGCGGTGAGTCCGAACGCCCACTGTCCGCGGGGCACGAAGAGGTAGTTGAAGAGGCCGCGGTCATAGCGGCTCAGATTTCGCTGAGGCAGAATGCGCGGCACGGTGTCGGTGCCGTTCACGATGACGAGGTCGCGGTCAATCGGCCCGGGGGCGCCGGGGGTCAGGGCGTCGCGGTGGGTGAACATGAATTCGCGCACCACGTCCATCACGTCGGCCCGGGCCGGCGCCGCAAAGAGCGTCAGCAACACAATCAGGGGCATTATGTGGCGTAACAGAGATTTCATCGTCATCATCAGATGTAGAACACGGTGCCGAACGTGATTGAAAACAGGTTGATCTTGAAGTTGGCCGACTGACGCTTCATGCGGGCAATGTAAATCCGGTCGGTGGTGAACTTGGTGTCGTGATAGTTAAATCCGAGCACGCCGACGTTGACCTCGATTGCCGAGTAGTTGTTGAGAAACATAATCAGGCCGGGGGTAACGCCGATGGAGAGGTTGAAACTGCGCGAAAAGGTTCCGCTCAGGGCCTCGCCGGTGCCCGTGGCCAGTTTGCTCTGTCCGCCCGACATTCCGAGCTGCACCTCGTTGAAGATGCCGAAGCGGGTCTGCTGGCCCAGGGCGATGTAGTTGCGGAACAGCAGAGTGCCGCCGTAGCTGTGGCTGAGCGAGTAGAGATGGTCCATCGAATAGCCCATGTCGGAGGCGAGAACTATGTCGGCCGAGTTTAGCTTGACCAGCGAGCGCGAATAGCTTGCACGGGCGCCCGTGGCGAGGTCGTTGCCGAAGGCATAGAGCGCCATGGGGCTCACCTTGAAGGTGTAGCCGCGGCCTTTGAGACCTTCGACAATCAGAAACTGATAGTTGTTGAGCCGTTCGGCGGTGTAGCTCACGCTGACGCCGGTAATCCATTCGCCCTTGGGCACGAACACTTTCTTCTCTGAGAATCCGCGGTCAAACACTTCCTGAGCCGACACTGCCGACCCAAAGATTAGAGTTGCCGCCAAGCATGCGGCAATGCGGATAATGATTGTTTTTGCATTCATGCCGACTACAAAGTTACACAATTATTTGCACGTGTGCAAAAATAGGAATTAAGAATTAAAAATTAAGAATTAAGAATTTCGAGTTTAGGGTGAGGGTTACGGGGTGATGCGGGTAGGAACGCACGGTTCGTGCGTCCGCGGCGGAGAGGACGGTTATTTGGTGTATATCAGCATGTTGCTGGCGGACGCACGGGCCGTGCGTCCCTACACCGGAGGCGAACCCTGACAACGAAAAAGCGGAGACCCGGGGGCCTCCGCTTTGGTTGTAATGAATGGTTGAGAGCGTTTATTTCGCTGCCGGGTCGATGTACTTGCCGTACATGCGGAGCTCGGCGAGGTTCCAGTAGATTGCGGTGCTGGTCTGGAAGAGCGATTCGTCTTTGGCGTTCTTCACGACGCAGAAGCGCAGGTACTTATAGGGTTCCTTGGCAATCACCATGTCCTTGAGCGAGCCGAGTTCGCCGGTTTCGCCCGAGCCGAGCTTCTTCTTGAGCACGACCTTGTCGATGTATGTCCACTTTTCGGGGAGTTCGCGCAGGGCGGGGTCAGACTCGTTGGTGTAGTAGAGGTGAACCTCCTTGGGCGACATCGGGTTGGAGTGAACACGCGAGGTGAACTGGAAGTAGCAGGCGTTGATGAGGGTGCGCGAGGGAACTTCAATCTCGAGGTATGAACCGAAGGGCTCCGAACGGGGGTTGGCCACGGTCCAGCCAGAGTGGAAGAACGTCGAGAGGTCTCCGTCGAACAGAGCGGCGATAGAGCCTTCGCTGGGTTCGCAGTCGTTTGAGGTTACGCAGCCGTCATCGAGCACGAGCGGAGTCTCGACAACCTTGTAGCCGACGAAGAAGGTGTAGCTGTTGAAGGCGGGCTTGGTGCCGGCAACGGCAGCGGGGAGTTCGAGCGACTTCTTCACCTTGGCGGGCACACCTTCGGGCCAGATCATTGCGGGCTGATAGGTGTTCTTGCCGGGACGCGAAACCTTCTCGTCGGTGTCGAGGTCATAGTACTCGCCCGAGGGCTTGAGCTGAATGCCGACGGCCCAGTTGCTGGCCACGTCTTCGGGGTTCATCTGCTCGCAGAGCACCGACATGGGCAGGCGCACTTCCTTGACGCCGGCGGGGAACTCGACATACTTCTGGTAAGAGCCGTCGACTTCGGTGCCGAGATTGAAGCTTGCGCCGGGCATTACGGCGAGCTGTATGTCGGTGTGGGCCGAGTTGAAGTCGCGGACGTAAGAAACGCTCTGGTCGAACTTAACCTTGAAACCGTAGGGGTTTTCGCAGGGAATCGAGAAGACAACCTCGGGTTCGAAGACGCCCTTGCGGAACTCTTCGTTCTCGATGAGGTCAACACGCGAGATTTCGCTGATCTGATAGCCGCAGTGGTCAACGTTGACGCTGAGCACGGGGTTCTTCACGACGGGTTCAAGCATGACGTAGTAGTTGTCGGCATTGACCGAGTCGGTGGCTGAATAGAGACCCATGGGCACCACGAAGGTGAAGTTGTTGATCGAGTCGGTTGCAAGAGCCTTCTCCTTTTCGAATTCGGCAATCTCGGCATCGGTGTAGGTGCCTTCGGCCTTGAAGGCGTCGATGTCGTAGTTTGCACGGCTCTCCATGGCCTCGCGCCAGTCAGAGATGCGCTGGGCGTCGAGAATCACGTTGGCGCCGAAATAGCGGTCGTTCTCATCGGCGAACTCATGGTTGATTTCGCGGGGTTCGACAGCCACACCGGGCTTCTTAGCCTCTTCGATGTGGTAGAACCAGGGGTGCAGCGGCTGCAAGCCCACGAATTCCGCATCACCGTAGATGTGCTCTTTATATTGCTTGAAATCGGCCTCGTTCATGACGCGCAGAGTGGCGGAAGCCTTGTCGCCGGGATTGTGGCCGCCCTTCATCACGGAGATGTAATAGGGAGCGGCGTCGTCGGTGGCGTAGATGGTAACCTGCTTCTCGCCGGCGTCCTTGATCATCATGACGTCGCCATACTGTTCGGGATAGATGTCATACTCGTCGCAAGAGGTGGCGGCAGCCATCAGGGCGAGCAAACCCGAAGCGATTATAATTTTCTTCATATCTATTATATTCTGATTGGTTTAAGTCGGTTAATTGATAATCGATTAGAAACCGGGGTTCTGCACCATCTGCGGGTTCTTGTAAACCTGGTCCACATAGATCGGGTAGAGATACTGGCGATAGTGGAAGGTGAACTGCGAGTTGATGATACGGGGCTTGGTGAAGTCTGCACCTGGATTGATTTCCAAAGCGTTGAGGCCGCGGCGCTTGCCATAGCCGAAGTATTCATCACCGGCAACCCAGCGGCGCACGTCGAAGTAGCGCTGGCCTTCGTCCCAGAGTTCGATGAAGCGTTCGTTGCGAACCCATTCGACGATGTTCCAGGTCTTGTGCTCGCCGGTGCTCGAAAGGGTCTCGACCATGCCGAGCTGGTCAGTGGTGAGCGGGCCTACATATGCACGGGCGCGCAGGCGGTTGATGTTGTTGATGGCCTCGGTCTGGAGGTCCTTGCCGGTGTTAATTTCGTCGTCGGCGGCGGGGCTGATGCCACGCACTGCCATCTCGGCCTGACACTCGGCCACGTTCAGAATCAGCTCGGCAAGGCGAATAAATACGTCGGGGGAATCCTTACCAATTGTCTTCGTACCGTCTGTTGAGCTATACTTCAGTGCGGGGTCAACGTGTTTCATCGACAGGAAGCCGGTTGCCGAGTAGTTACGTGCGGGCAGAGGCATACGTCCCTGTTGGTTGGGGTCGCGCATGTCGAGCAGCTTGGGTTCGCCGTCGTTGAGCTGAGTCAGGTAATCGCCGCCGTCAAAAGCAATCCATGCGTAGAAGCGCGGTTCGCGGTTGAGGCAGATGCGGGTTACGTGGCTGCGGCCTTTTTCTTCAAGACAATTGTCGTTGTAGAAAGCCGAAGAGTTCAGCGGGTCGAACGCCTTGGTGATGTTCGAGCCGGGCAGGGTGCCGTCGGCGTTCAGGAAGTGCTCGACAGTGTAGAGCGTGGGAGCCACACCGGCCCAACCGCTAATAACCTCGCTGTTTGACTGCTTGGAGAGAATGTTCAGAGGCAGACGCGCGGTAGTGATACCGTTAAGATTGGTATTCGAGTCCCAACCGGGATAAGCGTAGTTGTTGTTACCCCAAATGATTTCGTGGTTGCCTTCGTTATAGGTGGTCGTTGCAAGCAGGCGCAACTTCCATACGGCGCGTTTGAACTCTTCCTGATTGAATTCAGTCAAATCGCCGAACTCATCGGTGAGCTGGACGCCGGCAGCCTTCATGCGACTCTCTATGTCGCTGAGACCGGGCACCCAAATTTCGCCGGGCGTAACATCGTCAAACGATTCGTCTTTCGGGTCATAGAGCGCAAATCCGGCGTTCTCGGCAGCCTGAAGAGCTTCAGAGCAGGCCTTGAGGGCGCGCTGCCACTTGGCGGGGTCGAACGTGCGGCTCACGAGCTCGCGGCCGTAGTCCTTGCCGGT
Source organism: uncultured Porphyromonadaceae bacterium (assembly GCA_902495245.1). Taxonomy (GTDB): domain Bacteria; phylum Bacteroidota; class Bacteroidia; order Bacteroidales; family Muribaculaceae; genus UBA3263. The sequence continues at coordinate 161,137 of CABUWI010000002.1, forward strand.
AACGGGGTCGGAAGAAGTCCAGTTGGTGTTCTGCCAGCCGCTGTAAGCAGAGGGAAAACCACCGTTCCAGAGTTCGGAAGCGGCATAGAGGAGCACGCGGCCCTTCAGCGCCTTGCAGATAACGCTGGTTGCGCGGTTGCGCTCGGCGTTGTCGCGGTTTTCGGGGAGGTCTTTTGCGGCCTCGTCGAGTTCGCGGACAATCCAGTTAACGCAGCCGTCAAAGTGAGTGCGGCCGGGATAGTCCTTGAGACCGACGTTCTGACCAACCAATTCGGTGGTCAAGGGAATCGGACCGTAGAGACGGAGCAGCTGGAAGTGATAGAACGCGCGGCAGAAACGAGCCTCGGCCTTCCACATCTTATATTCTTCGTCAGAGGTCCAGACTTCATTCTTCTTGCCTTCGCCGTCGAGTTCGCGGTCAAAGAGGAGGGTCTGACCGATGGCGTTGTAGAAAGTGTTCCAGAACGCTGCGTCATAACCCGAGGGGGCGACGGTTGTCTGCGTGTTGCGCAGAATTGCGTATGCAGGCGCGCCTTCGGCGGCAAACCAGCTCTCGGGCAGCATAAACTCGTCGGTAGCCGAGTTGATCGTCGAGCGATAGTCGCGGGGCGAATAATCGCGCTGATTCAAGGCGTTATAACAAGAATACAAGAAGCCAAGCGCCGTGTCATGGTTTTTCATCGCATCGGGCAGACCTGCCTGCTCCGGCGGAACGACATCAAGATAGTTGCATGAGGTAACGCCCAGGAGCGAGGCCGACGCAACAGCGATGCTTGCGAATTTGAAAATATTTTTGAGTTTCATGAGTTATGTGTCTCTGATTTTAAGGTGTTGGTTAGATTGAAATCTGAACGCCGACAGAAACCGTCTTCTGCATGGGGTAGCTGTTCCAGCCCGAGAGTTCGGGATCCCAGTGCTTGAAGGGAGCGAACGTTACGAGGTTCTGACCCGAGACGTAGACGCGGCCGTAGGGGAAGCGCCAGCCGAGCTCGATGTTGCGCATGCGCAGGAACGAGCCGTTGCGGGTCCACCATGTGGAGTTCACGGCGTTGTTGTTCGAGATATCGTTGGTGAAAGTACCCAAACGGGGATATTCAACGTCGAAGATAGAGGGGTCGGGGGTGGTGCCGGCGGCAACAGCCTTGTCATATTCGCGATGGTCGAAGAAGCTGTCGCTGATCCACGAGAGGACGTTGCGGGCGTCAGCGTTCGTGCCGCCTTCCATGAAGGGGTCCATGCCGCTCATGGAGATTGTGCGCTTGGCCGAGCCGGTGAACTGCACGCCGAAGTCGAAGTCGCGCCAGTTGAGGGTCAGACCGAAGCCGTACTGAATGCGGGGCACGCGGCCATATTCGCTGATCATTGTCTTATCGTTGTTGTCGATAACGCCGTCGCCGTTGAGGTCGCGATATTTGATATCACCTACCTGGGGCTTCGAACCTACGTTCTGCTGAGGCGAGTTGGCGATTTCTTCTTCGCTGGTGAAGAGACCTTCGGCAATGTAGCCGTCGGTGCGCGACTGCGATGCGGGGAGGTTGGTACCCATCATCCAGGTGTAGGGGTAGATAGGTTCGTCCCAGTCGGTAACCTTGTTCTCGGAGTAGGTGAACGAACCGGTAACGCCGAGGGTGAGGTCGTTGGTAAGCTTCTTGCTGTAGCTGAGCGAGAGTTCGCCGCCCTTGTTGTTCATCTTACCCTTAGAGGCGTAGGGAGTTGCCTGACCGTAGCCGAGCGACGAGGGCCATGCCTCACGCTGCAGGAAGATGTCGTAGCGGTGTTCCCAGAAGAGGTCGGCATTAACGGTGAGGTCGCCGAAGAGCGAGAACTCGATGCCGACGTCGGCCTTGCGCGATTTTTCCCAGCCGATGCCGCTGAGCGCGTAGTAGGTAACGACAGGACCGCCGCGGGTGATGGTCGAAGCGTCATAGTCGCCCGACGACCACTGGAGTTTGTTGATTGAGTTGTCCTGAATCTTGTCAATGTAGAGGAAGTAAGAGCCTGAGGGCTGAGCCAGGTCGTCGGAACCTACGAGACCGTAAGATGCACGGAGCTTGAGGTTGGTGAGAACGTTGGCTGCGGGAGCGAACCAGGGTTCGTTGCTGATTACCCAGCCGATTGAACCTGCGGGGAAGAAGCCGAAGCGGTCGCCCTTGGCCAGACGTTCGGTGCCGTTATAGCCGGCGTTGAACTCAACGAGGTAGCGGTGAGCGTAGTCGTAGGTAGCGCGGAACGAGAAGCCCTGGTTACGGTTGGGCAGGACGTTGGTGCGATATTCCCACTGACGGTAGCTTACCATGGCGCTGACGTCGTGGAGACCGAACTTGCGGTTCCAGTCGAAGCGTGCCTGCAGCTCGAAGGTCTGGTCGGTGTTGCGGTTCATAGCCGACTCGTTGATGTATACCGTACCTTCCTGAAGAGTGTTCAGGCGGATGTTGCCTATATTGTCGGGAGTCTGGAGCTGGCCGTCAACGATGTAGTTGCTCTTTGAGCCGGCCAAACCGAAGTAATATGGAGTAATCGAACGGTTGAAGTTCATCGAACTCCAGCTCTTGAGGTTCACCCATGCTTCAAAGCGGAGACCCTTGGTGATGAAATCAAGTTGCTGGTTGATTTTCACCACGGTGTTAAGTGTGGTCTCGTTGGTCTGAGAATACGATGTATTCAGAACGGCATAAGGGTTGGCCAGCGTGTGCTCTGAATATTTGCGCGAGCCGTAGCGGATAAAGTCCTCGTCTTCGCTTTGTGCGGGGAAGGTGATGGGGAACGCGATGGGGGTGGTTGTGAGCGTGTAGTTGAAGATGCTCGACGCACCGGCGTTGGGACCCGACTTCGAGCGCACCTGAGCATTCATGTTCATGCTGATGGTGGTCGACGAGGTGAGTTTGTAAGAGATGTTGTTCTGGAAGGTGTAGTTGAAGAGGTTGATGTTGTTGTTCCACGAGTAGAGTTTGTCGGGATTCAACAGGCCGTCTTCGTGCTGCACGTCGATTGACATGTAGTATTTCACCTTCGAGCCGCCGCCGCTGACGTTTACGTTGCCGCGCTGGCGGGTTGCCATGTTGCGGAAGAGGACGTCAGCCCAGTCTACGTTAGGATAGATGTAGGGGTTGACGCCGTCGCGGGTCCAGCGGATTTCGTCGTCGGTATAGACGGTGCTGTAACCGCGGGCATCACGGGCCACGTTGTAGAGTTCCATGTAGCGGGCGCCGTCGACGAAGTCGGGGAATTTGTCGAGGAAGTTGAACGAAGCGTCGAAGCTGACGCCGATTTTGGTCTGGGTGTTGTAATCACCGCCCTTGGTCTTGACGATCATCACACCGTTTGCGCCGCGGGCACCGTAGATAGCGGTAGCGGAGGCGTCTTTCAGGATAGAGAACGATTCGATGTTCTCGGCGGGGACGTAGTTAAGGTCGTTGGGAGAGATTTCAACGTCATCAAGAAGGATAAGAGGACGGGTACGGCCGCCGAATGTGCCGATACCGCGAATGTAGAACTCGGCTGCAGAGCCGGGTTCGCCTGAGGTTGTCTGCGCAACGACACCGGCAATCTTACCGGCCAGGGCGTTGGTCAGGTTGGTAGAGGGGAGACGGAGGTCATCGCCCTTGACCGAGGTGATGGCGCCGGTTACGGACACACGCTTCTGCGTGCCCGAGCCGACAACGATGATTTCGTCGAGGGTGTTGTCGTCGCCTTTCATCGATACTTTGACGTAGCCGAGGTCGTCGACGGGCACACGCGACTCTTTGTAGCCGACGTAAGTAACCAAGAGCGTAACATTCTTGTTCATCGGAATGTTAAGGCTGAAGTTACCGTCGATGTCGGTTGCCGTAACGTTGGTCTTGTCGCCTACGACAGCCACGGTTGCGCCGGGAAGCGGCTCACCGTCGGCGGCATCAACGACAGTACCGGTCACAGTGCGCTTGCCGGCCGGAGCTTCAGCCGCAGGAGCGCCCGAGGGGTCCGCTGCGGCCGATGCCGTCAGAGGAGCCACCATTGTCATGGCAGCAAGCCCGAGGAGGGCGTAGCGCCAAGGTAAGGAACTTTTTCTCATTCTGTGATTGATGATTGTGATTGGATTAATGATTTTTCAGGCAATGCAGGCCGTTGAACCGCAAAGAGTTAAAGGCGCCGCAGAGGGCGCACCGCAACAGCCGTGTTTCAGTAGGTTTTTGATTCGGTATGTCAGGTTTAAGGTTAATATTAGAGTTAATTTTAACAAATTTAAGTTAAATCAAGACCGAATTTTGTCATTTTCGGCCAATCGGGCTTAAATTTCGTAGCACAAAGTTAAAAAATATTCGCGTCTTTAGGGGCAACGCAAAGGTTAAACTTTGTTAATTAAGAGTTATAACAACTCCGGCGGCGCGCCCGATGCCGGAGCTGTTACATAAGAACGTCAGATTATGCCAATTATTTCACGAATGTCAGAAATTTTGTTGCGGGCGCAATAATCTTCGATTTCATCGATGATTTTCATGGTTACGGCGGGGTCGAGGAAGTTGGCCGTGCCGACCTGGACGGCGGTGGCGCCGGCCATGAGGAACTCGAGGGCATCGCGGCCGCAGGTAATGCCTCCGAGGCCGATTACGGGGATTTTGACGGCCTTGGCCACCTGCCAGACCATGCGCACGGCCACGGGGCGGACGGCGGGTCCGCTGAGGCCGCCGGTAACGGTGGAGAGACAGGGGCGGCGACGCTCGACGTCGACGGCCATGCCCATGAGCGTGTTGATGAGGCTGACGGAATCGGCGCCCTCATCTTCGACGGCGCGGGCAATCTCGGTGATGTCGGTTACGTTGGGGCTGAGTTTGACGATGAGGGTGCGGTCCCAGGCGCGGCGCAAGGCGGCGGTAACGGCCGCGGCGCCGGCGGTTGTCGTGCCGAAGGCCATGCCGCCCTGCTTGACGTTGGGGCAGGAGATATTGACCTCGATTGCGCGCAGGCCGTCGAGGGCCGACAGGCGCTCGGCAACGGCGACATAGTCGTCGACCGTGGCGCCGCTGACGTTGACAATGACCTCGGAGCCGCAATCCTTGATGCGGGGCCAGATGCGCTCGATGAAGTGGCTGACGCCCTTGTTCTGCAGGCCGACGGCGTTGAGCATGCCCGAGGGGGTCTCGACCATGCGCGGATAGTCGTTGCCCTCGCGGGCGAGCAGGGTCGTGCCCTTGACCACGAAACCGCCGAGGCGGCCGAGGTCTACAAAGTCGGAGAATTCATCGCCGTAGCCAAAGGTGCCGCTGGCGGTGAGGACGGGATTCTTGAGCTGGAGAGAGCCGATTGATACGCTTAGTCTTGCCATGTGAGTTGATTGGTGTTGAAAACGGGACCCTCGGTGCAGACGCAGACATTGCCGCGCACGGTCTTTTCGACGCAGCAGAGGCACGCGCCGAGGCCGCATGCCATCATGTTTTCGAGACTCACCTCGCAGGGCGTGGCCGCGCGGGCGGCCGCGGCGGCGACGGCCACCATCATCGGCTTCGGGCCGCAGCAGTAAATCATGTCGGCCGGGCGGTGCATGCGCTCATGGGCCGTAACGACGCCGCGAGTGCCTCGCGAGCCGTCGTCGGTCGTGATATAGACGGGGCCGAGGGCCTCGAAGCGGTCGAGCAGCAGCAGGCCGTCGGCGCTGCGGGCGCCGAGCAGGAACTCGGGCTTATAGCCGAGACTCTTCAGTCGCAGGCCGAGGGCATACATCGGGGCGACGCCCACGCCGCCGCCCACGAGCAGCAGGCGCACGTCTTTCGACCCCATGGGCACGGAGAAACCGCGGCCGAGGGGCAACATGAGGTTGACACGCTCGCCGACGGGAGTGCGCAGCAGGGCGTCGGTGCCGGCGCCGGCGCGGCGCACGAGCAGCTCGACCTCGCCTTCGGCGGGGTTGGCGGTGCAGATTGAAATCGGGCGGCGCAGAAACGTCGACTTGGAGCGGTCGATGCGCACCTGGGCGAACTGGCCGGCGATGACTTCGGGAATCCGGCCGTCGGCCCGCAGGCGCAGCAGGCCGTAATCGGCGCCCAGAGGGGTGGATTCGACGAGGGTCATGTCAACGACGTCGCGCCATTTATCGTAATTTGCTTCCATGTATATATAACGAAGTGCTTTGAATTATGCGGGCGTGCGGGAGTCGCCGGTGAACGACTCGATGTGGCGGCGTTTTTTCTCTTCGGCTATTTCGTCGACCGTAACGAGAATGCCGCTCTCTTCAACATCGCCGAACTCGGGGTTGATTGCCGTGCCGAAATAGCGCATGGTGGGCGAAAGGGTCATGTAGGCATTGACAAGCGGCGGAATGTTGAAGCCGTGGTCGCGAATGAGCTTGTTCAGGCGCTTATAGTCCTCCTTGAAGTCTCCGCCGGGCGGAAAGGCGGCGTCGAGGGCTTCGCGGTCGGGGTGCTGCTCGAGGGGCACGATGGGCACGACCAGGCTGTCGGGGTCGGCAAAATGCTTGCGGAAAAAGTCGAGAATCATGTCGCGACACTCGGTCTTATAGTCGGGATACATCGTAACCTTGCCGAACAGATAGCGGATTTCGGGGTGTTTGACCGTTAGGGCGCCGAGGCCGTCCCAGAGATTGTCGAGGGCAAAGATGGCGCCGCTATGACGGGTGGCCTGCGCTTCGATGCGCACGAACGAGCGTCCGAGCTCGATTGTGTAAGGCAGATAGTCTCGCAGAAATTCGGGCGAGAAGCGGAACATGTGGCCGGTTGCGATGCGAGGCGTTCCGTCGGGCAGAATCTTCACGTCGCGGCCCAGAATAAAGCGGTAGCCGCCCACAATCTGGCGGGTGGCCGGATTCCAGACCACGAGCTGCTGCAGCGGCGGGGTCATGAGGTCAAACTCGTCGATGTCGACCTCCTTGCCGGTGCCGCCGCCGCCAAGGCGGAAAGCGATTTCGCGCAGGCGGCCGATTTCGCGCATGGTGTTCGGAGCGTTGAAGGCATTGACCACGTAGAGCTCGTTGCCGCCGCGGTTGCTGCGGCGCAGAAAGCGCTCGGCCGTCAGTTCGGCGCTGATCAGTTCGGAGGGGACTTCGTCAATGACGGGTGCGTTCATGTATAGTGTTTTATAAGGTGTAAACGTATTCTCTGATGCCGGCGGCCTGCACGGCGGCTTCATGGCCGCGCAGCAGCTGCTCGGGGGGAATCGGGAGGCCGACGCGCAGGGCGAACCGGCGGCCGCCGGCGCCGACGAACTCGCGCGGCAGGCGAATCTGCTCGAGGTTGAACCTGAGGCCCACGCGTTCGCGCAGACGCGCCATGCGGTAGAAGCCGGGGCTGTTCTCGCCCATGAAGCGCAGGGGCACGACCGTGCGCCCCGCCTCGGAGCTTTTCTGGACGAACATCTTGTTCCACGCGCGGTCGCGCACGACGCCGTCGGCGTCGAGGCGCGAGCAGAGCCCGGCGGGGAACATGATTACGGGGCGGGCAAGGTCGGAAAAAGCGCGGTCGACGTCGCTGACGGCGCCGCGGCTCTGGCGGCCGTGCTTGTTGACGGGAATGAAGACGCCGCCCAGCGGCTTGATGGCCATGAGCAGGTCGTTGACCACGAATGCAGGCTCCACGCCGCCGTGGCGCCGGCTCACCCAGTCGATGAGGCAGATGCCGTCGAGCGCACCGAGGGGGTGGTTGCAGACATAGGTAACCGGCACGGAGACATCGGGCAGGCGTTCGGCGCCCGACTCGACGGCGTAGCTCACGCTCATCTCGCGCAGCAATGCGGCGGCAAACGCCGAATCGCGCGCGCCGCGTCCCAGGCGCCAGAGCTCGTTGAGCCGGTCCTGACAGATGTAACGTTCGAGCGAGCGCACGGCAAACCCCGGAATCCACTTATAATGGCGCGGAAGGCGCGTGCGCAACACCGAATCTACGTCGATTTTCTCTTCCATATGGGTGCAAAGTTACGCAAAGTGTTTGCCAATTGCAAAAAAATCACTAACTTTGCTGCCGATTTTTGCAACTATCACACTCATAATGATAAATATTACATTCCCCGACGGCAGCGTCAAGGCCTTTGAAGCAGGCGTTACCCCTCTGCAAATAGCTGAATCCATCAGCCCGCGGCTGGCCCAGGACGTGCTCGCCGCCAAAATCAACGGTGAAGACCGGGACCTGACCCGTCCGGTCAGCGCCGACGCCACCATTCAACTCTTCAAGTGGGACGACCCCGAAGGCAAGCATGCCTTCTGGCACAGCTCGGCCCACCTGCTGGCCGAAGCTCTTCAGGAGCTCTATCCGGGCGTGAAGTTCGGCATCGGCCCGGCGGTTGAGAACGGCTTCTACTACGACATCGACCCCAACGGCCACGAAATCACGTCGGCCGACTTCGGCAAAATCGAGCAGAAGATGCTCGAGCTGGCCCGCCGCAAGGAGCCGATTGTGCGCGCCGACATCTCGAAGGCCGACGCCCTCAAGCAGTTCGGCGACCGCGGCGAGAACTATAAGTGCGAACTGATTTCGAGGCTCGAAGACGGCCACATAACCACCTACACGCAGGGCGCGTTTACCGACCTGTGCCGCGGCCCGCACATTCCGACCACGGCGCCCATCAAGGCCGTTAAAATCACGTCGCTTGCCGGCGCCTACTGGCTGGGCGACGAAAAGAACCCGCAGCTGGTGCGCGTTTACGGCATCACCTTCCCCAAGCAGAAGATGCTCGACGAGTATCTTGCCCTGCTCGAAGAGGCGAAGAAGCGCGACCACCGCAAGCTCGGCAAGGAGATGGAGCTCTTTGCCTTCTCGGCCAACGTCGGCGCGGGTCTGCCCCTGTGGCTTCCGAAAGGCGCCGCCCTTCGCGACCGCCTGGAGCAGTTCCTGCGCAAGATTCAGAAAAAATACGGTTACCAGCAGGTAATCACCCCCCACATAGGCAACAAGCAGCTCTACGTAACCTCGGGCCACTATGCCAAATACGGCAAGGACTCCTTCCAGCCCATTCACACCCCCGAAGAGGGCGAGGAATACCTGCTCAAGCCGATGAACTGCCCCCACCACTGCGAAATTTTCCGCGCCCTGCCCCGCAGCTACCGCGACCTGCCGCTGCGCCTGGCCGAGTTCGGCACGGTTTACCGCTACGAGCAGTCGGGCGAGCTGCACGGCCTGACCCGCGTGCGCGGCTTCACTCAGGACGACGCCCATATTTACTGCGCGCCCGACCAGATCAAGGACGAGTTCCTGAAGGTGATGGACATCATTCTCTACATCTTCAAGGCTCTGAAGTTTGACAACTACGAGGCACAGATTTCGCTGCGCGACCCCGACCACAAAGAAAAGTACATCGGCTCGGACGAGAACTGGCACAAGGCCGAGCAGGCAATCATCGAGGCCTGCGCCGAAAAGGGAATCCAGGCCCGCCAGGAAACCGGCGAGGCCGCCTTCTACGGTCCGAAGCTCGACTTCATGGTCAAGGACGCCCTTGGCCGCCGCTGGCAGCTGGGCACGATTCAGGTAGACTACAACCTGCCCGAACGCTTCCAGCTGGAATATACCGGCTCGGACAACGCCAAGCACCGCCCCGTCATGATTCACCGCGCGCCGTTCGGCTCGATGGAGCGCTTCGTGGCCGTGCTTCTGGAGCACACTGCCGGGCGCTTCCCCCTATGGCTCGCGCCGGAGCAGGCGGTCATTCTGCCCATCTCGGAAAAATTCAACGACTACGCCTATCGCGTCAAGGAACAGCTCGAAGAAGCCGACATACGCGCCACGGTTGACGACCGCAACGAAAAAATCGGCCGCAAAATCCGCGACAACGAGCTCAAACGCATACCCTATCTGCTCATCGTCGGCGAAAAAGAGCAGGAAAATGGCGAAGTTTCCGTAAGAAAACAGGGCGAAGGTGATAAAGGTTCCGTAAAAATTGCTAACTTTGCAGCCGAGTTGACCGCCGAAGTCAACAAAATGATTAACAACTAACCCTTACTGAATGGCAAAAAAACCGGCCTACAGGCCACGCCCCGCCGCTCCGCGGCCCGCAAACACGCCCCGACCTCGCCAGCAAGGCCCGCAGTCGAAAGAACTTCACGCAATCAATGACCGCATCCGCGCGACGGAGGTGCGCCTCGTCGGCGACAACGTGGAGCAAGGCATCTATCCCATTCAGCAAGCGCTCAGAATGGCCGACGAGCAAGAGCTCGACCTCGTCGAGATTTCTCCGAACGCCGAACCGCCGGTGTGCAAGATTCTCGACTACCAGAAGTTCCTCTACCAGCAGAAAAAGCACCAGAAGGAACAGAAGGCAAAGGCCGTCAAGGTCGTGGTCAAGGAGATTCGTTTCGGACCTCAGACCGACGACCACGACTATAACTTCAAGCTCAAGCACGCCATCGGCTTCCTGCAGGAAGGCGCCAAGGTGAAGGCCTACGTCTTTTTCAAAGGCCGCTCCATTCTGTTCAAAGAGCAGGGCGAGGTTCTGCTGCTGCGCTTTGCCAACGACCTTGAAGACTACGGCAAGGTCGAGCAGATGCCCCTGCTCGAAGGCAAGCGCATGATCATCATGATCACGCCCAAAAAGAAATAACGAAGCAACATCATACATTTTTTCACATAACAACAATTAAACAAAATGCCCAAGATTAAGACTAACGCCGGTGCCAAAAAGAGGTTCGCCCTTACCGGCTCAGGAAAAATCAAGAGAAAGCACGCTTTCAAGAGCCACATTCTCACCAAGAAGACCACCAAGCAGAAACGCAACCTGACCCACAGCGGCCTCATCGCCCCTGTTGACCAGAAGGGCGTCATGAAGCTCCTGGGTCTGAAGTAAGCGACTTTCAACCTGATAGCACTTAGAGTTAATCACCAACATTGTTCAACCGGATGCACAGCCGGTAAGTGCCTTGATGCAAGGCCGCTGACATCCAACTAAACCAACAGCATTTTACCATGCCCAGATCAGTGAACCACGTCGCCTCGCGCGCACGTCGCAAGAAAATTCTGAAACTCACCCGCGGCTACTATGGCGCACGCAAAAACGTGTGGACCGTTGCCAAAAACACTTGGGAAAAAGGTCTGACCTACGCCTATCGCGACCGCAAAGACAAAAAGCACAACTTCCGCGCCCTCTGGATTCAGCGCATCAACGCCGCCGCCCGCGCCGAAGAGCTTTCTTACTCGAAACTCATGGGCCTCATTCACAAGGCCGGCATCGAAATCAACCGCAAGGTACTGGCCGACCTCGCCCTCAACAATCCCGCGGCTTTCAAGGCCGTTTGCGACAAAGTCAAGAACGCCTGATTCCGTCCGCACCGACCGCAGAGGCTGCCCGTCAACATATACGGCGCAGCCTCTTGCCCGTTTATGGGCCGAACCCATCACAAACCAATCATCAGCCGAAACCCGCGCCAGCCATGAAACCGATTGAAATCAGCATCGACTATCTGAAAAGCGTCAACTACGCCATGTTTCACAACTCGTTTCCGATTTGCCGCCATATTGACATCACAAACAATACGGGCGCGGAGCTGAACGACGTTGAAATCAGAATCGGCGGCGAGTTCATCTTGAAAGGCGACAACCCGACCTACTGGGGCATCGCGGCCGGCGAGACCTTCCGCACGACGGAGGTGAGAATCGTGCCCGACGCGGCCCGGCTGGCCGCGCTGACCGAGCGGGTGATGTCTTCATTTTCGGTCTCGGTCATTGTCAATGAACAGAAACTCGCCGAAGAATTTTTTGAAATCGAGTTTCTGCCGTTCGACTACTGGCTCGGCACCAACGTCATGCCGCAGACGCTCGTGTCGTTCATCACCCCGAACCACCCCGCCATAGCCAACGCGGTCGTGGACACGGCGGCCGTCATGAAAAAGCTGACGGGTTCGTCGATGCTGAAAGCCTATCAGACGGGCAACCCCAACAACGTGAGGCAGACGGTTGGCGCGGTCTTCGCCGCCCTTCACGCCCGGGGCATCATTTACCGCAGCGCGCCGGCAAGCTATGAAGAGGTCGGCCAGCGCATCACGCTGCCCGACAAGGTGATAGAATCGAAAACGGGGAATTGCATCGAACTGACGCTGCTGATGGCCTCGGTGCTCGAGGCCGCCGGCATAAACAGCATCATCATCTTGCAACAGGGCCACGCCTATCTGGGGGTATGGCTCATCGACGACTGCTACACGAGCTGCGTCTGCGACGACGCCGCCTTCATTGAAAAGAAATGCTCGCAGGGCATTTCAGAGATGATGGTCATCGAATGCACTCAGATTGCCGTGGAGTCCGCCTCGTTTGAACAGGCAATCAGGATTGCCGAGAAAAACCTTGCCGACCACGACAAGTTCGAGATGTTCATCGACGTGAAACGCTGCCGGCTTGAACGCGTTCAGCCGCTGCCCTCGCACATCAGCCCCGACAGCGCCGGCGACGTCAGGACGAAAGGGGTTGAGCACGAAGAGTGTGCCGTCAATGTCGTCGAGCATGACCGCTACGACCTGAGCCGCATCTCGCCGGCCAACAAAGAGCTCACCAAGTTTGACATCTGGGAGCGCAAGCTGCTCGACTTCTCGCTGCGCAACTCGCTTCTGAACCTCTCGCTGCGCCACAGGGCCGTTCAGTTCATCTCGTTCGACATCGACCGGCTGGAAGACCATCTGCACGAGGGCGAGGAATACTGCATAGCGGCCAAGCCGGAGAGCGCCGATTCAGTGGCAGCCGATTCGCGCCCCGTGCGCTCGAAGCTGCACGAAGACCTGCGCGAGCTCATCACCGCCGACATGACGCACCACCTGCTGCACACCTATCACAAGGAAGACGAGACCCGGGCGGTGTTGAAAAACATCTATCGCGCGGCGCGCAACACCATCGAAGAGACCGGCGCCAACTCGCTGTTCATGGCCATCGGCGTCATGCGCTGGTATGAGTCGCCGCAGCACGAGACGCCGCGCTATGCGCCCGTATTGCTGCTGCCGGTCGAGATGGTCTACAAAAAGGGCAACTATTACGTCCGCACCCGCGATGAAGAGATTTCGCTGAACATCACGCTGACGGAGTTCATGCGCCAGAACTTCAACATCACCATCGACGGCCTCGACCCGCTGCCGCGCGACTCAAACGGCGTGGACGTGGCGCTGATTTTCGCAATCATACGCGACGCGCTGAAAGAGCAGAAACGCTGGGACATTGAAGAAGAGTGCGTGCTCGGCACATTCTCGTTCAACAAGTTTTTAATGTGGAACGACATACACGCACATCACGAAGAGCTGAGCAAGAACTTCATAGTCAAGAGCCTGATCGAGAACCGCCCGGTGGTGCAGCCTCAGGACGAGGCGATTGACCTGACCGAGGCCGACGCCACTCTGCCGCCCGACGCGACGGCGCTGCCCGTGGCCGTGGATTCGTCGCAGATGGCCGCGGTGATTGAAGCCGCCAAAGGGCACTCGTTCATTCTCTACGGCCCTCCGGGAACGGGCAAGTCGCAAACCATCACCAACCTCATTGCCAACGCCCTCTACCACGGCAAGCGCGTGCTGTTCATGGCCGAGAAGATGGCGGCCCTGAGTGTGGTTCAGAGCCGTCTGGAAAAGATAGGACTCGGGCCTTTCTGCCTTGAGTTGCATTCAAACAAAACGACCAAGCGCCACGTGCTGCAACAGCTCGACAGGTCGCTGAAAGCCGTGCGCATCATGTCGCCCAACGATTTCGGGTCAACGGCCGACAAGCTATTTGAAGAACGCCGACAGCTGATTGAGTACATGAACGCACTCCACACCCCCGACGCGACCGACGGACTTTCGCTCTACGACTGCATTTTGCGCTATCAAAGCGTGGCCGACGCGCCCCGGGTCGATTTCCGCTTCACCCCGGAGCTTGACAAACTGCTTGCCGACGAGGGCATTGAGCGAATCGAGGAGCTGCTCGGCGACCGGCTGGAGACGGTTGTGAAACTGGTTGGCCAGCCGTCGCGCCATGAGCTCAAAGGGCTCAAGCTGACCCGCGAGATGCTGATGGACAAAGACCGGACAGCGGCCGGCATGCGCGCCGACGCGCAGTTGCTGAACGAGGCGGCCGGTCAGGCCGGCGAGCTTGCCGGCACGGACGAGCTGCGCCAAAGGCTGACGGCAGAATACACGGCCGACATTCTGAATGAAAACGCCGAAGAGCTCCGCTCCGAGCGAGACGCGGCCCGCTCGAAGTGGCTGTTGCCCCGCCTGCTGGCCAAGCGCCGTTTCCGCAAACGCCTGCAACGCTTCAAAAGTTCCCTGACGGAAGAGGAGATTGACCCGCTCATAGCCATGCTTGCCGACTATCGCCGCAAGCATGACACCATCAGCAGGGTCAGGCAGATTATGTCGCAACACTTCGACTCGCACACGGCGCCCGACATCGCGCCCGACGCAGCCGACATGGCAACCGCCGCCGCCACGCTCGGACGCTGGGCCGACAATCAGCAAAAAATGCGCGACTGGCTCCACTGGTCGGAATACAGCGACCTGCTACGCGCCAACGGCCTGGGCGGACCGGTCAGCGAGTTGGAGGAGCGCGAATATGCCCCCGCCACGCTGCGCCGTGCGTTCCTGAAGGCGCTGTTCAGACACAAAGCCGAAGAAAAAATCGGACACTCGGAACTGCTTGCCACATTCGAAGGCATGATTTTCGACGAAAAAGTAGCCGCATACAAACGCCTGGCCGAACGCTTCAGGCTTCTGGTGCGGAAGGAGCTTTACGCCCGTCTGTGCTCACGCATTCCGACCGTTACCGAATCGGCGTCGGCCGGCAGCGAGCTGGGTCTGCTGAGCCGCAACATCAGCAACGGCGGCCGCGGCCTGTCGATTCACGACCTGTTCAGCCAGATTCCCACGCTGCTGCCGCGTCTGTGCCCGTGCATGCTGATGAGTCCGCTGAGCGCGGCCCGTTTTGTGGCCCCGGAGCAAGAAAAGTTCGACATCGTCATTTTTGACGAAGCCTCGCAGATGCCCACCAGCGAAGCCGTCGGCGCCATTGCCCGCGGCAAGTCGCTGATTGTTGTGGGCGACCCCAAGCAGATGCCGCCCACCAGCTTCTTCACATCGACCAATGTAGACGAAGACGAAGCCTCGATAGACGACATGGAAAGCATTCTCGAAGATTGCCGCACGCTGCAGCTGCCGTCGCTTCAGCTTTCGTGGCACTACCGCTCGCGCCACGAGAGCCTGATAGCCTTCTCCAACAATGAATATTACGACGGCTCGCTCATTACATTTCCGTCAATCGACGACAAACGCACCAGAGTGCACCACATTCACGTCGACGGCTATTACGACAAGAGCAACTCGCGCTGCAACCGCGCGGAGGCCGAAGCCATCGTGGCCGAAATAGAGCGTCGGCTCAGAGACGAGGAGCTGCGCAAAAACAGCATCGGCGTCATTGCGTTCAACGTGATGCAGCAGGGTCTGATTGAAGACCTGCTGCAGAGCCTGCTCGACAAGGACAAGACACTGCACGACGCGGCGGCCGAGATGTATGAGCCGATTTTCATCAAGAACCTCGAAAATGTGCAGGGCGACGAGCGCGACACGATTCTGTTTTCAATCGGCTACGGCCCGGACCGGAACGGCAAGGTGTCGATGAACTTCGGACCGCTCAACAACGCCGGCGGCGAGCGGCGTCTGAACGTGGCCGTGAGCCGCGCCCGCTGCGAAATGTACGTCTACTCGACCCTGCGGTCGTCAGACATCGACCTGCGCCGGTCGAAGGCCCGCGGCGTTGAAGGGCTGAAGCATTTTCTGCAATATGCCGAATCGCAGTCGCTGCCGGGCGTGGCGCAGACATCGGGCCGGCGCCGCGACACGATAGTCGCCGAACAGATTGCCGCCGAACTCAGGAAGAAAGGGCACACCGTCGTTACCAACGTCGGGCGCTCGCAGTTCAAGGTCGACGTGGCCGTGTGCGACGACAACGACCCGGGCACCTACCGCCTGGGGCTGCTGCTTGACGGCGACGGCTACCGCTCGACCCACACCACTCAAGACCGCGAGGTGGTGCAGCCCTCGGTGCTCGCGGCCCTCGGCTGGCAGACCATGAGAGTGTGGAGCGTAGACTGGTTCAACAACAAGGAGAGGGTGCTGAGCCGCATCGAAGAACGCCTTGAGGCGCCGGACGGCGACGAATCCGCCAATCCGGGCGCAAGCCCCGAGACATTCGACCCTCAGGAAGAAAAAGGGTTCTTTGTCCGGCCGCAAAAGCACACCAGAAAATACAGAAGCTACCTGATCAAACCCCGCACCGCCCAGGCCAGGACAGACGAAGAACTGGCAGAGAAGATTATTGCGATTGAGCAACCGATTACGTTCTCGCTGCTTTGCCGGCGCGTAAGCGCGTTGCGCGACTCGGGACGCGTCAATGCCGCGCTGCAGAACTCGCTGAAGGAGGTGATTGCCGCCCGGTTTTATGTCGACGACAGCAACGCCATCTGGCTCACGGCCGACGCCTGCGACGCCTATGAGTCATATCGACCGGACTCGGGGCGCGCTATCGCCGACATTCCGGCCAAAGAGCTGGCCAACGCCATCTGCGACACTCTGGCCGAGCAAGACTCCATCACCGAAGACTCTCTGACGCTGCTTACGTCCAAGAAACTCGGATTCACTTGCCGGGGCAGGATTATCGATTCGACTCTGCGAAACGTATTGCAAACCCTTGTCAATGCAGGCAAGGTAGTGGCGACCGGGAACTATCTCAGACTTAGCGACCGAGACACGAACTGACCTCCGCGATGAAAAACGGCGTCAAACGTTGGCCGCATCATATTTTTTGCGTAACTTTGAAGCCATAAATCAATTATCACCATCAAAAACGCAACCATGAAGAGATTAAAAGCGGCTCTGTTCATCATCTTGGCCGCAGCCGCAGCCGGCTTCAGGCTTCAGGCCGCTACAGAATACAACACATTGTGCATTGACCGCGCAGACGGCGTGTGCGAGCATCTGAAACTCGACCCGAAACTCGACATCAGCGTCGGAGCCGACGGCAGCATCGTGCTTGCCCACCCGGCAATCACCGTGGAGTATGCCGCCGACGAGGTCGAGCGCTTCCGGTTCGACGCCGTCGATTCGCCCGACGTCTATGACGGCGACCATCAGTCGGCCATTGAAAACGTCGAGGTCCCCTCGCGCTCGATAACCATCACGCCCGATGCAATCAGCGCCGACGGCGTCGACTCAATCGAGGTTTATGACCTCGGGGGACGCCTTGCGGGCCGTGCCGCCGCCGAGAACGGCACTGCCACCTTTGACGCCTCACGTCTGCCCGGCGGGGTCTACATTATCCGCATCGGCTCCACATCGTTGAAAATAAAGCTCTGACACCACGGAAATGAAACTACGCAATCTGATTATTGCAGGCGTGGCCGCGACAATGCCTCTGTGCGGCGCAGCCCAGGAGAAATGGCTGCACATCTACAACGTGCCCGTCAAGACGGACTATGACAAAGAAACCGGCGAAATCACGCGCCCCAAGCGCAAGTTCGTGTCGCTGCCATGGAGTGAGATAGACTCTATCCGCTTCAAGCCCAACAGCAAGGGCTACTATCTGAGCATGCGCGTCTATGCCTCCGACAAGTCGGAATATGCATCGAGCTTCCCTTCGATAGACCACTGGACCGTCGGGCCCAACGTGCCGGAAATCAACTTCACCATCACCGACTTTCCCACCCTCGACGACGTCGAGAGCAAGGAGGAGTATCTTGACTGCCGCATGACCATCAACGGCCGCGGCGTATACGACGATTTCGAGTCTGACGCTATCCGCGTGCGCGGTCGCGGCAACTCGACGTGGAACTTCCCCAAGAAAGCCTATCGCATCAAACTGCCCGAAAAGACAAAACTGTGCGGCTTCCGCAAGGCCAAGAACTATGTGCTGCTCGCAAACTATATCGACCTGTCGTTCATGCGCAATCTGGCCGCATGTCTGGCCACTCAGTACGTTGGCATGCCCTACCCGACCCACGCCGTGCCGGTTGACGTGAAATTCAACAACCGATATAAAGGTTCGTACATGCTCATCGAGAAGGTCGGCGTCAACAACGGGTCGGTCAATCTGTCGAAGGAGGACGAGGCCAACACGTGCATGTTTGAGCTCGACACGAGTTTCGACGAAGAGCTGCGTGCGCCGTCGGTCTACTTCAATCTGCCGGTCATGCACAAAGACCCCGACGCCCCCGAGGGTGTGGACCCGAAAGAGTGGTTTGCATCGTGGCTCGACGACTTCACCGAGATGGAGAGCGCCGTCTACTACCGCAAAGGCATGGCCGACCAAATAGATTATACGACGCTGGCCAAGTATCTGCTATGCTATAACCTTGCATGCAACCAGGAGCTGAACCACCCCAAGAGCCTGTATCTCTACAAGACCAAGGGCGAGGGACAGAAATATCAGTTCGGCCCGTGCTGGGACTTTGACTGGGCCTTCGGCTACCGGCCCACCTACAAGCACGAAACCGGCGAACCCATTTCGGAAGACACGGCCAAGAGCATGATTGAGGGCGCCAAGGCCTATATGGAGGCTAACGGCATCGAGCAGTACTGGATGTTCACCTACAACGGCTATTCACTCATCTGGTTCGGCGGAGATGACTTCAGATGTTACAACAACGGCGTTTTCTCCGACTGGCCCTACGGAATGAAGGAATACACCCCGTCATATCAGAACTTCCTGCTCGGGGCAGGCCAGAACCAGCAGAACACGGCTGACGGCATGGGCAACGGCGGCGAATTCCTGTTGTCAATCATCATGGACAATCCCGAGTTTATGGAAATCTACCGTCAGGTATGGGAGGACTTCAAGCAACGCCTGCCCGAGTTCCGCGCCGACTTCGACGCCTACGTCAAGGCCGTTGAGCCGTCGGCCGAGCGCGACGCGACCGTATGGGACGGCAACTATTACTCGCCCTACGTGGACCGCGAATTCGAAGACCGCGAGTTCAGCCATGCCGGCGCGGTTGAGATTCTGCGCGAATGGATCGAGAAACGCATCGAGTTCATCGACGACCCCAAAATGAACTACGGGCTCTACGACCCCGCAACCACCTACGTTCCCCCCTTCAAGAAACAAGACTGACAGCCCCGCCGCTACAGTTGGATTTTGACAAACGGCAACGGCGAGGCAGATTTCAAGCTGCATCTCGGCACGGCTTTTCTTGTGGTAGAGAATATCGCAAATAAAGAGCCAAATAAAGAGTCTGAAAAACCAAGAAAAGAGCCTCAAAAACCAAGAAAAGAACCTCAAAAACCAAGAAAAGAACCAAGAAAAGAAAAGGAGGAAATTCTGGCTATAATCCGTTCGAATCCGACAATGACATACGCAGAACTAATGGGACGACTTCATTTAACAAAAAGTACCCTATATGAACGCATAAAGGAACTGAAAAGGCTCGGCCGGCTTAAGCGGGAGGGCGGACGTTCTTCGGGATTGTGGATTGTTATTGAATAAAGCCGGGGGACGAGTGCAATTATGGCCTCCCGTGGAGGGGCGGCACAATGAAACGCCGCAAAGATAAATATTTTTGGGACGAGTGATTTTGTGCGGATTTTCGGAAATTTTTCGTAACTTTGGCGGCAGTAATCGATTATCACATCTACGCAACCATGAAAAAGCTGACTCTATTTGTCGCTGCGGCCTTGACGGCTTCTGCAACAGCCTTGGCCGAGAACAGTTATCTGGACCGCACGGGCTGGAGCTGGTCGGCATCATCGACCTATCCCTACATCACCGAAGACATTGCCGGACTTGACGGCATTCATGACAACAACGTGTCAACCTGCTGGCACACAGACTACAGCGCTGCATCGGGCACACCCGAGCGCTCGAATCCGCACTGGCTGATGATTGACCGCGGTTCGGACGCCGCGCCATTTTACGGCATTTCTTATCTGACCCGCCAGAACACAATCAACCAGTGCTGCACCTACTACATGGTCTACCTCTCAGACAAAGACCTCAGTTCCACACCCGCCACAACCACCGACGACATTATCGCCACCCTGGGCGAGCCCGACTATAAAGGCGCATGGGAAGCGTCGCTCGACGAGCTGGTGCTCAACTTCACATCGCCCTCGACTGCGCGCTATGTGCTCTTTGTCAACGTAAGCTCTTACAACTCGAGTTCGGCCGCATGCGCCGAGTTCAATCTGCTGGCCAAACGGGGCACACCGACCGGAACGACCACGTTCAACGCCGTGAAAATCACGCCCGCCGACGGGTCTGCGCCCCACCGCATAGCCCTTGACGGCACCAACCTGAGCATCGCCATGAGCGGCACGGCCGTGCGCCTGTCGAACTCTGAAATCACGGTCGAATACCTGATGCGCGAATATTCGCGCATGGAGTTCGAGAACTATGAATTCCCCTCGGGACTTTATGACGGCACGAAACAAGATGCCATCGACTTCCCCGTCAGCCCGTTCGCACTGGCCGTAACGCCGGCCGAGGGCAAGGTGAAAACACTGAGCGAGGCCACAGTCGAGAGCGCCGACGGCACTCCGACCGAGGTGAACATGGCTTGTACGACGCCGCTGCAGGTCATGTTCGGCAACGAAGTCGTGCGCGAGCTGTCGGCAGTCAAGATGGCCGACAATGCGGTTGACGGCAAATATGTAATCGACAAGATTCCCGCCACCGCCGACGGCATATACTCGCTGCTGATTCCGGCAGAATTCTTTGTCTATGCCAACGGCCAACGCTCGCAGGAACTGACGCTCGACTGGGACGTCGATTCGAACTATGAGCAATCGGGGCTCGACGAAATCGGCTCTGACTGCCGCACTCTGGCCGTCATCCACCGCGGCGGACGTCTGACAGTGGGCGGCACGGAGGCCGGTTCGACCATCACGCTGACCTCGACCTCGGGCATAGCCGTGGCCACGGCTACGGCCGACAGCCTCGGCCGCGCCACGTTCAACACCGGCGCGCTCGCAAAAGGCGCATATATACTCACGGCAGGTTCAACAACTCTAAAAATCATTCTCTAAGCCATGAAATCGCTTCGCATCGCATTTGCAGCCCTGACCCTGCTTTCGGCCTCACTCACGCTTAAGGCCCAGGAGCCGTGGCTGAACCTCTACTATTCGAAAGGCTCGGACTATAAAGCATATAACATGAACGAGGTGTCAGACATCACGTTCAACGAAGAAGAGGGCACCATGAGCGTCAACTTCGAGGGACGCGAGCCGCTGACCGTGTCGGCCGGACTGCTTGACCACTTCACGATAGGCCATGCAGCACCCACGCTCTACATCACCACCAACGATTATACCGACGAGATTTTTTCAAAAGAAATCTACATGTCAGGCACCCTGCGCTTTGAAGGTCGCGGACTGGCCGACAGCTTCGAACTGCCCATGCAGATTCGCGGCCGCGGCAACTCGACGTGGGGTTATCCCAAAAAGCCTTACCGCATCAAGTTTGAAGAGAAACAGCGAATGCTGCTGCCCAAGAAGGCCAAAAACTTCGTGCTGCTGGCAAACTACATCGACCCGTCGTTCATGCGCAACACCGCCGCATATCTGTTCGGCGAGGTAATCAACATGCCCTGGATTAACCACACCTATCCCGTCGACGTCTATTTCAACGACCTGTACAAAGGCACATATCAGCTCTCTGAGAAAACCGGCTTCAACAACGGCTCAATCGACCTCAAGGCAGCCGACGAGGCCAACTCCATTCTCTTCGAGTTTGACGTAAACAACCCCGACGAAGACGAATATCCGTTTTCAAGCGCGGAATATGATTCGTATAACGGCTACTACATGTCGGTGCGCATAAAAGACCCCGACGCACCCGCCGACGAAACGGCCCGCGAGAATTGGCTCGAAAAATGGCGCGATGACTTCAATTCATTCATGGAGACTGTTGACTCGCGCAACACCGAGGCCATTTTCAACGCCTGCGACCTGGAAACGCTGGTGCGCTACATCATGGTGTTCGACTTGGCCTGCAACCAGGAGCTGAACCACCCCAAAAGCGTCTTCACCTACAAGACCGACGGCGACAAATATCGCTTCGCCCCATGCTGGGACTTTGACTGGGCTTTCGGCTACCAGCCTTCATATAAGCGCGGACAGTCGAACTATTGGACATGGAACGGCACCGTCTACGAGTCATACGAGAACCCGCTGCTCGGCCCTGCCATGGAGAACGAGCACTATTCGAACGACGGCTTTGCAGGCGAGTTTTTCTACGTGCTCTGCAACAATCAGACCTTCCTGAAGCGATTCCGCGAAGTGTGGGACGACTTTTATGCCAACGGCCGCGAAGAGTTCTTCAAACGGTTCGACGCCTATGCCGCCTTGCTCGAGCCCTCGGCCGCGCGCCAGGCGCTTAACCCCTCGCTGCTTCAGAAATATCAATATAACCCGACCGCAGTTGCCGAACTGCGCCAGTGGCTGGTGAACCGCATCGAGTTTATCAACTCAGACCCGCAGATGGGCTTGTGGGACCCCGAGGCCGAGTTCACGTCAGAGCGGTGAAGGGTTTTGAAGGTTAAGAGTTAAAGGTTAGCGGAAGCGAGGTGCCGATGTGTAGGGACGCACGGCCCGTGCGTCCGCGCAGAGAACAAAAATGACGAAGAAGGAAGATTCGCAGATCAAGCAGAAAACCGCCAAGGGCCTCCTGTGGGGAGGCATCGGCAGCGGAGCCTTGCAACTGCTGAATTTTCTGTTCGGCATCTTCCTTGCGCGCCTGCTCACTCCGGCTGACTACGGCATCGTGGGCGCCCTGGTAATCTTCTCGGCGACGGCCGGCGTGCTCTCCGAAAGCGGCTTCACGCTCGCCATTGTCAATAAGCGCGAGGCCACCGACCGCGACTATAACGCCGTGTTCTGGTTCAACATCTGCGCGGCCGCAGGGCTCTACGCCCTGCTCTACCTGCTGGCACCGCTGATTGCGCGCTTTTACCACACGCCTGAAATGGTGCCGCTGGCGCGCTTTCTGTTTTTAGGCTTCGTGTTCGGCGGCGTGGCCACGGCTCCGTCGGCCTATCTGTTCCGCAACCTGAAAGTCAAGGAGCGCAGTCTGGCCCAGATTACGGCGGTTGTCGTGTCGGGCACGGCGGGCGTGGCCTGCGCCTTCAGCGGCTGGGGCTATTGGGGCATTGCACTGCAAACGGTGCTCTATTCGCTCACCAACGCCATCGTCCTGTGGATCTACTGCCCGTGGAGGCCGTCGCTGAGTTTCAGCGGCGAGGCTCTGCGCTCAATGCTTCC
Source organism: uncultured Porphyromonadaceae bacterium (assembly GCA_902495245.1). Taxonomy (GTDB): domain Bacteria; phylum Bacteroidota; class Bacteroidia; order Bacteroidales; family Muribaculaceae; genus UBA3263. The sequence continues at coordinate 184,298 of CABUWI010000002.1, forward strand.
GTTCAGCATGCGCCAGCTCGTAACGACCCTATTCACCCACTTCAACAACAACTTCTTCTCGGTGCTGTTAGGTCGATTCTACACCATGCGCCTGACCGGTTTTTACACTCAGGGCAACAAATGGACCAACATGGGCTATTCGACCATCATCGGCATGATTAACAGCGTCGGCCAGCCCGTGTTGCGCCAGACGGCTACCGACTCGCCCGAACGGCTGCGCGCCGTGTTCGGCAAGATGTTGCGCTTCACGGCCTTCGTGAGCTTTCCGGCCATGTTCGGACTCGCCATAATAGCCGCCGACCTCATCACCATCACGGTTACGGAAAAGTGGCTCGACTGTGTACCCGTAATCCGCATTCTCTGCGCCGGGGGCGCCTTTCTGCCCGTCAACATGCTGTTTGCCAACCTGTTCAACAGTCTGAACCGGCCCAACATTTACATGTGGAACACCATCGCGCTCGGCACGGTGCAGCTGCTCTGCGTGCTCATCACCTACCGGTTCGGCCTGAACACGATGCTCGCCGTCTATAGCGCCGTGAACATTCTGTGGCTCTTCGTGTGGCAGCACTTCGCGCGGCGCCATGCGGGCATCAGACTGCGCGACGTGCTGGGCGACATCGCACCATACATGTTCATCTCGCTCGCCGTCATGGCGCTGACCGTCATTATCACCTCGCCGCTCGCCTCGATGCCGGCTGCGGCCCTCGCCGCAAAAGTGATTGTGGCCACCGCGCTCTATTGCCTGATTCTTTGGCGACTAAACTCCGTCATGTTCGCCGAGTGCATAGACTATCTCTTCAAACGACACAAAAACAAATGAAGCTCGAAAACGTAACCGTCATAATCCCCGCCCACAACCGTCCGGAACGCCTCCAACGCCTGCTCGACTACTATCGCGGCACCGGCATCAAGCTGCTGATTCCCGACTCGTCTACCCTGCCGTTCACGGGCGACGTGTCAGACCCCGACGTAACCTACCGCCACTTCCCCAAGATGCACTTCCTGCTCAAAATCAAGGAAGTGATGCCGCTGATAAAGACCGACTACGTGCTCTATTGCGCCGACGACGACTTCGCCGTGCCCGCAGCCATCGAGCGCATGGCCGAATTTCTGCACGACAACCCCGACTACAGCGTGGCGCAGGGCCATTATCTCACGTTCGTGCCCACTGGCAAGACGGCCCGCTTTTATCCGCGCTATATCCGATACTTCGACAGCCGCATCACCGCCGCCGACCCTCAGGGACGCCTGAACGGCCAGAAATGCATCTACGCCTCGATGCTCTACGGCGTTACGCGCACCGACCTGTTCAAAAAAATCTACTCCTACTGCTTCGACGCCCAAGGCGCGCCGCGCTTCCGCAATCTCTTCCTGGCCGAAGAATTCTTCAACAACGCCATGCTGATTCAGGGCAAGTATGCCACGCTGCCCTACTTTTTCAGCGCGCGCGAGCAGATAAAAGGCTCGGCCACGGAGACCACCGTGCCCATCGAAGAAGTGCGCCGGTCGGCCGAATATGACGGCTACGTCAACGCCCTGGCCGAAATGCTGCGCGACACCGCCGGTCTCAGCCTCGACGACGCCCGCGCCGCAATCCGCGCCGTCTGCACCGCCCCCAAAGACGCCGCCGACGTCTCGCTCAAGCGCCGCATCGTCATGGCCGTCAGCCGCCGCCGTTGGCTCCGCCCCCTATCGGCCCTGCTCGCCGCCCGCTACAACGCCAAAGGCCTGCGCATTGTCCGCGACATGCCCAGCTACCCCTGCACCGCCCCCACCCCCGAAACCGCCGCCATTCTCCGCGCCATCGCCTCCACTCCCCGCTGATTTCCCCTCAAAACTTGAATCTCTCAAAGAATGAAGTTTGCGAAAAAATCGTTAACTTTGCAAATCTTCATCAGCTGACAATGACCGCATAAGCCATGATAACAGGGCAAATTAAAAATCAAATAGACCAAATCTGGGATACGTTTTGGGAGAGTGCAGGTATCACTAACCCGATGACTGTTCTTGAACAAATGACATATCTGTTCTTCATCAAAATGCTTGATGATGCACAGATGCAACGTGAAGCCGTTTCGAACGCTATCGGCGAGGATTACCTCTCTGACGATACATTTGCCTACGGCTCATGGCATAATCCGGAAACCGGTGAAGACGTTCCAATGAATAATCTTCGTTGGCACTCATTCAAGCATTTGGAGCCGGAGGCCATGTACCGCACCATTCAGCGCGACGTTTTCCCGTACATCAAAACGCTCAACCGCGGTGAAGATTCGGCCTATTCGCGCTTCATGGGTAATGCCAATTTCCTGATTGCCTCGCCTCGTGCCCTTGTCAAAATTGTTGACGGTATCGACACACTCGAAATGAACGACCGGGACACTATGGGCGATGTCTACGAATACATTCTCGGCAAGATGGCAGCGAGCGGCAAGAACGGGCAGTTCCGAACTCCGCGCCACATTATCCGCATGATGGTTGAACTGATGCGCCCCACGCTCAGCGACACAATCTGCGACCCGGCTATGGGTAGCGCGGGATTTATCGTCGAGGCCGCCAAGTATATCAAAGACCACTATTCGGCCGAATTGATGAGGAAGCAGAACGACGAGCATTTCCGCACCACCATGCTCCACGGCTTCGATACGGACCAGACCATGCTCCGGATTGGGGCCATGAACCTTATGCTCCATGACATCAACAATCCCGACGTTGCGTTCCGCGACTCGCTTTCAACCGACAACACCGACACTGACCGCTATACGCTTATCCTCGCCAATCCGCCGTTTGCCGGTAATCTTGACTACGAAGCAGTGTCGAAATCGCTGCTCGCCATTGCCAAGACCAAGAAAACCGAGTTGCTTTTCCTTTCGCTGTTCTTGCGTTCGCTCGCCATTGGCGGCCGTTGCGCCTCCATCGTACCCGACGGCGTTTTGACAGGCACATCTAACGCTCACAAGGCTATACGAAAAGCCATAGTTGACGGCAACCGCCTTGAAGCGGTTATCTCTATGCCGTCAGGAGTATTCCAACCTTATTCGGGCGTATCTACCGCTATTCTGATCTTCACAAAGACAGGAGCGGGCGGCACTGATATGGTTTGGTTCTACGATATGAAAGCCGACGGCTATTCGCTCGACCAAAAGCGCACCGAAGTAGCCGACAACGATATACCCGATATCATAGCCCGCTTCCACGCGCTCGACGCCGAGGCCGACCGTGCCCGCACCGACAAGTCATTCGTTGTACCTGTTGAAGAAATCCGCGAGCACGATTTTGACCTCGCTTTCAACACCTACAAGGAAACCATTCGTGAGGTCGTAGAATACGAGGCTCCCGAAGTGCTTATAGGTCGCGCTGCTACTCTCGCCGCCAAAATTGCCGACGGCATCAATTCGCTTCAATCTCTAATCGCCGCCGAAAATGAAGCATAATTGGAAGTATAAACGACTGGGCGATATATGCGATATATACCAGCCAAAAACCATTGCATCATCAGATTTAGTTGAAAATGGCGAATATGATGTTTTCGGTGCAAATGGCATAATTGGTAAATATTCTTCGTATAATCATGAATTCCCAGAACTTCTACTTACCTGTCGTGGGGCAACGTGTGGAACAATAAATGTATCCAATCCTAAGTCTTGGATAAATGGGAATGCGATGGTTATTCATAGCAAATCGAAAAGTCTTCTTTTTGACTATTTGCAATATGCTTTGACCTCTTTGGATTATTCAAATATAATCACCGGTGCAGCACAACCACAAATCACTCGTCAAACTTTAGCCCCAACAAATATTCCAGTGCCGCCGATGGAGGTGCAACAGCAGATTGCGGCAGAGCTTGATAAGATTAACGAAGTTATCGAAGATTGCCGGGAGTTGCTACGAAACCTCGACACCCTCGCCCAATCTACCTTCTACGACTTCTTCGGCGACCCCGTCACCAACCCCAAAGACTGGATTACAATACCATTTGAAGAGTGTATAGATAAGGTTAAATATCCCGCGAAGCTACAGGCAAAGGATTATGCAAACAGTGGTCGATTCCCTATTGTTTCGCAAGAAGAAAGTTTGATAAGTGGCTATACCGATAGAGATGATTGCATTTACGGTGTATCTAAGCCAATTGTGGTTTTTGGGGATCATACAAGATGCCTAAAATTCATAGCATTTGATTTCGCTCTCGGTGCAGACGGTGTTAAAATTTTATCTCCTATTAAATCTATTAACTCACGATACTTTTATTTTACCCTTCTTCTCTTTAATATACCTTCTCTTGGATATTCACGACATTACAAACTTCTTAAAGAATTAGCAATTCCTGTTCCGCCGCTTGAACTTCAAGAGAAGTTCGCCGCGCGCATTGAGCAAATCGAGGAGCAGAAGAAAACTGTTGAGAAGACGATTGCAGAACTGCAAACGCTCCTCGACAGCCGCATGGACTATTGGTTTAACGACTAAAAATGCGAGACATTGTCTCACAAATTTCAAAAGCATGAAACGAGAAGACTATAAACCTGAATTCGTGAAACGTGACAGTATTGTCAGTGGACAGGAATATGCACAACTGCTCGGACAACTAAAAGAACGATTCCGCCGTTCGCAAATCAAAGCTGCTGTAAAAGTCAACACCGCGATGCTCGAATTTTATTGGGCGATGGGCCGCGATATATCACTGCTATACAAATCGGCTAAGTGGGGTTCGGCATTTTTCGATTGTCTCAGTCTCGATTTGAAAACAGAATTTCCCAATCAGACCGGCTTTTCAGTCACGAATATCAAATACGCAAAACGCTGGTATGAATTTTATAATCAGGGAGATACAATTCATCAACGAGTCGTTGACGATTTCGACATGTCAAATCGTCACCAAGTTGGTGACGATTTGGAAATGCCTCTTGATTTCGGTATGGTACCATGGAAACATCATGTTTATATTTTCACACATTGCAAATCAATTTCGGAAGCCTTATTCTATGTTGACCAGACTATTAAGAATGGCTGGAGCCGAACCGAACTTGAAGTAAAGATGGACGATGACCTATACAACAAAGAGGGGAAGGCGATAACTAATTTCGACGAGAAACTGCCCGCTCCTTACAGTGGTCTTGCCAAAGCTATTCTAAAAAGTCCGTATGACTTCGGTTTTGTCGACAAGAGAATTACCTCAGAGCGTCAGCTCGAAGATGCTCTTGCAGGCGACATAACGCGCTTTCTGCTCGAACTTGGTCAGGGCTTCGCATACGTGGGTCGGCAGATGGAATTGAAAATGCCCGGCGGACAAACCTTCGTTCCCGACATGATTTTTTACCATACCCGGCTGAAAGCCTATATTGTGTGCGAGCTGAAGGTCGTGCCATTCATCCCCGAATTTGCCGGAAAACTGAATTTTTACGTTTCAGCAGTAGATGAGCTTATGCGTCAAGATGATGACAACCCGACAATCGGACTGCTTATCTGCAAGTCGAAAGACAACACCGTTGTGGAGTGGTCGTTTCGAGGCATGACGCAACCGTTGGGCGTTGCGGAATATAAACTTGCTAAATTCCTGCCTACGGAAGAAGAACTGCAACGAATTATTGAAACCTATAGCGAAGACTGACACCATGCTTAACTTCGACTACCTGAAATATATACCCGAGCTGGGTGAGCTGCACCGACTTTGCGACCTGTGCGAGCAAAGACAATATACAGAGCCGGATTCTGCGGCCATCAATGCGCGAAAGGCTCTTGAATGGCTTGTCAAGGCTATATATAAGATGAAAGGGGTGGAGCCAGGCGAGCGCGCTTCGCTTCTCCAACTTACTACGGCCGACTTGTTCACCGACTTCATTGCTGACCCCGAACTGATACGCTCAGTTCACTGGATAAGGAAAGTCGGCAACCTCGCCGCCCATGACGGCAAGGTTACACGCCGCGATGCTTTCTTCACCACGCTCAACCTCTACAACCTTGTGGGCGGTGTGCTTCTCAAACTTCGGGTGCTCGACACCCTCGCACCATTCGACAGGACGCTGCTTCCGACACGACAACCGCGAGCACGCATCCGGGTTGTCTATACCGAGCAAACGCCCGAAGCATTTGCAGCAACGGTTGAACCGCAGCAAGTGGACAAGGCTCCTTCGGTCAAGGCCGACATTTCATGGGGCGACATATCGGAAGCCGAGACACGGCGCCGCTTTATCGACCTCATGCTCCGCGAAGCCGGCTGGGACGTGCTCGAAACCGAAGGCGACACTCAATCGGGCAAAGCCTGCGTTGAAGTCGAAGTGGCCGGTATGCCGAACAATGCCGGTAAAGGATATGCCGACTATGTACTGTTCGGCTCAGCCGGCAAGCCGCTTGCCGTGGTTGAAGCCAAACGCACGAGCAAAGATGCCAACGCGGGCAAGCATCAGGCCGAGCTTTACGCCGATTGTCTCGAAAACCGCTACGGCGTGCGCCCGGTAATCTACTATACCAACGGTTACGAAATATATTGCATCGACGGCTTGGGCTATCCCGCCCGTCGCCTCTTTGCGTTCCATACCGAGAAAGACCTTGAACTTATCATGTCGCGCCGCACGTCGCGCCCCGATATTGCGGACTTCTCGGTGAATGATGAAATTTCCGACCGCTACTATCAAAAGCGAGCTATCAAGTCGATGTGCGAGTGGTTCAACGCCCGGCATCGCCGTGGGTTACTCGTCATGGCAACAGGTACGGGCAAGACCCGCACAGCCATCTCACTCGTCGACGTGTTGCAGCGTAACAAATGGGTCAAGAACACGCTCTTCCTTGCCGACCGTACTTCACTCGTCAATCAGGCGGCACGCAATTTCTCGAAATTGCTTCCCAACACCCCGGTAACAGTGTTGAGCGACAAGACTGCCGCTGTTGACCCCAACGCACGAATAACTTTCTCAACGTATCAGACTATGATTAACTATGTCAACACCGACCATAAGCCTTACAGCGTCGGGCGCTTTGACTTGATAATCATAGACGAAGCACACCGAAGCGTGTTCGGCAAGTTCGGCGACATATTCCGCTACTTCGATTCGTTGCTCGTGGGGCTTACAGCCACCCCTCGCGAACAGGTGGATAAGTCGACCTACGAACTGCTGCACCTTGAAGGAGGCGAGCCGACTGACTACTACGAATACAGCACAGCCGTTGAGGACGAGTATCTTGTAGATTACAAAGGGATTATCCGTGGTTCTAAAATAGTCAACGAGGGTATCAAATATGATGACCTCTCCGACGAGGAAAGGCAACAGCTCGAACAGGTTTGGGAGTATGAGCAGGTGAATAAAGACCCCGACGATGAATGGAAGCCTCGCGACATCGGCGAGCAGGAAATATACAAGTATATCTACAACACCGATACCATCGACAAGATGCTTCAGGACCTTATGGAGAACGGCCTGAAAGTGCAGTCCGGCGAACTGATTGGCAAAACCATCGTCTTTGCAATGAACTCCAAAACCGCGAAACTCATTGTCGAGCGTTTCAATATTCTGTATCCTGAATACGGCAACGGATTCTGCGAGCAGATCGACTATTCAATCAACTACTCGCAAAACCTTATCGACAAGTTCAGCCTCCGCGACCATATGCCGCAGATTGCCGTGTCGGTCGATATGCTCGACACAGGCATTGACGTGCCCGACGTGCTCAATCTTGTTTTCTTCAAACGTGTGCGCTCGCGCATCAAGTTTATGCAGATGATAGGCCGCGGCACGCGTCTCAGTCCCGATATATTCGGCAAAGGTGAAGATAAGGAATTGTTCTACATATTCGACTGGGGCGGCAACTTCAAATACTTCGACGAAAACCCCAAAGAGGGTAAAACCGTGAAATCAGTATCGCTTACCGAGCGACTGTTTGGTGTCCGGGCCGACATAGCCTGCGCCCTGCAAGCGCAGCAATATCAGGCCGATAATTTCGCAAAGGGTCTGCACGCAGAACTGAAGTCTATTCTTCTTGCCGAGGTCGGCAAGCTCGATGACGCCCACATCGCAGTTCGCAACCACTGGCCTGTTGTTGACAAATTCCGTAAGCCGGAAGCATGGCAATACATCTCCGAGGTCGATGTTCTCGACTTGAAAAATGAAGTCGCACCATTGCTACCGAAATCCTTGGAGAATGAACTGGCCAAGAAGTTCGACCTACTTTCGCTTTACGTTCAGCTCAGCATGGTCAATGAAAACTTTGACAGCGGACGCCACGAGGTGCAGATAACGGGAATCGCAGACGCACTGCGCAAGCGCTCTACTATTCCGGATATACAGGCAAAAATGCCGCTGCTCAACGAGATTATGACCTCGGCATTTTGGGACAACAAGACGCTTGCCTCTATCGAGAATATGCGCAAGCAAATCCGCGACTTGCTCAAATATCTTGGAGGCGACAACGGCAAAACGTTCACAGTAACTATCGGGGACACAGTTACCGATGGCGGAGTGGCCGGTAAAATAAATACCGACGTCAGCTATCGCGAGAAACTGCTTGACTTTCTGACACAGCAACGCAACCACCCGGTTTTGCAGAAAATACACAACCTTGAACATCTTTCTATCGAGGACATTGACGAACTGGAACGCGTCTTATGGCAAGAACTCGGCACAAAAGAGGATTATGAACGATATCTGCGCCGCGAACAAATGACAGCCGACATACCTGTGGCTGCATTTATCCGCAAAGTCGTAGGTCTTGACCGCAAAAAGGCCATAGACCTATTCACCAGGTTCATATCCGCCAATTCTCTCACAGCCGGACAAGAGGAATTCATCAACAACATTCTCAACTATGTGTGTCAGAACGGCGACATGGAAAAGAGAGTGTTCCGCGAAAACCGCGTCTTCCGTGAATCACTCCTGAAATACTTCCCCAACAAGGCGGCACAAGTGGTTCAGTTCGTAGCCATGCTTCACGACGCCATCACAGCAGCATAATCCTCTATACCGCCTAACTTGTGCATAACTCCAGAGTACCGCCATAAACATAATTTGAGGTGGGCTAAAAAATTTGACTATGTCTTAAACGTTATTGCAACAATCTATAATGTATCGACTAAATTTATCAAGCACCTTGAAAATACAGATCTGTACGAAATGAGAGTTTCGGTCGGAGTTTTAGAATTATGAGACATATAAATCCGACAAAGATAAACGAATTGAAGACTGTCAATGCCATGCTTGATGAAAAGTATGGACAGAACGGCACTTTATCGCGCGAACAATTTAACGAAGAGTCTATCGCCTGGTTTTACGGAAACATGCTCCGCGAGCGCAGAAAGGCTCTGAATCTTACGCAAAAACAGGTGGCAGAAAAAATCGGTCGCGAACAAAGCTACATAGCTCGCATAGAAAACGGTAAAGCCGACATTCAGCTGTCGAGCTTCTTCACTACATAGGCTAAGAGGCCGTGTTTATTCAACCCATGTAACGGAATACTTGTCAGAGACTTCGTTTTTGGATTCTGTATAATCAGCGATTCTATTATCGCTTATGTTATACTGATATGTAATCTCTGAATTTGACGCATCAGGGCGAATACTCTCAATGCTTATGATGAGATTTGCCGGTTCAGAGCCAAAATATCCTTTAAGCTGCAAAGGGAAATATTGAAACCTGTCCCAATGTATCGGCAACACATTCCGGACGCCGGTCGTGGAAGAATAACCGTAATTGTAAACATATGTCGGGACTTCGTTGCCGGCATAATCCTCAACGGTTATGAGATTATTATCCTTCCAGATATAATAGGTTTCCCAGGTCCAGGGATTATCGTCAGCCCAGGAATCTCCCTTTTTATTCCATTCTGTATTTTTAATGACATTCAGATGGTTGTCGGTTGTATATAAGAATTCCTGTCTATATTTTTTCTGAAATATGCTGCCCTGTCCTAATTGATTTGTACTGAATGTGCCATCACAATAGGTGGCTCTACCGTTTTCCAGATATAGTTCGTCTTCATACTGACGTATCGCATTATCACCGTTCAAAAAGCCATGGATAATGTGCTCCGTATGAATTTCAATCAGATTATCGCCAACATATGTGTAAGTCGAATTGACGGTTTCGTCAGGGAATGTGGCGACATATTTAATAACACGGCCATAATCATCATAGAGAATAGTCTTAGATTCCGATTTGCCATTAGTAATTTCAGCCACTTGAGAAAACACATCAGGCGTCGGCTCATCGCTGTTAGAGCAAGACGAAAGAATAAGTGTTGAGAGAATGACAATTAGACCGTATTTCATTGCACTATGGTTTTATTATAAAAACGTTCAGTTGACCAAAATATTGCTTTCGGCGCCGCCGATTGCCAGACCGAAGGCGGGTCGAGCCGTCAGAGTCGCCGATGAATCAGACAAAATCGCATTTTCTGTGGGTTTTCGGGGGGAAGGCGCGGATATTCGGAAGATTTTGCGTAACTTTGCACCCTTGAAAATAGGACATTATTTGAGAAACTTATATGCAGCAAATCAGAAACATCGCCATAATCGCACACGTTGACCACGGCAAGACTACCGTGGTGGACAAGATGCTTATGGCCGGACACCTCTTCCGCGACAATCAGACCGCCGGCGAACTTATTCTCGACAACAACGACCTTGAGCGCGAACGAGGCATAACAATCCTGTCCAAAAATGTTTCTATCAACTATAAGGGTTATAAAATCAACATCATCGACACTCCGGGACACGCCGACTTCGGCGGCGAGGTGGAGCGCGTGCTGAACATGGCCGACGGCTGCCTGCTGCTGGTCGACGCATTCGAGGGACCGATGCCCCAGACGCGCTTCGTGCTCGAAAAGGCCATTCAGATGGGTCTGAAGCCGGTGGTGGTCATCAACAAGGTAGACAAGCCGAACTGCCGCCCCGACGAGGTGCAGGAAATGGTGTTCGACCTGATGTTCAGCCTCAACGCAACGGAGGAGCAGCTTGACTTCCCGACCATCTACGGTTCGGCCAAGCAGGGCTGGATGAGCACCGACTGGCGTAAGCCGACCGACAATATCCTGCCGCTGCTCGACGCCATCATCGAGTATATTCCGGAGCCGACAACTTATGAGGGTGCATCGCAGATGCTCATCACGTCGCTCGACTTTTCGAGCTATGTTGGCCGTATCGCCGTGGGCCGCGTGCACCGCGGCACGCTGCGCGAAGGCCAGGACGTGGTGCTGCTCAAAAAAGACGGTTCGGCCGTGAAACAGCGCATCAAGGAGCTTCACACCTTCGAGGGCATGGGCCGCAAGAAGGTGAGCGAGGTGAAGTCGGGCGACATCTGCGCCCTGGTCGGCATCGAGAACTTTGAAATCGGCGACACGGTGGCCGACCCGGCCGTGCCCGAGGCACTGCCGCGCATCGCCATCGACGAGCCGACCATGTCGATGACGTTCACAATCAACGACTCGCCTTTCTTCGGCAAGGACGGCAAGTATGTTACGTCGCGCCACATCGGCGACCGCCTCACCCGCGAACTTGACCGCAACCTGGCGCTGCGCGTCGAGAAGGCCGACCATGAGGACGTCTGGACCGTGTTCGGCCGCGGCGTGCTCCACCTGTCGGTGCTCATCGAGACCATGCGCCGCGAGGACTACGAGCTGCAGGTGGGTCAGCCGCAGGTTATCGTCAAGGAGATTGACGGTCAGAAGTGCGAGCCCATAGAGCTGCTGACCATCAACGTAACCGAAGAATATTCGAGCAAGATAATCGACATGGTAACTCGCCGCAAGGGCGAGATGGTGTCGATGAACGCGCAGGGCACCGACCGCGTGCACATGGAGTTTCACATTCCCTCACGCGGCATCATCGGCCTGCGCAACAACGTGCTCACGGCGTCGGCCGGCGAGGCCATCATGGCCCACCGTTTCCTGGAATATCAGCCGTGGAAGGGCGACATCGAGCGCCGCACCAACGGCTCGCTCATAGCCATGGAGGGAGGCACGGCCTATGCCTATGCCATCGACAAACTGCAAGACCGCGGCCGCTTCTTCATCTTCCCGCAGGAGGAGGTTTATGCCGGTCAGGTCGTCGGCGAGAACGCCAAAGACAACGACATCGTCGTGAACGTTACGAAATCGAAAAAGCTGACCAACATGCGAGCCAGCGGCGCCGACGACAAGGCGCGCATCGTGCCGCCCGTGGTCTTCTCGCTCGAGGAAGCGCTGGAATATATCAAGGAAGACGAATATGTGGAGGTTACGCCCCACCATATCCGCCTGCGCAAAATCATTCTCGACGAGACCGAGCGCAAGCGCGCCAACCGCTGAGCCGGGCCAGCTCTGCCACTCCCCGGCCGCCAAGAGCGACGTAGCGCGCAATCAGCTTCATTTTGAAATTCTTCAGCAGGGGCATCGCGAGTTCGCGGTGCCCCTCGCGCATGTACATGCCCGCCAGAATGGCCCTGCGCCAGTCAATCAGCCCGGCATAGCGGCTTCCGGCCAATGCGCGCTCGCAGGCATCGAGCGCACGCTCCCACTCTCCGGCCTTGTCGCTGAACTTCGTGCCGGTTATGCTCTCGGCCTGCGCAAAAGCCACAGGTGGATGCTCAAGGCTGATATTCCGCACAGCGCTCGTATTATATAGCAATCTAACACCAAGTTCATAATCGTCCCACACTTTGAGGTTGCACGGCCACCCTCCGATGTTACGGATAAATGCCGCAGACACAACAAATCGTAACGTACATAGTATTGCATGAAAGATGTGGTTGAACAGAGGGTCGCCGCGGCGAAAAGCCTTGAGCGTCCGGCGGCCGCTCAGATCAACGAGCTCCATGTCGAAGGCAACGATTGGAGGCGGATTCTCGCCGGCGAGGGCGGCAGAGACCTGCTCGACGTGGCGCGGCGGCATGTAGTCGTCGCTGTCAAAGAACATTACGTAGTCAGACTCAACCAGTGCCAGTCCGGCATTGCGAGCGGCTGCCGCGCCGGGCGTTGCGCAACTGATGACTTCGACATTATCTCGGCCGGCAGCCCAGCCGTCAAGCACCGCACGAGTGCCGTCGGTCGAATTGTTATCCACCAGAATCACCTTGTCGGGCGCTAACGTCTGCGCCGCAACCGAATCAAGCGTGCGCTTTACAAGATGCTCGCGGTTATAGACGGGAATGACAACGCTAATCATCGGCGGGGTGCTCTTTGCCGGCGAGCATGCCGCAGGCGGCTTCGATATCTTCGCCGCGGCTGGCGCGGATTGTCGCGGTAACGCCCAGCGAGTTCAGGCGGTCGCGAAAGGCGGTCATGGTCGCCTCAGAGGCCGTGCGCAGGTCGCTGCCGGGCAGCGAGTGATAGCGGATAAGGTTGACTCGGCAGTTCGTGCCGCGCACCAGCCGCGCCAGCGCGTCGGCATGGCGCATGTCGTCGTTCTGTCCGCGCCACATGATATATTCCACCGTCAGACGCCGCTGACCCGCAAAATCATAGTTACGCAACAGGGCCATCACTTCGGCCACGGGCCATGCGTTCTCGACGGGCATCAGCCCCGCGCGCTCGGCAGCAAAAGGCGAATGGACGCTGATGGCCACATGCACCTTCGTTTCGTCAAGCAGTCGCTTGAGCTCGGCCATCTTGCCGATCGACGACACCGTGATGCGCTTCGGACTCCATGCCAGACCCCACGGAGCCGTGAGCACCTCGATTGCGTCGAGCACCGCCGGCAGATTGTCCATCGGCTCGCCCATGCCCATAAACACGATGTTGGTCAGTTTCTCCGAGTCGGGAATCGACAGAATCTGATTGAGAATGTCAGACGGCTCCAGATTGCCGTGGAAGCCCTGACGACCGGTCATGCAGAACTTGCAACCCATCTTGCAGCCCGCCTGCGACGACACGCAGAGCGTGGCGCGGTCATGATCTGGGATATACACGGCCTCGACGTCGCGGCCGCCCTTGCCCTCGAAGAGGCACTTCACCGTGCCGTCCGTGCTCCGCGCCTCGGCCTTGGGCTCCGTGAGCCCGACGCAGTAGCTGCGGTTCAGGGCCTCGCGCCCGCGCAGCGAAATCTCGGTCATCTCGTCTATCGACTTCGCGCGGTTGACATATAGACGTCGGGCAATCTGTTTGGCCGCAAAAGGCGGCAGTCCGCACTCGGCCGCAACCTCGCGCAGCCGGCCGAGCGTCATTCCAATCAGTTTCTTCTTCTCCATATTCGGCAAATGTACAAATTTTTTCGTAATTTTGCGGAACAATTATGGAGAAATACAAAATACTTTTTGTGTGCCTCGGCAATATTTGCCGCAGCCCGGCCGCCGAAGCGATGTTTAACGGAGTCATCAGCCGCCACGGCGCGACCGACCGTTTTGAGACCGACTCGGCGGGCACCATTGCCTGCCACGCGGGCCAGCAGCCCGACAAGCGCATGCGTGTCCATGCAGCTCAGCGCGGCATTGCGCTGAACCACGTGTGCCGCAAAATCCAGCCTGAAGATTTCGAAAACTTCGACCTCATCATCGGCATGGACGCCGCCAATCTGCGCGACCTGCGCGCAATGGCTCCGAGCGTCGAAGCCGCCCGCAAAATCCACGCAATGGCCGAATTCTTCCCGGCCGGCTGCCGCTATGACCACGTGCCCGACCCCTACTATGAGGGCGCCGAAGGGTTCGAACTTGTGCTCGACCTGCTGACCGACGCCTGCGAAAACCTGTACCGTGGGCTTTGAACTGACACTTGCCCGCCGCCTCTCGTGGAAAGCCGAGGGACGCCGCCACGCCTCGGCCGCCGTCGGCGTCGCCGTGGCCGGCGTCGCGCTCTCCGTGGCCGTCATGCTCCTGTCGGTGGCCGTGATGCTCGGCTTCAAAGGTGAAGTTACAAAAAGGATTCTGGCGCTCGACGACGCCATAACCATCACCGGCTACTCTGACGACAACACTCCGGCGTCATTCAACCCCGCCGAGGTGCTCGACGCCGTCGACCTTCCGGCCGGCGCCCGCACAACCGTGCACACCTCCATTCCGGCCATTCTCAAGACGCCCGACGACTTCATGGGGCTACAGTTAGAGAGCCGCCCCGGCGATGATGCTCCGGCCGATTCGGTGATTGTCATTTCCCGGTCGACGGCCCGCAAGCTACGGTTGGCCGAAGGCGACCGCGTGGCGGCCTACTTCTTCACCGACGGCCGATTGCGCACGCGCGCGCTCACCGTGGGGAGTCCCTACTCTTCGGGCTTCGCCGAACACGACGACGCCATCGCCTACTGCTCGCCCCGGCTGCCCGAACAGCTGCTGGGTCTCGCGCCGGGCCACGCCCACTCGCTCGGCATCACAGGACTCGAACCCGACCACATCGAGCCCCTCGCCAGCCGGATTTACTCTGAACTTCTCAACGCATTCTACGAGGGTAAACTGACGGCAGCCTACGGCATCTCGACCATATTTCAGACCCGGGGCTCGTTCTTTTCATGGCTCGGGCTGCTCGACACCAACGTCGTGGTCATCATCGTGCTCATGAGCCTCGTGTCGGGCTTCACGCTCATCAGCTCGCTCTTCATAATCATTCTTGAACGCGTGCGCACAATCGGCCTGCTCAAGGCCCTCGGCGCCACCAACCGCCAGATTCGCCGCACATTCATGTTCATGGCCGAGCGCCTCGTAATTCGCGGTCTCGTCATCGGCAACGCCATAGGCATCGGCCTTGTGTGGCTGCAGTCGACAACTCACATTCTGCCGCTCGACCAGGCTTCATACTACGTCGACTTCGTGCCGGTAACGTTCTCGCCCATAGCGATAATCGCGCTCAACGCCGGCGCGCTGGGCCTGAGCTGGCTCGTGCTCATGCTCCCCGCCATCATCATTGCCCGCATCTCGCCCGCCACGACCATGCGCTACGACTGAAGCCTGTGGGCCACGAACCTGTAGCGCGGCTCGGTCTCAATCTGCCATTCGCCGGCCTCCGTCTCCTTTGCCTCAAACGGCGGGAAGAACGTGTCGGCATCGGCCACATCGGCGTCAATCTCGGTGAGCATCAGGCAGTCGGCCAGCGGCATGAACTCCGCATAAATCTGACCGCCGCCAATGACGAACACCTCGTCGACATCGCCACACGCCGCCAGCGCCTCGGCCGGCGACGCATAGACCTCGGCCCCCGCGGGCGCATAATCGCCGCGACGGCTGATGACGATGTTGCGCCGCCCCGGCAGCGGCCCCTTCGGGAACGACTCGAACGTCTTGCGCCCCATGATGATCGGGTGGCCCATGGTCAGCTGTTTGAACCGGCGCAAGTCGGCCGAAATGTGAAACAGCAGGTCGCCGTTGCGCCCGATGGCGCCGTTGCGGCAAACCGCCGCTATTAAATTTACTTTAGGTTTCATAGCTTAATATACCTGTCAGTCCGTGAGGGACTTGATGAACTCGTTGAGGTCGACCGAGCGGTCGAGGCCGAGGCGGCGACGCAGACGGTAGCGGGCCGTGTTGACGCTCTGACGGCTCATGCCTAAATATGCGGCAGTCTCTTCCGAGCCATAGCCCATGTAAATCATCATGCAGAGCAATTCGTCGTGGACTGTTATCTTCGGATACTTCTGCCGCAGCGCAGGACAGAAGCCGGGATATCTTGCCTCGAACACCTGCCTGAAATGCCTGATGTCGTGCACGGTGTTAAGAGTCGGGTCATTGAGAGTATCGGTCTTGCCGACCTGCTGCAAAGCCAGTTCGGAGCGCAGCACGTCGTTGTGGCCGAGAATCTCGTCGCGATGTCGGGTCAGCGACATGACGTCGCTGTCAAGCCTCTGTTTGGCGCGCCGCAAACGGCGATAGCGGCGCACAATCACCACGATTGCGCCGCCAACGAGCAATACGGCCAAAGTGGCGGCGAGCATCACCACACGCACATGCTCGCGCGCGGCCTCGAGCCGGCTGTGAAGCAGTTTGGTTTCAAGCTCGGCCGATTGCATCTGATATTGCGCCCTGGCTCCGGCCAGGCTTTCGTTCATGGCCTGCGCGAAGACGGAGTCGGTGGCCGCCTCCATTTCGGGATATAGGGCAATCATTTTCTGCCCCATGCCCAGCTTCGCATATATCTGCATCAGCCCTTTAATGGCGATGCCATAGTATTCAGGGTCGCCCTGCGCGCGCAGTTCGGCTGTGGCCTGCTCCATCATCGGGAGTCCGGCGGCGGAATCTCCGAGCAGACATTTGCCAAGACCCAGAGAGAAACGCGCCATTGCCGTGTCGCTCTCGTCGCCAATCGGTCCGAGAGCGTTTTCAATGAGTGCGACAGCGTGAGCCACCGTGTCGCGCTCATGCTGATAGCCATGAATCAGATATATGCCCTTCTCGGCATTGACCCATGCGCGCAGAAAATCTTTGTCGGCATTAGTCTCGCGGCCGTCGACCGAGCCGAGAGCCCTGTCATAGCAGATTATGGCCGAGTCGGGGCGGCCGAGCTCGTCGAAGAAATCGGCGCGAAACATATAGAGGTCGGTCAGAAACGCATCGCCGCGACGGCGGCTTTGGGCCATGGCGCTGTCGTTGTAGGCCAGCGCCTCGTCAAGCGCGCCGAGGCGCTGCCAAAGCAGGGCGATATCGCCGTAGAGTTTCACCGGCCCGGTGTTCAGCGAATCAAACGGCGCCGAGAGCATCGAGTCGAGAGCCTCCATGTAGCAGCGCATCGCGTCGTCAAACCGCCCCTGGGCCATCTTGAACATGCCCATCTGTTCAAGCACGGCAACCGGGTCTTCGTCCGACTCGCCACGGCGCACACGGTCAACGGCCTCTTGCTGCACGGCAATGCACGAATCAAGCGGCGCCCCCTGGTCGTGCAGGCGCCACGCCACATTGGTCAGCGACGTGCTGTCATTGGCATATTCGCGCCTTGAACCGCCGTCCGCTCCGCCGCCGCACCCGGCAAGCACGAGCATTACGCAACAGCTAAAAAGGCTCAATAGAATTCTTTTCATTACGCGAATTTACTCATTTTTTCGGATTTGAGGAAATTTTCGTAATTTTGCGGGCGTGAAACACGCATTGCTTATAATTTTAGCTTTTGTTTTAGGCTTTCAAGGGATTTATGCCGCTGACTCGACGGCCACCACGACCGACACCGTCCGCTTTGAAACGCGACAAATCATAGCCCCCGCGGCCATGATTACCGCCGGCGCGCTCTTTGTGGGCATCAAGCCGCTGAAACAGGCGCGCACTTGGGTCAACGAGAGCATCGGCATTCACCGCTGCGACCCGACGGACGACATTCTGCAGTATCTGCCCGCGGCGGGCTATCTGTTTCTTGACTTTGCGGGCGTAAAGTCGCGCAGGCCGTTCGTTGACCGCGTGATTGTCGGCGCCACGGCCACGATTCTGATGACGGCCGTTACGCAAGGCACGAAACATCTTGTCAACGAGCGACGCCCCAGCGGCGGCAAACATTCGTTTCCGTCGGGCCATTCGGCCACGGCATTCATGGGCGCCGAACTGCTGCGTCAGGACTACGGCCCGTGGGTCGGCGCTGCAGGCTATGTCGTGGCGTCGGGTGTGGGCGTGATGCGCATTCTCAACGGTCGCCACTGGCTTAACGATGTCGTTGCCGGTGCCGGCGTCGGCATTCTCTGCGCCAAGGCCGGAGAGTGGCTGCTGCCCTTCAACCGCCGCTGGCTGGGGCTGGACCGCCGTCGCGGCGAGGCCGCCGTAATTCTTCCGGCCTACAGCCCCGAAACGGGCACCCTGGCTCTCAGCGCCACCATCATATTCTAAAAAAAGCCCGGCATTGCTGCCGGGCCGGAAGTTGATTGCGGTTTACTTTTTGTCTTTGTATTTTTCGAGCTGAGGTTCGATTGCGGCGATTGCCAGGTCGACTGCCTCTTCGAAGGTGTCGGCAACCTTGGTTACCACAACCTCTTCGCGCTGCGGCATATAAATCTTGACCATCGCCTCTTTGTTACGCGCGGTTTCGGGCTTGATGAGGCGCAGATTGACGGCAGCCTCTGAAATTGCGGGATTCTTGCGTGTCAGCTTGTCTATTTTCTTGTTCACGAATGCTTCGAGAGCTGCGGACGATTCGAAGTGAATGGCTTGAATTTTAGTTTCCATAATTTCCTCCTTTTCTTTGTGCACGAGGATGTGCGAGTTGATAATTATGTTGAAGATCACTAAGGGTTACATGGGTATATATCTGGGTCGTGGCCAGCGAGGCGTGGCCCAGCAGCCGGCTCACGGCGTTGAGGTCTGCGCCGCCGTTGAGCATGTCGGTGGCAAACGAGTGGCGCAGCACGTGAGGCGACCTCCGCGCCGAGTGCACGCCCTCAAGGGCCGAATGGACAATGTTGTAGATGGCCTTGCGATAGAGCGCGCGACCGTCGGGGCGGGTAAAGAACTCGCCGCCGGGGCCGGGGCCCGAGGGTCTTGCTGCGCGATATCGGTTTATCATCTGCGTCATTTCCGCGCCGAAGGGCACGATTCTTTCCTTATTACGCTTGCCGAGCACTTTTAGTTCGCCACGGGCGGTGTCGACGTCGGCATCGCGCAACGTGAGCAGCTCCGAACAGCGAATGCCCGTAGAGTAGAACATGGTCAGAATCAATTCGTTGCGCACGCCCTCGAAATCGGCGGCGTCCATGCCGGAATCTATGACATCGTTGAGCTCGTCGGGACGCACATAGACCGGAAGCTCCTTGGGCAGACGCCCGGCGCGCAGGCCGGCGGCGGGATTGGTCGTGGCGCCACACCTGACGCAGAGATATTTGAAATATGAGCGCAAAGCGCTGATTTTGCGGCGAATGGTGCGACGGCCGAGCCCCCGGGCGTTGAGATGAGCCACCCACAGGCGCAGGTCGGAGGCCGATACGTCAAGCGGCCTCAACTCGTCGGGGCGGCCGCCGGTGGCATAGTCGGCCCATGCCTCAAGATCGGTAGAATAAGCCGAAACGGTGCAAGCCGACAAGTTCAGCTCACACCGTATATATTCGAGAAAAGATTTAATCGACTCGTTCATTCTGGCCGCCGTCGGCAATTGGGGCCTCGGGCTTGCCACGAAGTTACGACAATCTTTTCAATTCGCCAAATAATTCAGGCGAAAAAGTGCAAAAAGTTAATCTTCGACTGCACGAAGCTGCTGCACGTAAACCGCCTTCATCATCTTTTTGCGGTTTGCGACACTGGGCTTTTCAAAGGCCTGACGGCTGCGGAGTTCGCGCACGATGCCGGTCTTTTCAAATTTGCGTTTGAACTTTTTGAGGGCTTTTTCAATATTTTCGCCTTCTTTAACTTGTACGATAATCATTTGTTATTTAGTTTGTTATTAGTTATTTTCGATGAATCTACTAAGAGTTTAGCGCGGCAAAATTACAAAAAATCCCTGACCCGAGCAAATTTTACATCATATTTTCATCAAAAATTTCGTATCTTTGCACATGGTAACGACCGAAATATGAAAAGAATCATTATCACCTTTATCACAATCTTTTCATTCCTGAATGCGTTCTGCAATTTGCGGCTGAACGAGATTGTGCAATCGAATTTCACAGGGGTGTTTGCCGACAATGCCTATCCGGACTCTTGGGTCGAGGTTTGCAACGACTCCGACACACCGATGCTGACCTCCGGTTACAGCATCGGCCCCTCACCATATCCCTCTGACGCCTTTCCGATTCCGCTGCGGGTGCTCGAGCCCGGCGACGCGATGGTAATCTACTGCGACAAAGGCACGACCGCCGACGGCTACGTGCCCTTTAGGCTTGACGCCGACCGCGCGTCACTCTTTCTGTTCGGCCCGGGGGGCGCCCTCATTGAACGTCTTGACTACCCTCCGATGGCCGACACAGACGTGGCATATGCCCGTGGCGCCGACGGCATCTGGTCAACGGTGGGCCGCCCCACGCCGGGCATTGCCGTCAACGCCGAGCCCGTGTCCGCCCTGCTGCCCGACCCCGTTTTCTCGCGCGAGGGCGGAGTATGGCGCATCGGCTCACTGCGCCTCAACGTAACCATCAGCATTCCCGACGAGATTCAAGACGACGACATCAAACTGTGCGTGTCGATTGACGGCAGCGAGCCGACGCTCGACCACGCCCGCGAGGGCCGCAGCTACACGCGCTACGTGTCGTCGAACATCGTGCTGCGCGCGCGACTCATCAGCCAATCGGGCTCGGCGGCATCGCGCGCGCCGATTACCCATTCCTACATTTTTCTAAAAAAGCCGACCGACCTCGACGTCATCTCCATCGCCACCGACAACTCCTGCCTGTTCGACCCCGGCACGGGCATTCTTCACCCCGATTTCGACCCCTATCTCGACGTGCGCCGCCCAATCAACATCGAATACTTCAAAAGCGACGGCACGCGCCTGTTCAACCAAAGAGCCGAAACCAGGATTCAGGGCGGCATAACGCGCACATATCTGCAGAAGTCGCTTGCCGTCTACGCATCGAAGCGCTTCGGCAAAAAGAAATTCAAAGGCGTCATCTGGCCCGACAAGCCCGAAGTTGACGGCTGCAAATCGCTGACCCTGCGCAACGGCGGCAACGCCTGGCCGTTTCAGCGCTTCAACGACCAGGTGATGCAAGACCTCGTGGGCCATGCAAAGCCCACCGTCGACCGCATGGCATGCGTCGAGGCGCTCTACTATATCAACGGACGCTTCATGGGCATAACCGACGTGCGCGAGCGCAGCAACGAAGACTTCATCGAGGCCAACTATCCCGACATGGAAGACTTCGACATGGTCGAGAACTACACCTCGGTCAAGGCGGGCGACGACCTGGCATTGCGCCGGTTCATGGACTATTACAACTCGCCCGAGGCCGATTTCGTCGGTCTGCTGCAGCATATGGACATCGACAACTTTCTTGACAGCTTTGTCATGCGCATCTTTGCCGGCGACACCGACCACCCGCAGAACAACATAGCCATGTGGCGACCGCGGGCGACGGGCGGCCGCTGGCGCATGGTCATCAAAGACGTAGACCGGGGCGGCCTGTGGAGCATACGCGACGAAGTGGGCAACGACTATCTGACCCACATCGACAATCTCTGCGCTTGGTATCCCGCCACAATCAGTCCGCAGGTACGGCTGTTCAAACTGATGTACACCCTTCCCGAACTGCGCGAGATGCTGATTGACCGCGTGGCCGTCAGCGCCGGCGACTATCTCCACCCTGAGGCGGCGGCAGAGGTCATTGACGGCTACGTCGAACAGTGCAGCCCGTTCTATGCCGACCACATGAATGTCTACCGCCCGGGCAACGGAATCAACGCCACTCTTAACTGGCAAAACTACAACGACTACTGGAAAAACACCTGGTGGCCGGCCCGAACAGAGGCAATCTACGCCAACCTCGCGTCGCGCTTCGCACTGGGCGACACCTTCCCGCTCTCAATCGACCCGCGCGAGCACCCGCTGACAATCAACAACGTCGCCATGACCCGGCCTACGTTTGACGGCAAATGGTTCACCGGCCGCAGACTCGCCCTCTCGACCGACGACGACGCGCCGTGTGCATGGGTTGTCGAAACCACGCTTGACGACGGGTTTATCAGCGGACAACGGCTTTACGGCTCCACCATGACGCTCGACGGGTTCCCCGCAGGCACCCGCGCCGTCAGAATATATCTCGACCTCAATCCGGCTACCTCGGACATTGACGAAATCAACGCGGCCGCCGACGCTACGCCCGCACCCGTTTATGACCTGCAGGGGCGCCCCGTCTCCAATCCGCGCCGCGGCCGACTATACATTGTCAACGGACAAAAAATCATCTACTGACCACCCCTGCTGAAAACATGTGCGCCCCCAAAATATCGGTTATCGTTTTAAGCTACAACCAAGAAGACACGATTGAACGTGCCCTCCGCTCGGTTGCCGAGCGCTGTTCCGGACTCGACTATGAAATCATTGTCGGCGACGACGCCTCGACCGATTCGACCCGCGAGGTCTGCCTTCGTTTTGCGGCCGGCAATCCCCGCGTCAGGGTCATGCCCCATGCACCAAACAAGGGTATAGTCATGAACTATTTCGACTGCATTGCCGAGGCTCGCGGAGAATATCTCGGCGACTGCGCCGGCGACGACATGTGGCTCGACGAAGCCCCGCTCGGCGAGGCCCTGCGCATGCTTGACGAAAATCCTGACCTCACGGCCGTTTTTTCAGACACGGAGACCGCCGCGGGCAGCCCGGCCCGGATTTCGCGCAACGTTCCGCGCTATGCCCCCGGCATCATTCCGGGGGCGCGCATCATGGCCGACAACATGAACCACATCAACGCGCTGCCCTACATGCTGTCGGCCGCCATCTACCGCAAATCGGCCATCGAAGCCGTCATGAAGCGCCGGCGCGACATTGTCTGCATGCCCGACACCGGCATCGAAGACCTGCCCGTCATAGCGGCCCTCGCCTCGCAGGGCGATGCCGCCTATCTTCCGGGCGCGGCTCTGCGCTACTTTGTGGGCGACGACTCCATCAGCAACAATCCGGACCCTTGCAGACAGACGCGCTTCTATTGCAACTCGCTCGAATGCACGCGCCGGCTCTGCCTCTACTACGGCATTCCGTTCGAAAACGTCGCCGCAATGTTCCGCCACAAAGCGAAATACGTGGCCGGCATGGCCTGGCAGTCGCGGCGGCGCGAACTTCTGACTCTTGTAAGCGACACGCTTGACCGCTGGCCTCTGCCGCGACCTGTTTCAGCCAAAGTGCGCATGGCGCAGCTGCGCCTTTTCGGCCGCTGAGGCCAATGATGTTAAAAACCGTTAATTCGGAATAACAATTCGGCGATTTGTTTTAACTTTGCGGTGCGAAATGGCGCTGCGAGGCGTCATGGGGCGATTCCTCCACCTCAGGCAATATGCGCTCTCCGCCCCCGGCGGGTACGCATAAGTGGAACGACGGCGCTTCGTCCCTCTCCGGCCGCCCGAAATCGGCGCGCCGGAGTAAACACTGAATAACATATCCGCAATTCGTCTTGCGGAACTTTTGTAACCGAAAGTTCAGACGATTGGATATGTTATCATTATATCACGACTCACATAATTTCAGCGTTTCCGGCGCCACGAGAAGGCGTCGGAGCGATAATCCTATTCATTCACTTTTCACATTCCATCACTTTTTTATGAAGAAGCTACTACTTTCAGCAGTGGCCGCCGCGACATGCGCCGTGCCGGCCCGGGCCGAGATGCAGAGCGGCCTGAAGCAGTATTTCGAGCACACGGGCGTGCGCTATGAGGTGCTTGATTTCAACGAAAAGACATTAGCAGTCGACCGTCAGACCGAAGGCGCCGAAGACTTCGTGATGATTCCCGAAACGGTCAGCGTCAGCGGCTCGTTCATTCAGAACGGCGAGCGTCTTGAGCTCACCTCGGAGCCGTTTACCGTCAAGCAGATAAACGACGACGCCTTTGCGGGAAACGAAACGCTCTACTACGTAACTTTCCCCTCGACGCTGACCGACATCGGCGCCCACGCGTTCAAGGGGTGTACCATTCTTGACATCGACAGCCTCCCCTCCGGGCTTGAAACCATAGGCGACGAGGCTTTTGCCGGCTGCGGCGCCATCAGCCGCCTCACCCTGCCCGCCTCGGTGAGCGAAATCGGCGCCGGTGCGTTTACCGACATGACGTCGCTACAGCGGGTGGTGATGCTCGAGTCGCAGGTCAGCGAAATCAAGGCCAACACCTTCAGCAACTGTAAGGAGCTGGAGCAGGTGTTTCTGCCGCTCGGACTTAGGAGCATCGGCGATAACGCATTCGACTCGACATGGTCGCTCACCGAAATCACCTTTCCCGAAGGGCTTGAACACATCGGTGCCGAGGCGTTCCACGGCATGCCTTATGCGCAAAACGGATATGAAGGCGGACTGACACGCCTCGTTTTGCCGGCATCGCTGAAGACGCTGGGCAAAAGCGCGTTCAACCAAGCGCCGCTCGTTAGCGCCGACCTCGGCGACGGGCTGGAAGAGATTCCTGAAAACGCCTTTAATTGCTGCTATAGCCTCAAGGAAGTCAAGCTTCCCGCCAACCTGAAGAAAATCGGCCGGCGAGCTTTCTACTCCTGCGCGGCCAATGCATCGCGCAGCATCGTGTCAGTCGAGATTCCCGACGGAGTAATCGAGATTGCCGCCGAGGCATTCTCGCGCGCGAAGATTATCAACATGAGAGTCGGCAACGGCACGGCCGACCTGCCGGCCGAGAGTTGCGGCGCGCCACGCATGATGGAAATCGGCAACGGAGTCAGGAGCATCGACGTCAACGCCTTCGCCACGACCGACCTGCGGCTGATTCGCATTCACGCCGCCACGCCGCCCTCAATCAGCGCCGACATGAACCTGACCGACCTGCAGAAGCAGAACATCACCGTCGTGGTTGACAACGGCTGCAAGGCCCTTTATCAGCGCCACCCGCGCTGGCGCGACTTCAACGTGGTCGAAGAGGGCGAGTCGACCGTCAGCGTCCACCTGGCCGGCAACACTCCCCTCGCCTCGGAAATATATCTCGCCTCGGGCCTGATGCCCTCGCGCATCACTTCGCTCACCGTTACGGGCACCCTCGCGGCTGAAGACTTCACCATTATCCACGAAAACATGTTCAGCCTCACCAAGCTCGACATCAGCGGCACAACCAACACCGAAATCCCCGCCGACGCATTCAAGGGCCTGACCCTGCTGAGCGAGATGAAGCTCCCCGCCGGGCTCGTCAAAATCGGCGAGAATGCGTTTCAGAACTGCCACTCGATGCGCCTGGCCGAGCTGCCCGACTGCATCGAGACCATAGGCAACCAAGCGTTTGAGAACTGCTCGGCAATCACCGTCAGCGAGCTGCCCGCCGCACTGCGCACAATCGGCTCGTGGGGCTTCAGCAACTGCTCGTCAATCAAAGCAATCACCGCCGGCGAGAACCTTGAAGACTTCGGCCACGCCGGCTTCTCGTCGTGCGACCTGCTCGAGCACGTCGACCTGAGCCGCTCGAAAATCAAGGAGCTGAAACCGAGCGCGCTCTATATCTGCAACCTGAAAACGCTGCTCCTGCCGCCGACAATCGAGAAAATCGGCTACAGGTCAATAGCCATCAACCCCATTCGCACAATTGAGATTCCCGGTTCGGTAACCGCCATTGACTACGAAGCGTTCTTCAACACCGGTCTGCGCGCCGTTTCGTTCGGCGAGGGCATCACCGCCATTGAGCGCAACACCATGGAACGCTGCCCGCGACTGGTGTCGGTCAGCTTCCCCTCCACTCTCAAAAGCGTGGCCGCCAACATCTTGACCGGCTCGCCCAGAGTCAGCGCAATCAGCTGCCGCGCAATCGACGCTCCGACGGCCGCATCGGGCGCCTTCAACGGCATACTCACGCAGAAATGCACGCTGACCGTGCCCTCGGCCGCCTTCCACAACTATCTCAACGCACCGCAGTGGGGCATGTTCGGCAATCTCAAATGCAGCGTCGACGTGAGCGTAGCCGACGAGCTGGACACCACCATGCTCCCCGAAGAGGAATATGAGGAGATTCAGGAGGAGGAACGACTCGAAGAACTCATGGAAGAGACGCAGCCCGAAACGGACGCACCCCGCCGCGCCGCACGCCGCACCGCACGCGAAGCACTCACTTCGGGGCGCCACTATGCCAAGGTGTTCAACGGCGCGTCGGTCAACAGCGCGGGCAGCGGCAAGGGCAACCGCGTTTTCATCAATCTGAAGCCCGGCCAGGAACTCGAAGCCGTGCTCTTCAACGGCCGGGACATCACCGCCGACCTTGACGACAATTCGCTGCTCCTGCCGGCCGACGCACAGGGCAAACTTGAAATCAAGCTCGTCAACGCAGGCATTCGCGAGGTCAGCGACACCGGAATCGACGCCGACGCCACCTGCGACGCCTACACCATGAGCGGCATCAAAATCTACACCGGACGCCGCGCCGACTTCAAGGCACCCGCCGGCATCTACCTGCTCCGCAGCGCCGCCGGCACGACCGAAAAAATCGTAATCTGACCGCCACCCACTCATAAACGCCGACCGGGATTCGGGCCTCGCCCAAATCCCGGTCAGCTTTTTCCCGCGAAACTTATACACATTGACTCTATCTAACTGTAAATTCGACAAAATTGTGTATATTTGCATGTCCAGAGGGCACCGCATATAATCCATTTTAACAGTTCAACAATCTTAAAAACATGACCGAAACTGAAATCAAACAATACATTCGCACGCATTATCCTAAAGAGAATGAGTCATGTGATTGGAAGGAGTTCTCAAATTTGAAACACGTTGTCAAAGGACATGCATCGGAAGATATCGTGTCTTATTGCTCCGCATTTGCCAACATGGAAGGGGGCAATTTAGTTATCGGAGTCAAAGATGGCTCTTTGGACATTACAGGCATACAGGATTTCGCCGGATACTCCCCTGAATCCTTAAAAATGAAGCTTACGCAGAATTGCATAAATCTCCCTTCTGAGGGATTATTCATAACCCCGTTGGAGTCAGAAGATTCGCACAAGACCGTGTGGATTTTAACAATTCCTAAACATATGGCACGCCGACCTGTATTCGTTCATAACAAGGCGTGGCAGAGAATCGGGGAAAGTATCGTCGAACTTACAGAAGAACGGATGTCGCGCATTTTGAACGAGATTGAAGTGCCTTTAGACTGGAGTGCCGGAATCATACCTGACGCCACAATTGAAGACTTAGACCCGGAAGCCATAGACAAAGCGCGTGAACAGTTTATTATTCGCAATCCTCAAAAAGCCGATGATTTAGCATCGTGGAATGATGAAACATTTTTGAACAAAGCCAAGATAACAATTCAGGGCAAAATTACCCGCACGGCCATGATTCTGTTAGGCAAGGAAGAATGTGAACATCTCCTGTCGCCGTTCGTGGCCAAAATCAGATGGAGTCTTAAAGATGCTCATAACAATAACAAAGATTACGAAATCTTTTCAATTCCATTCATTCTCGCCGTGGACAAATTCAGGTCTAAGGTCAGAAATGTTAAATATCACATGGTCAGAAACGATTCAATGTTTCCCGATGAGATGATGCGTTATGACATATTCAATCTTCGAGAACCGCTTCATAACTGCATCGCCCACCAGGACTACACGAAATGTGCCGGCATAGAAGTCGTTGAGATTGAAGACGACCGCCTTATTTTTCAAAATCACGGTCAATTCCTACCTGATTCAATTGAAACTGTGGTACAAAAAGACTGTCCCGAATCAATATACCGCAACCGTTTCCTTACAGATGCGATGCGCAACTTGAACATGATTGATATTGAAGGCGGAGGCATCAAAAAGATGTTTAACAATCAACGTATCAGGCTGTTCCCAATGCCGGAATATGACCTGACAGGCGAAAAAGTTAAAGTTACAATTATCGGAAGAGTTATTGACGAACAGTTTGCCCGCATTCTGACCGATAATCAAAATCTCTCGTTAATGCAGATTATGCTGCTCGACAAAGTGCAAAAGCGCAAGCCATTGTCGGTCGAAGAGGTGAAATTTTTGCGCAACAATCATTATATTGAAGGGCGTAAACCCAACTACTACTTATCGGCGAATGTGATAAAACCGACAAGAAGCGGCAAACTGAAATCCGAATACATTCATAATAAAGCTTTTGACAATGAGCATTATCGTAATCTGATAATGCAATATATTGACAGATTTGGCCGCGCGACCCGAGATGACATAAATATGCTGCTCTGGAATAAACTTCCAGCACATCTTGACGAAGATGAAACAAAAAAGAAAAACAAAATAAAAAATCTGATTAGCTCTTTGCGAATCGATGGTAAAATCGAATCGGTTGACGGTTATTGGGTTAAATGTTAAAATAAGTTATAACCCTTAAATTTAACCGCCAATCTAACCCGGTCGCAGGCAGAAACAAAGCTAACAGACTCATTACAAGAATATTACCATTGCGCACAAACAATATACACACTTACAAATTTAACCGCTGCAAGGTATGAATTTAACCTTGCAACCGGTTAAACCGGCCGGAAATATTGGCGCTGGGGAGGTCAGTCGGCGGAGTCGGTGGTGGAGTCGAGGGCGTCGTTGATTTTGCGGCGGTCGGAGGGACGGAGAATGACGTAGCGCTCATAGTAGCTGAGCATCAGGGTAGTGAGCGGCAGGGCGATAATCATGCCGAGCAGGCCGAGCAGCGAGCCCCACACCGAGAGCGACAGCAAGATGATGGCGGGGTTGAGGCCCATGGCCTTGCCCATGATTTTGGGCGTGAGGAACAGGTCTTGAATGCACTGAACCACACAGTAAACCAACATCGCCTCACCGAAGATAATCCAGAAGCCGTCGGCCGTCTGCGCACTGTAGACCAGACATAGCAGCGCCGTTACGGGTATGGAGGCGAGCTGCAGGTAGGGCACCATGTTGAGCAGACCGATGAACAGCCCGAGCAGCACGGCGAGCGGCAAGCCCATAATCAGGAAGCCGACCGAGAAGAGAATGCCGACACAGAAGGCCACGAGGGCCTGGCCGCGGAAATAGTGGTTCATAGACTCCTGCACGTCGCGCCCGATGGCAAAGGCCTTGTGGCGGAACATCGGGGGCACCATTGCGTGGAATCCGCGGGCAAGGCGGTCGTAGTCGAGCATGATGAAGATAACATAGAGCACCGCCAGAAGCCAGTTGAACACGCTGATTATGAACGAGAGGCTGCTGCTGAGCACGCTCACGACTCCCGACCCGATGCTGACCCAGTCGATGCTGCCCAACAGCGACGAAATCTGCTCGAAGTCGATGTTCTCTTTCAGAAAGCGATGGACGCTCTGCGGAATGAACGGAACCGACTGGTCTGACGACGCGTAAGTCGTAATCAGCGCCGAAACCTGACGCATCTCTCTCATTATCGACGGGGCGAATGCCCATGTCAACACGCCGAGGGCAAACACGACGCCGAACAGCGTAACGAACACGGCGATTACGCGCCCCTTGAGATGGAGCAGACGCCGGTTGAATTGTACAAGCGGTTCAAGCAGATAGGCAATCACGACGGCCACGCCGAAAGGCAGCAGCACGTCGCGCAGAATGTAGATGAGCCACACGCTCACGCCGATGGCAATGGCGCCGAGCGCCATTCTGACCACGCGGTCAAACGTGTAAGGGCGGCTCCCGAAAGTCTTCTCTTTCATTTTCCGGACATATTTTTGGGGCAAAGATAGAACTTTTTTCTCGGATTTTCACTAATTTTGCGGTCAAATTCAAATTAAACCAACCATTGACAAAAAAATGACTGAAAAGATTTCGGAGGGAAGCCTCCGCGACAAAGCGTGGGCGCGCTGGACCGCGCTGCTTCTGCTGGCCCTGGGCATGTTTTGTGCCTACATCTTCATGGACGTGATGTCGCCCATCAAGGCGCTCGTGCAGAGCGAGCTTGGCTGGGACAACACGGCGTTCGGCACGATGCAGGGCTCGGAGACGTTTCTCAACGTGTTCATCTTCTTCCTGATTTTCGCAGGCATCATTCTCGACAAGATGGGCGTGAGGTTCACGGCCCTGCTCTCGGGCGCGGTGATGCTTGTCGGCGCCTCCATCAACTGGTATGCCACGACGGGCTACTTCGCCGACTCGAGCCTGCAGGTATGGTTCACCAACCATCTGAACTACATTCCCGGTTTCGACGAGCTCGGCGTTTCGCCGTTCTATAAAGGCATGCCCGCCTCGGCCAAGTTCTCGGCCATCGGCTTCATGCTCTTCGGCTGCGGCGTCGAAATGGCCGGCATCATGGTGAGCCGCGGCATCGTCAAGTGGTTCAAGGGCCGCGAGATGGCGCTGGCCATGGGCTCGGAGATGGCCCTGGCGCGTCTGGGCGTGGCCACGTGCATGATTTTCTCGCCCCTCTTTGCCGACATCACCGGCACGCCCCACGTCAGCAACGCCGTGGCCTTCGGCGTGGTGATGCTGATGATTGCGATGATCATGTTCATCGTCTACTTCTTCATGGACCGCACCCTCGACCGTCAGACCCGCGAGGGCGAAGAAAAAGACGACCCCTTCCGCATCTCCGACCTCGGCAACATTCTGCGCTCGGGCGGATTCTGGCTCGTGGCGCTGCTGTGCGTACTCTATTATTCGGCCATCTTCCCCTTCCAGAAATATGCCGTCAACATGCTTCAGTGCAACCTGACGCTCACCGCTCCGGAGGCCGGCTCGTTCTGGGCGGAAAAGACAGTTACGGTGGTTCAATACATCATCATGCTCTTTGCGGCAGGCACCGCCTTCGTAAGCAACTTCAGCAAGAAGCCGGCCATGCGCTGGGGCATGCTCTCGGCCGCCGTGGTCGCTTTGGTGGTCTACTGCTGGATGGGCTATATGCGCCAGGAGGCCTCGGCCATCTTCGCCGTGTTCCCCCTGCTGGCCGTAGGCATCACACCGATTCTCGGCAAGTATGTCGACAACAAAGGTAAGGCCGCCTCGATGCTCGTAATCGGCTCACTGCTGCTCATTGCCTGCCACCTCACCTTCGCCTTCGTGCTGCCGGCCGTGAAGAGCAGCCCCGTGGGCGGCGTCATCGTCGCTTATCTGACCATACTGGTGCTGGGCGCCTCGTTCTCGCTCGTGCCCGCATCGCTCTGGCCCAGCGTGCCCAAGCTGGTCGACTCCAAAATCATCGGGTCGGCCTACGCCCTGATTTTCTGGATTCAGAACATCGGCCTGTGGCTATTCCCGCTGCTCATCGGCAAGGTGCTTGACTCGACCAACCCGCAGATTGCCGCCGCCGTGGCCGCCGGCACCATGACCGAAGAGGCAGCCTCGACAAGCTATAACTACACCTGGGCCCTGGTGATGCTTGCATGCCTCGGCGTTGCCGCGCTGCTCATAGGCCTCTGGCTCAAGGTAATCAACCGCAAGCATAACCTCGGACTCGAAGAGCCCAACATCAAGCCCTCGACCGAGACGGAAGAGGCCGAGATTGAAGCCGCCGAAGACTGATGGAAAAGACCCGGCGCATTAACGGCGTAGACTTCGCCTACACCGTCGAAGAGGGCACGGGGGCGCCCGTCGTGCTGATGCACGGCTGGGGCTGCGAACGCTCCACCCTCGCCTCGATTGAGAAGACCGTGCGCGCACTGGGGCGCCCGCTGCTCAACGTCGACTTTCCGGGCTTCGGCAAGTCGACCGAGCCTCAGAGCGTGTGGGGGGTCTATGACTATGCCGACGCCTTTGCCGAGCTGCTGAGGCTCGAGGGCATCGGCGACGACGCCGTGCTCCTGGGCCACTCGTTCGGCGGCCGCGTGGCCATTATCCACGCCGCGCATCACCCCGTGGGCAAACTGGTGCTCGTCGACGCCGCCGGCGTCAAGCCGCGCCGCTCGCTGCGCTACTATGCCAAGGTCTACACCTTCAAGGCCCAGAAACGCCTGCTGCGCCTGCTGCTCGGCCGCGAAAAGGCCGAACGGCGGCTCGACAGACTGCGCGCACGCGCCGGCTCGAGCGACTATGCGGCCGCATCGCCCCGCATGCGCGCAATCATGAGCCGGGTGGTCAATCAGGACCTCTGCCATGAAATGCCCGCCATAAAAGCCCCGACCCTGCTGGTCTGGGGCGAGAACGACACCGCCACCCCCCTGGCCGACGCCCGCCGCATGGAGCGCCTGATTCCCGGTGCCGCGCTGGTCAGCTTTCCGGGCTGCGGCCACTATAGTTTTCTTGAAAATCCCGTGCAGTTCGCTGCCGTGTTAACCTCATTTCTGAACTCATGATGCTCTTTTTTGAAATACTCGTTTTGCTCTTTGCCGCCGACTCACTCGCCGTCGGAGAGTTTCCGCGCGTGCTCATGACCGTGCAGCAGAACTCCTACCGCATCGACCGCTACCGCCGCTATCTGTCGACAGCCGGCGAGTCGACAAGCATCGGCCGGCTGCTGGCCATGGCCCTGTTTCTGGCCGTTCTGATTCCGGGCGTGCCTCAAGTCGCCGCCCTCGGCGCCCTCGGCGTCTTCTTCGTCTGGTCGGGCACCGACCGCCTGTTGCGCCGGCGCACGTATAAACACCCCGTCGTGTTCACCCCGAGAGTCAAGCGCCTGCACGGCGTCATGTGCGCCATTTCGCTGCTTGCGGCCTGCGCGGCCTTCTTCCTGACGGGCCTGAGCGCTATCGCCGCCGCCGAGGCGCTGCTGCTGTGCTGGATTCTCGCTCCGGCAATCGCCATAGCCGCCCTGACGCTGCTGCAGCCCGTTGAAAACCGCATCAACCGCAAATATATCAACGAGGCGGCTGACATTCTCCGCTCAATGCCCGACCTGAAAGTCATCGGCATCACCGGCAGCTACGGCAAGACCTCGACAAAACACTATCTCTATCGCATTCTGTCGGAACAATTCGCCGTTTGCATGACTCCGGGCAGCTTCAACACCACCCTGGGCGTCGTGCGCACAATTCGCGAACACCTCAAGCCGTTTGACCGCGTCTTCATATGCGAGATGGGAGCCAAGCAGAACGGCGACATCAAAGAAATCTGCGACCTCGTGCACCCGCAAATCGGCATCATCACGGCCGTCGGTCCGCAACATCTCGAATCGTTCAAGACCATAGAGAACGTTCAGCGCACCAAGTTCGAGCTCATCGACTCGCTGCCGGCCGACGGCCTCGCCGTGGTGAACGACGACTTCGAATACGTGGCCAACCGCCCCGTCGGCAACGTGGAGACCATTCGCTATGCTGTCAAGGCGCGCCCCGAGGTGCAATTTTCGGTCAGCGACATCGCCTACTCGGCCGCCGGCACCGACTTCACCGTCCATACCCCCCAAGGCGACGAACTGAAGCTGCACACACGCCTCGTGGGCGAGTGCAACGTGTCCAACCTCCTGGCCGCCGTCATCGTGGCGCTTCATCTCGGCGTCGCCCCCGAGCGCATTGCCTATGCCGTCGAACAGATCGAGCAGGTCGAACACCGGCTGAGCATCAAGCGCGTGCCAGGCGGCATGACCATCATTGACGACGCCTTCAATTCCAATCCCACCGGCTCGGCCATGGCGCTCGACGTGCTCGCCGCCATGACCGGCGGCCGCCGCATAGTCATCACGCCCGGCATGATTGAGCTGGGCAACGAGCAGGAGGCACTCAACGCCGAATTCGGCCGCAAAATCGCCGGCAGCGCCGACGTGGCCATCATCGTAGGCCGGTATAATCGCGACGCCATCATGCAGGGAATCGGCGACGCTCCCGAGTGCGAAGTCCACACCGTCGACACCTTTGCCCAGGCCCAGTCCCTGCTCCACACCCTGGCGCGCCCGGGCGACACCGTGCTCTACGAAAACGACCTCCCCGACACCTTCAAATAACCCCATCGCCACACAAGAATAATAAAAAGCCGGAGGCCTGCGGGCCTCCGGCGTCGTTTGCGAGGTTGAGAGAGAATGAGCCTCGCCGAGAGCCTATCGTTGTTTTACAGATAGTGTTACTTACTTACTTATTTGCTTTGAGGAGCGTTGGGGCAGTTGGCCGGCACGTTGGGGCAGCCGGGACGCTGACCCTGAGGGCAACGGCCGTTGAAGCCGCGGCCGCGCTTGCCGGCCTTGCCAAACTTACCGTTTTTCTCAACGAAGTTGTTCTCGAGGAACTGAACATACTGTTCGGGAGTGAGAATCTGCTTGATCTGAGCCAGATGCTCGCGGCGAGCCTGACGGCGCGCCTCGCGACGCTGAGTCTTTGCGTCGGCTTTCGACTTGCGCATGTCGGCGCGATGGTTGGTGCACACCTCCTGCAGTTTCTGCTTCTGGGCGTCGGTCAGGTTCAGACCCTCGAAGCAGCACATGGGTGCTACACAAGGCTTGCAGGCCGTCTGAGGGCACTCTTTGGCGTTGGGGCAGTTGGCCTGATTGGGGCACACCTGTTTGTTGTCTTGAGCGGCGGCGCTGAAGCCGGCGGCGGTCATTGCGGCGATTGCAAATGCGACAATAATTTTCTTCATAAAAAATACTGTTTGTTATAGTGTTATTTGTTTTTCGTTTTAGCAGTGCGGACCAACATTCGCCGCACATTTTCTCAGACCGCGGCGGCGACGGAAAGTTTAATTGGTTAACCTTGTTTAACTAAAAGACAAAATAACCTTAAAACATGTTAAACATTCGCGCGCATTGTTGGCAATTGTGTGAAAAAACGTATCTTTGTGCACAAAATCTCAATCATCTCATCAGTCTACGATACTCTAAATGATTCACATTCAAACACTAACCCCATCTTCGGGGAGAGTTGCGACTTCGCTTCACCATGACCGGAGCGGAGCGCGATGTCGTAGCGCCTCAACTTAGACAAAATCATTTTTATTCATAAACTCAATCATTTATTCTATCAATCTTATGTTCAAACACTTTACCTCTATGAAAGGGCTGATGGC
Organism: uncultured Porphyromonadaceae bacterium; assembly: GCA_902495245.1. Taxonomy (GTDB): domain Bacteria; phylum Bacteroidota; class Bacteroidia; order Bacteroidales; family Muribaculaceae; genus UBA3263. Next base: position 219,575 of record CABUWI010000002.1, read on the forward strand.
GCTCGCGCTCGGCTCTTTCGCCCTCGGAGCCTCCGCCGCGTTGCCTACGGCCTCCGAAGCTCCCGCCGACGGTAATTTTGCCGAGGGTACCACATGGTACAGCTGGCAGAAGAACGGCTCAAACGCCTACATCGTAAACCTTGACACCTACAAGACCTCGTCAGGCAACAACTTCCTGCTGACAAAGACCTCGCTGCCCGGCTCGGACGATTTCGCCGCAGCGCAGTGGTGCTTCGTAGGCGACAACGAAAACGGCTACACCATCTACAACAAGGCTGCCGGCACAACACAGGTACTTGGCTCGCTGGTCAACACCGCGACCACCGGCCAGGACTCGTACGTAAAGATGTATGATGCGACCGCTCCGGGCGACAACGTAGTTACCAAATTCTACCTCGGCGAGCACAGCACGACCGGTTGCATTTACATCGAGCTGTTCACCACGAAAGACGCCACGAACAACCACCACATGCTGAACAAGCGCAACCCCGGCGGCGGCTCGGACGCCCTGTCGCTCTGGACTACTTGCTCTTCAGCCGGCCGCGCCACCGACGCCGGCTGCGCGTTCAAACTGACCGAGACGGCCAACTACGACGAAGTGCTGAATGCTGCAAAAGCCGAAGCCAAAGCAACAATCAGAGGCGTGCAGGAGTTCTATCATGATCAGACAGCCTTCAACAATCTGCTCAACGACCTCGAAAACGCCACCTCAACCACCGACATCGACGCGTGCGTCAACCGCGTCATGACTGCCATTGACAAAAAAATCGTGCACCTGACCTACGCTCCCCGTGCCAACGAGTCAACCTGCAAGTATCTCGGCGTAGTCGGCGACGGTAACCTGCGTGTGGCCAAGCTGCTCGACGAGATGGGCGCCCGCACCAAGTGGCAGCTTGAGCGCGTCGGTTCGACCAACACTTTCAAACTGCGCAACATATCGACAGATACTTATATCCATGTCTCCAACGACGGTCAGACCTCCAACACCAGCGACCGCGACTATACGTTCGAATTCAAGAACAACACAGCCGTTGAAGGCGGCATCGCCATCAAATACAGCGGCAGCAACAGCTGGGTCTGCCTGAGTGTAGTCGAAACACATGGCAACAGCGCCGTGACAGGGCATAAGTATGTACTGAACCAGACTCCTTCCAATGCAAATAACGTCAACAACGAGATCAACGCATGGCTCGTTACCCCCGCAGGCGTTGACTACAAGACCATTCCTGAAGACGGTGCTTACTTTGTTATCCGCAGCAACCGCGGCCTCACCGGCTCGCCCAACGGATTTAGCGAAGGCTTCCGCGGCACGCTGCTCGGCTGCTACACTCCCGACCGCGAAAAGGCCCGCCACAACAAGGGCTATGAGACCGGCGTGCATCTGCGCAAGTACATGACCGGCATGCAGACCATCTGGAAAATCGTGCCTCAGTCCGAGGGCGGCTATAAAATCTACAGCCTCATGGGCGAGAACGCCGACGGCACCCCCTCGCTGGGCATGCACTTCACTCAGGGCAGCAAGGTAACAATCACCAATGAGCCCACTACGGTTTATTTCATCAACGTATCCAACTACAATCCTGACGCTGACAAAACCTCGCCTCTGCCCTATGGCATTGCAATCAATACTGAGGCACAGGTTACAAACCAGTGCTTCGACCAGTCGAACGCACTGAGCGGCGCCGAAAACAATTCGAGCATCAATGCCGACTTCTATGTCGTTGCCGGCGATGGCTACGGCCCCGCATCTGAATCGGGCAAGACCAACCAGGGCACAGTGTTCTACCTTGAACGCGTAAGCTCGTATGACGTTCAGGCCGCCAAAGAGGCCTTCATTGACTACGCCGCCGAGAACCGCATGTTCGAACTGCTGAAAAACGTTCTGACACCCGCCGAGCAGGCTGCCGCACTCGCTGAAAAGACAACCACCGACGCTTCGACAATCACCGACATCGCCGCAGCCCGCAACTACCTCAACGAGGGTGAACATGCCGCCTCGACTCTTGCATTCGAACAGCTCAACGGCAAGGTGATCCGCCTCAGCAACCGTATGGACGCCGCATGGTACATGTGCCCGAACCCCACTAACGCCGCTCTACTGCATACATCAAACGCCAATGTGGAAACCTCTCTTGACTATCTTTGGGAGGTTGAGGTAGTTGATGCCGCCATGCGTCAAGTCCGCCTGAAAAACTATGCCAACGGCAAATATGTCGGCCCGATTACCACCGGCGACAATACCAACGTTACGATAGTTGACAATGCCGACAATGCCGGCACGTACACAATTTCACGTTATTACAGCCTGGACGGCCAATCGTTCTACGCCAACCTGCTGGCCGACAACGGCGACCTCAGCCACAATGCATTGCACCGCGCCTCGCAGGGCGGCAACAAGGTTGTGCGCTGGACGCACTCCGCACTGGCTTCGCACTGGACGCTGATGAACGCCGCCGCCAATGACGTGAAGAACACTCAGCTCGAGCTGTCAATCAACGCCGAGGGCACCGTCATCTCCATCAAGAACGCCGAGGGCAGCGGCGCGCTGACTAAAACGGCCGACTTCCCCGAGACGCACAAGGTTACGCTGACTCCCGCAGCCGCTACTGCCGTTGCAGCCGACGAGGCTACCGCCACCCCCGTTGCAGTCGAGATTCCCGAGGACAACATCTCCGCAACCACCGACGGCTTTGATATCAGCCTCGACGGCCTCAACGTAGTGCCCTCCGACTACACCCTGAATGTTCCCGCCGGCTACTTCACCGTCAACAGCAAACTCGCTCCCGCAATGAGCACCGCTGTCAAGGTTGAAGACACCACGAGCATCAAGGAAATCGGCACTGCCGAAAAGACCGGCGCCACGGTGATTTACGACCTGCAGGGCCGTCGCGTAAGCAAGGCCTCGAAGGGCGTCTACATCATCAACGGCGTCAAGACTCTTGTGAAATAATATCCTCAGGAAAGAGATATTATATAGATAGATTGATTGGAAAACGGTGGCCTGTGAAGGTCGCCGTTTTTGCTATTCTCAAAAAACATTGGAGCCTATATCTGCGTTATTACACAAGAAAGCATATAAACCCGATTTTCAATAACCGAAATCATGGAATTCCTAACAAACGAAAAACTCGTCATTGTCGGCGCGGCCGGCATGATCGGGTCGAACATGGCGCAGATTGCGGCCATGAAGCATCTCACCTCCGACCTCTGCCTTTATGACTCTTACGCCCCGGGGCTCGAGGGCGTGGCCGAAGAGTTGCGCCACTGCGGCTTCGACGGTCTGAACCTCACGGCCACGACCGACGTGAAAGAAGCCTTCAAGGGCGCCAAATACATCGTCTCGTCGGGCGGCGCCGCCCGCAAGGCCGGCATGACCCGCGAAGACCTTCTGCGCGGCAACTCGGAGACGGCCGAACAGCTCGGCAAGGACATCCGCACCTACTGCCCCGACGTGAAGCACGTGGTGGTGGTGTTCAACCCGGCAGACATCACAGGCCTGGTAACGCTGATTTATTCAGGTCTGAAACCCTCGCAGGTGTCGACCCTGGCCGCGCTTGACTCCACACGCCTGCGCAGCGAGCTGGCCGCTTACTTCCACATTCCGGCCGACGAAGTGGTGAACTCGCGCACCTATGGCGGCCACGGCGAGCAGATGGCCGTGTTCGCCTCGACCACGACCGTTGCAGGCCGGCCGCTCACACAGCTTATCGGCACGGAAGCCCTGCCGCGCCAGAAATGGGAAGAAATCAAACAGCGCGTAATTCAAGGCGGCAAACACATCATCGACCTGCGCGGCCGCTCGTCGTTCCAGAGCCCGGCAGTGCTGTCAATCGACATGATTGCCGCCGCAATGGGCGGCAAGCCTTTCACATGGCCCGTGGGCACCTATGTGAACGACGGCACCTACAACCACATCATGATGGCTATGGAGACCACCGTCGACAGCCGTGGCGTAACCGTCAAGCCCCTCAAAGGCACGCCCGAAGAGCACAAAGAGCTCGACGAGAGCTACCACCACCTCTGCAAACTGCGCGACGAGGTCATTTCGCTCGGCATCATTCCGCCGATTGACCGTTGGGGCGAAATCAATCCCAACCTGAAATAACGAAACAAACTGACAAACGGAGCGGCGAATTCTTTCGCCGCTCTCTTTTTGGGGTGTTGCGTAATTGGGCGATTTTATGTAAATTTGCCGAAAATTTAATTTACCAATTTATTATCATGAAGAAAATTTTGCTTTCTATGGCTTTGGCATCGTTTGCCGCAGCCGGCGCGCACGCTTCGGTTGAGCATCTGCTTCCGCGGGTGCACCAGCTCGAGGTTACTCAGGCGCCGGGCTTCGCGCTGAACCGCGCCGTAGCCGTTACCGACCCCACCAACTGCTCATGGCTCACGACCACCCTCGGCGAAATCGGCCTGACGGTCGCCCCTTCGGCTCAGGCACGCCTGACGGTTGAGGTTGTCGACGAGATTCCCGGCGCGTTCAACCACAAAGTGGCCGACTATCCCGACGAGGCATATTCAATTTCCGTCGCAGCCGATGAAATCAAAATCAAGGTGCTGACCCCCACCGGCACGATCCGCGCCGCGCAGACCCTGGCCCAGCTGGCCCAGACGCGCACCGACATCGAGGCCGTGAACATTACCGACTGGCCCGCCTTCAAGGTGCGCGGCTTCATGCAGGACGTGGGCCGCTCGTTCCTGTCGGTCGACGAGCTGAAAGAGGAGATTGACCTGCTGTCGCGCTTCAAGGTCAACACCTTCCACTGGCACCTGACCGACTACACCGGCTGGCGCTTCGAGGTGAAAGCTTATCCGGCGCTCACGGGTCCGAAGGGCATCACCCGCTATCCGGGCATGTACTACACTCAGGACGACGCAAAAGCCATTCAGGACTATGCGGCCGAACGCGGCATGACCGTCATTCCCGAAATCGACATGCCGGGCCACTCCCACCCCTTCGTGAACGCCATGGGCCACGCCATGACCACCGAGCAGGGCAAGGCCGAGCTGAAAGTCATACTCACGGAAGTGGCAGACGTGTTTGACAAGGCGCCCTACATTCACATCGGCGGCGATGAAATCACGTTTGACGACAGCTTCCTCATCGAAATGATTGACTACGTCCACAATCTGGGCAAAAAAGTGGTCATCTGGAACAAATACAACCGTCCGGCCAAGGCTATCGACCCCAATGTCATCAAGACCGACATGTCGACCAACTGGGCAACCTCGGGCACTCTGACCGAGGGCTTCCCCAACATCGACATGCGCTATAACTATACCAACCACTTCGACGTGTTTGCCGACCTGGTGGGCATCTACAAGTCGAGCATCTTCTACGTGCCGCAGGGCAACGACAACGTGGGCGGCACCATCTCGGCCGCCTGGAACGACACCAAGACGCCCGACGAGACCCACATCGTACGCCAGAACAACATCTACGCCAACATCATCGCCTCGGGCGAGCGCGCATGGATTGGCGGCGGCGAACAGTACATCGAGACCGGCGGCGTAACGCTGCCCAACTCAGGCAGCGAATATGAAGAATTCGCCGACTGGGAGCGCCGTTTCCTCTTCCACAAGTCGACCACCATGGCCCGCGCCAAGTCAAAGATTCCCTACGTGAAGCAGACCAACGTGCGCTGGCACCTGACCGACCAGATTCCCAACGGCGGCAACGCATCGGCCAAACTCGCGCCCGAAGATTACATGACCGCCGAAACGATGCCCACAAGCTTCGACATCGACGGCCAGACCTACGGCGTGAACACCGTTACCGGCGCCGGCATCTACCTGCGCCACATCTGGCACGGCACGGTCAAAGGCTACTATCCCAACCCTCAGAACAACATGACGGCCTACGCCTGGACCAATATCTACTCAGAGACCGAACAGGACGCCGGCGCTTTCATCGAGTTCTACACCTATTCGCGCTCGGGCAACGAAAAGGGACCCGATGCCGGCAAATGGGACCGCCGCGGCTCGCGCATCTGGCTTAACGGCGAAGAGATTCCCGCACCCGAATGGGAACAGCCCGGCTTCAACATTCCGCAAGACAACGACACCCGCGGCCTAGCCAACGAGAACTTCACCGCCCGCCCCGCAACCAAGATTCGCCTCAAGCAGGGCTGGAACCGCGTGTTCCTCAAACTGCCCCACGTCAACTCAGGCGGCACGGCCCGCGACAAGTGGCAGTTCACCTTCGTGGTTACCGACCCCGACGGCAATGACGCCCTTGAAGGTCTGGTATACTCGCCGATGAAGTGTCTGAACTCGGCCGACGAAGAACTCGCCTCCAAAATTCTCGAGGCCCGCGCCCTGGTAAACGCCAACTTCAAGGAGGCCGTAGGATTTTATGCGCCGTCGGAACAGAGCGCCGCTCTGCTGGCGAAGGCCGACGAGCTGCAGGCCGACCTCGACAACGAGCGCACGGAAGCCGAGCGCACCGCCCAGACCGCCGAGCTTGACCGCATGATTTCGGAGCTGAACGCCTCGCTGGCCACAGCCTCGATCAGCCAGCCTGAAGAGGGCGCATATTACTACCTGTCGACCCCCCTGCGCGGCTCATTCTACGCCACCGCAGCGTCAGGCGTCGTTACGGGCAACACTGCCGCCTCGGCCGAAGCCGCCTGGAAATTCGAAAAGCGCACCGACGGCAGCTATAACATCGTCAACTACTCGACCCGTCAATACATCTCGCCCACCGCGGCCAACAACACGCAGCTGCAGCTGACGGCCGCCGCACCCGCCGCCGGCTGGAGCGTCAAGCCCTCTGACACTACCGGCTTCGTGATCATCACCAGCGGCAACGCCCAGTTCAATCAGACCAACATTCAGAACAAGGTCTACAACTGGGGCGGAGGCAACAACACGTCTGACCTCGGCTGCAAATATGTGTTCACACTGACCGACTATGTCGACGGCCCGGTTGAACCCGTCGAGATTCCCGACCCCGTGTTTACGATTCTTGACCGCACGCTCGACGGCTCGGAGCCGCTGCTCGTTCCGGCCGACCTCTCCGCGCCCGTGCTGACGGCCGAGGCCACCACCGCCGTGCTTCACCTGACAGCCACCGAAGTCAGCAACATCGCCGCATATGCCGCCGCCACCGACACTCGCAACAACGAATATTTCAGCTTCGTGGCCATAGACGGCAACCGCATCGGCCCGCGCTACATGGGCCTCAACAAGCTTGAGGGCTGGTACACCCAGAACACCGACGTCAACACCAACGAAGTGAAAGTTGCCATCGTGTGCGACCCGACCGTGGGCTATGAGCTTTATCGCGACGGCTCGCTGATTCGCACCATCGCCCTTTCGACCCTCGGCAATTACGGCCACGTACACTTCGGCAACGTTCCGGAGGCCAACGCCCTCTACATCGGCGGCATCGTTACTAACGACAGCTCCAACAAATATCCGCTGAAAGCCACTATTCACAGCGCCCGCTTCTGGAACTGCGCCCTGACCGCCGAACAGATTGCCGCGCTCGAATATACCGGCCTGACCGACTCGACCGTCAAAGACACCATCGGCGGCATCGAAACCGACGCCGACAAGGCTGACGCCGTGTTTGACCTGCAAGGACGCCGCGTCGCCGGACGCCCCGCCGCCGGCATCTACATTGTCAACGGCCACAAAGTCCTCGTCAAATGACCCTGCACGAAATCTCATCTACCGACTACCTGCGACTCTTCCCCAAGTCGCAGGTAGTTTATAATACGCCCGCTTTTACCGAGCTTAACGCATCGAAAGTCAAGCGCGTGATTCGCCTGATGTTTGAATCGGACCATGGCAAGCCCGTGCTCGGCCTGACCATAGGCGAAACCGCCGACGGCAAGTTCAAGGCACCGTTCTCGGCCCCCTTCGCCTGCTTCGACTTCAACAAAGAGCAAACCGCCGCCGTGGTTCAACAGGCGGCCGACGAATTAGCCTCAGCCTTCCCCGGCTTGCAGATTACATTACCTCCGGCCATGTATAGCCCCTCGATGAACGCAAAAACTCAGCTCGCGCTCCTCAACGCGGGCGCCCGCGCCCTCTACTCAGACTGGAACTATCACATCGACCTGACCTCATTCGCCCCCGGCGAATACGCCTCTATTTTAATAACCGGTGAGCGTTGGAAACTTAGGCAAGTGATGCGACAAAACTTTGTGCTGGAACCATGCGAGCCGTTACGGGCATATGAAGTTATCAAAATAAACAAAGCGGCTCATGGCTACCCGCTCAGAATGTCAGCCGAACAAGTTGTTACGACCATCGGTGTCGAGGGGCCCGTAACCGCCGATTCTTTCGTGCTTACAGACGGCGCCACCGATGTCGCTGCCGCCATCATATACCATGTTGCCCCCGGCATAGCCCAAGTAATTTATTGGGGTCATATTCCCGACTCGCCATATAAATACGTAATGAACCTCTTGGCAATGCTGACAGCCGAACACTACCGGGCCATCGGTTATCAGATTCTTGACATCGGACCGGCCTCAGAAGACGGAATTCCGAGCCTCGGACTATGCGAATTCAAGGAATCAATTGGCTGCCGGTGCTCCCCCAAACCGACACTCGGCTTCGCAAATTCACGTAATTTTTAATTCTTAATTTTTAATTCTTAATTATTTTGCGTACCTTTGCAGTCCGTAAACCGAAAGGAATTGAATATTTACGTAAATCAAAATCATATAAATCGCGATGAAAAGAACATTCCAACCCTCCAACCGCAAGCGTGTTAACAAGCACGGTTTCCGTGAAAGAATGGCTACCGCCAACGGCCGCAAGGTACTTGCCCGCCGCCGCGCAAAAGGCCGCAAGAGCCTCACTGTAAGCGACGCCATCGGCTGCAAGTAATTTTTGCCTCGCCGCTCACGGCATGCGGGCGTCGCTTCTGACGAGAACCGACGCCTGTTTAATTTTATTCGGAGTGTAGCGCAGCCCGGTAGCGCGCCTGGTTTGGGACCAGGTGGTCGCAGGTTCGAATCCTGTCACTCCGACCTATTATTTTTCTCTCTCTTCCCCCACACAAGATGCAGACAGAGCCGAAGCCGACTCCCACGGGGCGCCTCGAGGCGCTCGACGCCATGCGCGGACTCACAATCGCGCTGATGATTCTTGTGAACTGCGGTCTGTGGGGCGCCCCGATTTACCGGCATCTCCACCACGCAACATGGAACGGCCTCACGGCTGCCGACCTCGTCTTCCCCTGGTTCGTATTCATTATGGGCGTAGGCATGGCCTATGCCCTGCGCCGTTATGACTATAAACTGTCTGCACCGGCCGTGGTCAAGGTGGTCAGGCGCACGGTGCTGATTTTCCTCGTAGGTCTTGCGCTCGACTATGTCGAAAAGGGCATGAGTGGCGTCATCAGCGGGCTTGACTTCAGTCGGCTGAGGCTGATGGGCGTGCTGCCGCGCCTGGCGCTCAGCTACGGGCTTGCGGCACTGACAGCGCTGGTGCTTCCGCTGCGGGGCGTGAGATGGGCCGTGGGACTGACGCTCGGCGCCTATGCGGCCATATTGCTCTTGGGGCGCGGCTTCGAGCCGTCGGTCAACAACATCGTGGCGCGCGTAGACCTGGCCGTACTCGGCGAGAGCCATATGTATCACGACTGGGTGCCCGAGCGCATCGCCTTCGACCCCGAAGGGCTGCTGGGCACGATTCCGTCGGTGGCCCACGTGCTCATCGGCTATCTCTGCGGCCGCATGCTGCTGCGAGTGCCCGGCAACGAAGGCAGGCTGTGGCGCCTGATGCTCATCGGGTTCGCGCTGGCATTCTGCGGCTTCCTGCTCGAACCGGTGCTGCCGGTGAACAAAAAAGTATGGTCGCCGACGTTCGTGCTGACCACGTGCGGCCTCGGCGCGCAACTGCTGGGCGCACTGATTTACATTGTCGACATCAAGGGCCGGCGCCGCTGGCTTCCGGCCGCCACGGTGTTCGGCGTGAACCCGCTGGCGCTCTACGTGTTCAGCTCGCTGCTGGCCGAAGCGCTGTGGCAGATCAGCATCGGCGGCGACGCATTGCCGTCATGGGTCTACACCCGATGGCTGCTGCCGCTGTTCGGCCCCGACTCGGCCATGCCGTCGATGATATGGGCCGCGGGGCTCACCGCCATATGCTGGACGGCCGGCTATCCGCTATGGCGCCGCAAAATTTACATCAAACTCTGACGGCTCGGTGTTGGCCGTGTGGATTTTTATTCGTATCTTTGCAGTAATATTAACTCTAATATCAAATAAACATCATGAAAATCAACAAGTTTATTACGGCCGCCATCGCCGCCGTAATCGCCATGGGCGCGCAGACCGCCGGCGCGCAGTCGCTCTCGCCCTCGACCAAGTGGCACTGGGACAAGGGCACGATTGTCGTTGAAGACCCCGTGCGCCCCGCCGGCCAGGAAGACGTGCTCGGTCTCACCGTGCCCAAAATGAAAGCAGTGCGCGTGGCCTTTGTCGGCCTCGGCATGCGCGGTCCCGGAGCCGTTGCCCGCTTCACCCACATTCCCGGCGTGGAAATCGTGGCTCTCTGCGACTATGAAGAGAAACGTGCTGAAAATTGCCAGAAATTTCTGCGCGAAGCCGGCCTCAAACCCGCCGACATCTACTCGGGCGAAAAAGGCTATGAAGAACTCGTGAAGCGCCCCGACATCGACCTCGTTTACGTGGCCACCGACTGGGACCACCATTTCCCCGTTGCCAAGGCCGCACTCGAAAACGGCAAGAACACCGCAATCGAAGTGCCCTCGGCCATGAACCTCGAACAGTGCTGGGAGCTCATCGACCTCTCAGAGAAGAACCGCAAGCACTGCATGATTCTTGAAAACTGCTGCTACGACTGGTTCGAGCTCCGCGCACTGAACATGGCCCAGCACGGCGTGTTCGGCGAAGTGCTCCGCGCTCAGGGCGCCTATATCCACAACCTCGACGACTTCTGGGGCTACTATTGGTCGAATCCCGCAGACGACCCCGACAAACTGGGCTGGCGCATGAAGTATAACATGGAGAACCGCGGCGACGTCTACGCCACCCACGGCCTCGGCCCCGTTGCCCAGGTGCTCGACATTCACCGCGGCGACCGCTTCACTACCCTCACCGCCATGGACACCAAGTCGGTTCACGGCAAGGAATATGTGGAGAAAAAGACCGGCAAGCCCTGCGAGAATTACCGCAACGGCGACCACACCACCACCCTGATGCGCACCGCCAACGGCAAAGTGGTCGAAATTCAGCACAACGTCATGAATCCCCAGCCCTATAACCGCCTCTATCAGCTCACGGGCACCAAGGGCTTCGCCAACAAATATCCCGTCGAAGGCTATGCAATCGACGCCTCTCAGCTCAAGGCCACGGGCAATGCCGAAACACCCAAGGTTGACGACCTCAGCTCTCACGGCTTCATGCCCGAAGAGGCCAAGAAAGCTCTCGAAGAGAAATACGAGCACCCTATCATCAAGAAATACGGCGAAATGGCCTCGAAAGTAGGCGGCCACGGCGGCATGGACTTCTTCATGGACGCCCGCATGGTCTACTGCCTGCAGAACGGCCTTCCCCTCGACATGGACGTATATGACCTGGCCGAATGGTGCTGCCTGGCCGAGCTCGGTTCGCTGTCGATGGACAACAACAGCGCCGCCGTTTCCTTCCCCGACTTCACCCGCGGCCACTGGAACGAAACCAAGGGCTACAAACACGCCTACGCTCCCGCCGACGAAGAGAAGGCAGCCGAAGAGGCAGCCGCCGCCTTCACCGCCACTCAGAAAGACGCCGTAGCCAAGGCCGGCCTCTGGAAGCTCTATGACGAGATGAAAGCCAAAGGCGACGCCAAGTCGAAGAAAAAATATGAAAAGGCAGCCGCAAAGGTTCAGAAAGAACTCGACGCAGCCCGCATCTAATTACGCCTGACAATCAACCCACTGCCGGGGGCCGGCTTTTGCAAAAGCTGACTCCCGGCTGCATTATGCAAAAAGGGTAGGGACGCACGGCCCGTGCGTCCGCCACACATGGCACATAACGCACTGCCACACCGATAGTTGAGTGCGGACGCACGAGCCGTGCGTCCCTACATTCATTATGTAGGCAACCGGGGAGAATTGCAATCATAAGGAGAAAAAATGGCGCAATTGGTTGAAAATTCAAGGCAAAAAGCGTAAATTTGCAGAAAATTTGAAACCACTATGCTTCAGAAAATTGAATCACTGAAAGCGGAGATTGCCTCGCTGACCGCCTCGGCCGAGGCCGAAGTTGAAGAACTCCGCATCAAATATCTCAGCAAAAAGGGCGCCATCTCGCAGCTCATGAACGACTTCCGCACCGTTCCCGCAGAACAGAAACGCGAACTCGGCGCCAAACTCAACGAACTTAAAAACCTGGCCACCGAGCGCATCAACGCCCTGCGCGCCGAAGCAACCGGCCGTCAGGCAGCCGACGAGGCCGCCGCCATTGACCTGACGCGCACTCCCGCCCCCGTGGCCATGGGTTCACGCCACCCGCTGAACATAGTGCGCCGCGAAATCGTCGACATCTTCTCGCGCCTCGGCTTCAGCATTGCCGAAGGCCCCGAGATTGAAGACGACTGGCACGTCTTCTCGGCCCTTAACTTCGCCGCTGACCACCCCGCGCGCGACATGCAGGACACCTTCTTCATCTCGCGCGACCCGGCCGACGTCTTGCTGCGCACCCACACGTCGTCGGTGCAGACGCGCGTCATGGAGCACACTCAGCCGCCAATCCGCATCATCTGCCCCGGCCGCGTCTATCGCAACGAGGCCATCTCGGCCCGTGCCCACTGCTTCTTCCATCAGGTCGAGGCGCTCTACGTCGACAAGAACGTAAGCTTCGCCGACCTCAAGCAGGCCCTGCTCTTCTTTGCGCGCGAAATGTTCGGCCCGGAGACGCAGATTCGCCTGCGCCCCAGCTACTTCCCCTTCACCGAGCCGAGTGCCGAGATGGACATCTCGTGCAACATCTGCGGCGGCAAGGGCTGCGCATTCTGCAAGCACACGGGCTGGGTGGAGATTCTGGGCTGCGGCATGGTCGACCCCAACGTGCTCGACGCCTGCGGTATCGACTCGAAAGTCTACAGCGGCTACGCCCTGGGCATGGGCATCGAGCGCATAACCAACCTGAAATATCGCGTCAATGACCTGCGCCTCTTCTCTGAAAACGACGTCCGGTTCCTCGACGAGTTCGTCTCGGCCCGCTAAATGACTCTTCAGGAAAGATATGACGGCGTGATGGAACGCCTGAGGCAGGCAATGCCATCGCCTCAGACCGAGCTTCATTATGCCAATCCTTTCCAGCTGCTCTGTGCCGTGATTCTGTCGGCGCAGTGCACCGACAAACGCGTCAACCTCATCACGCCCGCTCTGTTCGAGGCCTTCCCCACCCCGGCCGCCCTGGCCGCCGCGCGGCCTGAAGAAGTGTTCGAGCTGATTCGCTCATGCTCATACCCCAACAACAAGACCAAGTCGCTGCTGGGCATGGCACGCCGGCTGGTCGACGAATTCGGCGGCGAGGTGCCGTCAGACATGGACTCGCTGCTGTCGCTGCCCGGCGTGGGGCGCAAGACGGCCAACGTGATGCTCGCCGTGGTGTGGGGCAAGGCGGCCATGGCAGTAGACACCCACGTGTTCCGCGTCAGCGAGCGCATAGGCCTCACCACCGGCAGCAAAAACCCGCTGCAGACGGAAAAGGCACTCGTCAGCCACATAGCCGAAGCCGACATTCCCGACGCCCACCACTGGCTGATTCTCCACGGGCGCTACGTCTGCAAGGCACGCCGCCCCGACTGTCTCAACTGCCCGATTACCGACCTCTGCCGCTACTACGCCAAGGCGGGGCGACGGTCATGACCCTCCCCGTAGGCCGCTTCGCCCCGTCGCCCACGGGACGCATGCACCTGGGCAACGTCTATGCCGCCCTGATGTCATGGCTCTCTGTCAAACGTCGCGGCGGCCGCTGGATTCTGCGCATCGAAGACCTCGACGCCGGCCGCTCGCGTCCCGAATATGCCCTTGAGCTTGAAGACGACCTGCGCTGGCTCGGCCTGCAATGGGACGAAGGCGGAACTGCCGACCTCGGCCCCAACGGCCCGTACAGCCAAAGCCGCCGCGGACCGGTCTATGCCGCCCATCTCGACCGCCTGACTCAGATGGGACTCACCTATCCCTGCACGTGCACCCGAGCCGAAATCATGGCCACTCAGGCGCCACACGCCTCAGACGGCGCCGTCATCTACGGCGGACGCTGCCGCCCCGAGGGCATGCCCCGCCGCGTCGACTTCCCCGTCGGGCGCCACTCGGTCAGGCTCTGGGTGCCCGACCGCGACGTCTGCTTCACCGACCGCAACTTCGGCCCGCAGCGTTTCAACCTGGCGCGCGACTGCGGCGACTTCATTCTGCAACGCGCCGACGGCGCCTGGGCCTACCAGCTCGCCGTAGTGGTTGACGACGCCCTGATGGGCATAACCGAAGTGGTGCGCGGCGAAGACCTGCTCCCCTCCTCGGCCATGCAGATTTACCTTTACGAACTGTTGGGCTACCCCGTGCCCGAATTCGCCCACATTCCCCTGCTGCGCAACGCCCTCGGCCAACGCCTGGCCAAACGCGACCGCGCCCAGAACCTCGCCCAACTCCGCCCGACCCACACCCCCGAAGCCGTCGCCGCCATGGTCCTCACCCCCGCCGACCTCGCCGACTACCTCCGCCTCCGCCGCCCCTGACCGCCCGGCATCAAAAAATTTCCGGCCAAAGAGCTGAAATATAACGGCTACATTTTAAGCAAAGGTAAACAGCTGAAAGAGTTTAAGCTACAGTTTGCTCCCGTCATCAATGTCGGGAGCAAAACTACTCAACTTGGCTTATTCAACTTCCGTGCCGTGCTCAATGTCGGTATGCAGTTGACGGAAAGCGAAAATGCCAAACAGCTCCGCTCACGGATACTTGATATTGTCATCGCCACAATCAATGGACGCGCCGGAGGTGGCACCAAATATATCAACTATGGCAAACGGAGATTAGGAGATTACAGGCGTTTCGCTTCGGCCGGGGAGGCGGAGGTGCCTTTGTAGGCACTTTTGCGGGGACGGAAGGTGTAGATGATGTCGAGCGAGAGACCGCGGCGGTCGTAGCTCTGGCGCTTGTCGACGAAGACGCCGCAGGTGTTCATGGTCCAGTCATTGTCGGCAGTGTTGAAGATGTCGGTGGCCGTGAGTTTCACGGTTAGCGATTTGCCGAAAAATGTCTTGCCGACCGAGGCGTCCATCGTGAACCATGAGGCGCCGAAGCGGTTGGTGTGCATGTCGCCCTGCGAGCTGCCGCTGATGTTGGCCGTAATCAGCCAGCCGCGGGGCAGCGAGAAGGTGTTGTCGAAATAATAGGAGAATATCGGCTTGTCATATCGGTTATTGCCGAGGCGAAGCCACTGCCTATACATGCCGGCCGTAACATTCGGCGTCCACCGGCCCACGGACTTGCTCCATACGAGGTAGAGTGTCAACGCCGATACGTCGATATTGACGGGGTGCATAATCAGCTGAAGATTGTCGGCGGGATATGGTTGCTTGACGAAGGCGTAGGTGGAGAGCGCGCGGGTGTAGTCGGCCTGAAGCATGAATCCTTTCCACGTTCCGAAAAGCTGAATATCGTGCATCTTCTCATCGCGCAGCCCGGGATTGCCGCCCTCGATTTCGTGCGAGCCGACATAGCTGAGCGAGCCGGTGAGCTGCGAATATGGCGGCTTGACCGTTGCCGCTTTATAGCTCAGGCTCAGTTGCGCCTCATCGTTAAACGCATAGCCGAGCGAGAGGTCGGGCGTGAGCAGATGGTCGCGGCGGCTGACATCTCCGTCGCGCCGGCCGTTCACCCTGAAGTCATAATCGACATATTCATATCTTGCGCCCGCCGAGAGTGAGAACCGTCCGAACGTACGGGCCCAGGTGGCGAAGAGGGCGGCCGAGATCTGGCGCGCATCGGTCAGCGACGAGGGGATATATTCGCCTACCGCAGCATTGAGCATGCAATAATCGAGCGAAGTGCGGGTGTAGCTGTCTTGCATGCCCGCGGTGAACTCTCCGCTCCAAAGAGGGAAATTCAGGGACAGTTTTCCGGCCCATAGGGTCGAGAGGCGCCTGTCGGTCGAGTTGACGGCCGGGACGGCGGTTTCGGGATAAGCAGTCGCGACCCGGTTGTTTTCGACCGACAGGCGGAAGTCGCCGTCAAAGTGAAGAAGATATTTGCCGGCAAATCTGTTTTCATAATAGAGCGATGCCATATGGCTGTGCGCCCTGATGCGCTTGCCTATTTCGCGGCCGATGGCAGGGCTGTCATTGAGCCATTCCGAGCCTGAGTTGTTGAAGTCGCCCCGCTCGGGGTTGTAGCGATAGTATGCCCCGAAACTTTGCGGGCCCTTGGCGTAGTTGATTCCGCCTCTGACCACGCCCGCAGTGGCTGAAAACAGGTTGCGCTGACTGCCGCCTACGGTGGTTGCGGCGCCGTCATATACGAGGCTGTTGGTTGTCGTGCCTCGGTTCAGCGAATTGTTGCGGTTTATCGTCCCGTCGGCAAATATTTCCCAGCTGCCGACCCGATAGCTGAGATTAAGATAGTCCATCACCGACCATTTGCGTCGCCGCTGAATTTGCAGCCGGTCGGTGAATGACAGCCCCGCCGCGAAGTTTCGGCGCGTTGTAATCTTCAGCACCGCACCGGTGGTGCTCGCATAAGCCGCCCCGGGCGCCATGAGCAGCTCGACGGTCTTCATGTTTGACGAGAGCAACTGCTGCAGTTCCTCACCGTCGCGCATCGGGCGCCCGTCAATGTAGATTTCGACGTCGCTCTTGCCGATAACGCTGACGGCATTGTCAGCAACCTTTATCATCGGCAACTGCGCCAGCACGTCAAGCGCGGTGCCAAGGTCGGCGAGATTCGAGCCGGCAATGGTTGAAACGAGGGTCGTGCCGATAAGTTTTGTGGCCGGTTGCTTCGCCGTTACCACCACCTCCCGCAACTCGCGGGCAAGGCTGTCGGCCGATTCATGAGTCTGAGCGTACGCGCCCGTGAAGGCGAGAAATACGAGCTGAATTGACAAGAAAAATTTAGCGTTCATGTGAGTGAGTTTTTTGATGCAAAATTACTCACAAAAGCACTGAACAGCCAAATAATAAGTCTGACCATACGATTTGCAACTCACTGATTTATCGCAGCTTGCAATGGCCGCGCGCAAAAAAGTCTGACCGTGTGGAAATCAGGGTCAGAAAATCGCCTGTATTTCGGGAGCAATGGCGCCGACCGACTTGCTCAGGCGCGCTTTCAGCCTCGACTTGCGCTTATAGACCACTTCGACCGTTTCGCCCAGCAGCAGACTGATGGCACGCGACGAAAGGCCGCAGGCAAGGAACACCAGCAGCATGTAATCTTCCGGCTTGATGTCGGGGCAGCTTTGCCTGATTCTGATGAGAATATTGTCGCGGCAGTCGTTTACGGCCCGCTCCATCTCGGGAAATGAGTCGGTGCGGACCGCCTCGATTTCGCTTTTCACCTTGTCGGCAATTGCCTTGCGCTCCGATTTGGTGCCTTGCGATTCGTAATATGTCTGGCAAAGCGAGTCGATGAGCGAAAACCGATTTTCAAGCAATCCGCGCAGCTTCGTCTCCAGACGGCTGACATCGCCGCGGCTTGACTCTAAATCGCATTTGAATGTAGAGGCCTCGGCAATCAGATTTTCATTCTCTAACGATTGGATTCTGAGGCGCTGACGCAGCCACACGATGATTCCGGCCGCTATAAGCAGCAATATGCCTCCGATTAAGGTGTATAAATTACGTCTCGCGCGCTCCTTATATAACAGAAACTCCTTCTCTTTCTGAAGATAAAGCGCGGTCGCCAAGGGGTCAACATTATCGGTCGCCTTGATTATCGCCTTCAGCCGCGACGCCCTCCGCAACTCATCGGTCTGATTATGGCGCCCGTAATAGCCTATAGCAATGTCAACAATGGTGTCGGTTGGCGCAGACAATCGGTTGACCACCAACGCCTCGCTATATAGCAGAGCCCAGCGCGCCATAGCGGCCGAATCTTCCAGCTCGGACACGTCGACGCTGTTCAGTCGGGCCAGCGCGGCCGAGGGGTCAGTCTGCATCAGCCGCTCCGCCTCATCAAACTCGCGCGGCTGCGGCTGCGAACACCCGCAGACACTAATCAGCAACAGAATGAGTATGATTGGCAGACTTCGCATACGCTACTTGAGTTTCAAGTCGAAAAACATAAAGCGGGTTGACAGCGGTTCGTCCGGTTCCAATCCCAAAAATGCGCGTTCTTCCTCTTCGGTTTTATAAAGCGGCTTGAAGCCGTTCTTCTCATAGAAATGTAATGTCTTTTCATTGTTATAGGCGTCCACAACAATAAAACGGCAACCGGTTTTGTTTTCCTCAGAGCGAAACCAATCCTTAATAAAGTCAAGTATCTGGCTCCCGACATGCAACCCTTTGCCGCGACACTCGGCAGATACACCCAGTCGGCCAATCAGAACAGCCGGGAAGTTGATTCCGCGTTTGGGATTTGGCACACTCCTTTGCAGACGATTTTTAGCAGACTTGGTAATATGCTGAGACTTGACACTGTCGTTGGCAAGAGTGATTAAACCCAAAATCTGCCGAGTATTTTTTGAATTTACCCAGGCATATGTTCTGCCTAACAGTTCGGTATCATATAAAAACGCATCTTTTGCAAAAAACTCGTCAAGGTCTTTATCTTCGCAGCTGAAAGGGGCGCAAAAAGATGCAACTTCCTGAGTGTACGGAAGTCGGGTCGCATCAGTCGCAAGGCTGAAATTTGGATTGTTATCCATTCTTACGCGCAAATAGAGATGCCACTAATTCGCGAGAACGGCGATCCATTTCGCGAAGCTGGGCTTCGCGTTCGGGCGATAGGCGCGGCGTGGGCAACTTGCCGTTGCGCTCTGCTTCCTCAACAAACGCTTTTGCAGATTCGCCCGTGAGCACAGGCGAAGAATTGATTGTCATTGCCATATAAGTATCTGTTTTAGAACGCAAAGTTACGTCATTTGTAATACAAAAACAAGCCATCTTTCCAAAAGTTTTGTTATATGGATATAATTGCTTAAATTTGTGAACACCTAAATCTATACCCTCATGACTGAACAAGACCTCAAGACATTGGCGGCCAAAGGCATCACCCCCGAACAGGCCGAAGCGCAACTGAACCGGTTCAAGACCGGTTTCCCCATGCTCAAAATCGTTGACTCGGCCACGGCAGGCCACGGCATCATGCGCCTTGACGCGGCGCAGCAGGCCGAAGCCCTGAAGCGCTGGGATATGTATCTGGCCGACGGCGGCGAGGCGTGCAAGTTCGTGCCGGCATCGGGCGCGGCTTCGCGCATGTTCAAGTCGCTGTTCAATTTTCTTGACGGCGACAGCGACGTCCCCTCGCCCGGCTCGGAGCCCGAACGCGTGATTGACCACATCGAAGAATTCGCCTTCTATCAGGCTCTCAACGCCGTGTGCATCAACAACTACGGCAAGTCGGTCAACGACCTCAAGGCCGAAAAACGCTATAAGGACATCATTGCCGGAATCATCGGCGAGGCCGGACTCAACTACGGCGCGCTGCCCAAGGGGCTGCTGCTGTTCCACTCCTATCCGAAAGCGCCCCACACGCCCGTCGAGGAACACATTGCCGAAGGCGCGGCCACGGCCGTCGCCCCCGGCGGCACGCTGAAGCTGCACTTCACCGTCAGTCCCGCCCACCGCAAACTCTTCGAGCAGAAACTGGCCGACACGCTGCCAGGCAGCGAAGCTGCTTATGGAATAAAAATCGACGCAAGTTTCTCGGAGCAGAAGCCCAACACCGACACCATCGCCGCCAACCTCGACGGCACCCCCTTCCGCCGCGAAGACGGCTCGCTGCTGTTCCGCCCCGGCGGCCACGGCGCCCTCATCGAGAACTTAGGCGACCTGGACTCGGCCGTAGTGTTCGTCAAAAACATTGACAACGTCGTTCCCGAAAGCCGGCGCGCCGCAACGATAGAGTGGAAAAAGATTCTGGCCGGCGAGCTGATTCTGATTCACGACACCATCGCGAAGTACATCGCCGAGCTGCGCTCGGGCAACTGCCCCATCGAGCGCCAGCGCGAAATGATTGCCTTTCTGCACGACACGCTGCAGGTGCGCGACCCGCGCATGAAGACGCTCTCTGACGCAGACCTCGAGGGCTTCTTGCTCGAGAAGTTCAACCGCCCGCTGCGCGTCTGCGGCATGGTGGTCAACGAGGGCGAGCCGGGCGGCGGCCCGTTCCTGGCCGTCAACCCCGACGGCACGTCGTCGCCCCAGATTCTCGAGAGCCACCAGATTGCGCCCGAATATAAGCACCTGATGGAGAAGGCCACCCACTTCAACCCCGTTGACCTTGTCTGCTACCTTCACGACCCCGAAGGCCGCCCCTACGACCTGAAACGCTATGTCGACCCCGCCACGGGCTTCATCTCGCGCAAGTCGGCCAACGGCCGCGAGCTGCAGGCCCTGGAGCTGCCCGGCCTCTGGAACGGAGCCATGAGCGACTGGAACACCGTGTTCATCGAGGTGCCCGCCGCCACGTTTAATCCCGTCAAGACCGTCAGCGACCTGCTGCGCGAGTCCCACCGTTAATCTATCGGCGCCGCCGTCGCGGCGGCAGCGCTATGTCCTCCATATGTTCCACGTCGGCGGTTCCGTCGGCGTGGTTCGTTATCAATATGGCGTCAATCTGCACCTCGTGGGGCAGATTGTTGATTTTCACATAGTTGGCACCTGCGCGACACAGTCGGTAAATCTTCTCTCGGTCAATGGCAAAGTTGCTGTCAAGATGGTCGTCCTTGCGGGTCTTCACCTCGATGACCACCACGCGCGCCCCGTACATGGCCAGAATATCGACTTCGACATGCCCGATAATTACGTTGCGCCCTATAATCGCATAGCCCTTCGACGCGAGCAGTTCATAAGCCCGCTCCTCGCCGGCATTACCGATTTCTTTAGTATTCATTTTTGCATTTCAAGGAGTTACACGCGCGGCGAGCAGTCTGTGGCCCACCCTGCAGTACAGGCACTTGCGCACGTCGCAATAGGCCGTATGGGCCTGCACCATGGCCTGCGACACGAATGCGTCGGGGCAGGCCACTCCGGCAGCCGTAAAGTCGCGCGTGAAGCGATTGTTTTCCGGTGGCAGATGTTCGAGAATGTCTACGGCCCGCTCGGCGAGAAGATCGTCGCCGGTAAAGTCCGACCAGGCCATCATCAAGGGCGCCACGACGTTGACCACGAGCATGTCTACTGTCGACGCCCCGAAAGCCGACGCGCCGCCCGGCAACAACGCCCCGCTCAGATTGCAGTGGTTGGCCCAGTAGCCGGTCAGTTCAAACCGGAACAGGGCGCGCGCCTGCTCTTCGTTCTCAACGTCGGCCACACGCTGCATCAGCCTGAACCCGCCGCAAACCATGGCGGCCAGCGCGGCCAGGCGCCTGTGGGGGAACGAGGCCGGACGCATGCGGCTCATGCGCCACACAATAGCCTCGGGCGGCTTCAGACCGAACTTCGAGGCGAGAAATTCATACTCGCGCCCAAGGCGCTCGACATAGGGGTCGCGGGCTCGCGGGTCAATCAAACCCGCCTGGCCGAGCAGAAGCGCCTCGAGGCTCAGCAACGAGTCTGAATGCTTGTGCATCAGCCTCAGCGGCAGCGATGCCGCCACCCGCTCGAAGGCGTCGCCGTTGATGCCCGCGCCGAGCGCGCGCCCCAGGGTTACGAACGCCGTCTGCTCCCAGTTGGCCGCCGTGCGCTCAAGGCGTGCCCTTATGGCCTCGACCTTGGCATATAACCGCTCGTAGGCCAGCGAGTCGAGCCAGTCGCGAACGGCCACCGGCCCGAGCGCCTTGATTTCAGACGCGCAGGCCAGGGTGTTGGCCTGATTGCCGACAAAGGCGGCATAGCGCTGCGAGAAGTCGCGCGCACACTCAAGCACCATCTGCGGCAAGCGGCGGCCGCCACGGGTGGTGATTGCGCAGTCGTCAAACTGCACTACGTGAAGAATCACCGAATCATAGGCCGGATCCGAGTCGTGGCCGTGGCGGTGCCAGTCAGAGGCGCGCACGTGAAACTCCACGTTGCCACACCAGGTTTCATCGCCGATTCTGACCTTGGCATTGAAAAAATCCGGGCCCGCATCGCGGTTCTGACGCCCGACGTCAATAACCGACACGGGACGCCCGTCGTTGGCAAACATCTTTCCCGGCGGCCACAGGCGGTGCAGCCACACATATTGCATCAGTTCTTCCATCGCTTGACTATGGCCACGTAGATGAGAAGCAACACATTCATCATCAGCGCGTAGACAATAGCCGGAATAGCAAGCGTCTGGTCGTTGAACACCAGAGGCGAAGAAGCCAGTGCTATGGCCTGAGCGGCATTCTGCATGCCGACTTCGATTATGAGCGTCTTGCGCTCGCGACTGTTAAGATGAGCAATCCATGACATCAGAGCGCCGGCACCCATGGCCAGCACAACGAGCAGCGTAACCGTCGGGCCGAGCACGGGGAAATTGTCAATGATTTCCTCGCGGTTGGCCACGAAAAATAATGCCGCGAGCAACATCAGCAGCGGAAAGGCCAGGCGCCCCAGCACCTTGTGAATCGATTCTGCGACCGACGGACGCCGGCTGCGCACAATCATGCCGACGGCAACCGGCAGCAACACAAGCACAAGATTCTGCATGACCAGCTTGCCCACAGGCAGGTCCACGACGGCCCCCATGAGCAGCGGCAGGGTAATCAGCGTTATAATCGAACTTAAGGCCGTGAGGCTCACCGACAGCGCCACGTCGCCGCGCGCAATGCCCGTGAACACGTTCGACGAGCTGCCGCCCGGGCAGCATGCAATCAGCATCAGGCCGACTATATAATGGTCGGACAGCCCCATGGCAATAGAGAGCACCATCACGATCAGCGGCAGCAACAGAATCTGCCCCGTCAGGCCGGCAACCACTGCGGCCGGACGTCTGAACACCATTGCAAAATCCTCGCCCCTGAGCGTCAGCCCGAGGTCAAACATCAACAAGGTCAGAATCGGAAGTACAATCAAAACTGAAGACATGGCGCAAATTTAAGCAAATATTCAAAAGACAACAAAACCCGCCGTCAGTTGAGGACGCGGGTTTGCTAACGGGGAGGTCCCAAGCAGAATCGAACTGCTGTGCACGGTTTTGCAGACCGTTGCCTAACCACTCGGCCATGGAACCATTGGCTTTTCACGCTGCAAAGTTACGCATAATTTCCCAACCGCGCAAACATTCCATCGAAAAACTGCAAAAAATTACGTCAAACCGATTTTTTTGAGTAACTTTGCGATGCGTCTTCACGTCGCCCCCACGACATGAACCTTAAAAGCCGCAGCTATGTTTTAACAAGAAAAACCAAAATTTATGGACAATATGATGAACGAAGACAACGGGCGCCGGCCCGAACGCCGCAACAGTTCGCAGATTATGCGCAACGTTTTCGGCATATTTATGGTCGTGATATATGTCGGCGTGGGCATACTGTTGCTTATCAACTGGTTCAGGTGGGACGACCCCAAATTCGACTGGGTGCGCTACGTCGGCGGCTGCCTGTTCATCGCCTATGGCCTCTGGCGCGCCTACCGTCAAATCAAAGGCATTGATTCAAACATATGATGAAGTTTAAGCGATTGTTGCCGGCGCTGGTGGTGCTGCCGGCGCTCATGGCAGCCGGCTGCGGCGAACGCAAGGCCGGCACCGTCGAGCAGAAAGTCGAACACATGCAGCTGGCCTGCGACGCGTCGTTCGAGAACATCATGGACCAGGAAATCGACGTGTTCGAATACTCCTACAACAACTCGCGGCGTCAGGCGCTGGTCGTGCCCTACTACGTGTCGCAAAGCGCGGCGTTTGACTCGCTGATGAACCCCGACAACTCAATCCGCACCATCGTGGCCGCCCGACGGCTCACGACGGCCGAAAAGACCCGCCTGCGCAATCAGAAGCGCAAGCCCCGCGAACAGCGCATCGCCGTCGACGCCGTGGCGCTGATTGTCAACAACGACAACCCTCAGGAGGCAATCTCCATGAAAGAGCTGCGGGGCGTCCTGTCGGGCGACATAAAGACATGGAAGGAGATGTGGCCCACGAAACTCGACTCAATCCGCATCGTCTTCGACGAAAACGGCAGCAGCCTGGTGCAGTTCATGCGCGACAGCATCAACGGCGGCCGCGATTTCGGCCCCAACGTCTATGCCGAAGGGTCGAGCCGCGCGGTGTTTGACGCCGTCAGCCGCCACCGCGGCGCAATCGGCATTATCGGCGTCAGCTGGGTCAGCACCGACATGGACGGCACAACCCTTTCGAAAGAAGAGATGCGCGCCCGCTCGGAGCGCAGCGACACGACCAACCTCGGCTTCAACCCCGACGTGAAAGTGCTGGCCGTCAGCGGCGACGACTCACCCATGGCCTACAAGCCCTATCAGGCCTACATTTTCGACGGCCGCTACCCGCTGTTCCGCTCGATCTACATGATTACGACCTCGGTCGGAGGCACGCTCAACAACGCCTTCTACGCGTTCGTAACCGGAATGCAGGGCCAGAAGGTCATACAGCTCACGGGCGTGCTGCCCGCAACGGTGCAGCCCCGCATGGTGCAGCTGGCCGAATAATAATTAAACCTTCCGGGCCGTTATCATTCAAAAAGAATATAGTTAAACCAATTGTAAAATACAAATCGACAAATGAACCTCAAGCAAATCATGCTCTCTCTGGCTGCTGCGACCGCCATGTTCGCAAGCGCGCAGAACCAGGGCTATCAAGACGGCATTGAATACTTCAAGGCCGACCAGTTCGACAACGCAAAAGAGATTCTCTCAAACACGCTCAACGCCCCCGGCACTGACCGCGCTGAGGCTCTTTACTATCTGGGCGCCATCGCTCTCCACGACGGCGACGCGGTAACCGCTCGCAAAAACTTCGAAGAGGGCATCGCGCTCGACCCCAAAAACGGTCTCAACTACGTGGGTCTCGGCGCAATTGCCCTGAAAGAGGGCAACGCAAAGGCTGCCGAAGACTACTTCAAACAGGCCACCAAGGCTCAGAACAAGGCCTTCGTTCATGTGGCAATCGCACGCGCCTACTACAACGCCGACAAGGTTGCCTATGCCAAGGAGTATGACAAGTTCATGGACAACGCCGTGCGCAAAGACAAGAAAGAGCCCTCTTATTACGTGATGCGCGGCGACGCCCTGCGCGACCGCGCCATTGCCGCCGGCACCGACGAGGGCACCGCCCTGATCGGCGAGGCCGCCACGGAATATAACCAGGCAATCTATTTCAACCCCAAGTCGCCCGACGCTTATGTGAAATACTCGCGCGTCTATGCCAAGGCCAACCCGCAATATGCAATCGACAAGCTCAAAGAGCTGAACGAGCTGATGCCCAACTCGGCCATGGCCCAGCGCGAACTGGCCGAGCGCTACTACGACAACAAGGAGTGGACCAAGGCCGCACGCGAATACGGCACATATATCCAGAACCCCAACCACTTCATCAAGGACGAAGAGCGCTATGCCGTGCTGCTCTATTCGGGCGACGAGATTGACCGCTGCATGGACATCGTCAACCAGGGCCTCTCGAAAGACCCCAACTCGCAGCAGCTGCGCCGCCTCGAAATGCTCTGCCTCGAACATAAAAAAGATTATACCGGCGCCAAGGCATCGGCCGACAAGTACTTCAAAATACCCGGCGCCAAGTTCACCGGCAACGACTATGCCAGCTATGCCAACATTCTCGGCGAGATGGGCGACGTTGACGGCGAAATCGCAGCCCGCGTAAAGGCCACCGAGGTGAGCCCCGACGACCGCGACCTCTACAACGCCCTCTCGCAGTCCAACTTCGAAGAAGGTAACAAATATCTCAAGGCCGACTCGCTGGCCGAGGCCCGCCGCTACTTCGAGCCCGCCGTGGCCGCATGGGAGAAGTTCGTGGCTCTCGCCCCCGACGGCAAGCCCAGCGACGTTGACTACGTTAACCTTGCGCTGCGCTATCAGAGCCTGGCCAACGCCTGCGAGGGCGATTCCATTGCCCAGAAAGCCAACTACGCCAAGGCAAAAGAGGCTTTCAACAAAGCTATCGCCATCGACCCCACCTACTATGTGCCCTATCAGCGTCTGGGCCGTCTGACCATGCTTGAAAACGGCGGCAAGCCCAACGAAGAAACCATGGCAGCCTTCAGCAAGGTGATTGAAATTCTCAACGCAAACCCCGAGAACCTCACCAAGGAGAAGAACGCCTATAACGAGGCCTACGTGCGCATGGCATCATACTACATGGGTCAGAAAGACACCGAAAAGGCCAAAGAGTGCTATCTGAAGATGCTTGAGCTCGACCCCGAGAACCAGGCGCTGAAAGATTACATCGAAAAGATGAAATAACCCGCCGCACTCTATGTAGGGACGCACGCACCGTGCGTCCCTACAGTTTTATTTTATCCGACATAATTTTATGGTAACCGTAACCCCCGACGAACGCCTCGCGGTCGAGACCAAGACCGTCGAACTGCTACGCACGGTCTTCGACCCCGAGATTCCGGTCGACGTCTATTCGCTCGGCCTCATTTACCGCATAGAGTTCACCGACGAGCGCGTGCTTCAGGTCGACATGACCCTGACCGCCCCCTCGTGTCCGGCGGCCGACTTTCTGGTTGACGACGCGCGCCTGAAACTCGAAACGATTCCGGGCGTGGCCTCGGTTGAAATCAACATCGTGTTCGAGCCCGAATGGAACCAGGACATGATGAGCGACGAGGCCAAACTTGAACTCGGCTTCTTATGATTTACTTCCTGTCAGACCTCCATCTGGGCGCCCGCTATTTTCTCGACCCGCGCGAACAGGAGCGCATGGTGTGCGCCTGGCTGCGGTCAATCGCCCCGACGGCCGAGCGCATCTACCTTGTAGGCGACGTGCTCGACTACTGGTTTGAATACCGCCACGTCGTGCCGCGCGGCTACGTGCGTTTTCTCGGCACTCTGGCCGACCTGGCCGACTCGGGCATAGAGATTACATGGCTCATCGGCAACCACGACATATGGATTTACGACTATCTGCCGCGCGAACTTGGCGTCAGGGTGGTTGACGGCATTCTGCAGGAAACCATCGGCGGCAAGCGCTTCGTCATTGCCCACGGCGACGGCCTCGGCCCGGTGCCGCGCGCCGAGCGGCTGATGAGGGCCGTGTTCCGCAACCGCCTGCTCCAGCGGCTCTTTGCCGCCGTCCACCCCCGCTGGACCGTGGGGTTCGCCTACTGGTGGAGCGGCGAGAACCGCAAAAAGCACCACACCGGCACCGACGCCCGCATGGCCGACCCCGCCCCGCTCTATCAGTGGGTGCGCGAGCGCAACGCCGCGCTGCCGGCTGCCGAGCGGCCCGACTTCTACATTTTCGGCCACTATCACGAACTGGCCCTTCGCCGGATCGGAGGCTCGCAGGTGGCCATCATCGGCGACTGGATTCAAAACATGAGCTACGCCACCTTCGACGGCGAACACCTCGAGCTGCACCGCCTCGAAAACCTGAAACCTCACGAAAACCTAAGTATCTGATGGAACACGGAACCGCCATTTTCGAACTGCCCATGAAAGTGCGCGACTATGAAGTCGACTCCGAAGGCATAGTCAACAACGCCTGCTACCTGAACTACATGGAGCACACGCGCCATGAATTCTGCAACGAAGCCGGCCTGTCGTTCCGCGCCATGCGCGAGCGCCGCATGTCGCCCGTGGCGCGCCGCATCTCGATTGACTATCGCACGTCGCTCGGGCTGGGCGACGAATTCGTGTCGCGGCTGGCGCTGCGCCGCGAGGGCGCGCGCTTCATCTTCGACCAGTGGATTGTCAACTCGCGCGGCGCAATAGTGGCCGAGGCCGAAGTAACCATAGTGAACGTCATCGACGGACGCCCCACGCGCGGCGACGAGCTTGCCGACGCCTTTGCCCGCTATCTCATCCGATGACCCCGTCGCCCCTTCAGCTGAAAATCGCCTTTGCCGCCATCAGCGGCATGAACCTCACGCTGGGCCGCGAGCTTCTGCGCCTGACGGGCAGCGAGGCCGAGTTCTTCGCCATGTCCGAAACTCGGCTCAGATATCTGACTCAATCGCGCGCACGCATCTACTCTGCCGACTATCGGGCACAGGTCTTGCGCCGCGCCGCCGACGAGGAAATCTTCGTCGGCAGCAACGCCGTGCGCCCCGTCTACTTCACCGACGACGACTATCCGCGGCGCCTGCTCGAGTGTGAAGACGCGCCGCTCATGCTCTACGCCGCCGGAGGCCTTGACCTCAACGCCTGCCACACGGTAGGCATCGTCGGCACGCGCCATGCCACCCCCTATGGCCGCGACTGGACCGAACGCCTCGTGGCCGACCTCCACGAACGCGTGGGCAATACGGTCATCGTTAGCGGCCTGGCCTACGGCATCGACATCGCCGCCCACCGCGCCGCCCTGCGTGCCGGCGCCCCCACCGTGGCCGTCATGGCCACCGGCCTGCAGACAATCTACCCGGCCGACCACCGCGCCGACGCCCGCGACATCGTGCGCTCGGGCGGCATGCTGCTGACCGAATACGGCCACTCCGAGCCGATTCACAAGGGCAACTTCGTGGCCCGCAACCGCATCGTGGCCGGCCTGTGCGACTGCGTGGTCGTGGCCGAAAGCGCCGAAAAGGGCGGCGCGCTCATAACGGCCAACCTCGCCGCGGGATATAACCGCGACGTCTTTGCCCTGCCGGGCCGCATTGCCGACACCTACAGCGCCGGCTGCAACGCACTCATCGCCGCCAACGTGGCCGCCCTGGTCAGCGGAGCCGACGACATTGCCCGCGCCATGGGCTGGCCGCTAACGGCCGACACCGCGGCCGACGCCGCGCCCTGCCTGCCCATCGAACTGAACCCTGACGAGGCATTGATTGTTGACTTTTTAGAACAGACCGACGACGCATCGCTGGCGCAGCTCACCGCCGCTACGGGCTTCGCCGTGAGCAAGCTGATGTCGCTGCTCATCGACATGGAGTTCCGCAGCCTGGTGCTTTCGATGCCCGGCGGCCGCTACCGCATTTCGCGCTGACCGACCATAACTCTTGACTTTTAACCCTTAACCCTCAACCTCATAACCTTAAGATATATGCCACGCATAATTCCCCCCTCAGAACTTATCATCAACCCCGACGGGTCAGTTTTCCACCTCCATCTGCGCCCCGAGCAGCTCACCGACCGCATTATTCTTGTCGGCGACCCCTCGCGTGTGGACATGGTGGCCTCGTTTTTCGATAAGAAGACCTTCGAAGTCTCCTCGCGCGAGTTCCACACCATCGGCGGCACCTACAAGGGCAAACCCGTCATGTGTCTGAGCCACGGCATCGGACCTGACAACATTGACATTGTCGTTACCGAGCTCGACGCCCTGGCCAACGTGGACTTCGCCACACGCGAAGTGCGCCCCGAGCCCCGCTCGCTCACGATGGTGCGCATCGGCACGTCTGGCGCCCTCCAGCCCGAGCTCACCATCGGCACTCCCGTAATTGCCGAAAAGGCCATCGGATTCGACGGCGTGCTGAACTACTACGCCGGACGCAACTCCGTTGCCGACCTCGACTTCGAGCACGCCCTCTGCGACCACACCGGCTGGAATCCGCTCTGGGCCAAGCCCTACGTTGTCGACGCCGACAAAGAGCTCGTTGACCGCATCGGCGGCGACGACATGGTTCGCGGCAACACCATCTCGGCCGTGGGCTTCTACGGTCCGCAGGGCCGCGAAGTGCGTCTGCACCTGGCCAATCCCGACCTCAACAGCCGCATCGAAGCCTTTGAGTTCAAAGGCCGCAAAATCACCAACTACGAAATGGAATCGGCACCGCTGCAGGGTCTCGGCCGCCTCATGGGCCACAAAGCCATGACCGTCTGCTCCATCATTGCCAACCGCTACAACAACACGGCCAACCCCCTCTATAAAGACGCCATTCGCGACCTGGTGCGCACCGTGCTCGACCGCATCTGACCGCCCGGTGGCTCCCGTACACGTTTTTACGCCTCGCTTCGCGCCTATCGCGAGGCGAGGCGCAGCGTATGGGGGTCGACCATCAAGGCGCCGTCGCCCAGACGCTCAACGGCCGCGCGCATGGCCGTCGGCGAGATGCCGAGCAGCGTATGCAGCTCGCGCTGGCCGGCGTGCAGCTCTATGTCGGTGCTGCCCGACTGAGTGAGGGTGGTGATCCAATAGCTCAGACGCTCGGCAGCCGAGCCGCCGGCAATTGACATCAGCCCCTGCGACGCCCTCTGCGAACCGGCACAGATCATGTTCAGATAATTGAACAGGAAAACCTGGTCGAGAGTCAGCAGCCGCCGGTATTCTTCTTTTGAAATCTTCATCAGCCCTACGGGGTCAATGGCCTCGACGCGGCAGGGATAGACCGTGCTGAGGCCGAACAGATAGTCGGGAGCGATTACCTGAGGCGCCGACAGTGTCTGACTCACCGTCAGCTGGCGCGAGGCGTCAACGGCCGTGAGCCTGACGCTGCCGCGAAGAATGAAAATCATCGCATCGCACAGGCTCCCTTCGTCAACAATGACCTCGCCCGGCGCGGCCTTTACAAAATGAAGTCTGAAGCGCCCCACGATTTCCTGAACGCGTGCGCGAGATGCCCCCTTGAGCAGCGGCAATTGCAGCAGGGTGTCAAAAATCCCTGCCTCCGAATGTTTATGTCCAGTCTCTTTCATTATGTAAATTTAACGTACCGGCACGGCTTAAAGTTTCATTTCGGTTATGAAAAAACCGCGATTTCCACATGTGAAATTCGCGGCTGTTTTCTTAAGGGGTAGCGGGACCGAGAATTGAACTCGGGACCTCCGGGTTATGAATCCGACGCTCTAACCAACTGAGCTATCCCGCCCTGCTTGTTTGCGACTGCAAAGTTACGATATTTTTTCGACCCGTGCAAATTTTTTTTGCATTGCGGCCAAAACAAAACTGCGCCTGCATGAAGGCCGTAGGGACGTGCCTTCGGCACGTTGCTGGTTCACAGAACGTTACGAAACATGCCGAAGGCATGTCCCCACTCCATTGTTACAGGCGGAGTTTGCGTCCGTCGGAGGTCAGATAGATGCCGCCGCGGCGCGGTGAGGCCACGCGACGACCCTGAAGGTCATAGAGCTGCAGGCCGGCGGCGCCTTCGGCCGAGACTTCGGCAATGCCCGACGTGCCGGTCATGTAGAACACCACGCTGTTCTTATCGCCTGGAATGGCGGTAATCTCGTCGCTTTGAGGGCTCTTCCAGCTTGCATGCGCGCTGTATTTATCGCCGGGAATGCCATAACTCATCTCATCGGGCGAGAAAGTGAGGACATGTTCCTTGCCGCCTTCAAGCTTTACGGACTCATGGGTCAGGAAATGGTCTTCAAGCTCGTCCTGTGAGTTATATATGCTCATGTAAAGCGGGCCTTCATAGTCGGCACCGCTGTTCGTAACGATGGCCTTGAACGCAAGCGCACCCCTGACGGCCGACGTGCATTCAAGCGACGTGCATTCGAGCTTCGGCCCGGTAACGACGGGCACTTCAGGCACCTCCGGCTCGGGGTCGGCCTCCAGCACGAACGAGCCGTTTGACCCGCCCAAGGCCACGTCCATGTAACTGTTATAGTAGGTTCCGGAGCCGGTGTATGTTTCGCCGACCGTTCCGAACGGAATGGAGAAGGCCAGTTCCACAGTCTCGCTCTTTCCGGTTTCTAGGCAGAGCAGATCGGAGGTTACGGAAGCGGGCGCATTAGTGCCCGAGAGCGTATAGGTTATCGGATAGGCATAGTAGCCCGACGTGCATTTGAGGTCAAGCTCGACGCGCACGTTGGTCAGCGACTTCGACGTGAAACGGACGGCGGTACATTCGAGCACACCGGGATTTCGATAGTCCAGCAATTCCACATCGAGAGCATCGCCTATGGACTTGTTGCCGTTCAACACAGCCAGACGATATTTGCCGGCGGTCAGCCCCTTGAACGTGCATTGGTCGCGAATGTCTACATTGACCGACGAACCGCCTTCAACGTAGATTGACGGGGTTGTCATCTCGCCGACGGTGTTGCCGCTCAAATCTTGCAGACAAAGCGTCAGAGTGCCTGAGAACGGAATTGCCGAAGTATTTACGGCAGTAAAGCGCGCCTTGAAATTCACACCCGACACAAAAGGCGAAAGCATGGTCAGATTCTCGGCCTTGATGTCGGCTGTCTGCTTGCTGAACGAGACGTTTCCGCCGCTGACCGTGCAGGTCATCACCTCAGTGGGCGAAACTCGGGCAGGATAATATTTGCCCGTTGAAGGCACATAGGTCATCGGACGCATGTCATACGTTCCGGCAGGCACATCTGTCGGAATCATGATGTATAAAACCAATTCGGAGCGTTCGAAATACCCGTACGCCTTGGCGGGAACATTGGTTGTCGCGTAGTATTTTGTGCCGCCGTTACCGGTAGCGGTCAGTTCGTATACCAAAGTCGCCTCCTTGGTGAAAGCGAGCGACGGATTATAGACGTTTCCACTGCCTTGAATCCAGTTCCCGGTTTTGCCGGCGGCAAAGTTAACCGCTCCCATAATCGCGAACTCGGGATTGACCTCCGACTCGGGCGTGTTGAGGCCGGGGCGAATGCCGATTATGGCCTGCTGCGACTTGTTGTAGCCGCCTGCATAGCCGCCGATGCCCTGACTGGAGGGATTGAGAGCCGAGAGCAGGAAATAGCCGTTGCCCTGGCCGCCCCAGCCCCAGTTTAGGTGGAAATATCCGTCAGACTTATAGCCGTCGACCACGAAGGCGTGCGCGCCGCCTGCCGGAGCCGAGCCCGTGTAGCACACGGGATAGCCCTTAGAGAGTTCGTCCCAGATTATCTGCTGCCAATCGCCGAGAGTGTACCATTCGCGGCTTTCCAGGCGCATGGTGCGGTCATAGTCGAAATAGTTTATCAGTCCCGACATCAGCACGCCCATATTGGCGGCGCTGACCTGCGCCTTATAGCCCATCGAGGCGGCATATCCGCACGCCTGCATCAGCCGGGCCACGGGCGTGGCGTCGTCGGCCGCCCCATAGGTCTGCTTCATGTCGCTCCAGCCGAAGTCGCCGCACTCGGCGGCGGTGAGCTTGTATGAGTTACCGTCTTTCGCATAGGAGATGTCTGACGTCAGACGCTCGGGATATTTGTAGGTGTAGAGCACCTGGGCTATTGCCGTGGCCACGCAGCCCGTAGGGGCCTTGACGCCGTCAATGACGGGGCAGAAAGCGTTGTAGGGCGCGCCCTGGTCCCATATGGTCGGGCAGAGCGGCTCAACGGCGGCGAGGTCGGCGGCACGCGAAGGGGCGGCAACGGCGGCGATGAGGCCGGCGCGAAGCTGACAGATTTCGTCGGCATAGCCCTCAAGCATCTCCTGCATTGCGGGCGGCACATTGGCCGGGTCAAACTGCTCATCGGCGATGCCGATGAGCGGCATGGCCTCGCTGTCGGCGCTAAGAATCACGGAGTTGCTCATCACGTAGAGAGCGGGCCGGCCTTCGGGGTCATTGACGGTCAGCGCCGGGGCGGCCGACTGACGCAGCGCCGGAGCGCGACGCACGGCGGCGGGAACTGACTGCGAGTCAAGGCGCGCAAGCGCCTGAGCGGGAGTAAGCACTTCGGCGCTTGCGCCGAGAGCGCACATTGCGGCCAAGGCCGCAGTGATGACATTGAGTTTCATGGTCGAAAGATTACTTTTTGAATTCCCCAAAGTTACACATATTTTTTCACTCCCGCAAATACAAAAAGATGTGCGCACCGCTAAATACCAATCAGTCGTGACGCACGAATCGTGCGCCACGACTGATTATCCGAAACCGAATTCGGTTATTCGGCGCGGAGCAGGAAGAAGTTCTTCTTGCCGCGCTGAACAAGGATATACTTGTCGTTGAGCAGCATCGCGGCCGTGGCCACAGCCTGCGGGTCGGTAACCTTCTCCTTGTTAATTGAGAGGCCTCCGCCCTGCACCATCTTGCGGAATTCGCCCTTCGAGGGGAACACGGCGCAGTCTGCCGCCGTGAGCATCTCGGCCAGCGGCGTGGTGCCTGCCTCGACGGCCGCGCGGCTCACCGTGAACTGCGGCACGCCGTCCATGATTTCGAGCAGCGTGGCCTCGTCGAGATGATGGAGCGCCTCGGCGGCCTTGGGGTTGAAGAGAATCTGCGAGGCCTCGATGGCGGCGTCGCAGTCGGCGGCCGAGTGGACCATCGTGGTGATTTCGCGGGCCAGACGCTTCTGCAGGGGGCGCAGACCGGGGTTCTCGGCCTGCTCGGCAACAAGCGCCTCGACCTCCTCGCGGCTCAGGGTGGTGAAAATCTTGATGTATTTCTCGGCGTCGGCGTCGCTGACGTTGAGCCAGAACTGATAGAACTTATAGGGCGACGTGCGGGCCGGGTCGAGCCACACGTTGCCGCTTTCGGTCTTGCCGAACTTGCCGCCGTCGGCCTTGGTGATGAGCGGGCAGGTCAGGGCGTAGGCCTCGCCGCCTTCGGTGCGGCGAATCAGTTCGGTGCCGGTGGTGATGTTGCCCCACTGGTCCGAGCCGCCGAGCTGCAGGCGGCAGTTCTTGTTGCGGTAGAGCCAGAGGTAGTCGTAGCCCTGCAGCAGCTGATAGGAGAACTCGGTGAACGACATGCCGTGTTGCGAGTCGGAGCCCAGACGCTTCTTCACGGAGTCTTTGGCCATCATGTAGTTAACGGTGATGTGCTTGCCGATGTCGCGAATGAAGTTCAGGAAGCCGTAATCTTTCATCCAGTCGTAGTTGTTGACCAGCTCGGCCGCGTTGGGCGCGTCTGAGTCAAAGTCGAGGAACTTTGCGAGCTGCTTCTTGATTGCCTCCTGATTGTGGCGCAGGGTCTTCTCGTCGATGAGTTTGCGCTCCTGGCTCTTCATGGAGGGGTCGCCGATCATGCCGGTGGCGCCGCCGATGAGGGCCAGCGGCTTGTGGCCCGCGCGCTGAAAGTGTTTGAGCATCATGACGCCGACCAGGTGGCCTATGTGGAGAGAGTCGGCCGTGGGGTCGATGCCGAGATAGGCCGTGGCCATACCCTTCTTGAGTTCTTCGTCCGTGCCGGGCATGACGGTGTGAATCATGCCGCGCCAAGTGAGTTCTTCAATGAAATCCATTTGGTTTGTTAGTTCGTTAAGTTTGTGTGCAAAGTTACGAAATTTTCGCGACATCAGCCGTTGTCGGCAATGAAATAATCGAGCTTCGTCGTAACCACGAGCTGCAATCCGGTCGACTCCTGATTCATGACGAAGCGCACGCGGCGCGGCGAGTCATAGTCGGCTCCGAAGGTGCAGTCGAAATTGCTGATTTTGAAATCGCCCTCTTTTATGTCGGCGCTCCCTATTTTGCCGGTGATTTGCGGCGTAAAGGCGTCGACACTGATTGTGAAGCCGGTCGGGGTGTATTTTACAGGCAGGTCGGCCCACGTCAGCGAGGCAATCGACAGGGTCTTGCCGGGGTCTTCGATGTCGACGGGATATTTCACACCCGTGGCCTTGAAGGTTACGGTGGAGTTGGCGGTGTTGAAGCGCATGTCATAGCGCGGCGAGAGGTAGTTTTCGGTTATCTCGCCGCCGGGTCCGCCGACCACCGTTTCGTTGGCATACATGCGCACGCTCTTCGGCAGGCTCCACAGAGAGTAGCGGCCGTCGAAAGCCTCGCCCGTGAGCCACGCCTGGGTCGAGAGCCAGCCGAAGCGCAACTTGTTGAGCTCGAGGTCGCCCTGCTGGCGCGTCGACGCCTCCTGAGTGAAGAACGTGTAGCGCACGGTCTTGTCGTCGGGATTGTCGGGATTCTGGTCGTTGAAATACTGCACCAGACGACTCAGCGTGTCCGAGCGCAACTTGTCGCCGTCAAAGAGCTGAATGTCTTCGACGGTTAAGGTGTAATAGCCCGTGGTGATGTCGCCCTTGACGCGATAGCGGGCATAGTCGCCGGCACAGGCCGTCTGCTGCTCGTTGTCATAGCTGCACACGACGTAGTCGTTATATTCGCCCAGCTCGTGAATCGGGTCGATGCCCTTGCAGGCGGCTGCTGAAAGAAGCGCGAGGCCTCCGGAAAGATAAACTGCGTATTTTTTCATTTTCAAGAGAGAGAATTATGTTTTTCTTTACATTACATAGCGGAGGGTCATGCCCAGAGTGCGGCGCGGTCCGCGCTGCACGAAGCTGTTGCCCACCGACTTGAAGTAGAACGTGCTGTAGCGGGTGTTTAGTATATTCTCTCCCCACAAATCAAGGCTCACCTTCTGCATCTGCAGCCTCACCGAGGCGCCGGCAAGGGCATAGAAATCCTGGCGGTGAAGATTGGCCTCGTCCCAGTAGATGGGGCCGACGCCGCGGCAGTTGACCTCGAACGAGATTGCGTTGAACCACCACATCGGCAGCGGCTGGCGATATTGCACGGAGCCGAACAGCGTGTGAGCCGGGGCGTAGGGCACGGTCTTGCCGCGATAGTTCTCGGCGCCGTCGCGATAGGTCAGGAAGCGGGCGTTGGTGTAGCCGTAGCTTGCGCGGGCGTTCCAGCGGTCGGTCGGAGTGGCCGTAACCGCCAGTTCGGCGCCGAACGAGCGCGAGCGGCCGGCGTTGGTCATCATGCGGCCCGTCGAGTCGCCGTCGGGAAAGACCGTGAGCTGCTGGTTGCGTATGTCAATGTAAAAGACGTCGAGGTCGGTGTGAATGCGGCCTCCCCAGCAGCTGATGTGGGCGCCCACCTCGTAGTTCCATGAATATTCGGGCTTGTACGAGGCAATCATGTCGACATCGGCCGCCGGAGCGAAGGCGGGAATGGTCGACAAATCGACCGTCGGGGGCATGTGCTTCGAAGCCTCGCCGATGAGCGCCGCCATCAGGTCTTGCTGCAGAATGTTAGAGAACATCTGCGTGTTGTAGCCACCGGCCTTGTAGCCCTTGGCCACCGAGGCATAGACCGTCGAGCGCGACGGCATGGGCAGTTCGTAGCTCACCGTGATGCGCGGCAGCAGCTGCAGAAACGATTGCTTGAGATGGCCCGACTTGTGCACCTCGGCAGGCAGGTGGACGTTCATCATCGTCATGCCCGTCGACACGTCGCTGTGATAGAACAGGGCCGAGTGCTCGTAGTCGAGGCGCAGGGCGGCGGCCAGGTTCCAGCGCCCCAGGGTGTAGGCGCTCTCGTGGTAGGCGGCCAGGCCCCACGCCGGCAGCGTGAAGTCGGAGGCGAGATAGAAGTGCTCGCTGTCCCAGCGCGGCTGCATGTGGGCGGGCATGCGGTCGAGCGGCATGCCGGCTTCGACCAGGCCCGAGCGCACGTTGGCCAGAATCAGCGACTCGATGCCGTCGCTCTTCATGTTGACGGGGGCGTCCATGCGCGTGTGCTTCACGAAGCCGAACACTCCGCCCAGCCATCTGTAGGCGCCCTTGGTGCCGCGCGCGATGAAATCCTGTGTCAGCGACGATTCACGCGTCTGCTGGGTGAGGGTGAACATGCTGCGCGGCGTGAAGTCGTTGTCGAGCTGCAGGTCGTCGCTCATGTAGCGCAGGCCCGTAATCGAGCTGAGCGTAAAGCCGTTGCCGCGCCACTGCACGGTCAGACCCTCGCTCACCGACGTGCGGTTATAGTAGCACGTGTCGTTATAGTTGACCTCGCGTGTCGACACCTGCTCGTAGGGATATCCGCCCTGACGGTTATAGGTGAAGGAGACGACATTGTCAACCGACACGTCGGCACGCGGCGCCCAAGCCAGCTTCAGCTTGGCGTTATATTGCTCGGCCTGGTCGGCCTTGCGCTTTTGCTGCGGATAGAGGTGCTTGGTGTTCAGATTGTCATTCTGCCCGCGGGTGTTGTAGGCGTGGAGGTCCACGCCGATGCCGAAGCGCGGGTTGAACTTGTGGTAGATGCCCATGGCGGTGCGCCACGTGTTGAACGAGCCCCACTCTTCGAGCAGCCTCAGCCCCTGATAGCGCATGGGCGAGAGGGTGTAGACGTTGATTACGCCACCCATGGTGTTGCGCCCGTAGAGCACGCTCTGCGGGCCGCGCAACACTTCGATGCGCTCGATGTCGAACAGGTCGATGTCATAGTCGTTCTTGTTCAGCACGGGTATGTTGTCGATGTTCAGGCCCATGGCGGGCTGGTCTATGCGCGCGCCGAGGCCGCGCACATAGATGCTCGAGGTGATGCGCGAGCCGTAAGAGGGCATGTAGAGGTTAGGCACGAGCTCCGAAATGTCTTGGAACGTCGTTATGTTGAGCCGTTCGATGGTCTGCTCGCCGATGGTGGTGGCGGCAACGGGCTCCGACTCGAGCTGCGGCGCCTGCTTGATGGCGGTTACCGACACCTCGCGCAGCGGCAGCACTTCGGGCGCCGCGGGTTCGACAGTTTCGGCGGCAGCGGGCACGATTGCGGCCGCTGCCGCCGCTAATAGGGCAGATATGGTTTTATTCATTTTTCATTCATAAGTGCTTGACCTCGTCGAGCCAGAGCGCGCTGTCGGCGTCGGTGGGCGCGCGCCAGTCGCCGCGCGGGCTCAGGCTGACGCCAAACACTTTCGGGCCGTCGGGCATGCATGACCGCTTGAACTGCTGCGAGAAGAAACGGCGCATGAAGACGCCGAGCCAGTGTTTGATGACGTCAGGGTCGAAACGGCCGGCAAAGGCGGTCTTGGCCAGCATGTAAATCACGGCCGGCTTGCGGCGCATGGCCAGCATCTGGTACAGGAAAAAGTCATGGAGCTCATAGGGGCCCACAAGGTCTTCCGTCTTCTGGGCAATGGTGCCGTCGCCGGCGGCCGGCAGCAGCTCGGGCGAGACGGGCGTGGCGATGATGTCGGCAAGAATGTCGGCGATTTCAGGCCACCGGCGCCCGTAATAGGCCACCTGGGGGCGTATGGCCGTCTTGGGCACGCCGGCATTGATTCCGTACATGCTCATTTGGTCGCCGTTGTAGGTGGCCCACCCCAGCGCCAGCTCCGAGAGGTCGCCCGTGCCGAGCACGAGGCCGCCCAGCTCGTTGGCCAGGTCCATCAGTATCAGCGTGCGCATGCGGGCCTGGGCGTTCTCGTAGGTAACGTCGCGACGCGCCGGGTCGTGGCCGATGTCGGCAAAGTGGCGCGCCACGCTCTCGCCGATGGCGATTTCGCGCACATCGACGCCCAGGGCCTCCATCAGACGCACGGCGTTGCTCTTGGTGCGGCCCGTGGTGCCGTAGCCGGGCATCGTCACGGCGTGTATGCCCTTGCGGGGCAGCCCGAGCATGTCGAACGTGTCGCACGCCACCAGCAACGCCAGCGTCGAGTCCAGACCGCCGCTGATGCCGACCACCAGCCCCGTTGAGCGGGTAACCTCCAGGCGTTTGGCCAGACCGAGGGCCTGGATATGGGCCGTTTCGACACACTGCGCCTCGAGCGCGGCGGCATCGGCGGGCACAAAGGGCATCGGGTCGACCGGACGGCGCAGCTCGGTGAGCGACGGCGAGGGCACCGGCGGCGTTACGTCGATATATTTCCACAGTTCGGGGCCGTCCTCTCTGACGCGGCAGTCGGTAAACGAGCTGTTGACCACACGCTCCGAGCGTATGAGCTGCACGTCGATGTCGGCGCTCTCATAGTAAGGGCCGCGACGCCAGCGGGGGCTGTCGGCAATGACCGTTCCGAGCTCGGCGATGATGGCCTTGCCGTCAAACACCAGGTCGGTGGTCGACTCGCCATAGCCCGAAGCGGCATAGAGATAGGCGCAGCGAAGGGCGCCCGACTGGTGGGTAATCAGCTCGCGCACGGTGCGCCGCTTGCCGACGAGGTCATTGCTGGCCGAGAGGTTCACAATGATTTCGGCACCGGCAAGAGCCTGGTGGGTCGACACGGGAATCGGTGCCCACAGGTCTTCGCAGATTTCCACGCCGAAGCGCACGCCGTCAATCACATAGAGGTTATGTTGGGCGCGGGCGTCGTGGCGAAACCAGCGTTTTTCGTAAAACTCGCCGTAGTTGGGCAGGTATTCCTTGCTCTGCACGCCTTTGATTTCGCCGCCCGAAACGACGGCGCCGCAGTTGCGCAGCGCGCCGTTGATCATCAGCGGCAGCCCGACGACGAGAGCCATAGGCAGCATCGCCGTTTCGCGCGCAATGCGGTGAAGCTGCTCGAAGGCGGCATCGGTCAGCTCGGGTTGCAGAAAGAGATCACCGCAAGTGTATGCGGTGATGCTCAATTCGGGAAACACGGCCAGGCGCACGCCGTCAGCGGCCATGGTCCGCGCCAGTTCTATGATGTGGTCGGCATTGGCCGCACAGTTCGCGACCTCAACACGCGGCACGGCGGCGGCCACGCGCATGAAACCCGGTTTGTTGTCCACAGGCCGCGCCGTTTAGAAGGGCAGGTCTTCGTTGGGGCCGGCGGCGGGAAGATCGGCCGGAGCCGGGGGGAAGTCATTGACGGTCGAAGGAGCGGCCGGAGGGAAGGGAGCGTCGGTGGCGGCGGGAGCCGTACCCTTGTCAACCTTGTAGGCGCGCACGTCGGTATACCAGCGGCCGTTATACTCGCGGCTCTCGAGGTCGAAGCTCACGGTTACGGTTTCGCCGACGGTCATCGGATACTGGTCGATGCGGTCGCCGAAAAGGTTGAAGCACACTTTTTTGGGATATGTCTCTTGCGTTTCAAGCACGTATTCGCGCTTGCGCCATTCTTTGCCTGAAGCCTTGGCTACGCCGCCCTGTTCGGGAAGGGCGGCGATGATTTTGCCTTGAATTTCCATTTGTCTTTTTTACTTGATTGAATCTATGAATGCTTTCATCTCCGGAGTGTGGGCCTCGACGCTCTGCAGCAGCTTGAACTGCGCCTTCGAGCGCACGAGGTTATGTTCCGGATACTGGATTTTATAATACGTATCGCCGTTGATGTAGTCGGCAAGGAAGCGCACCGTCTGCATGTAGGGGAACAGAGCGGCGGCATAGGGCAGATTCTCGATTTCAATGGGCAACAGGAAATCTTTGGCCGTCGAGAGATAGCCCTCGGTGAAAGCCTTGAAAATATCCATGTCAAACTCTACGTTGTCGAGATTCGGATCATCTTCCAGACCCTTGTTGGCGCCCGTGCGCATGAAGTCGCCGAAGTCGCTGAACACGAAGCTGGGCATCACCGTGTCGAGGTCGATGACGCAGAGCACTGTCTTGCCGTCTTCGTCAAACATCATGTTGTTCACCTTGGTGTCGCAGTGGCAGATGCGCTTGGGCAGCTTGCCCTCGCGGCCAAGGCGCTCGGCCTTACACATCTCGTCGGCGCGGCTCTCGAGCTCGTCGAGCAGCCACTGCACCTCCTTGACGCGCCCCTTGGGATCGGCGGCCACGGCCTCGCGCAGCTGGCGCAGGCGCAGCTCCATGTTGTGGAAGTCGGGAATCGTCTCCACGAGCTTTTCGGGAATGTCGACCAGCATGGCCTGGAAGTGGCCGAAGGCGCGGCCGGCGTCGCGGCTGCTCTCGGGCGTTACGGCCTCGAAAGTCTTGGCGCGCGGAATGAACACCATGATGCGCCAGTAGCTCTCGCCGTCAAAATAATAGGTCTTGTCGCCGTCTTTGACCGGCACGAAGTGAAGCACCTTGCGGTCGAGGTCGGTCTCGCCGGCAGCCTCCAGCTTGCGGCGGATATGCTCGGTAACGGCCTTGATGTTGCCCTGCAGGCCGTCAACGTCGGTAAAGATATAATGGTTGATGCGCTGCAGCACGTAGTCGGGAGCGTCGGCTTCTTTGGTGCGCACTACGAATGTGTCGTTAATAAGTCCGTTGCCCAGAGGCTTCACGGTCTCGACAGTGCCGCTGATTGCGAATTTGTCGATAATCTGTTGCAGGTCTTTCATGATATCCGGTTTATTGTTTGAATTTATGCAAATTTACGGGAAATTTCACAAATTAGCAAATCCCAGTTTAGCGGACGAGGATTTTGCGGCCGTTGACGATGTAGATGCCGGCGCGCGAGGGGGCGGCCACGCGGCGTCCCTGCAGGTCGAAGACGGCTCCGGCGGGGATCTGCGGCTCTACGGTCTCGATGACGTCGATGGCATCGGTGCCGTCGATGAAGCGATAGGAGCTGACGTTCTTGACGCCGGGCACCAGACAGTAGGTCTCGACGGTGCCGGTAATCTCCACGCGGCGGCCAAGCGCTTCGGGATTGTCCTTGAGGTTAAGACCTGTGCGGGCATCGCTCCCCTTGGGCAGCTGCACGGGAATGCACACGTCGGGGTCATCGTCGTCGGGGTTGTCGGCAAGCACGATGTTGGAGTTGACGGCTTTCGAGACGTCGCCGAACACCGACTTCGTGAAGCTGCCGCTCGGAACGTAGCCAACGATGTAGCCCTGGACGGTGCGCGTGTCTTTCGGGCCGTCAAGGTCGTAGCTGAGCACGTCGGCAACCGTCAGGCAGTCGCCGCCGACAGGCTCGTCGCCGCCGCCGGACGTATTTTCGGCCGCAGTGAAGCTGACAGTGGAGGCGTCGGCCGCCATGGCGATGTCAGAGAGGGCAAGCTTGACCTTGCCGTCGGCCCACCAGTTGAGGCTGCACGACGTTACGTTGGCCGAACCGGGGAAGCAGTCGCCGGCGTCGCGCACTTTTTTCGAGCCGATGCGGTCGGCCTCGATCATGTCGACATACTGATGGCGCGTATTGTTGTTGACGGTGTTGGCGGTCCAGGCGTCATAGTCATAGTCGACGTGCCAGATGACCATGCCCTCGCCGGGGAGATAGGTGTCCCAGCCCGTCTGGCGGCGGTGCTCGATGAGATAGAACTCTTCGGCCACGGCCGGGTTGGCAATGCACATGGCGGCGTTGGTTTCGTTGATGGCGCCGAGCGTGTGATTGCCGGCGGTGAGGTCGGTCAGGTCAATCCAGCCGAGGGCGTTGCGCTCGAAAGCGCTATAGGCCGGGGGCGTGCGGCCTTCGTTGTTGTAGGGGCCGTAGTCGAGCACGCTCCACGTGCCGGGCGTGTAATAGTTGGGCGTGGCGCGGTCAGAGGTGTCATACAGGTCGGGCAGTCCGAGAATGTGGCTGAACTCGTGGACGAACGTGCCGATGCCGTCGGGGCGTTCGCCGACGATTTCATATTCGTTGCGTTTGTTTACAATGACAATGTCTTCCCACTCGTTCGAGCAGCCGTAGGTGGCCAGCAGCTTGCCGTCGAATTTCTTTTTGTACTGACTGACGTCCCACGAATGGGGCCACACGGTGTTGGGGTATTCCTCGAAAATGTCAGATGCCTCGCCGCGGCCGGCGTAAATGACATAGACGTTGTCAATGACGCCGTCGCCGTCGCGGTCATATTGCGAGAAGTCGACCGTCGGGTCGAGCTGGGCGCAGGCTTCGAGCACCATCTCCCACGGCGCCTTGTCCTGGCCGGAGGCGTCGTTGCCGCCATAGTGGGCCATGTTGTATTTGAGCGTTACGGGACCGTAGACGTCATACTGGCAGTCAAACGCGCCGTTGCTCGAATCGAGAAAATATTCGTTGACGCAGCCGGTGGCGTTATATTCGCTGAATCCTTTCTGATTCAGCATGTTGTTGAAATAGTCGTAAGCGTGGTCGCCGAGATGGAATTTCTCGTCCTGATATTCGACAAGAATCACTATGGCTTTCTGCTTGCCGGTCAGAGGGAACGTGGCGCCGGGAAAGGTGCCGTAGTTGCCGACGGCACGCGAGGCGGCGCGGCGCAGGCCGGCGGCGTTGCGGCTGTCGAAACGCGCCTTGCGGGCGGCGCGTCGGGCGGCGGCTTCGTCGGCCGACGCATATACCCAGACGCCGTCGCGTTTAATCATCATGCGGCCGTCGGCGTCGGCAAACCAGTGGCCGAATTCGTCGCCCGTCTTTTGAACCATCACGGTCGTGCCGTCGGCCGCGGGTACGGCCACATAGCCGCGGCGTGCGGGAACGGCCGAGG
Source organism: uncultured Porphyromonadaceae bacterium (assembly GCA_902495245.1). GTDB lineage: Bacteria > Bacteroidota > Bacteroidia > Bacteroidales > Muribaculaceae > UBA3263. Next base: position 263,597 of record CABUWI010000002.1, read on the forward strand.
CGGTCGCCGCCGTGGCGGCGGCCATAATCAGTGCAATAAGTTGTTTTTTCATTGTGTTATTTGGTATAGAGATAACGCTTGATGGAGCGCTTGGGTGTCTTTTCGAATTCTTCGTCCATCATTTTAACCGACGAGATGCGGCTGTATGATTCGAGCAGGGGGTTGAGCTCGGCAATGTCCTTGTCAATCTGCTCCTTAATCTGCTCGCGGCTCAGGCCTTCGCGCTGGGCTTCGTCGAGGTCGGGATAGATCAGCGCCTTGAGCTTGCCCTCGCCGGCGTCGACCACGAGGCTTTCGGCCACCAGGGGCAGATTGTTGATTTTCTGCTCGATTTCTTCGGGATAGATGTTCTGGCCGTTGGGGCCGAGAATCATGGTCTTGTTGCGGCCGCGCAGAAAGATGTTGCCTTTGCTGTCGACTGTACCGACGTCGCCCGTGAGCATCCAGCCGTCGGGGCGCATGACCTGCTCGGTGGCCTTTTCGTTTTTGTAGTAACCGAGCATCACGTTATCGCCCTTGACCATGATTTCGCCGGGAATGTGTTCGGGGTCGGGCGAGAGCACCTTAACCTCCATGCGGGGCACGGCGCGGCCGCACGAGCCGGGCGCGAATTCGCGGTCATCTTCGGGCTTGAAGCCGCGCGGGTGGGCATAGCCGATGAGCGGGGCGCACTCGGTCATGCCGTAGCCCACGGTGATGGGGAAGTTGATGCGGTGAAGAAACTCTTCGACGTCGCGGTTGAGCCCTGCGCCGCCGACAATCATCATTTCCAGCTGGCCGCCGAAGGTTTCCATCAGAGCCGTGCGCACACGCTCAAGCACTTTCTTGTCAATGAGCGGAGTGTGAAGTAGCAGGCGGTTGAGCGGACGCTCGAGCGTGGGGAAGACCTTGGTCTTGATGATTTTTTCGATAATGAGCGGCACGGTGATAATCATGCGCGGGCGCGCCTGGCGGAACGCCTCGACAAGCACCTTGGGCGAGGGCTGGCGCGTCAGGAAGTAGAGATGCGCGCCCTTGCAGATGCCGTGAAGCATGTCGATTGTCAGACCGTACATGTGGGCCATGGGCAGCATGCACACCATCGAGTCGCCCGGACGGGGAATGTCGTGAAGAATGCGCTTGACCGCCTCGATGTTGCTCCACAGAGCCTTGTGGCTCAGCATGACGCCCTTCGAGAAGCCCGTCGAGCCGCTGGTGTAGTTGATGAGCGCGAGCGAGTCGGGGTCTTTGACCTCGAAGTAGTGGACATCGTCGGCCGTGAAACGCTCGGGAAACTCCTTGCCGAAGTATTCGTTGAGGTGGGCGCGGGCGTTCGAGAGCTGTTCGTTGCGCGAGTAGAGCAGCGAAAAGTCGTCGATGCGGATTGCCCCCTCGACGTTGCCCATCAGCTCGGGGTCGAGATTCTCGTAAATCGACTTGTCGACAAAGAGAATGCGCGAGTCGCTGTGATTGACCAGATGGTGAAGATTGTCGGGCTTGAACTCGTGGAGAAGAGGCACGACAACGGCGCCGTAGGTCATCACGGCGAAGAACGACACGGCCCAGTGGGCCGAGTTCTTGCCGCAGAGCGCAATCTTGTCGCCCGGTTTGATTCCGGCATGGCTGAACATCAGATGAAGTTTGGCGATTTTGCGCGCCATGTCCTTATATTGCATCGACTCGCCGTTAAAATTGGTGAGCGCCAGATGTTCCCATTCTTTCTTCAGCACCTGTTCGAAGATGCAGACTATGTCTTGTTGCATACTTTTTCTCGTTTTTTTTGAGGAGTGGAGGCGACTGCCGGGGTGAGCTGCCGCCGGTTAGAAATTCTTGCGCAACGCGTCAGCTGCCTGACCGAGGCCTTCGACGTCCTTGCCGCCGGCCTGGGCGAATCCGGGCTGACCGCCGCCGCCGCCCTTGATGAACTTGGCGGCTTCGCGGACCATGGTCGAGGCGTTGAGACCGTCCTTGACCAGCTCGTCGGTGAGCATCACAGTGAGCAGCGGCTTATCCTTATGGTCTTTCGTAGCCGCGATGAAGGCGGTGGGGCCGGTGGCGCCGGCGCGCACGGCAAAGGCCAGACCCTTGACAACGTCGGCCGGCTGGACGCCGAAAAAGTCGATAACCTTTACGCCGTTAACCTCCTTGGCCTTGGCCAGAAGCTCCTTGGCGCGGGTCTGTATGCGCTCTTTGACGGCCTCTTCGGCCTGGCGGCGCAGTTCGGCGTTTTCGTCGAGCGCCTTGCGCAGGGCGGCCTCGATGTCGGGGGCGTTGTTGAGCATCGCGCCGATGGTGGCGATGGCGTCGGTGGCCTCGTCGAGCAGGCGCTCCGTAACGGCGCCACTCACGGCCTCGATGCGGCGAATGCCGGCGGCCGACGAGCCTTCGGAGATGATGCGTATCATGCCGATGCAGCCGGTGTTGGGCACGTGAGTGCCGCCGCAGAGCTCAACGCTCTCGCCGTAGCGGATTACGCGCACCTCTTCGCCGTATTTTTCGCCGAACAGGGCCATGGCGCCCATCTCGCGGGCCTCGGCTATGGGCACGCAGCGGTGTTCGTCGAGCGGAATGGCGCGGCGAACCATGGCGTTGGCCAGGTGTTCGACCTCGCGCAGCTGCTCGGGGGTTACTTTCTGGAAGTGGCTGAAGTCGAAACGCAGCAGGTCAGGCGACACGTATGAGCCTTTCTGCTCCACATGGGTGCCCAGCACCGTGCGCAGCGCCAGGTGCAGCAGGTGAGTGGCCGTGTGGTTGCACTCGGTCGCGCGGCGGGCGTCGGCGTCGATGGCGGCCGAGAAGGCTGCCTCGGGGTTAGCGGGCAGCGTTTCGCTCAGGTGGACCGACATGCCGTTTTCGCGTTTGGTGTCGTAGATGGCCACGACCTCGCCCGTGGCCTTGTCGGTCAGCGTGCCGCGGTCGCCTACCTGACCGCCCATCTCGCCGTAGAAAGGCGTGCGGTCAAGCACAATCTGATAATATTCGCGGCCCTTCTGCTTCACCTTGCGGTAGCGCAGAATCGAGGCGTCGCAAGCGGTGGTGTCGTAGCCCACGAACTCCTGCTCGCCGGGACGCAGCGTAACCCAGTCGGCGGCCTCGACGGCAGCGGCGGCGCGGGCGCGCTCTTTCTGTTTCTGCATCTCGGCGTCGAACTCGGCGTGGTCGAGCGTCATGCCGTTTTCTTTCAGAATCAGCTCGGTGAGGTCGAGCGGGAAACCATAGGTGTCGTAAAGCACAAAGGCCTGTTTGCCGGTGATTTCGGTCTTGCCGGCCTCGCGGGCCTCCTTCATGGCGCCGTCAAGCAGGCGAATGCCGTTTTCAAGCGTGCGCAGGAAAGAATCTTCTTCCTCCTTGATGACACGCATAATCAGCTCGCGCTGCTTGGGCAGTTCGGGATAAGCCTCGCCCATCGACTCGATGAGCGTGTCGACCAGCTGATACATAAAGGCTTCGCGGCGTTCGAGGAAGGTGTAGGCATAGCGCACGGCGCGGCGCAGAATGCGGCGAATCACATAGCCGGCCTTGGCGTTGCCCGGCAGCTGGCTGTCGGCGATGGCAAAGGCGATGGTGCGCACGTGGTCGGCGATGACGCGCATGGCAATGTCGGTCTTCTCGTTCTCGCCGTAGTGCTTGCCCGAGAGGCGCGAAATCGTGGCGATGAGCGGCGTGAAGACGTCGGTGTCGTAGTTTGACGTCTTGCCCTGCAGGGCCATGCACAGGCGCTCGAAGCCCATGCCGGTGTCAATCACCTTGGCGGGCAGCGGCTCGAGCGAGCCGTCGGCCTTGCGGTTATATTGCATGAAGACGAGGTTCCAGATTTCGATGACCTGCGGGTGGTCGTGGTTGACCAGTTCGGCGCCCGGCTTGGCCTCGCGCTCCGATTCGGGGCGCAGGTCGATGTGGATTTCCGAGCAGGGACCGCAGGGACCCGTGTCGCCCATCTCCCAGAAGTTGTCGTGCTTGTTGCCGTTGATGATGTGGCTTGCGGGCAGATGCTTGGCCCAGATGGCGGCGGCCTCGTCGTCGCGGCTCAGGCCTTCGGCGGCCGAGCCTTCGAACACCGTGGCATAGAGGCGCTCGGGGTCGAGCTTGAGCACGTCGACCAGATATTCCCACGCCCAGTCAATGGCTTCCTGCTTGAAATAGTCGCCGAAGCTCCAGTTGCCGAGCATTTCGAACATGGTGTGGTGATACGTGTCCATGCCGACCTCTTCAAGGTCGTTGTGCTTGCCCGACACGCGCAGACACTTCTGCGAGTCGGCCACGCGGCGATATTTCGCGGCCTTGTTGCCGAGAATGATATCCTTGAACTGGTTCATGCCGGCGTTGGTGAACATCAATGTCGGGTCATCTTTTATGACCATCGGAGCCGAGGGGACAATCTGGTGGCCCTTCGACTGAAAGAAATCCTTGAAGGATTCGCGTATTTCTTTAGCAGTGAGCATATGCGGAGATATGATTTTTTTGATTCGTAAATAACACGCAAATTTACACAAAATTTCCGAATTTGCGCCAATATTCGCCCTAAAATCTGCAAAAGGCAAGCCGGGCCGACGGCGAGATGCCATCGGCCCGGCTATGATGGGGTGAATGCCCCTGGGGGCGATTATTCTGCGGCGGGAGCCTCGGCTGCGGGAGCCTCTACGGGAGCGGCTTCGGCGGCTGCAGTGGCGCTCTTTTTGCGCGAGCGGCGGGTGCGGCTCTTCTTGGCGCCCGAGTCCTGCTTCTTGGCTTCAAGGAGGGCTTCGTTGTAGTCAACGAGCTCGATGAAACACATTTCGGCGTTGTCGCCCAGACGGTTTCCGGTCTTCAGAATGCGGGTGTAGCCGCCGGGACGGTCGGCAATCTTCTCTGCGATGTTGCGGAAGAGTTCGCTGACGGCATACTTGTTCTGCAGATAGGAGAAGACGAGGCGGCGGTTGGCCATCGAGTCTTCCTTGGCCCGGTTAATCAGGGGTTCTGCATACATGCGCAGGGCCTTGGCCTTGGCCAGGGTGGTGAAGATGCGCTTGTGCATGATCAGCGAGGTGGTCATGTTGGCCAACAGGGCATCGCGGTGAGCCTTGGTGCGGCCGAGGTGGTTGAATTTTTTATTGTGTCTCATCTTGGATTTTACTCTTTGTCTAATTTATACTTGGCAATATCCATGCCGAAAGAGAGGTTCAGACGGGCCAGCAGGTCGTCGAGTTCGGTGAGCGACTTCTTGCCGAAGTTGCGGAACTTCAGCAGGTCGTTCTTGTTGTACTTGACGAGGTCGCCGAGGGTCTCGACTTCGGCCGACTTGAGGCAGTTGAGGGCGCGGACGCTCAGCTCCATGTCAACGAGTTTTGACTTGAGCAGCTGGCGCATCTTCAATACTTCTTCATCGAATTCGTCGTTGTCGGTCTCTTCGGGGGCCTCGAGGGTGATGCGCTCGTCGCTGAACAGCATGAAGTGCTGAATCAGAATCTTGGCAGCCTCTTTCAGAGCCGTCTGCGGCTGAATGGAGCCGTTGGTGGTGATTTCGATGAGGAGTTTCTCGTAGTCGGTCTTCTGGTCAACGCGGAAGTTCTCTACGGTGTACTTCACGTTCTTGATGGGCGTGTAGATGGAGTCGATGGCAATGATGGTTACATCATCTTGGGGCACCACCTGCTCGTCGGCCGGTGTCCAGCCGCGGCCCTTGTTGACGGTGAAGTCAAGGGTGAACGATGCTGAGGGGTCGAGATGGCATATCACCAGCTCGGGGTTGAGCACTTTGAAGCCGTTGAGGGCTTTGCCAAGCTCGCCGGCGGTAAATACCTCCTGACCGCTGACGGTGATGGAGGCTTTTTCGTCGTCGGTATCTTCGACAATCTGCTTGAGGTCTACCTTTTTGAGGTTCAGAATGATGTTCGTAACATCTTCCTTGACGCCGGGAATGGTGTCGAACTCATGCTTCACTCCGTTGATACGAATCGACGAGATTGCGTAGCCTTCGAGCGAAGAAAGCAGTATGCGACGCAAGGCGTTGCCGATAGTAATTCCGTAGCCGGGCTCCAATGGCTTGAACTCGAACTTGCCGAACGTATTGTCGGCTTCGAGCATGACGACTTTGTCGGGTTTCTGAAATGATAAAATAGCCATGGGCTGATTGGGTTAGCGGTTAATTACTTAGAATAGAGCTCGACGATGAGTTGCTCCTTGATAGGCTCGGGAATGTCGGCGCGGTCGGGAACATGGAGGAACTTGCCGCCCTTGATGCTCTCGTCCCATTCAATCCAGGGATACTTGGCGTGATTGAAGCCGGCCAGGTTGTCGGCAATCACTTCAAGGCTCTTGCTCTTTTCGCGCACGGCTACGACAGTGCCGGGAGTTACGTGGTAAGACGGAATGTTAACCACCTGACCGTTGACGGTGATGTGGCGGTGAAGAACCAGCTGACGGGCGGCTGCACGGGTGGGTGCGATGCCCAGACGGTAAACTACGTTGTCGAGACGGCTCTCGAGCAGCTGAAGCAGCACCTCACCGGTGATGCCTTTGGTGCGTTCGGCTTTCTCGAAGAGGTTGCGGAACTGGCGTTCGAGCACACCGTAGGTGTATTTTGCCATCTGCTTCTCGCGGAGCTGCAGACCGTATTCCGACGTCTTGCGGCGACGGTTCTGGCCGTGCTGGCCCGGAGGGAAGTTTCTTCTTTCAAGCACTTTGTCGGGGCCGAAGATGGGCTCACCGAATTTACGGGCGATTCTGGTCTTGGGACCTGTATATCTTGCCATTTGGTTTGTTTTTGAAGTGAAGGTTTAACTTTTTGAGGCTGCGGCCTGAGGCCGTGCCCCGGGTTGGGGTTTATCGGGTGGCGCGGGTTGACGGGGCTTTCAGCATCTGAGCCTGAGGGTGGAAGCCGGAGAGGCAGAAACGTCGCCGCAGTGCCTGCGGCCCGCAGCGTGGCGGAACCGGGGTGCGGTGGGAGCCGGTAGGAGTCGAGACAGCCGCGACCATTGAGAGGGAAAGTGTGTTGTCATCTATGCATGGTCATAAAATTTTCTCGAAACCTGGTGGCCCGCTTTAGGCAGTTGGTTGGTCTGTTTCTCCTTTCTCTTGCTTGCCGCCGGGGCAAAGCCTGAAAGATTCTCGTCGCCCCCGCCGGGGTTGAGATGTTTAAGAGTCCGGTGCCCGAGCGCACCGCGCGGTTCAGACGCGACGGCGCTTGGGAGGACGGCAACCGTTGTGGGGCAGCGGCGTAACGTCGAGAATCTCGGTTACTTCGATGCCGGCGCCATGGACGGTGCGGATTGCGGATTCGCGGCCGTTGCCGGGACCCTTAACATATGCTTTCACTTTGCGCAGGCCGAGGTCGAAAGCGACCTTGGCGCAATCCTGGGCGGCCATCTGGGCGGCATAGGGCGTGTTCTTTTTCGAACCGCGGAAGCCCATCTTGCCTGCCGACGACCAGGAGATTACCTGACCTTCTGCATTGGCCAGACAAACGATAATGTTGTTGAAAGAGCTGTGAACGTGAAGCTGGCCTTCTGCGCCGACCTTCACATTGCGCTTCTTTGCTGCGACTGCTTTCTTTGCCATATCTATTTACTGAGATATTATTTACTTGGTTGCTTTTTTCTTGTTGGCAACGGTCTTTTTGCGACCCTTGCGTGTGCGGGCGTTGTTCTTCGTGCTCTGGCCGCGAACGGGAAGGCCGTTGCGGTGGCGGATTCCGCGATAGCAACCAATGTCCATCAGTCGCTTGATGTTGAGCTGTACTTCAGAGCGGAGGTCGCCCTCCACCTTGTACTCGTTTTGAATGACCTCACGAACTTTGGCTGCCTGTTCGTCGGTCCAGTCCTGTACTTTGATGCCGGCGTCCACACCTGCCTTTGAAAGAATGGTGAGCGCGGCGCTACGGCCGATGCCGTAGATGTAGGTCAAGGATATTTCACCTCTTTTGTTTTGGGGGAGGTCAACTCCCACGATTCTTACTGCCATATAATTTTGTGTTGTTCAGAAATTTCGGTGCAAAGGTACGAAAAATTTTTCAACCCTGACGCATTTTATACTTCGGATTTTTCTTGTTGATTACGTAGAGGCGGCCTTTGCGACGCACGATCTTGCTGTCGGCGGTGCGCTTCTTAATAGATGCTTTGACTTTCATTGTTGTTTGAGTTGTTTATGCGTTTGTTTTGTAATTTGCTGATAGCTATGCGGTTGCTTACTTGTAGCGGAAAGCGATGCGACCTTTGGTCAGGTCGTAGGGACTCATTTCCACCCTCACTTTGTCGCCCGGAAGAATCTTGATGTAGTGCATGCGCATTTTTCCGGAAATGTGGGCTATGATTTCGTGTCCGCTTTCGAGTTCAACGCGAAACATGGCGTTGCTGAGCGCTTCGACAATGGTTCCGTCGAGCTCGATTGCTGATTGTTTTGCCATAAATGGATTGCCTGTTGGGTTTATTATTGGTGAGATTGATTTATATGAAACGGTCGCCGAGCGCGTCTTTGATGTAGTCGAACGTGGTGAGCACTCGAGTCTCGCCTTCGAGAATGGCAAGGGTGTGCTCGTAGTGGGCCGAAGGGCGGTGGTCTTTGGTCTTGCAGGTCCAGCCGTCAGGGCCGATGACCACGTTTTTGCTGCCGAGGTTAATCATCGGTTCGATGCAGATGCACATGCCGGGCTTGAGCACGGGGCCGATGCCGCGGCGGCCGAAGTTGGGTACTTCGGGGCTTTCGTGCATCGAGCGGCCGATGCCGTGGCCGCACATTTCGCGCACCACGCCGTAGCCGCGACGCTCGCAGAAGGTCTGCACGGCGTTTGAGATGTTGCCGATGCGGGCGCCCTCGACGGCGGCCTCGATGCCGCGGGCAAGGGCCTCCTTGGTGTCGCGCAGAAGCTGCATGGTGCGGGGCTCTACGTCGCCCACGGCAAAGGTATAGGCCGAGTCGCCGTTATAGCCGTTAAGCTCGGCAACGGTGTCGATGCCGACAATGTCGCCGTCGCGCAAGACATAGTCTGACGGGAAACCGTGAACAACGGTGTCGTTGACTTCGATGCACAGGGTGCCGGGAAAGCCCATATAGCCCAGACAGGCGGGCTTGCCGCCGTTGTCGAGCATGAACTCGCGGGCAATCGTGTCGAGTTTGGCAGTAGTTACACCGGGAGCCACCCACTTGGCGACTTCGCCAAGCGTGCGGCTCACCAGTGTGGCTGCCTCCTGCATCAGGAGTATCTCGTCTGCTGTTTTCAGATAAATCATTCAATCAGCAATTAAGTGTGCGCTCAATAAGCCGAACCGGTTGTGCGGCCCTTGATTTTGCCGTCTTTCATCAGACCGTCGTAGTGGTGCATCATCAGGTGCGACTCTACCTGGGTCAGGGTGTCGAGCACGACGCCGACCAGAATCAGCAGCGACGTGCCGCCGAAGAACTGGGCGAAGTTGGCGCTGACGCCGAACAGACGGGCAAACGCCGGCAGAATGGCGACGATGCCGAGGAAGATGGAGCCGGGCAGCGTGATGCGCGACATGACGCTGTCAAGATAGTCAACGGTGTTCTTGCCGGGCTTGACGCCGGGAATGAAGCCGTTGTCGCTCTTGAGGCGGTCGGCGATGCGCTGGGGGTTGACGGTGATTGCGGTGTAGAAGTAGGTGAACGCTACAATCAAGATGAAGTAGACGAAGTTATACCAGAAGCCGTTGACATCGCTGAAGGTGGCGAAGAAGCCGCCGCCAGTGCCGTTGGCGCTGAAGCCCGAGAGGGTCAGAGGTATGAACATGATTGCCTGGGCGAAGATGATGGGCATCACGCCGGCGGCATTCACCTTCAGGGGTATGTACTGGCGTGCGCCGCCGTACTGGCGGTTGCCCACGATGCGCTTGGCATACTGCACAGGCACTTTGCGGGTGCCCTGCACCAGCAGCACTGCGCCGCAGGTAACGGCGAAGAGCAGCACGAGCTCGACAACGAACATTACCAGACCGCCCTGGCCCGAGGTGGTGCCGGGCATGCGGGCCTGCACTTCATAGAGCAGGGCGTGGGGCAGGCGGGCAATGATGCCCACGAGAATGATGAACGAGATGCCGTTGCCGATGCCGCGGTCGGTGATGCGCTCGCCGAGCCACATGATGAACATCGAGCCGGCAGCCAGGATAATCGTCAGGTAGGCGATTGTCCAGAAGCCCATCGTAATCATGGCGCCCGTCTGTGAGGCGGCCGCATTGAGCTGATGCTGCAGATTGAGCAGATAGGCGGGACCCTGAACGCAGAGAATCACCACGGTGAGATAGCGGGTGTACTGCGTCAGTTTCTGGTGGCCGCTCTCGCCTTCGCGCTGCATTTTCTGGAAACTGGGCAGAACCATGCCGAGAAGCTGAATCACGATTGAGGCCGTGATGTAGGGCATGATACCCAGAGCGAAAATGGAGGCGTTGGAGAAGGCGCCGCCCGAGAACATGTTGAGCAACTGCATCAGGCCGCTGGAATCGGAGAAGCGCTCCAGGGCCATGAGGTGTTCGGGGTTGATGCCCGGCAACACGACGTAACAGCCGAGTCGGTAAACGAGTACCAACAAGACTGTTACGAGGATGCGCTGACGCAGTTCCTCAATGGTCCAGATGTTTTTGAGTGTTTGAATGAATCTCATTGGGGAATGTTTGATAAAGGAGAGGGTTTATTTGAGCTCGACAGCCTCGCCGCCGGCGGCCTCGATTGCAGCCTTGGCTGCGCCCGAGAAGGCGTTGGCGGTTACGGTCAGCTTGCGGGTGAGAGCGCCCTTGGCCAGAATCTTGACCGGCTCGCCCTTGGCAACCAGACCGTTGTCGGCCAGGACAGTGAGGTCGATGGCGTCGAGGTTCTTGGCTGCTGCCAGGCTCTCCAGGTCAGACAGGTTGATGGCCTTGTAGCTTACGCGGTTAAGGCTGTTGAAACCGAATTTGGGCAGACGGCGCTGAAGAGGCATCTGACCGCCTTCGAAGCCGATTTTGCGTGAATAGCCCGAACGCGACTTGGCGCCCTTGTGGCCGCGGGTTGACGTGCCGCCCTTGCCCGAGCCGGGACCGCGACCCTTGCGGGTCTTATTTTTAGTAGAGCCTACTGCAGGCTTCAGATTGCTAAGTTCCATAACTATACTGTGTTTGATTAGTTAGCGGGTTCAACTTTTACCAGGTGGTGTACTTTCTTGACCATGCCCCGGATCGAGGGGGTGTCTTCTTTGACAACAGTCTGGTGCATCTTGTGGAGGCCGAGCGCATCGAGGGTTTCCTTCTGCGTCTTGGGCGCGTTGATGCGGCTCTTGATCTGTGTGATTGCTATGTTTGCCATTGTGTTCTAAGTCAGTGTGCTTTGAGTTAGTTACCGTTGAACACTTTCTCGACCGACACACCGCGACGCGCGGCAACCTGGGCCGGCGAGCGCATCTCGCCCAGAGCGGCGATGGTGGCCTTTACGAGATTGTGGGGGTTAGACGAGCCTTTCGACTTGGCCAGCACGTCGGTGATGCCGACACTCTCGAGCACTGCACGCATGGCGCCGCCGGCCTTGACGCCGGTACCGTGGCTTGCGGGCTTGAGAATGATGCGGCTGCCGCCGAACTTGGCTTCCTGCTCGTGAGGCAGGGTGCCGCCGTGAAGGGGCACGCGGATAAGGTTCTTCTTGGCTGATTCGACGCCCTTGGCAATAGCAGCCTGGACTTCATTGGCCTTGCCGAGGCCCCAGCCGACGATTCCTTTGCCGTCGCCGACAACGACGATTGCGGCGAAAGTGAAGGCACGGCCACCCTTGGTTACCTTGGTAACGCGGTTGATGGCAACGAGACGATCCTTGAGGTCAAGGTCGTTGGTAGATTTTACGCGGTTCTGATTGTTTGCCATAGGTCAGTGTTTAGAATTTAAGACCGGCTTCGCGAGCGGCGTCGGCCAAAGATTTAACGCGACCGTGGAACAGGTAACCGTTACGGTCGAAAACGACGGTTGAGATGCCGGCTTCAAGAGCCTTGCGGGCGGCTTCGGCGCCGACCTTGGCAGCTACTTCTGACTTGGTGCCGCCTTCGAGACCCTTTGACGAGGCAGATACCAGAGTCTTGCCTGCCAGGTCGTCGATGATCTGCACATAGATGCCCTTGTTCGAGCGGAAGACGGTCATGCGCGGACGATTGGCGGTGCCTGAAATCTTGCCGCGGATGCGGGTCTTGATTTTATTTCTTCTTGCTATCTTGGAAATCATAGTTTCAGAGTTCTTTCCTTGGTTATTAAAAACTTGTGTTGGCTATGCTGCGCGACGCCCGTTATTTAGCGCCTGCGCTCTTGCCCGACTTGCGACGGATAACCTCGCCAACGAACTTGATGCCTTTGCCCTTGTAGGGTTCGGGCTTGCGCAGCGAACGAATCTTGGCGCACACCTGGCCGAGCAGCTGCTTGTCGGCGCTCTCCAGAATGATCAGCGGGTTCTTGTTGCGTTCGCTCTTGGCTTCGACTTTGATTTCCTTAGGAAGCTTGATATAGATGGCGTGCGAGAATCCCAGAGAGAGCTCGAGAACCTGGCCTTCGGCGCTGGCGCGGTAGCCCACACCGACAAGTTCCATCTCTTTCTTGTAGCCGTTCGACACACCCTCGACCATGTTGTGAATCAGGGCGCGGGCCAGGCCGTGCTGGGCGCGGTGCTCGCGATCGTCGGTCGGACGGGTAACGTGAACGTGGCCGTCTTCAACGCTGACGGTCAGATCGGGATTAACAGTTTCTTTCAGTTCGCCCTTGGGGCCTTTGACGGTTACGACATTGCCGGCAACGGTTACGGTTACACCTGCGGGAATAGCAACGGGAGCTTTACCTATACGTGACATATTCTGTTTTTCCTCCTATTGATTAGTAAACGTAGCAGAGAACTTCGCCGCCCACCTTTTCGTCGAGGGCCTGTTTGTTGGTCATGACGCCCTTGGACGTCGAGAGAATGGCGATGCCCAGACCGTTGAGCACGCGGGGCATGTCTTTGTAGCCGGTGTACTGGCGCAGGCCCGGACGGCTCACGCGCTTGAGGCACTTGATTGCGTTGACGCGGTCTTTCGGGTCATACTTCAGGGCAATCTTGATGGTGCCGCAGGGGGTCTCACCCTCTATAAACTTGTAGTTAAGGATATAGCCTTGTTCGAAGAGAATCTTGGTGATCTCTTTTTTCAAGTTTGAGGCGGGTACTTCCACGACGCGGTGGTTGGCCTTGATGGCGTTCCTCAATCTTGTCAGATAATCTGCAATGGGATCAGTCATGTTGTTTTTTGGTTTAAATTGATTCGGATTATTCCGAACAATATTTAACTATTCACTCGTTGTTTGAGCGGTTTGATAATGATTGGCTCGGTCGCCGGGGTCGGTTCAATCTGAACACCGGCCGGCGACCGGCCCGTGCCGTAGCTCTTACCAGGAGGCTTTGCGCACGCCGGGAATGAGACCTTTCGAGGCCATTTCGCGGAACTGGATACGCGAAATGCCGAACTGACGCATATAACCCTTGGGGCGGCCCGTAATCGAGCAGCGGTTGTGCAGACGGACGCTCGAGGCGTTCTTCGGCAGCAGCTGCAGCGCCTGGAGGCTCTCGTAGTCGCCGGCGGCCTTGAGGGCGGCCTTCTTGGCGGCATACTTGGCAACGAGTTTAGCGCGCTTTACCTCGCGGGCTTTCATGGATTCTTTTGCCATAATTGCTTTGCTTGTCGGTTTAGTTATTCTTCTTGAACGGGAGGCCGAATTCCTTGAGCAGTGCCAGACCCTCTTCGTCGGTGTTGGCCGACGTTACGAAGGTGATGTTCATGCCCTGCATCTTCTGCACGGAATCAATGTTGATTTCAGGGAAGATGATCTGCTCGGTGATGCCCAGCGTGTAGTTGCCGCGGCCGTCGAGCTTCGAGTCGATGCCCTTGAAGTCGCGGATACGGGGCAGAGCCACGCGCACCAGGCGCTCCAGGAATTCATACATCTTGTCGCGGCGAAGGGTAACCATGGCGCCGATAGGCATCTTTTTGCGCACCTTGAACTGCGCGATGTCTTTCTTCGACAGAGTGGCAACGGCTTTCTGGCCGGTGATGGCCGTGAGTTCGTTGATTGCGGTCTCGATGATTTTCTTGTCCTGGGTGGCGGCGCCGAGGCCCTGGTTGATGACAATCTTCTTCAGGCGGGGCACCTGCATCACCGTCGTGTAGTTGAACTGCTTTTCAAGGGCCGGAACGATGCGCTCCTTATAGTCCTTCTGAATGGTCGTTGCGCTCATTACTTGATCTCCTCTCCTGATTTTTTAGCAACGCGGACCTTCTTGCCGTCGGCGTCAATCTTGTGGCCCACGCGGGTGGGCTTGCCGGTCTTCGGGTCTACGAGGTTAAGGTTTGACACGTGGATAGGGGCTTCCATCTTTACGATGCCGCCGTTGGGATGCTGGGCGCTGGGGCGGGTGGCCTTGCTGACCATGTTGAGGCCCTCGACGATGGCGCGCTGTTTCTTGACGTCGACGGAAAGGACGCGGCCGGTTTTGCCGCGGTCCTCGCCCGAGTTGACGTAGACGTTGTCGCCTTTCTTGATATGGAGTTTGCTCATTGTTTTGATGGGGTTACTTTGAGTGGGTTAGAGCACTTCGGGTGCCAGAGAAACAATTTTCATGTTGGTGGCACGCAGTTCGCGGGCCACGGGGCCGAAGATGCGGGTACCGCGGAGTTCGCCGGCGTTGTTGAGCAGAACGCAGGCATTGTCGTCGAAGCGGATGTAAGACCCATCGGGGCGACGTACTTCCTTTTTAGTGCGGACGACCACAGCTTTCGACACGGTGCCTTTCTTCACATCGGATGAAGGGATTACACTCTTCACCGACACCACGATAATGTCGCCGACTGACGCATAGCGGCGTCCGGTGCCACCGAGCACGTGAATGCACAGGGCTTCTTTTGCGCCGGAATTGTCAGCGACTGTCAAGCGGGTTTCAGTCTGTATCATTTTCTAAAAATTCTGTTAATGACGTGTTTTGGTTTTGGCTGAGGGCCTGATTACTTGGCCTTCTCGATGATTTCAACCAGGCGCCAGCGCTTGGTCTTGCTCAGAGGACGGGTCTCCATCAGGCGCACGGTGTCGCCGATCTGGCACTCGTTCTTTTCGTCGTGGGCGTGGAACTTTTTGGTCTTGTTCACGAACTTGCCGTAGATGGGGTGTTTCTCCTTCCACTTTACGGTTACGGTGATGGTCTTGTCGCCCTTGTTGCTCGAAACCACACCCACACGCTCCTTGCGAAGATTTCTCTTAATCTCTTCCATAAGAATGTTGTCTGTTTAGTTAGTTAACGATTAGTGAGGGGTGATTATTTTCCGGCGAGTTCGCGGGCGCGGAGTTCTGTCTTCACGCGGGCAATCATTCGGCGGTCTTTCGTGATCTGGGCGGGGTTGTCAGTGGCGCTCACTGCGTGAGTGGCGGTCAGCTGACGATACTCCTTCTCCATCTGGGCCAGACGCTCGGTCAGGTCGGCCGTGGTCATTTCTTTGATTTCTTCTTTCTTCATGATTCGACGCTATTAGACGTTCTGCGAGGGGTCGTAATCACGACGCACCACGAATTTTGTAATCACGGGGAGTTTCTGGGCTGCCAGACGCAGGGCTTCCTTGGCCACTTCGAAGGGCACGCCTTCAACCTCGATGAGCATGCGGCCCGGGGTTACAGGCGCAACGAAGCCTTCGGGGTTACCTTTACCTTTACCCATGCGGACCTCGGCGGGTTTCTTGGTGATGGGCTTGTCGGGGAAGATGCGGATCCAGATTTGACCCTGACGCTGCATGTAGCGCGTTACGGCGATACGGGCAGCCTCGATCTGTCGGCCGGTAATCCATTTGGACTCGAGAGTCTTAATGCCAAATGAACCGAAGGCCAGCTGGTTGCCGCGCTGGGCAACGCCTTTCATGCGGCCTTTCTGCGAGCGGCGGAACTTGGTTTTTTTAGGTTGTAACATTTCTGCTGTTGATTCAAATGGTTAAGAATTAGCGATTGTTCTTCGGCTTGCGGAATCCGCGGTCGCGGCGCGGGCCGCGGTCGCCTTCGTTGCGGGGCGCACGGCCCTGCTCTTTGGCGGCGGCGAATTGCGGAGCCAGGTCGCGCTTGCCATAGACTTCGCCACGGCAAATCCAGACCTTGATGCCGATCACACCCACTTTGGTGTGGGCCTCTACCAGCGCGTAGTCAATGTCGGCGCGGAGAGTGTGAAGCGGGGTGCGGCCCTCCTTGAACATCTCGCTGCGGGCAATTTCGGCGCCGTTCAGACGGCCCGAAACCTGCACCTTGATGCCTTCGGCGCCGGCACGCATGGTCGAGGCGATGGCCATCTTGATTGCACGGCGGTAAGCCACCTTGCCCTCGATCTGGCGGGCAATGCCCTGAGCCACGATTTCGGCGTCGAGTTCCGGACGCTTGATTTCGAAGATGTTGATCTGCACGTCGCGCGAGGTGATTTTCTTCAGCTCTTCCTTGAGCTTGTCGACCTCGGCGCCGCCCTTGCCGATGATGAGGCCCGGACGCGAGGTGCAGATGGTGATGGTTGTGAGTTTCAGTGTGCGCTCGATGACGATGCGCGAAACGCTCATCTTGGCAAGACGGACGTTCAGATACTTGCGGAGCTTATAGTCCTCAAGCAAGTTGTCGCCATACTTGTGGCCGAAATTCCAGTTGGAGTCCCAGCCGCGGATAATGCCGAGGCGATTGCTGATAGGATTTACTTTCTGTCCCATTCTGTTTAATGTTGTCTTGGGTTGATGAGGTTAGGCTTTCTTGTTTTCGATGGTGTCCACAATCAGGGTTACGTGGTTGGCACGCTTGCGAATGCGGTAGCCGCGACCCTGCGGAGCCGTGCGCAGACGTTTGAGCATCGGCGCGGGCGTCACGAAGATTGTAGAGATATAGAGCTCGCCGGCATCGGCTTTGCGCTCGTTCTTGGCTTCCCAGTTGGCCACGGCGCTGCGCAGAAGTTTCTCCACGCGGGCTGCAGCTTCCTTATTTGAGAATTTGAGGACGCCGAGAGCCTTGTTCACCTCCATGCCGCGCACCATGTCAACGACCAGGCGCATCTTGCGGGGAGAAGTGGGCACATTGAGCAGCTTGGCGAAGGCCACTTCCTTGTTGGCCTCTTTCCTCTGATCTGCTGAGTTTCTTTTTCTTACACCCATAGGTTGGTTGTGTTAGCTACTTTATTATCGGGTTTTACTCTCGGTTTTTACTTCTTGCGATTGCCGGCGTGGCCGCGGAACGTGCGGGTCGGGGCAAATTCGCCCAGCTTGTGGCCCACCATGTTCTCGGTTACGTAAACGGGGATAAACTTGTTGCCGTTATGGACGGCGAAAGTGTGGCCCACGAATTCGGGAGCAATCATTGAAGCGCGGCTCCAGGTCTTGATTACTGACTTTTTGCCGCTTTCCTCCATGGCGCTGACTTTCTTTTCGAGTTTGACGCTGATGAAGGGGCCTTTTTTTAATGAACGACTCATGCTGTTCTTTCAGTTATTAAAAGGTTGATTACTTCTTTCTTCTTTCGATGATATACTTCGACGAATGCTTCTTCGGAGCACGAGTCTTGAGGCCCTTCGAGTAAAGACCCTTGCGCGAACGGGGATGTCCGCCCGATGCGCGGCCTTCACCACCACCCATGGGGTGATCGACAGGGTTCATGACTACGCCGCGGTTGCGCGGACGACGGCCGAGCCAGCGGCTGCGGCCTGCCTTGCCCGAGCTCTCGAGCGAGTGTTCGCTGTTGCCGACAACGCCGACCGTAGCCTTGCACTCGGCAAGCACCTTGCGGGTTTCGCCCGAAGGCAGCTTGATGATGGCGTAGGCGCCTTCGCGGCCTACGAGCTGGGCGAATGTGCCGGCCGAACGGGCCATGAACGCACCCTGTCCGGGACGCAGTTCGATTGCGTGAATCACCGTGCCGACGGGAATCTTGTTCAGCGGAAGGGCGTTTCCGACTTCGGGAGCTGCCTCGGGGCCGCTCACAACCGTCGCGCCTACTTCCAGGCCGTTGGGGGCGATGATATACGTCTTGGTTCCGTCTGCGTAGTAGAGCAGGGCGATGCGGGCCGAACGGTTCGGGTCATACTCGATGCTCTTGACTACGGCAGGTACTCCGTCTTTGTTTCTCTTAAAGTCTATGATACGGTAGGCACGCTTGTGGCCACCACCAATGTACCGGGTGGTGAGGTGTCCCTCGGAGTTACGGCCACCCGAGGATTTCTTACCGACTGTAAGAGACTTTTCCGGCGTAGTAGCAGTGATGGTACCTTTGAATACGCCGATAACCTTGTGTCGCTGCCCGGGAGTAGTGGGCTTGAATTTTCTTACTGCCATTTATCGAACTGTGTTAACTTAGATATTGCTGTAGAAGTCGATTGTCTGGCCTTCGGCAACGCTGACCAGGGCCTTTTTCCACACTGCGGTGGTGCCCTTGATCAGGCCGCCCTTGGTGTAGCGCTGTTTGCGCTTGGCGCGGACAATCATAGTGTTCACTTTGGTAACCTTGACGCCATAGAGCTCCTCGACCAGAGCCTTGATCTGAGGCTTAGTGGCTTCGGGCGAAACGCGGAAGGTGTAGCGGTTGAGACCCTCGGAGAGCTTGGTAGCCTTCTCTGTTACAACGGGTTTGATGCTGATTTCCATTTTTCGTGTTAGCTTTAGGGGTCAGTTATTAGAGTTGGTTCACTACGTCGACGCTCTTCTCCGAGAGGACGAGCATCTGGTTGTTGAGGATTGCGTAGGTGTTCAGGTCAGACGCTGCCATCATGCGCGCTTCGGGAACATTGCGCAGGCTCAGGTTGATGTTCTTGTCCATGGCGGGCATCACCAGCAGCACCTTCTTGCCGTCGAGCTTCAGGGCGCTCATGGCGGCGGTGAAGTTCTTGGTTTTGGGTGCCTCGAACGAGAAGTCTTCAACAACCATGATCTGCCGGTCAGCCAGCTTCGAAGTCAGTGCGCTCTTGCGGGCAAGCTGCTTCACTTTCTTGTTGAGCTTGAACGAGTAGTTGCGGGGACGGGGACCGAAAACACGGCCGCCGCCGACGAGCACGGGCGAGTTGATGTCGCCGATGCGCGAACCGCCGCCACCCTTCTGCTTGTGGAGCTTGCGGGTTGAGCCGGAAACTTCGCTGCGTTCTTTGCTCTTGTGAGTGCCTTGACGACGGTTGGCAAGAAATTGCTTCACGTCGAGCCACACTGCGTGCTCGTTCACGTCAATGCCGAAGACTTCGTCGTTCAGCGTTACCTTGCGACCGGTGTCTTCACCCTTGATGTTATAAACTGCGAGTTCCATTTCTTACTTCTCTACGATTACGATTGAACCTTTGGCGCCGGGAACGGAGCCTTTAATCATGAGGATGTTGTGTTCGGGAATTACCTTCAGTACCTGGAGGTTCTGCACGGTTACACGCTCGTTGCCCGTCTGGCCGGCCATGCGCATGCCCTTGAACACCTTTGCAGGATAAGAGCAGGCACCGATTGAACCGGGGGCGCGCAGGCGGTTGTGCTGGCCGTGAGTGCTCTGGCCAACGCCGCCGAAACCGTGGCGCTTCACTACGCCCTGATAGCCCTTACCTTTCGAGGTGCCGACGATGTCGACAAACGATCCCTCTTCGAAGAGCTCGACGGTGAAGGTATCACCGAGGGCGTGCTCGCCTTCAAAACCCGAGAACTCGGCCAAGTGGCGCTGGGGAGCTACACCGGCCTTGTCGAAGTGGCCCTTCAGGGGCTTGGTGGTATGCTTCTCCTTCATCTCGATGAAACCGAGCTGAAGAGCCTCATAACCGTCTTTTTCGACAGTCTTGACCTGAGTAACTACGCAGGGGCCTACTTCGATAACAGTGCACGGCACGTTCTTGCCGTCGGCACTGAAAACGGATGTCATTCCGATTTTCTTTCCAATTAAACCTGGCATTTCTTTGTAGTTTTTGTTGTTATTGTTGATTGGTTTGTTTTCTCTGTTCTGTCAAACTGGTTATCACACCTTGATTTCAACGTCTACACCGCTGGGGAGTTCAAGCTTCATCAGCGCGTCCACGGTCTTGTTCGTGGCGTTGAAGATGTCGATGAGGCGCTTGAACGAGGAGAGCTGGAACTGTTCGCGGCTCTTCTTGTTGACGAAGGTCGAGCGGTTAACGGTGAAGATGCGCTTGTGGGTGGGCAGGGGAATCGGTCCGCTGATAATGGCACCCGTAGCCTTGACGGTCTTGACAATCTTCTCGGCGCTCTTGTCAACCAAGTTATGGTCGTAAGATTTCAGTTTGATTCTGATTTTTTGGCTCATATTTGTTAGTCTCTTTTATTGTTCAAGGATTTGGGTTTTACTTCAGCAGGTCAACGCGGCCCTGGCATTCGGTGAGCACGTTCTTGGCGATGCTCGACGAAACCTCGGCATAGTGGCTGAAGCTCATGGTCGAGGTTGCGCGGCCCGAGGTGATGGTGCGCAGCGCCGTTACGTAGCCGAACATCTCGGCCAGCGGAGCCTTGGCCTTGACGACGCGGGCGCCGCTGCGGCTCGTCTCCATGCCCTCGACCTGACCGCGACGCTTGTTCAAGTCGCTGATCACGTCGCCCATGCTCTCTTCGGGGGTAACGACCTCAATCTTCATGATGGGCTCGAGCAGGGTCGGACCGGCCTTTTCGCTGGCCTTCTTGAAGGCGCTGATGGCGCAGAGCTCGAAGCTGAGCTGGTCAGAGTCGACCGGGTGGAACGAACCGTCGATAACCGTTACCTTCAGGTGCTCGACGGGGAAGCCGGCCAGAACGCCGTTCTTCATAGCGGTCTGGAAGCCCTTCTGGATTGACGGAATGAACTCCTTGGGAATGTTGCCGCCCTTGACTTCGTCAACGAACTGCAGGTTGCCCTCGAAGCCTTCGTCAACCGGCTCGACGCGCACGATGATGTCGGCAAACTTACCGCGGCCGCCGGTCTGCTTCTTGAACACTTCGCGAAGTTCGACGGGCTTGGTGATGGCTTCCTTGTAGGTTACCTGCGGACGGCCCTGGTTGCACTCTACCTTGAACTCGCGGCGCAGACGGTCGATGATGATGTCGAGGTGAAGCTCGCCCATGCCGCTGATGACGGTCTGGCCGGTCTCCTCGTTGGTCTGCACGCGGAAGGTCGGGTCTTCTTCGGCCAGCTTCTGCAGGCCGACACCGAGCTTGTCGAGGTCCTTCTGAGTCTTGGGCTCGACGGCGATGCCGATAACGGGTTCGGGGAACTCCATGGCCTCGAGCACAATGGGTGCGTCTTCGGCGCAGAGGGTGTCTCCCGTGCGGATATCCTTGAAGCCGACGCCGGCGCCGATATCGCCGCAGCCAATCATCTCCTTAGCATTCTGCTTGTTCGAGTGCATCTGGAACAGACGGCTGACGCGCTCCTTCTTGCCCGAACGGCTGTTCAGAACGTAGCTGCCGGCAACCATGTCGCCCGAATATACGCGGAAGAAGCAGAGACGGCCGACATAGGGGTCGGTTGCAATCTTGAACGCCAGAGCGCAGAGCGGAGCTTCGCTCGAAGGCTCGCGGGTCAGAATCTCGTCGGGGTTGTCAACGGCATGGCCTTCAACGGCGCCGTTGTCGAGCGGGCTGGGCAGATAAGCGCAGACATTGTCGAGCAGGCACTGCACGCCCTTGTTCTTGAACGACGAACCCAGAGTCATCGGCACGATTTCCATGGCAAGGGTGGCCTTGCGCAGGGCGCGCTTGATTTCCTCTTCGGTAATGGTCGAGGGGTCGTCGAAATACTTCTCCATCAGAGCGTCGTCGAACTCGGCGATTTTTTCCAGCATCTTGTCGCGCCACTCTTCAGCTTCGGCAACGAGGTTTGCGGGAATCTCCTCGACGTTGTAGTCGGCGCCCATGGTCTCGTCGTGCCAGTAGATGGCCTTCATCGTGATGAGGTCAACCAGACCCTTGAAAGTCTCTTCGGCACCGATGGGGATCTGAATCGGACAGGGATTTGCGCCGAGCACGTCCTTGAGCTGACGCACTACCTCGAAGAAGTTTGCGCCCGAGCGGTCCATCTTGTTGACATAACCGATACGGGGCACATTATATTTGTCAGCCTGACGCCACACGGTCTCTGACTGGGGCTCTACGCCGCCGACGGCACAGAACGTGGCCACGGCGCCGTCAAGCACACGCAGCGAACGCTCCACCTCGACGGTGAAGTCGACGTGTCCCGGGGTGTCGATCAGGTTGATTTTATATTGGTCGCCATTATACTTCCAGAACGTGGTGGTTGCGGCAGACGTGATTGTGATGCCGCGCTCCTGCTCCTGTTCCATCCAGTCCATGGTGGCCGCACCGTCGTGAACCTCACCGATTTTGTGGGTCAGGCCGGTGTAGAAAAGAATACGTTCAGACGTGGTGGTCTTGCCGGCATCGATGTGAGCCATGATGCCGATGTTGCGCGTAAGCTTAAGATGTTCGTCAGATTTTGCCATTGTCTTCGTCCTTCTTGTTGATTAGAAACGGAAGTGGGCGAAGGCGCGGTTGGCCTCGGCCATCTTGTGCATATCTTCCTTGCGCTTGAAGGCGCCGCCCTGCTCGTTGAATGCGTCAACGATTTCTGCGGCGAGCTTGTCGGCCATCGTCTTGCCGCCGCGCTTGCGGGCGTAGATGATGAGGTTTTTCATAGAAATCGACTCCTTGCGGTCGGCGCGGATTTCGGTAGGCACCTGGAAGGTGGCACCACCCACGCGGCGGCTCTTGACCTCGACCAGCGGAGTTACGTTCTCGAGAGCCTGCTTCCAGATTTCCAGAGCGGTCTTCTCTTCGTTGGGCATCTTTGACTTCACGGTCTCCAATGCCGTGTAGAAAATTGTGAACGCGGTGTTCTTCTTGCCGTCATACATCAGATGGTTCACGAACTTGGTAACTTTCACGTCGTGAAACATGGGATCGGGCAGAACTACCCGTTTCTTAGGCTTGGCCTTTCTCATTTTTCTGTTTTGGTTGTGTCTTCAGTTTTCGGGGTTGGCTGTTTTTCAACTTTCGTCGTGCTTCAACAATGGCCGCTGCCATCATTTACTCAACCGATATGTTTCTTATTTAGCCGACCAAACGAAACGAACGACTGTTTTTTTAATGATGTTCGGTTTGTTTGATTGTTAGTACGCTTTCAGGCTCTTACTTCTTACCCTTTGCAGGAGCTGCACCCGGCTTCGGACGCTTCGCACCGTACTTCGAGCGACGCTGCGTGCGGTCCTTAACGCCCTGAGTGTCGAGCGTGCCGCGAACAATGTGGTAACGCACACCGGGAAGGTCTTTCACACGACCGCCGCGAACCAGCACGATGCTGTGTTCCTGCAGGTTGTGGCCCTCGCCCGGAATGTAGCTGTTAACCTCCTTGCCGTTGGTCAGACGCACACGCGCCACCTTACGCATTGCCGAATTAGGTTTCTTAGGGGTTGTGGTGTAGACACGAACGCATACGCCGCGACGCTGAGGGCAGTTGTCCAAAGCGGGCGACTTGCTCTTGTCGGTCAGAGCCACGCGGCCTTTTCGTACTAATTGCTGAATAGTAGGCATCTTAGTTTTTAATAGGTTTAATAGTGTTTGGTTTATGTTGGTTTATTGTTTGTTTCAGTCGGACCGTCGCAGCATACACGCCACACGCTCAGCCCTCACCCTCAGGGTGTTAGCTATGCAATGCGACGCTTTACGCTTCGATTCCGACGGCAAAGTTACGAAAATTTTCCGACTCTGCAAAACTTTTTCGCTCTGAATTTCAATTACTTTGCTCTTTCGACTTTTTTCTGTAACTTTGCGCAATGAAACCGATTTTTCTGATTGGATATATGGGCTGCGGAAAGTCGACGCTGGGCCGGGCGCTCAGTGCCGCCACGTCGATGCAGTTCATCGACCTTGACCATTACATCGAAAACCGATTCCATTCAACCGTGAGCCAAATCTTTGCCGAACGGGGCGAAGAGGGCTTCCGGAGCGTGGAGCGAGCCATGTTGCGCGAGGTCAGCGAGTTCAGCGACGTCATCGTTGCCTGCGGCGGCGGCACACCCTGCTTTTTCGACAACATGGAGCTGATGAACTCGCGCGGACTGACCGTGTGGCTCAACACTCCCACGGAGCGCCTCTACGAGCGCCTGCAGCGCAACCGCTCGAAGCGCCCGATTCTCGCCGGCAAGACCGACGCGGAGCTGATGGAGTTCATCACCGGCGCGCTGAAAGAGCGCGAGCCTTTTTACTCGCAGGCGGCCGCGCGCTTCTGTGCCACTCTGCTCGAAGACAAGAGCCAGATAACCATAACAGCCCGGCAGTTTGCCGACCGTTTCAACCTGCCATTATTGACCGAACCACGGCAATGACCACCAACCACCCCACCCCTCAAGGCGAGCACCTGACCCTTGAGCAGCCGCTCGCCGCCAATCCGCGCGAGCGCAAGATTACACTCGGCTTTCCGTCGGGTCTCAGCTTCGGCGAACGCCGCTTTCCGCTCACGCCCGAAGGCGCCGTGCAACTCACCGAGCGCGGCTATGGCGTGAAGATGGAGACGGGTGCCGGCGAGCCTATCCATTACTCCGACCGCGCCTATCTGCGCGCCGGCGTCGAGCTCTGCGACCGCGCGGAGGCCCTGCGCGCCGACATCATCATCTCCCCCGCCCCGCTGCGTCCGGCCGAGGCCGCCGGCCTGCATCGAGGCGCCCTGCTGCTTACGCTGCTCCACGCCGTGGCCGACAATGCTCCCTATGCCCAAGCGCTTCAATCAGCCGGGGTCAACGTCGTGGCCGCCGACCTCATCAGCCGTGAGGGCCACCGCCTCGTAGCCGACATTCTCCACGAAATCGACGGCTGCGCCTCCATGGCCGTGGCCTCGGCGCTGCTGGCCGACCCCATCGGCGGCAAGGGCATCTTGCTGGGCGGCGTTACGGGCATAGTGCCGTGCGAAGTGTGCGTCATC
Organism: uncultured Porphyromonadaceae bacterium; assembly: GCA_902495245.1. GTDB lineage: Bacteria > Bacteroidota > Bacteroidia > Bacteroidales > Muribaculaceae > UBA3263. The sequence continues at coordinate 288,451 of CABUWI010000002.1, forward strand.
GGCTCGGGCATGGGCGCCATCGCCGCCGCCCACAATGCCCTTGGGCTCGGCGCCACCGTGCGCATGTTTGACGACGACCTCTACTCGCTGCGCACGGCCTCGCGCGTGCTCGGCCACCGCACGGTCAGCTCGGCCATGCACCCCAAGGTGCTGCATTCGGCGCTGCGCTCGGCCGACGTGGTCGTGGTGTCGCCCATGGCGCGCCCCCTGGTGGTCGACGCCGAGATTGTCAGCGAAATGAAAAAGCGCGTGCTCGTTTTCGACATCACCGCCACACCCGGTTCCACATTCCCCTCAATCGGGCTGATTGACATGGCCGCGCCGGGAGTCGACTCGCTCGCGGCCGCCACCGGTCGCGCCTGCTATTGCAATCTGGGCTGCCGGGTGCCCCGCACCGCCGCCATGGCGCTGAGCAACGCCCTCGTGGCCAACGTCTCGGCCCTTTGCGACGTGCTCGACTCCATTGCCCGCGCCGGCGACCCCCTGCGCCGCGCAATGCTTCTGTGCTGGGGCAAGTGCGTCCACCCCGCGCTGGCCGAGACCCTGGGCACGCGCCCGCTCGACATCAACTTCCTCACCGGCAACTAAACACCACCATCATGGCAAGCAGAAAATTCTACGTCGTCTGGGAGGGACTCGCGCCCGGCATTTACGACACCTGGGACGAAGCACGCGCGCAGGTCGAAGGATTTCGCGGCGCGCGCTACAAGGCATTCAACACCATCGAGGAGGCCACCGCCGCCTTTCGCGGCAGCTATGAAGACCAGGCGTCGCTGCTCATCGCCCTGGCCAACCGTCAGCCCGCCATGGTCAACACGGCCGACTTTCCGGAGATACGCACCGACGCCATCGCCGTCGACGGCGCATGCGCCGGAGTGCCCGGCCCGATGGAATATCGCGGCGTGGAGATAGCCACGGGCCGCGAACTCTTCCGCGTCGGCCCCTACCCGGGCGGCACCAACAACATCGCCGAATATCTCGCGCTGATTCACGCGCTGGCGCTGCTCGACAAGCAGGGCGACCGCACCACGCCCGTCTACTCCGACAGCCGCACCGCCCTGAGCTGGCTGCGGCGCCGTCGCGCCAACACCACCCTCGCGCCCGGTCCGGACAATCAGGTGGTCTTCACCCTGCTCGACCGCGCCAACCGCTGGATTGCCACCCACTCGCCCGCCAACCCCGTGCTCAAATGGCAAACCGACGTCTGGGGCGAAATCCCCGCCGACTTCGGCCGCAAATAGCCCACGCCCCGCCGAAAAGTTCGGAGTCAAACAGCCGAAAAGTTCGGAGTCAGGCAGCAAAGTGTTTGGAAAATTACGAAATTTGCCGCTTGAAGTGTTTGGAAAATTACGAAAATCGGCGATTTAATTGTTTGGAAAATTAAATTTGCTTAACTTTGTGGCCAATAAATCACACGATTACATGTATTACACTCGACTAATTGACCGCAACCTCATCGAATGGGCCTCCCGTCCATTCCATAAACCGCTGCTTCTGCGCGGAGCGAGGCAGGTGGGCAAATCATGGGCTGTCAGACATCTGGGCGAAATTTTTGATTTCTTTGCAGAGATAAACTTTGAACGGCAACCCGAGCTCAAAAAAGTTTTTGCGAAAGACCTGATTCCTCAGCGCATCGTGGCCGAACTGTCGGCCCTGACAGGCAAGCGCATCGAACAAGGACGCACACTGCTTTTTCTTGACGAGATTCAGGAGTGTCCGGAGGCGCTGATGTCATTACGGTTTTTCAAAGAGGAGATGCCCGGACTTCACGTCGTGGCGGCCGGTTCATTGCTCGAAATCGCACTCGAATCGCTGCCCACTTTTGGCGTGGGGCGCATTCACTCGATGTTCATGTATCCCATGACGTTCGACGAATTTCTCATGGCCGCCGGCGAGAACCGACTCCTTGAGGCCCGCAATGCTGCCAACGCCGCCAATCCGCTGCCCGAGGTGCTCCATGCAAGACTCGTCGCTCTCGTGCGCACATACATGCTTGTCGGCGGAATGCCCGAGGCGGTTGCCTGCTGGGTCAGGACAGGCGACTATATCAGTTGCCAGGAAATTCAGGACGATCTGATAGTCAGCTACGAGGCTGATTTTGCAAAATACAAGGCCAAAGTCAATCCGGAGGTACTGAGGCGCACGCTTCACAGCGTGGCCGTGCAGGCAACATCAAAGTTCGTATTTTCAGACGTGGGCGGAGGCTTCAGAATCGACGAAGTGAAAAAGGCGTTAGAACTGCTGATTCTTGCCGGAATCTGTGTCGGCGTCGAACGCACAGCTGCCAACGGCCTTCCGCTCGGCTCGGAGGCAGACGCCTCGCAACGCAAAATCCTGATGTTCGACACGGGGCTGACTCTGCGATTGCTAAACATAACATTGGGCGACGTCAGCTCTCTGACGGCCGACATTCTGACGGCCGACACCGCCGAGCTGGTCAACCGCGGCCCCATGGCCGAAATGATGGCCGGGCTGGAAATGCAACGCTACGGGTCGCCTAATCTGCGCACGGGCTTATATTACTGGGCTCGCGCGGCAAAAAATTCGCAAGCTGAGGTCGACTATGTCATCGCACGTGCCGGAGCGGTTCTTCCCGTCGAAGTAAAAGCTGGAATGAGAGGGGGCATGAAAAGTCTGTGGCTTTTCATGCGCGAAAAGCATCTAACCGAAGCCGTGCGCTGCTCGCTCGAAAACTTCGGCAGCTTTGACTATGTCGACGAACAAGACGGCGGCACCGTGCGCCACGTAAGCGTCTGCCCGCTCTACGCTATTTCGCAAATGTAAGTGAGGGGCGGAGTCAGGGGTGAGCGAGGGTCTGGAGCAGGCGGTGGTAGCGCTGCTGCTGGGCGAGGTATTCGAGTCGGGCGGAGAGGTAGAAGTTGAGCTCGGAAAAGAAGTTGGCATACGAAATCTGACCGCCGTTGAGCGCGCGCGCAAGCAGCTGCGGATAGTCATGGCCGAAAGCGAAATCATAGTCGTCAAGCAGCTTTTTCACCATCTCGGCCTCGCGATACGTGGCGGTCAGCGACGACCGTCGCTCGGCTTCTGCCGCCTCGGCCTGCAGCGCGAGCGACTCGGCCTCGAGCCTCGCGGCCTCGGCCGCCGGCTTGGCCGAATATTGCGGCAGCCTCAGCCCTACCGAAAAGCCCTGAAACAGTTCTCCCGCCTCATAGTCGAGCGCATATCCGAGCGAGAAGCCCGGCAAAAGCCCCATTTTTTCGGTACGCACGTCGAGTCGGCGCACGTCGGCGTCAATCGCGGCGGCCTCGACTGCGGGAGCGCGCATGGCGGCATAGGTTTCAAACGGCAAGAGGGTGGCCGGAGGATATTGGCTGAGCGTGTCGGCCCCTGCGGGCAGTTCGTCGCCATTCAGCGCACTGAGCGCTGCCAGCGCGGCGGTGCGTGCGGTCTGCGCGTCGGCCAGCTGTTGCTTCATGGCAACCTCCTCGATGGCCAGCTTGCGGTGGTCGAGCTCGGTTGTCTGGCCTTGGTCGAGCATGACGTGCATGCGGCTGTGAAGCGTGTCGAGATTGCTGACAATGAACTGCAAAAGGACAATGCGCTTGTTGGCGTCGACAATGTCGCAGAGCGTGGTGCGGATTTGCTTGTCGACCTGATTGCCGACTGCCTGCAGCCGCAAATCGGCGGCTGCGGCGGCGCGGGCGGCAGCCCGACGCCGGGCGCCGTAAACCGCGGGCCAGTCAAACGGCTGGCTCACCTCAAAACCGAGTTTGGTGCCTGCGACCTTGTGCGACGGCCACTTATAGTTAAAGCCGACTTCGGCCGCCTCGAGGCGGTTGGCGGCGATGCGCGACGAGGCGTCGGCGCCGGCGGCCGCAGCTTCAGCCCTCAGCATGGGGTTACGGGCGGCCACCGCTCCGGCAATATCATCGAAAGTGTCGGCGGCCGCAAAAGCGGGTGTCAGGACAAGAAGGAGATATAAAAATTTCTTAGTTTTGAGCTTTATTTTCATTTCTGTTTACAAGACTGTAGACAACAGGTACGACGTAAATGTTGAGAACGGTCGACGAAATAAGTCCGCCGAGAATCACCACGGCCATCGGCGACTGTATCTCGTTGCCGGGCAGCGAGCCGTTCGCCGCCAGGGGCAGCAGAGCGAGGGCCGAGGTGAGCGCGGTCATGACAATGGGCAGCAGGCGGTCGGCCGAACCGCGGCGCACGCGCTCGGCAAGCCCCACGCCATCGGCCGCCAGAGAATTGTAGCGGCTCATCAGCAGCATGCCGTTGCGCACTGAGATGCCCATCAGAGAGATAAAGCCGATTATGGCCGGAATGTTCACTTCGCCGTGAGTGAGCGCGAGAATGAAGATGCCGCCGATTAACGCCAGAGGCATGTTGAGCAGAATCATCAGTGCCTGCGAGCGCGAGCAGAACTCGCCGTAGAGCAGGAATCCGATCAAGAGCAGCGCGACGAGCGACGCAATCAGCAGCGTGCGCGACGCCTCGGCCGAATTTTCGAACTGACCGCCATATTGAATGTAATAATCGGCGGGAAGGGCTACGTCGGCCGCGACGCGTGCGCGGATTTCGTCGACGGTCGACTGCAGATCGCGGCCACTGACGTTGGCCGAGATGACGATGCGGCGCTTGACGTTCTCGCGGTTGATGGTGTTGGGGCCGGCGGTAGAGCGTATGTCGGCCACCTGCTGCAGCGGCACTGTCGCACCCGCGGGAGTGGATATGCCCAGCTGCCTGATGGCCTCGAGCGAGCCGCGCGCCTGCGGATCGAGAATCACGGTGAGGTCATAGGGGAAGTCGCCGTCATAGACGCGGCTCACCTTCACTCCGCCCAGCGCGGCCTCGACATAGCGCCGGAAGTCGGCCAGGCTCAGCCCCAGTCGCGCCAGCTCGGCGCGACGCGGCTTGATGACCAGCTCGGGGCGCTCGACCTGCTGCTCGATGTTGGCGTCGACCACGCCGTCGACCGCCGCCACGGTGTTCTTGATTTTCGAACCGACGCGGTAAAGCTCGCCCAGCTCGGAGCCGAAAAGCTTGATGGCAATCTGGCTCTGCGTGCCCGACAGCATGGCGTCGATGCGGTGTGAAATCGGCTGGCCAATTTCGACGTTCACGCCCGGCAGGGCCGTGAGCTTGTCGCGCAACTCGTGCTCCAGTTCGGCGCGCGAGCGGCCGTCGAGTCTATATGGCACTTCGAGTTCGCTGACATTGACCGCCAGCGAATGCTCGTCGAGCTCGGCGCGGCCGGTTTTTCGCGCCACGGTCAGCACCTCGGGACTTTCAAGAATCAGGCGCTCGGACTCGCGCCCGATTTTGTCGCTCTCTTCAAGCGACACTCCCGGCAGCGTGGCCACGTTGATTGTGAACGACCCCTCGTTGAAGCGCGGCAGGAAACCGCCGCCGAGGGTGAAGAACACGCCGACGGCCGCCGCAAAGAGCACCCCGGTAGACCAGAGAACGGCTTTTTTGCGACGCAACGCCGCCTCGAGCGACCGCGAATAAAGCTCGCGCAGCTTGCGCGACACGACCGGCTCGCGGCTCATCTTCTCGCCGCCGGGCAGCCAGCTGCAAAGCACCGGAGTGAGCGTCAGCGCCACTATAGTGCTCGCAACGAGTGCGACGATGAACGCCACGCCCAGCGGAATCAGCAGCCTGCCCTCTACGCCGCTCAGGAAGAACAGCGGCAGGAACGACGCCATAATCACAAGCGACGAGTTGAAAATCGGGGTGCGAACCTCGGCCGACGCCTGATAGACCACCTCGCGCACGGAGAGGCGCTCGCCGGGCGGCAGCGCGCGGTTCAGGCGCAAACGCCGGTACACGTTCTCGACGTCGACAATGGCGTCATCTACCAGCGAGCCGATGGCAATGGCTATGCCTCCAAGGCTCATGGTGTTGATTGTGAAGCCGAACAGTTTGAGAATCAGCAGCGTAACGAAGATGCTCATCGGCAGGGCAACGAGCGAAATCAGCGTGGTGCGCAGATTCATCAGGAAAAAGAAGAGCACCACGGCCACAAACAGGCCGCCCTCAAGCAGCGTGCGCTGCAGGTTGGAGATGCCCGTCTCGATGAAATCGGCCTGGCGAAAAATGTCGGAATGCACCGTTACGCAACGGGGCATTGACTTTTCGAGCGACGCCAGCTCGGCGTCGATGCACTCGGTCAGCTTCTCCGTGCCGGCGCCGGGCTGCTTCGTAACGGTGATAATCACCGCCGGCTCGCCCTTGACCGAGGCGGCGCCGATGCGCGGCAAGGCGGCACCGTGGGCCACCGTGGCCACATGGCCCACAGTCAGGCCGCCGCCGATGGGCGCGGCGGCAATCTCGGCCGGGTCGGAGGTATTAAGCGAACCGCGCACCAGATATTCGTTGCCGAAATCGGCCACTGTGCCCGCCGAGGCATTATCGTTCAGGTTGGCCGTGGCGTCGAGCAGGTCGTTAAGGCTAACGCCATAGGCCTTCATGCGGTTGGGGTCGAGCAGAATCTGCAACTCGCGCGCGTCGCCGCCGATGACGCTCACCGACGCCACGCCGCCTATTGACAGCAGCCTCGGCCTGACCACACGGTCGGCCAGCGTGCGCAACTCCATGAGACTCACCGAGTCGGCCGGCGCCGTCAGGCCGATAATCATTATCTCGCCCAGAATCGACGTCTGCGGCCCGAGCACGGGGGCATTCACTCCCGGCGGCATCTCTTCAGCCACGGCGGCCAGCCTTTCGCTGACCATCTGACGGGCAAGATAGACGTCGGTGTCCCAGTCGAACTCGGCCCAGACCACCGAAAAGCCTGGCGACGACGTTGAGCGCACGCGCCTGATGCCCGTGGCACCGTTGACGGCCGCCTCGATAGGATAGCTAACCTCGCGCTCAACCTCTTCGGGCGCCAGGCCGGGCGCCTCGGTCATGATGACCACTGTCGGGGCCGTCAGGTCCGGAAAAATATCCACTTCGGTGCGGGTCAGCGCCCAGATGCCGGCCATGAGAATCGCGGCACTCACCGCGAGCACCGCCACGCGATTGGCCAGCGACGCATGAATCAGCTTATTCAGTATCTGCATGTTAGCGTATCGGCATGGGGGTTAATGGGAATGGCTGTGGCCTTCGGGCACTGCGCCCGAGCTCTCGGCCAGGCGCACGGTGATGGCGCCGGCCGTAACTACCGCCTCGCCGCCTTTCAGACCCGAAGTGATTTCAACGCGCAGGCCGTCAGAGGCGCCGAGGCTCACGGGCGCCTTCTCGTAATGACCGGGCGAATGCTTCAGATAGACATAGTATTCTCCCTGCTGCTCGCTAATGGCCCCGAGCGGCACGGCAATCACCCCCGGGCGCGCGGCGCCGAGCAGATAGACCTCCACGCCCGACCCCGGCAGGCGCGAGCCGTCGTTGTCGAACGAGAAGAATATGCACGCATAGCCGTTTTCCGAGCTCACGCCCTCCTTGCGGCCGCCATGTCGGCTCAGAGTGAAGTCGCCGATGCGCGCGTCGGTAATGGTGGCCAGGCGCGGAGCGTTGTCGCCCGTGATTTCGGCGTGGAGCGTCAGGCGGTTGTCGCCGGCCACGGTGGCCACCGCCTGACCCGGCTGCACATAAGTACCGTCGGCGGCTGCTACGGCCGTGATGACTCCGGCGCGGGGCGCGACGACGCGGCCGGTGCCCGCTGCGGGCGAATAGGCGGCCTTGGCGGCCTCGTAGTCGGCAACCGCGGCGTTATATTCCGCGGCCGTGGCCAGTCGGTCGGCCATCAGAGGCGTCAGGCGCTCAACCTCGCGGCGCGCGGCGTCGAGCGCGGCCTTGGCAGCACGGTTCTGGTCGCCGCCGCTGACGGCCGACGGGTTCACCGTGGCAATCAGGGCGCCGCGCCCCACGGTGGCGCCGACCGTGATGCCGGGCGCCAGCGTAACGATGCCTGCAGCGGGCGCCGTGGCCGTGGCGGCATCGGCGGCCGAGCGCTCTATTACGCCGCTGCAACGAATGGCGTCGGCAAATTCGCCGGGCTGAATCGTGTCAACCTCAACGCCCATGCGGGCTGCCTGTTCGTCAGACAGCTCGATGAGGTCGCCGTGGGCGTCGTGGGCGTCAGTGTCCGTCGCCTGACCATGAGCGGCGTCAGTGTGGCCGCCGCAACCTGCAAGCAGCAGGGCGGGCAGCAAATAAACAAGTCTTTTCATGCTGTTATTCGTTTTTGTCGGTGCGGCTCACCTGGTCGCGGGCAAGCTGCAGTTTAGCCTTGAGCTGCTCGAGGCGCGCGGCGCCGCCGCGGACGGTCTGCATTGCCGAGCCGAGTCGCCATGTGTCGGCCATTGCATGCACCTCCTTGGGGCTGAGGGTGGCCTTCGGGGCGGCGTTGCCGCCAACAAACTCGAGCGTAAGCGGTCCGCGGCCGTCCATCTGCATGGCGAAGACGCCGAGCGTGTCGGCGCGGCCGGCGGCAAAGCGCACGCTCTCGCGGCTCAGGCGGTCGGTGGCGTCGAAAGGCACGCTGCCCGAGGTTACGCTCGCGCCGCCCTCGCCCGTGAGGCGCAGGGCGGTGTGGCGCGCCGTCGTGGTGGCCACGGAGCTGATTACGTAGAACTCGCTGGCAGGCGTCAGGCGCGCCACGGCCGTGTTGCGCTCGCGCCAGTTGTCGGGAATGTCCTTGCTGATGATGTAAGGCTCGAAAACGTCATTGCTTGCGGGCACGGTCTTGAATCCGGCGGCCAGCGAGTCGACATAGGCGCCGGTATATTGCAGCAGGGCCTGCAGGTCAACGATTTCCTGTTCAGTCTTGCGCACGATTACCTTAGGGCGCAGGGCCAGCGCCGCGCGGCCGGCCTCAATCTGCTTGGGATATGTGGCCGAAAGGGAGTCGAGCAGGGCTTCAGCGCCGGCAAAATCGCCGCGGTCAAGGGCAGCCGATGCCTCGGCCACGAGGCCGTCGGCGGCATCGCGGTCGGCGTCGCCGCCCGAGCATGCGCCCATCAGCAACAGCGCCGGCAAAAGGAGATACTTACTTGCTTCTTTCAACATTTTTTATGCCTTTAATGGTTTTGATTTTACGAATCAGGGCGGCCAGGGCGTCGGTCGAATTGACGCCGACGGTGAGAGTGCCGCGGAACAGGCCGTCGTTCGAGTCGATGGATATGTTGCGCAGCTGAATGTCGCGCTCTTTGTTTATTATCGAAGAGATGTTCGTAACGATGCCGATGTCGTCGACGCCCATAACCGAGATGGTCGCCGGGAAGGCCTTGTCGCCGGCGCCGCTCCACCGCGTCTCGATTGTGCGATAGGGGTAGCGGGCGCGAATGTGGGCGGCGTTCGGGCAGTCGCAGCGATGAATCTTCACCACGCCGTCGGCCGAGATGAAGCCGAAGACCGAGTCGCCGTAGATGGGGTTGCAGCAGCGTGCCATCTTGTAGTTCATGCCCTTGATCTGACCCTGGCCGATGACGAGCACGTCGGCCGAGCCGCCCTTTTCGCCCTCGGCCGCGGCGATTTTGAAGTCTTCGGCCGAGCGCTCGGGCAGCGGGGCGGCCTCTTCGGGCGCAGCGAAAGCCATATACTGTTCGAGCACGCGGTTCGCGTCGAGCTCTTCAACGCCGATTGCGGCAAAGAAGTCGGTTACGGTCTTGTAGCCCAGCTTCTTGATGAAGCGCATCAGCGTAGGCTCGTCCAGTTCGAGCTTGCGGTTCTTGGCGCGGCGTTCAAGGGTTTCGCGCCCAAGGTCGGCATGGCGGTTCTGCGCCTCGTTGAGCACCTGGCGGATTTTTGTGCGCGCCTTTGAGGTTACGACGAACTGCAGCCAGTCGCGAGTAGGCTGGCGGCGGCTGTCGGTGTTGATTTCGACGGTGTCGCCGCTCTGAAGGCGGTGGTTGATTTTATGGTTCTTGCCGTTGATGCGCGCGCCGGTGCAGGTGCAGCCCAGCTTCGTGTGAATGCTGAAGGCGAAGTCGAGCACCGTGGCCCCCTTGGGCAGGCGGTGAAGGTCGCCGCGGGGGGTGAACACGAACACCTCGTCTGAATAGATGTCCATGTTCATGTTCTTCATCAGCTCCATCGGGCCGGAATCGGCCGTCTCGAGAATGTCGCGCACGTTGTTCATCCACTGGTCGAGGCCGTTCTCGCCCTTGATGCCCTTGTAGCGCCAGTGGGCGGCGAGGCCTTTCTCGGCCACGAGGTCCATTCGGCGCGTTCTGATCTGCACCTCGACCCACCGCTCCTGAGGGCCCGCCACGGTGATGTGCAGGCTCTCGTAGCCGTTGGTCTTCGGAATGGAAATCCAGTCCTTCATGCGCGCCGGGTTGGGGCGATACATGTCGGTGATTACCGAATAGGCCAGCCAGCAGTCGGCCTTTTCGCGCTCGGGGGGTGTGTCGATGATGATGCGGATTGCAAAGAGGTCGTAGATGTGGTCAAGGTCGTTGTGCTGCTTCTGAATCTTGTTCCATATCGATGAAATCGACTTGGTGCGGCCCTTGATGTCGAATTTCAGGCCCGTGGCCTCGAGTTTGGCCTTTACGGGGGCTATGAAGTCGGCAATATAGGCGTCGCGCGCGGCCTTTCGCTGGTTGAGGTCGTGGGCAATGCGGGTAAAGACCTCGCGGTTCGAATATTTGAGGCTCAGGTCTTCGAGTTCGCCTTTGATGGCATAGAGGCCCAGACGATGAGCCAGCGGGGCATAGAGATAGCGGGCCTCGGCGGCCACGCGGCGCACGCCCTCGGCGTCGGGGTGATGGTTGATTGCGCGCATGAGCTGCAGGCGCTCGACAATCATGGTTATGATGACCCTGATGTCGCGCGCAAACGTGAGCAGCAGGTTGCGAAAATTCTCGTCGCGAACCGAGGCGGCGCGCTCGTAGATGCTCTCCACCTTTATGAGGCCGCTGACCAGGTGGGCCACGTCGGCGCCCCAGTCGGCCTCGACCTTTTCAGGCGTCAGAAAGCCCGTGGCGGTGAGCGGCGCCAGCAGCAGCGCCACCGACATGGAGCGGTCGGGGCTGACCGCCTCGGCCATGAGGCGCACCGTGTGCAGGCGGTGCATCAGCAGGTTCAGCCCGAAGTGGTTGCGGCCGTAATGGCCGGCGGCGATGCCCTCTTCGAGCAGACGCCTGAGGCGCGGACGGTCGCCGGGCTCGAGCACGGGGCCCACTGCGGCGAGCGTGCGGCGATAGAGCCCGGGAAGCTCTTTGATTTCGGCAGGTGTGAAATAGGTGTTTGTCATTACAAGCGCAAAGTTAGCAAAAATTTTTCGCAACCGGGTTGCAATCGACCATCAATTAGCCTAATTAGTCTAATTGGTCTAATTAGTCCAATTGGTCCAATAAGCCCCAAAAGAGGCCGAGCCTTTGGGTGGCTCGGCCTCGATCCGAGAATCGGACGGATATATTAACTTAATTCAACCGTCGGGGTTAGTAGTTCCACTGGCATGCCACCTGCTGGATATCGTTTGAACCGGCCGTGCGGAAGTCGGTGATCTGATTGTAGCGGCAGTTGACATAGCGCAGGGCGTCGTCAAAGGTGAGCGACAGAATCTGCAGCTGGTTGTTGTTGCAGATTACGCGCTGCAGAAAGTTGAAGTTGTCGAGATAGAGCTCGGTGAGGTCATTGTAGGAGCAGTCGACATATTGCAGCTGCGGAGCCTGCGATACCTGCAGCGAGGTCAGGTCATTGTAGGAGCAGACAAGGTCAATGAGCGTGGGGGTGTCGCGCACCATCAGCGAGGTCATCTGGTTGTCAGAGCAGAGCAGCGTGCCGAGCGAGGGCAGACCGCTGATAACGAGGGTCTTGATGTCGTTAGAGTCGATGTTGATGTTCTGCAGGCTCTCGACGCCGACAAGGGTGAGCGAGGTCAGCTTGTTATAGCCGGCATAAAGGTGCTTGAGGGCGGTGCAGCCGTCAATGTTCAGGCTCTCGATGTGGCAGCCCTGGCAGTTGAGCGTCTTCAGGTTGGCGCTGTTGGCCACCGAGAAGTCGACAAAGTAGTTGTTGCTCACGTTCAGCGTCTGCAGCAGGGGCGTCGACGAGATGTCGAGGTCGGTCAGGCGGTTGCGGTAGATGTTGAGCTTCTGCAGGGCCTTGCAGCCGGTGAGCGAGATGGAGGTCAGGTTGTTGCGGTAGGCGTTGACCGTTACCAGAGCAACGTCGCCGTCAAAGCTGGCCGAGGTGATTTTGTTGCGAGAGATGTCAACCGAAGTGAGCGCGGCGAAATTGTTGGCGCTGAACTCGCCGGCAAGCTTCTTGCCGCTCCACTTGATTTCGGTTACGTGGCCTCCGGCAATGGTGATTCCCTCCCAGGTCGAGGGTGAGTTGAGGTCGGTGATTTTCAGGGCCTCGGCGTTGGTTTTTGTTCCTTCGGCCGACTGTTGGGTCAGGAACGACTTGAGCTGTTTGAGCTCGTTGCGGTCGACGTTCTGGGCGCCGGCAATGGCGGTGCTTCCAATTAGCAGAGCCAGCAGTAATAGTGCCTTTTTCATAATAGTTGAACTGAGTTATATGGTAAATTAAGAATTATATGCGCTTGCGATTTCTCGATTTGCACTGATAGAACAACATCGCGGCGGCAAATGATTTCGGTCCACAGTTAATATTTGTTAATAATCCGGCCCGTTTCTTAATTTTTTTCAAAATATTTAAGAAAAATACCTATATTTGCCGCCAGAGAGTACACTGCTTATTATTCAACACCTAATACATTCATTTTTAATCTTTTTTTCGCATGAAAAAATTTACTTTAGCTCTTTCAGCTCTCATGATGCTGGGCGCAACCGCCGTAGCACAAGAGGCCGAAACCACCGTGGCTAAGAAGGTTATCTGCACGGCCAACTTCGACGCAGCCGCCCAGGGCAACAACTTCGGCCACTATCTCGGCGCGAACACCGAAGGCGCTCTGGCTATGACCAACACCATCGACGACCTCGCCCTCTGGACAATCAGCGAACCCGCTGAAGACGGTTCCGTAAACGTGCAGAACGTCGAACTCGAAGACTACCTCTACGAAAACAATAACGGCATTCGTCTCGCCACGGACCCCACCGCCATCTACTTCGTTGATTCTCCCGTAATCTCCGCCGCCGTAGGCATCACAACTACCGCAGGCGCAACCTCAAACCAGAACGTCTTCCTGAACATCAACGGCAATACCGGCGCAATCGCAACCTGGAGTCTTGACCGCGGCTCGTCGTTCTACATCGTTGACTACGTTGAAGGCGACACCGACGAAACGATTCAGGATCGCGTGCAGAAAATGGTTGAACGCAGCGATGCCATCAACCTTTTCAAAAAATATTGCGACGCCAGCACCTCAGGTCTTTCCTATAAGTCCGAACTGGTAGAAAGACTTGCAAACACTCCTGATGATGCATTCGCCGACCAGCTTGATTCGTACATGGAACTGGTTCTCTCATATTTCATATCAGACCTGCAGCAGAGTGCAACAATCAAGAGCAAAGCATCGGGCAAATATGTAACCGGCCCCGCCACCGGTGCAACAGGCATCACGCTGTCTCAAACGCTTGACCTCGCCTCCGGCCTCTGGCAAGCTGTCGAGCCCAGCGGCATTATCGGCTATAACACTACCGCAGAGAAGTGCACCTTCAAGATTCAGAACACCGGCAGCGGCCTTTATATCGGCAAACAGGCCTCCAACTCTCAGCAGGTTCCCGTAACCGACAAGGCTGAAGAAGCAGCTCTGTTCAGTGTTGTCGCCGGCAACAACGGTATTGAAATCAAAATGACCAACGCAACTGTCGAAGGCGCAGAAAAACCCGAAACCGTTGAAAACAACTTCCTCAACGCAGACCAGAGCTATAACACGCTCGTTGTCTATCAGTTCGAGAACGATGTAAACGCATTCTGGATAGTCGAAAATCTGGCCACACTGAGATTCGAAGAAGTTGACGCAAGCTTCACCGGCGAATTTGAGGGCGACCAGGTTAAGGAATACTCTTCGATTACCGGCTTTACAATCGGTGTGCCCCGCGGCGCTACCGCAACCGGCTTCGGCTCGGTTGCCTTCGGCAAAACCAGCGACGACAAGGGCATGACAGTCATCTACGAAAAGACGGTTGCCGAAGCTATCAACGGTCTTACTCCCACTCAGGGCACCAAGACATACGAAGAATGGGTATTTGATCCCAACGACCCGTTCACTCCTCCCACAACTATTCAGCATACAATCGATATTGATATCTACACCATCGCCCTGGCCGAGGCCATTACCGAATCGGGCAACTATGCTGTAGAAGTTTCGCCCAACGCTTTCTCTGTAAACGTTACCGAAGGCGAGACCACCATTACCAAGTACTCTCCCGAGATTCGCTATGCCGCCGACATTCCCACCCCGCTGTTCACAATCGCCGTTGCTCCCGCAGAAGGCACGATTGAAGAAATCGTCGACATCAAGCTGACCGTCGGCAGCGACGAGGCTGACAACGACGAAGACCCGGGCATCGCTCCTTTGGCTGATGCAGCACCCACCTTCAACATCAACCCTGCCTACAGCGAAGGCTTCAACGTAACCCTGAAACGCGAATGGAACGAACCCAAATTTGACCAAGACGGCAAACCCGTCATGCTGCCCGACGATATGGGTCAGGAGATGGAGTTCAAGGAAGAGACCGTTCTCGACATCAACACTGCCGCCATGGCCGAATACTTCACCTACAACGACGAAGACCCGACCTCGCCCATGTTTACCATTCCCGTCAACAAGAGCGAAGTCGGTGAATATCGCTTCATCATTCCCGAAGGCTTCTTCGCTGACGACAACGGCGCTCAGAACAAGGTTGTCTATGCCAACTGGACCATCGAAGTGAAAGACGGCATCAAGACCGTTACCAACCTCAGCGTTAACGGCAACACCATCTTCGACCTGCAGGGCCGCAAGGTAGCCAAGGCTTCGAAGGGCGTCTTCATCATCAACGGCAAGAAAGTGCTGGTTAAATAATCCGCACTCCTGAATTTCCCCACATCAAGGCCGCCCGCGCACCGCGCGAGCGGCCTTTTCCGTCTCTCACCCCGCGCCGGCCGCCAGGCGTCAGCTCTCAATTCTTAATTTTTAATTCTTAATTTTTAATTATATTTCCGTAACTTTGCACCTATGATTCTTAATTACATCACATGGACGTGGCGGCCCGAAATCTTTCAGGCCGACATCGTGCACCTCTCGCCCGGCCTCATGCTTGCCGGCGCGATAATCTGTCTTGTGTGGGCGGCAGTCGACTTCTATCTCTCGGGCCGCGCAATTAAACGCAGCAAAGCTGACGGAAAGAAACCCGACGTCGACCGCTCGGGCTTTGCCATCGGGCTCATAGCCGCCACGCTGCTGCTATGGCTGCGCTCGGGCCACCCCGACGGCGTGGACTTCGGCCCCGTGGGCGTGCGCTGGTACGGACTGATGTTCCTTGTGGGCTTCATTGCGGGCTATTGGATTGTGCTGCGCATGTTCCGCCGCGAGGGCGCGCCCGCAGAGTGGGTGATGACGCTGCTGATCTATGTGGCCGTGGCCACGATTGTCGGCGCGCGCCTGGGCCACTGCTTCTTCTACGAATGGGACTACTATTCGGCCCACCCCGAAAAAATCATAGCATTCTGGGAGGGCGGACTGGCGAGCCACGGCGGCACCATAGCCATCGTGCTGGCCATATTCATCTACTCGCGCGCCGTTACGAAGCGCCCGGCTCTGTGGACGTTCGACCGCCTCTGCGTCGCCGTGGCCCTCGTGGCCTGCCTCATCAGGCTCGGCAACCTCTTTAACAGCGAGATTTTCGGCACGGCCACGACGCTGCCCTGGGGCTTCAAATTCCCGCTGAGCCGCGAGTGGCAGACGCTCTACGCCCCGACCGACTCGGCCTGCCACCCGACGCAGCTCTATGAGGCGCTGACCTATCTGGCGCTGTTCGGGCTGCTCATGTACATGTACTGGCGCCGCAACGCCGGCGAGCGTCCCGGGCTGTTGCTGGGCACGTTCTTTATCGGCGTGTTCCTGCCGCGCATACTCATTGAGTTCGTCAAGAACCCGCAGGTGGCCTTCGAGGAGTCGATGACCCTGAACATGGGCCAGCTGCTCAGCGTGCCCTTCGTGCTTGCGGGGATTCTGCTAGTGTGGTATGCCATGACGCGCCCGCGCAAAAAGATTGACTATCCCGACAAATTCCCCGACAAGCAATGACGACGACTCTACTGACCGCACCCGAAATTGCCGTATGGGCGCTGTGTGGCGTGGCTTTCATAGCCGCCCTGTGGCTGCTGACGGCCTATCGTGCACGCATTGCGCGCGTATCGTCGGCCATTCGGCGCCGCACGGCCGAGCCTTACAATCCGGCGCCGCGCCCGGCGCCCCCGGCCGTGTCGGTGGTGATTGTGGCCGGCGATGACGCCGAGGCCCTCGAGGGGCTGCTGGCAAAGATTTTCGAGCAGGAATGGGAGGGCGAGATGGAAGTGGTGGTGGTCAACGACGGCAAGAACGACGACATCAAAGACGTGGTTACCCGCATCAAGCACCTTCAGCACCGCCCGAACCTCTTCATCACGTTCACGCCCCCGGGGCTGCGCAACATAAGCCACCGCAAGCTGGCGCTGACGCTCGGCATCAAGGCGGCCCACAACCCCGTAATCATCACACTCGACGAGCAGTCGCGCATCTATTCGACGCAATGGCTCGGCCGCATGACCGAGCCCTTCGGGCGCGAGGAGACGGAGGTGGTGATTGGCAGCGCCCTGCCCGCCGCCAAGTTTGACCGCGGCCCGGGCGCGCGCTATCGCTCGTTCACCCACGGCCACGACGCCACGGTGTGGCTCGCGGCGGCGCTCGGCGGCAAGCCCTTCCGCGCCCACCGCGCCAACATGGCCTTTCGCCGCAATCTGTTTTTCGAGTCTGGAGGCTTCAGTTCGGCCCTGAACCTGCGCGACGGCGACGACGACATTTTCATTTCGCGCATCTGCCGCCCGGGCAATTCGGCCGTGGTATGCGCCGCGCAGGCCGCAGTGCGCTATGCGCGCCCGACGTCGAAATCGGAGTTTCGCGACGGGCGTCCGCGCCGCATGTTCACGTCGCGGCGCGCCGGTGCCGCCCCGGCCGGCCGCTTCTGGAGTCTGTCGAGCCTGGCCGCATGGGTCATGACGCTCGCGGCGGTCGGCGCCGTCGGTCTCGGCATCAGGCTGCACATGTGGATTGCGGTCGGCGTTGGCGCCGCCTTGCTGCTCGCAACGTGGACGCTGCTGGCCCTGACCTGGCGCTCGGCTCTGCTGGCACTGCGCTGCCGCCCCGCTGCCGCCATGGTAGTTCCGATGGTGCTGCGCAGGCCGCTCACCAACTTCATTCACCGGCTGCGTTCGCGCCGTCGCCGCGGCGACTATCGAACAACTCCGGCCTGAATCGGTTTATATGATTATGAAAACTACGTTTCAACTCTCAGCTTCTATGCTCATGCTCGGGCTGTCGTCATTGACGGCCGCAGCCAAAGTCGAACTCCTGCCTTTTGGCAACATGGACCAATGGGTTACGCGCAACATCAAAGAGTCGGGCGTAATCGGCGGCAAGCAGAAAACCGTCTACGAAATCGGCCCGACACGCACCATTGACGGCGCCAAGGCCTACACCAACCTCGGCGGCTCGCCGTGGGCCACGAGCAATGTCTACGCCAAGGTGATGGGCGTCGTGAAGACCTCGAACGCCGTCTTTCCCGCCGACGACCCCGGCAACGGCAAGTGCGCGCGCCTGACAACGTGTCTCGAACAGTGCAAGGTGCTGGGGCTGATGAACATCGAGGTGCTTGTCAGCGGCTCGATTTTCCTGGGGCAGATGATGGAACCGATCGCCAACACCTCGAGCCCCTACAGCAAGATGGAGATGGGCATTCCCTACACCAGGCGGCCCAAGGCCATGGTGCTCGACCTGAAAGTAGTCGACCCCGGCAGCGGAATAATTACCCGCGCCACCACCGGCTCGAAGTCGACCCGCAAGGGCACCGACAGCGCCGACGTGTTCGTTTACCTGCAGCGACGCTGGGAAACCCCCGACGGCAAGCTCCACGCAAAGCGTGTGGGCACCGCCCGACGCCGCTTCACGGGCAACACCGGCTGGAAGCGCGGCACGAGACTGCCCATCACCTACGGCGACGCGTCGCAACAGCCCGGCTATCGCTCATACATGGGGCTCCTGAACGGCGACCGCGCCTACTATGCCCGCAACTCAAAGGGAAAGATGGTGCCCGTGCAGGAAGAGGGCTGGGACGACGCCGACGCAACCCCCACTCACATGATTGTGATGTGCTCGGCCGGCTCGGGCGTGGCCTACGAAGGTCAGCTCGGAATGGAACTCTGGGTCGACAACGTCGGCATGGAATTCTAACCCCCGTTTGATGATGAAACTGACCCTCGAAGAAATCATAGCGCGCAAAGAAGGCCAGACATTCGATTGCAAAAGCATGGCAATTGAGCCTAAGGGCCTCGCGGTAGCCATCGTGGCAATGGCCAACGCCGACGGTGGCGAAATTGCCGTGGGCATCACCGACCGGAAACGCGAAATCGAAGGCGTGATGGCTGACGAGCGGCATCTGAACGATTTGCTGCGCGTGCCTTACGACTTCTGCAAACCGACGGTCAACGCGACGTTCGAGCTGATTGACTGCATCAATCGCTCGGGCAATGAAGACAAGATTCTGCTGTTCCATATTCCTCCGAGTGTCGACCTGCATGCAACGGGCAACGACGAGTGCTATCTGCGTGTCGGCGACAAATCGCGCAAACTGACGTTTATGGAGCGCATGCAGCTCATGTATGACAAAGGGGTACAGTCGTTTGAAGACACTCCGGTTGCCGGCGCAAGCATCGACGACCTTGACATGCCGGCTATAACCGATTATATCGGCAGGCTCGGCTACGGCAAATCGGAAATGGAATTTTTGACCGAGAATAACAGCTTTGTCAAGAAAAACGACTCAGGCTACAGCATAAGCGCCGCCGCGATACTTCTGTTCGGAAAAAATCCGCAGCGATTCTTCCCGCGCGCCAGAATACGCTTTATCAAATATCTGGGAACAGAAGAAAAAGTCGGAGCGGAAATGAACGTCATAAAAGACATTACCTGCGAAGGCACAATTCTCAGTCAGATCAAAAAGATGACAGAGCTGCTCGAATTGCAGATAGCGGAACGGACATATCTCGGTCCTGACGGCCGGTTCGTTACGACCCGCGAGTATCCATCGTTCGTTCTGCAGGAACTCACGGTGAACAGCGAATGCCATCGCGATTACTCCATACGCGGCACGGAAATCCAGGTGAAGATGTTCGACGACCGCCTGGTCTTTGAAAGCCCCGGCACGCTGCCCGGAAGCGTGCGCCCCGACAACATTCGCCACACTCATTTTTCACGCAATCCACACATTGCGCAGTTTTTGCGCACCTACGAGTTCGTCAAGGAATTCGGCGAAGGAGTTGACCGCATGAGCCGCGAAATGGAAGAGCGCGACATGTTGCCGCCCGTTTATCATCTCGACGCCTTTATTCTCAAAGCCGTCGTCAAAGCCGCCATGCCCGAGTCAGTATCATTATCCCAAAATGATACTAAAAATGTCGGTAAAAATGTCGGTAAAAATGTCGGTAAAAATGTCGGTAAAAACGAGAACAAAACCACTGACAGCGAGCGCAATATAGACCATGAGGACATTTACAAAAATGTCCTTAAAAATGAAGGTGAAAATGATACTAAAAATGAGGGTAAAAATGAGGGTAAAAAAGTGGCTGCTCGTCGAAAGTGTATATTAAGAACCATACAGCAAAATCCGACAATAAGCATTCCCGAAATTGCGCAGGTTGTAGGCGTAACGACTCGCACTATTGAAAGAGACGTCAGCGCAATGAGCGACAGACTGAGGCATATCGGCCCGACGAACGGAGGCCGTTGGGAGATTATAACCTGAACAAATATGCACACTTTTTTTAGGTTTATACACGTCTTTTAACCGCCGGAGGTTTGATTATTTCCGCGACTTATAGTAACTTTGCAGGTGTCTAACCGTATTTAGCTGAAATCATATCCCAAAATTCAGACATGTCGAAGAATCTCGTCATAGTGGAATCTCCCGCCAAGGCAAAAACGATTGAAAAGTTCCTTGGCCCCGATTATAAAGTGATGTCATCGCGCGGCCACATTCGCGACCTCGCGAAGAAAAGTTTTACGGCCAGGTCGGGCAACGGCCTGCGCGATTTCACGCCGAACTATGAGATTCCGGACGACAAGAAAGAGCAGGTGCGCGAGCTGAAGGCCGCAGCCTCGAAGGCCGACGTGGTGTGGCTGGCGTCTGATGAAGACCGCGAGGGAGAGGCCATTGCATGGCACCTCTACGAGGTTCTGGGCCTCAAGCCCGAAAAGACACGGCGCATCGTCTTTCACGAAATCACCAAAGACGCCATTCTGAACGCCATCAAGAATCCGCGCGACATCGACATTGACCGCGTCAACGCCCAGCAGGCGCGCCGTGTGCTCGACCGCATTGTGGGCTTCGAGCTGAGCCCCGTGCTCTGGCGCAAAATCAAGCCCGCCCTCAGCGCCGGACGCGTGCAGAGCGTGGCCGTGAGGCTCATCGTTGACCGCGAGAACGAAATCAAGAACTTCAAACCCGAAGAATACTGGAGGGTGAGCGGCGTCTTCGCCACCGCCCGCGGCAGCCGCTTCGGCGCCACCCTGAGCCGACGCCTCGACTCGCGCGCCGACGCCGAAACGTTTCTGAAAGCCTGCACGGCCGCAGCGTTCAGCGTCGACGGCGTCGAGACCAAGCCCGTGCGCTACAGCCCGGCACCCCCCTTCACCACCTCGACCCTGCAGCAGGAGGCCGCGCGCAAGCTCGGATTTTCAGTGTCGCAGACAATGCGCATCGCCCAGGACCTCTACGAGAGCGGCCACATAACCTACATGCGTACCGACTCGCTCAACCTCTCCGAACTGGCAATCGCCGCCATCTCGAAGGAGGTTACGACAAAGTTCGGCAAGGAATATCTGAAGGTGCGCCGCTATCACACCCACTCCAAGGGCGCCCAGGAGGCCCACGAGGCCATTCGCCCCACATATATCGACAAGGCCACCATCGACGGCGACGCACGCGCCCAGAAGCTCTACCGCCTGATTCGCGAACGCGCCATAGCCTCGCAGATGGCCGACATGGAAGCCGAGCGCACCACCGTGAGCATCGCCGTGAGCGGCCGCCCGGAGCATTTCTCGGCCCAGGGCGACGTTGTGCGCTTCGAGGGCTACCGCAAGGTCTACGTCGACGCCGCCGCCGAGACCGACGGCGAAAGCCCCGTGCTGCCCGCAATGGCCGCCGGCGACGCCCTGAAGCCGCTCCACATCTCGGCCCTGCAGCGCCACACGTCGCAGCCGCCGCGCTACAGCGAGGGCGCGCTCGTCAAGAAGATGGAAGAACTCGGCATCGGCCGCCCGTCGACCTACGCACCCACAATCTCCACGATTCAGCAGCGCGAATACGTGGCCCGCGGCGAGAACCCAGGCACGGAGACCGCCTACGGCGTGCTCGACCTCGACCCCGCGACAGGCGCCATTGCCGAGAGCACCAAAACCGAAATGACCGGAGGCAACCGCGGCCGCCTCGTGCCAACCGACACCGGCGCCGTGGTCAACGACTTCCTGGCCGAATACTTCCCCGACATTCTCGACTATAACTTCACAGCCTCGGTCGAAGAGAAGTTCGACGACATTGCCGAGGGCAAGTCGGAGTGGCATCAGGAAATCGGCGACTTCTATGACCAGTTCCACCCCGAAGTCGAAAAGGCGCTCAACGTGCGCCTCGAACACAAAATCGGCGAGCGCGTGCTCGGCACCGACCCCGCCTCCGGGCGCCCCGTGTCGGTCAAGATTGGCCGCTTCGGCCCGCTGGTGCAGATCGGCGACGCCGACAGCGACGAGAAGCCTCAGTTCGCCTCGCTGCTCAAGGGCCAGTCGCTCTCGTCCATAACCCTCGACGAAGCCCTCAGGCTGTTCGACTTCCCACGCACCCTGGGCGAGTTCGAGGGAAAGGACGTAACCGTAGCCATAGGCCGCTTCGGCCCCTATGTGAAACACGACGGCAAGTTCGTCAGCATTCCAAAGGAGATGGCGCCCGCATCGGTGAGCCTCGACGAGGCCGTGGCCCTGATTGAAGCCAAACGCGCCGACGAGGCCAACCGAGTGCTCGCCACGTTCGACGCCGACCCTGACCTGCAGATTCTCAACGGCCGCTTCGGCCCATACATATCGCTCGGAAAGAAAAACTACAAAATTCCGAAAAGCGTGGCCAACCCCGCCGCGCTGACCCTTGAAGAGTGCCGCAAGATAATCGAATCGACGCCCGTCAAAACCTCAAAAAGCGCCTCGCGAACAAAGAAAAAATGAAATCGCTTCCAAACCCTAAGCCCGACCGCATCGTGGCGTTTGAAGTCGGCGCCGAAGCCGGCGAGGGCATGCCCCTGCTCGCCTTTCTTGCCGAAAAACTGCCCGACGTCAAGCGCACCGGCCTCAAGCAGATGCTGGCCCACCGTCAGGTGCGCGTCGGCGGCAACATCGTCAGTCAGGCCACGCGCCCGCTCGCGCCCGGCGAGAAAGTGGAAGTGAACCTCAACCGCGAATTCCGCGAGTTCTACCACCGCCGCCTCCAGATTGTCCATGAAGATGACGACATCATTGTCATCAACAAGGGCTACGGCCTCCTCTCCATGGCCGACGATTCAGACCGCAAGCAGGAAACCGCCTACTCCATTCTGCGCGACTATCTCAAAAAAGAACATCACGCCAACAAGCTCTTCATAGTCCACCGCCTTGACCGCGACACCTCCGGCCTGATGCTCTTTGCCAAGACCCTCGAAGCCAAAGAGGCGCTGCAACACAACTGGAACAACATGGTCATCGAACGCAAATATCTCTGCGTTACCGAAGGCGCGCCCGAACCCGCCGAGGGCACGGTGCGCAGCTACCTGCTCGAAAACTCGCGCCATGAAGTCTACTCGACCGACGACCCCGCAGCCGGCGGCAAACTCGCCGTTACGCGCTACCGCACCCTCGCCGCGCGCGGCGGCATGGCCCTGGTCGAATGTCAGCTCGACACGGGGCGCAAAAACCAGATTCGAGTCCACATGAAACAGCTCGGCACGCCCATCTGCGGCGACCGTCGCTATGGCGGCCACGTCTCGCCCGTTCACCGCATGGCCCTCCACGCACGCACCCTCAAGTTCGTACACCCGTCCACCAAGCGCCTCATGGCGTTCACGACGCCCGTCCCCGCCTCCTTCCGCGCCCTCGTCTGACCCCGGCGCCGCGAATTCATTTTACAACACGTGTAGTTAGTATGTTTGTGGTGCAAACATACTAACTACCCAAAATATGGGCATCTTTGCGCGAAGAATACAGACGATGCCCTTCGGGCAACGAGATGAGGGAGAGTTCCGCCACCCCGCCAAGGCGCTATGCGCCATGACGGGGTTAACGTAAAGATTATGCCCTGCGGGCATTGCATGACCTTACTTGAACCGCATTGTCGCTAACTTAAGGAATTGGCGCAAAAACGACCAACCGTACGGACATGCCTTCGGCATGTTTCATAACGCACTGTGGCTCAGCAACGTGCCAAAGGCACGTCCCTACGGTCGGCGATATTGGACAGAAGCGGCGTCCCCCCGCAGGAAGGACGCCGTTCACATTTCAGACATGATGTAACAAATTTTACTTGACGAGCATTTTCTTGCCGTTTACGATGTAGATGCCGCGGGCGGCGTTGTTGACGCGGCGACCCTGCAGGTCGTAGACGATGCGGCTTTCAGCGTCGGCGGGGTTGACCACGTCAACGATGCCGGTCTGGGTGCCGCTCACCTTCAACAGTGCGTCGACAATCGTGCCGTGGGTGTTCAAGATGCCGTTAGCGCCCGAGCAGGTGCCGTCGGCGGCAATCTGGCCGCCGGGGTCAACGCTGTTCCAGTCTTCTTTGAATCGGATTCGGTAGGTGCCTTCTGTGGCGGGGGCGGCAAACACGGGGCAGGGAATGTTTGCGCCGGGGTTGCGGCCCTGGCCGGAGATGGCCGTGCCGAGCGAGTTGACGCCGGAGGCGTCGTTAGAGAAGTCGCCCGAGTAGAAGAAGAAGCTGACGAGGTCGGTGTTGCTCTGGTCGGTGTTGCCTTCGTTGAAGCTGAACTGGCCGTCGTTGTCAAGGTCGATGTAGACATAACCGTGCATCCACGCGTTGTCGTGCTTGATGGTTACGTTGATGTCTTCGCCCGGCTTGCAGACCAGGGTCTTGGTCTCGTCGGCGGTGAAGTCGTGATAGTGCTTGCTGCGGTTTGCGATTGTCAGGGTCTGCGCTTCGGTGCCGACAGGCGCAAAGGTAATTTCCTTGATGGCCTTGGCGTGAGAGTGAGTGGCGCTCTTGTCGAAGTTGACCGAATAGGGCTCGCGCACCTTTTCGGTAACCGTAACCTTGACCGAGGCCACAACCGAGCCGTCGAGCAGCGAGGTGGCGGTGATGGTTGCCTCGCCGGGGGCTATGCCTTTGACCAGGCTCTTGCCGACGGTGGCCACGGCTTCGTTGTCAGAGCTCCATGTGAGCAGCTTGACGGTTGCGTTGGCGGGAGCGGCGGTTGCGTTGACGGCGATTGAAGAGCCCTGCTCGACGGTGTAGGCCTGCTTGTCGAAGGTGATGCCGGTCATGGCCACTTCGGCAATGGCGGCGTTATGGCCGTTGAGCACGTAGACGCTGCTGCCGGGGAGGTTGAGCGAGAGGGTGGCGTCGATGTCGATTGCGGTGCCCTCGGCAAGACCGGCAAGGTCAGCCTGGTCGGCAAATGCCTTGTGGAAGACAAACGAGCCGGTGATGTTGGCGGGGATTTCGAGAGCCTGACGCAGGGTCGTCGAGTAGGTCTGGGCGTCGTTGGCGCCGTTGCGCAGGGTCAGGCATGCCTTGTCGCCGTTCCAGGCGGCCCAGCCGTAGACTTCGGCCTTCGAGCCGGTCCAGGGGTCGCCGCCCACCCAATGGGCGTCGGGCAGGACGTCGGCGTTGTCTTTCTGCCAGCGGATACATTCGGCCAGGTCGGCCCAGAGCATGCCGCCGTTGATGCTGTTCATCAGCGCGTAGTCATTGTAGAGCTCGACCATGCCGCTGCCGCAGGCAAAGGCGCAGCGCAGCTCGTTGAGCACGTTCTGATAGTTGCGCGAGTCGCCGGCGGGGCCGCCATGGTTCGACAGAATGAAGCCGTGGGTCATCAGGGTGTTGATGGGGCAGATGGGCGAGTTGGTAACATAGTTCTGGTGAACGAGGTTGTCGCGATAGGTAATCCAGTTTTCGCGGTTCACGCTGTTGTTGCCGACGCGATCAAAGTCATTTTCCTGACGCCAGGTGGCATCGGTGATCTGATACCAGAAGGGCGAGGCCCAGGTGCCGACGGTCGTGTTGAAGAAGATGTCTTCTTTCAGATTTTCGCGCACATACTGCTCGAGGCGAATAATGCCTTCGGCGTTTTCATTGCCAGTGTCGCCGTTGTCGGGGCCGACAGCCGAGAACTGGGCCGAGATGCCGTCGAACTTGAAGAAGTTATAGGTGCCCTTGCCGTCGCGGTGCTGGTTCTTGACCAGGTTTTCGGCGGCCGCGAGGAAAGTCTGATAATAGGCGGGATTGGAGAGCTGCATGCCGCCGCGGTTTTCAGCCTTCCAGTAGTTGCGGCGATAGTCGCCGCTCTGGCCGTAGCCGCCGACGGGGCCGAGCCATGCACCGCAGCCGGCGGCCATTTCAGCGGCGTCGTGGGCGATGTCGCGCATCTCGTTGGGGAAACCGGAGTGGAAGGTCCAGGTGCCGTAGTTGTCCCAGCCGTCGTCAATGACGAAGCTGGCGGGGCCTTCGCCGAAGCGGTCGAACATGTTCTTTTTCCACTGGCTCAGAACGTCGAGCACCTGGTCGGCGTTCATATTGTCGGGTTCTTTGCCGGGAGCGGCGTTGTTGCGGCCGATGTTCAGCTCATACCAGCTGATGTAGCAGGGGAAGGCGCGCCAGGGCACTGCACGCTCGCGCTCGCTGTAGGCCAGGAACGAGCGGCGCTTCTGAGTCTTGTTGATGGCGGTTTCGGCCTGCTTGCCGTCCTGAGCCACGAGGCCGACCACAGAGGCCACCTTCCACGTCTCGCCGGCGGCCAGAGTGGTGTTGCGGCTCCAGCGGCCCTGAATGCTCACGATGTCCGAGCTGACGTCGACGCCCTCTTTGGCCTCATAGACCTCGATCTTGAAGTCAGAGGTGGCCGAGATGTTCTCGCGGTTGTCGATGAAGGCGCGCACGGTGAAAGTGCCGTCGTTGGGGGCGGTGAAGCTGAACGTGTTGTTCTCTTTGGCAGTGCCGGTGAAGCCGAAGTGATAGTCGCTGGCCACGATGGCTCCGTCCTGAAGCAGGTCGACGCCGTCGAGGTTCAGGCGATTGTTGCCGCTCTTGTAGGTTATGGTGACGACCACGCGCTGGCCCTGAGTCAGCACAATGCCCTCTTTCGAGTAGGTATAATAGGTCTTGTCGGCACCGCTCACCTCGAAGATGCGCGCGGGCACGTCGCCGGCGGCCATCTGCGACCACACGGAAGCGGCGTTGTTGGTTTCGCTGACGGGAGTGGCCTTCAGGTCCCACTTGTCGTTTTCGGCGGCCTCGCCGTCAACGGTGTTGTAGGCCGTCGGGGTTTCCAGACCGGCAAAAATCTTGTTGCTCATGATGACGGCGCCGCGCGTGTTGCCCACCGTGGCGGGCTTGCTGCCGGCAGCGGCGGCGTCGACGTTATAGTTCATGGCGATGACGTCGTACATGTCGACGTCCTGAACGCCGGTGAGCTCCATTTCGGTGCGCAGATAGTGGCTGCCGTCGCGAAGCACGGCGCGCCACACGATGTTGATGCCCGCGCCCTTGTAATTATAAGTGTAATGCGCCTCCAGAGCCTTGCCGGCAAAATGCTCGGCACCGCCCACTGCGTCGGGGTTTGCCGTGAGGTCGGTGGTGGTGAAGCTCTGCAGCGTCATCTGGCTTGCGGCAACCTTGTCGCCCGAGCCGAAGCCCACGATGAAGGGCTCGGTGCCGGCCATCAGGTTCATGGCATCGCTGCCCATGAAGTAGACGGCATTGTCGGTCTTGAGGAAGCTTGCGGCAAGCACGTTGTTATAGAGGGTGTAGACATTGCCCTGCACCTCGGAGGCGGCTGCGCCGACTGCGGTCTGCTGTTTGGGATAGACCCACGCCTGAGTGTAGGGCGCGGTCTCGCGCTGGGCCACCAGGTCGTAATATGCAACCGAAATGGTCTTGGCCTCGTTGTCGACATTCACCACGGGGAACTTGCCCGTCTTGGCCGATGCGACGACATCGGCGGGCGAGAGAGAGCCGTTGGTGGTCAGCGTCTGGCCGTTGGAATATTTGGTGCCGTTGATGGTTACGGTTTCGCCGGGGGCGAGATTGACGGTATAGGTATAGACCTCAATCTCGGTGAGCGTCCAGCGGCTGCCGGCGTCGGCGGTGCCGTTGCCCGTCCAGAGGCCAACGGTAACCGAAGTGCCGTCAAGCGGATTGTCCGAGCCGATGCCCTTGAACCAGTTCATGTAGATAGATGCGGCGCTGCCGGCCGAGGTGTAGGGCGAGAACTGATAACAACCGGCGTTGTTGTCCGTGAGAGCCTCAGCCTTCCACGATTTGGCGGCATCTTTCGAGTCTACCAACGTGGCGAAACCGGTTCGGCCGGAGTAAGACGCGGCCGGGGTGTAGGACACCCACTTCTGACGGTCGACACTGTAGATAAAATATGCGTCCGTTTTGGCCGCATCGGCAAAGAAAGCGAACTTGCCGGCATTGGCCGGCGTCTCGGTGGGCGATGTGAACGAGGTCATCATCTTGGCGTTGCCATTAGTCAGCGTGTAATAATGTTCCGGAGCGGAAACATCGGTCGACGCCTCGATGGCGGCTGTCTGCCCGAATGCCGTGGCCGACAAGACGGCCATAGCGGTAAGAGCAAAGCAGAATCTGCGATTGATTTTCATGGAAGAAAAATGTATAAATTGTGATATGAATGATTTCTATAGCGTCTGCAAATATAGTAATTTTTCATGAATAAACATAGCATTATCAGTCGATTTGAGGCAAAATGACGCAGGCCGGCGGCGATTGCCGCGGCCTGCATCATGAGGGAGAGGACGGGGTTGACACAATTCACTTAATTTTCCGAGTGCAAAGTTAGACATTCGAGGGCGCGTGCAAAATACCTGCTGGAGGGTATTTTTGCGGATAAAACAACGAACCCGGGACTCACGCCTCGGGCTTCGCTTCGATTAAATTACTGCAATTATTGTTTTTTTCGTCTCTCTGATTTGTTTGACTATGACTGTAGATTTTGTCTGTGATGTGTGATATCAGATTGGAGGAATGTGTGATTGACGGTCGGTTTATTATTCGGCGAGGAACACGCGCACGGCGCCGGTTTTTTTGTTGACGAAGACCACTGAGGCGGGAAGTATGATGGCCATGTCGCTGCCGAGGTCTTCAGCGCCGGCAATGCGCTCGATTTCGATTTTTTTCAGCGGGCCGGAGCCTTGGGTAAAGGTGAGGCAGTCGCCGTCGAAGTCCATGTGGTCGCTGTCGAGTGCGAACATCATCAGGTCGTGCATATTGCGGTCGGTGCAAGAGTCGGCGTCGGTGCTGAGGCGGTTGTACTTGTTGTAGATGCTGTTGATGGTGTCGATTGTAATCATTGTTTTTATTTAGTTTTTTGTTGTTTTTATCGGTTGTTTGACTGAGTAACACGGGAGTGTTCGAGATGGTTGGCGCTGTAACACCATTGTAACCGCCTTTTAACTGCGTTGTAATTTCGCGGCATATTTCGGCAGCCCGCAGGCAATAAATCGCGCCAAGGCAGCGTTGAGTAATTGTGAAAAAACGCAGCCTGTTAATACTGATATTACTCGTTACCGGCCTCTGCGCCGGCGCCAAGCAGCTCAACGACAAGTTGCTCAACCGACCCTATGCCGACCTCAAGGCGTGGCATTTAGGGTTCAGTGTCGGCCTGCACATGCAGGACCTGCAATTCACAAATAACGCATTGATAACGGCTGAGGGGCAACAATGGTTTGCCGAGCAGCCCGGATTCAGCCCGGGTTTCTGCGTGAACGGCCTCATAGACTTCCGCCTGGGGCCGCATCTGAACGTCAGGCTGGCGCCGGGTATATGGTTCGGCAACAAGGTCGTGAACTTCCGCGACGCCTCGTCGGGCACCGTCGAGCGCCAGAACATCAAGTCGACCCTGCTGGTGATGCCCGTCGACCTGAAATTCTCGGCCACGCGCTTCCGCAACGTGCGTCCTTACATAACCGGCGGCGTGATGCCCGTGTTCGACGTGGGCAAGCACCGCACCTCCGACCTGATTCAGCTCAAGAAGTTCGACACGTTCCTGACCGTCGGCTTCGGCCTGGACACGTACTTTCCCTACTTCAAGTTCATTCCGGAGGTCAAGTTCTGTTTCGGCGTCATGGACGCCCTTCACCACAAGCGTCCCGACCTGGCCGACGTGCCCGACCAGCTGAAGTATACCAACGCGCTCGAGCGCGTCAGTCAGAAAATGATTGTCTTTACTTTCTATTTTGAATAAACCGCTCCTTTACATATTATTGTTGCTGACCGCGCTGATGCCGGCCGCCCTCAGGGCGCAGACCGACCCGGCGCTGACCCAGTATTTTCAGGCGCCGACGTTCATCAACCCCGCGGCGGCCGGCGCCACCGACCTGCTGAGAATTCGCGGCGGCTACCGCATGCAGTGGCTCGGCATCGACGGCGCCCCGCGCGACTTCATCGCGGCGGCCGACGTACCTTTCAAGCTGTTCAACCGGCGCTGGGGCGGCGGCCTGACCATGTTTCAGGAGTCAATCGGTCTCTACTCGACGCTGAGCATCAACGCACAGCTCTCAGCGCGCCAGAAAATCGGCAAGGGATACCTGACGCTGGGCGTCCAGGCAGGCTATCTGACCCAGAAGTTCGAGGGCTCGAAGGTGAGCATTCCCGACGACGATGACTATCACGAAAGCACCGACGAGGGGATTCCGAACTATGACGTCGAGGGCAACCACCTGGACCTGGCCGTCGGCCTGGGCTACACCCACAAGTGGTTTGAGGTCGGCCTGGCGTGCACCCACCTGCTCTCGCCCACAATCAAGATGCAGCGCGAGGGCCAGCAGGGCAACGGCAGCAGCGACGAACAGAACTTCGAGTTTCAGTTCCGCCGCAACCTATATTTTATCGCGCAGAGCAATATTCCGATAAAAAACACGTTATTTGAAGTGTTGCCCTCAGTGATGGTCCGCTCGGACCTGCAGACGGTGCAAGCCGACATCAGCGCCCGCGTCAGATGGAAGAAGTTCCTCACGGCCGGCCTGGGCTACCGCACCGGCGACGCCGTTTCGGTGTTGTTGCAGGGAGAGTTCAAAGGCTTCACCCTCGGCTATAGCTACGACTATAGCACAAGCGCGATAATGCGCGCGAGCTCGGGGAGCCACGAGGTCTGGGTCGGCTACAGCCTGAAACTCAACTTCGGCGAGAAGAACCGCAACCGCCACAAGAGCATACGCGTCATGTAAACCAAAACAACCGAACAAAGAATAGAAAACACAGAGTATAGTTCCGAAATGAAACATCTGAAATCAAATATCATCGGCGCTCTCGGCATCGCGCTGGCGGCCGGCGCCCTCGGCTCATGTGCCGGCTCGACCTCGGGCAAGTTCGGCGGCGAGGTTACGGGCGTGGGCACAAGCTCGTGGAGCGAGCCGACGCCCTACGGCATGGTGCTCGTCGAGCGCGGCTCGATTCAGAGCGG
Organism: uncultured Porphyromonadaceae bacterium; assembly: GCA_902495245.1. Taxonomy (GTDB): domain Bacteria; phylum Bacteroidota; class Bacteroidia; order Bacteroidales; family Muribaculaceae; genus UBA3263. Next base: position 319,249 of record CABUWI010000002.1, read on the forward strand.
CGTCTCGAAACCCGACTCGCTGCGCGGAATCAAGGCCGACTCGCGCGGCATCTCGGTCGAGTCGTTCTGGATGGACGAGACTGAAATCACCAACGCAAAATACAAGCAGTTCGTCTTCTGGGTGCGCGACTCCATTATCCGCGAGCGCCTGGCCGACCCTGCCTACGGCGGCAACGAGGAGTTCCGCATCGAAGAGGACAAGGACGGCAACCCCGTCGGCCCCTTCCTGAACTGGTCGAAGCCTATTCCCTGGAAAAACCCCAACGAAGACGAGCTCAGGGCAATCGAGAGCGTCTACCGCACCAATCCCATCACCGGCGCGCGCGAGCTTGACCACACCCAGCTCAACTACCGCTACGAGACCTATAACCACACGGAGGCCGCCAAGCGCCGCAACCGCGTTGACCCGACGCGCCGCGAGTATAACACCGACCTGCCCGTGCCCACTGACGTGCCCATGATCAGCAAGGACACGGCCTATGTCAACGACGAGGGCATCATCGTGCGCCAGACAATCAACCGCGGCCTCACGGGCGACTTCGACTTCCTGAACACCTACATTGTCAACGTCTATCCCGACACGACGGCGTGGATCAACGACTTCGACAACGCCTATAACGAGCCGTACACCCGACTCTACTTCTCCAACGGCCTCTACAGCGACCACCCCGTCGTGGGCGTGAGCTGGGAGCAGGCCACGGCCTTTGCCAACTGGCGCACCGACTTCCTGCGCCGCTCGCTCGGCCGCGAGGGCGTCTATGTCGAGCCCTACCGCCTGCCGACGGAGCTGGAGTGGGAATATGCCGCCCGCGCCGGCGAAGACGCCAACATCTATCCCTGGGAGGGCGACCTGCCCATCATGGAAGACAAAGGCTGCTTCTATGCCAACTTCAAGCCGGCCGACGGCAACTACATGCGCGACGGCCACCTGATAACCTCGAAGGTGGGAACATATAACGCCAACGACTTCGGCCTTTACGACATGGCCGGCAACGTCAGCGAATGGACCTCGACGGCCTACACCGAGAGCGTCGGCAAGATTCAGGCCGACATCAACCCGCAATATCGCTATGACGCTGCCAAGGAAGACCCCTACAAGCTGAAGCGCAAAATCGTGCGCGGCGGCTCGTGGAAGGACGTCGTCAGCGATATCCGCTCGGACATTCGCATGTGGGAGTATCAGAACGAACAGCGCTCTTACATCGGCTTCCGCTGCGTGCGCACGCAGATCGGAGTGGCCAAGGGCCAGAAATCGCGCAAATAAGTCGAGAATTTAACTCAGTTCAGCCATGACTAAGAAAATCAAGAAATATAAAAACGCCATCGAGCGTTTTCTGAGCGGCGACAGCGGCGCCCGCTTCTTCAACTTCGCCTATTCGATAGGCGCCGCAGTGGTCATCTGGGGCGCGCTGTTCAAGCTGCTCCACCTGCCCGGCGGCAACCTGCTGCTCATGATAGGCATGGGCACGGAGGTGCTGATGTTCATTCTCTCGGCCTTTGACCGTCCCGCCAAGCAGTATCACTGGGAAGAGGTCTTCCCCGTTCTCGACACCCACGACGCCGAAGACCGCCCCAACATGCAGGGCGGCGCCGGAGGCGGCGGAGTGGTGATTGCCGGCGGCTCGGGCGCCCCGGCCGACGGCAGCACCGTCGTTGTCAGCGCCCCCTCGGCCGCCGAGATGGCCGCCGACCGCCCGCTGGCGCTCAACGCCTCGGCCCAGGAGGCCACCGAGCACTACGTGGCGCAGATTGCCGCCCTCTCGGAGCAGATGGCCGACCTGCGCAAGTCGACCGAAGCGCTCAACAAGGTTACCTCCGTGCTGCTCGACAGCTACAAGGCCATCACCGAGAATTCAGACCGCATCACGGCCTCGTCGCAGGGCTATGTCGAGGAGATGACCTCGCTCAACCGCAACGTGGCAGGCCTGAACACCATCTACGAAATCCAGCTCAAGAGCGTCAGCTCGCAGCTCGACTCGATTGACCGCGTCAACAACGGCATCAAAGACATTCGCGACATGTATGAACGCTCAGCCGACACCTCGCGCCAGTATTGCGAAGAGACCGAGCGCATGGCCCGCTACATGCAGCAGCTCAACGCAATCTACGCCCAGATGATTCAGGCCATGACCCAGAACCTGCCCGGCGGCGCGAAGGCCGATTCATAAAAAATATTATATAACCTTATATAAATTATATAAGTTAAATAAATTATATAAAATCAGACAAATAGATGGCTCAAAGTTCCGGACTCACGCCCCGTCAGAAAATGATAAACCTGATGTATATCGTGCTGACTGCGATGCTCGCGCTCAACGTCAGCAGCGATGTGCTCGACGGCTTTACGCAGGTTGACGAAGGCCTGAACCGCTCAAACATAAACATTGCGGGCCGCAACCGCGCGCTCTACGAGCGCCTGGAGCAGTTTGCCGAGCAGAACCCCGAAAAGGGTCGGCCGTGGCTGCAACGGGCTTCGGAGGTGGTTGAGTTCACCGCCGCCCTGCGCCATCAGGTCGACTCGCTGAAGCTCGCCGTGGTGCGCAAGGCCGACGGCAAAGACGGCGACCCGGCCAACATCAGGCACCGCGACGACCTGGAGGCCTCGTCGGCCGTGCTGCTCAACCCCTCGACCCTCGAGGGCCGCAACCTGCGCCGCAACATCGACTCATATCGTCACTTCATAATCGACCTCATTCCCGACACGCTAAAACAGCACACCATCGCCGCCGCCCTCTCGACCGACAACCTCGACGACCAGGGACGCCCGAGGCTCCAGACCTGGGAAGAGGCCAATTTCGAGGCTAAGCCCGTAGTGGCAGCCGTTACGCTGCTCTCGAAGCTCGAAAACGACATTCGCTATGCCGAGGGCGAAGCCCTGACCGCACTGCTCAGCGCCGTCGACGCCGGCGACGTCCGAGTCAACGAGCTGAACGCATTCGTGATTCCGCGCTCGCGCTCGGTCATGCGCGGCAGCAAATATTCGGCAAACATCGTGCTGGCCGCCGTCGACACGACCCAGCGCCCCGCAATCTTCATCGGCGGCAAGCAGCTGCCCGAAGGCTCGTCGCTCTATGAGTTCGCCACCGGCTCGACCGGCTCGTTCGACTATTCGGGCTATCTCGAAGTGGCCCACGGCGACGGCACGACCACGCGCCACCCCTTCGAGTCGAGCTACACCGTGTTCGAACCGACGGCAACCGTGTCGGCCACGATGATGAACGTGCTCTATGCCGGCATCGACAACCCGCTGAGCATCTCTGCCCCCGGCGTTACGGCCAATCAGCTGAACGCAACGATGACCAACGGCACGCTGACACGTCAGGGCGACAAGTGGATTGCCCGCCCCTCGGCCGTCGGCAAGGAGGCCGTGGTTACCGTTACGGCCAACATTGACGGCACGAACCAGACCATGGGCACGACCACCTTCCGCACGCGCAAGCTGCCCGACCCGTCGCCCTTCATTACCTACACCGACGCCCAGGGCAATCAGGACCGCTATCGCGGCGGCAAACCCCTGCGCAAGGCCACCCTGCTCTCGTCGCCCGGCATCGAGGCCGCCATCGACGACGAGCTGCTCAACATTCGCTTCAACGTTGTCAGCTTCCAGACCGTCTTCTTCGACCAGACCGGCGCCAACATCGTCGAGGTGAGCGACGGCGCCAACTTCTCGGCGCGCCAGAAAGCCAAATTCCGCGAAATCAAGTCAGGCCGACGCTTCATCATCACCAACGTGAAGGCCAGCGGCCCCGACGGCATCACCCGCACAATCGCGCCGCTCGACGTCCTTGTTCAATAACGCAATCTCATAGATACACGAAGATATGACACTCAAACCCATCATAATCGCGGCGCTCGCCTGCCTGACGGCAACGGCCGCATCGGCTCAGGAACAGCAGTCGTCAACCTCGTCGGCCGTCATGACCCGCGGCCCGCGCACGCGCCCCGGCCGGAACGACGCGTCGACGCCAGGCGTCAGCGCCCGCATGCAGCAACAGCTCGGCGGCTCGGCCGACGCCTCGCGCCCCGACGCCAGCCTGAAATACATGCGCGTAATCTATCGTCAGCTCGACCTGGAGAAGGAAGACGCCAACGCGCCCCTCTACTTCCCCGAAGACCTCGTCGACGGCAACGAGAACCTGTTCCGCATCATGTTCCGCCTGCTGGCCCAGAACAAGATTCCCGCCTACGAGTATCTCGACGGCCGCGAGGAGTTCACCGACCAATACCGCGTCAAGATGGCCGACCTCATAGACAAGTTCGAACTGACGGCCACTCCCGCCAAGGGCTTCTCTGAGAAGAACCCGGTCTATGACTTCGCCCCCGTCGACGTGCCCACATATCAGGTGCTCGCCTACAACATCATAGAACGCTGGGAGTTTGACAACCGCACGAACAAGATGCGCACCGAGGTCGAGGCCATATGCCCCGTCATCGTGCGCGACGAAGGCAGCGACGTGCCCGGCAAGTACCCGATGTTCTGGATGAAGATGAGCGACCTCAAGCCATATCTGCGCAACCAGTACATCTTCACCGACGACGACAACAACCTTGCCAGCCACACCTACGACGACTTCTTCACCCTGAACATGTATAAGGGCGACATATACAAGACCCGCAACCTGCGCAACCGCACCCTGGCGCAGATGACCGGCGACGACCCCGACGACCTCAAGCGCGCGCAAGACAGCATTCAGAACCGCCTCGACCACTACGCCGACAACCTCTGGGTGCCCTCGCGCGAGGAACTGCGCCTTGCCCGCGAACGCGCCGACTCGCTCGCCGCCGCGGCCGACACGCTCAACCTGGCCGACGCCAAGCCCGCACGCTCAAGCCGCGCCAAGAGCAGCCGCGCCTCAACCCGTTCGCGCGAAACGGCCGAATCGAAACGCAGCCCCCGCCGCGCCAAAGCCCCCAAAAAAGAGAAAGTATCCAAACCCAAAGCCTCAAGCTCGGCCACGCGCAGCGTGCGCAACCGCCGCAAATAACCCGCCCCCTGCAGGCCCCAAAAATCCGCCGAAGTCGCCCCGACTCCGGCGGATTCTCATTAAACCACCAAACACCTCCCACCCAACAACTTACGCCATCAATTTGGAAATTTGGCGCAATTCCATTTGGAAATTTGGCGCAATTCCATTTGGAAATTTGGCGTACCTAAAATATACCGACATAGAAAGAATATGAAGAATTCTTGTTGCGCGAGTCGGCGGAATGAGGGCTGCGCCCTCACTATCCGCCGCCCCATATTTTAGCGATTTTGGCGGCCTAATCGCAAAAATTTATCAAAATCGAGGTTTTAATCGCAAAAATTTGTACCCCTTGAGTTGTTAATCGCAAAAATTTGCAAACACGCAAATGGAATTTTTTGAAAAAAATGGGGAAAAATTTGGGAGAATGAAAAAGTTTGCGTAACTTTGCAGCGTTCAAAACGACAGAACGGCGATTTAGTGTAGTGGTCTAGCACGCCGCCCTCTCACGGCGGAAACCCGGGTTCGAGTCCCGGATTCGCTACAAAAGAAACAGCTTTTTTGGCAAAATGCCGAGAAAGCTGTTTCTAATATTTCCAATGTTTTGAAAATTTCGTAACTTTGCACTCACAATGCAGAAAACAGTCTTGCAGTTCACGTTGATGTTCATTGTGTTGGTGCTGGCTCAGGCAGTCATCTTCAACCGCATAGCGCTCTACTCGGTAGGGCTCGCTTTCGTGTTCATCTACTTCATCATCAAGCTGCCCGTAAACCTGTCGACGTCGAAGGTCATATTCCTTTCGTTTCTGATGGGGTTCGTGATGGACATCTTTCAGGACACTCCGGGAGTGAACGCGCTGGCGTGCACGTGTCTGGGCGCATGTCGCCGCGGCATTATCCGGCTGTACATTCCGCGCGAGGAAGACATTGTGCACACAACTCCGTCGGTAGGCACGCTCGGGCTGGCCGTGTTTGCAAAGTACGTGTTCACGATGACCCTGATTTACTGCGCGCTGACCTTCAGCATCGAGGCGCTGACATTTTTCAATCCGGCCCTGCTGGGCATGCGCATCGCCGCATCGACCGTGCTGACGTCGGTGCTGCTCATAGCCGCCGACGGCCTATCTCTCCCATCGCGCAGTGAGAAAAGACTATAATCTTGAAAAGCGGCGCTACGTCATCAGCGGTTTCATTCTTGTAATCGCCGTAATCTACCTGGTGCGCCTGTTTTCGCTGCAGGTGGCCGACGACAAGTATAAGGTCTTTGCGGAGAACAACGCGTTTTTGCGCAAGGTGCAGTATCCGAGCCGCGGCCTGATGTATGACCGCAACGGCGAGCTGGTCGTGTATAACCAGCCGGCCTACGACGTCATGATGATTCCGAAGGACATCAAGGGGCTCGACACTCTGGACTTCTGCCGGACGCTGGGCATCACCCGCGAGAATTTCGACGCGCGCATGGCCGACGTGAAGAAGTCGGCCGGCTATAGCGTCTACACGCCCCAGCGCTTCATGTCTCACCTGACGGCGCGCGACTACGGCCGCCTGCAGGAGAAGCTTTACCGCTATGCCGGCTTTTACACGCAGAAGCGAATTCTGAGGCAGTATAACTACCGCGCGGCGGCCAACGTGCTCGGCAACATTCGCGAGGTCAACCAGAAAGACCTCGACAAGGACGAAGAGGGCTACTACCGCCCGGGCGACTACACGGGCGACGTCGGCGTGGAGAGCAGCTATGAGGAGTATCTGCGCGGAGTGAAAGGCGTGGAGATTCTGATGCGCGACGCCCACGGCCGCATTCAGGGCCGCTATGAAGAGGGCGCCTACGACGTCGCGCCCCGCTCGGGCCGCAACCTGACGCTGGGGCTCGACATCAAGCTGCAGCAGTATGCCGAGAGCCTGATGGTCAACAAAATCGGCGCAGTGGTGGCCATCGAGCCGAAGACGGGCGAGATTCTCTGCATGGTCTCGTCGCCCACCTACGACCCCACCCTGCTCGTGGGCCGCGAGCGAGGCAAGAACTACCTCAAGCTGCAAAACCGCGAAGAAAATCCCGACCTGCCGCTGTTTGACCGCGCGCTCAGCGGCGTCTATCCCCCCGGCTCAACATTCAAGCCCACCCAGGCGCTCATCACCCTGCAGGAGGGAATCATCGACATCAACACGCCGTTTCCCTGCTATCACGGCTATGCCTACAGCGGCCGCAAGCTGAAATGCCATGGCCACCCCTCGCCGCTGCCCGTCCGTCCGGCGCTGGCGACCTCATGTAACGCCTTTTTCTGCTGGGGATTCAAGAACATGATTGACCGCCGCAGCAAGTACGGGTCAGTCGAAAACGCATTTGAAATCTGGAAGAACTATCTCGTGCAGCTCGGCTACGGCTACAAGCTCGGAGTTGACCTGCCCCACGAGAGCCGCGGCTTTCTGCCCAACGCGAAGTATTACGACAAATACTATGGCGCGGGCCACTGGAGCGCCAACACCATCATATCCGTCAGCATCGGCCAGGGCGAGGTGCTGGCCACTCCGCTGCAAATCGCCAACCTGAGCGCCACCATTGCCAACCGCGGCTACTACATCACGCCCCATGTGGTCAAGGCCATAGAAGACACCGTGATGCCCGCGGAATATCTGGCGAAACACACGCCCGACATTGACCGGCGCTGGTTTGAGGCCGTGGCCGAAGGCATGCGCATGGCCGTAACGGGCGGCACGTGCACCAAAGCCAACATCTCCGACATCGCCGTTGCCGGCAAGACGGGCACCGCTCAGAACCCCCACGGCAAGGACCACTCGGCGTTCATGGGCTTCGCGCCGTTCGACGACCCGCAGATTGCCGTGGCCGTCTACGTCGAAAACGGCATCTGGGGCGCCACCTACGGCGTGCCTATCGGCGCGCTGATAATCGAGAAGTACCTCACCGGCAAGATTCGCCCCGAGCGGCAATATCTCGAAACCAACATGTTGAACTCAAGCACACTGCAGAACCGTGTTGTCCGCAAACCGAAAACCGAACAGTGAGCCCTCGGCCTTCCGCACCGTCGACTGGTTCACCATTGTGCTCTACCTGCTGCTGGTGCTGGCGGGAGTGGTGAGCATCTATGCCGCGAGCTATGACTTTGACCACGCCTCGATTTTCTCGTTTTCGGAATTCTCGGGCAAGCAGCTGCGCTGGATCGGGCTGAGCCTGCTGTTAGGCCTCGTCATCATGCTGAGCGACTACAGGATATATGAGACGTATGCTTACCCGTTCTACGTGTTCATGATGGTCTTGCTGGCGGTTACGGCCGTCATTGCGCCCGACATCAAGGGCTCGCACTCGTGGCTCAAACTCGGGCCGGTGAGCCTTCAGCCGGCCGAATTCGCCAAGTGCGCCACGGCGCTGGCGCTTGCGCGCCTCTTCAACAGCTATAACTTCAAGCTCAAGACCCCGGCAAGCTATGCCAAGGCAATTGGAATCATAGTGCTACCGATTCTGCTCATCATCGCCGAGCGCGAAACGGGGTCGGCGCTGGCCTATATGGCACTGTTTTTCGTGCTCTACCGCGAGGGCATGAGCGGCATGGTGCTGCTGGCGGCGCTGGCGGCCGTGGTGATATTCGTCGTTACGGTGAAATATGTCGACACGACCGTGCTCGGCATGGCCAAGGGCGAGTTCATCGTGTCGATGCTCATCATGCTGACCTCGTCGGTTATGGCGGGACTCTACGCGCGGTCGCTCGAAGTGATGCGCAACGTGTTTCTGCTCTTCGCGGCCACCGTGGGCATAGCCTTTGCCTGTCATGGACTCGGGTGGGAGCTGCCGTGGCGATGGATTTTCATCGGCGAGATTGTCCTTGCGGCCGTCTATTTCGTCATCATGGGCATCAGAGAGCGGCTCAAACCGCTGTTCATCTGCGCCATCTTCGCCGTGGGCACCGTGGTGTTCAGCTTTTCGGCCAACATGCTGTTCGAGCACATGGCCCCCCACCAGCAGAACCGCATTCTGGTGAGCCTCGGCATCAAGGCCGACCCGCGCGGCGCCGGCTACAACGTGAACCAGAGCATGATTGCCATCGGCTCGGGCGGACTGACGGGCAAGGGCTTCCTGAACGGCACACAGACAAAGCTGAAATACGTGCCCGAGCAGCACACCGACTTCATTTTCTGCACCATCGGCGAGGAAGAAGGCTTTGCGGGCACGGCGGCGGTGATTCTGCTGTTTCTGGCGCTGATTCTGCGCATCATAACGCTGGCCGAGCGGCAGCCGTCGACCTTTGTGCGCGTCTACGCCTACTGCGTGGCGTCGCTGTTCATCTTCCACCTCTGCATCAACATCGGCATGGTCATCGGGCTCTGCCCCGTCATCGGCATACCGCTCCCCTTCTTCAGCTACGGCGGCTCCTCGCTATGGGGCTTCACCATCTTGCTCTTCATCTTGCTGCGACTCGACGCCGCCCGCAAGCAGCTCCGCAGCTAAACGGTCATAATCGTGAAACAAGTTCAGACCCTGTCATTACCTCCATTTTTGAGAAAGCGAACAACTTTTTGCCAAGGTCTTTCAGCGAATGACCGATATGATAGACATATTCATCTATTATAAGAAAACGGTCATGGGCCTTATTATAGTCATGCAGCGTTACCCCCGGATACTGGGCGTTATGCCGTTCTACATCTTGACGCAGTTGGCTTGAAATGCGGCCATCGTAAATATCCACCGTAACGCCCGGTTTTCTTTTTGACAACTGCACCAATACCGAGTCATCAACATAACTGTCAATTATTACGATTCGACTCTGCGCTTTCCTAATCAAACCGGCGACGAAAGCGTAAGCGTCAAAAATCTGACCGTTAAAGAATATGCCTTGAATCGGCTCTTGCGGTTCGTTCAGTCGATTCAGAATCAAATCTACCTTCTCATCTGTTTTCATCTGCTTAATCTCTATTCTCTCTATTCTTTGAAAAATAGAGGCATTGCCACAAATGCGTCGATAATCCGAATGCTGGTGCTGACAGCCGTGTTGCTTTTCAGCACGGCGGAAAGCATAGCCACGCCTTGTTCCGTAAATGCAAACGGATTGGTCGACGAATGTTTGAGACTATTGAACCGGTAACAATTTGTTACCAGTTCGTCTTTTTCTTGATCTGAAAGCCGGAATCTGAAATATTCCGGGAAACGCTCTATGTTACGTTTCACGGCTTGATTGAGTGTTTTGGTTTCGACGCCATACAACTCGGCCAAATCACGGTCAATCATAACTTGTGTGTTTCTGAGCGTAATGATTCTGTGCTCAATCGGAGTCATAGCGCCGCCGGCCGGCGTGGACATTTCTTGCGATGAATTCGGATTTGCCATAGTAATAATTATTTGGAGTAGAGCTGAAGCTCGAAGTCGAGGGCGGCGTTGGCGGGAATTACATCCATGATGGCGCGGGTGCCATAGGCTTCGGCCGGGGGAATGAAGACGCGATAGGTGCCGCCGAGGCGCATGCGCTGCAGGGCTGCGCGCAGCCCGGGCACAACGTTGGCCACGGGCATCATGAACGGTTCGGCCTCGCTGACAGAATCGAAGACCGTGCCGTCGCTGAGGCGGGCGGTATATGAGACGCTGACCGTGTCGGAGAGCAAGGGCATCGGCCCGGAACCGTCGACCATGCGCTGCAAAACGGTTCCGCCCGGCAGTTGCGCCGTGCGCGGCCGCGAGAGCTGAGCGGCAACCCAGGCGTTTTCAGTCTCGGGGTCGAGCGGCGCAAGCACGGGCGGACGCACGGCGTCTGCAATCCACGCGCTCGCTTCGTCGGCCGACGCGAAGCCGACGTCGGCGCCGTCGACCAGGCGCATGCGCAGCAAGGCGATGAAGCGTTCGGGGTCAATCCTGACGCCGAGGCTGTCGAGCTGCCTGACGGCATCGGCATAAATCGTGGCGGCCGCGCCCTCATTGGTAGGCCGGTCAACGGCCGGCGCCTGAGCGCAGACGGCGCCGCCTGCCGCGAGGGCAAGCAGCGCCGCCGAAAAGGTTGCGGTCAGTTTCATTTCTTGCCGATGACTTCGAGCAGTTCAACGTCGAAAATCAGCGTCGAATTGGGGCCGATTATGCCGCCGGCTCCCTGCGGACCATAGGCGAGCGCCGAAGGAATGTGGAGACGCCATTTCGAGCCTGCAGGCATGAGCTGCAGGGCCTCGACCCAGCCGGGAATTACCTGCGTAACGCCGAATGTGGCAGGTTCGCCGCGCTCGACCGAGCTGTCGAAGACGGTTCCGTCAATGAGGCGGCCTGTGTAGTGCACCTTCACCTGGTCGCCGGCTGCGGGACGCGGGCCGTTGCCTTCGGTGAGCACCTCATACTGCAGGCCGCTGGGGGTGGTTATGATTTCGGGGCGCTTGCCGTTTGCCTCGAGATAGTCGCGACCGGCGGCCTCGTTGACCTTTGCGGCGGCCTCGGCCTGAGCCTGCATTTCCTGCTCCATGGCGGTGAAATACTCGCGAATCACATTCTTGGCCTCGTCGTAGGTCATTTTGAGTTCGCGGCCGTTGAATGCGGCGTCCATTCCTTCGGCAAAGTCGGTCATATTGATTTCCTTGATGCCCGACGAGCGGAAGTTGTTGGCCATGCTCATGCCGAGCGCATAGCTGATTTTGTCCATAGTAGTTCGTTTGAGAGGGGATTATTGAATTTCGGTTATATTGTCAGATGCTGAGCCGGCGCAGGGTTTCGAGCAGCGAGCGGTCAATGGGCTTGTCGTTCTTGATTGCCTTCGAGAAGGGCACGTAGACAATCTGGTCGTTCTGAATGCCGATCATGACGTTGCGCTGATCTTCCATCAGGGCGTCGATTGCGGCGGCGCCCATGCGCGAGGCCAGAATGCGGTCGGTTGCCGTCGGCGAACCGCCGCGCTGCAGGTGGCCGAGAATGGAGACGCGCACGTCGTAGGCCGGAAACTCGTTGTGAACGCGCTCGGCCAGGGCCATCGCGCCGCCCGTTACGGGACTTTCGGCCACGAGCACGATGCTCGAGTTCTTGCTCTTGCGGAAGCCGTTCTGAATCAGCTCGCCGAGCTGGTCGACCTCGGTGGATATTTCCGGAATGATGGCGGCCTCGGCACCCGTGGCAATGGCGCCGTTGAGGGCCAGGAAGCCCGCATCGCGGCCCATGACCTCGATGAAGAACAGGCGCTCGTGGCTCGTCGCCGTGTCGCGGATTTTGTCGACGCACTCCATTATTGTGTTCAACGCCGTGTCATAGCCGATTGTTTTGTCGGTGCCGTAAAGGTCGTTGTCAATGGTGCCGGGCAGGCCGATGCAGGGAAAGTTGAACTCGTTGGCAAACACGCGCGCGCCCGTCAGCGAACCGTCGCCGCCGATGACCACCAGGGCGTCGATGCCGTGGCGCTTGATGGTGTCGTAGGCCAGCTGGCGCCCTTCGGGAGTCTGAAACTCCTTGCAGCGGGCGGTTTTCAGAATCGTGCCGCCCATCTGAATGATGTTGCTGACATTCTGGGTCTTGAAGTCCTCAATCTCGTCGGTGAGCAGCCCCTTGTAGCCGCGATATATACCCTTGACTTTGAAGCCGTTGAAGATTGCCGAGCGCGTAACGGCGCGGATAGCCGCATTCATGCCCGGAGCGTCGCCGCCCGAGGTCAGAATGCCGATGCACTTAATTTCTGCCATAAAACTGTTCCTTTCAAAAATTATTGAGCTGCAAAGTTACAAAAAATTTCACGCAGAATCAACACCATTTCACGCGCATCCACCCCACCATAAGGCCTTCCGGCTACCTCTCAGAATGATTTGTTTCGCGACTGTTATTTGTCAGGCCCACTTGTTGCATAAATCTGTTTGAATATTTTTGAGGTCGCATCTTCTGTTTCTTGGAGAACCATAGCAAAATCGGCAGCGAATGCTTGTTCTGAGAAAGCGTTACCATCAATATTCCTACCAATCCAAAAAACAATTTTTCCTTTTGGTGTCACACAGCCGCTCACTACTCGTGAGGATACATTATAATCATTCATCGCTATGATGCCTTTGTCCATAACCGCAGGTGGCAACTCAGTCTTAGTGTTACAGATGATTTGATATAAATCATCTGGGTCAATGCACACTCGTACGTCAAGCTTATCATTATCGACCGTAAATCCGATCTCAAATGTAATAATTGAGTCTTCGTCCGTATACATATGATACTTCCAGTTTTGTTCGTCAAAATGCGCTTTGACAACGTCTTCAATCTTACTATCGCTCAAGGCAATATCGTGCTCCGAGATTCTATTCTCATTGTTTGAGCAGGAAGATATTGCCAGAAGAGATGCGACAGCCGCCATCAGGACAATAATGTAATGTTTCATGAGGGAATCTGATTTATGAGTAAAATGTTAATTGTATGATTTGACACTACTATCGATATAGGTTTATCAATTGCGTGAATTTTGGTTTGTCGTATCCCAAATCGTTTGCAATATTGCGCAAAAGTTCATGCGCCTCTGCGTTATGAGTGGACTTAATGAGGTCATAACAAGTTAACAGCAAAAATTCTTTGGCTTTTGCCGGTTTTATGGATATGACGATGTCAATTAGAGTGTCTGCATCGGTATACTTCGCCATGATTTTCGACAAAGCCAAAGGGGAATCCGGAAGCCCGAAGAAAACTGCGGACTGCTTTAAGACCAACACGGGAACATCATCCATTAAATTATCGTTGTATCCGCCAAAGAATGAAATCAGACACATTGCGGCCTCACGCTGACGCAGCGTAAGCTGGGATTGAATGTCTTGCAAACTCTCTGCTCCTACCGAAACAGAATTTTGTCTTACCTCTGACACAGCGCCCAGAACCTTAGAAGCAGCTTTTTGAGTCTCAGACCTATTTGTTGATTCTTGATTATATACTCGGGGGGTTACGCTCTGCTCTGACTCTTTGTTTTGAACCCGGTATAAAAGATAAGCACCAAGAGCGATACAGAATAACGGGCCAAAGACGCTGTTGCCTTTAAGTGCCGCTCCGAAAAAACTGATTATTCCGATTGCTAAAAATATCCAGCCTGCAGTTTTCATACTTCGAACGCAATAATGAATGTAAAACTATTCTCCCTTTTTCTTGGAAAATGCAACGGCAATGATTCCAATGATGAGATTGAACAAGGAGAGTCCAAAAGCCCAGCCGAATCCAATTTTTCGCGTGCTCCCCCATTTTCCGACAAGCAGAGCGAGGGAGATAGCAACAATAAAAAGAAATACTTGATCCATATTTGATATATTTAAAGGTTTTTGTCCTTAATGACAAGTTAAGCCCAAAGGTTAACAGCTCATTCAAAAAATTTATGCAATTTTTAACAACTCTTTCTTGAACAGTCTAAAAGCCGCCGACTTCATGTCAACATCTTGAAGTAGCGAATTGAAGTCAGACTCATTTAAGTCAATATTATAAAAGTTGCTGATTAGTTCTGAGTCAGAGAACTCTTCGCCCGACAAGGTCAGTCCTTTTTTGATAACATCATTTCTCATAAATGAATATGCTCTGACGCAATTTGGACAGATTCTTATGAGTTTCTTACACAATCCGACATTAGGATTGCCTATCTTGTCATTAGTTTTTATTTCCAAAAGATATAGTTTTTTGTCAATAGCTTTTTTCTCTTCTCCTTCATTTGAGATGGTCATGATCTGGAAAAGGATTCCGGAAACTTCTTCCCAGTTACCCATTTCATAGTTGGCACGAGCTTTCACAAACATAGCTTCCAGACAAATCCTACGTGAAAGGACAAGATCTGCGTAACCTATTGCTTCTTCATACTTATTACCATATAGACAGATTACGCTATTGAGAAAATTACACGTTATATTGCAGTCTTTAATCAATGGGAAACCTTTGGTTACCCCAATCAGATTATCGTCATCAAGCATTACATCAAACATCTGTTTTGCAAGCAAAGCGGCATTGCGATAATCTTTGTGCCGAACTTTGGCAAGAGTCATATTTAATAGCGCTAAAGACGCCTGATCATATTGCTTTCGGGCAATATATTTATAAACTTCTTTTCCGGATTCCAATTCATCTTTAATCATCGCGACATCATTGAAAGAATTGGAAAAGGCTTTGATTTCCGGATTGACTGTTACATGATGTGCCATCAGATGATTACTCAGAGTCAAACCATCAAGAGAACGCATTCTGCTGATTGCTACATAGGCCTGCCCGGCGGCAAATGTACCCCATGAAAGATCGAAGTGCATACGATCAAAGGTCATCCCCTGTGAACGATGAATTGTTATAGCCCACGCTAATTTTAGGGGGAATTGACTGTATGAGCCAACTACACGTGATTCAATCCGGCGAGTCTCACGATTATATATTTTTTCATAGCTTTCCCATGTAGCACGGACGACACTAACCTTATTGCCATTTTCTAATTGAACTTGTATTACGTCGTCTTCGAGGCTTATGACTTTTGCTATTGTGCCATTGGCACACTTTGCTGAATAGTCATTTCTACAGAAAATGACTTGCGCACCAATTTTTAATCGCAGATGTTCAGGCGCCGGACAATCACCAGACTTAAACTCACCGGTTCTGATGCCGGCATAAGCGACATCGTCTCCTTCCAAGGCATCAAGTTTTACAACGTTGATGCATTCGGCCTTTTTATTAAATCCCGTTAAGATAACAGAATAATCGTCCATGTCGGCAGAAGAGGATACATGCTGATTGAGGACGTCAAGATCCGCGGGACTAACTTCTCCAATTCGCATTTTATTCAGTATCTCTATAAATGTATTGTCAGTCTGTCGGTATACTTTCTTAAACTCTATTTTAGGCAGATTCATGCGCTTCAAGACGTTGGCCTTGTAAAAGAAAGGAGTCCCCATACCATATAGGTCGCAAAGCATCTCGTCATCTACAGAGCCTTTTCTAACCACTGGAGGCAGCTGAAATAAATCTCCGACAAATAGAATTTGTTTTCCCCCAAATGGCATATTATTGTGAAATGCCAGACGCAGATATCGGTCCATTCCATCAACCATATCACTTCGTAACATAGAAGCTTCGTCTACAATAATCGTATCAACATGTCTAAGCAATTCTTCATTAGCGAATGATACCTGCAACTCGGTATGAGGCCCAATGACCTCCATCGGGAAGCCGAAAAATGAATGTACAGTTTGTCCTCCGGCAGCAATTGCGGCGATACCCGTGGGAGCCAAAATTACAAAGGTCTTTTTAATCTCCTTTTGAATACGCTGAATAAACGTCGTTTTACCCGTACCGGCCTTACCTGTATTAAAAAGACAACGGTTCGTGTTCGCAATAAGGTCGTAAGCCAACTGTTGTTCGTAGTTGTCGTTGTCTACGGGTATTGTAATTGGATTGCTCATATACTTGTTGCTTTCTAATTGTTTTGTCTATTTATGACACAAACAATGGAAAGGTTAACAGATATGAGCAAAAATAAGATGCAACAGAAACGTCGCATCCTATTTTAATGAATTGGAATAATATTTAATCGATCATTACAATATAAGCCCAATATGGAAATTTTGAAAACTCCTCAGATTTCCGTAATGAACTCTGAGCCACCTTGAAAGCGTCATGTTTTGACAAACCGGATGCAAGATTCTTATAAAACTCATTCATAAAATATGAGATAGCAGCATCATCTATTCTTGACAATGTGACTATTAGTGATTGCACCCCCGCACGTTTAAAAGCATACGTCAGTTCGGAGTCAATGTTTAACGATGAAAAACTACCTATTCCGGAGCTGCAGCTTGATAGAATGACTAAATCTGTGGAAGATAAATCTAGCTGGGCAATTTCTGAGGCTGATAACATAAAGTCATTATTGGGACTTCCAATATTAGAGAAGACAAGCCCAGTATGATTCATTGCAAAAAGATGCCCGTCATATCCAGTGTCCATATTGCCACACGTCCTCTTTGACATATTAAATCCGTGTACCGCAAAATGTAATACGCTAGGAGAAATACCAGATAATAAGACTACTGAGCTTTTAGTACACATACTGTCCGTCATTACCCTAATATTTTTTGATGGGAGTAGTTGACATAACGCAGACGAAGCATTATTAACTTCAATTTTACTCCATGGGAGATACTCAAATGCGTTTTTTAAGTCTTCTAAACACTTTCGATTTATTGATGATAATATATGACCCTCAGGAATTGTTTCCCCTACAACACAGGAATTGAGAGCACCTCCATACAGAACGGCAGACTTTAATGATGTAGACTTCTTTGAGGCAGCAATCTTATTGGTATCTGAGATTCTATGTATTACATACTTATCTCCTATATATTTCCAGTCGTATCCACATATATTCTCGATCGGAACTTGAGTCAAAATATCGTCAAGAGCTATATATATAGTATCTCCTTCTGAAATATCTATTTGAGATAAGAGGGGTTTCCAAATATACTCATATAATGGCAGAAATTTCTCCGTCGTGGATATTTCATTTCTAAGTGTTTTATATATTGAATCTCTTGACAGTCTAATAAGCTTTGCATTATTCCAATCTTTTTTTATAGCAAAAGCATATATCTCATCTGAATTGGACAAAGCACTATCTCGATTAGACCAAATCTCAATTGCAACATCATTTGGCGTTAATTGCGACTTGACTGCATCAATATTTTTTAAGGTTATACGAGATTTTATGTCTTCTATATTGAAACTGGAATTTAAAATTGATTTATTTTGTATCAAGCAGTTATACGCCGCATTTGTTAATTCATCAAAACCCCAGTTAACGCACATCTGAACTGGGGTATACAATAAATGATATATATTTTGAGTATGGAGATAATTAAATCTATCTCCTTTCTCTAAAGTTTTGTAAGTACGCAAAAATTCATCAACAATAATTTCTCTAGTTTTATCCGTATAATATTTGCACGAGTCTGGATTGTTTAATTTAGCGTAAACACCAGCAAGATTATAGGTATTATTTTTTGATTCTTCACATATATAGGATTGCACCAAATAGTCTCTACCTTTGCAATATTCTTTCGTGCCTATATAATAAATACCTAAATTATTTAGTATTTCTGCATATAACGTCGGAGAAACATTGTTTGATAGAACGAGTGATTTTTTAGCATAAAGAATTGCTCCTTCAAAATCCTTTTTGCGAGCATATACTTTAGCAAGACGCTTATATATTATTCGTAACCCTTCATTATCAGCATAATTTTGCCAATAGTTTACAACTCTTAAGCCATATTCTATGGCTTTATCGTATTGAGCTGTTTCGGAATAGAAATCGCTTAAATATGAATAAACTGTTATTGTGTCTGGACTTTCCATTTGTTTATAAAACGCCAATGCTTTTTCAGCCAAACGTATTGACTGGAAGACATCTATATCGTTATAGCACACACTTAAATCAAATAACGCGTGAGGATAACCAGAGCCCTCTGTATCCGGAAGAGATTCATAAATATCTACAGCTTTTTTTAACAAATTAATATTTCTTGGGAATCGCAAAGTTTTGGAGTATCTTGTTAACCCATCAGCATAGCATTGCAGATACCACAAATAGTTTAACCCCATCAATTTGTATTCTATATTGATTGCAATTCCCATTGCTCTTGAAAACTCTTCATAATCCTCTTTGCCCAATAGAGAAGACAATCCAATAATTTGGTTACATTCAGCATACAAAGAATTATGCGTCAGAAAAATATCGTCTAATAAACTCTTTAATTGGCAAGCGGTTTTGTAGCTAATAATAAAATTCCCATTAGAATAATTTGAGATTGCTTCGTGGTATAACGAATATATTTCGCCTTTATATGAGGCTAATATCGTGCATATCTGATCTATTTCTATTCCGATAGAATCTGTGCTTAAGCTTATTCGTTCGTCCTTTATTAAATCAAGACAAGAGCTAATTTCCTTGATATTATTTAAGTTGCGTTGCAGGAAAAATAGTAATCCCTTATTCCTACTCTCTACTAACTCTTGATAATAGTCCGAGCATTTATTTCGTTCATACTCAAACTCCAAGGATTTGTTAGATAATATATTGAACTCATCAATGCTATTATCGATGAGCATAATACAAAGAGCCTGGATCATCAAAGCATTTGAATAATTAGGATTCTCCTTAATACCTGAATATTCGGCTGTGCTTATATATTTTGAAGAAAAATCACAGGCCTCTTTATATAGCCCTTTTTCGAAATTTTCATTAAATAAACCATGTAAGTGGTCCAACTGTAAATTTTGCGAGTATCCACAAATAAAGGCACACACATAAATAGTTAAAAATAATGATCTATTAGTCATACAGTTATAGGTGATTTAGCATGTCATCAATCATTGTTTTCATGTATCTTCTATTCTGAAAATGACTAAGTAACTGTTCCAATGTGAGTTTGGCTTTCCCCTTCTCATAATCTTCAAGATAGCCAACAGCAAGATACCAGCCTATGTACGGGGCATAATCTGTATAATCATTATATGTTTCTTGATTGGAGATTCTCCATAGTTCGGAAAGGCGTTCTGTCGTGGATGACAAATCTTTCCGTTCTGCCACATTCTCAAATAATGTCCTCAGTTCTTCTTCCACGTTTGAATCTACATCACCTCGCACTACTGTTTCTATTGGAAAGGCAGTAGAATATCTCATCCCAAGTCGCGTGGTATCGTAATAATCATACCCCTTGTAACCGGCAAAAAGGAATACTGTAACAGACGCTGCCACAGAAAGCCAAATAACGGGTTTTCTAAATCGGATTCTCCGAATGCGAATAGCAGAAACGACTTTAGATTCAGGTAGCGCTTTTAATGCCTGAACAAGTTCTGCATCCACCTGAGCCATTCCCTTGATAAGCCGTGCCTGAGCAATCGCATCTTGCTTTAATTGCTCATCAGATTCCATATCTGCAAGGAATTCCGTTTCTTCCTGAACAGACATCAACCCTTTTAGATATCGCGATATACGTTCGTCACGATCTATTATAGATTGCATATTGTTTCCCATATAGTCAGTCTATCTTAAAAAAGTTTATGAAGCATCTCGGTGAATCGTTGTTTAAACTTGTCGCAGCAGCGATGTTTGGTAACCTTTACAGTGTTCTCGTTGGAATATCCATATCTTTCAGCTAAGTCCTTCATTGATAATCCGTCCCGATAGAATCCCCATAGCAATTCATTGCATGGAGATGGTAAATCTTTTACAATCTCCCGCACAAGAGCTTCTTTTTGCTCTATCGAAGCCTCTTCGCTATCAAAAGATAACACCTTGCTGATCTTATTTTCAAGAAATACGGCAGATTGGGTAGCATCATCAATAGGCGCCTGAATATATTTACCTTTCGTACGCAATAATTCCATTGTCTTATTTTTACATATAGCCATAAAATATGTAAAGACAGATGAACTTAAATTATCAAGCTTCCCTTCTTGCGCATTTTGATAAAGTATGATAAAGGAATCTTGGAAAATATCTTCGCACTCGTCTTTTGACACGGAGAAGTTATGTTGAAGATAAGCGATAGCTCTATCTCTGTGTGATTTAATGAACGCGTCTAATGCGGTATCAGAATACTTACTCATCATATCTATGCTTCTGTGCTATTCGCTGATTTCGATGACTGGATTTTGTCGAATCAGTCGTGAATCCATGGAGATAAGAGCTATGACCTCATCATACCATCGTCCTCGCCATACAATATTACCATTTGATTGCAGCACTTTGTTGATATAATAGGAAAGTGAGCCATAATACCTCCCGTTAAACTGAACCTCGTTGTTAACTTGATAAGACCGACATGCCTCAATGATACAGATATCACTCATATCGTTGGATTTTTCGACCTTAATTCGACCTCGCTTATCTATCTTAGGTACAAATTTCAGTCCTCTTGCCGAAAATCCGCTGTTGGTTCCTCGTACAAATATAGAATCTTCGTTTTCTTCGCCACGATATGAGGTTCCGGCATGGCAAGCATCTACTGCTACAGTCAAATAACCCTTTCTACCAATTTTTGTGCGTATCGCTCGAAAGAACCTGTTGAGTTCATCGTCCGTGATATGATTCTCTCCTTTGTATATATCTTTTACATATACTTTCTGCGCATCAACCGGAACAATGGCCTCATCCCAACCATCGGGTTCATCTCCATCTTGATCTTCAACCGGTTGTCCATGACATGAGAAATGTAAGTAAACAAAATCTCCCGACTTACAAGAAGAACTGAGTTTTGAAAGCTGCTTGCGGATATTTGCGGCTGTCGCTTGTTGATTAACTATCGCCGTAATTTTAAACCCATGTTTTTGTAATGTAGGCGACAATAGCGCAACATCACTTGCCCCATGAATGTTCTCCCAAGCATTGGCAACATGATGATTGGTCGATTGGTAGTCAGATATGCCAATCAATAACGCACGCTTATTCTGTGCAGATAAAATGCAGAAGCATGATAATAGCAGACAGATTGATACAATCAGTCTTGAGCGGCAATTATTGAATACGTCATTTTCTAAATGCTCCATTTTTACATGACACAAAGGTACATAATTTATTGCATTCTACCAAAACATAATGCAGATTACAAGATTACGTCCTTTCATTGATGAGAGGTGCGAATTTATATTTTGTTGATTGGCGGTTTTTTGCGTAAATTTGCGGTGAAATTTTTGAAACCAATGATATGAAAAATCTTGCACTCTATGCTCTGGGGGCTGCCGCATTGCTCGCAACGGCGTGCGACCGTCCCGCCAAACCGCAGAACCTCACCGACTTCTGCAACGAGCGCCTGGCCTCGGCAACGTCGCTCGAAGACAGCGTAATCGCCATTGACGGCAGCTATATCGGCGCCTATTTCAACTATCAGGCACAGCAGCTTCCGGTCAAAAACGTCAACAAGGCCGAAATGCTGCGCGGCATGCGCGACGTGCTTGCCACCGACACGGCCAATGTTTCATACCTCTACGGTCTGCAGATGGGCATGGCCGTGCTGAACACCTATAAGGAACTTTCGGAGGGCGCCGAAATCTCGAAAGAGAAGTTCATCGCCACGATGAGCGATGCCTTCCGGCTCGATTCGGTGTCGGCCGAGCAGATTAACCTGCTGCAGCCTCAGTTTGAAGAGATTTACAGCCGCATGAAAGAGCTGGCCAAAAAGCGCCGCGAGGCCGAAGTGTTCAATAGCGAGGCCGCGCGCCAGAACCGCATGCTGGCCGAGGCTGTCGGCGCCAAGCTGCAGAGCAGCCCCGAGTTCAAGCCGGCGGCCAGCGACGGCATCATGAAGCACACGCTGAGTGAGGGCACGGGCGAGGCCATCAACCCCAACAAGGTCGTAACCGTGAGCTACACCATCAGCCGCATTGACAGCGGCGCGGAGATTCGCAGCGAGAACGGGTCGAAGATGTTCGGCTACAGGCCAAACAACGAAGTGCTGGCCTCCGTGCTGCCGCTTATGACCAAGGGCGAGAAAGCCGAATTTTTCGTGCCCTATGAAAAGGCTTACGGCGTCGGGGGCAACTCGCGCCTGCAGGTTGGCCCGTGCGAAAGCGTGATGATTACCGTCAGCATTGACGACATGGCCGAATAAAACCCTTTAACACTCGATAAGACTTGGATATAGAGCCTCTCAGTGCGGGTCAGATTGTGGCCTTGATTGTGGCCGTCGGTTGCCTGATAGTGTCCGGATTCGTTTCGGGCAGCGAGATTGCGTTCTTTTCGCTGACGCGCGGCGACCTCGACGAAGCCGACAGCGACGGCGGCGCCGAGCGCAACGCCGGCGTGAGGCGCCTGCTCGGACAGCCCGAGCGGCTGCTGGCAACCATCTTGATTGCCAACAACATGGTCAACATAGCCATAGTCGTGCTGACCAACTACGGCCTCGGCCCCGTGTTCAAGGGCATGCCCGCCGTCTGGAGTTTCGTGCTGCAGACGGTGTTGCTGACATTTCTGATTCTGCTTTTCGGCGAAATCGCGCCCAAACTGTGCGCTCAGACCTTCCCGCTGAAGTGGGCGCGCGCCACGGCCGGCATCTGGCACACGATTGTGGCGCTGCTGCGCCCGTTTTCGGCGCTGTTGGTGAGGTCGTCGGCCATAGTTCACCGCGTGGTCGAAAAAAAGCCGCAGAACATCTCGGCCGACGAGCTGAGCCACGCCCTGGAGCTGACCGATGTCGACCAGCGCGACGACGCCACCCTGCTGCAGGAGATTCTGCGCTTCGGCGACACGACGGCGGCCGAGGTCATGACCCCGCGCGTCGACATCACGGCCATCAACATCGACTCGACCTTCGACGAAGTCATGGCGGTGGTGCTTGACAGCGGATATGCGCGCATACCCGTGTTTGAAGAGACGCAAGACAACATCAAGGGCGTGCTCTATGCCCGCGACCTGCTGCCCTATGTCGAGCAGCGTGCCGAGTCATTCCGCTGGCAGAGCCTGCTGCGCGAGGCATATTTCGTGCCCGAGGCGCGCATGATCGACGACCTGCTCGAAGACTTTCGCCGCCGCAAGGTGCACATGGCCATCGTGGTCGACGAGTTCGGCGGCACGCAGGGCATCGTTACGCTTGAAGACGTGCTCGAAGAGATTGTAGGCGACATCGACGACGAATATGACGAAGACGAGAAGACCTACAAGAAACTGCCCGATGACACCTACATCTTCGAAGGCAAAACCCTGCTCAACGACTTTTTCAGAATAACCGGTCAGGAAGACGAGGCCGAAGAACTGTATGGCCCCGTAATGGAAGACTGCGAGACCCTGGCGGGCATGCTGCTGGCAATCAAGGGCGACTTTCCGCGCGAAAAGGAAAGCCTGGTCTACGGCCGCTGCCGCTTCCTGATTCTTGAAATTGCCAATCACCGTATCGTCAACGTGCGCGTCAAGGTGATGCCCGAACTGCAGCAATGAAACCCCTCGGGCTGCTCATAACGGTTGCCGGTGTCCTGGCATGCGGCTGTGGCGAGGAAAGCCCCGCGCCCGTGCCGCGCGAGCATGCCTATCCGCGCGTCGGGCTATATCCGGCGGTCTATCGCAACGTGGCCGTCGGTCAGGCAATTGACTCGCTGGCCGTCAACGCATCGGCCCGGTTCCGTGCCGTCGACGGCAAGCCGGGGTGGTTCGACATCGTCTATCCGGATTATGGCATCACCGTGAACTGCACCCTGACGCAACTCGCCGGCGCCGACGACACCTCCGAGCACCTTGCCAACCGCCTGGAGCGCATGGCGCGCAACGTCGAAGGGCAGACGGTCGAGGCAGTCGAGACCGGCCGCGCCACGGTTTTAATTGCGCGCCGGGCGCTGCGCACCCCCGTGCAGTTTCTGGCCACCGACTCGGCGCGATGGCTTCTCTCGGGCGTCGCCGTGGGCGACTTCCCGACGGCCACCGACCCCGACTCGGTGGCGCCGATTGTCGATGCCGTGGCCGACGACATAATCCATATGCTCAGACAGCTATGAACGTTTACGTTACCAAAGGCGGGCGTGAGGCCGTGCCCGCGCTCATCGCCGAAAAGCTCGGCCCGGAGGTGAGGGTGGTCCACGACCCCGACGGCGCCCCGCAGCTCGTGGGCTCGCCCCTGAGCATCTCCATCAGCCATTCGCGCCGGTTCGCCGCGATTGCCGTTAGCGACGGCGCCACGCGCATCGGCGTAGACATCGAAGAACCGCGCATTGAACAGATGCGCCGCGTCATGTCCAAGTTCATCAGCGACGCCGAGACCCCGCTGTGGGCCGACCGGCTGCCGGCGGCGTGGACCTGCAAGGAGGCCGTGTTCAAGGCGGCGGGGGTGCCCACCATCGGACTGGCGTCAATCGACCTGTCGACGCCCGGCGAGGCCCGGATTCCCGACGGGCGCCGCTTCAGGCTGCAAACCGTCGAGACCGACGAATATACCCTTTCAACCGCATTGCCCTTATGATTGCCGACTCGCTGAAATCGCTGCTCAAACTGGCGCTTCACCCCCGCCGCGCCGCAATCAAGGCCGAACCGCGACCGCGACCGCTGATTATCCTTGGCAACGGCCCGAGCCTGAACGACACCATGGCCGACCACGCCGCCGCCCTGCGCGCCAACCCGCTCATGGCCGTGAACTTCTTTGCCAACTCGCCGGTGTTCAGCGAGCTGAAGCCCGAATTCTACGTGCTGGCCGACCCCCACTTCTTCGACTCGGCGGCCGACCCCAACGTGAGCCGGCTGCTCGAAGCGCTCGAAGCCGTTGACTGGCCGATGACGCTGTTCGTGCCGTTCGGCGCCCGCTGCTCGATTAAGAACGGCATAGTCGCCGTGAAGCGCTACCCGATGACGGCCATCGAAGGCGCCCCCGCCCTCGAACGCGCGGCCTACTCGCTGCGCCTGGGCATGCCGCGGCCGCGCAACGTGCTGATTCCGGCCATCATGGTCGGCGCATGGCTCGGCTTCGGCGAAATCTACATTGTCGGCGCTGACCACACGTGGCCGCGCACCGTGTCGGTCAACGAGCGCAACGAAGTTGTCAGCGTGCAGCCCCACTTCTACAAAGAAGACGAACGCGAACTCGACCGCATTCGCGTAACCTATCTCGGCGTGCGCCTCCACGAACTGCTTGACAGCTGGCGCATTGCCTTCGGCTCATACCACCGCATACGCCGCTGGGCCGACGGCCGCGGCCTGAAAATCTTCAACGCCACCACCCCCGAAAGCTTCATCGACGCCTTCGAGCGCCGCCCCCTGCCCCATGAACGAGATTGAACAGCAGATTGGCCGCCTGGACGCGCTGATTGCCGCCGACCCGGCCGACGCAGACGCCATTTATCGCCGCGGCGCCCTGCACTGGAAGCTGGGCCACACCGCTGCGGCACTGACCGACTTCAACCGGGCCGCCGACCTCGACCCCGCCGGCCCGGCACCCGCCGCCGCCCGCACCCTCAACCAGATTCTCGCCTTCTCCAATCCCGACCTCTACAACCCCTGATCGGAGACGACATTCCGAAATTATGCAAATCAAATTATGCGATTTGCATAATTTTCACACCTGAAATTTGAATTTAATAGACTTTAAGGAAATTTTTCTTTAATTGGTTTTGACAGTGAAAAAATTTGTTGTACCTTTGCACTCGATAAACAAGGTAAAAACTAACAAAAACCTCAATAACAAATTCAAGCTATGAGCAAGATCGATCTGACTCAGTATGGAATCAAGGGCACGCCCGAGATTTTCCACAACCCCTCGTGGGACCAGCTCTTTATCGACGAAACCAACCCCGCTCTGACCGGCTACGAAAAAGGCCAGCAGACCGAGCTCGGCGCCGTCAACGTGATGACCGGCATCTACACCGGCCGTTCGCCCAAAGACAAATTCTTCGTTATGGACGACACCAGCCGCAACACCATCTGGTGGACCTCTGACGAATACAAAAACGACAACAAGCCCATCACTCCCGCCACCTGGGACGCCCTGAAGGAAATTGCCGACAAGGAGCTCTCTGACAAGCCCCTCTACGTTGTCGACGCTTTCTGCGGCACCAACAAGGACACCCGTCTGGCAGTGCGCTTCATCGTTGAAGTTGCATGGCAGGCCCACTTCGTAACCAACATGTTCATTCGTCCCACCAAGGAAGAGCTCGAAAACTTCAAGCCCGACTTCGTGGTTCTGAACGCTTCGAAAGCTAAGGTAACCAACTGGAAGGAACTCGGCATCAACTCCGAGACCTGCGTTGCCTTCAACCTCACCGAGCGCATGCAGGTAATCATCAACACCTGGTATGGCGGCGAAATGAAGAAGGGCATGTTCTCTATCATGAACTACTACCTGCCCCTGAAGGGCATGGCCTCGATGCACTGCTCGGCCAACACCGACAAGAACGGCGAAAACACCGCCATCTTCTTCGGCCTCAGCGGCACCGGCAAGACCACCCTCTCGACCGACCCCAAGCGCCTGCTCATCGGCGACGACGAACACGGCTGGGACGACAACGGCGTCTTCAACTTCGAGGGCGGCTGCTACGCCAAGGTTATCAACCTCGACAAGGAGAGCGAGCCCGACATCTACAACGCAATCAGCCGCGACGCCCTGCTTGAGAACGTAACCGTTAACGACGAAGGCAAAATCGACTTCGCCGACAAGAGCGTTACCGAGAACACCCGCGTCAGCTACCCCATCGACCACATCAAGAACATCGTAAAGCCCAGCGCCGGCCCCGAAGCCAAGAACGTTATCTTCCTGAGCGCCGACGCCTACGGTGTGCTGCCCCCCGTCAGCATTCTGACCCCCGAGCAGACCAAATACTACTTCCTGAGCGGTTACACCTCGAAGCTGGCCGGCACCGAGCGCGGCATCACCGAGCCCACCCCCACCTTCAGCGCATGCTTCGGCGCAGCCTTCCTGAGCCTGCACCCCACCAAATATGCCGAAGAGCTCGTCAAGAAGATGGAAAAGAGCGGCGCCAAGGCCTATCTGGTCAACACCGGCTGGAACGGCACCGGCAAGCGCATCTCGATTAAGGACACCCGCGGCATCATCGACGCCATTCTCGACGGCTCGATTCTGACCGCTCCCACCAAGCAGATTCCCGTGTTCGGCTTCACCGTTCCCACCGAACTGCCCGGCGTTGACCCCAAGATTCTCGACCCGCGCGACACCTACGCCAACCCCGAAGAATGGGCCAAGAAGGCTACCATGCTCGCCGAGAAGTTCATCAACAACTTCAAGAAGTTCGAGAACAACCCCGCAGGCAAGGCTCTCGTAGCCGCCGGTCCCGCAATCTGATAGCGGACCCCTACAACCGAAACTCCTTCACCGCCCGGACGACCCCGCGTCGCCCGGGCGGTTCCCGTTTTTTACGCATCATCGACGCACCGGGCATGCGCGTCGATGATTGTCAAGCCCATCGCATAAATTTCAGAAATTCTGTAGGGACGCACGGCTCGTGCGTCCGCTTTGCGGAGCGCATAAAATACTGCACTTTTGGCCGTTATCGCGGACGCACGGGCCGTGCGTCCCTACAGAATTTACGAAACCAGTATTTTGCACCACACTCTTAAGTTAATAGCATTAGGACATGCCTTTGGCATGTTTCCGTAACACACTGACGCTCAGCAACGTGCCGAAGGCACGTCCCTACGGGTTATCCGCATACGCATTTTGCAACACCCTCATAACCTTATTTGAACCGCATTGCACGAGCCGTGCGGGCCAAAACGTGCGGCCGTTGCGAAATTACCGAAGGAGCTTGACGGTGCGGTTGCCGATGCGCTGAATGTAGATGCCGCGGGCCCGTGTGGTCCTGACCTCGCGCCCCGAGAGGTCGAACAGTCGGCCGGGCTGAGCAGCTTCTTCGACATAGTTTGCCGGCAGACCGGACGACGGGCCCACGAAATCGTCTGACGTTACCCAGCCGTTAAACCACTCCATATTGCCTTTGAGCAGCCGGGCGGCAGTGCGGGCGCCCGAACGGGCGTCGTTGCTTTTGGTGTTCCAGCATTCGGCGTCATGGCGGGCAGCGGCGGCTATCAGATTTCCAAGGCGCTCCGCTTCCGCGTCAATCCACTCTGTATCCTCAGCATAGAAGTCCGCCCAGACGCTGCGCACTGCCTTGCGAAACTCGCGCCGCTCCAAAATCTGCCTCATGAGTTTGGGCTGATTTGACGCCGGCAGGTCATTGAGAATGGAGGTGGTCGTTATCTTGTCGAGCGAATATGAAAGGTCCCACAGCGGGCCGAATGTCCACCTCACACCGTCTTCCTTGTGGAGATAGAAGCTGCCGTTGAAGGCGTCATAGTTGTGAAGAATTTCGTGCACGATGTAATAGCGGGCGCACGATTCGAGGTCAATGAAGTCGGTCCAGCGATCAGAGTCAAAATCATAGACGGCGTCAATCAGGTCGCCGAATACGGTGGTGATATAGTCGGACTGCACGCCCGAAAGTACCTCAGGCGACTTGAACGTAAGCCTGAGCTTCTTCCCGTCGGGCTGAGTGAACACATGCTGATGTTCGTCGGGATAATTGTCAATCTCGACGAGCCAGCCACGCTCGGCGGCCGCTGCATCGGCCTCCATGTCGTTCTGCCTGGTGATGTTCACGCGATTTTCGTCGACTTTGACCGACTCGGTCAGGAAATACATGCCGAGATATGCGCCGTTGAGCACCACCTCGACCGGCTGCTGGGCCGGCGTCCAGTCCAGGCCGATACGGCGCCCGAGCTCAAAGCCCAGAGGCTCGCGAAACATCGTGGCGTTGCTGCCCGGATAATGCAACAGTGCGAAGTGCTTGCTCCGGGTCAGACCGGCCGGCGACGCTTTTATTGCAAGCTTCAGTTTATACGGCTTCTTCACATTATAGAGCCATGAGGCATTGCCCCGGCCGCGAATTCCGAGCGCCACAGGTGCCTCGGCGCTTCCCAGGCCCGTCAGGTCGGGACACATAGACACGTCAAGCCACGCCGTCGCGTCGACATAGACCAGTTTCTGATCAACGGGGGCTTCATTCAATGTGGAAATGTGCAAAACGGGAATGGTCTGCGACGGACCGGCGGCTGTTGCAACAAGCGGCAAGGAGAGCAGCGACAAGAAAACTTTCCGGATTCTATTCATGTGAAAAATGACAGTTATTTCTGCGGGCCCTCCTTCGCATGAAAAACTAAAAAAAACGAAAAGCGCGAGGACCGGTACCGTTGCCCGTAATGCAACCGGAGGCTTCTCGCATTGCCTGTTGTAGCATCACGGACAACGACGCAGAAGCCTCACGCATACTATGCACACACGCCCTGCCGAAGCCTCTGCAAGACTCCGGCACGACAAGGTATAGCATACCCGTTCAGGCATCTACCGTCGCTGCTGTTTTGACTACAACGTTAATTTTGCGAGAATTCCCGGTTGTCAAAAAGAGCGTAAGTAAACGCTTTCCAATATTTGAGCGCAAAGTTAAGAATTTTTACTTATTCTGCAATCGGTTTGAGGCCAAATAGTCGGGCGCGAGAGCAAGGGAGGGGACAGGTGTTTAACTTATTTTAACGCCGATTGACGGCCAAGTTAAGGATTTTTTTGTAATTTTGCAGCTGAATCACGATTTCACGATACCTACCTAAGTCAACTATTTTTTAAGTTCCGCCTTAAGAAACAATGGGAATTCAGGTCAAATTATTTCGTAATTTACTGCTTTCCAAAGGTTGCCTGACAGGGATTTTGATGCTCGCGGCAACCGTTCTTATGCCTAAGTCAGCAGTCGCCTCAACGGCGGCGGCCGATTCGGTCATGCGGTTTACTGAAAAAATTTATTTCAAGAAATCTTCGGCCGAGATAGACTCGACATTCGGCGGCAATTCCGCCGCGCTTGAGCGCATAGGGAGCTTCACGGCCGGAGCGGACACGCTTTCGGGTCTGCACATCGAGGTGTGCGGCTCGGCGTCGCCCGAAGGCACGCGCGAGTTCAACCGCCGCCTGGCCCGCCACAGGGCCGACGCAATGCTGGCGCTTCTGAAGCCGACTCTCAACGTGGCCGCTGTGAGCGACACCGTTGTGAACGCCGCCGGCAATGATGCCGCCGGCTGGCCGTCGTTGCGCTTCGCGTCGCTGACGGCGTCATGGCCCCTGCCCTATACGACACAAATCACTGATTCCAAGCAAATTGGGGGGGTAAGTACCACCCCGGCCGACAGCATCGTTCAAGCTGTCGAGGCGCCGACAGTGCCGACACCCGTTGCGGCGACGTCTGCACCTCAGATTGAGGTCCCAGCGGCGCGAAGCCGCGGCGCCGTGCGCTTTTTCGTTTCGACCAACATGCTCTATGACGCCGCGCTGACGCCGAACATCGGCGCGGGCATATGTTTTGCCGACCGCTTCACCGTCTATGCCGACTGGATGTATGCGTGGTGGAACAACCGCCCCGACCGCTTCTACTGGCGCGTCTACGGCGGCGACCTCGAGCTGCGCTGGCAGTTTGGCCGCGGGCGCAGCCTCAACCCGCTGTCGGGCCATCGCGTCGGAGTGTATGCCTCAATCGTTACCTACGACTTTCAGTTCGGCCGCAGCCACACCGGAGTCATGGGCGACAAGTTCAACTATGCCGTCGGCCTGAGCTACGGCTACAGCCTGCCGCTGACGCGCAGGCTAAGCCTCGACTTCAGCCTCGGAGTGGGCTACATGTGGGGCCACTACATGAAGCAGCACCTCATCGACACTCACGACGTCTGGCAGTCTACCCACGCGCGCCGCTGGTTCGGCCCGACGCGCGCCGAGGTGAGCCTCGTCTGGCTCATCGGCCGCGACAATGTCAACTCGCCGCGCACAAAGCAGAAAGGAGGCAGCCGATGAAAACGAAACATCTCGTCGCCGGCCTGCTCACGGCCGCAGCCTTGACTGCGTGCAACCACCGCGAGCTATGCTACGACCACTCCCACGGCGTCGAAATCGACATCAGCTTCGACTGGAGCATGGCGCCCGACGCCACGCCGCGCACCATGGTGGTCTATTTCTTCCCGCGCGAGGGCGGCGAGCCCCTGCGCTATGAAACCGTCAACACAACGGGCATAACCACCGTGCGCCTCACTGCCGGCAGCTATGACGCCGTGGCCTTTAACGGCGACACCGAGACCCTGCGCGAAAAGGGCAGCACGTTTGCCGACTTTGTCATCACCACCGACGACGAAGACATGCTCGCCCCCATGGGGCGCGTGGCCCCGACCGACGTGCCGCCGCGCGCCGAGGGCACTGAAGACGAGCCCGTCAAGACCGCACCCGAGACCCTCTGGGCCGCCGCGGCCGAGGGCGGCGTCATCTTCGTTGCCGCGCGTGCAGGCCAGAGCGTCGAGTTCACCCCGGTCGAGGCCACCGACCGCTATCACATCACGTTCAACAACGTCAAGAACCTTGGCCGCGCCGCCTCCTACAGCGCCACGCTCACCTCGCTGAGCGAGCACTTCTCGCCCGGGCTGATGGACCACGGCGGTCGCCGCGTAACCGTGCCGATTGCGCTCACGGCGCGCGACGACAACAGCCTGCACGGCGACATCGAGACCTTCGGCCACTGTCCCGGCGGCTCAGGCAACGACCACCCCGCGCGACACATTCTCACCGTCTACACCTCCGACCGAAAATATTACACATTCGACGTTACCGACCAGCTTCACAACGCCGCAAACCCTCACGAAATCAACATATCAATCGACGGCCTCGAATTTCCCGACCCGCCGAAGCCTGACCAACCGGGAGGCATGTCGCCAACCGTCAACGACTGGGAGGAGACGATTATCTACGACCTCGACATGAACTGACACAAAAAAATAATCAAATTCAATTATAATCACAACACAATCTTTTTTCACACCTACCGCTATGAACATCAAGTTAACATCACTCGGCCTTGCAGCCCTGCTGCTGACCACCGCATGTTCAGACGACCGGACCGAACTAATCAACACCGGTCATGAAATCACGTTCCACACCTCGGTGAGCCGCGCCGCCAACCTCACCACCGCCAACCTTACGGACTTTCAGGTATGGGCCTTCTCAAGCGCTTCATACGCCCCGTTCATCGAAGGTCTGAAGGCAACAAAAAACGACAACAACGTATTCACGCTGCCCTATTCGATTTACTGGCCTTCAGAATTCGACGTCCTCGATTTCTGGGCATTCGCTCCGAGTCCCACTGTATCCATCAGCGATACTGAGACAAAGCAACTGTACACACCGGTTCTCAACAAAACCACCAAAACAATTACAATCAGCGGTTTCACACCGTACACGGCCAAACAGGAGTCAGGAGAAAACGGTGTTTTGGCCACCAAAGACCAGCTCGACCTCATCATTGCCGGCAAAACTGCCGAAAAAAAAGACGGATCAAACGGCATCGGCCTGACGTTCAAGCACGCACTCTCACAGATTGTCATCAAGGCCCAACGCGGCGCGGCCGACGGCAACCACCACAATGTCGAGGTTAAAGGAGCATGGATTGTCAATGCAAAAGGCACCGGCACCCTCACAATCCAGCCAAACTTCGTGGACAAGAAAATCCAAGACGATTATACTTTCAACTGGACCCTGGATACCAATACGCCCACAATCTACGGCTCAGAATTTACTGATGCTATCCCTCTGACCACAACCAGTCAAGATTTGCTAACTAACGTTAATTCGAGAAATACCGACCTGCTGCTTCTGCCGCATAATGGCGAAGGTCAGTCAGTTTCAGCATGGGCACCCTCGGGTAATGCAGCTAACGGGAGTAGCCAAGCCTACATTCTGATTCTTTGCCGCGTCGAGGCCGTCCACTCCGGTGAACTGCCGGCTACGGGAGATGGGCTAACAGAGGACAAATGGGTCTATTCCAATACAGAAGCAAAAACGCACTCCCACCAGCTCTTCCCCACACCAGCAGGAGGCGCATGGGACAAGAAGGCATACGGCTACACCTGCGTGCCCATCGACATCAACTGGGAGCCCGGCAAGCGTTATGAATATAATCTGACCTTCTGCGGCCCCAACAGCGGCGCAGGCATCTATCCGCCCGAAGGCAGCACGACGAACAAAGCCGAGCTGCCCACCAATGAAAAATATATCACCGGACGTCCGACCGGCAAGAACGCCGGCGACCCCGTTCTTGACAACCCTATCTCGTTCACCGTTACCGTCAGCCCCTGGGTTAACGCAGCCGACGGCGAGAGCGGCTGGACTGGCGGCAACGTAAACATGAACTAAACCGCCGACAACGACACATATCGACTCATCGAAAAACTGCCGCCGGAGCGATTCGGGCGGCAGTTTTCGTTTTTCGGATAAAAATTCGTAACTTTGCCGAATCAGAGTACAATATTCAAGTTAACAAAAAAGATTATGGCATCTAACGAACTTGACTGGGCCAACCTGTCGTTTGGCTACATTCCCACCGATGTTAACGTGCGCTGCACGTTCAGCAACGGCGCGTGGGGCCCCATCGAAGAGACCTCATCAGAGTATATCAACCTGCACATGGCGGCCACGTCGCTCCATTACGGCCAGGAAATTTTCGAGGGTCTGAAAGCCTTTCGCGGCAAGGACGGCAAGATTCGCATTTTCCGCCTCGAAGAGAACGCGCGCCGCATCATCGACTCGGCCAAGGGCCTGCTCATGGAGCCCGTGCCCGAACAGCTGTTCATCGACATGGTCAAGCGCGTGGTCAAGGCCAACGAGCGCTTCGTGCCCCCCTACGGCTCGGGCGCCTCGCTCTATATCCGCCCCATCGAAATCGGCATCTCGGCCCAGGTGGGCGTGCACCCCGCGTCAGAATACATGTTCATGGTGTTCGTAACGCCCGTGGGCCCCTACTTCAAAGAGGGCTTCAAGCCGACCAAAATCTGCATCATGCGCGAATATGACCGCGTGGCTCCCAAAGGCACCGGCCGCTGGAAAGTGGGCGGCAACTATGCCGCCAGCATCACCGCCGGCGAGCGCGCCCACGAGCTGGGCTACAGCGCCGTGCTCTATCTCGACCCGAAAGAGAAGAAATATCTCGACGAGTGCGGCCCCGCCAACTTCTTCGCAATCAAAGACGGCGTCTACATCACTCCCGCCTCAGAGTCGATTCTGCCCTCAATCACCAACAAGAGCCTGATGCAGCTTGCCCGCGACATGGGCATCAAAGTGGAGCAGCGCCACATCACCGTCGACGAGCTCGAGCAGATTTCGGAAGCCGCCGCCTGCGGCACGGCCGCCGTAGCCTCGCCCGTGGCCGAAATCGACGACCTCGACACCGGCAAGAAATACGTCATCGCCTCCGACCGTCAGCCCGGTCCCGTCGTTACGGAGCTCTACAACCGCCTGCGCGGCATTCAGCTCGGCGAAATTGAAGACGTCCACGGCTGGAACACCATTCTCTGACAATTAAGTTAAGAGTTAAAGGTTAAGAGTTAAAGGTTAAAGATTGGAGCGATGCGAAATTCTCAATCCACACCCCTCAACTCTTAACCTTTAACTCTTAACCCTCAACCCTTAACTCTTAACCCTCAACCCTTAACTCTTAACCCTCAACCCTTGAACTATCAGGAGATTATCGACAAATATTATCCCGAAGGATCGCACCTTCGGGATATTTATATGAAGCATGCCGAGAGCGTGGCGGCGCTGGCCGAAGAGCTGCGCGCCGAGTTCATGCCCGGGCTTGACCCGGCGCAGGTCAGCGCCGCGGCGATGCTCCACGACATCGGCATCTTCCTGACCGACGCGCCCGGCATCGAGTGCCGCGGCACCGCGCCCTACATCGAGCACGGCCCGCTGGGCGCCGAGCTGCTGCGCCGCGAGGGCGCGCCCGAGTGGGCCGCGCGAGTGGCCGAGCGCCACACCGGCGTCGGCATCGGCGAGCTCGTGCCGCAGACACCGCTTGAAAAGCTCGTGTGCTACGCCGACAAATTCTACTCCAAGTCGGGCACGGGCGCCCGCAAGACCCTCGACGAAGTCGAGCGCTCCATGGCCCGCTTCGGCGCCGACAACCTCGCCGCCTTCCGCCGCCTCCACTCCCTCTTCACCCCCTGACCCCGAACGTTAACCTCAACTATATAGGAGGGTGTTGCAAAAACGGCCAAGAGTAGGGACATGCCTCAATGCTATTAACTTAAGGATTCATATAGCCTCTTTATAGTTAGTCATCGTTACATATTTACCGCTAGTTTTTATGTAACGGAAGACACGTGGATTATGTCGGTT
>CABUWI010000003.1 GCA_902495245.1 uncultured Porphyromonadaceae bacterium
GACGCCGGGGGACAGGCGCCGTGGAGGCGCGTCGCTCCGCTTGTTGAAGATTTTGATGGGATAGCGTATTTGGGGAGGCCGCAGGAGTTTGCGGCGTTTTAGCAGCAGAGGGTCGGGACGGAGGGCGTCGTAGCGGTACCAGAATGGGTTGTTGCGGGTTCGGCGCCAGAGGGAGCGGAAGTGGTTGCGGCGCCATGGCCAGGAGATGTCTCCGTGGACGATGATAATGGAGCCGTCGGCGGCTCCTGCGACGAGCGAGTGTACGGGGCCGATGAGTCGGCTGCGGTAGAGGGGTACGGAGGGGCAGTATGTGTTGGCGTTGAAGAGGACGGCGCTGTTGAAGTCGTAGCCGCGGGCGCAGCAGATGCTTCGGGCTGCGATGGGGAGCGCGTTTGGAGGAGAGAAGATGCGGCAGGCGGCGAAGGCGTCGGCTCGGGTTGTGTCGACGACGATGTTGGGGAGGGAGGGGGAGATTGCGAAGGGTAGGAGTATGTTCTGATGCCAGGAGACGTATTCGAGAATTACGCGCATGAGTTCGCGCGTGGGGTCGTTGACGAGCATCAGGAGGGAACCGTCGGCGAGCTGTCGGGCGCGTTCGGCGGCTTCGATGAAGTTGGCTTCGGCCGACCGCAGGGGGCGGCCGACCCAGCGTCGGAAGCTGACGGAGTATTGTCGGAAGGGGAGCCAGATGCTTTGCATATCGGCGGCAAAGTTACGGCAAGGGGGAGGAGGGGGAGCGTAGAATTGTTTTGGTTGGGGGTTAAGGGTTAAGAGTTTTTTCTCGATTAAGCGGGATTTAGCGGGAGGTTCGGGATTTGGCGGGATTTTTTCGCGCTGCCGCGCTCACACGGTTGGGGGATTTTTTCGCGCTTGCGCGCTCAACACGGTTGATGATTGAGGTTTTTGGGGGGAATTGGGAGGGGAAGTGGGGAAATTGGGAAAAAATGCGTAAATTTGTGGCTTAAATATAATGAACACCAATTGTTGGAACATGAATAAACTGACATTATTTTGCGTTGCTGCCGCCCTGGCTGTTAGCGCCGACGGCGCCATCGTTTTGGAGAACTGGCGGGTGAGCGAGCCGATTGCCGTGCGCGCGCCGTTTATGAACGATTCAATCAATCCGTCGGGCGAGAAGTTCAAGCCGACGGACATTCTGGACTCTCGCACGCGCCGTCGTGTCGACGGGCGGACGGTTAGCGCCGATACGGCGGGCGTCATTACTCTGACGGCTGCTCCGGCCGCCAACGGCACTCTGCAGCTGATGCAGACGAGCCTTCGGTCGCAGGGCTTCGCGAAGGGTTCGCTGAAGGTTACGTCGCAGCTGCCGTTTGCCGTCGAGCTTAACGGCGAGAAACTGACGTCGAAGCTGTCGGCCGAGAAAGACTCGCTCACGTCGGCCTCGACAGCGTCGGCCTCGCTGCGTCTGGAGCCTGAGCGCGACGCCGTGCTCACCGTGAAGCTGCTGGCCATGGCCGCCGACTCGGTGGCCGCGCCGACCGTGAAGGTCGAGTTCGTGCCCGACGACAAGTTCGAGGGCGCCGTGCTTGCAAGCGGTGCCGACCTGTTGCGCCGCTTCAATCTCGACGATTCGGAGTTGGGCAACCGCGTAACGGGCCTGTCGATGAGCCCCGACGGGAAGTATCTGATTACACATTTCTACAACAATTACGGCTCGGGCCGCAACCGCTTCTACTCGACGCTGACCGACCTGAAGAGCGGCAAGGAAATCAATGCGTCGCTGCCCCGCGGCGTCAGGTGGATGCCCGACGGCTCGAAGCTTTACATGACCGAGACGGCTGCCGACGGCTATGACCTCTATCTGGTCGACCCGCTGAGCGGCGCGCGCGAGCTGCTGGCCGAGTCGGTGCCCGTGGACAACTTCACATGGAGCCCCAAGGGCGACTGCCTATACTACACGTTTACCGACCAGGGCGTGCAGGAAGAAGGCCCGCTGCGCCGCTATGCCACGCCTGACGACCGCATGCCCGGCAACCGTCGGCGCACGTTCATTGTGCGCTTCTCGCCCGAGACCGGCATTTCCGAGCGGCTCACTTTCGGCAACCACTCGACCTATCTGAACGACATTTCGGCCGACGGCACCAAACTGCTCTGCTCGACCTCTTGGGAAGACCCGACGACGCGTCCGTTCTATCGGTCGGCCTTCTACATTCTCGACGTGAACACCATGAGCGCCGACACCATCGTGGCCCCCGCGCCGCAGTTCGTGAACTCGGCCATGTTCTCGCCCGACGGCTCGCAGGTGCTCTTTAGCGGCTCGCCCTCGGCGTTTGACGGCCTGGGTAAGAACTGCGGCACTCACCCCATTGCCAACGACTTCGACATTCAGCTCTATCTGATGACGCTTGCCGACCGCAAAGTGAAACCGCTCACATTCGATTTTGACCCGTCGGTGGACAACATCGTGTGCTGGAACCAGGCCGACGGCCTGATTTACATCGTTGCCGAAGAGGGTTTCGGCAAGAACCTCTATTCGCTCAACCCGAAGACGGACACCTTCCGCCGCCTGCCGGCCGAAATCGAGAACATCACCGGCGCCTCGATGGGCGACCGCTCGGCGGCCAACATAGCCTACATGGGCCACGGCTACAGCTATGCGGGCAAGGCATATGTGCTCAACCTCAAGAACGACCGCAATACGCTGCTTGCCGACCCGCGCGGCGAGGACCTGGCCAAAATCGAGCTGGGCAAGACGGAGCCGTGGCGCTTCACGGCCGCCGACGGCACGGAGATTGACGGCATGGTGTGCTATCCGCCCTCGTTCGACCCCGAGAAGAAATATCCGCTGATTGTCTACTACTACGGCGGCACGTCGCCCACCTCGAAGTCAATCACGCAGCCCTACACTCCGCAACTCTTCGCCTCGCGCGACTATGTTGTCTACGTTCTGAACCCCTCGGGCGCCACGGGTTACGGCCAGGAATTCTCGGCGCGCCACGTCAACGCCTGGGGCAAGCGCACGGCCGAAGAAATCATTGAGGGCGTGGAGAAATTCTGCGAGGCGCACCCCTATGTCGACAAGAGCAAAATCGGCTGTCTCGGCGCAAGCTACGGCGGCTTCATGACCCAGTATCTGCAGACGCTGACGCCGATGTTTGCTGCCGCCGTGAGCCACGCCGGCATATCGAACGTAACGTCATACTGGGGCGAAGGCTACTGGGGCTACAGCTATAACTCGGTGGCCGCCGCCGACTCCTACCCGTGGTCAGACCCCGAGCTGTTCACCAAGCAGGGCTCGCTTTTCAACGCCGACAAAATCAACACGCCGCTGCTTCTGCTGCACGGCACGGCCGACACCAACGTGCCCATCGGCGAGAGCATTCAGCTTTTCAACGCGCTGCGCATACTGGGCAAGCCCGTAGAGTTCATCTCGGTTGACGGCGAGAACCACTTCATCAGCGACTACCCGAAGCGCATTCTCTGGCACAACTCAATCATGGCATGGTTCGAGCGCTGGCTCAAGGGCGATGCCTCGTGGTGGAACGACCTCTATCCGGAACGCCGCCTATGAAAGATTTCTTCATAATTCTGAGGCGTTTTCTGCCGCCTTACAAGAAGTATCTGATTCTGAATGTGGCCTTCAACCTGCTGGCCGCATTCATGACACTGTTTTCGTTCGCGCTGATCATACCCATTCTCGAGATGCTTTTCAAGTTAAAGCAAGAGACGTATGCGTTCATGCCCGTTCACTGGGACAACCTGCGCGAGGCTTTCGTGAACAACTTCTACTACTACACGCAGGGGTGCATCGCCGACTACGGCGAGTCGGCCACGCTGGGACTGTTAGGGCTGCTGCTCGTGGTCATGACCGGCATCAAATGCGGCGTTTCATACCTGGCCACATATTTCATCATTCCGATGCGCTCGGGCGTGATTCGCGACATTCGCAACACCATCTACGACAAGGTAACCTCGCTGCCCATCGGCTTCTTCACCAACGAGCGCAAGGGCGACGTCATTGCCCGCATGACCGGCGACGTGGCCGAAGTGGAGAACTCCATCATGCAGTCAATCGACCTGATGTGCAAGAACCCGATCATGGTGATTGCGTGCCTGACGATGATGATTGCCGTTTCGTGGCAGCTGACGATGTTCGTGTTCATTCTGCTGCCCCTTGCGGGATGGATAATGGGCTCCGTGGGCCGCGCGCTCAAGGCCAAGTCGCTTGCCGCGCAGAACCAGTGGGGCAGGGTGGTCAGCAACATCGAAGAGACCCTCGGGGGCCTGCGCATAATCAAGGCCTTCGTGGCCGAAGACAAGGTCAAGGCCCGCTTTCACGCCGACAGCCAGGAACTCTACAAACTCAGCAACCGCGTTATGCGCCGCCAGAATCTTGCCCACCCGATGAGCGAATTTCTCGGCACGGCCACGATTGCGGTTGTGCTCTGGTTCGGCGGCCGCCTGATACTGTCGGGCCACAGCTCGTTTAACGCCCAGGAGTTCATTTACTACCTGGTGATTTTTTACAGCATCATCAATCCGGTCAAGGAGATTTCGCGAGCGTCGTATGCCATACGCAAGGGCATGGCGTCGCTTGAGCGCGTTGACCGCATACTGTCGGCCGAGAATCCCATCACCGACCCGGAGAAGCCGCAGGAGATCAAGAACCTGCGCGGCGCAATTTCGTATGAAGACGTTACGTTCAGCTATGACGGCGAAGTGCAGGTTGTTAAAAACGTCAGCCTCGACATACCGGCGGGCGCCACGGTGGCACTCGTGGGGCAGAGCGGCTCGGGCAAGAGTACGCTGGCCGACCTGCTGCCGCGCTTCTATGACGTGCAGGGTGGCACCATCAAGGTTGACGGCATCGACGTGCGCGACATGCGCGTCAGCTCGCTGCGCGGTCTGATGGGCAACGTGAACCAGGAGGCAATCCTGTTCAACGACACGGTTTACAACAACATCACCTTCGGCGTGGCCTCGGCCACGCAGCAGCAGGTTGAAGAGGCCGCGCGGATTGCCAACGCCCACGACTTTATCTGCGACATGGAAGAGGGATATCAGACCAACATCGGCGACCGCGGCTGCCGCCTTTCGGGCGGCCAGCGTCAGCGCCTGTCGATTGCCCGCGCCATATTGAAGAATCCGCCCATTCTGATTCTCGACGAGGCCACGTCGGCGCTCGACTCGGAGAGCGAACACGTTGTTCAGGAAGCGCTGGAGCGGCTGATGAAAGACCGCACCACGCTGGTGATTGCCCACCGCCTCTCGACCATTCGCAACGCCGACCTGATTGCCGTGATGAACGAGGGCCGCATCGTCGAGTCGGGCACTCACGACGAACTGATGGCCCTTGGCGGCGCCTACGCCCGTCTGGTCGAGATGCAACAGCTTGGATAAAAAAGAATAGAAACATAACCTAACAACAGCAAGAATATGAACAGTATAATCATGGGGCGCATCGACGCCCTGCGCGAAAAGATGGAGCGCGCCGGAGTGAGCGCCGTCATCATTCCTCAGACCGACCCGCATCAGAGCGAATATCTATCGGAACATTGCCAGGTGCGCCGCTGGCTCAGCGGCTTCACCGGCTCGGCCGGCACACTGGTGGTTACGGCCGACGCGGCCCTGCTCTGGACCGACTCGCGCTACTTTCTTCAGGCCGGGCGTCAGCTCGAAGGCACGGGCATCGTGCTGATGAAAGACGGGCTGCCCGGCACGCCCACAATCGAGGCGTGGCTCTGCGACAATCTGCCGGCCGGCTCGTCGGTCGGCGTTGACGGCATGGTGTTCTCGGTGAACGACATCGAACGCATGCGCCGCGAGTTCGAGCACCGGCAGATTACGGTCGACACCACGTTCAACCCGATTGACGAACTGTGGGTGAACCGCCCGGTTCTTCCCGCCGACGCAATCTATCTTCACGACGTCAAGTATGCCGGCGAGGAGGCCACGTCGAAAATTGCCCGCGTGCTCGCCGCCGCCGGAAAGGCCGGCGCCAACGCGCTGTTCGTTTCGGCGCTCGACGAGATTGCCTGGGTTTTGAACCTGCGCTCGGCCGACGTGCCGTGCAACCCCGTGGCCACGGCGTTCCTTTATCTCTCGGGCGACGGCTGCGTGCTCTTTACGGGCCTTGAGAAAGTGGACGACAAGACGCGCGCCCGTCTGGCCGAAATCGGCGTGGAGGTTCAGCCCTATGACAACGTTTCGCGCTTCATGGCCCTGCTGCCCAAAGATGCCGCCGTGTACATCGAGCCGGCCAAGACGGCCTATACACTGGCCACCGTGCTGGGCAAGCATGCCGTCAGCGGCCCGTCGCTGATAGCGCTTCCCAAGGCCGTTAAGAACCTGCGCCAGATCGAAGGCACGCGCAACGCCATGGCGCGCGACGGCGTGGCCCTGGTCAAGCTCTTCATGGAAGTCGAGCGCCGTCTGGCGGCAGGGGAGACCCTGACCGAGCTGGACATGGCCGAACTCGGCACCAAATTCCGCAGCGAAGGAGCACTCTACGTAGACGACTCGTTCGAGATGATTGCCGGCTATGGCCCTCACGGCGCCATCGTGCACTACTCGGCCACGGCCGAGACGTCGTCGGTCATCGAGCCTCACGGGCTGCTGCTCGTTGACAGCGGCGCGCAATATCTTGACGGCACCACGGACATTACGCGCACCGTTGCGCTCGGCACGCCGACCGAACAGGAGCGCACGGACTTCACCCTGGTGATGAAGGGCCACATAGCCATAGCCACGGCCGTCTTCCCCGAAGGCACGCGCGGCGACCAGCTTGACGCCCTTGCTCGCATGCCCCTGTGGCAGCACGGTCTGACCTATCTTCACGGCACGGGCCACGGCGTGGGCCACTTCCTGAACGTTCACGAAGGCCCGCAGAGCATTCGCCTGAATCACGTGCCCGTGGCGCTGCAGCCCGGCATGATTACGTCGGACGAGCCCGGACTGTATCGCGCCGGAGTGCACGGCATACGTTGCGAAAACCTCGTGCTCTGCGTGCCGTCGCCGCTGAGCAACGCCGAATTCGGCAACTTCTATGCATTCGAGCCGCTGACGCTCTTCCCGTTCGACCTCAAGCTGTTTGACACCACGCTGATGAGCAACGAAGAAATCGAGTGGGTCAACGCCTATCACGAGCGCGTGCGCGCCACGCTGCTTCCGCTGCTCGAGAATGAAAACCAACGTCAGTGGCTCACGGCCAAAACCGCACCGCTATGCCGTTGATCATACCTGTTCGCGGCTTCACCCCAAGGGTGGGCCGCGACTGCTTTCTGGCAGAGAACGCCACGGTGGTGGGCGACGTCGTTATCGGCGACGAGTGCTCGGTGTGGTTCAACACCGTTTTGCGCGGCGACGTCAATTCGATTCGCATCGGCGACCGCGTCAACATTCAGGACGGCTCGGTTCTGCACACGCTCTACGAGAAATCGACCATTGAAATCGGCAACGACGTGTCGGTAGGCCACAACGTAACGCTTCACGGCTGCAAGATTCGCGACTATGCGCTCATAGGCATGGGGGCCGTGGTGATGGACGACGCCGAAGTTGGCGAGGGCGCCATCGTGGCCGCTGGGTCAGTGGTGTTGAGCCGTACGGTCATCGGCCCCGGCGAGCTCTGGGGCGGCGCGCCGGCCAAGTTCATCAAGAAGGTAGACCCCGAGCAGTCGCGCACGCTCAACCGGCGCATAGCCCGGAACTATCTGATGTACTCGCGTTGGTACACGGAGCCCGAAGCATAAAAAACGGCCGTCCGGATGGTGGAACAGGACGGCCTTATACACTTGAATTTCGGTTACGATGTCGTTAATGGTTATGTAGACTCGTGTCAACCATAAAACACCCGTGCGGCAAAAAAGGTTTGCCGCGAAGAGCCGATTTTGAATTTTTTGTCGTAATTTTGCAGCAATATGGAAACTGAAGAACTTGACATATCGGTGGTGGTGCCTCTGTTTAACGAGGAAGAATCGCTGCCCGAGCTGACGGCCTGGATAGAAGAGGTGATGGGCCGCAACGGCTATAAGTATGAGATTATTTTTGTCAACGACGGCTCGACCGACGGCTCATGGGGCGTCATCGAATCGCTGGCGGCAAAGAACGCGTCGATTCACGCAATTTCGTTTCGCCGCAACTACGGCAAGAGTCCGGCACTCTACGAAGGCTTCAAGGCGGCGCGCGGCCGCGTGGTCATCACGATGGATGCCGACCTTCAGGACTCGCCTGACGAGATTCCGGAGCTTTACCGCATGATAACGGAAGAGGGCTATGACCTTGTGAGCGGCTGGAAGCAGAAGCGCTATGACCCGCTGAGCAAGACCATTCCCACCAAGCTCTTCAACGCGACGGCGCGGGCGGTCAGCGGCATTCACAACCTTCATGACTTCAACTGCGGGCTCAAGGCCTACCGGCGCGAGGTCGTGAAGCACATCGAGGTTTACGGCGACATGCACCGCTATATTCCCTATCTGGCCAAGAACGCCGGCTTCAAGCGCATCGGCGAGAAGGTCGTGCACCACCGCGCGCGCAAATACGGCACCACCAAGTTCGGCCTTGACCGCTTTGTTCACGGCTATCTTGACCTGATGACCCTCTGGTTCACGTCGAAGTTCGGGGTGAAGCCGATGCACTTTTTCGGCCTGTGGGGGTCGGTCATGTTCCTGCTCGGCTTCATAGCCGCGGGCGTGGT
Organism: uncultured Porphyromonadaceae bacterium; assembly: GCA_902495245.1. Lineage (GTDB taxonomy): Bacteria > Bacteroidota > Bacteroidia > Bacteroidales > Muribaculaceae > UBA3263. The sequence continues at coordinate 8,654 of CABUWI010000003.1, forward strand.
GGGCTTTACCAAACTCTGGCGCATGGCCCACGGCCTGAGCTATTCTCTTGTGGCCGACTCGCCCTACTTCTTCCTGTCGCTGACCATGATGATTCTCGGCAGCCAGTTCTTTCTGGCCGGGTTTGTCGGCGAGCTGGTCGCACGCAACAGCCAGGGGCGTAACGATTATGAAATAGCCGCGACCATATGATGATGAGGCGCGTATTGCCGATGCTCATTCTGCCCTGTCTCCTGTCGGGGTGCTCGACCGAGGGGTGCAAGAACAACCGCAACTCGATTCCGATGGCGGGGTTTTATGACTACGCCACGCGCGAGCCGCTGACCATCAGCGGCATGGGCGTCAACGGGGTAGGGGCGCCGGGCGATTCGCTGCTGCTCGACCCGTCGGCCAACGCGCATCAGGTCTACCTGCCCTTTCGCGGCTCGCAGACCACGGCGTCGTTTCGCTTTATCTACGGCTCGGTGGCCGACCGCGTAACCTTTACCTACGAGTCTTATCCGTTTTTCGACGGCGAGGAGTGCGGGGCGATGTGGCGCTACCGCATCAGCTCGGTCGACCACACGGGGCTGCTGATTGACTCGGTGGCGGTTACCGACCCGCTGATTACGAACATCGAGCGCGAGCGCATAATGATTTTCTTCACCATACCAACGTCGTCGGACGACGATACGCCTGAGGAATGAAACGCCGGCTGACAGTTATAATGACGCTGATTGCGCTGTTGCTGCCTCTTGGGGCGGCGGCGCAGAACCGCACGGTAACGCCCGTCAAGCCGGTAACTTCGCGGCCGGTGGCTCAGCCCAAGGTCAAGAAGGATAAAAAAGAAGGCGATGCGACCAAGTCGGTTCGTCCCGGGTCGGTCATCGAGATGACCGACGACCTCGGCAACACCGTTCTGCTCGACACGCTGTCGGGCAACGAGTGGGTCGACTCGATAGCCCTTGCGCAGCCCAAGGTCATCGGGAATGTCTATCCGCTGCTCGACGCCGTCAACGTGGGCGTTGACCTATGGCCGGCTTTGGGTCGCGCATTCGGCCAAAAACAGGGCATCGGCGGCATCTGGGCGCGCCTGAGCCTTCATAACCGCTATTTCGTTGCGGTGGAGGCCGGCATGGGCATGGCCAAGACAACGCCGCGCGGCATGAACTATCACTACCGCCAGCCGCTCGCGCCATATTTCAAGGTCGGACTTGACTATAACTTCTTCTATAACAGCAATCCGGACTATCAGGTCTATGCCATGGCGCGCTATGGCATAACGCATTTCTCATACTCGCTGAGCGACGTCAGCATTGACAACGGCTATTGGGGCACGACCGAGCACCCGGACTTCCCCACGCAGAAGACCACGACGGGTTATATTGAAATCGGCGCCGGCATTCAGGTGAAACTATGGGGTCCGATTTCCGCGGGCTGGAACATCAAATATCACCGCATAGTGCACCATAGCCGCGAAAAGAACGGCGCACCGTGGGCCGTGCCCGGATTCGGCACGCGCGCGGGCTCGCTCGGCGTGAGCCTGTCGCTCATCTACACCATTCCGCTCCACGACCCGCTTCCGGAACCTGAAAAAGATAAAAAATCGAAAAAATGAATAGGATATACGCAGTTTTGATTATGATGGCGGCGGGCGCGGGCGCGCAGGCCGCTTCGCCCCTGTGGCTTCGCGATGTAAAGATTTCGCCGAACGGTTCGACGATTGCTTTCACTTATAAGGGCGATATATATTCCGTGCCGGCAGCGGGCGGGCGCGCCACGCGCCTGACGGCCACACCCGACGCCATAGAGACCAATCCCGTGTGGAGCCCCGACGGCTCGAAGTTAGCTTTTGCGAGCACGGTGCACGGTTCGGAAGATGTTTTTGTTATGAACGCCGACGGGTCCGGACTGAAGAGGCTGACGTCTTACAGCTCGTCGGAGATTCCGGAGGCTTTCGCCCCCGACGGGCGGCAGGTTTATTTTTCGGCCGCGATTCAGGACCCGGCGTCGAGCGCCGTGTTCCCCTCGGGGCGCCTGACGGAGCTTTATGCCGTGGGCGTGGACGGCGGTGCGGTGAGCCGCGTGCTGGCCACTCCGGCCGTCAACATCAGCTTCGCGCCCGACGGCACGCGGTTTGTCTATCAGGACGTCAAGGGTATGGAGAACACATGGCGCAAGCACCATACGTCGTCTGTAACCCGCGACATCTGGGAATATGACCTCAAGACCGGTAAGCACCGCCTTTTGATTGACCACCCGGGCGAGGACCTATGGCCCGTTGCCGGCACTGACACTCTGCTTTTTGTCAGCGAGCGCGACGGCGGGTCGGCCAACGTGTATGCGGTGGCGCTTGACAATACGTCGGTCGCGCCGTCGCAGCTCACGTCGTTTACCGACCACCCCGTGCGCTTCCTGTCGCAGGCCTCGAACGGCACCGCCGCATTTGCATGGGACGGCGAAATCTACACCATGAAGCCCGGCGCCGAGCCGACGAAAGTCAACATCGAGATTCTTGACACGGACTATCAGGCGCCCGATTTCGTGAATTTCAGTTCGGGCGCAACAGATGCCGTCGCGTCGCCCGACGGCAAGCTGGTGGCTTTCGTGCACCGCGGCGACATTTTCGTTACGTCGGTCGAATATAAGACCACCAAGCAGATAACCGCCACGCCACAGGCCGAGAGTTCGCCCTCATGGGCCGACGGCGGCCGGACGCTCTACTTCGTGAGCGACCGCGACGGCCGCGATGACCTCTACAAGGTTGAGATGACGCGCGCCGACGACCCCGACATGGCCCACTCGACGGCGCTGAAGGAGAGCCGCGTGCTCCCCGCAGCCAAGGGCGTGGAGCGCAGCGCGGCGCAGACCAGTCCCGACGGCGCCAAGCTGGCGTTCGTCGAGAACCGCAACAACCTGATGGTGCTCGACCTGACGTCGAACAAGGTTACGAAGCTGGCCGACGGCAAGCTGAACCCCGAGCGGAGCGGGCTGCAATATTCGTGGAGCCCGGACAGCCGCTGGATCACGTTCACCGCCGTGCCCCATCACCATTCGCCCTACTATGACATCGCGCTGGTCAACGCCGACGGCACGACTCCCGAAATCACCCTCATAACCGAGACCGGCTATTTCGAGGAGTCGCCGCACTTCACGCCCGACGGCAAGGCCATCATATGGCTCAGCGAGCGCTACGGCATGCGCAACCACGCGTCGTGGGGCACGCAATATGACGTCATGGCCGCCTACCTGACCCGCGCGGCCCGCGACCGCGCCAACCTCTCGACCGAAGAGCTGGCACTGTTTGCCAAAGACAAAGCCAAAAGCAAAGATAAAGATAAGGATAAGGAAAAAGATAAGGCCGATTCGCCCGTCGAGGTTGAGCGCGAAGGCATTCAGGACCGCATCGAGCGCCTGACGCCCTATTCGTCGTCGATTGCCGACGCGGCCGTGAGCAAAGACGGCGAGATGCTCTATTATCTCAGCTCTGTGGAGCAGGGTTTCGACCTCTGGAAACTCGACCTGCGCAAGGGCGACATTTCGGTGGTGAGCAAGCTCGATGCCGGCCCTGCCGCCATGCAGGTGGTTGGCGACGACCTGTTCATTCTGTCGCCGCGTACAATGCGCAAGATGCCGTTCAGCGGCGAGAAGATGAAGACCGTCAGCTACTCCGGCCGACAGAAAATCGACCGTGCGGCCGAGCGCGACTATATGCTCGAATTCGTGCGCACGGAAGAGGGCGAGAAGTTCTACACCGAGTCGATGCACGGCGTCAAGTGGGACGCGCTGGTTGACCACTACCGCAAGTTCCTGCCTCACATCAACAACAACCATGACTTTTCGGAGATGCTCTCCGAACTGCTCGGCGAGCTCAACGTGAGCCATACCGGCAGCGGCTATCGCCCCGCGGGCGGCGCCGACGAGACCTCGGCCGACCTCGGCCTGATATACGACTTCAGCTACTCCGGCCCCGGACTGAAAGTGGCCGAGGTGATTGCCGGCGGTCCGTTTGACCGCGCGGACGCCATCGTGGCACCCGGCGACGTAATCACGGCCGTTAACGGCACCGAGCTCGGCGCCGACACCGACTTCTCGTCGCTGCTCAACGGTTTGGCGGGCAAGCCGACGCTGGTGCAGGTCAACAATGACCGCGACCAGGTTGTGAAGCCCGTTAGCCGCGGGCGCATGAACTCGCTGCTCTATCGCCGGTGGGTGCGCCGCAACGCCGCCAAGGTAGACTCGCTGAGCAACGGGCGCCTGGGCTACGTGCACATCGAGTCGATGGCCGACCCGTCGTTCCGCACCATGTATGCCGACGTTCTCGGCAAGTATAACGACCGCGAAGGCATTGTCATCGACACTCGCTGGAATGGCGGCGGCCGCATGCACGAAGATATCGAGGTGCTCTTCTCGGGCAAGCAGTATCTCACCCAGAAAGTACGCGGCGAGGTAACGGCCACGATGCCCTCGCGCCGCTGGAACAAGCCCTCGATAATGCTAATCTGCGAGGCCAACTACAGCAATGCCCACGGCACGCCGTGGGTATACAAGCACGGCGGTCTGGGCAAGCTGGTGGGCATGCCCGTGCCCGGCACGATGACCTCGGTCAACTGGGTCGACCTTCAGGACGACACCATGTACTTCGGCATACCGGTCATAGGCTACGAGCTGCCCGACGGCACCTATCTCGAAAACAAGCAGCTCGAGCCTGACTTGCGTGTGGCCAACACGCCCGAGCGCGTGGCCGCCGGCATAGACGACCAGCTCGAAACCGCCGTCCGCACCCTGCTGCACGACCTCGATGCCGCAAAATGACCGAGCACCGGATAATAACGCGAGGATATGAGGGGGCGTGCGGGCGGCTGACGGTCGGGTCGTACGGCGACCGACTGTGTCTGTGCGACTGGGCGGTTGAGGGACATCACAATCGGGTGGTTGACAGACTGCGCCGTATGCTCGGCGCAGAGTTGGTTGAAGGCAGCTCGGCGGTGATTGACAGCGCCCGCAGAGAGCTTGACGAGTATTTTGCCGGGCGACGGCGCGAGTTTGACATTCCGCTGCTGCTTGTCGGCACGGAATTCCAGAAACAGGTGTGGAACGCGCTGCTGAGCATACCTTTCGGCACGACCGTTTCATATGGCGAATTGGCGCGTCGCATCGGTCGGCCCAAGGCCGTCAGGGCCGTGGCCAACGCTAACGGCGCTAACGCCGTGTCGATATTCGTGCCGTGCCACCGCGTGGTCGGCAGCGACCGCTCACTGACCGGCTATGCGGGCGGCCTTGAAGCCAAAGCTTGTCTGCTCGGACTGGAGCAGGCGGGGGCGGTGGATTATTTCGGGATTTTGTGAAAATATTTGGTTATGTCAGATATTGTTTGTAATTTTGCGAACACCAAACAAGGAATGATATGGCAAAATTAGAGATAACACCTGAACAGGAGCGGCTCGCGAGATTCGCCAAAGCTATGGGGCACCCGACCCGTATTGCCATTCTGCATTTTCTCGCTCAGAGAAATGAATGTTTTTTCGGCGATATTCACGAAGTGCTGCCAATAGCCAAGGCCACGGTTTCGCAGCATCTGAGCGAGTTGAAAGAGGCCGGTCTGATACAAGGCACCATCGAGCCGCCAAAAGTAAAGTATTGCATCAACGCAGAGAACTGGAGACTTGCCCGGCTGCTGTTTTCTCAGATGCTTGACGACTGCTGTCCCTCAAAAAAGAATAGCTGCTGCTCGTAGGCACTATTTTTTTATTTCCAGTGTTCGTAATTCGGCAAATAACGACTAAATCAAATACATTTAATCACATGAAAAAGTTACTGATGTTTTTCGTCCTGATGACAGGGCTGATGTCATGCGGTGGCGAGACGGGTATCGCCAATGCGAAATCTCCTGAAAAGGATAGAGTGGAAGTGATATATTTCCACGGCAAACAACGCTGTGCCACCTGCATGGCTATCGAGAAGAATGCAAAAGAGGTGGTGAACACACTCTTTGCAAACGAGCTTAAAAACGGCACTGTCGTATTCAAGACAGTGGATATTTCTACACCGGAGGGAGAAAAAATCGCCGACAAATACGAAGTTACATGGTCTTCTCTCTTTGTCAACAAATGGAAAGGCGGTAAAGAGAGCCGCAACAACCTCACTGAGTTCGGTTTCGGAAATGCCCGTAACAATCCTGACGGATTCAAGAAAGGTCTTGCTGACAAAATCAGGCAATTGTTGAAATAATGGACTGGTTACAGACTTTGCCTGACAGCTGCACGGCTCCGGCATTGACGGCCTTTCTCCTCGGATTGCTCACCGCCATCTCACCGTGTCCGCTTGCTACCAATGTAGCTGCAATAGGCTACATCAGCAAGGATATAGAGAGCCGCAGACGCATTTTTCGGAACGGGGTACTATATACCGTCGGACGAGTAATAGCATATACCGTCCTCGGCATAATCCTTATCTCCATACTGAAAGAGGGAGCGAGCGTCTTCGGAATACAGAAGACTATAGGGAAATGGGGTGAATTGCTGATTGGCCCACTGTTGTCGGTTATCGGACTTTTTATGTTGTTCGGGCATAAGCTAAGTCTGCCACAATTCGGCTTTGGCGGCAATGGTGAGGGCCTTGCCAAGAAAGGCGGGTGGGGAGCTTTGTTACTGGGTGTTCTGTTTGCGATGGCTTTCTGCCCCACAAGCGGAGTTTTCTACTTCGGCATGCTCATACCGATGTCAGTAACCGCAAACGCAGGGTGGCTTTTGCCCGTATTGTTTGCTTTCGCCACGGCGGTGCCGGTGCTTGCAGTTGCATGGATTCTCGCTTTCAGCGTAGAAAGAATCGGCGAATTCTATGGTAAACTGCGCGCTGTTCAGAAATGGCTCAACATTATTGTCGGCGTCATTTTCATCGCAACAGGCATATATTACTGCATAATGATGTACTTATAACCGTAAAACGAAAAACATGGATAAAAAAGAATCAAAAAAAGGGTTCTGGTCAGCTCTTTTTGCCCCCAAAAAGAAAAGCTGTTGCTGCAACAGCGACATAATTGTGGAAGATGAAGTAAGTTGCGCCGCTCCCGGCACAAAGGTCAGCGAGGTTCTTGTTCTCGGTCCCGGCTGTGCCAAATGCAAAGAGACATACAAGGTCGTTGAGCGGGTAATCATTGAGAACAAACTTGATGTCAAACTCGCTAAAATCGAGGATATAGTCGAGATGATGAACTACAATATAATGACGACACCCGCCGTGGTCGTAGACGGTACTGTCAGAATCAAAGGGCACATTCCGTCGGTTGACGAAGTGAAAAAGGCTCTGGGAATCTGATTCGGAACAACGGGAATAAGTTATGGAATCGAAGAAGGAAATCAAGTTCCTGGTATGGACTGTCATCATATTTCTGACTGCGTTCTTCATGCCCGTCAACAGCGAAACGCTGCTGACAGCGATACACTCAACACTTGACCTCGCCAGGTGGTATGCCCGTGAGCATATCGTACTCTGTCTTCTCCCGGCTTTCTTCATAGCCGGTGTGATTGCGGTGTTCGTAAGCCAGGGAGCGGTGTTAAAATATTTCGGTGCAAGTGCAAAGAAATGGGTGTCTTATACCGTGGCGTCAATATCGGGATGTATCCTTGCGGTGTGTTCATGCACGATACTCCCGTTGTTCACCGGCATATATAAACGTGGAGCGGGTCTTGGGCCGGCAATAGCGTTTCTATATTCCGGTCCCGCCATCAGCATACTCTCGATAATCCTCACCGCCCGTATTCTCGGATTGGAAATGGGGCTTGCCCGTGTAATCGGAGCCGTTACGTTTGCCGTTGTCATCGGTCTTGTGATGTCGTTCATCTTCCGTAAGGAAGAACGGGATAAGGAGGCGGCACAGATGAATATCGTGCCACCGCCGGAAAAACGCCCGCTTTGGCAGACCGCAGTGTTCTTCTTTACACTCGTGGCAATTCTTGTGTTCGCCAACTGGGGCGCACCCGCGGCAATAGACCGTGGCGTCTGGGCTGCAATCTACGGGGCAAAATGGTGGATAACATCTGCCCTTGCAACAGGTCTGTGCGTGATGCTCGTGAAGATACTCCATCTGAAAGCCCGATGGATTATAGTCGGAGCTGTCGCCGTCGCGATTTCAGCTTTTGTCGCTAATGTTTTCATTCCCGATGCAAAATTAGCTCCCCTTGTGCCAATGGTCGTCTCGGTCGCCGTCCTTGCCATCGTGTTGCTCTGCGATAAAAACGATGATGAAAACAGGGAGTGGGCGTTGTCGTCATGGGGATTCGCCAAACTGATACTGCCGTTGCTTGCAGTCGGAGTATTGACAGCGGGGTTCCTGCTCGGCTCAACGCACGACGGTATGGAATTGCCCGGCATTATTCCCAACAGTTGGGTTGAATGGTCTGTCGGCGGCAATTCGTTATTGTCTAACTTCTTCGCAAGTTTCATAGGCGCGTTCATGTATTTCGCCACTCTTACCGAAGTGCCGATTATTCAGGGATTGCTCGCGTCGGGCATGGGCAAAGGCCCCGCTCTTGCCCTGCTGCTTGCCGGACCTTCGCTGTCGCTTCCGAATATGCTTGTCATACGCAGCGTAATGGGTACGAAAAAAACAGTGATATATGTAACCCTTGTAATAATAATGGCAACAATCTCAGGCTGGGTCTATGGCTATTTCTTCTAAAGAAGGCATCTTGAGAGGAGTGTATTTTCGGGGCGACATGTGAGCAGGCGGGGGCGGTTGATTATTTCGGGATTTTGTCGTAACTTTGCAGCCGTAATAAAGATTGAAAATGAAAGTTATCCGTAAAGCAGATGAACTGCGCGCATGGGCTGCCGAGCAGCGCCGTGCGGGGCGTTCGATAGGCTTTGTGCCCACCATGGGGGCGCTGCATCAGGGGCATATGTCGCTGGTTGAGCGCGCCCGCCGCGACAATGACGCCGTTGCCGTGAGCGTCTTTGTAAATCCCACTCAGTTCAATAATCCCGACGACCTGCGCACCTATCCGCGCACCGAAGAGGCCGACCTGGCGCTTCTTGAGGGCGCGGGCGTTGACGCCGCTTTCGTGCCGACGGTTGAAGAGATGTATCCCGAACCTGACACGCGCGTGTTTGCGCTCGGCCCCGTGGCCGAAGTGATGGAAGGGAAGATGCGTCCCGGCCACTTCAACGGCGTGGCGCAGGTGGTGAGCCGTTTGTTCGCGATGGCGCAGCCCACCCGCGCCTATTTCGGCGAGAAAGACTTCCAGCAGATTGCCGTAATCAGGAAGATGGTGGAGCTCGAGGGCGGTTTCAACGGCCTGGAGATTGTTGACGTGCCCATCAAGCGCGAGGCCGACGGCCTTGCCATGAGCTCGCGCAACGTGCGCCTGACACCGGCCATGCGCGCCGCCGCGCCCGCCATTCACAGAGCGCTGGCCGAGGCGGTGGAATTCGGCAAGAGCCACACTGTGGAAGAGACTGCCGCGAAGACGGTCGACGCAATCAATGCCGTCGATGGCCTCGAGGTCGAGTACTTCCGGATTGTTGACGGCCCGACGTGCCTGCCCATCGCCGACTGGAAAGAGACGAAGCAGCCGGTAGGGTGCGTAACTGTCTATGCCGGCGACGTGCGCCTTATCGACAACATTAAATTTGATTCGAAATGCTGATTCAGGTACTGAAATCGAAAATTCACCGCGTAACCGTAACGGAGGCCAACCTCGACTACATCGGCAGCATCACCATTGACTCCGAGCTGATGGAGGCCGCCGGCATCATTGCCGGCGAGCGCGTGTTCATTGTCGACAACAACAACGGCGAGCGTTTTGACACGTATGCCATTCCGGGTCCTGCGGGTTCGGGCGTGATATGCCTCAACGGCGCGGCGGCTCGCAAGGTGCACCGCGGTGACGTGGTGATAATCATGGCCTATGCGCTCGTGTCGCCCGAAGAGGGGGCGGCGCTGAAGCCGCGGCTGGTATTTCCTGACACCGTAACCAATCGACTGCCCGGTTGAACAACGGAGAGCTGACATCGCCGTTGCTGGAGACGGCCGTAACGGAACTGTCGCGCCTGCCCGGCCTCGGGCGCAAGACGGCCCTGCGCCTGGCGCTCTACCTGCTGCGCCGCGAGCCGGAACAGACCGAGGCGCTGAGCCGCGCGCTGGCCGAGATGAGGCGCGGGGTCAAATATTGCCGCGTGTGCCACAACATTTCGGAGGCCGACGTGTGTCCGCTATGCTCCAATCCGGCCCGCGACGCTTCGACCATCTGCGTTGTCGAAACGGTGAAAGACGTTATGAGTATCGAGAATACGGGTCAGTTTCGCGGCGTCTATCATGTGCTTGGGGGTGTGATTTCGCCGATAGACGGCATCGGACCCGACCAGCTTGAAATCGATTCGCTGGTCGAGCGTGTCGGCGCCGGCGGCATCAAGGAGGTTATTCTGGCGCTTCCGGCAACGATGGAGGGCGAGACGACCGACTTTTACATTTACCGCAAACTCGGCACGCTGCCCGTTGAGCTGACACAGCTTGCCCGCGGGCTGAGCGTGGGGAACGAGCTTGAATATACCGACGAGATTACCCTTGGGCGCTCGCTGCTTAACCGCACGCCTTTCGGCACTGCGTTGCGCCGCTAATTTTAGAAAAAAACAATTCTCTTCTCTTAACAATGAACCGAAATCAAGAACTATCAGACCTTGCGGCGTCGCTTCGCGAGATAGCCGCGCGCCTTGAGGCGCTGGTCGAGGATCAGAGTTCTCAGAGCACTCAGAGTTCTCAGAGCACTCAGAGTTCTCAGAGCACTCAGAGTTCTCAGAGCACTCAGAGCACTCCGACGCTGACCTTTCCGCTGAATGACCGTTATCGCTTTATGCGCGAACTGTTCGGCAATTCGGCCGCCAGATTCAACGAAGTCATCGCGGCACTCGCCGCAGTGGCGAGCGAGGCCGAGGCTGCCGGTGTGCTTGAAGCCGAAGGCGTTGCCTTAGACACGGAAACAGGCAAGGAATTCATGGCCGCCGTTGCGGCGCAGATTGCGAAATAATGGCCGGGAAACTCTACATGGTGCCCACGCCGGTGGGCAATATGGCCGATATGACTCCGAGGGCGGTCGAGGTGCTTCGCGGGGCCGACCTGATTCTGGCCGAAGACACGCGCACCAGTGCGCCGCTGCTGCGGCGGTTTGAGATTTCCACCCCGATGGCCTCGCACCATAAATTTAACGAGCACTCGACGGTTGACGGCATTTGCCGCCGCATCGCCGCGGGCGAGACCATTGCGCTGATCAGCGACGCGGGCACGCCGGGCATCTCCGACCCGGGCTTCATGCTGAGCCGCCGCTGTCGCGAGGAGGGGCTGGAGGTCGAGACGCTTCCCGGCGCCACGGCTCTGATTCCGGCGCTGGTCAACAGCGGGCTGCCGACAGACCGCTTTGCCTTCGAGGGCTTTTTGCCGCCCAAAAAGGGCAGGGCGACGCGCCTGGCCGAACTCGCCATGGAGCCGCGCACATTCGTTGTGTATGAAAGCCCGCTGCGGGTGGGCAAGACACTGGGCGAACTGGCCGCGGCGTGTGGCGCCGACAGGCCTGCGGCCGTGTGTCGCGAGATTTCAAAGGTGCATGACACCACAGTGCGGGGCACCCTTGGCGAACTGACGGAATTCTTCACCGCGAACCCTGCGCGCGGCGAAATTGTTATAGTAATCGGCGGCAGGCCCGCTCCCTCACGTTCAGAACACAAAAACAAGTATAAAGATTAAAATGAAAAAGCTACTAATCGCCACCGGGATAATCGGCGCGCTCATCGCCGCCTCGTCGTGCGGCAACGACAAGCTGACTTCAGAGCAGGAACACAGCCACCGTCTTGACGACTCGCTGCAGGTTGCGCTGGCCAACTCAGACAGCCTGTTTTCATTGCTCTATGACGTAACCGTCGGTCTGGAGCAGATTTCACACCTCGAGCATCTGCTTAACAGCGAAATCAACCCCGAGAGTGTTGACGCACGCCATAACATCGAGAAACAGATGGCCGCCATTCAGCGCGGTCTCATCGAGCGGCGCAAACGCATTGCCGAACTCGAGAGCAAGCTCAAAAACAGTGCCGGCGAAAACTCGCAGCTGCGTCGCCGTCTGGACGCGCTCCGCGAGCAGATTGACCTGCAGGCAACCACAGTGGCCGACCTGACGGCGCGCCTTCAGGCGGCCGACTACCGCATTGACGAGCTCAGCGACTCAATCGTGGCTCTCACGGCCTCGTTTGACTCGATTTCGGCCGCCGACGCCACGGCCAAGGCCGAACTGACGCGGACGGTCGACGACCTCAACTCGGTTTACTACGTCATCGGCTCGAACGACGAGCTGAAGTCTCACCGCTTCATTTCGGGCGGCGGCTTCCTGCGCAAGACCAAGGTGCTTGAAAGCGACTATGACGAGAGCTACATGACCCGGGCCGACCGGCGGTCGCTCACGTCGATTCCGCTCGACGCCAAAAAGGCTTCGGTCAAGACCAACCAGCCCAAAGATACCTATCAACTCGACGCCGACGCCAACGGAATGCTGACGCTGCGCATAACCGACCCCAAACGCTTCTGGGCAGTGAGCAATATCCTTGTCGTCGAAACGAAGAACTAACCACATCAAACCACACAATTATTTCACAATGAAAAAGTTACTTACTTTGGCCGGCGCGCTGGCCGTGTGTCTCAGCTCTTGCGCCACGCAATCGACCGTACAGACTCCCGCAACCGACAACCCTCTGGGCGGCATCGGCAAACTTCTGGGCGGCAACGGCTCGGGCAACAGTTCGGCATCGTCGATTACCGACGCTCTGGGCGGCATTGTCAGCGGTCTGCTCACCAACGACAAAATCGAGCCCAAACGCCTTACGGGCACATGGAAGTATGCCGGGCCGGCCGTATGCTTCAAGAGCGAAAACTTTCTTCAGAAGGCCGGCGGCTCGGCCATGGCCGGCACCATCGAAGGCAAACTCGCACCCTACTATCAGAAAGCGGGTCTGCAGAATATGGTGCTCACCGTCGACGACGAGCAGAACTTCACGATGCAGTCGGGCATGATGAAAGCCACGGGCACCATCACCATTGACGGCACCGACGTGTATTTCAACTTCACCGCCCTGGGCAAAATCAAACTGGGCAAGGTCAAGACCTACGTGACGATGACGGGCAACAGCAAGATGTCAATCATGTTTGACGTGTCAAAACTGCTGGCCGTTGTCAACGCCGTGGGCTCGAAAGTGGGCAGCGGCACAATCAGCTCGATAACCAAGCTGCTTGGCAGCTACGACGGTCTCTGCGCCGGCTTCAAGCTCACCAAGGCCAACTGACGGAGTGAGGCTCAGCCGTCGACTTCAGACGCTCAAGGGAGCATACACAAGGTTTACGCGCCGGCAGGCCGAGACCTTGCGTGTGCTCTCGGTCTGTGTTGACCGGCTGACTGTGGCGGCCTCGCTAGTGTGTCTGGTGGCCATAGCGCTTTACGGGGGCTATGAGTCGGCGGTTGTTTCGTTTGCCGACGTCAAGCCGTGGCTGCGGGTCTGTCAGGGCGTCTTCGCCTTCAATATCCTCTTCAACCTGCTGCTGCGCACGCGGGCAACGCTTTCAGACACACGCTTTCTGCGCTGGATAGTCGACGCCCTGCTGCTGCTGACGCTGATTCCGTGGGCGTGGCCACACCCGGCGCGGCCGTGGTTTCCGGCGTTTGATTCCATAATTTATTCGCGCTTCACCCTTGTGGGCGTGCTGGGGGTCTATGCGGCCGTCTATATCAGTTATGCGCTTGTCAGGTCAGTTGGCAAGCACACCAATCCGTCGCTGATTCTGTCGGCGTCGTTTCTGACGCTGATTGCGGCGGGGAGCGCGCTGCTGATGCTTCCGCGCTGCACGGTCAGCGGCATATCGCTCATTGACAGCATTTTTGTGAGCACGTCGGCCGTGTGCATCTGCGGGCTGACGCCGGTCGACGTCAGTTCGACGTTCACGCCGCTGGGCTTGGTGGTCATTGCAGTGATGATGCAGGTCGGCGCGCTCGGCGTCATGACCTTCACCAGCTTTTTCGCCCTGTTTTTCAGCGGCTCGCCGTCAATCTACTCGCAGCTGATGGTCAAGGATATGTTCTACTCAAAGACCATCAACCAGCTGCTGCCGACGTTGCTCTACACGCTGCTGTTCACCCTGGTGGTCGAGGCGATAGGCGCCGTGGTCATTTACTGGACCGTGGCGGACACGATTCCGGGCTACACCCACGGCGACTACATAGTCTTTTCGGCCTTCCACTCGCTGTCGGCCTTCTGCAACGCCGGCTTCTCGACCATCGAGGGCGGCCTGTCCAACCCGGCGCTCATGGGGGGCAACCAGCTCGTCTATCTGGCGGTGAGCGCGCTGGTGATTGCGGGCGGCATCGGCTTTCCGATACTTGTCAACGCAAAAGAGGCGCTGTTCGAGCGTGTGCGCGAGGCGTGGCACCGCCTCATGCGCCGTCGGCGGCTTTCGCGGCGTCCGCATCTCTACAATCTGAACTCGCGCGTTGTGCTGCTCACGTCGGCCGTTCTCTTTGCCGGGGGCGCCCTGGCGTTTCTGCTGCTTGAAAAAGACAACACCCTGGCGGGCATGTCGCCCTATGAAAAAGTGGTGCAGAGCATTTTCAATGCCGTAACGCCGCGTTCGGCGGGGTTCAGCTCTGTCAGCCCCGCGGCCTTTGCGGCGCCGACGCTGCTGACGGTGATGTTTCTGATGTGGATCGGCGGCGGCTCGCAGTCGACCGCCGGCGGCATCAAGGTGAACACGTTTGCGGCGGCCATGCTCCATCTGCGCTCCACGATCAGAGGGCGCCACGCCGTAGTGGCCTTTAACCGCACAATCTCGGCGGCGTCGCTTGCGCGCGCCCATGCGGTCATCGCCCTCTCCATTGTCAGCTATGCGTTGATGTCGGTGGTGTTGCTGCTGCTCGAGCCGTCGCTGCCGCCAAAAATGCTGCTGTTCGAGAGCCTGAGCGCGCTGTTTACGGTGGGGTCGTCGCTGGGCGCCACGCCGTTGCTGTCGGCCGGCGGCAAGACGCTTGTGTGCGTTGCCATGTTCGTCGGGCGCGTCGGGCTGCTGTCGCTGCTTGTAGGGCTTGCGGGCACGCGCGGCGGCACCACGTCGGTCAAACTCCCCGAAGATAACCTTATAATTAACTGATTGCAATGAAATATCTGATTATCGGCCTCGGCATCTACGGCTCGAACCTTGCCCGCGACCTCACGGACATGGGCCACGAAGTTGTCGGCGCCGACCGTTCGGCAAGCATTGTCGATGCCATCAAAGACACCATCTCGACCGCCTATATTCTCGACTCGACCGAAGAGACGGCCCTCTCGGCTCTGCCGCTGAGCGGCGTCGACCTGGTCATAGTTGCCATCGGCGAGAACTTCGGCGCGAACATCAAAACCGTTGCTCTGCTGAAAAAACTCGGCGTGAAACACATCTATGCCCGCGCGGCCGACCCGATTCACCGCTCGATTCTCGAGGGCATGCAGATTGACCGCATTCTCGCCCCCGAGCAGCGCGCAGCGCGCGACCTGTCGCTCGAGATGGAGCTGGGCTACAATGCCAAGGTGATGAAGGTCGATGCGGATTCATACGTGATGAGCTTCGAGGTGCCGGCCTATTTTTATGGGCTTGCCTATTGCGAACTCGACATGCCGAAAAATTTCGGCATGAGGCTGATAAGCGCCTCGCGTCCCACCCACGGGCACAACATGCTGGGCATCGGCACGGACACGCTCGTGCCCATCGACATTGCCGACGCGAAACAGAGGGTGGAGCAGGGCGACATTTTTGTCTGCTACGGCACGCGCAAAGCCTATCACAAACTCATCGAGCACGTGCGTTGAACAAACAAACAAAAAGAATGGCCGGGGGAACATCGAGTCCTCCGGCCATTTTTTTTCGTCAGTTTTTTTCAGCGCAGTTCTTTGACCGTGCGCAGGGTGCCGTCGCTCAGCCGCTCGGCGCGTATGCGCAGCCCGCGGGCCGAGGCGTCGGTTTTCACTCCCTGCAGATTGTAGTAGGTTGTAGCGACGACGGGAGTATCGGCGCCGACAGCCTTGATGCCGGCCGCATCGGCATAGGGGAGCAATGCCGACCTGTTGCTGTTGACAACATGGCCGGTCTTGCCGTCAATCAGCATCACGACTCCGCGAATCTGTGCCTCGGGGTTCAGGAAGTCCCTGCCGCGGAGGGTTTTGAAATCAGCCACATTATAGGTATATGAGCGTGTAATCGTCTCTCCGCACTTAACCGTGGACGGAACGGAGCCGGCGACGCCCGGTATGTCCTTGAAGCAGACCACGACGTCATTGTAAATCAGGCCCTCGATTTCATCTTCCTTTTCCACAAAGATGTCCCAAAGCGGAGATTCCACGCCCTCGCCCTCGGTTTCATCGCTGTAATAGTTATGTTGCGCCCAGTTGGCATTGTGCAGATTGTCGCCGGTAATGGCAAACGCCAACCGATAGTCGGCCGCGGCGATGTCTTTTGCAAAAATGAGATTGGCGGTGAGCTTGACGGCCTTGTTGTCGTCTGCCCAGTCAGCCGTCAGGTCAATTGCGGCCGGGACCACCTCGGCGGCATAGCCGTCCCACTTAAAGGGCAGCTTGCTCGGATCCATGCCTTCAATGCGGTTGATGTCGGCAAAGGGATAGCCCGACACGTTGAAGGGGAATGAGGCTTTGCGCACCGTAGCCATTTCGGTCTCGAACACCTCGCTGTGAAATGCCATGCCCACAAATCTGTCGCCCAAAGTTTCTTTCATATATTCCATGGCAACATAGCCGCGCGGACACCAGCCGCAGCCCAGCCCGGTGTACTCTTCGACCAGCGGACGGGTTACGGGAATGAAGGGCCACACGTTCAGCCGGCTCGTGGCCGAACGGTTCGGGTCGGTGTTAGCCTCGCCGTTGCTCTTGTCGAGCGTTATGGAGAAATCATATTCGCCGTTTTCGGCCACCGGCTTGACGGGGAGCTGCACGTCGGCGCTGCCTCCGCGCGTGGCCAGCGGTTCGGCGAGGCGTAGAGTGCCCGTTTCGGAAACGGAACCTATCACATAGGTGTAGTCTACACTCTCCAGCGGCTTGGCACCATGGTTTATAATCTTCACGGGCACTGTCGTTTCGCGGCCGCTCACAATATACGTCTGCCCGGCGATGCTCACTGCAGCATCGGCGGGGCCGAAGTCGGCGTCAAGGTGTACCGTCATGGCGCTCACGGCCCCTATGAGTGAGCCGATATCGGCCCACTTGAGGCGAGTGCGCGAGGTGTGCATCCAAAGGCCTTTGTCAGTGTTGTAGTCGCTCGCTACGACGGCCACGGGAGCTCCGGGATAACCATATTCCTCGCCGAGGGCGGTGATGGAGAACGAATAACCCACCCACAGGCCGTTGCCGCCGATGGTTTGCGGCGTGTCAAAGGTAACGGTGAGCACGTTGTCGGCAAGCGTTCCGGCTTTCGAGGCCAGGTCTGCCACGTTCTTTTTGTTTTCGAGCTTCAACTCGGAGGCTATCCAGCCGCTGATGTCGCTTACGGCCTCAGCGCTTACGGGCAACTCGACGGTTAGTCCGGTAACACGGCTGCCGACGATGGCGGGATCATCAATCTTGATAGCCACGTCGTAGCTTTCTTTCTTGTTGAAGCCGTAGAGCTTGCTCTCGGCCGAGCTTTCATTATATGTAAAGTCTTGTTCTGTGGCCGAAGCCGACAGAGCAAGACCTGACATTGCAATGGCTATTGCAATTTTGGGATTCATAATGTCAATGTGTTTTAGCGGACGGATACTTTTGTGGTCTTTACAGTGCCGTCTTCAAGCACTGCACGACGAATGACGATGCCGCCGGCGGGTGCACTGATGCGGCGTCCCTGCAGGTTGAAGAACTCAACGGAACGTTCGGCGGCAGTGGACACCACATTCTTGATCGACGAATAGCCGGGCATGTAGGTGATGTCGGAGTAAACGGGTTCGGCGCCTTCAGATTCTATGTAGAGCGTGCGCACTCCCAGGGTTTCAAAGCCAAGAGCGTGGAGAATGAAGTAGTGTTCCTGACCTTCGGCCGACAGTTCGGGGAAGGGATTTTCGTCGGTCATCGGGCAGTTGAAACCGAAAGGTACGCGGCTGATTGACTCGATGCCATCGGGCAGCTTGTATTCATCGTTCATGAAGGTGTAGACCTCGCCGTCCATAATCACTTCGTAGTAGAGCTTGTCGGTGGGGAGGAAGTGCATCTCGGTGTCTGTAACGGGGAAGATGAAGTAGGTTTCGGCCTCGTAGTCATATTCCTCCTCAATGTCATAGAAAAGGTCGATGATAGGTTGCGGAAGCGCGCTGACGGTGGTTGCCGGTTCGGGCAGACAGATGTAGGGTGCCTGAGTCAGCTGATAATAATAGATCGCATTTTCGGCCGAAATCGAGATGCAATATGCATTGTCGGTTTTAATTATATGCTTGTCGGCATCGTAGTTAAACACGAGTTCAGGGTCTTGTTTGAATGTGTCGAACACGCCTTCGTCATCGGATTCTTCCACAACGTTGCCGCTCAAGAAATACGTGGTGTTGTCTTCATACAGACCGAGATACTGTGCGCCGGCCACTGTGATGGTCGCGCCGTTTACAGTGCCGCTGACCACGGCGTCGGGATTAGCGGTGAAAAGCCCCTTGAAGTAGACCTTATCATCTTTGAAGCCAATCTGCACATCGCTGACATATACGCCTTCAACGAGTTTCCAGTCGGTAAACTCAACGTCGGCGGGGGCGTCGGCAGCAACCTTGTCAAACGGGGTGAAGCTATAGTAATAGTCGCCGTTGCCAATCCACGCCCAACCGGGCTCTTCGTCTTCCATAACCTCGTCTTCGGTCCAGTAGCAGGCCATGCCCACCATGACGTCTTCGCCGTCATCGGCGGTCATTGAGCCGTCGGCGCCGATTGTCAGCGTGTAGGTCTGCTTGGCGGCAGGAACGTAAAAGTCTTCTTTCTCGTCATATGTCATGAGCAGGGCATAATCATAGTAGGGGTCGCCCGCAAGCTGGCCGTTTTCGTCGTAGGTCGCATCGACGTCCACCAGCTGAGGGAAAGTGAAGGTAACCTTGTTGCCCTCGATGTCGCCGACAATCCAGTTAGCGGCCGAAAGAGTGTTGAAGTAGACGGGGTTCTGCATATACAGTTTCTTGCCGTCGTCGCTTTTAACGATGTTCACCACATTGCCGAAGATTTCCTGAGTGAACAATCCTTCAAACCAGTTGTAGCCATAGGCGAAACCGGTCTTTTCATACTGTTTCAGCTCGCCTGCCGGGGTTTCGCTGATAAGGTTGTCGATGTTGTTGTCGGGCTGAGCGATTGACGCGGCTTTGCGGACCATGCGGTTGGCCTGAGCCTTGCGCATCTCTTTTTTGTCGGCCGAAAGAGCGCGCATGCGGTCGGAGTTGGTAACCACCTGCCGGCGCGGTGTTGCCGACGGGGCAGCTTTGGGTGAGAGTGAAACGGCGTTGGCTGTGCCACACGCCATCACTGCACTAACGAATAAGAGCGTAAAGTACCTCATAATAAAAAATGTGTTATATAAAGAAAAAACATAGGCTTCTATAACGAGCGCAAATATAGCAATAGTTTTTAGATTTCATAGCAATAATTTACACTTTTTTGCTAAATTCGCTAAAAAAGTGTCGTTTTGTTATTGTAATCGGCATATTTTTTGACGCACGGCGGAAAGAATTATTTAGATTATTGTAACATTTCGGAGGCAGAGGCCGTCTATAAGAATGTAAACGATAACAAAAACAAGCATTGTTATGAAACGTAAACTGATTTTATGCCTGACGGCACTGGCCCTGACGGTTCCCACTTCGATGGCCGACTGTTTCGACGCGGTCATCAAGAAATTCAAGTCGAAACCCAAAGCGGAGTATGTGGCCATTCCGCGCTTGCTCATGGCGGCCGCCAATGCCGCCGGCGCCGGCAAAGACGCACCGGGCAAGGTGTCGAGCCTCAAGGTGCTGGAGTTGAGCGACTGTGCGCCCGAGGTGCGCGCCGCCTTTACCCGCGAGGTCAATGCGGCCGCAAAAGCCGACCCCAAGACCGAAGAGCTTATGCGCGTCAACGACGACGGCGACCGCGTGGTCATCTGGGGCGAGGGCGACTCCACGACGCTGAAAACCATGTATGTCTATGCCATAGAAGACAAAGGCGACTGCGTCTTCGTGGCTATGAAAGGTAAATTCCGCCGTTCAGACGTCGGCGAGATGGCTAAAAAGACAAAGTGAACGCCGACAGCTTCAAACATCTCTTCCTTCCGCTGGGACGCAAGATGTTCCGCACGGCATTTGCGGTAACGGGTAATGCCGAAGACGCCGAAGACGCTGTGCAGACCGCCATGGCCAACCTGTGGGAGCGACGCGAGCGGCTCGACGCCGTCAGGTCGGCCGAGGCCTACGCCATTGTCGGCGCGCGCAATGCGGCGCTCGACATCGTGGCCTCCCGGCGTCCGGCCGACTCGCTCGACGCACTGCCCGACAGGCCGGAGCCCGACGCCGACTCTCCGGAGACCCGCGACCGCGCCGAGCGCGTCATGCGCCTCATCGACTCGCTGCCCGAACCGCAGCGCACGGTGCTCTCGCTGCGCGACCTCGAAGGCCTCTCGACTGACGAAATCCATGCTGCCACGGGCCTCTCTGCCCCCAATATCCGCGTGATTCTGAGCCGCGCCCGTGCGGCCGTACGTAAACACTTCAAACCGTAAGACTCCATGACAGAAAACAGACTACGCACACTTCTGCAACTATATTATGACGGCGAAACCACGCCCGAACAAGAGCGCGAACTGACCGACTTCATGACTTCGGACGCGCCCGTCGGCCCCGAGTTCGCACCTGACCGCGAAATGTTTCGCGCGCTGGCCTCGGCCCGCATTCCCGACGGCTTTGAACGGCGGCTGGAAGAGTCGGTCGACGCTCTGACCTCGCGGAAGCCGCGCCGCCGCCTGCTCGCCTGGATTGCCGGCGCGGCCGCGTGCACGCTGCTTGTGGGGACCGCCTTCGAAGCCTACAAGGCCTACGACGGCATCGGCGACCCCATCGGGCAGCCGCAGGAAATGACCGCGCGCCAGGTTGCGGAGAACACCGAGATGGCTCTGCGCAAGTTCAACGACGCCTTCGGCAAGGGCATGGCGGCGATTGACCGCTCGGCCGAAACCACTGCCGACGCCACCGAGATAGCATTTAACAAACTTAAAAACATTTGATAATCATGAAAAATATTGTCTTTACACTGATTTTTGTTCTTTTCGGAACTTTCGCATCAAGCGCCGACGTGGCCGATATGCTGACCAAACTCGAAGGGGTGCCCGGCGTTTCAAGCGTCTATATCACCAAGGCGATGCTCGGCATGGCCGCCGGCATGAACGTCGGCTCCGACGATATGGACCTCTCGCAGATTGCCGGCAAGATTGACAACATCACCGTAATCTCGGCCGAGAAGCCTAAAGCGCGTCAGGCCGTGCTCGGTTCCTTTCCGAACCATGTCAGCGCCGCCAAGGGCTATCAGACCCTGATGCGCGCCAACGAAGAAGGCGAAACCGTAACCATCTACTCCAAATCGCTCGGCGGCGGCAAGACCGAGTTCGTTGTCTATTCGGTCGAGCCGAAAGAAGTCAACGTGGTCGGCATCACGGGCTCCGTATCGCCCGCCGAAATCAACGCCATGGTGGGCAAAAAATAATATTCAGCGCCGTCGGTGCGTTATTTAACCGATGCATCACTCAAGTATAAAAAAACTGATTCTTCCTTTGCTCGCCGCGGTTGCCGTGGCGGGCTTTTCGGCCTGCGGAGGCGCCAAGCTCTCGGTGGCCGACGAGCAGATGGCGCGCGGCGAATATTTCGACGCGGCCAAGACCTATCGCAAGGTCTACAATAAACTGACAAAACGCGAAGAGCGCACTCAGCGCGGCGAAGTGGCCCTGAAAATGGCCGAATGCTACAGGCGGCTGTCGCAGTTTCCGCGCGCCTCGGCGTCCTATCAGAACGCCCTGCGCTATGGCGTGGGCGACTCGACGACCACCCTGGCCCTGGCACGCTCGCTCCACGCCGAAGGCAAGTATGCGCCCGCCGTGCAGGCCTACGAGCAATATCTCGCCCTCGACCCCGACAACGAGTCGGCCGCCATGGGGCTGGCAGGCGCGCGTGCCGCCGTCGCGGCCAAGGCGTCGCCCTCGCGCTACGTGGTGCGTCAGCACAAGCTCGTCAACTCGCGTCGCAGCGACTACGCGCCGATGCTTGCCGGCGAGAACGACGACGTGCTCTACTACACCACCACCAACGAGAAGGTCAAGGGCGACAACCGCTCGGAAATCACCGGCACGAAGAAGCCCGACATCTGGGTGATGAAAAAGAACGAGCAGGGCCAGTGGCAGAAACCCGCGGCGGTGGAGGGCGAGCTGAACACCGAGGTTGAAGAGGGCATCTGCTCGTTCAGCCCCGACGGCAACACCATGTACCTTACGCGCGCGCGCCGCGAGCCTAACTCGTCGACCGTGGTTGAGATTTTCACCTCGTCGCGCAGCGACGCCTCGTGGAGCGCCCCGCAGAAGTTTGAAATCACGGCCGACACGCTTTCGAGCTTCGGCCACCCCGCCGTTAGCCCCTCGGGCGACTGGCTCTACTTCACCTCCGACATGCCCGGCGGCCAGGGGGGCTACGACATCTGGCGCATCAACCTCAAAGAGCGCGTCGGTTCGCTTGAAAACCTCGGCGAGTTCATCAACACGCCGGGCAACGAGCAATATCCCTACGTTCGCGGCGACTCGCTGCTCTATTTCGCCTCGGACGGCCATGCGGGCATGGGCGGTCTCGACCTTTTCCGCGCGCAGCAGACGCCCTCGGGCGGCTGGAACGTGTCGAACATGGGCTGGCCGGTCAATTCGCCGGCCGACGACTTCGGCATCACCTTTGAGCGCGGAGCCGAGCGCGGCTTCTTCTCGTCGAACCGTGGCGACGCGCGCGGTTACGACCATATCTACACTTTCGAACTGCCCGACCTGCAGATATGGATTTCGGGCTGGGTGCTCGACCGCGACGAAGAGCCCGTGGCCAACGCCGTTATCCGCATCGTGGGCAACGATGGCTCCAATCAGAAGGCCGTGGGTCGCGCCGACGGTTCATTCCGTTTCCCGCTGCAGCGCGGCGTGAGCTACACGATGATGGCCGGCGCAAGGGGCTATCTCAACGCCCGTCAGGAGTTCACGTCAGACACGGCCGAGGTCGACGCCGAATATGGCGTGGACTTCATCCTGGCGTCAATCAACAAGCCCGTGGTGGTCGAGAACATCTTCTATGACTTCGACAAGGCCTCGCTGCGCGACGAGTCGAAGCTCGCGCTCGACTCGCTGGCCCTCATGCTGCGCGAAAATCCGAACGTAACCATCGAGATGGCCTCTCACACCGACCGCTGGGGCACGGTCGAGTATAACGACAAGCTGTCGCAGCGCCGCGCCGCGTCGGTCATAGACTATCTGATTTCGGAGGGCATCGAGCCGGAGCGCCTGCAGCCTCAGGGCTACGGCAAGTCGCGCCCCAAGGTAATCACCAAAAAGCTGGCGCGCCTTTATCCGCAATTCCCCGAAGGCACCGAGCTGACGCCCGAGTTCATCGAGACGCTCAGCCCCGAAGACCAGGAGGCGGCCGACCAGATTAACCGCCGCACGGAGTTTCAGGTGCTGAGCATCGACTTCCGCATGTTCTGACGCCCTGCCGCCCATGATAGACAAGATTGACCGCAATACGTCTTCGCTGCTGATGCTCGGCTCATGCTTCACCACCGAAGTGGGCGCGCGCCTTGCGGCCGACGGCTTCAACGTGTGCATCAACCCGACGGGCAACGTCTATAACCCCCTCTCGGCCGCGCGCACCGTCTGCAACCTCGCCGAGGGGCGCCGCTACGGAGCGGAAGACCTGATAGAGAACCAGGGACTATGGCGTTCGCTTGACCATCACACCCGTCTCGCCGCACCGACGCCGGACGAGGCGCTGAGGCGCATCAACGGGTCGATGGAAGAGGGCGGGGCGGCCCTTGCGGGGGCAACGCACGTGATAATCACCTTCGGCACGGCGTGGGTGTTTGAACGCCGCGGGCGGGTGGTGTGCAACTGCCACAAGCTGCCCGACCGCGAGTTCGTGCGCCGCCGGCTGTCGGTCGGCGAAATTGTCGACGCGTGGCAGCCCGTCATCGACCGCTACCCGCAAAAGCGATTCATATTCACCGTCAGCCCCATTCGTCATCTTGCCGACGGCCTTCACGGCAACCAGCTGTCGAAGGCGACGCTTCTGCTCGCCGTCGATGCCCTGCGCGGTGCCGGCTATTTTCCGGCCTACGAAGTGCTCATTGACGAGTTGCGCGACTATCGCTTTTATGCCGCCGACAGGGTGCACCCGTCGCCCGAAGCGGTTGACCGCGTTTATGAACTGTTTCGTCGGGAATATATAAATGACTGAAAATCAGAAGTCATTGAAAAATGTTTGAAAAAAGTGGCCTGAAAATTTGGTCAGAACAAAAAAAGTGCCTAACTTTGCATCGCTTTTGAGAGCAAAAGTCAAGTTTCGGGGTGTAGCTCAGCCCGGTTTAGAGTACGCGTCTGGGGGGCGTGTGGTCGCAAGTTCGAATCTTGTCACCCCGACTAAGCATCTCAAAAGCAAAGCGCTGACAATCTGTTGATTGTCGGCGCTAACTATTTTTTGTGTGCTATGATTTTGTGGAACGGTTCATTTTTTGTAATTTTGTGGCTAAATCGCAATTATTCTAACAAAATCAATATCCTATTCATGAACAAATCATTATTGCTTTCGCTGACCGCCGCTGTCGCGGCAGTCTTCAGCGCCGGCGCTGAAAATCAGACTCTTACATTGACCTTCAACCGTCCGGATAACACAGTCGATGTTGCCGGCGTCGTTACGACGGCAACCGGCATTGACGGCGTTACGGCCTCTCTGACCGCAGTCAGCCCCTCGCTTCGCGCACAAGGCACCAGAGGAGCCGAGTATGCAACTCCCGCCGCAACTTTGCTGCCGGATAGAAATTCTTCGCAGACTACAAATGAAACGCGCAATGTGTGGACTTTCTCGCTGGCCGGTATTCCCGAAGGTAAAACAATCAGTGCGATTTCCATCACCGTTGACGGTTTGACAATGACCGGCGAATCACAGTCAACCAAGACCGCTCAGAATCGTCAGGTCAATGTTGACGCTCTTTGCTCAGCTTCAGGAGCTGAATTGCAAAAATTTGCCGGAATTAGCAACACCGACCTTATGACCAACGGACATTTTATCAATGCCGAAGGTGAAGAGATTGCTTCGGACGGATATGCTTCGAACGAGGCCGGTTGGGCTGCGGGTGCCCGTCGTCTGTGTAACACCCATTCGTTAACCGTCAGCGTGTCGCCGGAAACGGTAGCCAACATGGTTTTGCAGCTGGAAATGTGGAAAGGGAATAATAACGCGGGCTGCATGTACGGTCTGTCGCAAATAGTGCTGACGCTGAGCGAACCCGAAACGGAAGTTGATGAGGTCGAAGTGGCAAGATATAAGCAGTCGAGAATCGACCGTTTGAGCGATATACATGTCCTTGGCGATGTGAATTCGATCATCGGCAATGTCGATGTCTCTGCTGCCAAAACCACGGCCGAAGCAAAAGCGCTGGTTAACGAGGCTGTCAATGCCATGTGGGACGCTCTTGGCGGCGGTGTCTACACTTTCCAGAACATGCCTTGCACGGACGCTCATTCAAACCTCTATCTTTCGGGACGTCTGGACTCGGACAACCGAGTAACGACAGTGGAACGTGCAAGGACCTCAAACGAAGCGTGGCGTCTGGAAATAGCCGATCATGATGTGCATAATGCTTTTTATGTGAAAAATGTCGCTACGGATTCTTATCTTTCAATAACTCCCGTTCGGGTCAGCGGCAACACTAATAATTTCTTAGGCGTAACCAGTGCCGAGAATGCCGACAGCAAGGCAATCTTTACTCTTGTGCCCTACACCTACAAGCCTAATCACTCGGGTGCAATCGCCTTGAAGTGTACAAACGCGGCCAATGCGACCAATTGTTATCTGCAGTGTCCTGCAGGTCAATATCCCAAGTCAGAAGCAGATCAGTCTCTGGCGGCTGACGTTACGGAAACAACTGTCAACTGGTGGTTTAACGGAGTCGACCCCATCAGCGGCTTCAGTGAATTGCACCCTTCGGCGTTCAAAGGTCGCTGGCTGATGGCTAAGGCTCCGGACGAAATTGCAACGTCAATCAGTGAAATTGCTGTCGAGACGAAGTCGGCCGAAGGGATATATGACTTGTCGGGTCGCCGTCTCTCAGTTCCTGCTAAGGGCATCTGCATTATCAACGGCCGCAAGACGCTCGTGAAGTAAGGCGGTTGCTCGGTGCATTAAATTTGACGGGGTGTTGCAAAACGCTGTTTTGCGGCACCCCGGCTATTTTTCCGTTATCTCGTAGGGACGCACGGTTCGTGCGTCCGAGCTGTAGAGGGTGTAACTTGCTGCAGTATTGGTTGTTATCGCGGACGCACGGGCCGTGCGTCCCTACAGAATATACGAAACCGATATTTTGCACCAATTTCTTAAGTCAGCGGGCATTGCTCGCCCCGTGCCTGCCGCAGATTGGAGCGGTTGCGGGGTTAGAGTTCGATGAGCTCGTCGGGAGCGAAGTCGCGGACGGCGCGGGTATTGACGACGGTGTCCCAGAGCATGGGTGAGAGGCCGGTGCCGGGGCGCTTGACTTCGAGATTTTCGGGGGTGAGGAGTTCGCCTTTTGCTATGGTGCGGGCGGCGACGATGCTTCGGCGTGCAATGGCCAGGTTGGGCTGCTCGCCGGGGGCAATCTGTTTGGTCGGAACGCCGAGTGCAAGGTCAATTTTGCGTATGCCGTCGACGAGGCGGCGCAGTTCGTCGGGGTCAATCGACGCCTTATGGTCGGGGCCGGGGAGCGACTTGTCGAGCGTGAAGTGCTTCTCGATGACTTCGGCGCCGAGGGCGGCTGCGGCCAGCGAGATTTCGATGCCTTCGGTGTGGTCGCTGTAGCCCACGGCGCGACAGCCCAGCGAGCGCAGCGGCTCCATGGCGCGCAGGTTTACGTCGGCGGGCAGAGTGGGGTATTGAGTCGTGCAGTGGAGCAGGGTAATCATGTCGCGCGTGAGTCCGTTGCCGCAGAGCACGCCGACGGCGTCTTCGACCTCGCGCAGCTGCGACATGCCGGTGGATAGCACCACGGGCTGATGCAGCCGGGCGATGCGCCGCAGATAGGGCAGGTTGGTAACCTCGCCCGAGGGTATTTTCCAGAAGTCCATGCCGAGCGGCGCGAGGCAGTCGATTGACGGGAAGTCGAACGGGGTGCTGACGAATCCGATGCCTTCTTTGCAGCAGAGGTCGGCCAGCCCGGCGTAGGCGTCGAGGGGCAGGTGAATGGCCTTGCACATTTCAAGCTGGCTGTCAGCTTCGCCGGTGGTTTCTTTCTGATATTCGGCCTTGGGGGCGTAGCGGCTGATTACGAGTTCGGGCACGGCGGTCTGGAACTTGACGTAGTCGGCGCCGCATTCGGCGGCCACGCGAATCATTTCGCGGGCCATCTCGAGGGAGCCGTTGTGGTTCACACCGGCTTCGGCAATGATGATTGTTCGTTTCATTTCGGGAAAAAGACTTCGGCCTGATAGCGGGCCATTTCAACGTCGCGCCAGTGGGTCGGGGCGTCGGCGGCAAGACCGGCGGCGTTTTGCAGTATCATTTTCGGAATATCCGCGCCGGCGCCGACTGCACATACGGCACCGCCTCCGAGCCGGGGGTTTATCTCCATGATCATCAGGCGTCCGGTCGGGAGGTCTTCAATCAGCTGCACGGTAACGGCGCCGGTGAGGGCGGTGGCTTCAAGCGTCTGTCGGGCCAGGGCCTCGACTTCGGGGCGGCGGAGCGTGCGCGTGCGCGTAACCTCGCCGCCGCTCACTTCGAGGCGTTCGCGCGGCACGCAGGCGCAGATTCGTCCGGTGGAAGGCTCGACGTAGCAGTCGACGGTGATTTCGCGGCGGCGGTCAATGTATTCCTGAATCAGATAGTCGTCGGGGCGGGGCAGCGGGCACTTGCCGCAGAAGTCGACAATGCCTTTCGAGGCCGAGCCGCGGCGCGGTTTTGCAATCCAGCGGCGCGCGGGGTCGGCACCGCCGTCATAGGCGCGGGGCACGGGGAGACCTTTGAGGCGGAACAGATTGTCGGCCGCGACTTTGTCGAACATGCAGTCGGCCTGCGCGGGCGTGCAGGCGGGCACGAATGCCATGTCGGCCAGGCGGCCGGCCACGGCAACGGCGCCGTCGACAAACGGAACAATCACGTCGATGGCCTTTTCACGGACGACGGAGCGCAGGTGGGCGTCGACGGCGGGGTCGGTCCAGCGCAGGCCCTCGATGATTTCGCCCTCGATGGCTATGGGCACGTCGGGACTGAGCTCGTAGGAGAACACGCGGGCCTCCGTGCCGAGGGCGCGTGCGGCCGCCTTGAAGTGGCGCGCCATGCTGACGCGCTTGGCGCCTCCGAGAAACAGCAGGTTCATCGGTTGTAGATTTCCGGTTTGTAACGGCGCAGGTTTTCGGGGTCGGTGAACCAGTCGATGGTCTTTTTCAGTCCCTCGCGCAGCGACACCTGCGGGCGCCACGGGGTGAGCGACGTAATCAGTGAGTTGTCGCCGCAGAGCCTCATCACCTCGCTGCCGGCGGGGCGCAGACGGGCGGGGTCTGTTACGTATTCGACGTCGGCGCCCATCAGGTCGGCAATGGTGCGGAGCGTGTCGCCCATCGAGATTTCAGACGACGAGGCGATGTTGATTTCGCGGCCTTCGATGCCTGGGGTTTCGGCCAGGGCGATGAAGCCGCGGCAGGTGTCGGCCACGTAGTTGAAGTCGCGTGTGGGTCGTAGGTCGCCCACCTTGATTGTGCGCATGCCCGAGGCAATCTGGCTGATGATGGTCGGAATGATTGCGCGGGCGCTCTGGCGGGGGCCGTAGGTGTTGAACGGGCGTGCAATGACCACGGGCAGCTCAAATGCGTTGTGGAAGCTCAGGGCCAGGGCGTCAGCGCCGATTTTGGTAGCTGAGTAGGGGCTCTGGGGCTGCTTGGGGTGAGACTCGGAGATGGGCACCGAAAGAGCAGTGCCGTAGACTTCGGAGGTTGACGTTACGACCAGGCGCTCCACTCCGGCGCGGCGGGCGGCCTGACAGATGTTGAGCGTGCCCTTGATGTTGGTGTCGACGTAGCTTTCGGGCGCGACGTAGCTGAAGGGAATGGCAATCAGGGCGGCGAGATGGAAAATCACGTCGGCGCCGCGGGCGATGTCGTCGCAGAAGGCGGCGTCGCGCACGTCGCCGCTCACGACCTCAAGGTTCGGGTGGCTGATGCCTTCGAGCCAGCCCCAGTTGTTGAACGAGTTATATTGGCTGAGAGCCCTGACGGCATAGCCGGCGTCGAGCAGATGTTGGGTCAGGTGCGAGCCGATGAAGCCGTCGGCTCCGGTTACTAACGCTGTCTTCATTGTTTTTTCAGAGTGTAGGTGATTGTGGTGCCGTCAGGCCTGTCGAGCGTCCACTGCATGTGGCGCGAGGTTTTTGAGTCGATGTGGAGCAGATTGCGCGCACGGTCGAGATGAGACGCGGGCAGGGGTATGAAAGGACCGCTGACGTCGGCCTTGTAGGTGAAGTCGAGCACGAGTGTCGAGCCTTCATCTTCCCAGCTGCCGAAGCGGTCGGAATAGCTCTGGTAAGCTCCGACCTCGACCATGCGGACAATGTCGGTCTGGAACTGGAAAAAGAGATTGCCGGAATAGTCGGCCTCTTCGGTGCCGTCGACGGCGATGGTCTCCACCTTCCAGGTGCCGAACCAGTCGCCGATGTGGCCGTTGTGCTGCATGCAGCCGCCGAGAGCGAGCGCCACAACGGCGAGCATCAAGGTTTTTATCAGAGTACGCATGGAGTGGATTTGCCTTTTTTGAAGTTGAAGATTCCTGAATAGGTGGCGCCGAACAGTGCGCCGAAGTTGTCGCCATAGACCGAGTTGCCCGTGTCGAAGCCAATCTGCGCGGTCAGCGCGAGGCCGGGCACCGAGCGCAGGCGCCAGGAGGCCTCGACCATTGCCGAGACGCAGTGGCTCGGGTTGAGCGCGGGCACGAACATCGTGCCGAAAAAGCGGCGGTAGCTTGCCATGGCGCGATATGAGAGTCCGGCCATGATGTCGCCCTCGACGGCGGCGTGAATGCCCCAGAAGCGGTTGTCGATATATTGGGTGGTGCAGCCGTTTGTGTTGTAAATCGGCGAGGGGAACATGGGCGAGCCGATGCCCATGCCGTAGAGCGCGTAGCCGTTATAGTAGTGGTTGTTATAGTAGTTGTCGGCACCCTCGGCGCGGTCAAGGCGCAGGTTGGTGCCTTTGTGGTCGTTATAGTCATAGTGAATCGGACCGCCCTGGTTCATGAACGTCAGCACCTCGAGCACCGCGCCGCTCACCGCGCCGCGTTTGGCGGCCTTCCACTCGAGGCCCCACAGGCCGTCCATGCCGTTGAGCTTGCCGATGCCCGAGCCGTCTTCCCAGAGCCACTGGAAGTAGGCCTTGAGCTCGCTGCGGTCGTTGAAACGCCAGCGGGCCTGAAAGTCCCATGAGCCGACGTGGTTGCCGGTCCAGTAGCCGTCGCCCGGCTTCAGAATCACCATGCCGATAGCGTCGGAGAGCTTGAAGCCCTGACGGTGGAGCATCGAAACTTTGCCCAGGCGGTAACCGTAGACGTCGCCGGCAAACTGGCCGGCGGCCTGCATGCCGATGGTAATCGAGAAGGGCTGCGAGGGCTTTGTGCGGAAAAAGCAGCGTTTGTAGTGATACCACCAGCCAAGGTCGACGTGATAGTTATAGTAGTTGTAGTGGCTTTTCTGCCAGCCGTTGTCGGTTGACTTGCCGTAGGCTATCTCGCCCTGAATCTGCACCCAGCCGTTGGTGAAGGGAATGTTCTGGAAGTCGATGAATCCGGCGCGCACCTGAGGCAGGTTGCGCGAGTTGCCGCTCTCGATGAGGTCGCCCGAGCTGAGGCGCTCGTTGACCAGCGCGGGGGTGAAGTCGCGCAGGCCGGCATAGAGAAAGACGCCGCGATATTTGACCTCGCCCCAGAGCTGCTGGAGCCACACGGCCGAGGGGCGCTCGGCGTGGGTCTGCCAGCCGTCGTCGGCAACAAAGCGCTGATAGTCGGCGGCATTGAATGCGCCCGCAAGGGCCTCGACGCCGAACGAATAGCTGAAGCGGCGGCTCATGTCTATGGGCCGGGCCGCATAGAGGTCAAGGCTTAGGCCGCGTGCGGACGTGAGGGTGCCGTGGCGGTTTGAGTTGATGTAGAATGGCGCGAAGTTTCCGGGACCTCCGTTGGCCTGCAGCGTGGCCGCATAGTCCATCGTGAAGTCTTCGGCACCGGCGCCTGCAGCCGTCAGGAGCATCAGGGCAGCCGCAGCGGCCGCTTTGAGATTAGATGGAGTCATTTAGCAGATTGTCGAATAGTTTGATGTCTTTGCCGAAGGCCGATGAGTGCATGTAGCGTTCGATGCTCTCGACGTGGCCCATGTGGTGCACGTCGGTGCCGATGAAGCTGACCATGCCCTGTTTGAGCAGCCTGAGGGCTACGTCGCGTTCGCCGCCTTTGTAATGGCCGGCCAGCGAAAGCAGGTTGATCTGGAAGAGCAGGCCTTTGTCGTGCAGCTCGGCATAGCGCGAAATGTTGTGGCGGTAATAGCGATAGCGTTCGGGGTGGGCCATGATGGGTCTGTAGCCTTTTGACAGCAGCTCGAAAATGATATTTTCGAGTCCCCAGGGTTCCTGGTCGAATCCGTTTTCAATCAGAATGAAGTCATCGGGCAGCGGCTTGATGTTATTGTTCTTGAGCTGTTCGATAAAGAACTGGTCGACGCGATATTCGAAATGATGTTCCAGCCCGAGTTGCAGCCCCGCGCCGGCGGCCGCCTCCCTGAGTCGGGCAAAGGGCCCGGCGATTGTCTGCGGCGTGTTTTCGAAATGGTCGGCCGTGGAATGGGGGCTGGCAAAGATGCGCTCAAAGCCCCAGTCGGCCATATGGCTCAGCAGCTCCACGGAGGTCTCGGCGTCGGGCGAGCCGTCATCTACGCCGGGCACGACGTGGCAGTGGATATCCGTGGCGAAAGGCAGTTTCTGCGGAGCTTTAGGTTTGAAAAAGAAGTCAAACAGCATAGTAGTAGCAAAAAAAGATGTAAACCAGCGAGGCCGGCACTACGAGCAGAATCGAGTCGATGCGGTCAAGAATGCCGCCATGGCCGGGAATGATTGCGCCGGAGTCTTTGACGCCGACCGTGCGCTTGAGCAGCGACTCGACCAGGTCGCCGAGGGTGGCGGCGCCGCTGACCACGATGCCGAGAATGCCCATTGCAAGGACGCCCATGCCGGCAAAGTAGCGGCTGAAGAAGATGCCGCACACGACGGCGACAATCACCGTCATGGCCATGCCGCCCCAGAGGCCTTCGAATGTCTTTTTGGGCGAGATGCGCTCCCAGAGCTTGCGGCGCCCGAACCGGCGTCCGGTCAGGTAGGCGAACGTGTCGTTGACCCACACCAGAATGAAGAGCAGCAGCAACAGGTGGGGGCTCAGGCGGTAGACGATGCTCATCAGCGCGATTGGCAGCGCGACGTAGAGCTGGCTCATCATCGAGGTCGAGAGCGAGCGCAGGGCGTCGGCGTTTCTGATCCAGAGCTGAATGGTCAGCCTCATGAGCAGGTAGAGAATGTAGGTTACGATGCCGGGCAGGAACAGCGAGTTGACCCACACGGTTACGACGAGCACGGCGGCGCCCACGCAGTCGAGCGAGCGCAGCAGCATGGCCACTGTGGCCTCTGACGGCCCCCTTTCGGCGGTCGGGTCGCCGGTCATGTTCAGGAATTCGTTGACGCCGAGAGTGCTCAGTGTGAGCAGCAGAAGAAGAAAGACAAGCGGGCCGCAAAGAATGCCGATAATGATTATCGCCACGTAGAGGGCACCGAAAATTGCGCGTTTAAGCATTGATGTATATATACTTTGAATCGGTTTAATCGGTTATTATTGTCAGACAAAATCCATTTCGTCGCTTTCGCCTTCGGGGTCGCGCGGATTGAAGGCGATTTCGTTGAGCGGGCGCATGACGTTGCAGAGAGTGCGGCTCCAGTATTCGGCAAAGTCGGCGCGAAGTTGCGCCAGCTGCTCGCGAACGGCCTCGACGTCGGCGTTTCTGACGTCTTCGATGAAATTGTAAAGCACCTGGAATATGTCGGCCAGTCCCTCGGAAACGGTGGCGGCAATCGGCGTGTCGGAATATTTCATGTCTTCATGAAAGGTTTCGAGATAGGCGTCGTCCTCGCCCAGAGTGGCGGCGATGTCCTGACGAATCTGGTCGTAATAGGCCTCATTGAGGTGTGCGGCGCCGAAAACGTAGTCGGGTTGCTCGAACTGCTCTTCGGGCAGGTCGGTAACGGCCATGTAGATTCGCGGCAGCAGTCTCACCATTTTGTGTGTGAACTCCTTGGGCTCGGTAGAGCTCGCCAGCTCTACTGCGCGGCAATATTCGCTTGCCAGCGCCATGACTGTCAGCGCGTTGTTTGTCAGTTTGCTGTTATTATCGCTCATATGATTGCGTGTAGAGATTTTTTTCTGTTACATATCGGGCCACGGGCTCGGGAAGCCACGTCAGATTTGCGGCGATGTCGGCGCGTATGGCGCTCGATGATATATCGTAAACGGGCACGTCGGCCACATAGTTCATTCCGTCGGCGGGGGCTGACGGCGCGGCATAGCCCGGGCGCGGATAGACCGTAACGCCGAATTCGTCGAGAATTCGGCGCGGCTCGCGCCAGCGGTCGAACATGGCCCAGTTGTCGGCGCCGACAATGAGGCTGAAGCGACAGTCGGGGCGCTCGGCGCGCAGGCGTTCGAGGGTGTTTATGGTGTAGGAGGGGCGCTCCATTTCAAACTCGATGAAGCAGGGGCGCAACACGTCGGAGTCCTCGCATGCCAGCCTCACCATTTCGCGCCGGTCGGCGTCGGTTGCGCCCGGCCGGTCATTTTTCAGCGGATTGGCGGGCGAGAGGTTCAGCCACACCTCGTCGAACCCTCCGCGGGCGGCGAGGTGGCGGGCCAGCTCGATGTGGCCCCGGTGAATCGGGTTGAAGGTGCCTCCGAACAGGCCCACGCGCTTCATTTTTGCAGAAAGTCGGATATTATGTCGCGAGTCCGGTCGATGGCCGGCTCGAGTTTGTCGTTGACAATGCGGGCGTCGAACTGCGGCGCCTGCTCCAGTTCGTAGCGTGCGCGTTCGATGCGCGTCGCGATGCTCTCGGCCGAATCGGTTGCGCGTTGCTCCAGGCGCCGGCGCAGTTCGTCGATGCCCGGCGGCTGAATGAAGAGGCTGAGCGCGCGGTCGCCGAGTTGCTCCTTGACCCTCAGCGCGCCGTTGACATCGATGTCCATCACCACGTTGCTGCCGGCGGCGCCGATGCGGTCAATCTCGGATTTCAGCGTGCCGTAAAAGCGGCCGGGATAGACTTCTTCATATTCCAGAAACGCGTTGTCGGCGATTGCGCGACGGAACTCCTCGTCGCTCAGAAAGTAATAGTCTTTGCCGTGTCGCTCGCTGCCTCGCGGCGCGCGGTTCGTGGCGCTGACCGAGAACTGCATGTTCAGTTTGCCCTCGTTCATCAGCGCGTTGATTATAGTCGATTTGCCGCTCCCGCTCGGGGCCGACAGAATTATCACCTTGCCTGCCATAGTTTACATCACGTTCAGAACCTGTTCTTTAATCTGTTCGAGCTCGTCTTTCATTCTGACCACGAGTTTCTGCATTTCGGCGTGGTTGCTCTTGGAGCCGAGAGTGTTGATTTCGCGGCCCATCTCCTGAGCGATGAACCCGAGCTTCTTGCCCTGGCCGGGAACGGCATGGGCCATGGTTTCCGCGAAGTAGACGAGGTGTTGCCCCAGGCGCTGGCGCTCTTCGTTGACGTCGAGCTTCTCGATGTAGAAAATCATTTCCTGCTCGAGGCGTCCGCGGTCATACTGCACCTGGGTGATTTTGGCCAGACCCTCCTCGAGGCGGGCGTGAATGCGCTCGATTCGCTCCTTTTCCCAGCGAGGCACCTCGGCCAGCATTTCGGTTATGGCCTTGAGGCGCACGGCAAAGAAGTCTTCAAGCTTTTCGCCCTCGGTGCGGCGGTGGCCCATCAGGGCTTCGACGGCTTCGTCGACGGCGCGGAGCACGGCCTGAGCCTCGTCGGTCTCGGCGGCGCTGTGCGTGTCGGTCTTCATCACGTCGGGCATGCGCAGCAGCAGGCTGTACCAGTCGGCCGGCTCAGGCAGCCCGAGAGCTTCTTTCATGGCGCCGATCTGTCGCCTGTATGCTTCAGCGGCGTTGATGTCGATGACTGCGGGCGCCACGTCCGCACCGATGGTTTCGGCGGTGATGACCATGTCGACCTTGCCGCGTTCGAGGCGCGAGGCGACGCGCCGGCGAATTTCAAGTTCCAGCTCGCGGAAGGCCGACGGAATGCGCGCCATCATGTCAAATTGTTTGGAATTGAGCGATTTAAGCTCAACGGTTATTTTTTTGCCGGGAATCTCTACGGTCGATTTCCCGAAGCCTGTCATTGAAAGAAGCATCTGGTTGGGAGGTTTAACTGGTTCTCGCTTAATTGTGCAAATTTAGCAAAAATTATCAAATCCGTCAATACCTCCGCGGGCCTTTGTGGCGAAAGATAATCTGTTAGGGCCCGTAACCGCTTGAAGGCTATCGCTTTATCCGTTTGAAGAGCGGCCGCCGCCGTTTGACCATGTGGCCTATGGAGATGGCCGCAAGCAGCAGGCCGATGCGGTAGTGCCACAGTCCGACCGGGGAATTCGCGCCCTCCGTGCCGAGCAGTATCATGCCCGTGCTGACGACACATAGGAACACCACGGTCAGCGCCGCCGTTACGGGGCTGCGGCGCCCGGGGCTGCGATGAAGCAGCCCTTTATACCAGCCGAGGTGCATGTAGACATGAAATCCCCCGGCAATCAGAAAGCCGAGACTCGTGGCGACGTGGCCTACGGCCCACGCGTGCCACGCCTCATGGTTGTCGCCATGGCCCGCGATGTGCAGGGCAATCCCCGTGGCTGCGGAAAGCACAAAAGCCATGGCAAGCAGGCGGTCGGTGAGTATTAACCTTTTCATGACTGCAAAGGTACAACACCGACGTAGCTTGCGACGATAACAATTGTAAAGAAATACTGTTTGAGGAGGGAGTGAGCGTCTGCGCGCTACCTGACGAGAACTTTCGCGCCGTTGACAATGTAGATGCCGGCGGCGTCGGCGCGGCGCAGGCGTCGGCCGGTCAGGTCGTGGATTACGGCCTCAGGTGCGGCCGGGTCGGCGCTGACGGCGTCGATGCCGTCGGTCTCCTTGCCGTGAATGGTCAGCATGACGGGGTTGTCGCCGTTGAGCGGCACCATGGTGCCGTTGCGGTCGACATAGCCCAGAATTGCCCGGTATTTCTCGCCGGCGACTGCCGAGTTCAGGCTGCAAGTTATGGATTCGGCCGCCTGCTCCCCGGCATGAAGGAAACAGGTCTCGGTCGAGTTGAACTGTGCGGCGAGGGCAAGCGATGATGGATCGGATTCATTTTCTTTGTAGAGGTACACCGATATCGGGCCGACGTAATAGCCATCGGTGCATTTGATGGCGCAGTCAAACTGAAGCGCAGCAGGGTCGGCGTTGTCAGCATTGCCTTTGAAGACGAATCCGCCAAGTTCGAGCTGCGGCGCTGCGGGCCGGGCGCCCACATTGACGGGCTGCTCGTGGAGCACAAGGCCGGTTCCGAGCGACACCAGACCGAGATAGGCGCTGCCGGTGTAGGCGCTCGACGAGTACACCTGCATCGATGTGATGACCCTGAAGTCCTTGCTTCCGGGCTTATCGAGGCTTATCGCGATGTTTTCGCCACGGGCAAACATCGTGGCAAGGTCATAGGAATCGGTATAGAGCATCGGCTGGACTGTTTCTTCAATCTTGATGCTCGATTTGGTTGATACGGTGAAGCTGATGCGGTAGGGGGTGCCCCAGTAAAGGTCGGTTTCGACATTGAGCGGGTCAACAGTCATTTCGGCGGTAACGGGTGTCTCGGCCGAGATGCTGCCGTTTGTGCCGATTGTCAGATTGGTGTAGTCGATGGCCGAGGCGGGGTGGGCCAGCGGAGACCAGTCGCCGTCGGCAACTTTGACGACTATGGTTGCCTTGTAGGTGCCTGCGGGGAGGGTGTTGACGGCGACAACGAGTTCTTTGACGCCCTGACGTGGAGCGAGAGTGCCGGTGTAGCCGATGAGATAATGCGTGTCGAGAGTGGCTGTGTTGACGGCGCGGAGACCTACTTCGACATTGAGCGTCGAATTGCCGGCGTTGTAGAACATGCCGGGACGATAGGCCTGCTCGTCAGAGGTGAGGTGAAGCTCTTTGTTGGTGTGATAGAGCATGGTGAGGTTGCCGGCGAGGGTGATGGGGCTTTCTTCGGGAATTGACAGCGTGGGTTCGCCGGGAGGGGCGATGTTGAACACGGCGTCCTGAAGATAGTTGAATCCGCCGTCATAGCCGCCGATGCCATAGCCGTCGGGGGTGAGGGCGGAGAGTCTGAAATAGCCGTCGTAGAGGCCGCCCCAACCCCAGTTGATGTGGAAGTAACCGTTGCCTTGGTAGCCGTCGCAGACGAAGGCGTGGCCCATGTTGTTGAAGTTTGCGCCGGTGTAGAACACGGGGCCTACCGTGCGAATGTGGTCATAGACCAGATTCTCCCACACTTCGGCGCTGTAATAGTCGCGTTGGAGCATGGTTACGGGCCCTGTGTAGCCGAAATAACGCGAGATGGCCGGGGCGAGGTTGAAGGTGTAGGCGCCTGAGCCCATGGCTGAATACTTCATCTGGGTGGCATGGCCTGCGGCTTCCATGAGCCACGCCACGGCCGATGCCTGCGCGGGTGTGTAGGAAACCGACCCGTTGTCGTCGGCGTTATAATCGTCGGCCATGTCGGCCCAGATAAAGGGCTTGTCGTCGAAAGTGCACGAGCGCACGTGGCCGTAAGAGTCGGTGTAAGTGATGGCGCCGGTCGGTTCGGCGGGATATTCCCAGTAGTTCATTATCTGCGCCAGCGCCGTGGCGAGACAGCCGGTCGGGGCGCGGCGGTCGCCGTCGAAGGGGCAATTGTCGTTGAAAGGGGTGGACTGGTTCCAGACGGTTGTGAGCAGGGGTGCGACCGGCTCGCGGGTGTCGGCGTCGGTCGAGAGGTTGCGCGACACGGCTGCGGGGTGTTCGGCGGCCCATGCGATTTGGCGGGCATATTCGCTTATCCACCATTCCAGCTGGGGAGGCATGGCGCCCTCGGGCGCGTTGTCAAAATAGCCGAGCACGGGTTCGGCCAGGTCGTCGGCCGGCAGCAGCATGGCCGCGCCTGAGCTTCGGAACAGATAAACAGCCGGCGCGCCAGAGGCTGAGCGGAAGGTGCGGTCAAGGGTCATGGGCGCCGCGCTGCGGCTTGCGGGAGCTTTTATGTCGCCGCCGAGTGCACGTGTCAAAGCGTCGGCCGGAGAGATGTATGCCGCGTTAGCGCCGGCGCAGAGCGCGGCGGAGAGAAGAACCGGAATCAGTCGTTTAGCCATTGGAAAAGCGAATAAATATGTTGAATTAAGGTAGAAACTGCCACAAAGATAGTCATTTTCTGCAAAACGTCAAAAAAAGCGGCATCAGAGCCGCGCGCGTATGCGCGACAGCGAGACGGGCGTGATGCCGAGATAGGAGGCGATGTAGTGTTGCGGCACGCGCCTGACAATGTCGGGGTGGTCGCGCAGCAGCTCTTCATAGCGCATGCGCGGCGAATTCTTGATTCGCGACAGAAACAGCTGCTGATATGCGTGGAAGCGCTCGACGAGGCGCTGTTCGTAGGCCGCGCGCATTGCGGGTTCGCGCTCAAGAAGTTTGTAAAAATCGTCGCGGCTCAGCGTCAGCAACTCTGTCGGCTCGATGCTTTGAAGCGAGAAGAGGCTCGGAGTGTTGTTGAAGAAGCTGGCCGAAGAAGCAACCATGTCTCCTTCGAAAAAGAATTGAAACGTGATGTCCTTGCCGTCGTTGTAGAAAAACAGCCGCAGACACCCTTTCCGGATCAGATAAAGCGTGTCGGCGGTTTTGCCCTCTTCGAGCAGGGTGGTTTTTGGCGCCACCGAGAGGGGGCGGGCAATGTCGGCCAGCAGCCTGTAGAGGCTTTTTTCTGTTTTCACACTTTTGCAGCTGACTTATCTGACGTGATAATTGAGGTGTTTCGACCCCTTGGGTTTCGACGCGGCGTTGCGGCCGAAGATGGCGCCGAACAGGCGGCGGCCGGTCGAGCGGCGGCGGTGATAGCTGTCGTAGGTGTCGGTGGGGAGGAAGTCGTCTTTATAGGTGGTTTCAGGCGAGATGTAGCAGTAGGTCATGTCGCTGACAATGGTCGACGTGCCGTCCTGGTCGGTGGCCACTTCGTCTATCTGGTCGCGCGTCGGAGCGATGCAGCTGATGCCGAGCTCTTTGGCGCGGGCGGCGATTGCGCCGATTGTGGTGTCGTAGTGCTGCTTCAGGGGGGTGAGGTCGAAGTCGGTCCATGCCGTATTGCCCAGGCGCTGCACGGGGCGCAGCTGAATGATGTCGGGCAGGCCGCCGTCGGCCCAGAGGCTCCAGAATCTGTCGCCTTCGAGGTCGTGGAGGTTGAGCGAGTTGACGGTGAAGTTTACGCGCACGCTGAAGGCGGGGTGGCGGCGCTTCACGTCGGCTATGATCTGCGTCAGGCGCTGCAGCTCGTCGAAGCGAGCGCCGGGCATGAGCTCTTCGTAGACCTCACGGGTGGTGCCGTGCATCGACAGGGTCAGTTCGTCGAGACCTGCGTCGGCCATGCGGTTCAGGTCGACCTTGCCGGCGGCAATCAGTTTGCCGTTTGACGTCAGCGAGATGTAAGGCACTCCGCGCCGGCGCGCGTCGGCAATCAGTTCGGGCAGGCGGCCGTAGAGCGTCGGCTCGGTGGCGCAGCCAATCTGCAGCTTGAGGGCGCGGCCGTAGAATGCGCGGGCAATGCGCTCGATGTCG
Organism: uncultured Porphyromonadaceae bacterium; assembly: GCA_902495245.1. Classification (GTDB taxonomy): domain Bacteria; phylum Bacteroidota; class Bacteroidia; order Bacteroidales; family Muribaculaceae; genus UBA3263. The sequence goes on from CABUWI010000003.1 coordinate 48,840, forward strand.
GCGTCGGTCAGCGTCTGGCCGCGCACGGGCGCACGCCCCTCGGGGTCGGACATGTAGCACATTTTGCAGCGCAGGTTGCAGGCGAGCACGGGGTCGAGAAAGACGCCTATCATGCGTCGGCGCGTGGCATAAAGTCCCCACAGGCCGAGCAGTTTCACCCGCGCCGGCAGCAGCCCCGATGCGGCTATTTTCAGATAGCGGTAGACGTTCACTGTTATTTTTCGCGCCAGCGGTTCTTGACGGGATATTTGTCGGGACGAATCAGAATGCGCAGCGACGACTGATAGCTGAAGTATGCCCATATCCAGTTGATGAGCACGGAAATCTTGTTGCGCATTCCGAGAATTGAAATCAGGTGAATGAACATCCAGATGAACCATGCCGGGAAGCCGCTCAGGTGCAGTTTGCCCAGGTCGGCCACGGCGCGGTTGCGGCCCACGGTGGCCATTGTGCCTTTGTCGTTATATCTGAACGTGTCGCAGCGGCCTTTGTTAAGGTTCTTTGCCAGCAGACGGCTCTGCTGAATCGCCACCTGGGCCAGCTGGGGGTGGCCGCCCGGAAATGCGGGGTCGACGTCGGGCATGAGGCAGATGTCACCAATGGCATAGACGTCGTTGAGGCCTTTGACGGCGTTGCAGCCGTCGACTTCGATGCGGTTGCCGCGCACGCGCTTGATGTCGGCGCCGATAATGGGGAGGTTGACGCCGGTAACGCCCGCCGTCCAAATGACGGTGTCGGCGTGTATGCTCTGGCCGTCGGCCAGCTTCACGACGCCGTCCTTATATGAGTTCATGCCGACGCCGGTCTTGACGTCGACCAGCAGATGGTTCAGATATTTCTCGACCTCTGCCGAGGCTTTGGGGCTCATGGTGGCCAGCAGTTTCGGCGCCGCCTCGACAAGCAGAATGCGGAAGTCGGCCTGAGGAATGGACGGGTATTCGCGCGGCAGCACATAGCGCTTCATCTCGCCCAGCGCGCCGGCGATTTCTACGCCGGTCGGGCCGCCGCCCACAACGACAAACGTGAGCAGCCGGCGGCGTTTTTCGCGGTCTTTGGTAATGGCGGCGTCTTCAAGATTCCACAGAATCTGGTTGCGGCATCTGATGGCCTGGGGCGCGCTTTTGATTGTGAACACGTCTTCAATCAGCTCGGGCATGTTGAAGAAGTTGTTGCCCGTGCCGATTGCAATGATGACCTTGTCGTAGTGAATCTCCTCATGGTCGGTGATGACCACCTTGCGGGCTACGTCGATGCACTTGGCGTCGCCCATTGAGAGCGAAACCCCCTTGCCGTCGAGGCGGCGATAGAGTTCGCGGCGCAGCGGAAAGCAGATGCTGCCCGGGTCGAGGCCGCTCGATGCTATCTGATAGAAAAGCGGCGGAAAGCTATGGTAGTTGTGGCGGTCCACAAGGGTGATGTCGAACTTCTTGCGGTCGAGGTTCTTAATCAGATTCAGGCCGGCAAATCCGCCGCCTATAATCACTAATTTTTCTTTGGGTTTCGCGCTCGCGTTTTCCATAAATTTTGCAGGAGTTATTTTATTTGAGTGCGAATTTCGGCAATTTTTCTTAAATTTGCAAGCATGAATTATAAACAAGCCCGAATTTTCTGCATTTTTGCAATAATTATACTCTCGTTGTTGACAATCGGCGGCATTGTGCGCTGCGTGCGCACGCCGGCGCCCGATGTCGAAACTGAAGCCGCGGCGTCCGATAGCGTAACGGCCCCCGTCAGGAAAAAGCCCGTTGCCGTCAAGCCGCAGACGCCTCCGGTCAAGTCGCTGCGCATCAGCGAGCGCGTTGGCAATCTGGCCAGGCAGTTTGCCGACCTCAATGCCGACCATCTGGTCTATGCGGCCGCTCTCGGAATCGACCCGATTCAGTCGGCCCGCGACATCATGAACCTGCGGCGCCCCATTGTGCGCGTGCGGTCAAACGACAATTACCGGCTTGACGACCTGACCCATTCCTATCCTTATCTCGTGCCGGAGGCTGCGCAGCTGCTCGACACCATAGGCGTGCGTTTTAACCGCAAGCTCGCCGAGCAGGGTGGCGGCAAGTATCAGATCAAGGTTACGTCGCTGCTGCGCACGGCCGAATCGGTTAACCGCCTGAAGCGCCGCAATGTAAATTCGACCGAAAATTCAGCTCACCTATATGGAACGACCTTCGATATCAGCTATGTCAGCTTTATCGAAGGTCGTTTCAATTCCGTGCGCCACGGCGACGGAGAGCTTAAGAATCTGTTGGCCGAGGTGTTGCTTGAACTTCGCGGCGACGGCCTCTGTCTGGTCAAGTTCGAGCGGAAGCAGGGTTGCTTCCACATCACGGCAACGGGCGGACGCACCTTGGCGCCCGCCGCCGTTGCGGCGTCCTCAGATTCCGAAGTGGAGCAGTGAGGCCGAGGGCAGCGTTACGGGCCACGTGAAAGTGGTCTTGCCGATTTTGGTTTCTTCGCCCTTGATTACCGAGGTGAACGATTCGTTCTGAGCGCCTTCGACCAGACTGTTGGCCGCGCCGCCGATGATGAACGAGCCGCCGGTTGCCGATGCGCGGGGTGCGGCGAAGCCCGTTTCGGCGCCGAATGCCGTGAGCGAGCCGCCGGTGAACGATGCGGATATTTCGGCCTCGATGCCCGTCGAGCCGGCGCCCGTGGCCGAGATGTTGACGATTCCGCCCGAGACGGTCAGCTCTTTGTGGGCGATGATGCCTTTGGGGGTGGACGTGTCGCCGTTTTGTGCGACTGCGGCGCCGGTCAGCGAAATTTCCAGCGAGCCGCCTCCGAGGGTGATGTTGCCGTCGGCGTTGATGCCTTTGGCGCCCGTGCCCGAGGCGTCGAGTTTAACCGTGGCTTTGTCGGAGATGCTGACCGAGAGGTCGCTCTTGATGCACGCGGGCGAGCTGAGGGTGCCGTCGGCGGGGTCGATTGCCGCGTCGCCGAGGCAGGCAAGGGATATTTTGCCGCCTGAAATGACAACGCCGCCGTCGCACTTGATGGCCTTGCCCGAGGGGGCCGAGGTCAGTGCCGTGATGGTGCCGCCGGCAATCTCGACGCCGCGATAGGCATTGTTGGCGCTGTTTGAGCCTTTGACGTGAATGGCGTTCTTCTTGGCGTCGGCAATTTTGAGCGTAACGCCCGGGTTCACGTAGAGAAAACCGTCGGTTACGAGGCCGTGGCGGTAGTTGCCGGTGATTTCAAGCGAGCCGTCGCCGCAGACAACGATGTGCGACTCGGCAAAGAGGCAGCCCTTGCGGTCTTCGGCCGCCGTGGCATAGTTCTGACCGTCGGCCAGAGTGTTCGTGCCGCTGACAACCAGGAACATGCGCTTGGAGTTCTGGTCGTTGATGGCGGGGCGGTCGGTCGAGGTGAGGTTCAGGTTGTTGAGCTCGATGAGGTGCTTGCGGTCGCCGGTGAGGCGCACGGAGCCGTTGGCCGACGTGCCGGTGATGACCACCTTTATCAGCTTCTCGCTGCCGAGGGCGAGGTCGACGTTCATGCCGTTGATAGAGGCGTTGACATTGGCGTCTGACTGGCCCTCGACGCTGACGCGGGTGTTGTCGAACGTAACCTTGACCGTGGCCTCCCATGCGTTCAGGTCTGGGTTAAGGTCTTTGTCGGTTGCCGGATAGACGGGTTTTTCGGGATCCGGGTCGGGATTGGGGTCGGAGTTGGAGCATGCGCTGAGAATGAGCAGCGGCATGAACAGGGCGAGCAGTTTCTTGGTCATTGCAAAAGAAATTGTGTGGGGGAAAAGAGGGGAGTTAATAATCGATTGTGAACGCGTCAGAGTCGAGACCCGCGGGCATGTACTGGCGTAGGCGTTCGAGCTCTTCGCGGTTGGTGGTGATGTAGATTGGCTCGGCGGCGGTCGACACGGCCATGCGCGTGCCTATGTAGTCGTAGGCCATGCTCAGGCCGTCATATTCGCCATATTCGTCCGAGCCGGATCGGTTTGCCACGACGAGATATGCCTGATTTTCGATTGCGCGGGCCTGAGCCAGCGAAATCAGCGCCACGTCGCGCGCCTGCGGCCAGTTGGCCGGCAGGAGGAAGACGTCGTAGGCATAGCGGTCGCGCACGCAGCGGTTGCGCATCCACACGGGGAAGCGCAGGTCATAGCACACGCCCAGAGCTATGTTCCAGCCCCTGAACCTCACGACGGGATAGGGCGTGGTGCCCGCCGTCAGAATCTGAGCCTCGGGCGATACGTGAAACAGATGGCGCTTGTTGACGCAGGTGGTAGTGCCGTCGGGCTCGATGAAGAAGCCGCGGTTGTAGAATTCCGTCGCGGCTTCGTTGCGGGCCAGATAGCTGCCGGCAACGGCGATTTTGCGGCTTGCGGCCAACGCGCGCAGGCGTGTCAGGGTGGGGCCGTTGTCGGTTTCGGCCTCGCGCGGATAAATCTCAGGGTCGGCAATGAATCCGGTCGAGAACAGTTCGGGCAGCACCAGCACGTCGGTGTCGGCCTTCAGCGATTTGACCGCCTCTTCGACGGCACGCAGATTGGCCTCACGGTCGGCCCATGCGATGTCGAGCGGCAGGGCGGCGATGGTCAGCGGGGAGTTAATCATTCGTTTTCGGGGTCGGCGGTAGTGAATTTTTCGGGATAAAGCCCCGTGCAGTTTTTGTAGTAGTCTTTTATGGCGCGCATGTCGGCCTCGACATTGCCCGTCGGGGTGAACGTGCGCGTCAGGGTGATATCTTTCCGGGCGAAGTCGATGGCTGCCAGGCAGACGGGCACATTGGCGCCCATGGCCACATGGAGGAAGCCCGTGTGCCACTGCGCGGTGCGGCTGCGCGTGCCTTCGGGGGTGATGGCGACCACCAGGCGCGTCGACTCGTTGAAGCGGTCAATCAGCTGGCGCGTCAGCGAGCGCCCCGGCTCATGGCCGACGGCCACGCCGCCGATGGCGCGGAAAATCGGCCCCAGCGGCCAGAAAAACCACGATTTCTTCATCAGGAATCCTGCAGATCTGCCGACAGACCTGATTGCCAGTTCGCCGAGAATGAAGTCCCAGTTAGACGTGTGCGGCGCAACGCAGATTACGGCTTTGGGGTAGTCGGGCACGCTTACCTGCACCTTCCACCCGAACAGCCGCAAAAGGGCTTTGCTAAGACCTTTAATCATCAGGCTTTGGCCAGGCCGGCAATCTCGTTCATGCGGTGAACGGCGTCTTGCAGGCTCGCGTTGAACTGGCGGTGGAGCGTGGTGAAGGCCTCGCGATAGTAGGCCGACTTGGCGCGGTTATACTCGTGGGCCGTCGGGAAGTCTTTCGGGCTCTTGTCGAAGCTGAAATTGGTCTTGGCGATGGTCGATTCCTGGAGCACGGCAAGCTCCACGATGAGCTGATTAAGAGCTTCGAGCTTGTCTTCGGGGCAGATTTCGCCGATGAGCAGGCACTCGCCGACGAGGTCGCCGCAGATATATCTGATTTGTTTCTTTAGGTCGCGTTTGCTTTGCATGGTTCTGAAAATTAAAAGTTACACACTAATAGTTAAACGTCCGAACCAAAGATTCGGCACTCAAAGTTACGAAATTTAATTAAGAATTAAAAATTAAGCATTAAATAATTCGCGCTGCCGCGCTCACACGGCCCCCAGCCCGGTTATTTGAGGCGGAAGAGGTAGGCGGCGGTGATTTCGATGCTCATGGTGCGCGAGGCGTTGAACGTGTCGGTGCGCCGGGCGGGGAAGATGTTGGCCAGGCCGTAATAGAAGCGGCCTTCAATCATGACAGAGTGTTTGCCGCCCATGCGCGCTTCGGCGCCGATGCCGCCGGCAATGCCGTAGTCGAACTTGTGGGCGGGTTTCATGGCCAGTTGCTCGGTGTGGCGCCGCGAGGGGAAGCCGGGCACGGCGGCGGTGTTTGCATAGTTGAAGTTCGAGCTGATACGGTCGCCGATCATGTAGCCTATTTCGGGGCCGAGGTTGACGAATCCGCGAAACTTTTTGCTGCCGAAGTAGATGTGGGTCATTACGGGCAGCTGAATGAACGTGAATGTGCGTCGGTAGCTCAGGTCGGAGCCGTCGTCAAACTTTTCGGCCCAGCCGCGCTGAGTGAGGTTCAGCTCGGCGATGAGTCCGAAGATTTTTTCTTCGGTGTAGCGGGCGGTAAGGCCGACGGTAAAGCCGGGCGTAAACGATTGTTTCACCGCCGGGCTCCAGGCCATTTCGGAGAGCGTGGCGCCGGCGCGCACGCCCAGGGCGAAGTCGGGCGAGTAGAAGCGCTGGGCCGCGGCTCCGACCCATGTGGCCGCCATCAAAGCAGTGGCGGTCAGCAACTTGCACGCGAGCCGCTTCAAAGCACTTCGGCGTTCATTGCGCCCGACGGCGCGAAGGTTACGAAATAGAGCGCGCGGTTTGCGCTGCCGGCAGCGTCGGTGTCAGCGTCGGCAATTTTGAACGTGTTCTGCAGCCCTTCGAACGGTTCGGTGAGACCGCGTTCGGAGGCAGAAATCAGCCATGCCATCGTGTCGAAGCCGAGCAGCGTCGTGTTGGGCACGGACTCGGGAATCGGCATGCCGTACCAGCGTGCGTGGCTCCGCTGCACGGCGGCCACGTCGGCGCCGTCGAGGTCGGTCGAGAAGCGCGAGTAGATTACCGTTGAAAGCCGGTGGAGACGGTCGCATAGCTCGCCGCGAATCACGACCCAGTCGGGGTAGCCGAACAGGTTAATATCGGACATTGCCGATGAGGCGGCATAGTCGGCGAGGGCGGGCGTGATTTTCATCAGCATTTCGCGGCTCGACGAGGTGGGAATGAATACATAGTCGCGCGCGGGCAGGCGGGTGAGGTCTTCGTCGGTCAGTCTGCCTGCGAAGTCAATCTGCTCGTACGGAATGCCGGCCTTGACCAGCGTTGCCGTGAGCAGTTCGACGAAGCTGCTCTTGTCGGCGGGAATGTCGGTGGCATTCAGAATTATGGCCTTGCGACCCGCGAATTTTTTGCAGAAGGCGTTGGCGGCGAGAGAGTACATGTCGGCGTGCGGAATATTGGCCTGCACAACCGATTCGTGGCGCTTGTGGGCGTCGTTTCTGACGGCAAAAAGGTTGATTACGGTGGCGTCGGTGCTGTCAGCCGCGGCGGCGATGCCCTCAATGGTCAGCGAGTCGCCGGGGGCGATGATGAAGTCCATCGTGGCGAACTCGGGGCGGCGGGTCTGCTGCAAGGCGCGCGCGGCCGAGTTTTCCGTGTCGAACGCGTAGAGGTTGACTTTCATTCCGGCGCGCGGGGCAAGCGAGTCGACGGCCATGAGCATGCCGCGATAGAAGTTGGTGTGGTTCTCGGTCTGGCGCGTCATGTTTTCGCTTTCGAGCATGAACGGCAACATCACGGCCACATTGAGAGTCGACTCGGGCTCGGGCTCGTTGAGCGTCGGCTCGGCCTCGGATTCAGGCTCGGGCTCGGGCTCAGGCTCAGGTTCAGGCTCGGGCTCAGGTTCAGTTATAGGGCTTATAGGGCTTATAGGGCTAATAGGACTAATAGGTTCTGCTTCAGGTTCGGCCTCGGGTTCGGGCTGTTCGGCGGGTTGCGCTTCTTCGGCGTCTTTGACGGGGAAGAGCAGGGTGTCGCCTGCGCGCAGGCCGTCTTGTACCTGCGGATTATACTTTATCAGCTCCTCGCGGGTGATGCCGTAGGTGCGGGTAATGGAGTAGACCGTGGCCTTGGGGGGCACTTCGTAATAGTAGAATGTCTTGCCGTTGACCTCGCGGGTGGGGAGGTCAATGTCGGCGGCGGCTGTCAGCGCAACCAGCGCTGTGAGCCCGATGGCGGTCAGTATGCGAAGTGTTTTCATCTGAAACGAAGTTCTTAACGGCTGCAAAGTTAGCGAAAAAGCGGCAACTTCGCAAACCTTATTTATAGCGTGCCCAGCGAATGAGGTCGCGCACGGTCGGCTTTTTGCCGTACATGAAGATGCCGATGCGGTAAATCTTGGCCGCGAGCCATATCATCAGGAACACCGTTGCAACGAGCAGCACTACAGACAGCGCGATTTCCCAGCCGGGAATGCCGAAGGGCACGCGCGCCATCATGACCATGGGCGACGTGAAGGGAATCAGCGACATGACCAGGGCAAAGGTGCTGTTGGGGTCGTTAACGACGACCATCGAGGCGAACAGGCCGATGAAGATGGGCAGAATGCCGACGGTCTGCAGCTGCGAGGCGTCTTGCAGGTTGTCGACCGAGGCGCCTATGGCGGCAAATATGGCTGCATAGAGCATGTAGCCTCCGGCGAGGAAGATGACGAGCAGCCCCATGACGCCCATGACGTAGCCGACGTCGGTCAGTGTGCCGAGCATGTGGGCTAAGTCAACGTCCATTGTCGCGGCGCCCGAGTCGAGGGTGCCGGCGTTGAGCGCGGCGGCCTCGGCCATCATGTCGGCCGGCACAAGGGCGGGGAGCAGGAAGGAGGTGGCGCCGAAGATGATTATGCCCCAGATGATTATCTGAGTGAAGGCCACGAGGCCCACGCCTATAATCTTGCCCATCATCAGTTGCATCGGCTTGATTGAGCTGACCACGATTTCGAGCACGCGGTTGTTTTTCTCTTCAATTATGGAGTTCATGATCATCGAACCGTACATGAGCAGGAACATGTAGAGCACGAAGTTGAGCGCGATGCCGGCGACCGAGTCGAGTGCCGCGCTCTGGGTCTTGCCCTCCTCGCCGGCCTCGTCGACGCGAATGTTCTGGAGGGTGATTTCCGTGTGGACGTCTTTGAGAATCGCGTCGAGATTGTCGATGTCGTAGTTCTTGAGCTTGCGGTTTTCGATGATTTTGTTCATCTGGCTCGTTACGGTCTGCTCCACGATGTTTGAGGCTGCGTTGGGCGTCAGCAGCTTCACGGCCTTGTTGTTGGCCAGAATGTTGCGTTCGATGACCAGCACGCCGTAAATCGAGTCGGAGGCGAGCATCTGTTCCTGAGTGCCGAATGCGGGAATGAAGCGCACGTCGTCGTCGCTTTTCAGTTCGGGCATGATTATGCCCGAATCGTCGACCACGACAACAGTCTTCGTTTCGGAGGGCATGAGAATCATCAGGGCCGTTGGCAGCACCATCAGCGCCAGCATGAGCACGGGCACGAGAATGGTTGTTATGATGAAGCTTTTCTTGTTGACGCGCTCAAGATATTCGCGTCTGATAATGACTGACGTGTTATTCATTGTCGTTTTGCTGATTGGCCTGATTGGCGGCGTTGACCGCCGAGATGAAAATGTCGTTCATGGTGGGCAGCTTTTCGCTGACGCCCACCAGGCGTGCCGACGAGTTGACGGCGCTGATGGCGTCGCGCAGGTCGCAGCCGGGCTGCAGCTTGACGCTCACCATTGTGCGGTTGTCGGGCAGGGAGGTGAATTCGTGGCTCTCGACCATCGGCATCAGGCGGGGCACCAGGGCCGTCGTGTCGCCCTCGACGGTGAAGTCATATCGCCCTTGGGCAAAGCTGCGCTTGATTTCGTCTACTTTGCCCGAGAGTATGTTGTGCGACTTGTTGATAAGCGTGAAGCTGTCGCAGATTTCTTCGACCGAGCCCATGTTGTGGGTCGAGAATATGATGGTGGCGCCGGCGTCGCGCAGCCTCAGAATCTCCTCCTTGAGCAGATTGGCGTTCAGGGGGTCGAAGCCGCTGAAGGGTTCGTCGAAAATCAACAGTTTCGGTTCGTGGAGCACGGTTACGATGAACTGCACTTTCTGGGCCATGCCCTTTGACAGTTCCGATACCTTCTTGCCCCACCAGTCGCTGATTCCGAAGCGGTCGAACCAGCCGCGGAGCCGGGCCTCTGCTTCCTTGCGGCCGAGTCCTTTCAGGCGCGCAAAAAACAGGGCCTGGTCGCCGACCTTCATTTTTTTGTAGAGGCCGCGCTCTTCGGGCAAGTAGCCGATTTGATTGAGGTCGGCTGCCGTCAGGGTGTGGCCGTCGAAGTTCACCGTGCCCGAATCGGGCGAGGTTATGTGGTTGATGATGCGAATCAGTGTCGTTTTGCCTGCGCCGTTGGGGCCGAGCAGGCCGTAGATTGAGCCGCGGGGCACTTCGAGGCTGACCCGGTCGAGAGCCACGTGCCCGGTATAGGCTTTGCAGACGTCGTTTACCTGTAAAATCATTCGTGTGGATAAAGAAAAGCGCCCCGACGGGGAAGTGTTGGGGCGCGGTTGTGAATAGTTGATTTCGATTGGCGGGATAATGTAATTACTTTACAATAACCTTTTTAGACCATTTTGCGCATCTTACGATGTAGCAGCCTTTGGGCAACTCCACTTTTGTCGTGCCACCCTCGACAGTGGCGCTTTTCAGGCGCTGGCCGGTGATGGAATAGATTTCGAAGCTGGTGCGCGGTGTGGCCGAAAGGTCAATACCGCCATCAACAGGCTTTGCCTGACAGTCGTCGGCAACAACCTCGGTGGTCTCGTCGCCGGCAGCGGCCGTTGACAGCGGGGCCAGTGCGGCTCCGGCGGCTAAAACGGCCATCATTGTTATGCGGTATATTGTTTTCATAACGCAAAGGTACGAAGAATAATTAAGAATTAAAAATTAAGAACTAAAAATTGTTTGATTTTGCCGGCCTGAGCGAGCAGATTCTTAATTTTTAATTTTTAATTCTTAATTCTTAATTTCCAATTGAGTTAGAGGATTTGGGTGGAGACGGTCTCGGCGCCTTCGGTGTGGTCGACCCTGATGGTCTTGCCGCCGGTCAGCTCCGTGCCGCTGAGAATCAGTTCGGCCAGCGTGTCTTCGAGATATTTCTGAATGGCGCGCTTGAGCGGACGTGCACCGAACTGGGCGTCATAGCCTTTGTCGGCAATGAAGGTCTTGGCGGCTTCGGTGATTTCGAGCGTGATGCCGAGCTCGCTGCAGCGCTTGTAGAACCCTTTGAGCTCCACGTCGATAATCTTGAAAATCGCCTCTTTCGACAGCGAATCGAACATTATGATGTCGTCGATGCGGTTCAGGAATTCCGGGGCGAACGCCTTGTTCAGCGCTTTGGTGAGCACGCCGTGGCTGAACTCGCGGTCGGCCTCGCGGGTGTTGAAGCCCACGCCCGAGCCGAAGTCCTTGAGCTGGCGTGTGCCGATGTTCGACGTCATGATGATAATGGTGTTCTTGAAGTCGATGCGGCGGCCGAGCGAGTCGGTGAGTCGCCCTTCGTCCATTACCTGCAGCAGCAGGTTGAACACGTCGGGGTGGGCCTTCTCGATTTCGTCGAGCAGAACCACACTGTAGGGGTGGCGGCGCACTTTCTCCGTGAGCTGTCCGCCCTCTTCATAGCCAACGTATCCCGGAGGCGCGCCCACAAGGCGGCTCACGGTGAACTTCTCCATGTACTCGCTCATGTCGATGCGAATCAGCGTGTCGGCCGAATCGAAGAGATATTCAGCCAGTTTCTTGGCCAGATGTGTCTTGCCGACGCCCGTGGGACCGAGAAACATGAATGTGCCGATGGGCTTGCCGGGGTCCTTGAGACCCACGCGGTTGCGCTGAATGGCCTTTACGATTTTGTCGATGGCGTTGTCCTGGCCGATGATGTCGCGCTTCAGTTTCGGAGCCATTTCGAGCAGGCGCATGCCCTCGGCCTGCGCGATGCGCTGAACGGGCACACCGGTCATCATTGCAATCACCTCGGCCACTTTTTCGGCGTCGACCGGTTCGCGGCGCGAGCTCATTTCCTGCTCCCAGCGCTGTTTGGCGGCGTCGAGTTCGGCGCGCAGGCGCACTCCGGCGTCGCGGTGGCTTGCGGCCTGCTCGTAGTTCTGGGCCTTGACGGCGGCGATTTTCAGTTCATCGGCCTGGCGAACCTGCTCTTCGAGCGTTTCGATTTCGGGCGGCACGGAGATGTTGCCTATGTGCACGCGCGAGCCTGCCTCGTCGAGGGCGTCAATGGCCTTGTCGGGGAATGTGCGGTCTGAGATGTAGCGCTCGGTCAGTTTGACGCAGGCGTCGAGCGCTTCGGGGGTGTAGGTTACGTTATGGTGGTCTTCATACTGCCCCTTGATGTTTTCCAGAATGATGCGTGTCTGTTCGGGCGTGGTGGGCTCCACCATCACCTTCTGGAATCGGCGCTCAAGCGCGCCGTCTTTCTCGATCGAGTTGCGGAACTCGTCGAGCGTCGTCGCGCCGATGCACTGTATCTCGCCGCGGGCCAGTGCGGGTTTGAGCATGTTGGCCGCGTCCATGTTGCCGGCGGCGTTGCCCGCGCCGACAATGGTGTGCAGTTCGTCGATGAACAGGATTATGTCTTTGTTTTTGCTCAGTTCGGTCAATATGGCCTTTACGCGCTCCTCGAACTGGCCGCGATATTTCGTGCCGGCCACGAGCGAAGCCATGTCGAGCGCAACGACGCGCTTGTCGAACAGCACGCGCGAGACGTTGCGCTGAATGATTCGCAGCGCCAGCCCCTCGACGATGGCCGACTTGCCCACGCCCGGCTCGCCGATGAGCACCGGATTGTTCTTTTTGCGGCGGCTCAGAATCTGCGCCACGCGTTCAATCTCGGTCTCGCGGCCTATGACGGGGTCGAGTCTGCCCTCGGCGGCGGCCTTGGTCATGTCGTTGCCGAACTTGTCGAGCATCGGTGTGTCGTTGCCTTTCTTGCCGGCCGCGCCCTTGGTCGCATCGGTCTTTGCCTGCGGGGCGTTGCCTGCGTCGGGCGTGCCGTCGGCGGGTTCGTCGTCATCATCGTCGTCGTCGGCAAATCCGGCACCCATTTTGGGCGTGCTGCCGTTGATGACGCCGTAGAGCACGTTGTAGCTGAGGCCGGCGCGCTGCAGCGGCTCCATGAAGCCCATGATGCTGACCTCGGAGTTATGGAACAGGGCAAGCAGCAGGTGCACGGGTTCGACAACGGTGCTTTTGAGCATGCGGGCTTCGAGCGCCGACAGTTTCACCAGACGCTCGGTGAGCGACGCCGCCACCGGCGTCTCGGCCGTTTCGGCCGCGGCGGGGTTGTAGCTCTCGGCCAGCATGCGTTCGGCATAGTCGGCGGCAAAACCGATGCGGCCCGACGCCTTGTCGAAAGCGGCGGCACACGACCCCTCGGGCGACATCAGCATCGCCGCGAGCAGATGCTCGGGCATGATGCGACGGCTCTTGCAACGCATGGCCACGTTGGTTGCCTCGTTCAGTATATTTTTCAGTTCGTCAGTGAGTTTTATTTCCATAGATATGTGTAAAATGATGTCTGAGCCTCAAGACGCAGCAAAAAGCGTGCCACACGAGGGGCCGTTAACAATTTTTGTGCTTCAGCGGAGGCCGCGCAGAAAGTCGGCCGCCGCCATGGCTTTCTTGCCCGCGGGCTGGATTTCAATCAGTTCGAGCGAGCCGTCGGCAAAGTCCATGTAGAGTCGTCCGGGACGTTTTTCTGTCGCTATGGCCGCCGAAAGCACTTTCATGGTGATGCCCGAACACGCCGAGTCGGTCCATGCACCGGGGTAGGGCGACAGACCGCGCACGTGGTTGCGCGCCTGCTCGACCGACATCGACGGGTCGAGGCGGCAGTCTTCTTTGAAGATTTTCGGCGCCGGCGTGGCCTCGCAGTCTTCCTGAGGTTTCGGCGCGGCCGTTCCGGCGGCGAGGTCGGCAAGGGTTTCGACGGTTACGCGCGCTCCGAGATGCATCAGCCGGTCGTGGACCGAGCCCACGTTTTCGTCCGGACCGATTTCAATGGCTTCCTGACGCAGAATGTCGCCCGTGTCGATTTCATGTTTGAGCAGAAAGGTGGTTACGCCCGTGCGGGTCTCGCCGGCCATGACGGCGCGGTTTATGGGCGCGGCGCCGCGATAGCGCGGCAGCAGCGACGCATGGAGGTTGAACGTGCCCATCGGGGGCATGCTCCAAACGACCTCGGGCAGCATTCTGAAGGCGATGACCACGAAGAGGTCTGCGCCGATTTCGCGCAGGCGCCCGATGAATGCTTCGTCCTTGAGCCGCTCGGGCTGAAGAACCTCGATGCCATGCTCTACGGCATATTGCTTGACGGCCGAGGGCAGCATCTTGTGGCCGCGGCCGGCAGGCTTGTCGGTGGCGGTTACTACGGCGGCCACCTCGTGGCCTGCCTTGATGATGGCGTCGAGGCTTTCGACGGCAAACTCGGGTGTGCCGAGAAAAACTATTTTAAGTTTCTTATTATCTGTCATTTCGTTGTTTGGGGCTGTGTCTGCTCTTCGGCAAGGCGTTCCATGGCGCTCCAGAGGGCGTCGCCCTTGGGCACGGGCGCCGTCAGCGCCAGCGTCTTGCCGCTCACGGGGTGGATAAATTCTATGTGGCGGGCCATCAGCGAGATGCTTCCGTCGGGATTGGAGCGTTTGTCGCCATATTTCAGGTCGCCTCTGATGGGGCAGCCCATGGCCGAGAGCTGGACGCGAATCTGGTGCTTGCGCCCCGTTTCGAGGTTCACTTCGAGCAGGTTGTAGCGGTCGCTGCGCGCAATCTGCCTATAGCTCAGACGCGCTTCCTTTGCTCCGGGGCGGGGCGAGGGGTGTGCGGTCGATTTGTTGGTGCGCTCCACGGTGGTAATCCAGTGGGTCAGGCGCCCCTGCGGTTCAGCCGGGGCGTTGCGCGTGATGGCCCAGTAGGTCTTGTGGACGCCGCCGTTGCGAAACAGCTCGCACATGCGGCTCAGCGCCTTCGAGGTCTTGGCAAACACAACCAGCCCCGCCACGGGGCGGTCAAGCCTATGCACCAGGCCGCAAAAAACGTTGCCCGGCTTGTTATATTTCTCTTTGATATATGCGCGCACCGTTTCCAGCAGAGGAGTGTCGCCGGTCTTGTCGCCCTGCACAATCTCGCCGGGAGCCTTGTTCACCACAATCAGGTGATTATCTTCGTAGATCACTTCCATTTGAGTGCAAATATACGAATTTTTGTCAAAACAAGAAAACCCCGCCCTGCGGGTGCGGGGTCAGGGTTAAGGGTTAAAGGTTAAGAGTTAAGAGTTGAATGTTTCGGGTTTGGGGTTGAGAGTTAAAAGTTGAGAGTTAAGAGTTAAGAGTTGTGAGTTATGTGGCGTTGCATGCGGTTTGTTGCTAACCCTTAACCTTTAACCCTTAACCTTTAACTATCTGGCTGCGGCGATGGCGGCCACGAGGTCGTCGCCGGGCATCTCGCCGACGCGACGCCAGACTTCACGTCCGTTTTTGTAGATTATGAAGGTCGGTACGGTGTCGGCTCCGGCTTCTTCGGCGTCGCGCGGATATTGGTCTATATCAAACTGACACACGGCGGCCGTCGACCCGACGAGCTCTTTGACTTCTTCAACAACGGGCATCATGCGGCGGCAGTGGGGACACCACGAGGCGTAAAACTCTACCAGTGTTACGCCGGGACGGGATTTTGCTTCGGAGTATGTCATAACAACTTTTAATGATTTGAGTTTTGGGTTATTGTTCAAAAAATCTGTTGTCTTAACACCTCCGCAGCCCGAAAAGTTTACCGCTTCTTCGGTTTCGCGCCGCGCCTGGCGGGACAGTCGGTCTTGCCGCAGTTGCAGCAGGGGCCGCCCTGAGTGCGTTTATAGATGTGCCTGCACACCATGAGCAGGCATATGGCTATTACTATCGCTACTATTATCCACTGAATCATTGTTTTTTCGTCGTTATTGCGCGTCGTAGTTTGGCCGGCGTCAGGTCGGCGGGATATTGTTCGAAGGGGAGGCGCAGTGTGCACCCCTCGGCGTAGCGCGAGCAGCCGTAGGCCGTGCGCCCCTTGAGCAGATGGCCGCTGCCGCAGAGCGGACACGCAATCTCTTCGATCGATTTGATGCGCGGCGCCCGGGGCGCGCTTTCGCGCTTTTTTGGCGAGGGGCTTTTCTTTGCCTCTTCCTCTATAACAATTCTGCGGTTGGAATTGTCAGATAGCACGGCCACGACAATCTGGCGCAACATCTCTTTCAGCTCGTCCATGAACTCGGCGGGCGAGTATTCGCCGCGCTCGATGCGGCGCAGCTTGTTCTCCCAGATGCCGGTCAGCTTGGCGCTTTTCAGCAACTCTTCGTTTATCAGGCCAATCAGCTCGATTCCGGCTTGAGTGGCCACGATGTTTTTGCGCTCGCGGGCAATGTAGCGGCGCTTGAACAGGGTCTCGATGATGGCGGCGCGTGTCGAGGGGCGGCCGATGCCGTTCTCCTTCATGGCCTCGCGCAGCTCTTCGCTGTCAACTGTCTTGCCCGCGCTCTCCATTGCGCGCAGCAGGGTGCCTTCGGTGTAGGGTTTTGGCGGCTGAGTCTGTTTTTTCAGCAGCGAGGGCTCGTGGAGCCCGCTTTCGCCTTCGGTGAAGTCGGGCAGCAGTTTCTCGTCGTCGTTGTTCTCTTTTTCGGAGTTTTTGTCGTTCAGGTAGAGTTCGCGCCAGCCTGGCGAGGAGATTACCTTGCCCGAGGTCTTGAACTCCACGTCGCCGACCAGGGCGTTGACCGTCGTGGTCTGAAATTCACAGTCGAGATAGAACGCCGCGATGAAGCGCAGGGCGATGAGATGGTACATGAGCTTTTCGTCGCCAAGCAGCATGCGGGGCGATTCGCCCGTCGGAATGATGGCGTGGTGGTCGGTAACCTTGGAGTTGTCGAACACCTTCTTGCTCTTTGGCAGCCGGGGCAGTGCCAGCAGCCGCGCCGTCTGGGGCGCGTAGGGCGTCATGTTGCGCAGAATGTCGGGCACTTTGGCGTAGACGTCGTCGGGCAGGTAGGTCGTGTCGACGCGCGGATAGGTCGTTACCTTCTTTTCGTAGAGGCTTTGAATCAGGCTCAGCGTGCGGTCGGCGGTCCAGCCCCAGCGCTTGTTGCACTCGACCTGGAGCGACGTCAGGTCGAACAGCCGCGGCGGCGCCTCGCGGCCCGATTTTTTCACTACGCCCGTAACCTGCAGCGGCAATGCCTTTATGCGCTCAAGAATCGGGGCGGCCTCGGCCTCAGAGCCGAAACGTCCCTTGATGGAGTTGAACGTCGCGCCGCGATAGACGGTTTTCAGCTCCCAGTAGTCTTCGGGCTTGAAGTTGTCGATTTCGAGCTGACGCTTGACAATGAGGGCCAGGGTGGGGGTCTGCACTCGCCCGATTGAGAGCACGTTGCCCGGGCGCGAGTATTTCAGCGTGTAGAGGCGCGTGGCGTTCATGCCCAGCAGCCAGTCGCCGGCGGCGCGGCTGAGACCGGCAAGATAGAGGTTGCCGAAGTCGGCCGCGGGCTTCAGGCTGCCGAAGCCCTGGCGAATGGCGTCGTCGGTCAGCGATGAAATCCACAGGCGCCTCACGGGCACCTTGCACTCGGCCAGCTGCAGCACCCAGCGCTGAATCAGTTCGCCCTCCTGGCCGGCGTCGCCGCAGTTGATGACTTCGGCGGCGCGCCCTACGAGGTCTTTGATTATGCCGAACTGCTTCTTGATGCCGTTGTCGTTTTTCAGCTTGATCGAGAAGCGCGGCGGAATCATGGGCAGCGAGCCGAGGCTCCAGCGCTTCCAGAGGTCGGTGTAGTCGTGGGGCTCTTTCAGCTCGCAGAGGTGGCCGAAAGTCCAGGTGATGTTATAGTCGTTGCCCTCGTAGTAGCCGTCGCGCCGCGTCGTGGCGCCGAGAATCTTGGCGATGTCGGCGGCAACCGAGGGTTTCTCGGTGATGCAGAGAATCATTCAGCCTTTTTCGCTTCCTCCCAGATGGCGTCCATCTCGCCGAGGGTGAGGTCTTTGATGTTGCGGCCGCTCTCTTTGACTTTTTGTTCCAGATAGTTGAACCGGGCGGTAAACTTGCGGTTGGTGCGCTCAAGCGCGTTCTCGGGGTTGATGCCGTAGAGGCGCGCGGCGTTGACCAGAGCGAAAAACACATCGCCCATCTCGCTTTCCATGCGTTCGGCGTCGCCATTGGCAGCTTCGGCCTCGAACTCGCCGATTTCTTCTTTCACCTTGTCCCACACCTGCTCGGGGCGCTCCCAGTCAAAGCCGACGTGCGAGACTTTTTCCTGAATGCGGAAGGCCTTGACCAGCGCCGGCAGCGACGAGGGCACGCCGGCCAGCACCGTCTTGTTTCCGCCCTTTTCCTTGAGCTTGAGCTGCTCCCAGTTCTGCACGACGGTTTCGGCATCGTCGGCCTTGACCTGACCGAAAACATGGGGGTGGCGGAAGATGAGTTTGGCGTTCAGGGCATCGCAGACGTCGACAATGTCGAACGTGCCTTTCTCTTCGCCGATTTTCGAGTAGAATAGCACGTGGAGCAGCACGTCGCCCAGCTCCTTGCGAATGTTGGCGTCGTCGTCGGCCATCAGGGCATCGGCCAGTTCGTAGACTTCTTCAATCGTGTTGGGGCGCAGCGACAGGTTGGTCTGCACGCGATCCCACGGACATTCAACTCTCAGGCGGTTGAGCACGTCGATTACGCGCCCCAGGGCCTCGATTTTCTCTTCTCTTGTATGTTCTTTTGTCATGATTTATAAGTCAGTTTGAGGCAGCACCAGTCGTTAAGCGTGGTGTGGCCCGTCTCGGCCAGCCCGAGGGGCGCGGCCACGGCCATGATTACGGGAATGTCGGCCTCGTAGAAGCCGCTGAGCAGCATCGTGGCGCCCGGCTTGAGCGAGGCGACATAGGCCGGCAGGTCGCCGGTGATGATGTTTCGGTTTATGTTGGCGATGAACAGGTCGGCCTTGGGCAACTGAGGCAGCAGCGAGGCGTCGCCGAGCCGCAGGTCAAGGCGCGAGGCCGTGCCGTTGAGCCGCGCGTTGTCAACGGCGTTCTCCCACGCCGGGCGGTCAATCTCGACGCCGCTCACGCGCTCCGCGCCGAGCATGGCACACAGAATCGCCAGAATGCCCGTGCCGGTGCCCATGTCGATGACGCTCTTTCCCAGTAGGTCGAGATTGAGCAGGGCCGAGATTACCTGCGACGTGGTGGCGTGGTGGCCCGTGCCGAACGCCATTTTCGGGTCGATGACGATGTCAAACTCGGCCGCGGGCACATCGGTGTGGAACGACGAGTGAATCACGCAGCGGTTGCCCACCACAATGGGCTTGAAGTAATTCTTTTCCCACTCGCTGTTCCAGTCGCGCCCTTCGACGAGCAAGGACGACGTCTTTACCCGAGTCTCGAACGGCAGCATTTCGATTGCCTCGTCGACGTCGGCGGCGTTGAACAGCTCGGCGCGAATGTAGGCGGTGAGGCCGTCGGCATCGGGCACGAAACTCTCGTAGCCTTTATCGGCCAACAGCGCAGCCATCACGTCGGTGATGTCTGCGCTGCAAGGGGTCATGTCGAGCCGGAGCTCGCGATAGTCGTTCATTTATCGGATAATGGTGAAGCCTGCGTTGCGCAGTGCTTTTTTGATTTCGTGAATGTGTTCGTGATTGCGGGTTTCGAGTTCGAGGTGCAGCATGCAGCCGTTGACGTCGGTGTTCTCGGTGTTGCGCTCGTGAACCACCGAAATGATGTTGCCGCCGTGCTCGCTCACAACGTTGAGCACCCCGGCCAGCTGGCCGGGCTTGTCCTGCAGGTCGAGAGTGATGGCGCAGTCGCGTCCGCTCTTGACCAGGCCGCGGCGAACGGCACGGTTGTGGGCCGTAACGTCGATGTTGCCGCCCGAAACCACGCACACCACGTTCTTGCCCTTGACCGGCACTTTGTTGAACATGACGGCGGCCACGGGAGTGGCGCCCGCGCCCTCGGCCACGAGCTTCTTCTGCTCCATCAGGGCCAGAATGGCGGCCGCAATCTCGTCTTCGCTGACGGTTACAACCTCGTCGACATATTCCGAAATGAGCTTGAACGTGTTTTCACCCGGTTCTTTCACGGCGATGCCGTCGGCAATCGTCTTGACCGAGTCGAGATGGACGCGCTTGCCCTCCTTCAGAGAGTTGAACATTGACGGAGCGCCTTCGCTCTGCACGCCGTAGACCTTGATGTCGGGGCGCAACTGCTTGATTGCGTAAGCAACGCCAGAAATCAGGCCGCCGCCGCCGATGGGCACGACCACAGCCTCGGCTTCGGGCATGTCCTCGAGAATCTCCAGGCCGATAGTGCCCTGACCGGCAATGACTTTCTCGTCGTCGAAGGGATGGACGAACGTATAGCCGTTGGCGTCGCGCAGCTCGACGGCCTTGGCATAGGCGTCGTCATACACGCCGGGAACCAGACACACCTCTGCGCCATAGCCCTTGGTGGCCTCCACCTTGCTCAGCGGAGCGCCGGCAGGAAGGCATATAATCGATTTGATGCCGTTGCGTGTAGCGCCGAGGGCCACGCCCTGGGCGTGGTTGCCGGCCGAGCAGGCGATTACGCCGCGGCTTTTCTCTTCGTCGGTAAGTTGCGAAATCTTGTAATATGCGCCGCGCAGCTTAAAGGAGCCGGTGTTCTGCAGGTTTTCGCATTTAAGGTAAACGTTAGCCTCGGGGTTCAGGCGGGAGGCATACATGATGGGGGTGCGTCGGGCAACGCCTTTCAGCACTCGCGATGCTTTGTAAATTTCGCTAAGTTCAAGCATGGCTTCGGTTATGTGATAATATTGTTTAATTTTCTGACTGCAAAGTTACAAAATAATCCCGAAACTCCGCAAAGAAAAATTCCGGACCTACAATTACAAATTCTTTTCATCGGTTAGTAGCCAAGATTGTCTTTGCGCCAGGCGTGGCGCACGTTTGACATTTGTTCTTTGAGGCCACCGGTGTGAATGAATTCATTTTCAATTTTTTTGATGACAGCGCCCAACATTTGGTCAAGTTGGGCGCACTGAACAAGCATGATGTTGGCAATGGTTTCGGCTGACCTTTCTTCGCATTTTGCTACAAATTCCGCCGACTCATTGTCGTGGCGGCAGTATCTGCGGGTCTGAGCGACGCGCGCGTCGTCAAGAGCCCATGTGGCGAGTCCGTTTTGCCGCAGGTAGTCGCCATAGTCTTCGGCCAGTTCTCTCAGCGACCCCAAGGCTACGCCAATCAGTTTGATGCACATCTCGATTGAGACGGTTTTGTCGGAGACGCCTTCAACGATGTTTTGTTTACATGAGCGCGCGGCTTGCCGCATTTGTTCGGCAGTCCGCGCGCTGTATGTCAGATGGCGCCGCACAAACATTTCCGTAACATCACAGACTACCATGGACTTGCGATAGACATTCCATCGCTTGTGGTCGCCAGGCAGTTTGATGAAGGAGTTGCAGTGCATAACGCTGTCTGAGATATGGTTTTTTATATAAATTATATAAGTTTATATAAGTTATTTAATTTTGTTTGCTTTGGAGCCGGAGGCGAGTTGGCGGAGGAGGCGGGGAATGTCGGTGTTGTCGAGGGGACGGCCGAAGCGCTCGGCGCCGACGCCGACGGCGAAGACGGGCACGGGGTTGCCGGTGTGTTTGGGCGACGTGAAGCCGTAGCCGGCAATTTCGTTCTGAATGGTGTAGGCTACTTCGGCAAATTCGGGGTAGGTGGCGTAGAGGTTGACGCTTTCTTTGCCGTCTTTGCTGACGAAGGTGTGCTCGAAGGCTTCGCGCAGACGCTTTTCCTGACCGGCGCTGAGCTGCGATTCGGTGAAGAAGCCGAGCGCGTCGGTCAGATATTGTTTCATTTCTTCCCAGGTTACGGCGCGGCCGGAGCGGATAATGTCGAAGCATTCTTCGCTGAACTGCGCTTTCGATTTGTGCTGGCGGTCAACTACCTGCGGATACTGGTTGTAGCGCGTGGATTTTTGGCCGACAGTCATTCCGCCGGTTTCGTGGTCGGCAGTTACGACGATGAGGGTCTCGTCGGGGTGGGCGAGGTAGAAGTCGTAGGCTTGTCGGAGCACTTTGTCGTAGTCGAGCACCTCGCGGACAATGGTGATGCCGTCGTTGTCGTGGCCGGCCCAGTCGATGTTGCCGCCTTCGACCATGAGGAAGAAGCGCTCGGGCGACGTGCGCTGCATGTGGTCGATGGCGGCTTCGGTGAATTGGGCGAGGGTGTTGCCACGGGGCGAGTCGACGGCAAATCCGAGCTGGCCGGCAACGGTGTCGGTGTTGAGCAGAACTACGCGGTCGGCGTCGACGCCGCCGAGGTTTTCGGCACCGCGCACAATCTTGACGCCCTTGCCTTCGATTTCTTCATAGAGGCCGGTGTATTTGCCGCCGCGCATGGCGCCGCGGAGTTTGGCGCCTGCAAGGAACTTCACGGGTGAGTCGGCGAACTGCACGGCGATTTCGCGCCACATGCCGCGGTCGGGCACATGGGCGTAGAATGCCGCCGGAGTGGCGTCGTCGGGACATACGTTCGTGACGAGGCCGATGCCGTAGCCGAGTTCGTGGAGGTCATCGGCCACGTTGCGCGCGGCGACGCTGTCGGGCGTCATGCCGAGCATGTTGTTCTTGGTCTTGCGGCCGGTGGCGAGGGCGGTTCCGGCGGCTGCCGAGTCGGTTACGGGGGTGTCGGCCGAGTAGGTCGTGGCCATGCCGCCGTGGGGGAACTGCAGCATCAGCATCTTGTCTTGCTGTTTCTCGACGAGCCGGCGGTAGGTGTCGGCGGCCATTACCTGGCCGTGGCCCATGCCGTCGCCGATGAAGTAGAAGATATATTTCGGGGCGTCGGCCGCGCCGGCGACAGACCATACAAGCAGCCCGGCGAGGAGAGATTTGAGTCGGAGAGTCATCTTATTTGGGAAGTTTGGTGTAATCGGTTATCCGTTCGGTGATTTCGCCGTCGCGCAGAATGAAGAACATCGGCAGGGCGGTTACGCGATACTGGCCCATGTGGGTGTCGTCGGCCGCTTCGCTCTGATAGACGTTGACCCATGGCAGCCCTTCGGTGGCAGCCGCCCAGAGGTGCTGGTTTTCGTGGAAACCGACCTCGAAGATTGCGGCGCCGGTGTTGCTTGCGTCGCCGAGCGCGCGGGTGATGGCCGGCGCATCGGCCGAGGCGAGGTCGACGTAGGCCAGAATGGCAACCGGGGAGTTCTCGACCGTTTCAGATAGTTTTCTCATCTTGCCCTCGCGGTCCATCAGCTCGATGTCGAAGTAGCTGATTTGAGGGGCGTAGATGATTTGCGGATCGGTTTCGGCGGCGGTGTTGGCGGCTGGGGAGTTCATGCGCCCGAAATCGGCCAGCAGCACTGACGTGCGCGGGTCGGCGGGGTGCTCTTCCTTGTAGCGGTTGGCTACAGTGCGCAGCAGGGTGCGGTCGCGCATGATGCGCGTGGCATAATAGGCGGCCGTCGAGGCATATTGCCCGTCGAGGCTGCCAAGCACGCCGCGGCCGTCGGCTCCGGCGCTGACGGCCGAATCGACCGCGTTGAAGAGCAGAGCCTCGGCCGAGCCGCCACGGCGCCCCGAGGCGTCGAGCGTCAGCGTCTCGGTGCTGTCGGCCGGCAGATAGACGGTCTTGTCGCCCAGCCGCAGGCGGTAAATGGTGCCGTTGGCCGCAGGCAGGATAAAGCTGTATTTGCCGTCGGCCACCGAGGCCGAGTCGAGGGTGTGCCAGCCGCCCGAGGTGGTGGGGGCCTCGATGTAGACCGTGCCGACGCTTTCGGCGGTGTCGCCGTTGAGGCGCCATGATTTATTGTCCGAGCAGCCGGCGACAATCAGCGTCGCGCCGGCTGCAAGCAGTGTTGCAAATGAGTGTTTCATCAGAGAGGTCGGGGTGTTTATTCCATCAGTTTGCGATAGCGGCGGCGCCGGGGCTCTTTGCCGTCGGGGGTGTGGGCGCGCTTATATTCTTCATAGTCAGAATATGAGCCTTCGTAGTAAACGACTTTGCCTTCGCCCTCGAACGAGAGAATGTGCGTGCAGATGCGGTCAAGAAACCAGCGGTCGTGGCTCACCACGACGGCGCAGCCGGCAAAGGCCTCGAGGCCCTCCTCGAGGGCGCGCAGCGTGTTGACGTCGATGTCGTTGGTCGGTTCGTCGAGCAGCAGCACGTTGCCCTCCTGTTTCAGCGCCATGGCAAGGTGCAGGCGGTTGCGTTCGCCGCCGCTGAGCACGCCCACTTTCTTCTCCTGGTCGGCGCCGCTGAAGTTGAACTTGCTCAGATAGGCGCGTGCGTTGACGTCGCGGCCGCCCATGCGGAACGATTCGACGCCCTGCGAGATGACCTCGTAGACGCTTTTTTCGGGCAGGAGGTCGCGGTGGGTC
Organism: uncultured Porphyromonadaceae bacterium; assembly: GCA_902495245.1. Lineage (GTDB taxonomy): Bacteria > Bacteroidota > Bacteroidia > Bacteroidales > Muribaculaceae > UBA3263. The sequence goes on from CABUWI010000003.1 coordinate 72,880, forward strand.
TGGTCGACGTAGGCCACCTTGACGGTCTCGCCAACGTCAAACGTTCCGGCATCGGCCTTCTCCAGACCCATAATCAGCTTGAACAGCGTGGTCTTGCCGGCGCCGTTGGGGCCGATGACGCCCACAATGCCGTTGGGCGGCAGGGTGAAGCTCAGGTCGCTGAAGAGCTGCTTCTTGCCGAATGCTTTTGCCAGGCCGGTGGCCTCGATGACCTTGTTGCCCAGGCGCGGGCCGTTGGGAATGAAGATTTCGAGTTTCTCTTCGCGCTCTTTCTGGTCTTCGTTGAGCAGGCGGTCATATGAGTTCAGACGGGCTTTGCCCTTGGCCTGACGGGCCTTCGGAGCCATGCGCACCCACTCGAGCTCGCGCTCAAGGGTCTTGCGGCGCTTGCTGGCCTGCTTCTCTTCCTGGGCCATGCGTTTGGTTTTCTGTTCGAGCCATGAGGAGTAGTTGCCCTTCCACGGAATACCTTCGCCGCGGTCGAGCTCGAGAATCCAGCCGGCCACGTGGTCAAGGAAGTAACGGTCGTGAGTGATGGCGATGACCGTGCCGGGATATTGCTGCAGGTGCTGTTCGAGCCAGTCAATCGACTCGGCGTCGAGGTGGTTGGTAGGCTCGTCGAGCAGCAGCACGTCGGGCTGCTGCAGCAGCAGGCGGCAAAGGGCCACGCGGCGCCGCTCGCCGCCGCTCAGCGTCGTAACGGGCTGGTCGTCGGGCGGACACTGCAGGGCGTCCATGGCGCGTTCGAGCTTGGAGTCGATGTTCCAGGCGTCGGCGGCGTCGAGCTTGTCCTGCAGCTCGGCCTGGCGCGCAATCAGCGCGTCCATCTTGTCGGGGTTTTCAAGCACTTCGGGGTCGGCGAAGGCCTCGTTGACTCGGTCGAACTCGGCCAGCATGTCCATAATCGGCTGCACGCCCTCGCGCACAACCTCGATTACGGTCTTGTCGGGGTCGAGGTGCGGGTCCTGTTCGAGGTAGCCCACCGAGTAGCCGGGCGAGAAAACGACCTCGCCCTGATAGCTCTTGTCGATGCCGGCAATGATTTTCAGCAGCGATGACTTACCGGAACCGTTCAGACCGATGATGCCGATTTTTGCGCCGTAGAAAAACGACAGATATATGTTTTTGAGAACTTGCTTCTGGGGCGGGTAAGTCTTGCTCACACCGACCATCGAGAATATGATTTTCTTGTCGTCAGCCATAAAAATTAAGGTTGATTTAAGCGGGGTTAACGTTTGCGATAGGCGGCCGTCTTGACGCGGTAGTCGCAGTTGACCTTACCGTCCATGAGATTGCGCAGCTTGTTGCGGATAAGCAGTTTGCGGGTGGCGCTTACGTGGTCCATGTAGACTTTGCCGTTCAGGTGGTCGACTTCGTGCTGCACGCAGCGGGCCAGGAAGCCGGTCATCTCCTCCTCGTGCTGCTCGAAGTTCTCGTCAAACCAGCGCAGCCTGATGTGTTCGACGCGGCTCACGTTCTCGCTCAGTCCCGGCAGGCTCAGGCAGCCCTCGCTGCGCGAGCATTCCTCGCCGTCGAGCACGGTAACTTCGGGGTTGATGAGTACCATCTTGCGGTCGGCACACTCGGGGAACTGGTCTTTGAGCACGTCGGTGTCGATGACCACGAGCTTGATGCTCAGGCCCACCTGGGGCGCGGCGAGTCCGCAGCCGTCGGCCGCATACATGGTTTCGAACATGTCGTCGACGAGCTTCTGCAGTTCGGGATAATCCTTGTCAATCGCCTTGGTTTCGCGGCGCAGAACGGGGTGGCCGTAAATATAGATAGGGAGTTTCATTGTTGGTTGTATATGCTTTGTAAATAATCGGTTAGAATGATGGTGGCCGCCGTGCGGTCAACGAGGGCCTTGTCGCGTCGTGTCTGACGGCGCAGACCGGCGTCGAGAATGGCCTGATGGGCGAGGGTAGAGGTGAAGCGCTCGTCATAGAGCTCGAGTTTCACGCCCTCGGGCAGGCGGCGAGCCAGCGCGCGGGTAAACGGCTCGATGTAGCGCCATGATTCGGACGGCTCGCCTCTGAGGGTGGTCGGTTTCCCGACCACGACAAGGTCAACGCGGTTGGCCTCCACATATTTCAGCACAAAATCAAGCACATCGCCCGACCCGACAGTGGTCAGAGGCGACGCGCTGATGCGCAACTCGTCGGTAACGGCGATGCCACACCGCCTGCGGCCATAGTCGATGCAGATGATTCTTGCCATATACCTGCAAAGTTAGTGAATTTTCGCGAAAAACTAAAATCCGGCGAATAAGTCGCAAATTTTGCGAGTTATTAGTCGCTTTTTATGGAAAGAGCTCCCGCTAATCTGTTTGAGGAGATTATAGGTCGGACGTGAATTTTGTAGGGACGCACGGCCCGTGCGTCCGCCGCGCCAAGACGCATAAACCGATGCGCCATTGGTTATTACAGGCGGACGCACGAGCCGTGCGTCCCTACACGTGCAGAAGTCAGTAGTTGTTGCCTTTGAGGATTCCGCGGTGAGAGCCGCGCACAAAGTCCATGACTTCGCGGCGGAAGTCGGAGTCGGGCACGTTGGCCTCGACGGCGGCCAGGGCGTCGGTCGTGTTGAGGTCGCTCGAGAAGATGATGCGGTAAATCTCCTGCAGGCCGGTAATCTGCTCGGCGGTGAATCCGCGGCGGCGCAGGCCGACGACGTTGATGCCGGCATAGCTGATGGGGTTGCGCGCGCAGACAATGTAAGGGGGCACGTCTTTGTTGACCAGCGAGCCGCCTTGCATCATGACGTGCGAGCCTATGTGGCAGAACTGGTGAATCAGCGAGCCGCCGCCAATGACTGCGTGATGGTCAATCACCACCTCGCCGGCAATCTGGCTGGCGTTGGAGATGATGCAGCGGTCGCCGATTACGCAGTCGTGGGCAATGTGGCTGTAGGCCATGATGAGGCAGTCTGAGCCGACAATGGTGGTGCCCTTCGATGCCGTGCCGCGGTTAACCGTGGCGCTTTCGCGAATGGTCGTGTTGTCGCCGATGACGGCCGTTGTTTTTTCTCCTTTGAATTTCAGGTCTTGCGGAATGCCGGCAATGACAGCGCCCGAGTGAATGTTGCAGTTGCGGCCGATGCGTGCGCCGTCGAGCACAACGGAGCCCGCATGAAGGTGTGTGCCTTCGCCGATTTCAACGTCGGCTGCCACGAATACGAACGGGTCGATGATTACTCCCGGGGCTATGCGCGCGTCGGGGTGTATGCTTGCCAAGGGTTGGTTCATAGCTGTGTCTGTCAGAATTATTTATTTTTGATAATCTGAGCCATGAACTCACATTCGGTTACGATTTTTTCGCCAACGAAAGCGTAGCCTTTCATCACGGCACAGCCGCGGCGCATCGGGGTCATGAACGACACCAGGAATATCAGCGTGTCGCCCGGAACGACTTTCTGGCGGAACTTCACGTTGTCAATCTTCATGAAATAGGTCGAGTAGCGTTCGGGCTCTTCGACCTGGCTCAGCACGAGCAGGCCGCCTGTCTGAGCCATGGCCTCGACGTGGAGTACGCCCGGCATCACCGGTTCCTGAGGGAAGTGGCCCTGGAAGAAAGGCTCGTTGCCCGTAACGTTCTTGATGCCGACGATGTGTTTGTCGCTTTTTTCGATGATTTTGTCAACGAGCAGGAAGGGATAGCGGTGGGGCAGCGAGCGCCTGATTGCGTTGATGTCCATAATAGGCTCGATGTTGGGATTATAGACCGGGGCCTGGATTTCCTGACGTTTCAGCTCTTTGCGAATCTGCTTGGCCAGGGTGGTGTTCAGCGAGTGGCCCGGGCGGGTGGCGATGATGCGTCCCTTGAGCGGACGGCCGATGAGGGCAATGTCGCCGAGGACGTCGAGCAGCTTGTGGCGTGCGGGTTCGTTGTCATGTTCGAGCGGACGGTTGTTGATGTAACCGAACTCTTCGACCTTGACGTGAGGCGCGCCGACAACGTCGGCAATGTGGTCGAGCTGCTCCTGCGTCATGGGGCTGTCGTAAATGACGATTGCGTTGTCGAGGTCGCCGCCCTTGATGAGGTTGGCGTTGAGCAGCGGTTCGATTTCGCGCACAAAGACGAATGTGCGGCTGTTGGCAATCTGCTCGTTGAAGCCGGCGAGGCTGTCGAGGCTTGCAAACTGGTTGGGCAGCACGGGGCTGTCAAAGGCCACCATGGTGTCGATTGAGAACTCGTCGTCGGGCAGCACTTCAATCGACGCGCCGGTGGTGTCGTCGCGCACCTCGATTTTCTGTTTCACGACATAGAATTCCTTGTCGGCTTCCTGCTCGACGATTCCGGCGGCCGTGATGGCGTCGCTGATTTCTTTTGCCGAGCCGTCGAGAATGGGCATCTCGGGGGCGTTGACCTTGATGAGCACATTGTCGATTCCGGCGGCATAGAGGGCGGCCATTGCGTGTTCGATGGTCGACACCAGCGCGTCGCCGCGGCCAATCACCGTGCCGCGGTTGGTCGATTTCACGTTTTCGGCCACGGCGTCGATTATCGGTTCGCCTTCAAGGTCGATGCGCTGGAATTTATAGCCGTGGTTGTCTGGTGCGGGACAGAATTCGGCCGTAATTTCCAGCCCGGTGTGTAGGCCTTTGCCTGAGAGGCTGAAGCTGTTTTTAAGCGTAGTCTGCTTCATTTTAATGCGTTTATTTTTTATTTTCTTTTTCGATTTTGTTGACGCGGCTGAAAAGTTCGTCGATGCGGTTGACGTAGGCCGTCTGGCGCATCCACTTGCGCGCGTTGATGGCCGGAGAGCCCATGATGGTCTGATTGGGCGCGGTGTTGGTGTGCAGTCCGCTTTGCGCGCCGATGTTCACGCGGTCGCCGATTGTGATGTGGCCCGCAATGCCCACCTGACCGCCGACCATGCAGTTGCTGCCCACTTTGGTCGAGCCGGCTATGCCCACCTGCGAGGCCATCACGGTGTTCTCGCCGATTTCAACGTTGTGAGCCACCTGAATCAGGTTGTCGAGCTTGGTGCCGCGGCCCACTGCCGTGCAGCCCATCGTAGCGCGGTCAATCGTCGTGTTGGCGCCGATTTCAACGTCGTCGGCGATTTCAACGTGGCCCAGCTGCGGAATCTTGCTGTAGGTTCCGTCGGGGTTGGGAGCGAAGCCGAATCCGTCGGCGCCGATGACGGCACCGGCATGTATAATGCAGTTTTTGCCGATTTTGCAGCCGTGGTAAATTTTTGCGCCGGCATAGATGACGGTGCCTTCGCCGATGCTCACGCCCGGGCCGACATAGGCCTGCGGATAGATGGCTACGTTGCGGCCCACTTTTGCACCGTTGCCGATGTATGCGAAGGCGCCGACATAGCAGTCGTCTGAAATTTCGACGCCGGGTGCGATGAACGCCGGCTGTTCGACTCCGCGGGGGCGCGGGTGAGTCAACTCGTCGACCATGCGCATCAGCTGCGCCAGGGCGGCATAGGGGTCTTTCACACGAATCAGCGTCGACTCTACAGGCTCTGTCGGGCGGAAGTCGTCGCTGACCAGCACGGCCGACGCGCCGGTTGTGTATATATAATGGCTGTATTTGGGATTGGCAAGAAATGTCAGAGCGCCGGAACCGGCTTCTTCTATTTTGGAAAAGGTTCGCAGAGTGGCGTCAGGGTTGCCCTCGACGGCGCCTCCGATTAGCTCTGCAATCTGTCGGGCGGAAAATTCCATTATGAATTATAAGTGGTATGCTTACTGTTGTAACACGTGTTTCTGAGACTGCAAATTTACGCTTTTTCCCTTAGTTATGCAAAAAATGCTTAACTTTGTAGCAACAAAACCCCCTCTTTTATGCAGATTAACTCAGCTAAATTCGCAATCAGCAACAGCGATGTGGCCAAGTGCCCGCCCGCGTCGCTCCATGAATATGCCTTTATCGGGCGCAGCAATGTCGGCAAGTCGTCGCTCATCAACATGCTGACCCGCCGCAAAAATTTGGCCATGACGTCGGCCACTCCGGGCAAGACGACTCTGATAAATCATTTCCTCATCAATGACGGCTGGTATATCGTCGACCTTCCCGGTTACGGCTATGCTCGCCGCAGCAAGGACGACCGCAAGAAACTGGAGCGGATAATCAACGGCTACATTCTCGGCCGCCCGCAGATGACGTCGCTGTTCGTGCTTGTCGACGCACGCCACGAACCGCAGAAAATCGACATGGAATTCATGGGTTGGCTCGGCGAGAACGGCGTGCCTTTCGCCATCGTTTTCACCAAGGCCGACAAGCTCGGGCCGCGCAAGCTTGAAGAGAACATTGCCGCCTATAAGGCCGCGCTGGCCGAACAGTGGGAAGAACTACCGCCGATTTTCGTAACCTCGTCTGAAACGGGTGCAGGCCGCGACGAACTGCTCGACTATATCGACAACCTGAACTCGCTGCCCGTGCAGACATCATTTGAAGACTGACAAAAGAAGACCATGAGCAAGACATTCATTGCAGAACTGGCGCGGCGCACGGGGCGCGACCGCAAGGCCGCCGAGACCCTGCTGCAGGGGCTGGAGCGCGCACTGCTGCGCCATTGCGGCGACTGCGACGTAGTGGCCGTGCCGGCTTTCGGCTCGTTCCGCACCGAAAAACATGACGAACAGATAGTTTCAGACCTCTCGACGGGCGGCAAACTGCTTCTGCCCCCTGAAATAAGGGTCGTGTTCAGCCCCGCGGGCAAGTTGCGCAAACTTGTGGAATCGCATAACGACCCGTCAGCCAATGGATAAGACAATCATTTTTTCGCAGCTGAGCCACACCGTGGCCGAGCTGACACAGTGCAGCGACGCCGATGCTGAAAATTTTCTGCGCGAGCTCTTTTCGCTTGCAGCCGAGAGTCTTGAAGAAGACGGCGAGGTGAACGTGCCGTTTGTCGGCCGTTTCGTCGTTACGTCTGAAACCGTGGCCTTTGTGCCCGACCCGGAATTTGCCGAGGCCGTCAATGCGCCGTTTGCCGCATTCGAGCCGGTTGAGCTTCCGGAGGGCATGGACGACACCGAAGAACCCGCTGAATCCGAACCGGAAGAAGCGGGTCCGGCAGAGGCGGCAGAGGCGGCAGGAGAGGAAATTGCCGCTGCGGCTGAATTTGAAGAGGAGAATGACGCGGTAGAGGAACCTATTATAGGTCCAATAGGCCCTATAAGCCCTATAAGTCCAATAAGCCCTATAACCGAGCCTGAGCCGGCTGCGGCCGCTGAGCGGCCGCGACGGTCGGCGTGGGTGTGGGCCTGGACGCTGCTGTTCGGGGCGCTATGCTTTGGCTGCGGCTGGGCCGTGGGGCGCTTTTCGGCGCCGGCCGGTCAGACGAGTCAGACGAGTCCGACGAGTCCGACAAGTCCGACCTGTCCGACCGACTCGATTGTCGAGCCTGAGCCTGAGCCGGAACCCGAGCCCGCGCCCGTCGTTACCGACACCATCACCGCGACGCGCTATCTCACCACCATGGCGCGCGCTCATTACGGCCAGATGGAATATTGGGTCTACATCTACGAAGAAAACGCGTCGCAACTCGGCCACCCCGACCGTCTGAACGCCGGCACGGTTGTTGTGATTCCCCCTGCCGCAAAGTATGGTCTGACCCCCGGCGACCCTGAAAAACTTAAAGAGGCAAGCGTCAAGGCCATAGAAATTTACAGTCGCTTTAACTGATGAAAAACTAAAATAACCTAAATTAACAAATCAAGCCGCACAACTTATTTGTTAAATAGTTAATTTTGCACCACGATATAACCAAAAATAATTATATGAGTGATTCAGTGAATATACGCGAGCTAAACGAGATTGTGGCCGCGAAAAGCAATTTTATCGATTTGGTTGTCAAGGGCATGGACCAGACAATCGTGGGTCAGAAACATCTGGTCGAGTCGTTGCTGATTGCACTGCTCAGCAACGGGCACGTGCTGCTCGAAGGTGTGCCCGGCCTGGCAAAGACGCTGGCAATCAAGACTCTCAGCCAGCTCATCGACGCCAAATACAGCCGCATTCAGTTTACTCCCGACCTGCTGCCTGCCGACGTTATCGGCACGATGGTATATTCAGTCAAAAACGAGACTTTCCAGGTTAAGCGCGGCCCCATTTTCGCCAACTTCGTCCTGGCCGATGAAATCAACCGCGCCCCGGCAAAGGTGCAGAGCTCGCTGCTCGAAGCCATGCAGGAGCGTCAGGTTACCATCGGCGACAACACCTTCAAGCTCGACGAGCCGTTCCTTGTGATGGCCACTCAGAACCCCATTGAACAGGAAGGCACCTATCCGCTGCCCGAAGCGCAGGTTGACCGTTTCCTGCTCAAGGTCGTTATCGGCTATCCCACTCGCGAGGACGAGAAACTCATCATTCGTCAGAACATCTCGCCCGTCAAGACGGAAATCCGTCCGCTCATCAAGCCCGAAGAGGTGATTGACGCGCAGAAGACCGTGGCTCAGATTTATATCGACGAAAAAATCGAACGCTACATCGTCGACATTGTCTTCGCAACGCGTTTCCCCGCCGACTACGGCCTCGACGACCTCAAGAGCATCATCAGCTTCGGCGCCTCGCCGCGTGCGTCAATCGCCCTGGCCAAGGCCGCCCGTTCTTACGCCTTCCTGCAACACCGCGGCTTCGTCGTGCCCGAAGATGTGCGCGCCGTATGCCACGACGTGCTGCGCCACCGCATCGGCCTGAGCTATGAGGCCGAGGCCAACAACATTAACACCGACGAGGTCATCTCGACGATTCTCGACCGCGTGCAGGTGCCTTAATCCCTTTCATTGATTTGAACGGCGATGGACGCTAACGAACTGCTAAAGAAAGTACGCAGAATTGAAATAAAGACCAAGGGGCTCTCGCGCAACATTTTTGCCGGCGAGTACCATTCGGCCTTCAAAGGGCGCGGCATGACCTTTAGCGAGGTGCGTGAATATCAGTATGGCGACGATATACGCGATATTGACTGGAACGTTACGGCCCGCCAGAACCACCCCTACGTCAAGGTATACGAAGAAGAGCGCGAGCTGACCATGATGTTGCTTGTCGACGTCAGCGGCAGCCGCCTTTTCGGCGCCGTCGGCGAGCCCAAGCGCGAGATGATTGCCGAGATTGCCGCCACACTCGCTTTTTCGGCGAGCCAGAACAATGACAAAATCGGTGTGGTGTTCTTTTCGTCGAAAATCGAGAAGTTCATACCTCCGAAAAAAGGTCTGCACCACATATTATATATCATACGCGAACTGCTTGACTTCAAGCCGGCCGAGCGCGGCACGGACATCGGCGCGGCCATGCGCTATCTAAGCGATGTAATCAAGAAGCGCTGCACGGCATTCGTCATCAGCGACTTCATCGACATGTCAGACTATTACAGGCCGATGTCCATAGCCTCGCGCAAGCATGACGTTACGGCGATTCAGGTTTATGACAAGCGCGATGCCGAGCTGCCCCCGGTGGGGCTCATGCGCGTGGCCGACCTCGAGAGCGGCCGCGAGTGTTGGATTGACACGTCGTCGGCAAAAGTGCGCAAGGCCTACGGCAAGTGGTGGTATGACTGCCGCCAGACAATGACCGAGACCATGAACCGCTGTCATGTGGATTGCGCGTCGGTGGCCACTGACGAGGATTACGTAAAGGCGCTAATGGCCATGTTCCGCCAGCGCGGAATTAAATAGAATGTTTTTTCAGATGAACAGACTTAAACTGATAGCGGCTTTTATGGTGTCGGGCGGTTTCGCCGCCATGGCGGCACCGTCGGTGCAGGTCAGGGCCGCCATAGACTCCGTAGTGGTCATGCAGGGCGCTCTGCGTCAGGTCGACGTGGAGGTTATTCAGCCCGCGTCGCTTAACGCGCGCTGGCTCACCGACCCGGTTGACCCGCGTCAGAGCGTGGTAGAGATTCTGCCGGGTGTGGAGGTCAACTATTCGTCGGCCGTCGACACGACAGACCTCGGCAACGGGCGCCTGCAACTGCGTCGCACCCTGCTGGTGCAGCCGTGGGACTCGGGCGAGGTCGTGATTCCCGGCATACAGCTCGTGGCCGGAACCGACACTTTCAGCTCGAACGCGCTGGCGCTGAAAGTGCTCACGGCCAATATAGACACCATGACCACCATTCACTCATGGATGCCGGCCGTGACCCAGCAACGCCATTTCTGGGACTGGGTGCCCGACTGGCTCTATAACTGGTGGTGGGCAATTCTGCTCGGAGTGCTCGCCGTCGGCGGCGGCGTGGCGGCCTACGTCATCTGGCGCAAGGGCGGTCTCGGCAAGATTATGGCCAAGGAAGAGGTGCCAGTGCCGCCTTATGAAAAGGCAATCGAGCAGCTTAATCGCCTGCACGACCGCCAGCTCTGCGAAAAGGGCCGCGAAAAGGAATATTACACGGAACTTACCGAAATTCTCAGGCAATATCTTGACGGCCGCTTCGGCATAAACGCCATGGAGATGACGACGCCTCAGATCAAGCGCGCTGTCTATGCCACCGTGCCCGAGAAGTCGGCGTCGGCCATGATGAACGACATTCTCGAAATGGCCGACTACGTCAAGTTTGCCCGTCTGCGCCCGTTGCCCGAAGACAACGCCCGCGCATTCCGTCAGGCAATGGACTTCGTCGAGAACACCAAGCCCGAACCCGAGGCCGAAATTACCGGAAAGGAGGCTAAAAAATGAACATACAGTTCATGCACCCCCATGCACTGTGGCTTTTGCTGCTGCTGGTGCCGCTGGTGGCCTGGTATATCGTCAGGCGTCGCAAGGAGCCCGCTCTGCGCATGTCGACCACCTTGCCGTTTGCCGGAGTCAGCGGCGGCTGGAAGCCGGCCATGCGCCATGTGCTCTTCGCCATGCGCTGTCTGGCAATTGCGTGTCTCATCGTCGTGATTGCCCGTCCGCAGACCCACGACTCTTGGAGCAAGACCAACGTCGAGGGCACTGACATTGTGCTCGTTCTGGATATTTCCGGCTCAATGCAGGCCGCCGACCTCGGACGCACCAACCGCCTCGAAGCCGCCAAGAAAGTGGCGAGCAAGTTCGTGGCCGGCCGCCAGAACGACAATATGGGCCTCGTGCTCTTTGCCGGCGAGAGCTTTTCGGCCGTGCCGCTGACCTCTGACCGCGCAATGCTTGCCAACTACATCGGCGGGGTCAAGGTGGGACTCATTTCGTCTGACGGCACCGCGATAGGCGACGGCATAGCCTCGGCAATCAACCGCATCAAAGACGGACAGGCCGTGAGCAAGAGCATAATCCTCATTACCGACGGCACTAACAATGCCGGAGTCGTCGCGCCGGAAACGGCTGCCGAAATCGCCAAAGACCTCGGCGTGAAAATCTACACCATCGGCGTAGGCGCAACCGGCAGCGAGCAGGCTGTGCCTTATATGGATGAGCGCGGCAACCGCCTCGGCATGTTCCTGACGGCGCCGGTCGACGCAAAAGCTCTGCAGAACATCGCCTCCATGACCGGCGGAAAATATTTTCCGGCAACTTCTTCAACCGCGCTGAGCGAGGTGTTCGACGAAATCGACGCCATGGAGAAGACAGAATTCGACGTGCGCAACTTCTCGCATACCGAAGATGACTATATGCTGTGGGCATGGCTCGCTTTCGGGTTGTTTGCCCTGCAGCTGCTGCTGAAACTCACCGTTCTTCGTTCAATCCCTTAAAATCTTCACGGGGGTAAGCCCCGGTATATGTGATATATGGTAAATTTTGCAAATCCACAGTTGTTCTACCTTTTGATTGCGGTAGGCATTCTGGCGCTGCTTTACTGGCGCATGCGTTTTTTGCGCCGCCGCAGGCTTGCCCGTTTCGGCAATCCGTCGGTGCTCGCGACGCTGATGCCCGACGTGTCTAAATATCTCCCGACGGTCAAGATTGTCATCGCTTTGCTGGCGCTCTGCTCGATGGTGGTGATGCTGGCGCGTCCGCGCACCAAAGGCAAGGTTACCGAAGAAGAAATGAACGGCATCGAGGTGATGATTGCCGTTGACGTGTCTAACTCGATGCTCGCTTCGTCGACCGACGACCCGCGGGGCGTTTCGCGCCTTCAGCGTGCAAAACACGTGTTGAACTCTCTGATCGGCAAACTCGACAATGACCGTGTCGGCTTGATTGTTTTTGCCGGCGACGCTTTCACTCAGCTGCCTCTGACGCCCGATTTCGTTTCGGCCAAGCTCTATGTCAACGAAATTTCTACCGGCATGGTCGAGAATCAGGGCACGGATATAGGCGCGGCCATTGAAGTGGCCATGAATTCGTTCAGCGGCGGCAAGGACATTGAGCGCGCAATCGTGGTCATCACCGATGCTGAAGATCAGATTGGCGACGCCGTGCCCGTGGCCAAAGCCGCTCACGACGAAGGAATCGAAGTCGACGTTATCGGTCTCGGTTCGGGCAAGGGCGCGCAGATTCCTCTCGACAAGTCATATACCAACTGGCTCAAAGACGAGAACGGCATGGTCGTTACCACATATCTCAACGAGGAACTGGCCCGGCAGGTTGCCGAGGCCGGCGGAGGCGTTTACATCAACGGCGCCTCGGCTTCGGCCCTCAACGAGCTGGTTGACCGTCTGGACGACATCAAGAAGGCAAATCTCGGCAAGGTCAATTATACGGCCAACGACGAGCAGTTTCCCCTCTTCGCCTGGATTGCGTTGTTGCTCATCATTGCCGATTGCATCTTCTCGAACCGCAAAATCGGATTCTTGCGCAAATATAACTTCTTCAGCCGCGGCGCATCGGCGGCGCTGCTGATGCTGATTTGCGGCGGCGTGGCCTCGGCACAGGCTCCGATGGCTCCGGCACTGGCATTTCCGGATAATTCGCAACGCCCCGAGCGCAAGTACATACGCGAGGGCAACGAGCAGTTCCGTCAAGGCCATTTCAAGGAGGCCGAGATTCTCTATGCCCGCGCGCTGAACGTGAACCCCGCAAGTGAAGTCGGACTTTACAATCAGGCGTTGACGCGGCTGCATATAGCCGCCGACAATGCGTCAGAGAATGCTGAACTGATGCAGAACGCCGTGCAGACCATGCAGCAGCTCATTCAGGCCGAAAATCCGAAAATCGCCGAATATGCAGCCTATAATATGGGCAATGTGGCGTTCGGTCAGCAGAACCTGCAGGGCGCTCTCGAGGGCTACAAGCAGGCTTTGCGCAAGAATCCCGCAAACGAAAAGGCCCGCGAGAATCTGCGCTATGTGCAGAAGCAGATTGAGAATCAAGATCAGAATCAGGACCAGAATCAAGACCAAAATCAAGATCAGGACCAGAATCAAAATCAGCAACAGAATCAAGACCAACAGCAGCAACAACAGCCGCAGAATCAGCAGCAAGACCAACAGCAACAGCAGCAGAAGGAACAGAACATCAGCCAAAGCAATCGCGAGCAGATTCTGAACGCTGTTGAGCAAAAAGACGCTGCCGCCCGCGCCCGCGCAAAGGGCGAACCGGGAAAGACCGGCGGTCAACGCTCGCGCGGCAAAAACTGGTAGACTTTGAAATGATAATTATATGACGATACGCCGATTATTCATCTCGTTCTTTGCCGTGGCGGCGGCTGTGGCCCTCGCCATCGGGCAGACGTCGGTTGAGATTTCTCTGCCGCGCAACGCCCGTGTCGGCTCGCGTTTCACAATCACGGTTACCGTGAACAATCCTGACGGAAACGTCTCGGCCCCGAAGCTGCCCGAGCTTTCGGGTTGTACGTTTATCGGTGGTCCGGGCACGTCGACCTCGACTTCGGTGTCGATTATAAACGGCCGCATGCAGCGCTCGGAAACGCAGTCCTATACCTATAGCTTTCAAGGCGACAAGGAGGGCGAGGTCAGTGTGCCCTCAATTGCCGTGAGCATTAACGGAAAGACATATTCGACGCAGCCCGGCAGATTTGTTATCGGAGCCGGCTCTCCGCAGCAGGGGGGCGCCCCCGCCGGCAATCAGTCGTCGCGACGTCCCGGCGCCAATAGCGGCAATTTCGAAGTGGGACCGAACGAACTGTATATGGCCGTCGGCATCTCGGCCAATAACGTCTACGAGCAGCAGGCGGTTGAGGCCGTGATTAAGCTATATAGCACAAACATGCAGGTCGAAGGCCTGGCCACATCGAGCCTGCCGACATTTGACGGCTGCCTGATCGAGAGTCTGGGCATGCCGCAGACAATCGAGTGGAAACCTGAAACCGTCGGAGGGCGGCAGCTGTATTCGGCTGTGGTCTACAGGGCGTTGCTCTATCCCCAGCGCGCCGGAAGCATCGAGCTGAAAGGCGGCGAATATACGGCCCAGGCATATCGGCAGACCTACGTTCAGGATATTTTCGGCTACCGGCCGATGATGGAGAGCAAGGAGGTGAAGCTCAAACCGCGCTCAACCACGCTGACCGTCAAGGCGCTTCCCGAACCGCGACCGGCCGGTTTTTCGGGCGCCGTGGGCAAGTTTGACATATCGGCCCGGCTGGTCGGCAACAAGTTCAAGACCAACGAGGCGTCGACAATTATCTATACAATCGAGGGCACCGGAAACATCAAGTTCCTCTCCGCCCCGAAAATCGACTTCCCGTCAGAGTTCGAGGTTTATGAACCGAGCGTAGACAATACGGCGCGGGTAAGCGGACGGAACATGACCGGAACGCAGACCGTGGAATACACTTTTGTGCCGCAGTCAGTTGGCAAGTTCAGCATCGGAGCATACGATTTTATCTATTTCAATCCTTCGACAGCGTCGTATGAAACAGTGCGTTGCGAGGGCTATGACATCGACGTTGAAAAAGGCGCCGACGTCAGCGCGTCAGCTCAAGGCGGCAAACAGGACATTCAGGCCAAGAACACAGACATACACCATATTCGCGTCGGCGCTGACGGCCCCGGCGCTGAAGGCGGCTTCATGGCCCGCAGCGCATTCTACTGGACTGTCTATCCGCTCTTGCTGGTCGTGGTGTTTGCCCTGGCTGCCATATATTACCGTTCGCGTCAGGCCGATCCCGAAGGCCGGAGGCTGAACCGCGCGGGCAAAGTGGCGCGCCGCCGTCTGGCCAAGGCCGGCAAACTGCTGCGCGCAAAGCAGTATGACGGCTACTATGAGGAACTGTTGCGGGCTCTGCAGAGCTATCTGTCAGACAAGCTTGCCATTCCGGCGTCGCAGATGAGCCGCGACAACGTGATGGCCACGCTGGTTGCCCGCGGCGCCTCTGAAGAAACGCAGCAACGGCTTGCCGCCATTCTGAACGAGTGTGAAATGGCCCGTTACACCCCGCAATCGTCGGCCGACGCTGCCGGAAACACCTATGACGATGCGCGCGGAGTCATTGATGAAATTGAAAGTTTGAAATCCTGACCGACAATGAAAAAATTTTTTCTGACACTATTTGTAACCGCTTCCGTTTTGGTCGGCCGGGCAAACATCGTGGCCGATGCCGATTCGGCATACATGGCCGACGATTTTCTCAACGCCGCCGCCCTCTATCAGGCTGCCATCGATTCACTCGGCCCGTCGGCCGAACGTTACTATAATCTTGGCAACGCATATTACCGGGCCGGAATGTCGGGCATGGCTGTCGTCTCTTATGAGCGGGCGCTGAGGCTCGATCCCGCAAACAGCGATATAGCCGACAATCTCGAGTTTGTCAATTCGCGCACGGTCGATCGCATCGAGCCGCAGGTGTCATTTGTGGGCGGAGCCGTCGATTCGTTTGCTTCGAACATGCACCCCGATGCCTGGGCGTGGATTGGCCTGGTTGCATTTGTGCTGGCGCTGGCCGGAGTGTGCGTCTGGTTTTTTGCCGCCGGCGTCGCAGTGCGCAAGGTGGGCTTTTTCGGCGCCGGGCTGCTGTTGCTTGTGTGCGTGCTGGCCAATATTCTGGCATGGCGCGGAGCGCGCAAGGCCTCGGCCGATAATGAAGCCGTCGTGGTGAGCCCGTCGGTAATTTTGTCAACGACTCCCCGACAGCCTAAAGACAGGTCTGAAGAGGCGCTGCTGCTTCATGAAGGCACAAAAGTTACCATTCTCGACTCGATTGCCACGGGAAAAGAAAAGTGGTTTGACGTGAGAGTCGACGGCAACCACCGCGCCTGGATTTCGGCCGAAGCGGTCGAGATTATATAATCAGCGAACAATCAACCGATTAGAAAATATGTGTTGTATAACATATATTTAGTCCTCTCTTTTTATTTTGTGGCTTCGGAAAAAAGTCTTAACTTTACGTCAAGAAATAAATCTATAACCCCCTCAAACGATTCAAGATTATGAGCAAGACAATCACTTTCAACGAACTCCGTCAACTCAAAGACAGTCTTCCCGATGGTTCGATGCACCGCATTGCCGACAAACTTAATATAACCGTTCAGACCGTACGCAACTACTTCGGCGGCACAAACTATGAATTCGGCAAGAACCTCGGCGTTCATATCGAACCGGGTCCCGACGGCGGAATCGTGGTTCTTGACGACACTACGATTTACGACATGGCTCTTGAAATTCTTGCCGAAGAAGGTAAATAACAAGCATTGCCATTAAATTCTCATTCTCCTCTCTTTCCCTCTTTTAACCGTGGAGTCTGACCGCCTCATAACGATTGCGATTCATACCCTCGACAAGGCTCAGGCGCTCAAAGCGCTGCTTGAGCGCGAGGGCGTGGCCGTTACATTGCAGAATGTGAACCTTTCCGCACCCGTGGTAGCCGCGGGAGTGCGCGTGCGCATTTTCGAACGCGATTTGCCGCTGGCATTGCGCATTGTCGAGAATCCTGAAATCTTTTCGGTCGAGACGCCCGTCAATTCAAACGAGACTCCGCTCATTCTCGTTCCGGTAGACTTTTCTGAAAAGTCGATGCGCGCAATCCGCGTCGCATTCGACATAGCTGCGTCTATGGGCGCCAAGGTCGTCGTGTTGCATTCGTTTTTAGTGCCGCATGTAAATCCTCTGACATCGTTGGGCCAGTCCGTAACCCTTGACATGACCGACATCGAGGCCGAAAACGTGAATGCTTCCGTTCTGATTGCCAAGGCGGCCCGTTCGGAAATGCACAAGCTGCAGCAACAATTGCGCGGCGAAATCAAGCACGGAGCCTTGGCCCCGGTCAAGTTTTCGACCGAGTTGCTCGAAGGTGTGCCCGAAGAGTCCATCGACCGCTATGTCAAAGAGCACCCGCGGGTGCGCCTGTTGGTCATGGGCACTCGGTCGGCCGAGAAAAAGGCCGCCGATCTGGCCGGCAGCATTACAGCCGAGGTGCTTGATTCCTGTCGGGTGCAGGCTCTGACGGTGCCCGAGTCTGTCGGCTCGTTTAAATCGCTCAAATCGGTGAGGCGTGTCGCCTTGCTGTCGCATCTCGAGCAGGAAGACTTCCTTGCGCTCGACGCCCTGAACCGTCTGCTGCCGAAAGATGCAGAGCCGGGAGTGGCCATCAAGGTCATCTGCATGCCCAACGACAAGTATTCGGCCGCCACGAACAATGCCGCCCGCATCGCTCTCAGCGACTATTGCGCGCAACATTTCCCAGGCTATGAATTCACGCTGGTCGAGCATAAAAAGAACAGTCCCGACCTGGAAATCGGAACTGTCGATTTGGTTGTGGTGCCGAATCGGAAAAAGAATATCTTCGCGCGCCTTTTTAACCCGGGAGCTGCACATCGCATTCTGTTTCACACTGATGTGCCGCTGCTTGTCATTCCGGTTTAGAACAGAGGCATCGTAGACGTGCTGTCGACGTATTTGCGCTGAAACTCGGCGTTGGTCATGCAAAGCATCAAAATGCCCTGAATCAACATCAGAACGTCCCATATGCCGCAAGTGCAGATAGTCAGAAGTATAGTCAGCAAACCGCCGCCCACCTTGCCGAGATAGAAATACTGCACGCCAAGACCGCCGACCAAGATAGCGAGCAGACCGGCAATTCCGCGGCTTTTGCCTTGCGGGCCCGAGGGCGAAAACGCGTTATCGTCATAGCTGTTGTAAGTAGCATTGCTGCCATAGGGCGGGGGTGTGGTCTGTTGAACGTAGACCAGCTCAGTGCCGCAGGCCGGGCAAAACATCATGTTGTCGGGGTGCATGGACCCGCATTTCGGACATTGTTTCATTTTCTGGACAATTTATAAAAGGATTATTACCAAATGACAGTATCATCGCCTCGCCTTCTGAGCCCCGGCGCTTTCATCGCCCCGGCGACCAGCAGCCTCACCGCCCGCCCGAACACAGATCGGCCGGATTTATACAGTCTCCAGGCCTTAAGCGGTATGCGCAGCGGCGAAGTCCACGGATAGTATAGCGCGATTACACACCCCGATGCGCGCAGATTGCCATCGGTCGGATTCATCTTAGTTCCGGTCGACGGGTGGTCGTGTGTGCAGATTGTCAGCGGGAAAAACCGGCAATCGTATCCGTGTTTTATGGCGTTCATTAAAAACACTTCATCTTCCCCTCCGTGAAGCTCGGGTGAGCCGAGCCCCAGCTCGGGGTGGCAGCGCAAAGCGCCGCACGTTGCTCGCCTGAACGCAATTTCAAACGTTGCGACGAAGTAATTTTTAGGCAAATGCACTTTTAATTCGGTTTCTACATCAGGGTATGTACACCCTGAATTGTGAATTGACCGAAATGTAGCTAAATCCAGATTAGGATTCTGCTCAAAAACGGATATAACGGAAAGCAGCCCTTTGCGAGTATAAATAATATCGTCATCGGCATGCAAAATAATGTCAGCCGAACAATTGGCTATTGCGTTATTTCTGTTTGCTGCTTGGCCGGTACTATCGAATCTGTGCACAATTATATCCGGGCGGGAGGCGATGTCCGGGGGGATAGGCGCATCGTGATGCTGTTGCCACGAAACGACATATCTAACACCTTCGACTTGTGGCAACTTTTGGTTGCTGACTCGAATGATGCCATGCGGCTGATATGTAACCAGTGCCAGGTCTAAGGTCATAAGCGATGTTTATTTTCGGCAAAAATAGCGAATAATTTTGTCATATCCAACAAAATTCTTAACTTTGCACTCAAAGAATGCGACAGTAGCTCAGTTGGTAGAGCATCAGCTTCCCAAGCTGAGGGTCGCGGGTTCGAGCCCCGTTTGTCGCTCCAGATTAGGACGTTCAATGTCAATGCTCTATTATTGATGTCGGGCGTCTCAATTTTAGATACATTTCCAAACTATGAAACGTATAAATATATATTCCCAATCTTTACGAAACGGATTTTGGGCTTATACTTCCGGTTTGATTCTGATATTGTCAGTAGCGATATGCTATGTGTTTTCAGCTATTAGTTTTTTTAGTGGCATCGGTATTTCCGCTTATACATTGCCTGTTAGTTTTGTAGTAGCGTGTATAATGTCGGGCTATAAAAAAACTGATGTCAACTTATTCCTCGGAGTGTTCGTTGCTTTATTCATATGGGTAATATGTGCATATATTTGTACTATTCTATATGATTCATCGTGCGATGGTAATCTGTACCATATGGAAATTGTTGCTAATCTTTACAATGGTTGGAATCCATATTTGTACAGTTCAGCTATTGAAAGCAACGAGTTTTGTGCGGAGCATTATGCCAAGGCGATGGAAACAATAGGAACTTGCTTGATGCTCATAACTCATCGAATTCAAAGTTCGAAGGCCGTTACCATGGTTTTAGCGGTTGGAACTCTATTGATTCTACCGACATTGCTAAGGCGATTGTCGCCACAACTGAGCAGAAAGCAATCATTGTTACTCGCACTTTTAGTATTGTCTAATCCGGTTGTAATATGTCAAATGTTGAGATTTTACATAGATGATATCGTTTATATATGTGTTGTATTAGCGGTTATATCGAGTTTGTTGATATCAATAAATGAGCGTCACAAACAGGTTAATTATACACTAATGGCAGTGGCCATTGTGTTGGCTGCTGGTACTAAAGCTAATGCTATGGTTTATGTTGCATTTGTAATAATATGCACTATAGTTGGAATGTTAATGTTTAATGGTAGCCCAAGGCATGTTTTACATTATTTATTATTTTGCGCATTGACATGCGTGATTGCGATATCTGTTATTTGTTTTCACCCATATCTTACAAATTGGATAACGGATGGTCATCCGCTTTATCCATTGATGGGAGAAAATGCCGTGGATATTATGAGCGCAAATACTCCAGAAGTTTGTTTAACGCAAAATAGGCTGATTAATCTGTTGTACTCCATTTTTTCTATTAGTAGGCCGTCTGTTGATCAGCGAATGGGTGGTTTTTTGCCGCCATTTATTATTTTGTTTCCCTTGTCTATTGCTGTAATAGGATATTATGCATGGAGACAAAAGAAATTTATGCCGGTTGTATATGTGTTTATATGTATTTTGATTAGCTGTTTGCTATTTGAGCAATCGTGGTGGGCAAGATATATTCCTCAATTATGGTTGTTGGTCCCTTTGTCGGCATATTGTTTAATAACAACGACACAGGTCAAAGCAAAAGGTATAGTAACGAGCATTATAGTCGTTTTGGGCATTGCAACTGGTATGTTATGCTGCATTACTACATATTTGGGCGCTTTGCGTTATACATTAAGAATGGACAATCTATATGAAATGGCATCGCGGCGTTCTTTGTCAATCTTGGTATATCAGCCGCAATTCGTCAGAATGTTTGAAGAGAATCACGTAAAATATATAAAATCTGACACAATTGTTTTGACAACTGAATGTCCTACCTGTCTATCGGAAAACGTGATGGTTGAGCCCAAGATAGAGAAGTTTTTGAAGGAAGATGAAATGGCTGAACTTGACAGTATGTTGCGTTTGAATAATTTTTACAAATTTGGAGCAACCGTGAGACGGGTGATTGGAAAAGATGAAAACATACCTTTCTATAATACGACCTCAGCAGTGGATTAAAAATCTTTTTGTGTTGTTGCCTGCCTTCTTTGGCGGTAAATTGTTGTGTGTAGACTGTCTGGCTGCAGTGGCTTGGGCGTTTGCTGCATTTTGCTTGATTGCGAGTGCCATTTATTGTCTTAATGATATAGTTGATGTTGAAGCTGACAGAATGCACCCGACGAAATGCACGCGTCCTTTGGCCAGCGGTGCGATGTCTATCGGTAAAGCCTACTTTCTGGCTGCGGCGTTGATTGTTGCAAGTGTCGCTGTTGTTGTGTTTCATTTTCATATGCAGCCTGCAGTATGTGCAATTTTGGGTACGTATCTGGTGTTGAATGTGCTCTATTGCTATTGGTTGAAGCGTTATGCAATTGTTGATGTCTTTATAATAGCATTGGGATTCGTGCTTCGACTGGTGCTGGGAGGTGTCGTTTGCGGCATATGGTTGTCGCCATGGATAGTGTGCATGACGTTTCTTCTGTCTCTGTTTTTGGCCTTTGCCAAACGGCGCGATGATGTGTTGCAACTTGAAACCAAAGGCCGGCTTATGCGCAAAAATGTAACGCGCTATAATCTTGCATTTATGAATCAGACTCTTGGCCTGATTGGCGCTATCACGATGGTGTGCTACATTATTTATTCCGTGAGTCCGGACGTTGAAGAGCGCCTTGGCAGTGAATATGTCTATGTAAGTTCGATATTTGTTTTGGCCGGAATCTTGCGCTATCTTCAGCTCACTATGGTTGATGAACGCAGCGGTTCGCCGACTAAAGCTTTAACATCGGATCGCTTTTTGCAGCTATGTATCGGCGGCTGGATAGCATTCTTCATATTTGTGCTTTATGTCTGAGAGGAAACTCGCGGTTTTTGATTTCGACGGGACCTTGATAAAAGGTGATTCTTTTATACAGTTTGCACGGTTCGCTGTAGGTTGGCCTAAGTTCATTGGGGCTATTTTCCGTTCATGCGTAGCTTTAGCAAAATGGAAATTCGGTATATGTGATAGCGGAAGCGCAAAAGAGATACTTTTCGGGAATATATTCCGGGGAATGCCTGAAATCGAATTCAAGCGACTTGGTGTTGAGTTTGCACAACTGATAGCTGCGTCAGAAAGGCATGAAATGATTGAAAAGTTAGAGGAATTCAATAAGCACGAGGTGCCAGTGATAATTTTAACGGCAAGTATACCGACTTGGATAGAGCCTTGGGCGCAACGCCATGGCGTACTCAAAGTAATAGGTACTGAAGTAGAGATAAACCATGACGGTCGTTTAACCGGTCGTTTCAGCACCCCTAATTGTCGATGTGAAGAGAAGGTCAGACGTTTGAATGACTATGTGCACAATTTGTCTGAATATGAGATTTGGGCATATGGCGACTCCTCGGGAGATGATGCCATACTTGCATTTGCTGCCCATTCAATGAGATTATAAATTGTTTTACAAATGAATATACCAGTAAAGTATCTAAAGGTAACCGGTGCTATATGGTTGCTCCTTCCGGTTCTTTTGTTTATGATTGGGTGGTTACGCTCGATTATTGGAATACCAATTTTTATACTTGCGGCTTTGGCATCCGGCCTCCTGATAAAAAAATGTCTGGAAGATAAAACGATTATTCGTGTTGTCCCCAAGCAATTATTTGTTATACTTGGCCTAATTTTTATTGTGGTGCTTGCTTCCGGAATCGGCGGTTTCATGTATCAGTTGCCGGCGGATCATTCCGTGCGTAACACAATATTTGAGAATCTGGTTAAGCGAGAATGGCCGGTTTGTGCTTATGGCGACGGTGAGCCGACATTTTTATGCTATTATATCGGCTTTTGGCTGCCGTCAGCCTTAATTGCAAAACTTGCCGGCGGGTCGATGCTTGTTGGAAATATCTGCATGGTCATTTATGCATTTATAGGCCTTTCAACGGCTATATTACTCATTTTGTGGTGCCTGCAAAATTATTCTCCGTGGTTGGTAGTGCTGTTTTTTGCTTACTGCGGTTGGGATATGGTAAACTGTCTCCTTCTCAGCGACAATACATACCCTAATCTTTTTAGATTTTTTCTTGCCAATAAGGAGTTATCTGCTCATTGGTTCGCAGCGCCTACGTTGCCGATTATGTTGTTCTATATCTACAATCAGGGTGTTGCTGTGTGGGTCGGAACGGCAATGTTATGGATATTTCGTGACAAACCGGAATACTTATTGCTGATTTTTAGCGGTTTGCTGTCTTATTCACCCATTTCTGCCGTGGGACTTGTGCCTTTTGTCGCTTATGGGTTACTAAAACATTGGCAATCATCGCTGAGTATTTCGAATGTAATAGGATTCGTTATTTGTTTAGTTCTGGCTGCCTATTATATGAGTAATATGAATTCCGGTAATTATAACATTCTTGTCCAAGATGTTAAATTATTAAGCATAACCGATGGAAAGGCAGACTTGCTTGTGCGGCCTGCAAATCCGATGACATACCTCTATCATTTGATTGTTTTTGCTACTTTTTCCTATGGAGTATATCTTCCGTTTATCTGGAAAGAGGTGCGTAATGATAAACTTTTTTGGTGTATGATGGCTTGGACACTATTGCTGCCTATAATCGTTCTGGGGGACGGTTTCGACTTCGGTATAAGAGTGTCGATGCCCTTTGTCTGCTATTTTATGTTCAAAATAATGAGTGCAGCATCGCATATGAAGTGGCATACAATGCGTTCCACTCTATTCGCGACAATGCTTTTTATCGGTTTTATCGGAGGTAATTTTTCAACGTATGGTTTTGCTGCAATATGCGATATAAATGTACTGCGCGGTAAAACGTCAACAGTCGAATTCTTTATTCATGATCTTTGGTCGCGCGCAGAAAACCCATGGTATAATAACTTTATGGGGCGGTATGATTCGTTTTTTGCACGGAAGTTAATGAGACGCAATGGAATCCCGACTCCTGATGATTGCGAGGGGAAGGGGTATGAAAAGGCCTCACCGAAGGATTTGGTAGAAACTCGGGAAAGACAGGATTTGAGTGCTCGCGAATCTTTGTAATCTGCCTTGATGCCGTTTGTGGCATGCTCCCCGAGGGGAGTGGAGCCCGCCATCAATTCGCTAAGCTTGTCTCGGGAGTTCTAAAAGGATTGAAGAGTTTCCCAATCTGCTTCGGTGAGGCTGTATGTCTGATTGAATAACGGCCCTCCGGCCGTTATTGTTTACGGCCGGAGTTTATTCGGCGAATTTGGCCTTGAGGAACTCGCGGTTGAGTCTGGCAATGTTGCTGAGCGAAATGTTTTTGGGGCATTCTGCCGAGCATGCACCGGTGTTGGTGCAGTTGCCGAAGCCGAGTTCGTCCATCTTGGCCACCATCTTGCGTGCGCGGCGTGCGCGTTCGACCTGACCCTGGGGCAGCAGTGCGAACTGGCTCACCTTTGCGCTGACAAAAAGCATTGCCGAGCCGTTTTTGCAGGCGGCCACGCAGGCGCCGCAGCCGATGCAGGTAGCGGAGTCCATAGCCATGTCGGCGGCTTCTTTCGAGATGGGTATGTTGTTGGCGTCTTGTGCGCCGCCGCAGTTGAAGCTGACGTAGCCGCCGGCCTGCTGAATCTTGTCGAAGGCGTTGCGGTCAACAATCAGGTCTTTGATTACGGGGAAGGCCGCCGAGCGCCAGGGCTCTACGGTGATTGTCTCGCCGTCTATGAAGCGGCGCATGTAGAGCTGGCAGGTGGTTGCTCCGGTAGCAGGGCCGTGAGGGTGGCCGTTGATGTAGAGCGAGCACATGCCGCAGATGCCTTCGCGGCAGTCGCTGTCGAATGCGATGGGCTCTTCTTTTTTCTCAACGAGCTGTTCGTTGAGGATATCGAGCGTTTCAAGGAACGAGGTGTCGGTGTCGGTCTCCACCGTGTAGTTCTTGAATTCGCCTTGAGCTTTAGGGCCGGCCTGGCGCCATACCCTAAGTGTTACAGTCATTTTTGACATATCTTGCAAAAGTTGAATTTGTTTTTACGACTTGTAGTTACGGGTTTGCACCTTGATGGCTTCGTAGTGGAGGGGTTCCTTGATGAGCTCGGGAGCTTTTTCGTCGCTGCCCTGATAGTCCCAGCATGAAACGTAGAAGTAGTGCTCGTCGTCGCGCTTGGCTTCGCCTTCTTCGGTCTGATATTCTTCGCGGAAGTGGCCGCCGCAGCTTTCGTTGCGGTTCAGTGCGTCGTAGGCGATGAGTTCGCCCATGGTGATGAAGTCGCGCAGGCGGAATGCCTTGTCGAGCTCGTTGTTGTAGCCGTCGGCCGTGCCGGGCACGTAGAGGTCGTTTTCAAACGTCTTGCGTATTTCCTTGAGCTTGGCCAGTGCGGTTTCGAGGCTCTCTTTTGTGCGGGCCATGCCGACGTATTCCCACATGACGTGGCCGAGTTCTTTGTGAATCGAGTCAACCGAGTGGTTGCCGTTGATTGTCAGCAGCTGCTGCTGGCGTGCCTGACATGCCTTTTCCGCTTCGTCGAATTCGGGCAGCGTCGTGGCGGGGCAGGGCACTGAAATCTGGTCGCTCAGGTAGTTCTGAATGGTGTAGGGAAGCACGAAGTAGCCGTCGGCCAGACCCTGCATCAGGGCAGATGCGCCGAGGCGGTTTGCGCCGTGGTCAGAGAAGTTGCACTCGCCGATTGCGAAGAGGCCCTTCAGCGAGGTCTGCAGTTCGTAGTCAACCCAGAGGCCGCCCATGGTGTAGTGGATAGCGGGGAAAATCATCATCGGGTTGTAGTAGCAGACTTCGCCAATCTTGTTGCCGAGTTCGCCGGGGTTGACGTCGGTGATTTCCTCATACATGTCGAAGAGGTTGCCGTAGCGCTGGCGCACCTGGTCGATGCCGAGGCGGTTGATTGCTTCAGAGAAGTCGAGGAACACGGCCAGGCCGGTGTTGTTCACGCCGTAGCCCTTGTCGCAGCGCTCTTTGGCGGCGCGGCTTGCAACGTCGCGGGGCACGAGGTTGCCGAATGCGGGATAGCGGCGCTCCAGATAGTAGTCGCGCTCTTCTTCGGGCACGTCGCTGCCCTTGATTTCGCCTTTCTGCAGTTTCTTGGCTGTTTCGAGGTCTTTGGGCACCCAGATGCGGCCGTCGTTGCGGAGCGATTCAGACATCAGCGTCAGTTTTGACTGTTTGTCGCCGTGCACGGGAATGCAGGTGGGGTGAATCTGCACGAAAGCGGGGTTGGCAA
This sequence comes from uncultured Porphyromonadaceae bacterium, assembly GCA_902495245.1. Classification (GTDB taxonomy): domain Bacteria; phylum Bacteroidota; class Bacteroidia; order Bacteroidales; family Muribaculaceae; genus UBA3263. The sequence goes on from CABUWI010000003.1 coordinate 98,877, forward strand.
AGAATGCACCCTTGCGATAGGCTGCGATGGCTGCCGAGCAGTTGCAGCTCATGGCGTTGGTGCTCAGGAAGTAGGTGTTGCCGTAGCCACCGGTGGCGAGCACCACGGCGTGGGCTGCGAAGCGCTCGAACTTGCCGGTTACGAGGTTCTTGGCGATGATGCCGCGTGCGCGGCCGTCAACCATGACTACGTCGTGCATCTCGTAGCGGTTGTAGCTCTTCACCTTGCCGAGCTCAATCTGACGGTTGAGCGACGAGTAGGCGCCGAGCAGCAGCTGCTGGCCGGTCTGGCCTTTGGCGTAGAACGTACGCGAAACCTGTGCGCCGCCGAACGAGCGGTTGGCGAGCAGGCCGCCATATTCGCGGGCAAAGGGCACGCCCTGAGCCACGCACTGGTCGATGATGTTGTTCGACACTTCGGCCAGACGGTAAACGTTGGCTTCGCGGGCGCGGTAGTCGCCGCCCTTGACGGTGTCGTAGAAGAGACGGTAGACCGAGTCGCCGTCGTTCTGATAGTTCTTGGCTGCGTTGATGCCGCCCTGAGCTGCGATTGAGTGTGCGCGGCGGGGCGAATCCTGAATACAGAAGTTGAGCACGTTGAAGCCCATTTCTGCAAGGCTTGAGGCGGCCGAAGCGCCGGCCAGGCCCGTGCCCACTACGATGACGCTCAGTTTGCGCTTGTTGGCGGGGTTGACGAGCTTCTGATGGGCTTTATAGTTGGTCCACTTTTCAGCGACGGGACCTTCGGGAATTTTTGAATCGGCTGCGGGAATTTCGAAGCCGTTTGCGGTTTTAGTAAGTTCCATATCGTATGAAATTGCGTGGATTATTCGTTAATGGTGTCTTCGGCGGCAGGTTCTGCAACCTCAATCGGCTCTTCTTCATCTTCGGCCGCATCGGCGGCGGTGTCGTCGACGGGGGCGGCTTCAGTGCACACTGCAGCCGGCTCGCACTTCTTGGCTATGTCGGCGATTTTGATGAAGTTTTCATAAGCCTTTGCCTGATTCTGGTCAAGCATTGCGCGCAGTTCGTTGAAGCGGCCTTCGAGTTCGCCCTGCTTCTGCATCTTTTCCATGAAGTTGAGGCTGTTGTCGCTCTGCATCTGCTGGTGCTGACGCTGAATCGACTGCATTTCCTCGATGATGGGCTGATTTACCTTCTCCATATGTTCGGCAATCATTTCCTGATACTGGGCCATCAGCGCGGGGTTCTCGACATAGTAGTTCTGGTTGGCGCGGATTGTGAAGACAACGGCCTGCAGGGTGAATAGACCGCACACGATGGTTACCCACCAGCAGCTGATTGCCTTCCAGCGGGGCAGCCAGTTGTTGTTGTCCCAGCCGATGCTCTGCCACATCGACCAGAAACCGTGGTTCATGTGGAACCAGAGGGCGATGAAGCCGATGATGTAGATTACCGGAGTCCACCAGTTCTGGAATGCGAGCTGGAGGAAGAGGGTGCCGGCTGCGGGCGGAACCTCAACGCCGTTGACGGTGTAGAGCGTGCCCATTACTTCCTGTGCCTGCATGCGTGCCCAGAACTGAACCAGGTGCACGCCGAGGAACACGAGGACCACGAAGCCGAGCACGAGCATGTTCTGCGACGACCACTCCACGCTCTTGGGGCGAGCGCTCACGGCATAGCGGTCGTTGCCGCGTGCCTTGCGGTTTTGCAGGGTGAGGACAATAGCGTCGATGATGTGAATCACTACGAGCAGTCCGAGGCCCATAGAGGCAATCAGTGCATACCAGTTGGCGCCGAGGAAGAGGCACACCTGATTGTAGGCACCGGGCCAGAAAATGGCCACTGCATTCATCAACACGTGAAATGTTACAAACAAGACAAGGCAAATTCCGGTCAGAGCCATAATGAATTTCTTGCCTATGGATGAGTTAAATAACCACATGGTAGAATGTTTGGTGAGTTGATTTGAAAAATTTAGTGAATTTTGATTTCTTGTTTATTGTTGGCAAAGTTACGAATTATAATTTACAATTCATAGCCGACGCCTCATAAATTTGTTTATTTTACGCTTTGCCGATGAGCTTCAGGAAATCTTCCTCGGTCAGCAGCGGTATGCCCAGCGCGGCGGCTTTTTCCAGTTTGGCGGGCCCCATGTTGTCGCCTGCGAGCACCGCCGACGTCTTTTTTGAAATCGACCCGGCGTTTTTGCCTCCGTGGCGTTCAATCAGGGCTTTATACTCGTCGCGGCTGTGGCGCTCGAAGGTGCCTGAAATGACGATGGTCTGCCCGGACAGGGTGTCGGAGGTTTCCTCTTCGGGCACTTCGGGCATGGCCATCTGCAGCCCCGCGGCCCGCAGCCGCTCCAGGTTCTCGCGGTTGCGCGGGTCGGCAAAATATTCGATTATGCTGTCGGCAATGATGGGCCCCACGTCTTCAATGGCGGTCAGCTCTTCGGCGCTCATCGACATCAGGCGGTCGATGTTACCGACTGCACGGGCTATTTTTTTGCTCGTAGTGGCCCCGACGTACGGAATGCTCAAGGCGTAGACAACGCGGTCAAACGGCACCGACTTCGATTCTTCGGCGCCTTTCACCACCTTCCGCGCGGCGCGCAGTCCGAAGCCTTCAAGCACCATCAGCTGTTCGGGCTGCAGGTCATAGATGTCGGCCGTTGAGCGCACCAGGCCGCGGTCATAGAGCTGTTTGGCGGTCTCCTCGCCGATGCCGTCGATGTTCATCATTCGGCGGGCGGCGAAGTGCTCGATGCGGCTGATTATCTGAGGCGGGCAGCCGTACTTGTTGGGACACACGGTCGCTGCCTCGCCTTCGGCCTTGACCAGCGGCGTGCCGCAGGCGGGACAGTGAGTTACGAACCCCACCGGGCGGGCGTCGGGGAGTCGCGATTTCAGGTCGACGCCGGTGATTTTCGGAATAATCTCGCCGCCCTTTTCGACGTAGAGCATATCGCCCTGGTGAATGTCGAGCTTCTTGATGATATCCTCGTTGTGGAGCGACGCGCGCTTGACGACGGTGCCGCTCAGAAGCACCGGGTCGAGGTTGGCCACGGGTGTTACGATGCCCATGCGTCCGATTTCGAACGAGATGTCGCGCAGGCGCGTCAACGCGCGCTCGGCCGGAAACTTGTAGGCTATTGCCCAGCGGGGCGATTTGGCGGTGTAGCCCAGGTTGAGCTGCTGATGAAGCGAATCGACCTTGAACACAAGGCCGTCGGTGGCCACGGGCATGCGCTTGCGCTCCACGTCCCAATAGTTTATGAACTCGTCGACCTCGTCGATTGTGTGCATGCGCGTGAGCACGGGCGTGATTTTGAAGCCCCATCTGGCCGCGGCCTGCAGATTGTCGAAGTGCGAGCCCGTGGGCAGCTCGTCTGACAGCACATAATAGAAATAGGCGTCCAGCCCGCGCGAAGCGGCCTCGGCCGAGCTTTGCAGTTTCAGCGTGCCGGCGGCGGCGTTGCGCGGATTGGCAAACAGCGGCTCGTCGTTGGCCTCGCGCTCGCGGTTCAGGCGGTCAAAGGCCTCCCAGGGCAGCAGAATCTCGCCTCTGATTTCAAAGTCGTCGGGGCGCCCGGTTTCGGCCGGAATCTCGAGCGGAATGCTGCGTATGGTCAGGACGTTTTCGGTTACGATGTCGCCGCGCGTGCCGTCGCCGCGCGTAACGGCGCGCACAAGGCGCCCGTTGTGATATATCAGCGAAATCGACGTGCCGTCAAATTTCATTTCGCCGTCAATGGTGATTTCCCGTCCTTCGAGAGCGCTCCTGATTGTGCCGACCCACTTATCGACCTCTTCGATGCTGTAGGTGTTTGCAAGCGAGAGCATCGGCCTTACGTGTTCAACCTGCAGGAACGCGTGTCCAAGGTCGGAGCCCACGCGGTGGGTGGGCGAGAGGGGGTCGTCCAGATCGGGGTGTTCTTTTTCGAGGGCTTCGAGCCGTTTGAGCATCATGTCGAACTCGCGGTCTGAAATCTCAGGCGCGTTCATCACATAATAAAGGTGGTTGTGGCGGTTGAGTTCGCGGCGCAATTGTGCCACTTCTTCAGCTGGGGTCATTGTCGGGTCGGGTTGATGGGTTAGTAGTTGAACGACGAGCCGCCGATAAACTCGCGTATGAGTGATGTCGACGGAATGAAGTGTTCGTCGATGGGGCGGAAATAGCTCAGGAATTTGCGCAGCCGATATGCCTCGGCATATTCGGGAATGTCTTGCGGCACGTTTTTAAGCAGGTGCTCTCCGCGCTCTTTCAGCACTCCGAGCTCGAACAGCAGCGACGAGTTGAACATGGCGTCGGCGTTTTCCTGGAACGGGAAAATCCATTTTTCTTCGCCGCGGCGCACTGACGGCCACCTCCTGATGGTTTCTGCGGCGTCGACTCCGCGGTAGGCGTTGTCGCGGATTATGCGGCGCAGCAGGCGGTTGTCGGTCGTGGGCACCCAGTTGTGATTGTCGATGCTCAGGGTTGTCAGCGCGCTGACGTAGATTTTGAACTTCATGCGCTGTTCGATTTTTGAGGTGAGCTCGGGGTTTAGACCGTGAATGCCCTCGATCAGCAGAATCGAGCGTCCTTTGAGGCTGATGCGGTTGCCGCGATATTCGCGGCGCCCGGTCTCGAAGTTATAATAGGGCAGTTCAATCTCGCCGCCGTCGAGCAGCGTCTGCAGGTCGCGGTTAAAGGCGTCGAGGTCGAGCGCATAAAGCGATTCGAAATCAAACTCTCCGTCGGCGTCTTTAGGCGTGGCCTCGCGGTCTACGAAATAGTCGTCGAGCGAAATCATCTGCGGCTCCAGCAGGTTGGTCATCAGCTGAATGGCCAGGCGCTTTGTAAATGTTGTCTTGCCCGACGACGACGGGCCCGCAATCAGCACGATTCGACACTCTCCGCCGTCATAGCGCCGCGTAATCTCGTCGGCGATGCGGGCAATCTTGTTGTTGTGCAGAGCTTCGGCTACGTTTATGAGCGAGCGGGCGTCGCCCTGCTCGACCACGCGGTTCATCTCGCCGACGTTGCTCACGCCGACAATGCGGTTGAAAGCCACGTAGTCCGTAAACGCCTTGAACATCTTTTCCTGCGGCTCGGGTGTCAGCTCGCGCCCCATGAGCACGAACCCGTCGTGATAGGCCACGAGGTCGAAGCGGTTAATCGAGCCGGTGCTCGGCGCCAGACAGCCGTAGTAGCTGTCGGCCACGCCGTCGAGGCGGTAATATTTCGTGTAGAGTTCGCGCACGCTTTCGAGCAGCATCACCTTGTCGTTTAACCGCTCATGCTTGAAAATGTCGATGACGTCGGCGGTCAGCTGCTCGTGGAAGCTGAACTCCAGGTCGGCCTCGTGCAGCCGCTGCAGCTCGCGCTTCAGCGCGCCGATGCTTTCGGGCGTGATTTCCACGTCGGGGCTCAGGCGGCAGAACCAGCCGTGGCAGATCGGGTGCTCGATTTTAAGCTCGGCGCCCGGAAACAGATTCTGCACGGCGCGATAGAGCATCATGCACAGTGAGCGAATGTACACCCGGTTGCCGCTCGGCGAGTCAGGCGCGAGAAAGTTGACCATCTTAGGCATGTAGACGCGAAAGTGCAGCCCTTCGTTCTTGTTGTTGACATGGGCGCATATCGGCCGGAAACCGAGGCGTTCTTTAAGCCGCGAGGCGATTTCAAGCAGCGACTCGCCGCCGCTGACGTCGACATATTCGCCCAGATTCGAGCAATATATTTTAAGAGGTTCGTTCATGGTGGTTAAGAATGTTCAAACTTTCATGCAAAGATAAGCATTTTGGCGCAGTTGAACGTTAAATTTGTGAAAAACTTCCGTGAAATAGAAAATGTTTGTAACTTTGCCCCTATGAAACTGACCAAAATTCTTTTTGTAGCCGCAGCTGCGGCGCTTACCGGCTGTGCCGCCGGCAATCAGGCCGACAACACTCTGGTAATTGTCCACACCAACGACACCCACAGCCACATTGACCCGCTGACCGACAACGACATGGGCGGCGTGGCCCGGCGCAAGGTGATAATCGACTCCATTCGTCAGGCCGACCCCAACGTGCTCGTGGTCGATGCCGGCGACATCGTGCAGGGAACGCTCTATTTCCACCTTTATAAAGGCGAGGCCGAGCAGAAGGCGCTCAACGAGCTGGGCTATGATATTCAGATTCTCGGCAACCACGAGTTTGACAACGGCATGCCCGCGCTGAAAAAGATGCTCGACTCGGCCCGGCCGACGCTGCTCAGCTCTAACTACGATTTCTCCGAATCGATTCTCGACGGCATGTTCTCGCCCTACATGACCCGCAAGATCGGCCGCCACAAGGTCGGAATCATGGCGCTGAATCTCGACCCCAAGGGCATGGTGGCCGAGGGCAACTACGACGGCGTGCGTTACATGCCGTGGAAGGAGGCCACCGAGCGCACCGTCGACATTCTGCGCAACCGCGAGAAGTGCGACTACGTAATCGCCATTACCCACATCGGCTATAGCGGCTCTGACGAGAATCCCGACCTCTTCGGCGACGTCCAGGTGGCCCGTCAGACCTCGGGTATCAACCTCATTATCGGCGGCCACAGCCACACGCTGCTCTCGCCGGCCGTCAGGGTGGCCAACGCCGAGGGCGATTCGGTAACCATTGTCCAGACCGGCAAGTATGGCCAGTATGTCGGCGAAATCAAGCTCGACCTCAACAACGGCGACATCAGCGAGACTCTGATTCCCGTTGACAGCCGCCTCGACTCGCGGCGCGACCCGGCGGTGATGGCCGCTTTCGAGCCCTATCGTGCCGGCATCGACTCGCTCTACAGCCGCACCGTTGCCCGCCTCGACTCTTCCGAGCCCCTCAGCGGCCGCGACGAGGCCATGAAGAATTTCGCCGCCGACTTCATTGCCGACCGCGGCTCGAAGCTCATCGGCGCGCCCGTTGACGGCGCCATCGGCAACAAGGGCGGCCTGCGCACAACCTGGAAGCCCGGCGACATCAGCGAAGGCGCCGCCATTGACATGATGCCGTTCAGCAACCGCATCGTCGTGCTCGAAATCAGCGGCCGCGACCTGGCCGACGCTTTCAAGGTGATGGCGGCGCGAGGCGGCGACGCCGTCAGCGGCATAACCTCCGAGGCGCAGATTCAGCCCGACCGGACCTATCGCATCGCAACGATTGACTATCTCGCAAACGGCGGCGACTACATGGAGCCCCTCACGCGTGCCAAACGCATTGCCGAAAGCAAGACCCTGGCCTACGACGACCTGCTCGAATATTTCAAGGAGCACCCCGTCGTCGTGCCCGACAATACCGTCAGAATGAAATAAAGTTCAACCAATTATTTTTATATTCACTATGTTAAGCAAAAAGATTCAGGACGCTCTCAACGAGCAGATCAATGCCGAACTCTGGTCGGCCTATCTTTACCTGTCAATGGGCATGTATTGCGAAGAACAAGGCTGGCCCGGCATCGCCAACTGGTTCCGCATCCAGTTCAAGGAAGAGCAGGCCCATGCCGAAATCTTCATCAACTACATCGTGCGCCGCGGCGGCCGCGTGATGCTCAAGGCAATCGACGCCGTGCCCGTTGACGGCTGGGCCAATCCTACCGCTCTTTTTGTCGCAACTCTCGAACACGAGCAGAAGGTAACCGCCCTCATCAACAACCTCTATGCCCTGGCCGAGAGCGAACATGACTACGCCACCCGCGACCAGCTCACCTGGTTTGTCAACGAGCAGGTCGAGGAAGAAGAAAACGCTCAGGACCTCATCAACAAGTTCAAGCTCATCGGCACCGACGGCCCCGGTCTCTACACCCTCGACCGCGAACTGGCCGCCCGCGTCTACAACGTTCCTTCTCCACTTCAAACAGCCGCTGAATAAGAAGAGAAAAATATGTCAACAAACACGACCGACGACAAGCGCAAGGTAACCACCCTGCGCTTTCGTCAGATGAAAGAGCGTGGCGAGAAAATCGCCATGCTCACCGCCTATGACTACTCGATGGCTCAGCTTGTTGACGAGGCCGGCGTCGACGCCATTCTCATCGGCGACTCGGCCGCCAACGTAATGGCCGGCTACTCGTCGACGCTGCCCATCACGCTCGACCAGATGATTTATCACGCCTCGTGCGTGGCCCGCGGCGCCAAGCGCGCGCTCATTGTGTGCGACATGCCCTTCGGCTCCGTTCAGGTCAGCCCCAAGGAGGCCGTGGCCAACGCCGTGCGCGTCATGAAGGAGTCAGGCGCCGAAGCCGTCAAGATTGAAGGCGGCGAAGAGATGCGCGAGTGCATCGAACGCATCATAGCCGCCGGCATTCCCGTCATGGGCCATCTCGGCCTCACGCCACAGAGCATCAACCAGTTCGGCTCATACGCCCTGCGCGCCAAGTCTGAAGCCGAAGCCCGCAAGCTCAAGGCCGACGCCCAGATGCTTCAGGAGATAGGCTGCTTCGGCCTGGTGCTCGAAAAGATTCCCGCCGACCTGGCCCGCGAAGTAACCCAGAGCCTCGACATTCCCACCATCGGCATCGGTGCCGGCTCGGACACCGACGGTCAGGTGCTCGTCATGCAGGACATGCTCGGCATCAACCGCGGCTTCGCCCCCAAATTCCTGCGCCGCTACGCTGACCTCGGCAACGAAATCGTCGACGCCGTCGGCCGCTACGTCTCCGACGTCAAAGCCGTCGACTTTCCAAACCGCGACGAACAATACTGACATTTTGCGTAGGGCCGCACGGCCCGCGCAATGCGGTTCAAATACGGCTGCAAATGCCCGCAGGGCATAATCTTTACGTTAACCCCGTCATGGCGCGCAGCGCCTTGGCGGGGTTAATGAATGTCCCCTCCCTGAGGTTGCCCATCAGGGCATCATCTAATTAACTTAAGGAAATTATCTGCGGATTCCTCAACGGTTAATCACGCCATATCGTAGGGACGCACGGTTCGTGCGTCCGCTTTGTGGAATGTGTAATGCGTTGTAATATTGACGATTATGCGCGGACGCACGGGCCGTGCGTCCCTACAGACCGATATTTTGCACCAATCGCTACCCCGCCAAGTCGCTGCGCTCCATGACGGGGTTGATAGAATTGCTATACGGTTTGCCAGTATTTCTTAAAATTAGTTAAAATAAGAGGATGTATTTGGATACAACATTGTTTATTCATTAACTTAGAGCGCTGAAAACACACAATACTTATTGTAAATCTACAACAAAACTAACAAATAAAAATGACGACAAAATGACGGGAGGACGGGTACTTATTATTGTGGGGGCGCTGGCTTTGTCGGCGGCTTCTTTGTTTGCGAGGACAGTTACGGGCAGCGTGGTCGACGAAACGGGCGCTGCGTTTCCATATGTGAACGTTCTGCTCTATTGCGACTCGACGTTTGTTGAGGCCGTGGTTTCAGACGCAGAGGGGCGCTTCGCGTTTGCCGACAATGACTCGCCCGCCAACCGACTCGTGCTGAACGCTCCGGGCTATGAGCACGAGACCGTTGCCGTGGCGGCCGACGGCAACGCGGGCCGGATTTCGATGCGGCCGCGCATGCTGATGATGAACGAGGTGGAAGTGAAAGGAGAGCGGCCGGTCGTGGCGCTGAAAAAGGGAGTGCTCGTGGCCAATGTCGAGAACAGCCTGTTGGCATCGGCGGGGTCGGCCGACGACGTGCTGCGCAGCGTGCCTATGGTTGCTGAGGTCGACGGCAAGTTTGCCGTGTTCGGCAAGGGAGAGGCGATTATCTACATCAATGGCCGCGAGGTCAGAGACCCGGCCGAGATAACGCAATTGGCGTCGGCCGACATCAAGGAGGTGCAGGTCGTAGCCAATCCGGGGCCGCAATATGGCTCGGACGTCAACGCCGTGATCAGAATCATCACTAAAAAGCCTGCGGGCGAGGGGCTGAGCCTCCAGGCGGTGTCGAACACATATTTCGACGCCAACGTGTCGCCCTATGTCTACGCCGGCCTGAAATATCGCACCGGCGGACTGGAAATCTTCGGCAACGGCTCGTTTTTCAATCTTCATGAGCGGGCCACGGAAGACCACACCATGACAAGATATGGCGGCGGAACTCCCGTCTCCTTCTCCGATATAAAAATTTCGACCTCAGGCATTGAAAACACGCCGCGCGGAAAGGTCGGTTTCAACTATCAGCCGACCGCCGCCCACAGTTTCGGCGCATATTACCAGTGGGTGAGCCAGCGGTCGCGCAGCAACTCAGACTTCGCCACCGAAATAACCGAGCGCGGGGTGCTGACTGAAACAAGCACTTCGAAAATGAGGCGGACGGCGACCAAAATGCCGGGCCACAATGTCAACGTCTACTATTCGGGCCAACTCGGCAAATTCGTGCTTGACTTCAACGGCGATTATATGTTTTCACGCCAAAAAGAGTCTTCTTTTCAAAACGAGCGCAACTCGCTGAGCGGCGACCGCGAAATCACGACCGACAACCGGACCCGCAACCGCCTGCTGGCCGAGAAGCTGACGGCCGGTTATGGCGCAGGGAATTTCAGCGTGCAGTTAGGCGAGGAGTTCACCCGGTCGCAGAGAAGCAACAATTTCGAGAATCCGCAGGAAATTTTGCGTTCGGAGCGCAACGAGATTACGGAAAACAATCTCGGCATATTTGCCGAGGCGGTCTACGGCGTCGGCAGCTTCAATGCCTCGGCCGGAGTGCGCTACGAACATCAGACATCGGAATACAGGCTTGACGGCAAGCGCATGGACGCTCAGAGCAAGACCTATGACCGCGTGTTTCCCTCGGTCGCCCTCTCGTATGCCCGCAACGGGTTCAACTACACACTCTCCTACTCGAGCCGTTCGGAACGCCCGACCTACAGCATGCTCAGCGGCAACTATATCTACATGAACTCGCTCAGCTACACCCGGGGCAATCCGAACCTGCGCCGGTCGATAATCCACGAGCTGACGGCTATGGCGTCATGGAAGTTCGTCGTGCTGATGGCCCGCTATTCGCACACCATCGACGAGATTATGCAGGTGTGCGAGCCCTATGGCGACAGCGAACTCATCACGGTGTTCACCACCACGAACGTGCCGAAATATGACATGCTGACCGTGGCGGCCAACGTGTCGCCCGTGTTCGGCGTGTACCACCCGTCGCTGTCGGTCGACATGTCCAAGCCGTGGTTCAGTCTCGGGTTCAACGGGTCGACGAAGAAATTCAACACGCCGATATTCTCCATGCAGTTCAAAAACTCGTTCGAGCTGCCTCACGACTGGGTAGTTGAGGCAAACGTGTGGGTGCGCAGCAAGGGCAACATCAAAAACATGTCGGCCCGGCGCTGGCGCTCGTCGGTGAATCTGAGGGTCTACAAGATGTTTTTCAAGAAGACACTGGGCGTTTATCTGAAAGCCGCGGATATTTTCAACGGCATGAAAGACGCCAACAACCTGTATAGCGAAAACGCAGTGTTCAACTTGCACAACGACTACCACACGCGCAACATCGAACTGACCGTGCGCTATAACTTCAACGCGTCGAAAAACCGCTATAAAGGCACGGGCGCAGGCGAGGCCGAAAAGGCCCGCTTCTGACTCAGGGGCGTGGACGGAGCTGCCGGAAGACGACGGCGGCTGCGGAGGCTACGTTGAGCGAGTCGCAGCTCTGATTGACACACAGCTAAGGTTGCGGCTGCTCCGACAATGGAGAGCCGCAACCTTTTTGATGTTGTGAATATTTTTGCATACGTGGTAAATTTTGTGTAACTTAGCGGGCATATAACCAATAAAAAACTTTTAACTCTTAACTTTTAACTCATAACTCCATTTTAATGGCTAAAGTCATAATTATTGGCGCAGGCGGAGTGGGTACGGTATGTGCCCATAAGTGTGCGCAACACCCCGAAGTGTTCGGCCCGGAAATCGTGATTGCTTCACGCACGAAGAGCAAGTGCGACGCCGTTGCCGAGTCAATCCGCAAGGCTGTTCCGAATGCCCCGGCAATCAGCACCGACCGCGTCGACGCCGATTCGGTAGAGGAAGTAGTGGCGCTGCTGAAGCGCCATCAGCCTCAGCTTGTAATCAATCTTGCGCTTCCCTATCAGGACCTGACCATTATGGAGGCGTGCCTGCAGTGTGGCGTCAACTATCTCGACACGGCCAACTACGAGCCTAAAGACGTGGCCCACTTCGAGTATTCATGGCAGTGGGCCTATCGCGAGCGTTTCGAAAAGGCCGGCCTCACGGCCATTCTCGGCTGCGGTTTCGACCCCGGAGTCAGCGGCGTCTTCACGGCCTATGCCGCCAAGCATTATTTCTCGGAGATGGAATATCTCGACATCGTCGACTGCAACGCCGGCGACCACGGCAAGGCGTTCGCCACCAACTTCAACCCCGAAATCAACATTCGCGAAATCACGCAGAACGGCCGCTACTGGCAGGACGGCAAGTGGGTAACCACAAAGCCGCTCGAGATTCACGGCTCGCTGACCTATCCGCGCATCGGCGCGCGCGACAGCTATCTGCTCTATCACGAAGAGCTGGAAAGCCTGGTGCAGAACTATCCGACAATCAAGCGCGCACGCTTCTGGATGACGTTCGGCCAGGAATATCTGACCCACCTGCGCGTGATTCAGGACATCGGCATGGCCCGCATCGACGAGGTCGAGTATAACGGTCAGAAAATCGTGCCGCTGCAGTTCCTCAAGGCCGTGCTGCCCAACCCTCAGGACCTCGGCGCCAACTATCACGGCGAGACCTCAATCGGCTGCCGCATCGCCGGCAAGGACAAGGAGGGCAAGCCGCTGACCTATTACATCTTCAACAACTGCAGCCACGAGGCCGCATATAAGGAGACGGGCATGCAGGCCGTCAGCTACACCACGGGCGTGCCCGCCATGGTGGGCGCAATGATGTTCCTCACCGGCAAGTGGGACCTCAAAGGCGTGCGCAATGTCGAGGAGTTCAATCCGGACCCCTTCCTGGCGCAGCTGGCCGTCGACGGTCTGCCCTGGGAGGAAGTCATCAACGGCGACCTTGAAGTTGACAAACTATAACCAAATCTAAACACATATCATGAATAAACCTTACGTTCTCGGCATTGACATAGGCGGCACAAACACCGTCTTCGGCATTGTCGACGCCCGCGGCACGGTGATTGCCTCCGGCGCCATCAAGACGGCGAAACACCCCGTATTTGACGATTATATCGACGAGCTTCACACCGAGGCCATGAAACTTATCGAGGCCAACGACGCCACAGACAAAATCGGCGGCATCGGTGTGGGCGCCCCCAACGCGAATTATTATACCGGCAAGATTGCCGCCGCCGCCAACCTCATCTGGAAAGGCGAGCTCGACATTGCCGGCAAACTTGAAGAGCATTTCAACATACCCGTGGCCGTTACAAACGACGCCAACGCCGCCGCAATCGGCGAGATGACCTACGGCGCGGCCCGCGGCATGCGCGACTTCATCATGATTACGCTCGGCACGGGTGTGGGCTCGGGCGTCGTTGCCAACGGCCAGATGATTTACGGCGCTGACGGCCTCGCCGGCGAGCTGGGCCACATCATCGTGCGCCGCGGCGGCCGTCTGTGCGGCTGCGGCCGTTCGGGCTGTCTTGAAACCTACACGTCGGCCACCGGCGTGGTGCGCACGGCGCTGGAGTTCCTCGAGGCGTCGCCTGCGGTGCCGTCGTTGCTGCGCAACATTCCGGGCGCAGACCTGACCTCGAAAGATGTCTACGACGCCGCAGTGGCCGGCGACCCCATCGCCCAGAGCGTCTTCGAGTTCACCGGCCGCGTGCTCGGCGAGTCGCTTGCCGACTTCGCCGCATTCACGTCGCCCGAGGCGTTCATCATTTTCGGCGGTCTGGCCAAGGCCGGCGAGATGCTGTTCAAGCATATGCGCGAGGCGTTCGACAAGAACGCGCTCTCCTTCCATCGCGGCAAGGTGAAGATTATCCCCTCGGAACTGAAAGAGGCCGATGCGGCCGTGCTCGGAGCCAGTGCCCTGGGCTGGGACGCCATGCGCACCGCCGAGACCATCGACTCCACGCTGTCGCCCAAAGCATAATGGCGCGAAGAAACGGCAAAACTGAAAACGCGGAGGGCGACCTGTCGCCCGACTATGCAGACGCCGACCTCGACATCAGAGCCGAGGCCGCGCGTCCGCGCATCGATTCCGAACGCGACGCAGAGCGGGCTCTGCGTCCGTCGGAGTTCGATGCGTTTGCCGGCCAGGACAAGATTGTCGACAACCTGAAAATCTTTGTCGCCGCGGCCCGCATGCGCGGCGAGGCGCTTGACCACACGCTGCTGTTCGGCCCTCCGGGTCTGGGCAAGACCACGCTTAGCGGCATTATTGCCAACGAGCTGGGAGTGGGCATGAAGGTTACCTCCGGCCCCGTGCTTGACAAGCCGGGCGACCTTGCCGGCATTCTGACGTCGCTCGAAACCAACGACGTCCTGTTCATCGACGAGATTCATCGTCTCAGCCCCATAGTCGAAGAGTATCTCTATTCGGCGATGGAAGACTATAAGATTGACATCATGATTGACAAGGGCCCCGGCGCGCGCACCGTGCAGCTCACGCTCAATCCGTTCACTCTTATCGGCGCCACCACGCGCAGCGGCCTGCTCACGGCGCCCCTGCGCGCCCGCTTCGGCATCAACTTCCATCTGGAATATTATGACCATGACGTGCTTGAACGCATAATCCTGCGGTCGGCGCGGCTGCTCAACGTCGGCTGCTCCGAGCGCGCCGCCCGCGAAATAGCCATGCGCAGCCGCGGCACGCCACGAATTGCAAACGCCCTGCTGCGCCGCGTGCGCGACTTCGCCCAGGTCAAGGGCTCGGGCTTCATCGACGCCGAAATCGCGCGGTTTGCGCTCGAGGCGCTCAATATTGATCGCTTCGGCCTCGACGAAATCGACAACAAACTGCTGCGCACCATAATCGACAAGTTTGGCGGCGGTCCCGTCGGCCTCAACACAATTGCCACCGCCATCAGCGAAGACCCCGGCACCGTCGAGGAGGTCTATGAGCCTTACCTCATCAAGGAGGGCTTCATTGCCCGAACGCCCCGCGGCCGGCAGGTAACCGCGCTTGCCTACAATCATCTCGGCATACGCCTCCCGGATTCCGAAAATTCGCTCTTTTGACTTATGATTTGCTCAAGTTATGAAAATTTCGTAATTTCGCGCATCAATAAAGGTACAATAAGACGAAAAAGCATACAATGATCAAGGAAGTATTGGAACAGGTAATCAGCGAGGACCTTGCCGAACTCTGGTCGGTGTTGACGCCCGACGAGAAACGCATGGTCAGCGAGAATTTTCAGCTCCACCACTACAAGAAGAACGAAATAATCTATGCCGAAGGCGATGTGCCCGAAAACCTGTGGTGTCTTGTCAAAGGCAAGGTGAAGAAGTGGAAAGAAGGCATCGGCGGCCGTTCGCAGATTATCCGTCTTATCAGACCTGTACAATATTTCGGCTATCGCGCCTATTTTGCCGAGCAGCCCTATGTCAGCTCCGCCTCGGCGTTCGAGCAGAGCACGGTCGGCACCCTGCCGCTCTCGATTGTGGAGACCCTGATTTCTCAGAATAACCGGGTTGCGCGTTTCTTTATCAAAGAGCTTGCCCATAACCTCGGCAAGTCGGATACGAAAATCGTCAACCTGACCCAGAAGCATATTCGCGGCCGTCTGGCCGAGGCCCTGACCGTGCTTATTGACAATTACGGCTATGAAGAAGACGGCGCCACGCTGCGCATCTATCTGAGCCGCGAAGATCTGGCCAATCTGTCGAACATGACCACCGCCAATGCCATACGCACGCTGTCGGCGTTTGCGACCGAACGCCTCATCACGGTCGACGGCCGCCGCATACGCATTCTCAATGCCGCCCAACTGCACAAAATCAGCCGTTTCGGCTAACCGATTATAACCGACCCTCTAAATTTTCAAAAAACAATGACCTCACTGGGCACCCCTTTCACTCCCTCGGGCAAAAAAGTGCTGTTGCTTGGCAGCGGCGAGTTAGGCAAAGAAGTAACCATCGAACTTCAGCGCTTCGGCGTTGAGGTGATTGCGTGCGACAAGTATGCCGACGCGCCCGCAATGCAGGTGGCCAACAGATGCTACGTCTTCAACATGCTCGACGGCGCCGAACTGCGGCGCATTGTCGAAAAAGAGCGCCCCGACCACATCATTCCAGAAGTCGAGGCCATTGCGACGCCCACACTTGTAGAACTTGAAAAGGAGGGTTTCAACGTAACGCCCACGGCCAACGCCACGCTGCTCACCATGAACCGCGAGGGCATTCGCCGTCTGGCCGCCGAGACCCTCGGACTGCCAACCAGCCCCTATCGGTTCGCGTCGAGCCGCGAAGAGTTCATGGAGGCGGTCGGGGAAATCGGGCTGCCCTGCGTGGTCAAGCCCGTAATGAGCTCGAGCGGCCACGGCCAAAGCACAATCAAGAGCCCCGAGCAGATTGAGGCCGCATGGACCGAAGCGCGCGAGGGCGCCCGCGCCGATGCCGGCCGGGTGATTGTCGAGGGCTTCGTCGATTTCGATTATGAAATAACGCTGCTGACCGTGCGCTCCATTTCGGGCACGGCGTTTTGCGAGCCCGTCGGCCACTTGCAGGTCAACGGCGATTACCGCTTCTCGTGGCAGCCGCAGCCAATGAGCCCCGTTGCGCTTGAGCGCGCCCGCGAAATCGCGCTGAAAATCACCGACGCCCTGGGTGGCTACGGCATTTTCGGCGTCGAGCTTTTCGTCAAGGGCGACGACGTGATTTTCAGCGAGGTGTCGCCGCGCCCCCACGACACGGGCATGGTTACGATGATTTCGCAAGACCTCAGCGAGTTCGCGCTCCACGCCCGCGCGGTGCTCGGGCTGCCCGTTCCGGCCATTCGTTTCTACGGGCCGTCGGCATCGGCCGCCGTGGTGGTCGAGGGCAACAGCCGCGAGGTGGTGCTGGGCAACCTTGACGAGGCTCTTGCCGAACCGGGCACTCAGATGCGCATTTTCGGCAAGCCCGAAGTCAGCGGCCACCGCCGCATGGCCGTGATGCTCGCCACCGGAGCAGACGTGGCCGAGGCCCGTGCCAAGGCCGAGCGCGCTCTCGGCCGACTGACGGTGGAGCTGCGCTGACCCCGCGCGCAGCACCCCGCGCGCAACTTTTCAGGCGTCCCGCGTGTTTTAGTTTCAGAAATTCTGTATATCTGAAACTGTAAAGTCATGCGCGCAACCATATCCATATTTCTCGCGGCACTGGTGCTGCTGATGATTTCAAGCCACGACACCTTTGCCAGCCGTTTCCGCCATTATCCCGAGCGTCCGCCCGAAGAAATCAGGCATGCCCTCGGCACGCTCCGTCTCGACGACCTGGGCAACGGCCACGTGTCGGTTACCTTCTGGAGCAGCGACGATGCCGCCTCGCGCATGGAAAACATTCGCGAGGCCGCCCGTGCGCGCTCTGACTCGACCCTGACCCACATAGGCGTCAACGTAGCCGACAGCCGCGACCTGTTCGAAGCCTTTCTGAAGCGCGACCGTCTGGCCGGCGATTCCCTGCAGCTGCTGGCCGCGGGCGAAGACGCCGACCGGCTTCTCGACGCCTACGGCTATCGCACGGTGTATAAATAATCGGGAAAAAATTCGTATATTTGCGGCGATATTTTAAGCATGATATTGCTATGACTTACGAATATGATTATCTTGTGATAGGTTCCGGAATTGCCGGAATGAGTTTCGCACTGAAAGTCGCCGACAAAGGCCGGGTGGCTCTGGTTTGCAAATCAACTCTCGATGAGGCTAATACGGCTCTGGCCCAGGGCGGCGTGGCCTCCGTTACGAATCTTGAAGTCGACAACTTCGACAAGCACATTGAAGACACGATGATTGCCGGCGACTGGCTCAGCGACCCCGCAGCAGTGCGCAAGGTCGTAACCGAAGCGCCCGCACAGATTCGCGAACTGGTGGGGTGGGGCGTCGGTTTCGACAAGAAGGAGAACGGCGACTATGACCTCCACCGCGAGGGAGGACACAGCGAGTTCCGCATTCTCCACCATGCCGACAACACCGGCTATGAAATTCAGCAACGGCTCATCGAGCAGGTGCGCCGCCACCCGAACATCGACATTTTCGAGAACCACTTCGCAATTGAAATCATCACCCAGCACCATCTGGGCCGCATCGTGACCCGACGCACGCCCGACATCACCTGCTATGGCGCCTACGTTCTCGACGAGGCCACGGGCAAGGTCGACAAATTCCTGTCGAAGGTTACACTCATGGCCACCGGCGGCGTCGGGGCCGTCTATCAGACAACCACCAATCCTCTTGTCGCCACCGGCGACGGCATCGCCATGGTCTATCGCGCAAAGGGCACCGTCAAGGACATGGAGTTCATTCAGTTCCACCCGACGGCTTTTTTCCACCCCGGCGACCGCCCGAACTTTCTCATCACCGAGGCCATGCGCGGCTATGGCGCCGTGCTGCGCAACGGCAATGGCGAGGAGTTCATGCACAAGTATGATCCGCGCCTCTCGCTCGCCCCGCGCGACATCGTTGCCCGTGCAATCGACTCGGAAATGAAACTCCTGGGTCACGACCACGTCTATCTCGACGTTACCCACAAAGACCCCGAGGAGACGAAAAAGCACTTCCCGAACATCTATAAGCACTGTCTGGAGTGTGGCGTCGACATCACAAAAGACTATATCCCCGTCGCTCCGGCCGCCCACTATCTCTGCGGCGGCATCAAGGTCGACACCAACGGCGAGTCGAGCATCAAGCGACTCTATGCCGTGGGCGAGTGCAGCTGCACGGGCCTGCACGGCGGCAACCGTCTGGCGTCTAACTCGCTCATCGAGGCCGTGGTCTACGCCGATGCGGCCGCCAAGCATGCGTCGGCCTGCATTGACGGCTATGACCTGCGCCGCGACGTGCCCGACTGGAACGACGAAGGCACGCGCCACCCCGAGGAGATGGTGCTCATAACCCAGAGCATCAAGGAGGTGAACCAGATTATGGGCACCTACGTCGGCATCGTGCGCAGCAACCTGCGCCTCGACCGCGCCTGGAACCGCCTCGACATTCTCTACGAGGAGACCGAGAAGCTCTTCAAGAGCTCGCATGCCAGCCGAGCAATCTGCGAGCTGCGCAACATAATCAACGTCGGCTACCTCATCATGCGCCAGGCCCGCGAGCGCAAGGAGAGCCGCGGCCTGCACTACACTCTCGACTATCCGCCTGTAAAGAAAGATAAATGACCAAAAACAAATGACAAAGCGCATTGCCGGCATATTGCTCATGTCCGTGCTCCGGTTCTTCGCGCCCGGCTTCGAGGCTGCGGCGCAAGAGTCGGGCGGCGGCATGGTCGTGAAGCCGGCATACGTGCGCGGAACTTACACCGAGGTCGACGAAGCCGGCGACACGGCCTATCACATCGTGCTCATGCCGATTACCTGCTTCCCCGAGTGGAAATTCAAAGACAAGAAGGAAGAGGAGTTCTACTGGCGCACCGTGCGCGACGTCAAGAAGGCGCTGCCTTATGCCAAGCTGATTCACCGGGCGCTGACCGAGACCTACGAATATATAGAGACGCTGCCCGACACCAAGACGCGCGAAAAGCATCTGAAGGAGATGGAAGGCGCCGTGTTCAAGCAGTACAAGCCCGTGCTCAAGAAGTTTACGCGCAGCCAGGCAAATCTGCTCGTCAAGCTGATTCAGCGCGAAACCAACCAGAGCGGCTATGAGATAGTCAAGGCGTTTCTCGGAAGTTTCCGCGCCTCGTTCTGGCAGGGGTTCGGAAAATTGTTCGGCGTCAGCCTTAAAGGAAAGTATCAACCCGACAAGGACCGCCACGACGCAATCATCGAGCGCGTCTGTGTGGCAGTGGAAGAAGGTCGACTCTGACCGTCATTTTCATCATGCAATTCAGCAGTTACTTACAGTATTATAAGCAGATTGCCCGCCTCGGCCTGCCCATTGTCGTGGGGCAGGCGGGCATGATTATTGTCGGTTTTGCCGACAACATCATGGTGGGCCGCTATACGACCGAGGCGCTCTCTTCGGCCTCGTTCGTCAACAATCTGTTCAACATGGCGTCGTTGGCCTGCATGGGATTCACCTACGGCATAACGCCGCTGGCGGGCGCGCTTTTTGCCCGCGGCGAAGAGGAAAAAATTGGCTCAACCATGCGCAACGCGCTGCTCATAAACGTGGTCTACACGCTGTTGATAACGGCCGTCATGACCGCAATTTATTTCAATCTCGACCTGTTGGGCCAGCCCGCCGAGCTGATGCCGCTGATAAAGCCATACTATGTGCTCTATCTTTGCGGACTGCTGCCCATGACGCTGTATAACATCTGGGCGCAGTGCTCCTATGGCATGCGCGGCACGCAGATGCCCATGTGGATTATTCTCGGGGCAAATCTGTTGAATGTCTGCGGCAATTATCTGCTCATCTACGGCAAATTCGGCTGCCCCGAGCTGGGGCTGTTCGGCGCCGGCGTAGCCACGCTTGCCGCCCGCGTGTTCACGGCCGTGGTCATCATTGCCATCTTCATGACCCGGCGCCGCTATGCCCGCGTGCGTGCCGGCTTCAGGTCGGCTTCGCCGAGCCCCGGCAGTCTGCTTTTGCTTGGCCGCACGTCGCTGCCGGTGTCGCTGCAGCTGCTGTTTGAAACGGCCGCATTTTCCGGCGCCGCAATCTTTGTGGGCTGGCTCGGCGCAATCGAGCTGGCCGCCTTTCAGGTCATGGTCATCATAGGCACGCTCGGCTTTTGCTTCTACTACAGTCTCGGCTCGGCCACGTCGGTGCTCGTGGCCAATGCTGCCGGCCGCGGCGACCGCCACGCCATGCGCCGCATCGGCTTTGCCGGTTACCATCTGACGCTGCTCATGGCGCTGACGGCCTCGCTTGCGTTTATCTTTTTCGGCCGCACGTTCATCGAGATTTTCACCCCCGACCCGGCGGTGATTGCCGTGGCTCTCGGCCTCATTCCGCCGCTCATATGCTATCAGCTCGGCGATGCGACGCAGGTAAACTTCGCCAATGCCCTGCGCGGCACGTCGAAAGTCATGCCGATGCTGTGGATTGCCTTTGTCAGCTACGTCTGCGTCGGCCTGCCGTCGACCTGGCTCATCGGCATCAGGCTCGGCTTCGGCATAGTGGGCATCTTCTACAGTTTCTCTGTGAGCCTGTTTCTCGCCGGCTGGCTTTTCCTCACGTTTTTCATGAAATATACGCGTTCTCGTGAATAAGTTACACTATCTTCTTCCCGGCTGCGTCGCCGCGTGTCTGCTTGCCGCCTGCGCGAGCATCGGACGCCCCGACGGCGGTCCGCGCGACACGGAGCCGCCGCGCTACGTGCGCTCAACTCCCGCGCCAGGCACCACGGGTTTCTCAGGCAACAAAATCTCCATTTTCTTCGACGAGAACGTGCAGCTTGACGACCCCGGCTCGAAAGTGGCGATTTCGCCCACCCAGCTCCAGCAGCCCACGCTCTTTGCCAACGGGCGCCGTGTCGACATCACCCTGCGCGACTCTATTCTGCCAGACGCTACCTATACGATTGACCTTGCCGACGCCGTCAAAGACCTCAACGAGGGCAACGTGCTCGACGGCTTCGCCATCGACTTCTCGACCGGCGCGGACATCGACACGCTCGCCATCTCCGGAATGGTTCTGCAGGCACGCAATCTCGAGCCGGCCCAGGGCATGCTTGTGGGCGTATATACCGGCGGCGCCGATTCGTGCATCACAACGCGCAGGCTCGAACGCATTGCCCGCACCAATCAGCTCGGCCAGTTCACAGTGCGCAATCTCAAGCCGGGCAGCTATCAGATTTTTGCCCTGAACGACCTGAACCGCGACTACCATTGGGACCGCACGGAAGACGTGGCCTTTTTCGACACGCTCATCTCGCCTGCTACAGAACTGATTACCGTTACCGACACCGTGGCGCCCGATTCAACGGTTGAGCGTCCGGCAACCCGTTTTCTCCCCGACAATGTGCTGCTCACATGGTTCAACGAAGATTATCGTCCGCAATATCTGAAGGCATATAAGCGCGACGTGCGCAACATTATCCGCCTCGAGCAGAACGCGCCGGTCGACTCCCTGCCGCAGCTCACGGTGGTGCAGACCGACGGTTCCGGGCCGATACGTCGTCCTCTGCTCGACGCGGCTCTGCTGAGCCGCACCGCCGGAGGCGACACGCTGGAATACTGGCTGCGCGACTCGGCGCTGATTGCCTCCGACACCCTGCTCGTCGAGACGCGCTATCGCCGTGTCGACTCGCTCGACAATCTTGTCTGGGCCACCGACACGCTCAAGTTCAACATGCGCGGCCGCAAGGGTAAGGACGCGCCCAAATTCGCGCGCACACTTCAGGAGCGCATTGACTCGGTGCTGGCCAAGTCAGACACCGCCCGCATCGACACGTTCGCCCTGATGCAGCCGCGCATGTGGCTGAACATGCAGCTCAGTTCGTCGACTCAGGATATTAACCGCCCGCTCTATGTCAGCGTCAACCGTCCGGTCGACAGCATTCCTGCCTCTGTCGGCATACGCCTCGAATATATGCCCGATTCCGTCTGGACGTTAGTCGAGCCGCAGCCGCGTCTTGTTCCGGCCGACACCGTATCGCACATGCGCTTTGTCATCGACCAAAAGTGGATTCCGGGCGGAAAATATCGTCTCGCGGTCGATTCGATGGCCGTTAGCGATATATACGGCTATTACACCCGTCCCGACTCGCTTGACTTCACCGTGCGCAAGACCGAAGACTATTCTACCGTCTTTTTCAACGTCAGCGGCGTGCCCGATTCGGTCAGCGCCATAGTGGAACTGCTCAACGACAGCGACACGCCGGTGCGCACGGCTCCAGTCAGCAATGGCACGGCAACGTTCGACTTCCTGTTGCCCGCAACCTACTATGCGCGTCTTTTTCTTGACCGCGACGGCGATGGCCGCTGGACCAACGGCGACCTGCGCATGCGCCGCCAGCCCGAAGAGGTCTATTATTTCTCCAAGAAGCTGGTGCTGAAAAAGAACTGGGACCGCAACGAGCAGTGGGACATCAATGCCCTTTCGGTCGAGCTTCAGAAGCCGCTCGAAATCAAGACAAACAAACCGAAGCCCAAAGCGGGCGAGACGCCGCCGACCTCAGCCGACGATGAAGACGAAGACGACTCCGGCGAGTTCGGAACCGGGCTTAACAACTACCGATAGAAACGATGGAAAATTTTGATTTTTGCACCCCGACCGACTACGTCTTCGGTCGCGGAGTCGAAGAACGCGCGGGCGAGCTCACCGCCGCCCGTATTGGCCGCAAGGTCATGCTCTGCTATGGCGGTTCTTCCGCCCTCAAATCCGGATTGCTCGACCGCGTGCGCCGCTCGCTGGACGCTGCGGGCGTTGAGTTCGTCGAGCTGGGCGGCATCAAACCCAATCCGACCGACGACCGCGTGTATGAGGGCATTCGCATCTGCCGGCGCGAGGGCGTCGAAGGCCTCCTTGCCGTCGGCGGCGGCTCGGTCATCGACACGGCCAAGGCCATTGCCGGCGGTGTGCCCTACGACGGCGACTTCTGGGACTTCTGGGCCGGCAAGGCCGTCATGGAGCGCGCTCTGCCGGTGGGCACGGTGCTCACCATTGCCGCCGCCGGCAGCGAAGGCTCCGGCAATTCGGTCATAACGAAGATTGACGGCGGCAAGAAAGTGTCGCTGCGCACCAATGTGCTCCGTCCGCGCTTTTCGCTGCTCAACCCCGAGCTGACCGAAACGCTGCCGCCCTATCAGACCGCCTGCGGCATCGTCGACATGATGGCCCACATAATGGAGCGCTACTTCTCCAACACGCCCGACTGCGACCTGACCGACCGTCTCTGCGAGGGCGCCCTCAAGGCCATCATTGACACGGCCCCGCGCGTCATGGCTGATCCTGCCGACTATCAGGCGCGGGCCAACATCATGTGGGCCGGCACGATTGCCCATAACGGCATCTGCGGCGTCGGCCGTCAGGAAGACTGGACCTCTCACGCCATGGAGCACGAGCTTTCGGCCCTCTACGGCGTTGCCCATGGCGCCGGCCTCTCCGTTGTCTTTCCCGTGTGGCTCAGCTGGTGCGCGCAGTTCAACTCCGCCAAGATCGAACAGTTCGGCCGCCGTGTGTTCGGCGTCGAATCGGCCGCCGAAGCCATTGCCGCATTAAAACGCTTCAACTCGTCGCTCGGCATGCCCGTAACGCTCGCCGAGCTCGGAATTCCCGACCCCGACATCGACCTGCTCGTGCGCAAGCTCCACGAAACCAAAGGCGCCCTCATCGGCAACTTCGTCCCCTCCGACGCCACCGCCTCCGCCGCCATCTACCGCCTCATGCTCTAACACAATCCGCCGCAATCCCGGCCAGGGAATGAAAAAGCCACCGCGCCCGCAGATTGCCCGCAGGGCATAATCTTTACGTTAACCCCGTCATGGAGCGGAGCGACTTGGCGGGGTAGCTGACCGTTCCCTCCCTAATGTTGCCCGTCAGGGCATCATCTAATTTGCGAGAGTCCGAACCTTTCGCTAACATTGCCTCGTGAGCCATACGTTTCTGTTATATCACATCGTGATTTCGACTAAAGAATGGCGACCGGTGCTGACAATATGCTCGTGGCCCAGGGAGTGCAGGCAGATGTCCCGTCTATGATGGCGATAATGGCATATTTGCGCAAAGAAGGTAGATGATGCCCTTCGGGCAACGCGATGAGGGGGAGTTCCGCCACCCCGCCAAGTCGCTCCGCTCCATGACGGGGTTAACGTAAAGACCATGCCCTTCGGGCAATATATATGCACTTTAACGTACGTACTGCAAATTATTTTTGGATTTTGGAAATTTTTGCTAACTTTGCGGTTGCAGACTGACTTGCAGAAGCCTCGGTCCGGGGTCAAGCGGGTTGGGTTGCAGAAAAGACATAATTTGAAAAGCGTTTATCCGCGCTGATTCTTGACTGTCAGAAATTCTCGCAAAATTTCATATTCATGTCAAGGGTTGAGCAACGGTAGATGCCCGTGGATATGTAATATCATGCTTTCGGCCTGATGTCTTGTGAAAGACATGGTCGGACGCATCGGTTGCATATACGAGCGTGGGCTTCTGCGTTGCCGTCCGACATGAATAGGGCAATGCGAGAAGCCTCTGACAGTAGGACGGTAACAGATACAGATTCCTACGCTTTTTCTTTGTAAACCAATCAATTCTGGCTTGTATGGGAGTCGGTGAGCCGCACTTAGAAGTATGAAAAACAACAGACATTCAATTCATTTGATGCGGGCTGTTTTCTCGCTGATTTCTACGACCATGTTCGGAAAATTATCGAATCACCGCTACGGCATCACGCTATGTCTCGGACTGATTATCATGTTAAGCTCATGCGAGCGAAACGTGGAAAAACCGGCCGAAGGTCAAGAGAACTCCGAAATCGCACTGTACTACAATTATGGCCTAAAGCCTGAAATGCTCGTAGTTGCGACAGACAGTTTCTATATCAATACAGAACCGCAATCGCGTTTCAGTGGCAAAAATGAAATTATAACCTACAAAGGTATCGAAAATTTCGAGATGGGAGTAGATGACTTCCGTGGCGCTCGCATTCATAAAGGCGACACCCTTGAAATAGTGGGCGGGTTTGCTCGCAATGTCTTGAAAAACGGCAAAAATCAGGATTTCATTCAGGTGCGACAGCTTAAAAACGGGCAGGTCGTAGCCAACGGCTGGAACTGTTTCGGGATAAGTAATACCGCTCCTGTAGACAACTCTTGGACTGCAATATTTTCAAGCAATGCGCAAGAGAGAATGGTAAACATGATGACGCTTATCGTTTGCGCACTTGCCGCACTTGCGGTTTACTTTTTATGGCTGCTTATATATTGGCTGATTGTTGCTAAAATTAAAGACGACGAATGTTTTTGGAAATATAAACGTATTGTATCAAGACCATTATTCTATTTAGCATCCATATTCATGGGACTATTATATTTCCTGATAGATTTCAGCAAACCTCTGTCTTACTCTTTGCGCTTTAATCCTGACATATTCGCAACATGGAGCGAACAACCGCTGTGCGTCAAATTGTTTCCCATTGTCTTTGCCATATGGATTGTGCTGGCAATAATAATGCTCGTGGAAATGATTATAAAGTTCCGAACCATATGGCTGGTAATCTATTACCCCGGTAAAATCGCTATCGGTTTGCTTATAGTAGCTGCAGTAATCATGGCAAGCTGGCTTATCTATATCATTTTCCCGACAGTGATAGCTTTTGTATGGGTGTCGTTATTCGGCAAAGCTGATGACTATACCGGAGGGGCATTATCAGGGCGAGGCAAACGGCAGGTAATTGGCTATCATAATGGCGCGCCGGTATATGAGGGCTCCGGAATGACAGTAACAAGTCAGTCTGCCGGCAAATACGATTAAATCTCTTATTCAAGATAAGAGTCCATGTTGAGTAATTAACTCTCTACACGCCGACGTTTATAATTTATATGCGGATGCACGAGTCGTGCAATGTCGCTAACTTAAGAGATTGTTGCAAAAATGTCCTATTCTTGGCCGTTTTTGCAACACCCTCTTTTGAGTGCCCGCGCTATCAGAGCGACGTATGCTGTAGTATAGATAGTTGTGATAGACGCGCGAGCCATGCAATGCGGTTCAAATAAGGTCGTTAATGCCCGCAGGGCATAATCTTTACGTTAACCCCGTCATGGCGCGCAGCGCCTTGGCGGGGTAGCTGAACGTCCCACCCTAATGTTGCCCGTCAGGGCATAATCTGTCTTCTTCGCGCAAAGATGCCCATATTTTGGGTAGTTGATTCGTTGGCCGAAACGGCGGGCGGTCCATGGACCGCCCCTACATTGGAGATGGATTTTATTGGCGCGTGAGCATAAATGTCATTTTGCAACACTCTCTCCCTTTGTGGCGCGACACGCCCGCGGAAGAATCCGCGGCTCCTATTCTAATTCTTACACGGTATTATATTTTGAAGGCCTTGAAAAAGTCTTCGGAGCTTGCATAATGAGTAATTCTTCCGGCTCTAATGTCATCATAGGCCTCATCGAGTCCGCAGTATTGTTTGCTTACAGTCGTTTTTTCTATTGGTGGGGTTAGGGTTGGCGGGAGTATTTGGCGAAGGCGCGGGCCATGCGGGTGTCGTAGCCGTGTTTTTTGTAGCCGGGGCCGTTGTAGCGGAGGGCGAATTTGGCCCACTGGCGGTTGCGTATGTAGCCCACGAGGTTCTGCTGTTTGAGGAACTGGGCGAAGAGTTCGAGCTGTTCGCGCTCGGAGTAGCTCATCAGTTCTACGAATTCCTGCACGCTGCTGCAGCCGCATTG
This sequence comes from uncultured Porphyromonadaceae bacterium, assembly GCA_902495245.1. GTDB lineage: Bacteria > Bacteroidota > Bacteroidia > Bacteroidales > Muribaculaceae > UBA3263. The sequence goes on from CABUWI010000003.1 coordinate 126,194, forward strand.
CTTCCAGTTGAAGCCACCAATCTGGAACATGCCCCAGAAGGTGCCTTCGAGTGCGGCGACTGTGTCGATGGTCATGGCGGAGTTGAGGCGGGCATATTGTGCGGCCTGATATGAGCCGTACTTCTTGCGGTCGGGGGCACGGAACACGACGGCGTGGCTCGACTTGTAGCGGGCGAGGTGAATTCCGTGGCGGCGGCAGGCCTGAGTGAACATTGTCAGGTCGAAGTTTATGATGGGCTTGTTGTCGGGGTTGAAGCCCTTGCCCTGAGGGCCGGCTTCGATTTCGACAACGGCACGTATGGCGGCGGTGGGGATACCCAGTTCTTGGGCAACGGCGTCGTAGTCGGCCTGAGTGAGGCTTTGGTAGCGTAGCGAGTCATTGGCCGGCGATTCGACCACGGTTACCGCTTCGGGTATTGGCTCGTTTGGCGCCGATGCGGCGCATGAAACGGCCGCGGCAACGAGCGCCAGCGCACCCGCCATGCGGGAGCGCCGACGCACGCTTGCGGTCAGACTTTTCATTTTTTAAGGTCAGCGACCTTTTTGAGGATTAGCAGCAGCTGGTCCCAGAAGCGAGCTACTGCCGGAATGTGCATGCGCTCGGAGGGCGAGTGGACGCCGCGCAGGGTGGGGCCGACGGACGCCATGTCGAGGTTGGGATATTTTTCGAGCAGCAGGCCGCATTCGAGGCCGGCGTGAATGGCCGTGATGAGCGGTTTTTCGCCATAGAGTTCCTCGTAGGCCTCTTCGATTACGTGCATGATGGTGGAGTTCATGTTCGGCTGCCAGCCGGGATAGCCTTCGCCGTGCTCGACCTTGGCGCCGGCGAGCTGGAAGTGGGCTTCGACGCGGTTTGCGATGTCCCATTTGCGCGACTCAACCGACGAGCGCTGTGAGGTGGTTACGACGATGGTGTCGGCGGCGCCCATCTTGACGCTGGCGAGGTTGGTGGAGGTCTCCACCAGGCCTTCGAGTTCGCGGCTCATCGAAACGACGCCGTGAGGTGCGGAGTAGACGCTGCGCACGACGGCCAGAGTGGTTTCGGAGTCGATTACATATTCGGGCGCGGAGGCGGATTCGATGTCGATTTTCAGCGTGGTCTCCAGGCCTTTGAATTCGTTGGCCACACGGGCGCAATAGTCGTTGAAGTCGGCCATGAGCGCATGTTTGTGAGACGTGTGAATGCCGAAGACAGCGTGGGCGGCGCGCGGAATTGCGTTGCGCAGGTTGCCGCCGTCAATCTCCACGAGGTTGATTTCGTGCTTCTGGCTCTGCTCCCAGAGGAAGCGGGCCAGCAGAATGTTGGCGTTGGCGTGGCCCAGGTGAATGTCGCCGCCACTGTGGCCGCCGAGGCCGCCGCTGATGCTGACTTTCAGATAGGTGAAGTCGGCGGGGGCCATTGAGCGCTTGTAGGTGAAGGTGCAGACGGTGTCGACGCCGCCGGCGCAGCCGATGAACACCTGCCCGTCGTCTTCAGAGTCGAGGTTGAGCAGAATGTCGCCGCTAATCATTCCGTCGCCGAGGTTGTTGGCGCCGGTCATGCCGGTTTCCTCGTCCATGGTGAAGAGGGCTTCAATCGGGCCGCAGACCACGTCGGGGCTGATGAGCGCGGCCAGCGATGCGGCCACTCCGATGCCGTTGTCGGCGCCGAGGGTGGTGCCGTCGGCGTGCACCCATTCGCCGTCGATTATGGTGGTGATGGGGTTGTTGTCGAAGTCGAACGGCTTGTTGCTTTCGCACACCATGTCCATGTGGCCCTGCAGAATTACGGTGGGGGCGTTTTCATGGCCGGGAGTGGCCGGGCGGGTCATCACCACGTTGCCGATGGCGTCGGTTTTGGCGGGAATGTTATGCTTGGCAGCGAAGTCGAGCAGATACTGACGGATTTTTTCTTCCTTTTTGGAAGGGCGGGGCACCTTGGTGATTTCATCGAAAATCTCCCACACAAGTGCCGGTTTCAGGTCTCGAATAGTCATATCGAAAGTAAAAAAATGATTATGAGTGTTAAATTTATTTTAATTACGAGGACTAAGTTACAAAAAAATTCCGGATTATTCGCAAAATTGGCGAAACTTTCTTACTTTTGCACCAAGAAATAAACAAAAAACCATTTCAACACAATCACAAATTTTCCCGAAATGAGAAAAACCGCAATTCCGGCACTTGCAGCCGCCCTGACTTTTGCAATGCTCACAGCCTGCTCTGAAAAGGGCGGTGAAAGTTCCGACAAAGCCCCGGCCGGCCTTGACCCTGTGAAGGTGGAAGCCAAGTCTGACTCGGCCGGCAAACACGAAACGCCGATGGCGGCCTATATCCGCTATGTCGACACTCAGAAAATCCTTGCGTCATATGCCCTGGCCGCCGAAGTGGCCAAGCAGGACTCGACCGCACAGATCAAGCTTGCCGCCTATCAGAACCAGCTCGCCTCGGGTCTGCAGCGCCGCCAGCAGCAGATTCAGGAGAAGATGCAGCGCAACGGCTATCTGTCGGAGCAGAGCTACAACGCCGACGTTGCCGCCCTGCAGAAGGCACAGCAGGACGCCGAAAACAGCTTTGCGCAGCGTCAGCGCGACTATGCCACCGATCTCATGACCAAGCAGCAGCAGCTCAACGACTCGGTGAAGTCGGTCGTTGACTATATCAGCATCAAGTATAATCTCGATGCCGTTATCGACAAGACCGCAGGTCTTTATTTCAACCCCGCGCTCGACATTACCGACGAGGTGCTTGATGAACTCAACCGCCGCTATTCCGCATCGAAGTGAGCAAGAAACTCATTATAATCCCAACCTATAACGAAAAGGAGAACATCACGGCCATGATCGAGACCGTGATGGCTCTTCCTTTCGCTCCGGACCTGCTTGTAATCGACGACAACTCGCCCGACGGGACGGCCGACCTGGTGCGTCAGGCCCAACCGCGTTTTCCCGGTCGCATCGACATGATTTGCCGCGAGGGCAAGCTGGGTCTCGGCACGGCCTACATTGCCGGCTTCAAATATGCCATTGAGCGGGGCTATGATTACATCTTCGAGATGGACTGCGATTTCAGCCACAATCCGGCCGACACGGTCAGACTGCTCGAAGAGTGTGAGGTCAACGGCTCCGACCTGGCCGTCGGATCGCGCTATAAAAGCGGCGTGAACGTTGTGAACTGGCCCATGGGGCGTGTGCTCATGAGCTATTTCGCGTCGAAATACGTGCGCTTCATCACGCGCATACCCGTCAGCGACACCACGGCCGGCTTTGTCTGTTACAAGGCCGACGTGCTCCGCGCAATCGACCTCGACAATATCCGCTTCAAGGGCTATGCCTTCCAGATTGAGATGAAGTTCACGGCCCATCAGCTCGGCTTCAAGGTCGGCGAGGTGCCGATTGTCTTCACCAACCGCGTGCTCGGCACATCGAAAATGAACTCGGGCATCTTCGGCGAGGCGTTTTTCGGCGTTCTCAGCATGAAGTTACGCTCGCTATTCTCAAAACCGAAACGACGTGGCGACGCTGCTGATTCATAATGCGGAGGTCGTGAGCGGCACCGGCCGACCCGTCAAGGGAGGCTGGGTGCTGGTTGACGGCTCGCGAGTCAAATCCGTCGGCAAGGGGGGCGCATTGCCACCGGCCGACGTCGTTGTAGATGCCGGCGGCGACCTGCTGATGCCCGGCATGATTGACACGCATGTCCACTTTCGCGACCCCGGCCTGACGCATAAAGCCGACATCGCCACCGAGAGCGCCGCGGCCGTAGCCGGCGGCGTTACGTCTTTCATAGACATGCCCAACACCAATCCGCCCACGACCACTCTCGAAGCCTGGCAGGCCAAGATGGAGCGTGCGGCGGACGTGAGCCACGCGAATTATGCCTTCTATATCGGCGCGACCAACACCAATCTCGACGCCGTGTTGCTCCGGGCCGACTACGGACGCGTGCCGGGCGTTAAACTTTTTCTCGGCTCCTCCACCGGCAACCTGCTCGTCGACTCGGCCGAGGCGCTGCGCAGGCTCTTTGCGGAAGTGAAGGCGCCGATTGCCGTTCATGCCGAAGACAATGCCCGGATTGCCATGCATGCCGCCCTGGCCCGCGAAGTGTTCGGCCAAGGCAACGTGCCGGTAGAGTGCCACTCGCTGATTCGCGACGCGCGCGCATGTCTCGACTCGTCGCTCACGGCGTTGCGGCTTGCCCGCGAGAGTGGGGCGCGGCTGCATCTGCTCCATATATCCACGGCGGCCGAGGCGCGGCTGCTGCGCGAGGTGAAAACCGACCGCATCACGGCCGAGACGTGCATTCAATATCTGACCTTCTGCGACGCCGACTATGAAACCGCCGGCGCGCGCATAAAGTGCAACCCCGCAATCAAGAGCGCCACCGACCGCACGGCGCTGCGCAAGGCATTGAAAGATGGCGTCATCGACATTGTCGGCTCGGACCATGCGCCGCATCTGCTTTCGGAGAAGGACGGCGACGCCCTTTCGGCCCCCTCGGGCATGCCGGGCATGCAGTTCCAGCTACCGCTGCTGCTCGACCTGTTCAAGCCTGCCGAGGTTGCGCGCATGACGTCCGCGCGACCTGCCGAGATATTCGGTATTGAAGGCCGCGGCACGATAGCCCCGGGCATGTTTGCCGACCTGGTGCGCATTGGCCGCCGCGAACACGAAATCACCGACGGCGACTCGCTGAGCCGCTGCGGCTGGACTCCCGCCGCAGGCCTCACCACGGGCCACACCGTCGTCTCCACCTGGGTCAACGGCGCGCTTGCCTACGACGGCGGCCGTGTGGCCGACACCCTCTCCGCCCAACCTCTAACTTTCAATTCTGTAAGATGAAAACAAATATCGGCGTATTTTTCGGCGGCCGCTCGACCGAACACGAGATTTCGGTCATCTCCGCCTCGCAGGCAATGGCCGCGATTAACCGCGACAAGTATGACGTAATGCCTGTCTACATAACCAAGCAGGGCCGCTGGTTTACCGGCGACGCCCTTTTTGACATCAAGAACTACCGCCACCCCAAAGAGCTGCTGGCGCAGTGCACCGAGGTCTACATGCGTCCGGTCTACGGCGACTATAACCTCTACAAATGCAAGCGTCCGCTCTTCGGCAACGATGTGGCCGCACGGCTCGACGTGGTGATTCCGGTGCTTCACGGCTCAAACGGCGAGGACGGCATTTTCGAGGGCGTGCTCGACAGCATCGGCATTCCCTATGCCGGCTGCAACGTGCTCGCGTCGGCCAACGGCATGGACAAGATTACCATGAAGATGATGTTGGCTGCCGGCGGAGTGCCCGTTGTGGACTACGTATGGTTCACCGACAAGGAGTGGTTTGCGCGTCGCGATGCCCTCGTCGGCGAAATCGAGTCGAAGCTGGGCTATCCGGTCATCGTCAAGCCCGCGAACCTGGGCAGCTCGGTAGGCATCGGGTCGGCCCACAGCCGCGAGGAGCTGCTTGAACGGGTGGCCGATGCCGAGCGCTATTCGACGCGCATAATCGTCGAGCACATGCTGGCCGATATGCAGGAAATCAACTGCTCAGTTCTGGGCGACTGCAACGACTACCGCACGTCGGTGCTCGAAGAGCCTATCAAAAACACCGATTTCCTCACCTACGAGCAGAAATACATGGGTGGCGGCGCAAAAGGCTCGAAGGGCATGCAGAGCGCCCAAAAGCGCATACCCGCCGAACTTCCCGCCGACGTTACGGCCCGCATTCAGCATCTGGCGGGTGAGACGTTCCGCATTCTGAGCTGCCACGGCGTGAGCCGCGTCGACGTGATGATTGACCGCACCGACGGCCGGATTTATGTCAACGAAATCAACACCATTCCCGGCTCGCTGAGCTTCTATCTGTGGGAGGCCACGGGTCTGACTTTCGAGCACCTGATGGACGAACTGGTGCAGCTGGCCGTAAGGCGCAAACGCGAGCTTGAGCTCAAAACCGTGAGCTACGACCAGAACATCTTTGCCATGGGCGGCGGCGTCAAGGGCGGAATCAAGAAATGACCCTTACTGACCGCGTCGCGGCGTTCATCGGCTCGGAGCGCCTTCTGCAGCCCGGCGCCGGCGTGGTTGTCGGACTGAGCGGCGGCGCCGATTCGGCGGCGCTGCTCGCCGTTTTGACGCGCCTGGGCTACAGGCTCACGGCGGTTCACTGCCACTTCGGCCTGCGCGGAGCGGAGGCTGACCGCGACGAGGCCCATTCGCGCGCGCTGGCCGCGCGTTTCGGCGCGGCATTCCGCAGCGTCAGGTTTGACACGCGCGCCTACATGAGGCAGCACGGCGTCTCGGCCGAGATGGCCTGCCGCGACCTGCGCTATGAGTATTTCGAGCAGGTGCGCGCCGAGGTCGGTGCCGAGGCCGTTGCCGTGGCCCACCATCGCGAGGACAATGTCGAGACCTTCTTTCTCAACCTTCTGCGCGGCTCGGGACTGCACGGGTTGCGCGGCATGATGCCGCGGCGCGACAGGATTGTGCGCCCGCTGCTCGAGACGCCGCGCGCCGACCTGCTCGAGTTTTTGCGACGGGAGGATATTCCATATGTGGTCGACTCAACCAATGCCGAAAACGAGTTCAGGCGCAACAGGCTGCGCAACGTGGTTCTGCCGCTGCTCGAACGCGAGTTCCCGGGGGCGGCCGAGCGCATTGCCGATTCGCTTCGCTGCCTGCGCGGCAACGAAGAGCTTTACCGGTCGTTGCTGCCCGAGTTTGACGGACGGGTGGGGGGCGTGGCGCCCACGTTGCTCCACGAATGGCTGGCGCCATACGGATTCAACAGCGACAGCTGCCGTCGCATCTCGACGGCTGCGGCGGGTGCCGTTTTCGTTTCGCCGACCCATCGGCTCACGGTCTGTCCGGGCGGAACGGCCGACCTGACTCCACTCGACGCCCCCGCGGCGCCGAAGCCGCGGCTGACCGGCCGCATCGTGGCCCGCGGGGAAAACTTCGCGCCTCGTCGGGGCGTTCTTTATCTGGACGCCGGGAAAGTGCCCGACGGCGCTCCATGGCAGTTGCGCCCGTGGCAACCGGGCGACCGCATGCGCCCCTTCGGCATGCGCGGTTCGCGACCGGTGGCCGACCTGCTGGCCGAGGCGGGGATTTCCGCATCGCGCCGCCGGGAGGCATGGGTGCTGACCCTTGGCGAAGAAATAGTGTGGGCCGTGGGCGTGCGCGCTTCGGCCCTCTATCCCGTAACAGGTTCAACCTCAAAAATTATAGAGATATACCATGAAGAGATTTGACATTAAAACGCAGGTGGAACAGGTTGGCTTTGACGAACTCACCCCCCAAGAGCAGGCGCTGGTGGACACGGCGCGCAAGGCTACCTATCGCAGCTATGCACCCTACAGCAAGTTCTCGGTCGGAGCGGCCATACGCCTGAGCGACGGCTCGGTAGTGGCCGGTGCGAATCAGGAGAACGTGGCTTTTCCGTCGGGCACGTGTGCCGAGCGCACGGCGGCTTTCTACGCCCATGCCCAGCGCCCCGACGCCAGCTTCGAGGCCATAGCCATCGCCGCGCGGGGCACCGACGGCGAGCCGCTGGCCGAGCCTATATCGCCCTGCGGCGCATGCCGCCAGTCGCTGCTGCAATATGAGCTGCTGGCCGGAAAAGATGTGGAGGTGCTGCTCGTCGGGCGCGATTATGTCTATCGCGTACCCTCCGTGCGCAGCCTTCTGCCTTTTGCCTTTACTTCTCTTTAGCCCACGATTTCAGCAGGGCGATTTCTTCGGGCCAGAGGGTCGGGTCGGGCGTTTCGAGAATCAGCGGAATGTTGTCAAACCGCGGGTCGGCCATGAGCAGTTCGAAACATTTCAGACCGATTGCCCCTTGACCTAACGGCGCGTGGCGGTCGACGTGAGAGCCGACGCCTTTCTTGCTGTCGTTCAGGTGCATGCCGCAAAGGTAGCCGAACCCGACAATGCTGTCAAAGTCGCGCCATGTGCGGTCGAAGCCTTCGGGCGTGGTCAGGTCGTAGCCGGCGGCGACGGCATGGCACGTGTCGACGCACACGCCGACGCGGCTCTTGTCGTCGATGCGCTCGATGATGCGGGCCAGCTGCTCGAAACTGTAGCCCAGATTCGACCCCTGACCGGCCGTGTTTTCTATGACGGCTTTAACTCCGGCGGTCTTTTCGAGGGTTTTGTTGATTGACGAGGCGATGCGGTCAAGACACTCCTCCTCGGTCATTTCGTTGAGATGGCTGCCGGGGTGGAAGTTGAGCATCGTCAGGCCCAGCTGTTCGCAGCGTTCCATCTCGTCGAGAAACGCCAGGCGGCTCAAAAAGAGCTTCTGCGGGTCTTTGGCCCCGAGGTTGATGAGATAACTGTCGTGAGGCAGAATCTGCGCGGCGGTGAATCCGCACTCCTCGCAGTTGTGTCTGAACTCGTCGATGTCGCCCGGCAGCAGGGGTTCAGACTTCCAGCGGCTCGGGTTACGGGTGAAAAGCGCGAAGGCGGTTGCGCCGATTTCGCGCGCATTGAGCGGCGCGGAGGCCACGCCCCCTTCAACCGCAACATGTGCTCCGATATATTTCATATCGGCAAAGTTAGCAATAATTCTTCGGTTTTCCCAAAAATCAGAGGCCGAGAGTGGCGGCGACGGCAGGCAGCTGCGCGTCTTTCAGTCTGACGGTGCCGTCGCCGTCGATGAGATAGAACGTCGGAATTGCGCGCACTGCGTAACTCTGTTGCGAGTCGATGCGGCGGTCGGCGTCTATGCCTATCTGCCAGGTCGACGGATATTCGGCCGCCCTCTGTTTCCACGGCTTTGTGCCCGAAGCTTCGGGAATGTAGACGGCAAAGAGCCTCACGGCGGTGCCGACGGCCGGCGAGCGGCGCAGGGCCTCGAGAGCCGCATGGCATACCGGGCAGTCAGGCTCGTAGAACATGAGAATTACGGGGCGACCCGAGCCGTCGAGCAGCGAGGCCTTTGAGCCGTCGGGCAGCGTCAGCTCGATGTCGGGTGCGGGCGTGCCGGGCATGTTTTTCATTGCCGTTTCGCGCTGCGCCTCGCGCCAGTCTTCGCCGCGACGGTCAATCGCATAGCTGACAAAGGGGAGGTAGAGCGCCTCGCTGAACATCGGCGAGGCCGGGTTGAACAGATAGTCGTCGGCCAGCGGCATCACGGTTTCGAATCCGCGGTCAAGCAGCGAATTGACAGCCGCGTCGCGAGCCGAAGCGGAGGCGTAGGGGAGCACCGACAGATAGTTGGCGAAAGTCTGTTCAACCATTGCCGAATCGGCGCACATGGCCGGCTCGGCAAAGTCCATCGCGTCCCAGAAGTGTGTAATCAGCCAGTCGGCGCGCTCGGCCGGCTGCGTGAGCGAGTCGGGCACGGCGGGGAGCGGCAACTCGCGGGGCGTCGCTGTCGCCGCAGTCAGAAGAGTGAGCAGGAGAATGAGTTTCAGTTTCATTGGTTGTAAGTTGTAATCGGTGGGGAATGTGTTTACTCGCAGTCGCGCACGCAGCGCACGCCCGAGTTGCCTGCGGTGGCTTGTGCGGTTTGCGTGCAATGTCCTCCGTTGGTTACGATAGACATAGTGTAGCGGGTTGATGCAGAAATTGTAGCGTCGGGATCATCGGGATTCTTGCCTGCACCGTATCCGTCAAGGTCAAAATATGAGAATGAAGATGTCAACTGATATGATACGCCATTTGTTTTGCCGGAAGCCTGAAGACCGAGAATGCCGAGAATGGCCATTTCTGTCTGGTTAGGCACACGCCAACCGGTTTCAGAGCCTGAATTGAGCGACGCGCACGGATTGTGGGTGCGAAGATAGGCTGCCCAGTCCGTATAATCGCCGCTTTTGAAAGCGATGACATCTTCGGCATATTCAAATGCCTTGTAGGTGCGGTTATAGCGTGTGTCGCGTATGTTGTGGGGTGGCATAGGTTCGCGCATAGCCTCGCTTCTGATTGATTTCGAGTCGAAATGCGTGAGGTCGATGATGTTTTCGCCCTCTCTTTTAACAAACGCGCGTTCGACGCTCGATTCGTTTGAAATTACGGTGAAGTCGCCGCCGAGATTGCGAACGCAGCGCACATTCCATGCCGCGGCAACCGACGTAGGCCATTGACGCCAGCCTGACTCAGACGCACCCTCCATGGTCCATATGATTTTGCCGTCAGAGGTGTAGACGAGCATACTTGCGTTTTCTCCGTTACGGTCAATCCGGTTATTGGGCAGGCGGTCTATTGTTGTAACGTCGAACAGAGGCACATCGAGCGAGTTGCGGCCGATGATCATGCGCAGAGCGTGGCGCGAGGTCGGTACGACCCAGCGCAGCTCGTCGGCGTCAATCATGCCGTCGCCGTCGAGGTCGCGGTTGCGGTTAAGGCATGCCTTTATGGCCTCGATATAGTATGGCGACGCTGTTTGGTCAGGGTCATAGCTATGCAATGATTTGCTGTCGTAGGCGCTTAGAGTGGGGTAGCTTTCTGTTCCGTCGCGCGTCTTGATGAACGGCAGCGCCTCGGTGTGTGCCTCGCGCTGCACTCCCTGGGTGTTGACGGCGTGGACGTCTTGCATGCGTTCGAGGTCGAGATGGTCGGCCCACTTGTAGGTGTCGTCTTTCCAGTTGAGGGTGGATATGCCGCCGTCGCCCGTAAAATACTGTGCGAGATTGAAGCGGGCGGCTCGGTCGTTGACGCCTTTGTTGTTGGAATTGCCGTTAGTCCAGCCGGGGTTGAACGAGTTGCGCAGGTTCAGGCCGTAAGATTCGTTGTCGCGCTCTGAGCCGAGCGCCGTGGCCGAGCTCGAGGTGTAGTAGGTCTGGATTGACGACTGCGACACGGCATACTTTGAGTGCTGGTAGATGCTGTTGCCGTCGGCCGAGACATTGCCCGACACGTTGAGCCACACGCGGCGGTCGGGGCGGTTGACATAGCCGTGCCAGGCCGAAGAACCGACTTCGTAGCCGTTGGCGTGCGAGCCGGTTTCGTAGACATATTCGTTGATGAACATCGTATACCAGCCGGGTTGCAGCGATTCGTCTATATCGGTTAGCAGCAGTGTCTTCACCGTGTTTGACGCGTTTTTTGAGCGCGGACTGTATGTAGCCATCTTTGTTTCGCTGCCGCTATAGCGGAACTCGATCCAGTCGAGATATTTGAAGTTGCGCGCTGCCGGTGTGGGCACTGTGGCGGGGTCTTCAGAGCTGATGTTGATTTGCGCGCCGTTTTCGTCGTAGGCGGTGATGTAGAATTTGAACGTCCGCAGGTCGGCGGCGCTCAGATAGATGTTGAACTGGTTGTAGTGAGCATCGACGCGACGGAAGTCGGCTGTGATGTCGCTGACAATGCCTTCGACTGCCGGATTCCGTTCCGAGCCTGCGGCTTCGACAATTATGTCGTTGACGTTGTTGATTTTAACGTTGTAGGTATAGAGCGTGTTGCGCCGGCAATTGAAATCGCGTGCCTTGGCGTCGCCGCTTCCCTCGCAGTAGCCGAGGTGAATCCGGTAGGTTGCCTCAACGCTTCGGGTGCCGCTGAGCGGGGAGCCGTTTTCGTCGACTTTCATTTTCATTTCGGCGTCAAACTCAACATAGGTGGCCATGTTGTTGAGGTCGTCGCTGCCGGCATCGGCGACCAAAGAGATGAACTTGCCGCTGTTCGTGCCGTCGGGCAGTTTGAACTCCTTGTCGCGATAGGCATAGGGATTGGCGCTGAACTCGGCGGGAACGGGGAGACCGGTGTGGCGGTTTTCGAGCTGCCAGAAGTCAAAAGACACCTTGTTGCCCGAAAGGGTGGTTTCGGTCAGTTTGGCCGATGAATGAAACCGTTGGCCGGCGGCGGTGCGCATGTCGGTCGAGTTGAGGGCACTCTCGGAGTCGTCGCGCTCGTGAAGCCATGACGCGGCCGGCAGGTTGACCACCCGCCACGACTTGACGTCGAAGTCTGAAATGTTATCTTTGTTGAACTCGACGTTAAACTTTACCTGTGAAATCATTCTGCGCAGGTGAATCATGCCCGGCAGCGTTGTCGACCCGCTTTGAATCGCCACCGGCTCGAGCGGGGGACGTTTGCCGTCGGAGTGTGTCGCGCCGACATACCAGCCGCTCATGACCAGAGCGTTCAGTGGCGCCGAGACGTTGCACATGCCGTTTTCGTCGAATGCCACCGTGATGTTTCGGAAACGCTCCCACGTGTCGGCGGCATCGAGCGCCGAACCGAGCGGCACGAGGTCACCCGAGTCATCGACCGCTGCGAAGCGATAGTCGAAGTTGGCCACGGCAACTATATAGTTTCTGTCGGCCGAGATGGTGTTGATTGTAATGCTTTTGGGGGCCGAGTGGCTTGGCGTCTGACTGATGTCGAGCGCCTTGTAGAGGCCCGTGCGCTCGCCGCTGTCGGCGTTGTAGACGGCAATCCACAGAGAACCCACTTTCTTGTCGAGGCCCTCGGCCATGTCGCCGCGCGACACGCTTTCGGCGTCGCTCAGGCTCAGGTCGACGGTGATTTCGGCCGGCAGACCGGGCTGCACGCGCGAGCCGCCGATTTCAAACTCGTCGGCACAGCCGCCCGCAACGGCAGCGAGCACACAGAGAAAGAGAATGTATATCAGTCGCAGTTGCATGTCAGTTGAAGTCGGGAATGTTGATTGTTTCGCTGTTCCAGGGGCAGACGGCATATCTGACGGTTGTGCTCGCGTCTTTGTTTATCGTCATGTTGATGACGACGTGAGTGTTGCGCGGCAGGTCGGTCATGTCGAGCGTCTTTTTGGTCGTTCTTGAAGAGCTTCCGGCCTGATAGGAGAGGGTGTATGTCGTGGCCGGGTTGCCTTCGGCAATGTAAACGGGGTCGGGTTCGAGTGTTCCGCGGGCCGGGACATATGTGTCGCTGATGAATGTATAGGATTTGTCAGCGCTGAATGAGTGGGCGGCTGTAGGGAATAGATATTGCCGTGTTGTCAGCGATGAAAAACTGACATTTCTGAGGCGATAGCGGCTTGAGCCGTAGTTGCTGATGCGCAGACTCACTTTCACCGCGGCGCGCGTAATCGGAAGTGTGCGCTCGGTGAGCGGCGCGTTGCCGATGGCAACGGTGTGGATATCGCTCATGACCAGCGGCCGCTTCAGCTGATAGCCGTCGGCGCTTTTGGTGTCGAATGTCAGGGCTTTCAGTTCGTCCGGGTCGACCCATTGGCCCGCAGAGGCGTCGATGCCGCTGATTTCGGCGCGCACATCGGCCGGCAGGCTTTTTTCGTTGGCCAGCAAGATGACGGTCTTGGTGTCGTCAGGGGTGATGGGAAAGTTGAAGCTCTTCAGCTCCAGAGCCCCCGAAGCCCCGGCCGATTCCCAATAAGAATTGTGTTCGGCAAAGCCTTTGCCGTCAAGAATGACCACACGCAGCGACTGCATCATCTCGTCGGCGTTGGCCGGCATGTCGTCTGAAATTTCGCCGGCTTTCGGGGCTCGCGAGCCGGCGGATTCATAGTCGATGTCGCCGAGGTCAAACCGCAGGCTCAGCATCACCTTGCCGGGCGTTTCGCCGGGTTCGGACATGCGGTCGGGCGCACACCCGCAGAGCAGCGACGCGAGCGCGGCGGCAGCCGAGAGCATGGAGGCGAATATGCGGCCGGACAGTTTCATCGGCAGGTCAGAGGTCGGCGTTGTCAATGCGGACGCTCCAGCCGTTTATAATCACGGTTGTCTGCGCCCAGTTCATTGCGGGGTCAAGAAAGAACGTCATCGTCCAGCGGCCGTAGCGGTCAAGAAACTCCTGAGGGGTCCATTTCTTTTTCTCGGCCTCGGTCTGCGAGGCGAGCAGATAGGGCAGCAGAGGAATGTCCATGACCGTGCGGGCCGCGGGCGTATGAGTGATTTTGAGTCGCGGGGAGGTCGGAATGTAGAGCCGTGAAGTCGATATCTCGCCGATGCCCACTCCCGGCACCTCCTGTAGGGCAGTCCGCGAGTCTTCGGCGAGCAGACTTCCGCGCCAGTGGGCCGGATAGACCGTCGCGGGGCAGCCGCCGACGGGGTTGGCGGCGTGGTCAAGCAGGCCGTTGGCGTCGGTGATTTCAAATTCAAAGTCGCGGCCGTCGATGGCGCGCCCGTCGGTCTGTTGCAGCAGAATGCGGAAGGTGTTCGTGGCCTTGGCCATGTGCAGGTCGACGGGCGTATGGCCCGTGCCTCCGGGGGCTATGGTGAAGTCGGCGCTACCGTAAAAGAGGTTGTGGAGGTCGCGGCCGACGTGGTCGGGCCTCAGCCTGAGCCTGATGTCGCCATATGTGCTTCCCGCGGCCGGTTCGGTTTCGTGGGCAAACGAAGCCTCATCACACTCCAGTCCACCGAAGGCCACGGCATGATATCTGCCCGGCTCAAGATCGGCCTTGAGCCGCCAGTCTTCGTCGGACAGACGTGCCGCGGACGTTTCGGTGAACGTTTTTACAAACTCGCCCTCAGCATCGTAGACATGGAGTGTCAGGCAGTCGACCTGAGCGGGAAAAGCGTTGGCCGACTCTGCGTTGATGTCGTAGAGAAAGCGCATCTCGATGCCGGTAGGGCACGGCTCGAGGTCGTCGAACACGCTGCCGCATGACGTCAGGACGCCGACGGCGCCCAGCGCGGCTGCCAGTCTGCTGAAGATTGAGAGACGGTTCATTTGTAGGAGTGATGAGGGTGTTGCAAACTGCAAATCAGAGTTCGATGTTGTTTACGCGCACAACCCACTTCTTGACCTGGACGGACATTTTGAAGTAGGCGTCCCAGTCTTCGACTTTTTCGTCGGGCTTGTAGGCGCCGAAGCCCTTGATGTTCGTAACCGACAGCTTGTAGATGTTGTTGCGCACGGTGGCATATTCCATAGTGCCGGTTGTCGTCGGGTTGGAGTCGTCGTTGTGCTTGATGTAGTACCAGTAGTAGCAGAAATAGTGCTTGTTGCCGTCGGCACCTGTGGTGGGGTTGTAGATGGAGAAGCCGGCGTCCATGACCTCCTGATCGCTTTTGGGGGTGCCGTCGGTGTTGAAGGCGGCGTTGTAGGCTGTGGCGATGTTGCTCACGGGTGTGGCTTCGGCGGCAGCCTTGATGCGTGCGGCAGTAGCATAGATGGTGTTGCCGAACAAGTACATGGGCGCGGTGCCGTCGGCGCCTTCAACGTCAGAAATCTCGGCCTCGAAGAGAATGCCGGTGGTTTTCTGAATCGAAAGGTCGGTGCTGCCGTTGTTGGTGTTTTCGGTTGTGTACGTCCAGATCTTATAGCCGTCGCTGGGTGTAACCGTGCCGGTCCAGTCAGTGTCGTCCGTGTCATCGGCCGCGAGGTCGGCGAGTGCGGTCCATTCCAGACTTGTAACGTCTTCAGCTTTGGTTATATTCGTGGGATTTTCCCAAGTGAACGAGGCGGTTGTCGGCGATACTATCCAGCCGGGAGTGTTGATTTCCATGCCGTTGTCCAGGAGGCCGGGACAGAGGGTAACCTTGGGCGTAGTCTTGTTGCCGTCGTTGACGCGGGGCAGATAGTAGAACTCGTTGCGGCGGTTAACCAGCGCCATGCGGTTCAGCCTTACTTTGGCAACGGTCTTGGTGTCGTCGTTAGGGTCTTTGATGTTGTAGGTGAACGGATCGGTGTCGGCCGGGGAGCCGTCGCGATAGTCGAGGCGGCAAGCGGTGCGGATAACGTCGACCGTGCCGAGGTCAAGGGCGTTTTCCGGAGTGTTGTGCGTCTTTATGTCGGCTTGTGCCTCTGCTTTTGTTGCGCCGTTGCCGAGCTTGACGCCGTCTTTGAGGGTGGCGTTGGTCATCAGGAAACCGTTGCCCGACCATGTGGTTGCGACGTTCTCATTGCATATCAGGTCGGTGAATGTCTTGTCTGTGGCGTCGGGCATGGCGAGAATGGTTGAGCGCAGAGCCTCGGTGGGGTTGCAGTAGGCGAAAATCGACACTTCTTCGCCGGCATGTTCGATGAGCGTCGTTTTGTTCTGGAAGACAATGGTGTGGGTTGACGTTGCGGTGTTCGACACCGTGGCGTCGCTCAGGGCGTGGGTCAGGTAGGTATAGGTGCCGTCGTCGCCCTTGGTTGCGAGAACGACGAGAATCGAGCCGATGTTGTTTTCAGCGGCCGTGCCGATTTCTTCGCCCTCTTTTGCGGCCGAGCGCGAGCTTTCGGGCAGGCGGAAGCGGATTTTCGAGTAAACCACGTTTTTAGCCTCGGGGTCGTCGGGTGTTGTCGGACCGTTGACGTTCTCTTCCGAGCAGGAGATGATGCTCAGTGAAGAGAGGACCATCATGGCTGCCATGAACTTTGAAAAATGTTTCATGTCTGTGTGAATGTATTGGTTAATAATTGATTATTTGTCTGATTGGTTAAGATATGTAACGGTTACGGCCCCGGCCTGCAGTCGGCGCAGCGCGTCGCGCAGCCGGTCGGTTTCGGCGTCAGGCGGGCAGAGGCCGAGATAGTAGGCGGCGGTCTGCGTGTCGCCGCGCTCAATGGCGGCAGCGGCGGCGTTGAGCGCGCAGCGGCGGTCGTCGGGATAGAGGCGCACCGCCGTGGCCATCACGTCGTTGAATTCGGCCGAGCCGGGGGCGCAGTCGGCCGCAAGAATCATCAGCTCGTGGAGATTGAGGCTCGAGGGGCGCTCGCGGTAGACACGGCGAATCTCGGCAGGGTCGTCGAACTGCCTGATGGTGTAGCGCACAACGTAGTCCGAGCGGCGCAGGGCGGGGTAGACATTGGCGCGCAGAAACTCATAGTCGGCCGGATAGCGGCTCTTGATTTCAGCCTCCTTGGCGTCGGGCGGGAGGTCAGAGTCGATAATCCCGATAATCGCGGCGGCGTCGGGCACAACCGAAACCGCCACCGAGTCGCGCAGGGCCGCCCAGTTTTCAGGCTCGCAGTCGGTGTGGAAATCGGTTGTGGCGAAGTCGTGGCGTGATTTCACGTAGGCCGTCAGCGCCTCGGTGCGTCCCGCAGCCAATCGGGCGTTGTTTTCATAAGAGCCTTCGGGCGATGCATATCCTTTGATGCTTATGTCGGTTATGGTTGCATCGGGGTTTGATCTGACCGCGTTGATTGAGGCGAGAATCTTGCCCAGTTCGAGGCGGTTGTTGCGATAGTCGGGCAGAATCACCGTGCGGTTAACGGGAAAATCGACATAGGCCGAGCCTTTCAGCTCCTGAATCTTTGCCACGGCCTTGACATCGGGCACCCGGTAGAACGACGGGTCGATCAGCTTCGCGGGCCTGACGTTTACGGCGGCCACGGTGAAGGCGGTGTCGGACACGGTCTTGCCGCAGCAACCCTCTTTGACCTCGCTGATGCTCACGGTGGCGTCGACGCCGTGCCATGGCGCCGTGCGGCGATAGACAATGCGCGGCCCGCGGCCTGCGCGGAACAGGAGTGAGCCGTCGGTGCGGCGCATGCCGCGCTCGTAGGTTAACAGGCGCGTGCGTCCGGCCAGAATCAGCGGCTCGAGTGCCGTCGTCGTGTCGGCCGACGCAATCAGCGGCGTGAGCCGCAGTTCGCTCCCAGAGGTCAGTTTCACGTCGGCGGGGTCGACGGTGAAGCCCACCGTAATCAGTCCGAGAGTGTCGTTGACCTCGACGCTGACGTCGGAGAGCCGGAGCTCAGCTGCGGCGGTGAGGGCCGCGAGCAGTGAGGCGAGATATATTGCAATGCGTTTCATCGGTCAGAATACATAAATGAGGTTAACGGCCGCCTTGGTCGGGCCGACATAGTTGCGGGTCTTGCCGGTTTCGAGCCGCGTGCCGCACGTGGCACACGGAAACACGTCGTAGCGGGCGCGAATCCAGCCGACGGCAATTTCGGCCTCGATGCTCCAGTGGCGGCTCAGCATGTGGGTGTAGCCGTAGGCGGCACCGGCGCCGAAGCCGCGGCCCTGATAGCGCTTGTTGTGAATCGGGGCGACGTTGAATTCGCCGCCAATCAGGTGGGCGCCGAAAAAGTGGCCGGCAAAGCGTTCGCACAGCCAGTAGCGCACCTCGGGCTGCACGAACCAGTGTTTCCATTGTTTGCCGCCCGGCGCCCAGTCGTTGAAACTGCCGCCGACCTCGACCGACCACCGCGGCGCCACTCCGACCTCGGCGGCGAGGTTGGGCGAGAGCGCGGCGTTGAGCAGCAGGTTTGTTTTCAGCGCCACGTTGTTTTGAGCCGTGGCCGTGAACCCTGCCGACAGAGCGAGCGTTGCAATTGTGTACAACAGAATGTGCATTAGACGTGCCATTGTGAATTATTATAGTGTACCGTTTGTTGAAATAGTTTGTACTACTGAAATCGATTGCAAAGTTACGCATAACCCCGATATATGGTCAATAGTTGCAATAGATGGCCAATAGATTTAACATTGCTCGAATCGATGACTATTGTTTGTCTATCCCTGTTTTGGAAAAATTACGTAAATTTGCATCGGCATGAATGTTACAAGCCACCCTTCATTAGAAAACCTATTCTGACAAGCACATATGAGACCAAAAAACCTCCCGGCAATCGCGGCCGTTTTGCTGTTGATATCGGCCGGCTGCAACCACGGAAAGGGCTCGCATGCCGACAGTATGCGCCCCGGTGTGAACGACTCGGTCGAGTCGCTGACGCTGCGGGCATGGACAATGCGCGACACCGGCGCACCGCTCGACGAGATTCTTGCCGTGCAGGCCGAAGCGGTGAAGCGGCTGCGCGAAGGCACGTCGGCCGACCCGGCAGTCGACGTGCTGGAACAGATGGGATTTTTCTATTATCTGAATGCCGACTTCAAGAACGCCATGAAGTTTTATGAAGAAGCCATAGACTCGTTGGCCGCCACGGCGCCGGCCGCGCGTCCGGAGGGGGCGATTCAGCTGTTCGGAGATTTTGCGGCCCTGTATTGCGAACTCGGCATGCACGAAGAGGCGATGGCCTACAGCGACAGCGCCGTCGCCGAGAGCAAGCGGCAGAACGGCCGCATGCTCAGCGATGTCTACAGTTTCCGGTCGGGCATCTGTCAGGCCAAGGGCGACACGGCCGGAGCGATGAGATGTTATGACATCGCGCTTAAGGCGATTGACGATTATCAGACCAAGGCCCCGAAAAACTATCTGCGCGGAATGATAAACGGCGAGCGGGCCTACCTCATGCTCGAGGCCTATGCCGACGAGGCCGACTCCGTCAGGCGTGCGGTGAAGCTGCTTGAGAACGCGCTTGAGCAGAATATAGCCACCGACCCGACAGCGCGCGAGTTTTCACTGGGCTACGGCTATTCGCTGCTGGGCGACCATGAGCGCGGACTGAAAATGATGGAAAACGCCGTGGCCGAGTTCGACCGTCAGGGCGACATCTGGTATCAGCGCTATGCCATAGGGCGGCTCATGGGCGAATATTCGCGGTTGGACATGCCGGAACGGCTGGCCCGTCTCTTTCCGCTATACGAGCAGGTTTGCGACTCGGCCAACGCGCAAGACAAGGCGCGCTATGCAATCAGCGCGGCCGTGCGCTATGACGCTCAGGCCAAAGAGGCGCATAACGAGGCTCTGCGAGCCCGCCTGCGCTATGAGCGCGAGCATTCACGCTTCATCACGCTCTCGGTCTTTGTGGCCTTTGTAATTCTGGCCGGGGCTACGGTTGAGCTGGTGAGGCGCTATCGGCGCCTGCAGGTCAAGCGTGAAAGCCAGCGCAATGAAATTGACTCGCTCACGTATATTCAGAGCCAGCTTGAAGAGCGCGTCGAGGTGCTCGAGCGCGACCTGACCGCCGGAATGAACAGCAACCGCGCCATTCTGGCCGAGCCGAAGCTGATTGTCGGCGAGAACGAAGGGCGGTTCAGGCGTGCGTTCAACGTGCTTTATCCGGGTCTCATCGACAAACTGCATGAAGACTATCCGGCATTGACAGTGAATGACGACTTGCTGTGCATGTTGATTTATCTGCGACATGCCACGCCCGAAATCTCCATTTTTCTCGGCATTTCGCGCGCATCGGTCAATTCGGCCCGCTATCGCCTGAGGCAGAAGTTCGGCCTGTCAAAAAGCGAAGACCTCGACGGGTTCATAACTTCGAGACCGTCGCAATTACCCCCCCGTTATAATGCACTGAATAACAGTGAGTTATAACAGAGAAGAGGCGTGGAATCCTCAAAGATTGCATTATGCCAAAGGGTAGGGACGCACGGCCCGTGCGTCCGAGTTGTAGAGAGTGTAACTTGCTGTAGTATTGGTGGATACCGCGGACGCACGAGCCGTGCGTCCCTACAGAATTTACGAAACAGATATTTTGCGCCAATTCCTTAAGTCAGCGACATTGAATCACTCGTTGCCCTCTTCAATCATTTTTCTGACCGACGGAGCGCCGTGGGTCAGCTTTTTTACGGTCAGGTCTTTCTGAGTCATTTCGTCGGCCTTGAGCAGTTCTCTCTCCGACGCCTCGAAGCTAGCCTTGATGTCGCGCAGTTTGGCAATCTGCTTTTCGAGCGCTTCGATAGTCTTGTCAATGCCCTCGGTGGCGTCGGTGAACTTTTTGTGGGCCGAGATGACGCGCTTGTTGAAATTGTCGCGGAAGCGGTTCAGCTTGTCTTCAAACCGTGAGAAATCGGCCGTCTGCTCGCGCGCCTCGGCCAGTTCGCGGGTCAGCGCCAGCCGCTCCCTGAATCCGCGGGCGGCGCTTTCGCTGATGAGCCGAAGCACCGGCATGAAAAACTGCGGGCGGATTACGAGCATCTTCTCGTAGCGATGGCTCATGTCGACTATGCCCTGGTCATAGAGCTCATTGCCCTGTTCGAGCATCGAAACGAGCACGGCATATTCGCATCTCTTGCGCTTGCGGTCCTTGTCGAGCTTGTCAATGAAGTCGAGATTGCGGTGTTTGTTGGCGGCAGCCGACTCGTCTGACTCGTTTTTCATCTCGAACATCACCGACACGTATTCCTCGCCATTGATGAAGTCGCGGAAAATGAAGTCGCCTTTGGAGTGCTCAACGGCGAGGTTGTCTTTTTCGAACGTCGCCTCGGGATAGAGGCCGGAGCACTGCGCCTGCTCGAAAAGCAGCGCACAGTGCTGTTCGAGACTTTCGCCAACCAGTTTGGTGGACAGGCGCATCTTGAAGTCCTTCAGACGGTCAATTTCGTCTTGCTTGTCTTTGAGCTGCACGCGGTGCTGCTCGCGCAACTGCGACTCGCGGTTCTCGGCCAGAAGTTTTTCGGCATTGATTTTGCCGCGGAGTTCGGTAAGCTCGTTTTCTTTTGCCTGAAGTCTGGCCTGTACGGAGTTGCGCTCGTTGAGCAGTTCAATCTGCTTTTTTGCGTCAAACGATGCGATTTCGCCCTTCAGTCGCGTGATTTCGGTTTGCGCCTCGGCGAGCGACTGCGCTTTGTCGGCCAGTTGTTTGTCGTAGCTCTTCTCGACTTCGAGGCGCACGGCGGCCTCTTTGGCCTCATATTGCTGCCTGAGTTCGGACGTGCGGCGGCTGACTTCATCGTTAAACTCCTTGCCGCGCACCTGGGTCAGAATGGCGGCATAAGTACTTTCGTCGACCTGGAACGTCGTGTGGCAATTCGGACAAACAATTTCGCGCATTTGGGGAATTAAGAATTAAAAATTAAGAGTTAAGAGTTGCGGTTGGGAATTTATTTGACGCGAAGTTAGTGATTTCACCGCAAACCGGCAAGATTATTGTCGCCCGAATTGTTGGAGTTATAGCATTTTTGCAATTTGTCTGAAAAGGATTCCCGGAGTGCAATTCTTAATCCGTTCAGAAACGATTCCTTGATGAAGATAGATGAAGTCGGACATTTATCGGCGCATAGCTGGCACTGTATGCAATTTTCATCGTTGAAAGGCACGACTTTATCTTTGCGAACAAATATGTGCATAGGGCATACGGCGATACATTTGCCGCAGTTTACGCATGTCGAGGTGTTCAGAAACACTGTTTTGTTGCCGGCTATGTGTTCAGCGTCGTGCATTATTGTTTTCTCCAGAACTTTTCTGCGTAATTTGTCAGCAAACAGACGCGCTTTGAATATATCGCGTTCGTCAGGTCTTGCCTTGTTGTAACCGTCCATCAGTACCCAAGGACCCGTGCGGTCATAGCCTCGACATGAGAATTCTCCGATTATCTTTCCGCCTTTTTTCTCAATTATTTTTCTGAGAGGTTTATGATATGCTCCCAAGAGAGGACGACAGCGTGTGGAGAAGATGAAAATATTTTTCCCGTTCAGATTCTGCTCGGAGACAAACTTCTGCAGATGAATATCATGAGCTGCGAAATTGATTGCAGACCCAAAGCCGATAAGGTCATAATCTGACAGGTCGATTGTCGGGTTACCGTCAATCGGCATCAATTCAGCCGAAAAGGCGTCTGCCATGCTTTGCGCAATTTTTAATGTGTTGCCTTTATATGCTGAACGATAGAAGATTATTGTTTTCATACTGAAACCAGATGTCGCTGTTGCAATTAGCGGGCG
Organism: uncultured Porphyromonadaceae bacterium; assembly: GCA_902495245.1. Taxonomy (GTDB): domain Bacteria; phylum Bacteroidota; class Bacteroidia; order Bacteroidales; family Muribaculaceae; genus UBA3263. The sequence continues at coordinate 148,567 of CABUWI010000003.1, forward strand.
GAGGTGCGGCCTTCGTACCAGTTGACGAATGCGCGGTTGACCAGACGGGTGCCACCGGGGGTGGGGTAGTCGCCCGAGAAGTACCAGTCGCCGGTGTGGGCGGGAATGGCGTCGTGGAGGCCACTGAGCGTCTGATAGATAATCTCGACGGGACATTCGACCTCGGGCGGCGTGAGCATGCGGGCAATCTGCGCTGAAATCTCGCGGTCGGTGAAGGGGGCGTAGATGCGTTTGACGTGGTTTTCGCTGTCGGGCTGTTCGCGGCAGAGGCGATAGGTCTCGGCAATGACGTCGTCGAGGCCGCGCTCGTGGAGCAGCTCGATGGCTGCGCGGAAGGCGATGAATTCGGCCATGCGGCTCATGTCGATGCCGTAGCAGTCGGGGTAGCGCACCTGGGGCGATGAGCTGACAATGACAATCTTGCCGGGGTGGAGGCGGTTGAGCATCTTGATTATGGAGCGGCGCAGCGTAGTGCCGCGCACGATGGAGTCGTCGATGACAACGAGGTTGTCGCGGCCGTTTTCGACGCAGCCGTAGGTTACGTCGTAGACGTGGGCGGCCAGTTCGTCGCGGCTGGCGCCCTCGGCAATGAACGTGCGCAGCTTGATGTCCTTTATTGCCACCTTGTCGATGCGCAGGCGGCGATTCATGATTTCACCCACCTGCTCTTCGGTGAGTGTGCCGCTCTTGGCCAGCTGCATGATTGCGGCGGTTTTTTCGGCGTTGAGCGCCTGCTCCATGCCCTCGCACATGCCGATGAAAGCCACTTCGGCCGTGTTGGGAATGAAGGAGAAGACGCTGCGGTCGAAGTCGCCGCCGACGGCCTCGATGATCTGTGGCGCGAGGTTGCGGCCGAGGGCCTTACGCTCGGCGTAGATGTCGGCATCAGAGCCGCGCGAGAAGTATATGCGCTCGAACGAGCACTTTTTCGGCTCGCGTTCGGGCAGAATGCGGCTGACGGAATATTTGAGGTCGTTGGTAACGACGAGCGCGCAACCGGGTTCGAGCTCCCTGACGTCGGCACGCCTGACGTTGAAGACGGTCTGGATTACAGGGCGCTCGGAGGCGAGGACCACAATCTCGTCGTCGGCATAGTAGAATGCCGGCCTGATTCCGGCGGGGTCGCGCAGGGCGAACATGTCGCCCGAGCCGGTGGCACCGCAGATGACGTAGCCGCCGTCCCACTGCGGGGCTGCCGCCGCGAGCACTCGCGGAATGTCAAGCCCGTCTTCAATGGCGCGGCTCAGTTGCGGCTCCTGCAGCGAGTCGCGCAGTTGGCGGAAGAGGCGCTGGTTTTCCTGGTCGAGCGCGTAGCCGAGCTGTTCGAGCAGAATCACCGTGTCGCTATAGAAGCGCGGGTGCTGGCCCGTGGCCACTATCGAGTCGAAAATCTCGTCGACATTGGTCATGTTGAAGTTGCCGCACAGAAGCAGGTTGCGGCTCTTCCAGTTGTTGCGGCGCAGAAATGGGTGGACGTAGCTGATGCCGTTCTTGCCGGTGGTCGAATAGCGCAGATGGCCCATGTAGATTTCTCCGACGAAGGGAGCGTCGGCCGTGGAGCCGGCTTCGGCAATGCTTTTGCGCGCGGAGTCGAAAATCTCGGTAATTGCTCCCGAGCCGAGGGCCCGTTCGCGGAAGACATATTCCGTGCCCGGCGGCGTATTCATTTTCACCACGCCTATGCCGGCGCCCTCCTGGCCGCGGTTGTGCTGCTTCTCCATGAGCAGGTAGAGCTTGTCGAGGCCCCACTGGAGGGTGCCGTATTTTTCGGCGTAATATGAGAGCGGTTTCAGGAGACGAATCATCGCCACACCGCATTCGTGTTTGAGCGGTTCCATCAGCGAATGAAGAGGAGTTCGCGATACTTGGGCAGCGGCCACATTTCGTCGTCGACGTCGAGCTCGAGCTTGTCGATGTTGTAGCGAATCACCTCCATGTGGGGCAGGACGGTGTCGTGGTAGGCCACGGCCTTGGCCCGCTCGTCGGTGATGCGGTTTGCGGTTTTGCGTGCTTCGACCATTTCGGTTACTTCGGCGCGGATAATCGCAATGTGGTCGGAGATGCGCTCGATGGCGGCGAGGTCCTGGGCCGAAATCTTGGCGCACTTTTCTGCGGGGAAGAGGCTCTTGATTTTGTAGAGGTTGTCGAGCAGGACGGACTGATAGCGCGTGGCGACGGGAATGATGTGGTTGATGGCGAGGTCGCCGAGCACTCGTGCCTCGATCTGGATTTTTTTGGTGTACATTTCCCACTTCACCTCGTTGCGCGCCTCAAGCTCCACTTTCGAGAAGACGCCGGTGCGGGCAAACATGCCGATTGACTCCGGACGCAGATAGGCGTCGAAAATCTTCGGGGCGGACGTCTCGCAGTCGAGCCCGCGGCGTGCGGCTTCGGCCTTCCACTCGTCAGAGTAGCCGTTGCCGTCGAAAACTATGGCGCGATGTTCTTTGATGAGCTGTTTGATTTCGGCGAGAATGGCGCCCTTAAGGCTCTCGCCGGCGGCTACACGGGCGTCGACCTTCTTGCCGAAGTCCTGCAGCTGGGCGGCGACGGCGGCGTTGAGCGCAATCATTGCCGAGGCGCAGTTGGCGCTTGAGCCCACGGCGCGGAATTCGAAACGGTTGCCGGTGAACGCAAACGGCGACGTGCGGTTGCGGTCGGTGTTGTCGAGCAAGATGTCGGGAATCTGAGTGAGGCCCACGCGCATGCCCTCTTTGCTGGCCAGGTTGGCCAGGTCGGCCTCGGTGAGGCTTTCGATGTTGTCGAGCACCCCGCTCAGGCGCGAACCCATGAAGATGGAGATGATTGCAGGGGGCGCCTCGTTGGCTCCGAGACGGTGGGCGTTGGTGGCCGACATGATGGAGGCCTTGAGCAGACCGTTGTGATTGTGGACGGCGGCCATGACGTTGGCAATGAACGTGAGGAACTGCAGGTTATCGTCGGCCGTCTTGCCGGGCGCGAAGAGCAGTTGACCCCGGTCGGTGCCGAGGCTCCAGTTGTTGTGCTTGCCCGAACCGTTGATGCCGTCGAAGGGTTTTTCGTGGAGCAACACGCGGAAGTTGTGGCGTCGGGCCACTTCGCTCATCAGGCCCATTAGCAGCAGGTTATGGTCGTTGGCGAGGTTTGTCTCCTCGAAAATCGGGGCGAGTTCGAACTGGTTGGGGGCGACTTCGTTGTGGCGTGTCTTGGCGGGAATGCCGAGTTTGTGGCATTCGATTTCGAGGTCGAGCATGAAGGCCTCCACTCGCGAGGGAATGGCGCCGAAATAGTGGTCTTCGAGCTGCTGGTTCTTGGCGCTTTCGTGGCCCATGAGGGTTCGGCCGGTGAGCATCAGGTCGGGTCGGGCGGAATAGAGGGCCTCGTCGACGAGGAAGTATTCCTGTTCCCAGCCGAGATAGCTGACCACGTGCTTGACGTCGGGGTTGAAATAGCGTGCCACGTGGGCTGCGGCGCGGTCAACGGCGTTGAGTGCGCGCAGCAGGGGCGTCTTGTAGTCGAGCGACTCGCCGGTGTAGGAGATGAAAATCGTGGGTATGCAGAGGGTGTGGTCCATGATGAAGGCCGGGCTTGAGATGTCCCAGGCCGAGTAGCCTCGGGCCTCGAAGGTGTTGCGTATGCCGCCGTTGGGAAACGAAGACGCGTCGGGCTCTTGCTGGACCAGAAGCTTGCCGGTGAATTCTTCGACCACGCCGCCCTTGCCGTCATGGTCAATGAAGGCATCATGCTTCTCGGCGGTGCCGTCGGTGAGGGGGTGGAACCAGTGGGTGTAGTGGCGTGCGCCGTTGTCGATGGCCCAGCGTTTCATGCCTTCGGCCACTGCGTCGGCCACGTCGCGGGGAAGCGGCTGCTTGTTGTCAATGGCGTTTGTGAGGGCGTCGAACGCTTTTTTAGGCAGATATTCAAACATTTTCTGCCGGTTGAAGACATATTTGCCATAATATGCCTCGGGACGTTCTTGAGGAATCTCTACTGCGAGCGCCTTGCGGTTAAAGGCTTCATCGACTACTTTGAAACGTAACATAACGAATTGGTATATCTGTGAAGAGGTTTACAGGTTATCTGATTTTTTGTATAGCGGCCATGGCGGTTTCGGTGGCTTCGCGGGTGTTGAAAGCTGTCAACCTGACGAATCCTTCGCCGCACGGGCCGAATCCGACGCCGGGGGTGCAGGCAACGCCGCAGCGGTCGAGCAGCATGTCGAAGAAACTCCATGAGTCGATGCCGTCGGGCGTGGCCACCCACACGTATGGGGCGTTCACTCCGCCGCAGGCTTTGAGTCCGGCCGCTTCGACGCCTTGGCGCAGCAGACGGGCGTTGGCGAGGTAATAGCCGACGGTTTCGCTTATCTGACGCCGGCCTTCGGGGGTGTAGATTGCCGCGGCTGCGCGCTGAATGGGGTAGCTCGCGCCGTTGAACTTGGTTGTCTGGCGGCGCAGCCAGAGGTGATGGAGTCCGACGAGGCGGCCGTCGGCGTCGACGCCCTGCAGGTCGTGCGGCACGACGGTGTAGCCGCAGCGCAAGCCGGTGAAGCCGGCTGTTTTGCTGAAACTGCGGAATTCGATTGCGCAGCGGCGAGCGCCTTCGAGTTCGTAGATGGAGTGGGGGACGTCGGGCTCGGTAATGAATATCTCGTAGGCCGAGTCAAACAGAATCAGGGCGTCGTTGGCCAGCGCGTAGTCGACCCAGCGTTGCAGTTGCGGGCGCGTCAGCGTTGTGCCCGTCGGGTTGTTGGGATAGCAGAGGTAGATGATGTCGGGCTTATCGGCGGGAGCCGGAAGCTGCGGCACGAAGTCGTTTTCGGGCAGGCAGGGCAAGAAGGAAATGTGTCGGCCTGCCATGATGTTCGTGTCGACATAGACGGGATAGACGGGGTCGGTAATGGCCACGCGGCAGTCGGGCGAAAGAATGTCGCCTATGTTGCCGAGGTCGCTTTTGGCGCCGTCGGAAATGAAAATCTCGTCGAGGGCGATGTCGACGCCGCGCGCCCGATAGTCTGTGGCGGCAATGGCGTCGCGCAAGAAGCCGTAGCCCTGCTCGGGGCCGTAGCCGCGGAAGGTGGAGGGTGAGGCCATGTCGTCGGCAGCGGCGTGAAGGGCCTCGACAGCTGCGGGGCAGATGGGGCGGGTAACGTCGCCGATGCTCATCTTGATTACCTCGCGCCCGGGGTGAGCGGCCTTGAAGTCGGCGATTTTGCGTGCCACTTCAGAGAAGAGGTAGTTGGGCGTGAGCTTCAGGAAGTTTGAGTTGACCTTAATCATATAAGTACTTTGCCTGTAAAAACTGTTGTGGCGGGTCCGGTCATGATGATGCGGCCGCCTTCTGTAACTTCGATTTCGAGGTCGCCGCCGGGAAGGCTGACAATTACCCGCGACTCGCACAGGCCGAGGCTGCGGGCGGCGGCCGCCGTGGCGCAGGCGCCGGTTCCGCAAGCCATGGTCTCGCCGCTGCCGCGCTCCCAGACGCGCATGGCTATGTGGCGGCGGTCAATGACCCGGGCCGTTTCGATGTTGGCTCGGTCGGGCCAGTAAGGGTTCACCTCGAGTTCGCGGCCGGCGGTGAGCACGTCGGTGTCAGTCGGCGCATGGTCCGTGAAAACGACGCCGTGGGGGTTTCCGACATTGACGGGCACGACATTGCGCATGCCCAGAGAGGTCGACAGTCTGACGGCGGGTGAGACAACGGCGACGCCCATGTCGACGCTTACGCTTTCAACAAGGCCGTCGGCGCCGACATGGAGCCTGAGATGCTTGATTCCGGCAACGGTTTCGAGGGTGAGTTCGGTTTTGCGCGTCAGGCCGGAATCGTAGACCAGTTTGCCGACGCAGCGGCTGCCGTTGCCGCACATTTTGGCTTCAGAGCCGTCGGCGTTGAAGATGCGCATCTGAAAATCGGCCACGTTGCTCGGAAGTGCCAAAATGATGCCGTCGCCTCCGATGCCGGTGTGGCGCTCGCTGAGGCGACGGCTCAAGTCTCCGAGTTGTTGAGGCGGGCAGGGCATTTCGGTAAAGTACACGTAGTCATTACCGAGCCCATGCATTTTGGTAAATTTCACCTCATTCATGGCCGCAAAGTTAAGCAAAATCTCAAAAAAAATCAAAAAAATTGCATAATTCAAAAAAACTCTCTAACTTTGCACCATAAAAGTTGCATTGAGAGATGCGCTCGGTCCTATAGCTCAGTTGGTTAGAGCAACAGACTCATAATCTGTGGGTCCTAGGTTCAAGCCCTAGTGGGACCACCGAGACACACAACGCCGTCAGTCTTTGGCTGACGGCGTTGTGTGTCTGTTACCCTGTAGGGACGCACTGCTCGTGTGTTCGAGTTTTATTGTGTATAACGTGCTGTGGTATTGGCTGTTATTGCGGACGCACGAGCCGTGCGTCCCTACAGTTTGGCATGATTTGTGCTCGGACGGGGGCGAGGGGTCAGCGGGCGTAGCCGACGGGGTTGTTGAGTATAGGGAGCTGGCGCGGGGTGAGTCCGAGCAGGGTAGAGATTGCGGCGGTGTCCATCGTCGCGCGGGGCACGGTGGCGACGCCGAGGGCGGCACAGGCAAGGTTGAGGTTTTCGCAGGCGATGCCGGCGTCGACATGGACCATGGCAAGGACCTGATCGTTGTCGGGCAGGTTGGTCATGTCGGCGACGAAGAGCACGGCGCAGGGGGCATCGTTGACGAAGTCCTGGCTGAATTCGGCGGTGCCGGCAAGCAGGGAGCGCCGGTCGCCCTCCTTGACAAGGTGGAGCGAATGGCTTGCGGGAATGTATTCGAACACGCCGTCGGGTCGGAAGACGTAGGCGCGGATTTCCTGCCAGTTGAGCGCCGTGGGGTTGGTGCGGTCGGCAGGGGCGCCGTGGGGACCTGCCGGGGCGTCGGGGCGGTTGATGCCGACGGCGCTCCAGAGCAGCTGGCCGAGGACGGTGTCTTCTATCTTGCGCGACGGATCGAAGTCGCGGTGGCTGCAGCGGTTGGCGACGGTCTGATTGAACGGTGTGCCGCCCGAGAGTGCTGGCGCGGGGAGTTTTATGTCTTTAGCTTCCATGGTTATTGAACTTGCTATTACAAATGTAAGAACGCAAATTCGCGTGATTAAGTTTTTCATGGTTGTGTCAGATTGGTATATATTATGGCAGATATGTCGGCAATCATCTGTTCGGTCTCCTTCATGCCGCGGGCCGAATCGGAGATAAACACGGCGATGGCATAGCCGCGGCCGTCGGGCAGAAAGACGTAGCCGGCGTCGTTGACGGCAATGATGCGGCCGTCGGCGTTGACATCGCCCGTGCCGGTTTTGTGGGCTATGCGTGCGGTGGTAGATGCAAGCGGGGCGGGGAGACGATTGAGGCCGGTGTCGCACGTCAGCATCAGCGAGCCGATGGCTTCATATACAGGGCTGAGGTGGAGCATGCCCCGGCGATAGAAGCGGTCGAAGAGCCGCGCCATTTCAATTGCGGTGGAAGTGTTGGCGTAGCAGAGGCTGAGGTCGCGGTGCATCTCGTCTTCGGTCGAGCGGACGGTTATGGCGCCGTGGCCGGTTGCGCGCATCAGGCTGTCGACAGTCTGCGGGCCGCCAATCATGTCGAACAGGGCGTCGCAGGCGTTGTTGTCGCTGAGTTGGAGAGTGTAGGCGAGCAGTTCGGACAGGGGCAGGCGCAGGGAGTCCACGCCATAACGGTCGCGCATGGGGCTCCAGGTGTTTTCTTTTATCAGCGTCGGACTGACGGCAATGGTGTCGGCGACGCCGGTGGAGGAGGCGAGACAGCGGTCGGCCACGGCGAGGGCCTGGGGGTACTTATAGACGCTGAGCATCGGCAGCGGCATGTGGCCGTTTACTGCAACGGTGTCGCGGCCGTCGATAATGACGGCGATGCCGATGCGGGCGTCTTTGTCGGCAACATAATCTTGAAGCTCGCGGCGCATGGCGCAAAAGCGGTCGGCGGACGCACCGGCCGTGAGCGGCGCGGCGCATTGCCACAGCAGTATCGCAGCGGCAATGCGTCGCATTGACCGACGCGAGCCGCGGCGCCGGCTCCGATTCATGGAGGGGGTGAGGGTTGCGGGCATATATGGTGAGGATTGACAGTGAATGAAATTTCAGGTGCAAAAGTAAGGAAAAAACGCGATTTTTTGTGTACATTTGCGTGGCGAATCGAAGATTGCGGGCGAATATATTTTGCGCGAGGCTTCTTTTCGAGTTGAATTGCTTGGACACAGAATAGAATGAAGAACGGTATTAAAATGTCGGTAGCGGCAGTAGTCGCTATTGTGGCGGCCGCAGTGAGCGCCGAGGCGGCCGCATTGAGCGGCGCGTGGCGCGGCGAACTCGCACTGGGGGAGATGAAGATTCCGCTGGTGCTGAATTTTGACGAAAACGGTGAAGGAGAAACAATCTGCACGATGGATTCGCCGTCGCAGGGCGCCAAGGGGATTCCGGTAACGGTTGAGGTGTGTACAGCGGATTCGCTGGCGCTTGACTGTCGGGCAATCGGAGCCAAATTTTCCGGCCATATCCTTAAATGCGAGATTGCGGGTAAATTCACGCAGCACGGATTCACGTTTCCGTTAAATCTGAAACCCGACGCGCCCTTGGCCGAGCGGCGCCCGCAGACCCCGATGCCGCCATTTCCTTATGCGGTCATGGACACCGTGTTCAGAGCTCAGTACGGAGCAGTTATGAGCGGAACGCTGACCATGCCGGCGCATGCCCGCGGAGGGAAGATTCCGGGCGTGGTGATGATTTCAGGAAGCGGGCCGCAGAACCGCGACGAGGAGATGGCAGATCATAAACCGTTTGCGGTGATTGCCGATTTTCTTGCCAGAAACGGAGTGGCGTCGTTCAGATATGATGACCGCGGAACGGGACAATCGGAAGGCGATTTTTTGAAAGCGACGACGTATACCTTTAAGGACGATGCGCGCAGCGGCGTGGAGTTTATGCGCGGCATTCCGGGAATAGGAGCGACCGGAGTCATCGGACACTCGGAGGGCGGCACGATAGCTTTTATGCTGGGCGCGGAAGGAGTGCCCGACTTCATCATATCGCTGGCCGGCATGGCCGTTCGGGGCAAAGAGGCGCTGATGGCACAGAACAGCCGTCAGCTCGACCGCTCGGGTATTGCGGGCCGGGACAAAGAAAACAGTCTTGCTCTGATCAGCCGCCTGTTTGACGAGATGGCTGCACAAAGAGCGGCGGGACCGGACGCCGTCGGAACGATAAATCCGGATTCGCTCGCCCGGGCAAGCGGCATCATCGTGCCGGAGAGCGTAATGGCCTCTTTGAGAGCCACGCAGAAGCTGCGCACACCTTGGTTTGACACATTGCTGGGAATTGACGCGGGAGAGAGCATTGCGCGCACAAAGTGTCCCGTCCTCGCCATCAATGGCGATAAAGACACTCAGGTAGAGGCCGCTCCGAATCTGAAGGTTATCGGCGAGCGATGCCCCGGAGCGGAAGTGAGACTCATGCCATCGCTAAATCACATGATGCAACATGCCCTCACCGGCGATATTTCGGAATATGACGAAATCAGGGAGACCATATCGCCCGAAGTTCTGGAACTGATGCTCGACTTCATCAGACGACAAAGCCGATGACGGCCGTCAACTCGAAGCCGATTAAGCTATATATCGAAACTGAACGGCTGGTTTTGCGCTCATGGACTATGGCTGATTTATCGCTGTTCGTGGCCATGAACAACGATAAGCGAGTCATGCAGAAAATCGGTATGATTAAAGTCGGAGAGTTTGCGCACCCGAAACTCTCGGCCGCATCGCCATTGCGGACCCACGTACTTTATCGAATCGATTTTGAAAGGAGAGTCAATTAAGTGGTGTGAGGGCTATTCTGCAGAATCAGTTTCTTCATTGAAGATTCGGTTGAATATCTCGTCGAGCCGAGGTTTGTCGGTCAGCAGTGCATGTAGCTTTTTCAGATTCTTTGCATTATCGCTCCACGGAATCCAGACTTTCAGATAGCCTTTCGGCCCGTACTTTTCATGGAGGTGTTCGATTGTCCTTTGATAATGTCCGGCTCTGTCGAGTTGAGGATAATTCGCCAGTCCATATTGAATGGTGCGCCGGATTATCGTCTCAGGGTCGATGAAACGGTCGGCTTCGGCAACTATCAATCCGTATTCACTTCGTGGTTTCTGACTGTTTGATGCCCGGTGGTCCTCGACAGCTTCGCCCATTATCCGAATCTGTTCAGCAGTGAAATGAGTATTGACAAATTCGTCCGCTTCAAAAATTTTTCGTGAATCCCGATGATGATTCTCCCGACCATTCACGAGACCGAGGTCATGGAATGCCGCTATGACATAAACCATATCGGTGTTTATTGAAGGGGTATGTTCGGCAAGTTTCAGACTCTGTTCCATCACCATGCGCACATGATTCTCCTGATGCGCCTTATCGAATGCGGCATATCGGGGAATAATTTCTCGCTCCACATAAGCGATGATTTCCGGAGAAACCTGCTTAACATATTTAGCTAACTGAGTCATACGATATATCTTTTTGGACGCAAAGATAATAGATTTTATTCAGATTGTACCATTAAAGGTATAAAATATTTTATAACAATGATTATTATACCCTTTGTGTTATATTCATTCTAAAGAAGCTCATGTTCGACTTCAAAAAGTGATGAATCCAAAGTTCAATGACTCAGCCGTTATAGATGTCTGATATATTAGACTATGCAACAATTTTCATCATTGCTGTTAGAGTTCTAATTGTCAGGATATGATATTTTGTACTTTTAACCTATTGGTGCCACGAGAAAATTTATTTGGTGGATGTGTGAAAAAGTATTAACTTTGCGCCCACAAAATCTGAAACAAATGGCAAGACAGCATTGCAACATACTAATCATCAACGATATTCAAAGCTTAAAAGGCTTTGAACGCAATGCTTGTGTGCTTATGCCGTCAACAACAGGCACATCATATTGCGGAGCTGTCCGACCGGTTTGTTTCAGTAACCCAACTGACATAAGTTAGTCTACAAATACAGACTATTGAGATATAACGGCTGTCGGAAAGTTCTTACTAAGCTTCCCGACAGTCGTTTTTTGTGTCTTCACCGATATTAACTTCTCCATCGCGATTAGCTGCGGACACATATTTTAATCATCGCGCCTTATGGCGCATAACTCGAATGAAAATGAGATTTAATGATCAAAAGAAATTATATCGCCAGAATGCTCTGACTCAGTCAGACATTCTAAACCTCCCAGACAGTCGCGGTCTTGACGTTACTGCCGTTTCAGGAAAGTGTGCTGATATCATACGCAGCATACATGACGCGATGGGACATCTTGCCGCTATGGGTGACGACGAGAGGAGAAGTCTTTGGTTTGAGGTCAAGGGCAAGAGATGGGAGTGGTATAGATTGTCTGTCTCGACTTACAACGACTGCCACTATCTGTATATCACCGGAGACACTCATGACCATCATGTATTCAGTGATAAGGAAGACTGCAATTCCCGCCATTGTTTCTATGAGGACGAACTCGTCGGAATATTCTCAAAAATCGAGAAGTATGTTGCCGGACTCGTTGACACTATTTTGTCTGCGCCCGAACAGTATAATTCATACGTTGAGAAATACTTGAGTTACTACCGGAGAGAAGGGTTGATAAAGAGGTCAGTCCTGAACTCTTTGATACCCGATAATAGCTATGAAGGAATCGACTTGCAAAAGGTAATCCACATATACGAGAGTCAGCCAGAACCTACGCAGTTTTCCGAGATGACTCTCAGACGTTATATGCACTATTGGCGTATAGCATACGAAGCTGTATATGGCAAGATGTCTGGAGATGATGTAGAAGTCTTCCGGCATTCGAGCAAAGGATATGAGGCAAGAGAATATAATCTTGATTCTGAAGATGATTTCAGAAGATGGAAGTCCGATGTCTCACCTTATCACGGCTTTGACGTGGTGTATGCGAGAGTTCACATGTACCCTACATATACCAATGGTCAATGGCATTTTTATGTCGGCACCGGTAGTTATTGGAATCTTGATGATTGCTTCCGAGTTGTCATAGGATTTAGGATTGTCTGATGCCGGAATCTCGGTTGAATTGGGAGAAGTCGATCATATTCTCGGAATCTTGAAGGAAACCGATTACGTAGAGATTTCCCCTTATGCGTATCGATATATGCAGGGTGATGGCATTGGTAGTCAGATGAAACTTCCTTATACTGATGAAGTAGGCAAGGATATTATCAAGGAAATAATCGCAAACACTAAATGGAATAAGCTTGAGGCGGTAAGTCCTCTCGCTTATAATCAATAGGTTCGTGCATGTTGCAATGTCGATGTGCATTCAGGTCGAAAAGAAGAAAATCTACCTGAACCACTTTCCCTATCTGTGCTTTGAGAGTGGCTATCACAATCTTCCCGACGCAGCTTGATGTCGGTGTAGACAACAATAACATTACACCCCTGTCTTTCGATGAGGTCTGCGCCAAGATTCAAAGGCAGATTGAGCAAAACTCTAAACAAATGCAAAACTATGAGCGGAGGACATTTTGATCATAAGCAATTCTGTATTCGCGAAATTGCTGATACAATCGAGCGAGACATCGCGTTGGCTCTTCAGCCAAAGCCTGATAAGGTTCACGAAGATTACTGGATCATCGAAGTAATGGATTGTTTCAGTTCTTATCATATCTACCCACGATATAGTACGGAGTTTGAATCTTACGAAGAGGCTGAGGAGTTTCTGTTGCGACGCGAAGATGTAGTAAGAGCTGAGGCAAACTATGCTGAACGTTTTTTCAAAGATGATGTCACTTTCCAATCAAAAGTGCATTACATGAGTAGAACTAAAGATGATGAAAAGATTCCAGTTCTTTTCGCTATTCATCATTGTGTCTATGACCGCTACCCTTATGAGGTAGAGGTTCTTGAACTTGAAGACTCTACGTTGGAGACGATGAAGAAAGCATACCGTCAGCTCCGCATAGCAGAAATTTATGCGCAACGTATAGACTGGATGATGATCGGCGATGACTCTGAAGAGACGCTACAAAGACGGCTTCAACATGAGCTTAAAGCTTTTGAAGTAGAATTCCAGTCGAAAGATTGGAATGCTTTGAACATTGATGATGAATAAATCTTGGCGCAAACAGAAAGTACCAGACTCAGTAATGAGATTTGGGACTTTATAGTATTGAGTGTTTGTTGCGTAGTTTTTATAATCCTCAATCCGGATAGATTGCGGTTTTGAGGACGACGTCGGCGCGGTTGGTGGGAAAGCCGTTCCGGCTTATTGCGATGCTTCTTACCATCACTGAGCTGATACTTTTTGAGTTCAGAAGATAAATACTTGCAGAAATCATCGGCAAGACAGAAACTTTCAGTAATTTTGTCCTCGGTAATCATATCGGTAAATATTTGTAAATGTTATAATTGGACACTGTAAATTTACGAATTTTCAGCGATAATGCCAATAAAATCAGCCACTTAGTTTTATGCTAAATGGCTGATTGTTTTAATCTTGAATTATCGTATTCTTATATCGTACTCACGTGTATTTATGTTCGGGGCTTTGGGGGATTCCTTGTCTTAAGGTTCCAAAAGGCCGGCTGCTATCATTCGGGGTATTATCTTGCCCTTAATGTGGGAAACACTTAATCCCGTTTTATCAGCCAGTTCTTTGGTTTCAGTTCAGTCTTGGCATAGCTCGACTATAACTTTACTTGAAATTTAATATGGGACTTTTTCTTGGAAATCAGCTCTCTAAGTTCTTTAAGTCCAATACTTGTTCCATTACTTTTTCCATCGCTTTCAGTATTACTTTCAGCATTACTTGTTCCATTACTGCCTCCTTCAGAAATGACGGGAAGTGTAAGTTCTACTTTGTTAGGTTGTGATTCCTCGGATATTACGGGTGTCCCAAATTTGGCGTCGTCCCATCCTTGAACAATGGTGTCAGCTCCGCTCCCGGCTTTCTCTAATGCACCTATAATCGAGAACATGGTCTGTAGGGCCGGATGCCGGCATATACTCTCATCGCCGGAAAAGTATTGTTCCTTGGAAACGAGTATGGTGCCCGGATTCGAGAATACAATCCTGTCGGGATATTTCAGTATAAGCAATTTGGAATCACTCTGGTATGAAGCGTGGACGCAAAGGTGTACAAAAGCCTCTGTTAGAGATTTGTGAGCCTTTGTTCCATCCGCCTGTTCATTGCCTTCAAGCTTAAATGGGACAGGGAGAAACGACTGTACCCCCGGCAGTATTTTCCGGTAGGCCTGATAAAGATTCGACTCTCATGTGCCATCGCTGTATATCCTGTCGCTCCAGCGCTTACTGCCGGATGTATACTCCCTGTAATCAATCAAGAACTGAGGCATGGCATCGGTTATGGCGTCATACTTTTCAAACATCAGGAGGCCTGCGAGAGTAAGACCTTCTTTCCCCGATACACGATCTTTGCCATATGCCTTCATGTGTTTGAGCAAAGTGAGGTCGTCATCCTCAGTCCATTGGAGTGTTGGCTTCAGATTCATGAACAGCTGTCGGAAGCCACGAAGTGATTCCTTGTCGATATCGTCAAGAGTATATCCTTCCATAATTTCGGCGTCCATAGCCAGCTTGGGGCGCTGCTCGGCAAGCATCATTAACTCCACTTCCCACTCTTTGCACAGGTAAGCGCCGCTTGCACTGCGACGATAAGTTGATCTCATCAGATTCTGACCTCATAGACTGGCCGTTCCTTTCTTGAGGCACGGGGACAAAGAATATAAGGAAATAATTGCCATTATAATCATCCTTAATGACCTCTTTATTGGTCATCAGTTTACGGCTCACCTGATTGGGATCGTTGACACTATCCCAGAAGATTTTTTCGTACTGCTCGACGGTTTCTGCTGACAATTCTTCCAGATAGAAATTCCCGTTCTTTTCCTTGACCCCAATAATGATACCTCCGCCATATGTGTTGGCGAACGAGGAATACGAAGGCCAAAATTCTTTATGAGGGAATCCGCCCTTGCCATGTTTGAATTCTACGCAAGAAGTCTCCTTGCCTGCAATCAGATGATCCCATAACAATGTCAAGCTGTGTATGAATACGGCAAATATACGCTTTCAACCACAATCAGCAATTTGGAATTCATTCTCCGATGCGACGTTAGTCAGAAAATTTGTTGTATCTTATAATAGCCAAAGACAAGTCATGCGAATTCGAGCTCGCGCGAATTATCCATAATACTTAAGATTGACAAATAATAGTCCAAGTCATCGAAACCGAAGCTATTCTCCATTCTCTTGAATTCTGTCCTCCCATTCTTTGGCCAAATCACGAGGTTACTGAAAATGTTGAAATATTTAAATACTGTTCGTTCAATACGATATATATTTTTGTGCCATGAGGTGTCATGGCACATGAGAAATTGTACTATGACGAGATAGATGAATAGAATTTTGACAAATCTAATATCGCTCTTCTGATTGAACGATAATCATCTCGAGGTACATTAATGAATTCTGTTTGATCATCCTCTATTTCATCTTCAAACAATCCTTTCGGTGCTCTGGCGGTATTTATCAAGTCAACGTAACAGCCATAATCTATCGAATATACGTTATATCTCACCCCGGGAGTGTCTTTACTAGAAACGTTCTGCTTAATAATATGCAATATCCTAGCATCATAAAGATAGTTTATTAGATTGTCATTTTCGTTGCTTGTGAGCATAAAAGCACGAGCTTGCCGCGTATTGATCACATCAGAGATGATCCAATCGAGTAGCCCGCTTGTGTTTGGAATAGCACTGATTGATCCTCTCTTATCTTCATCAAACCAGTTTCGAGCTGCTTTCCTTATAATAGGGATAGAGATTCGATTGTAATAGTCAAGCATAATTGCTTTGTGTATGACATTAAAAAAGTCACGAGGGACTCCTTCTGCAGCTAACACCAATTCTTCGAAACAACTTTCTTGAGTGAATAGAGATTTCACTAAATCATCAGAACTTGCAATCCTATTCTCTTGAGGTAAGATTGTATTTACTCTTTGAAAGAGTAAATCTCTGAAAAATGAAAGTGAAGACGCATGATTGTTCCCAAATACCATTAATTCATCTAAATTAATGGTAGAAACATCTGCGCCAAGTTCCATCCCTAAGTAATTAGAACCAGTTGTAGCACGTCGGAAATATGATCTGTGTTCAATGGCCCCAATCTTAAAGGTAATACCACGGACTGGGCAGATGACTCTTCTAAGAATATCAGCTAAAACAATCTGTAAGTCAGGAGAAAGTTCAGAGAATTCATCAAAGATTAGCCATATTTTGTGTGGGGTTAAAATATCAGCTACTTTCTGGAGGATAGAAGTTGCTTCCAGAAGATTTATATAGGCGTAGTACCTACCCGAAAGTTTTAATGTAGTGCTTTGATCTACAGCAGCTATATCCTTGGTTGAAAAATTTAAGCTACAATCAGAAGGGCTAATGGATATGCCAGAATTAAATTCGCGAGAACTTTTGTCAACTGTGGCAGACTCGCTAACGACTTCACCCATAATGGCTGATTTAGTCCATGTCTGATTAAGTTGCTCTAATAAAGGAGTTATTTCAGTTAAATATGCTTCCTTGTGTTCATCAGACATTGTGATATAAGATATTATCTCATCTGATAATACTTTAATTATATCAATAAAAAATCTTAATGCTCGCTGTTCTATAGGAAGTGATTGGTCTGCATATATGCTATTGGAAGACCCAATTTTTCGAAGGTCTACAAATATGCAACAATCACTTTGCCCATCTTTGATACTTTTAAAGTATCTCAGTACATGTGTTTTTCCCGTCCCTCGGCGTCCAAAAATAATCTGATTATTTTCGCTATCTAATAGAGGAATTAACGGACCAACCGTAACAAATGATTTCACTATAGAATTATCATCCCATTTGTCGGCTCGTAATTGTATCTGTAGTATCGCGTCTTTTATCGTCATAATTTTTTACAGAATTAAATTCGTTATTGTTTCATCGCCACAGATGTCGCGGAGTTTCAAACGGAGAGGTTTGGTGTCAGCATGGATTGTACCACCCCAGAAATCGGAGGGCTTGCGGCCATTGATTGTGATGGTGCTGTCCTTTTCGATTTTAATCTCCGAATCGCTGTGCCATGGAGCTTTTTCTTCGGCTCTGGTGCAGTCGAGCGAAACCATTTCTATGGCTTCAAGGCACTCAAGACTAAGTTCGATTGGTACAAACTTTTTCTTTGAGTTAGCCATAGCCTTTTGGTTGAACTCGTTTATCTTATGGCTTACGCGGTCACTGTAAAATCGTGTGATATCAACGGTGAATACATCCACCATTTTAGTCTGGTCTTCACTTATGGTGTACTCGACATTGTCCTGAAGCACTGCGTTGTCAAGCAATTCTTTAAGGTCGCGAAGCTCAATTTCTATTACGGTGTCGTTGTTGTCCTTGATGAAGTCTTCGAGTTCCTGACGGTCAATAATACCAACATAGTAGATGATGACTCGTTTTGTCGTTGGCGGCAACTGCGGCATCGCATCATTAATGATACGGTTGAGCGTAACAATGTCGAGAACACTTGATGTAGAATCCATTAAATCTGGCACATATACCGGCGATGAGCCGTATGTAGTGTCCATAATGCTTCCAATCCACATTGAGCCGATTGTCGGATCAACTCCCAGCCCAGGTATAATGCGAGTGAATGCATCTTTTGTTTGAACAGGATTACGGTAGAGCGTAACACCATCCTGCACTTTCTTGACTGCAAAGCTTGCCCCGTTTGATTTCAGGCGGTCTCGTGCGGTTTGAATGCTGTTAATGTTTATATCAGTATGTATGAATTTACGATTCAATTTGTTTGCAACGGCGGCTGTGACACCGCTTCCTCCAAAGAAGTCGGCTACCACCATCCCCTCATTGCTGCTTGCTTTGATGACGCGTTCAAGCAATGCCTCAGGCTTTTGTGTAGCATAACCGACAGGTTCAACTTTATCAGCAGGTTGCAACATTGAAAGTCTCCAAACATCAGCAATCGATTTTTCAGTGCTCTCGATATAAATAATTTTGCCTTCCGCATCTTTTGCGTTTATTAATTTTTGAGACGTTTTATCCCAAATGCGTTTGATTTGAGTTGTAGCTTTATCTCTGGTTCCCTTTATTGGATTAAATACAAAAACAGGAGCTTTAGAATATAAATATATGGTATCATGATTAGATGCAAATCGATTGACATTACCTTGCATATTATTATGCCAGATAATTTCATTTCTGAAGTTATCCTCTCCGAAAATTTCATCAAGAAGAAATTTTACATAGTGACCTATATGGTAGTCAAGATGCCCATATATAGAAGCATTTTTACTCATGACAGAGCGGATGGCCATTTCTGCTGAATCAAGATTTGAGTGACGTACAACAGGAATTTTCAGGAAGTTGCCGATACCTTTTATCAACGGATAGAAAGTAACCACATTTGCATACTGTGTGCATTTGACAGAACAATCATCTGTAATTTTAATCTTTGCTGCCGGATCCATGTTAGGAGTTCCCGAAAAACCAAGTACAGAGTTGAAGTTGCACTGTTCCATCCATTTGTTTACCACCTTGCGTAGCTTTTGGTCATCGCTGGCATGGTGAACTTCGTCAATGAGTATGCACAATCCGAGAATGAGACCAATTTGCTCTCGCAGTTCATACGCCTGCAATGTGGCTTCGTATTCTTTGCGCTCTTCTTCTGGTAATGATTTCAAAATGGATGCATCAATATTGACGTCTTTGTCAACTCTGTCAAGAATAACTTTCTCGGCATTCGTTACAGCGACCAATCCCATAAGATTGGGTTTTGCGACCTGCATACTGATTTTTCGGGCATTAGGATTCTTCACTATATTGCTTTTTGAAGTGGAAGAAGATTCCTGTAGCCATTCGTATTGAATCAGTTTTTTCAACTGTGATGCAACCGGGTCAGGCAGAAGCCATAATGGATTGAAATTCTGGATGTCTCTAAGACTTGGTACAATCGAAGATTTTAAGCCCGAAGGAACAAACAGTATGAAATTATGAGCAAATATGGGATTGTCAGGCTCTGCAAGTGCAAAATAAAGATTTAGATAAATCAAAGCAGCCATTAAGTAGGTCTTGCCAGCACCCATAGGTATGCTGAACAGATAATCCGGATAGCTGACATTGGAAAACAAATCTTTGATGACACTGACATAATCAATTGAATCCGAAGCCTTTTTAATAGCCGCTAAAAATTTGGGCGAGTTAACATTGCCATTTTCATCGGAAATGGATGCGTATTCCCACAATGCTAATGCAGCAGGATTAGACGTAAGAATCTCCCGTGTCGCTTTATTAACCTCAAGATCGTCAACATTCGTGGAATTAAATTTACCGGCAGCAAATAACTCCCATAACGGACGATTCTGACATTCGATCTTAAGGAGCAAATACGTTTTTATAGACTCAATCTGAGCATCAAGCATCTTATGCTGATGTTCGATATAAGATATAAGATCAGTAATGACGCAACTCGGTGAGCTAAGCCATTCATCTCTTTTTTTCTCTATAATCTTATAGAACATAGCAGATGCTTTATAATGCTACACTTTTGGTATTTAGCAAATCATCAACATTAACTTCCAATAACTTGGCAATTTTAACTAAGGTAGGCAAATCTGGCTGGGAACTATTCGTACACCATTTTGATACGGTTGATGGATTCACATTTAGTTGCTCACATAACCATTTATTTGTCCTTTTCTTTTCTGCTAAAACTACTTTTAATCGGTTTATATCAGTTTCCATGTCGATAAAATTTGTTATCTACTCGCAAATTTAGTGAAAGTTTCGCACATAGCAAAGAAATATGCTGAGAAACATCCTCCTGTAGAGTCAACTGGCAAGTGCAAAATTAGTCAAATTTTCGAAAGAGCTCAATTTTGGGGCTGGAAAAACCGAGTTTTTTGCGCGGCCTCTCATTGATTTGATATTGCGCGCTGTTAAGCTCCTTTTGGGTAACTTTGTTGAAATCAGTTCCTTTTGGGAAATATTCCCGGAATATCTTGTTGGCATTTTCCACGGCGCCTTTCTGCCCTGAACAGTATGGGTCGGCAAAGTATGCGGTACAGTCCAGCGCCTTTGCGATTGCCTTGTGGTTTCGGAACTCGATGCCGTTGTAGGTGGTGATTGTCAGCACCCATTTTTTGAAAGAGAGCAGCAGACTGATGACGGCTTTTGCCACGTCTTCGGGCTTTTTCGACGGAAGTTTACACTGCATGAACATATTCAGGCGGCGTTCGACCACGGTGAGCACGGCGCTTTTCTGTCCTGCGCCTACAACAAGATTCATCTCCCAGTCCCCGAATCTGGTACCGTCGGCTTCCGGCGGACGCTCATGAATCGAGACCCTGTCAGGAATCAAGGATTTCCCTGCAGTCTTGTACGGTTTTGAATGATGATGGCGATACTTCATCTTATGGTGGCAATATTGCGCCAGTTCCGGATTCCTCCGTATCTCCTGATAGATGCGTTCCCCGGAGATATGAATCCCCCAGTTGCGCAGATAACCTGAAATCTGCTCAGGCGACCATCGCTTTTCCCTGAGCAACTTCAGGGCTTGCCTCAGAACCCCGGGCTTGAGGGCCGTGTTGCGGACAATACGCTCACGCTTCTCCATCGCCATCTCGTGTGCTGTTCGCGGGTTGTATTTTCTTGTCTTTGTGCGATTTCGACGCAGCTCGCGGTTTACTGTGGAGGGACTCCGCAGCTTCTCCGGAGGTGCCTCGCCCCTTTCCCGGGCCGCTTCCAGTTCGACACGGTTAAGCTCATCTGCTATGGCTTGCATAGTAAATCCATTTTGGCGCATGACAAAAATTGTGTACCTTTGCGCTAAGGTTAATTGATTGTACATAGCAATACAAAGTTAGTTAATTTTGGGGAGACTTCGGACTCCTTTTTTGTATTGCCAGTGTTATCTCTATACAAATGCCGCTCTTGGGCATCCCCTCGCCAGAAAGAGTTAGGAGAATGTATTTCAATCATCGAGGTTTTTGCACTTCGTTCTTGAAACTACAGTGGAACCAATAGGCCCCAATAGTGGCACCAATAGGAGATAAGATTAAAACGCTCCGGCAAGAGGGTGAGTCTTGTCGGGGCGTCGGGGAGGGTTAGGGCGTGTCAGAGGCGGCTGCAGGCGATGTGGCAGCCGTGGACTTGGGCTATGGCGAGGGGTGGGCAGTCTTCGTCGGCAAAATCGAGGAAGCCGTGAGTTTTGGCGGTTTGTTTCAGCCAGTGGATGAAGGCTTTCATCTCGGCGTGGATGACCTTCTGTGTGCCTCGGAAGCTGATGCGGATGATTTTAGCGTCATATCGGGGATTCCACGGTGGCCTTCGGAACGTTCCCACAAGCGGAACTGAATGGTGCGGTCCTCGCTTAAGTAGTGGAAACCGGCTCCGACGGAATTTCAGTCGAGTGTGGCTTCATCGGGGTAGCTGCCGAACACCTCGGAGATGTAGGAGCGGACGTCAAGGAAAAAGTCCACGATGGCATCGTGGGTTGTGGATTTGATTTCTTGCATGAGCGGTGTGGATGTTAAAGGGTTAAACATGTGATTTTACATCCGGGCACCTGGTTCGGAGCGGCCGTGCGGCCGTGGCTCTCGTCAGCCATGTGGTGGAATCCGCTGGTTTTTGCCGCATCGCGTAACCAGAGAGATACACCATCGGCTTCTGCCTGAGGATTCGCCACGTGACCGGAGATGTAAAATACGTGGACGATGACGGTCATGTCGGGGATTCCGAGATGTCCGTTGGAGTGCTCCCATAGACGGAACTCGAATGCTCGGTTCTGTCCGTGGTATCGGGCCGTTGCTCCGACACAGTTCCAGTCGAGCATGAGCTGGTCGGGAGTTGCTGAATAGTTCTATACAATGTACAGCCAGAAGTCATAGTATAAGGCCTTGAAGCTCATCTGAGCGCCTGCCGAGATGGGGTTGAAAGAATTTGATTGCATGGGATTTGGGAGTTTGAAGTTTCCCAAAGATGGTTGTTGGACTCGGGTGTCCAGGAATCAGAGGGTTGGAAATAAACATGGGTGCGGTCGGCGTTTTTACGGCGTTCAAGCCGGATAGTCATCGTCTTGATGCTGTCCTGTTCCTGACGGGTTCCGACCATCATCGCCTATTCTCGGAGCATCATGTTGCGGATGCCTTCGGCGTCATAGCCGAGATTGACTTGGAATAGTCCGTAGATAGCCTGACGTCAGGTTTCGATTATATTCTCTACGACATTCGCTATGGGCGCTTCCTTAACTTTTGTCGTTACCGAAATCGGTGCCGTTTGCTGAGGTTGTGTCTCTCTTATTCCGGCGTTCTTGGCAAAGAATTTGTCAAGACGCTTGTATGAGAATGCACGGTCAACCTTCGAGCCGTTGAAGGTAAATTCGCCGTCGGAGAACCGTATGCCCTGCGGTTTGCCGGTGTCGCGGTTGTTGTAAAATTCGACTGTAATCCCGGCCGGAGGGAGACGGCGATGTGACTCGTCCAACGATTTACATCGGTACATTGCAGCCTGAATCTTGGGCTTCATCTCGGCAATAGCGTCTTCATATAGTTTCTTTTTCGGTGAAAAAGTCAGTTCGTATTTTAGCATGATTGCCTTGGTCGCATCTCGGCTTTTGTCGAAATTGTTGCTTTTGTCAACGGCAAGTTGCAGTTCTACAACCAGTCCACGGCTAAGACATACGAAGTAGAGGCAACCCGCCTCACTTCCGATGAATCCTGGTGGATCGACCAACTCTTTTCTCCCTATGATGTATTCCGAATCGAGCCGGACGCGACAAATCCCGACGAGTCGCTTGTGCTGGCCCCGGTTCTCATTCCCGACTGCACCTGTGAGATACAGGACGGCGGCGAGAAACTTAACACCGTCAAGTTTACATGGCGACATACCGGCAACCGCCCCATAGTGCGCCTATCTGCCTCGCCCGGCATATTCACATCGCCCTACAACATAGTCTATTCGTAACCAATGGCTCGCTCGATACACATATCTACCGCCCGCACCATGCTCAACTCCGGCGACCCTGTCGATATTTCCGTGTGGTTATCGGCATGCCGCTTTCGTAGCGCAGGGGAGAAAGAAATCCGACGGCTCTATCCTGGAACTGCGTAACGTCATTTCTCTCCGTTACTCGTTCTATGGCGGCTGGAGGAACGTAAAGAAACTTTCCTCCGGCGAGTGCCGCAAGATACGCGACTGCTGTATCTTTCGCGTCAACGACCTTGAAGTTTTACTTTGATATGCCGCTGAAAATGCGTAACTTTGCAAATAAATGAAGCAGCTATGAATTATCTATTTCGACTTCTTACGATTATAATATTTACTTTGCTTCCGTGGAGTATTTCTTATGGCGAGGTTTTTAACACTTCTAAATCTTTCGATTTATTATGTTTGCCTCAATATATCGACCATATTAAAGATGATTCACGGTTCGCAGAACTGTGTTCTGATTCCGTTTTTATCGCCAATATTTCCGATGTTAATTTTAATTGCACTGCCTCAAAACTTTGTAATCTTTATTCTGAGCTACACGGGGATAAAGATGATATTACAAAATGCCTATTTACAATTCAGCATTTAGATAGCGTAGCTCGCGATATCGAATGGGCGAAAGGCATACTTTCGGTTCAACCGCAACTGTCATATATCTGTCAGAAGTTAGTTGAACATGGATATTCTGATTATTGGGATAATACAATTTATCCCAAATTGAAATCACATATTGACAACTATAATCTGAATAAGGATTTATTTAACAACATAAATCAAAGCCTTATCGAGTTTTTCTTACCTGAATCTCTGCCGGAAACCCAATCCAAAATATACATTTTGGATATTGAAAATGCTTTTAATCTTTCTGATGAATCATTTTGCTGCACTCCACTTATTCTAAATCCTGAAATAGAAAAACAGTTGAGATTAAATTTTATGAATATTTATATTCACGAAAATTTACATAATCTCCACATTTCCTCGGAACTTATGGAGAAACTCAGCGAACTTGACAGTGATCCTTTTTATAGAAGTAAAGAGGATATAGCACAAAAGCATGGAGAAGGCAGAAACGAGGCTTTCGTCGTTGCTGCCGAAGTATTTATATCTCATAAGTTAGGGATTCGAGACAATCAAAATGTTATTGATGAATTTTCACAATACGTTGATGGCTGCCTGGTATTGGCGCCGATAATATATGTGAATCTACCTAATCGTATCCCTAATGAATCATATAATGATTTTCTTATTAGATTATTTGACAACGGCATTTTGAGGTCAGGAGCCATCAATGATAACTACGATAACGCTATGTCGGCTATTCAATCTAACATTGCTGAATAAGCGTCTTTTCGCGCACCTCATACGGTCCATAACTTTGTGGAAAACAACCACAAGTTATGGACTTTTCTTTTTCCGACCTCAATTTTAACTCCGTCGAGACGCTTCCGGGCTTCGAGGCCCGCGCAGCGTTCACCGTCAACTCGGCTTCCGGGTTCAAAGAAGACGTTGACATGGTGCCTACCATCGTTGACGATACACTCTCATACGTTCCGTGGGGCGGCGACAATCAGATGCCGTTCGACCTGCTCGCGCTCGTCGAGAAAGATGAAACTTTGGCAACCGGCCAGTGCTTCAACGCCGAGGTCTGCAACACAGACTCGTTCTGTTGATATTCGACAGGTCATTTGCCGATGCAGTTTCAACAACTATTTAAGTGTCAATTCTTTGGCGTTTAACAGGTTCAACCTCACTCACTGAAAGTAACTGAAAGTGAACATTTTAGCATTTTCCTTCATATCCGAGGTCATCTCGACCTCCATTTCTGCGACCATTCCTTGTCGCTTTCACCTACAAAATTAGCGAAAAACCTTCAGATATCCAAGCATCTAAAGTTAGAGGTGAAGTTATTTCTTCTTACGTTTCTTGTCAAGTTCCGCATAAAGGGCTGGGCGAAGCTTGCGGTTATACTCGCCAATATCTTTTATTTTGGGTGAATCGGGTGGAGTTATTTCATAGTCGCCGTCAAGTGTGGATCTTGGTTCGGCTGGTGGCATCCCTGCATAGCGCTCATTTATTTTCTGGGTAACCTCATCGCGTAAATTTCTCCTTTGACATTCTTGATAGCCAAGTCAAGAAGAAACACGGAGACCTTCAGCTGCGCTGTAGCCTGAAGGCCAATACTGATAAGCCAAGCGTCCGCAGCCTTCTTAACTTCCGGATTATCGCTATGCGATAATTCTTTCAATTCATGATATTTTTCTTCGTATGTCATAGTCGAATTTTATTCGATGTCTAAGGGTAGGAGATTGTCATCGTTGAAGCGGTCGAAGTCGGACTGGAAGAGACGATCCTGGATGACGCGATATTTCTCAAATTCTGACTCTGCGAAACTTTTGGCAAATTCGGCGGTAATCGTCCCGGCATCCTGCAATATAGCATGGTCGGTTAGTTCGAGAATCTTGTCGATGCGGGTTGACCAGTCCTCCATCGTCATCGGGATATGACGTTTCGCCATTACCTCTGCCATATCGAGCGTAGCATTGACCAGTCGTCCCATGATTTCAAGCTCATTGCCTTTGAGATAGTTCTTGGCGATGCTCACGTCCGTCTTTACAATCTTGCCATCCGGAGCATTTTCCCATGTGGTCAGCCCCATGTGTTCCTTCTCGGCGTTGGCACGCTCGACTATAAGTTCTGCGGCAGTATGACCGTGGGTAGCATAGTGCATCTTGTTCTGAATCTTTTTGAAGAACAATCGGGTTGTCGGTGCATCGCGATTATAGTCAATAGCCGTGGCATAAATATCCGTCAGTTTCTGGTAGAAACGCCGCTCGCTGAGACGGATTTCCCGAATTTCAGCCAACAGATGCTCAAAATAATCAACACCAATGAACGAGCCATTCTCCATGCGCTTCTTGTCAATGACATATCCACGGATAGCAAACTGACGTAACACAAACGTGCACCACTGCCTGAACTGTGTCGCCCTGGTGCTGTTTACGCGATATCCGACACTGATGATGGCGTCGAGATTATAGAATTGCGTGTTATAGGTCTTACCATCCTCAGCAGTATGTGCAAATTTTGCACATACTGAATCTTGCTGTAATTCTGAAGACTCAAATATATTTTTGAGGTGCTTGGATATAACCGTTCTATCAACATCAAACAGTTGCGCCATAGCCTTCTGCGTCGCCCAGATGGTCTCATTCCGATAAGCCACCTGCACGCCATCCTCTTTGCCTTCCGCAATGAAAGTCAAGAACTCCGCCGTACTGTTCCGTATCTCAAACTTCTTAGCCATAAAAGTCGCAAATCAGTAAAAACGTTAGATTAGAAAATATTGATATTATAGTCGG
Source organism: uncultured Porphyromonadaceae bacterium (assembly GCA_902495245.1). GTDB lineage: Bacteria > Bacteroidota > Bacteroidia > Bacteroidales > Muribaculaceae > UBA3263. The sequence goes on from CABUWI010000003.1 coordinate 174,990, forward strand.
ACAAGCCGAAATTCCGACGGCTTCAGCCGGTCGACATCCAGACCTATCGCCATCGACCAGTTTCGCGTACGTTCCTCCACTCCCGGTTCCCCGGAAGCAAGAAACTGCTCAAACTCCTTGTATCTAACTTCGTATGCCATATTATTCTATTGTTGATATAATGAATATGAATTATATATCATGAAATAAGTGATATGCTTGTTTATATCTTGGGAGAATTATTGCTCAAATTTAAACTTTCGTTATACGTGAATATAGATGAATATGCCTCAAGATTTCTTCCAATTTTATTTTATGTGAATAGTCTGCTTTTACAATTTGTTTCATTCCGGGAATAAGTTGCATAGCTGCATCCTGCGAAAAATATTGATTATTCTGAGGAAGCCATGACTCTGGATTACTCAAATCCAGACAACCAACATAGTCTCCATACAAACCTAAAATTTTCCCTATAAAAAATGAATAATCATCATCTGTCTTAGGACAAAAGGGCTGGATATCATAAAGCAGCTCAGATACGTCGTTATATTGCTTATTCTCAATTTTATCGAGAATTTCACTTTCGAAAAAACTAAGATATACAAAGAAAGCAACATATTCCATTAATGCCCCCGTAGAGAATGACGAAGTTATGATTGAAACATGTATTAGCAATTTCTCTATCTGACGTAGCGACAAGTGTTTCTCTGCAGCTTGAAAGGAAAGGATACGCTTAAAGTCCTCATATGCGCGACTGCCCTCCATCCGCAAATCTTGTTCAATACCAACCTTATTGGCTATGTAGTCTATGTACCTTTCATAAGATGGCTCGGGGAGCTGGTATTCTATGTCAATAAATCGTCTAAGATATTCCTCTGCATCAAATTTGTCACTGCCGAAATAACCACATATACTGTTTCCCAACTGGCTTTTGTCAATTGACAATACAAAGACAATATTTGGTATATCGAAAATGTGTTTGATTCTTTCTAATGTCCTGACTGCGAATGTGGGATTACACCGATCTAGTTCATCTATAAAAAATATAACTGGCAATTCTGATACTGACGATGCAATCTCTTCAGACAACAATTGTTTAAATTGTCGTATCGTTGTCTTTTGATTCTCATAGTCTTCAACCTTCTTCTTGCTCCAATCTGCCAGAGCTTCAAATGCAGAATCACAATCCAGCCCAGAAATCTTATATAAAGCTCCCTTGCCTAATTCCTTACCCACATTGATTACAATTCTACCCATAAGACCCCCAAAATTTTTATTCTGCTTAGAAATTGACATTTCAGAAATAATAGCAGTAATAGGATCCTCGGTATAATCACTCTCCCAAGCATTGAAGAAGAATGTCTTGTGCCCATCTTGACTGAGTTTAATTTGCAACATCCTAACAAATTGCGTCTTGCCCATACCCCAAGGAGCATTAATTGAGCAAACACAACCTTGCGGGAATCCGTTAATTATCCGGGAGAACATCTCTATAGCGGAGTGTCTATTAAGTTTATCAAATTTATACGGATTGTCTGCAGGAATATCGAGCTGGAAATCTATGCTTTTCATTTTCTTGACTTTAGTTTTGGTGTTTGAGAATTAGGCGTTGATGTGGGCATATCAATCTTTAATGTCAAAGGCATTGGGAAATCAACACCAAGGACTAATGCTTCACCTTCGCCCAAAGATGGTAAAAAAGCAAGGCTGTTCTTATTCGCTGTTGATGCAGCAGCCTCGACAGCTTTTTTATCCTGTTCGTTAATCAACCTGTGAACAATGAATGTTCCCATCTGACTAAGTGTTCCCAATGGTATATCTCTAGGCATTTGGGTTGAAATACATAGAAATAGTCCATACTTCCTAGCCTCTTTGGATATTTTCTCAAATGCATTTAAAGGCTTTGCTGTGAAATATTCATCTGAAATGCTTTTGTTGAGAAACTGATGAGCTTCATCAATAAATACAACCAACGGGGTCTTTTTATATTGACCCGATCTTGCTTCATTCAGTAGATATTGTCCAATAGCATTAACCAAAATTTCTCTGACTTGATAGTCAAAACTAACGTTGGAGAAATCTATCCTAAGAATAGATTTCTCTGATTTGAGAAATTCTTGGATTATGGAAATAATGTCCTTGGAATCTTTATTTGTACCTTTAAAGTCAAATATATTATTATATTCGGCAGTAGACATTATATTGTTAACTCGTGAAACGAGACTTACACAATTCCCAATATCAGAATCAGCCTTATCTCCCCATAAATTTGAATCATTTCTGGACGTGTCCCATACACATTCATTGGTTATTTGAAAAGGAAGAAGCGTAAAATCAAAATCGCAATGATTGTCCTCGATAAGCGATGTATTTTTGTAATAGAAACGATTATACGTTTGCTTTGATTTATTAGCTTTTATTATTATTTTTCTAAGTTTCCCCTGTTGTCCAACTTGATAATATTCCTTTAATGCTTCATCATTATCGATGCGTGCCATTTTAAGAGAACGAATTGCATCCATTAATTTGGGCACTTGTACTTTAGAAGAAGGTTTTAAGAGAAAATATAGTTCATCTATTGACAACCTCGTATAGTCAAATTTTGTTTCTCCAGTCCCAATATTTATTGATACAATGTTTTCTGTTATTGTAGAAAACTCCCCAGTAGCATCAATTATTATACATTTGTTACTTGTTCCTTTAGAAATCGATTCTATCAGTTTTGCAACAGTCCAACTTTTTCCACCGCCGGTAGTTCCAAGAACAGCGCAATGCCTACCAAATACGGAATTGAGTGATATTTGGCAAACTGAATTATTCGATGTTAAACGGCCAATTCTAACTATGGGAATGTCTTCATCGGTGTCTTTTACTCCGTATTTACTGATATATGCTGTCATTTGTTCATTTGAACATGAAAAAACCTTTGCACCTACAGTTGGGAAGCGAGAAGATGTTTTTGCTATTCTTTCAGGTGTGTATACGTTAAATAGACCGAGTAACTCAATTTTGCATACTGGGTGAAAAATTGTATTCTCAGAACTTAATTTACTTTCGGTTATCTCGTTTTTTTCGCTTTGCGGAAGTCCAACCTCATATATTCTACCAAGGAATCCATAGTCTTGTCCTTCTATGGTAACAAAACTACCAACAGCACCTCCTTTGAATAAATTCCCCTCAAGATAGAATGCTCCAAGTAGTACAGATGTAGGAATTTGAACCCTTACATAGTTGGGGGTTACTTCACATACATATCCTAAAAATTTCCTATGATCGAATGGTTTCATTGTATTGGGGTTATCGAGCTTTCTGATTGCGTTAGATATGAATCGTTCAAGGGAAAGTTTTCAACAAATTCTTTGAATTTAGAATATATAACTGTCACATTAGAGCCCGGGGCGCCTTTATCATCAAGATATCCAGGAACCAAAGATGTGGTAATTCCATCAATCCAAATCTCTTCTCCCAATTCATTGCAATCAACATCATCACCTGAAGCAGTACCATATTCTGGTTTGCAGGTGATCTTATCCTTCTCTGAATTTGGAAGCTTAATATTCACAGGATGCTTACCATAACATACAATCAAAAGATGAAAATTATGGTTTTGAAAGGTAGCTTCTCGTATAATGTTTTGAATATGCTTGTCTTGAAAGCCAAAACCAGCTATAATGAGAAATGTGCCCTCTTCTCTAAGTGTGTGTTGAAGATTTGACATCATTTCAAAATAGGGTTGCTCATAGCTACTCTCATATTTCTCACTTGCGGGATATATGATACATGGTCGTTCTACATTTTCACGCTGTAATATACATCCATCAGGCCTTTTCTCCCAATCAACACTTCCGTGAAGTTTAAAAAGTTGAAATACTCCTGGCACAAAACTATCTTCCTGTTTTACCCTTGTGTGTTTTCTATAAACGAGATCCTTGTCGAAATTGCTTCCGTTAAATACTCGTGGATATGAGAAGGAAAAGCCGTCAATTATAGTATAGTTTAGACGTTGAGCAGCTTGCTCAAATAATGTATCATAATTAGTAGTGTAGAGCTGAACTCTTGGTAATCCCATTTTCCTGGATGTGATTTTTTGAAGAAATGAAGCGTGATGTGAATTGTTCTTATCTAAAACAAGACGACACGCATCAGCGATTTTACGTTCAATCTTTTCTCTTAAACATTCGCCGTGTTCATCAACTATAACTCCATTTACTTTTTCGTATAGTATTATAAATGATAGGAAATCTTCAATATTTTTGGATTCAATTATTTTATTACACTTTTCGGCAACCTGAGGATTGTCTTTTGTTATAAAATTTCGGATCGCGTTTATATCGTCCGTGTAAGAATCCCATAGATCAGACCTAGTCTTGCCCCCTTTATTCCCATTTTCCATAGAAGAACCAGCAGCAGTCAAAATAGCTAGATTCCTGAAATTTGAACAATATGTGCTTACTATTTCCTTCATTAGGGAATAGGCTTTCTCTTGAGCATATGTTCGCAATTCTTCTAATGGTTTAGTTTCGCCATTTATCTGCGCTTCCTCATTGATATACCAATTCGTGTCATCATATGAGACTGAGGTGTTGTATGATTTATATAGATAAATTCGTTCCATAGCTTTTCTCCTATCGAATTTGTCGTTTGAATAAATCAACGTGTGCTAAAAATGATTTTAGTCAAGAGATTCTGGTTCATCATCGCTGTCAGACTCGTCTGTCTCGTGGCCTTCGTCAACAGGAATGAAGTTGAGGAAGATGCGCAAAAAGGCGGAGTCCTTGAAGAAGAAGTTGGGGTCATCTTCGAGCTTCTCCGAGATGAAGTCAAATCCGAAGTTAGCATATTCCTCCATCTTGGTAATGAGCTGGTCCACAACCTTGGATGGCTTGATGTCGCCTTTGTCAAGTGCAATAAGGTCGACATCTGTTCTCGCAATGAGTGCAGCAAACATATATTCGCGAAGGAGGGGGTATGACTTTCTACCCAAGCGGCTTTCCTGAATACCCCAGTTGCTAATTGCCCATCCGAAGTGCTTGCGCTTGGATTTGTCAGGATTCAGAGGCTTCGTTTGATTGTAGTACAGCCCGATGAAAAATGCGAGGATGAAGACTTCATAGCCAGCACCAAAAATCTTACCACGCACATCTGTATAACTGGTTGTGCCCTTGCTATAATCCGAAAGAACATTGATGATGGAGTCTTGGTAGCGAACCTCCCATTCGGGATTACGCTTACCCCAGAGTTCGTAGAGGCTTTCCATTGTTACTTGATTTTTTCAATGAGTGTTCGTACTGTTGCTACATTCTTTGCATCGAAATTGCCAGCTTTCTTGATTCGATATACTCGGCAGGTCAGCAAATCAATCTCATCCATGCGCAGGACACCTCTGTCGAGGAAATCTTTCGTAACGATGATGCACTGTTTGTGTAGCTTATTTATAATATTGTAGAAATCCTTCTCCTTGGAATCTCCAAAAGACGATGTAGCAGCATCAAAGATAAGAGGATAATCTTCCTCTCTCTTCTCTGATGTAAAATCCGATATGGCGAACAAAACGGAAATATACATCACTGTGCGCTGCGACCCGGAAGGACGAGTTATGGGTGACCCGTTTGAGCTGAACAACTTGATCTCTGTTGAGTCTTGAGCAGTTTGCATTAAGCGAATCTCTCCATGGAAATCCTCAGCGCTAAGTTTTGCCAGATACTCGTTGGCTTTCTCTTCCAAATCACTAAGGAATCGAGAAAGATTGTCTTTCTTCGCTTGGATGAAAGCTTTATATATAAGCTCAAGCACCTTGTGTACATCGCGAAGGACAACAGCTTGTGAGTTTTCAGGGCGAAGTGCATCCTGTTCTGCTTTTAAGTCATCATACAGAGTCTCCTTCTCCTTGAGGTCTCTTTCCAAAGATTCTTTGCGCGTAATCGCACGTTCCTTCTGTTCAAATAGCCCTTTTATATCACTGAAATCAGCATCAAGTTCTTGTTCGGAAGCGTTTTGAGCAATGAGAAGTCTGGCCTTTTCATCACTTACATCCTGAATCTTTGTATCAAGCTCCTTTTTCTTAAGGGAGAGTGTTGTAACAAGCTCCTGACGATCCTTAATCGCAGTAGGAATTTCAGCAATTTCAGCTTCGCGACTACCGCTTAACTGCATACTCAGACTATGTATAGATTCAATAAATGAGGTTTTGAACAGATACTGATTTTCCAAGTCTTGCTTTGCGCTTTCAGCCTGAGCCTTAGCCTCAATGTGACGCTTGTATTCCTCAAGCTTATGAACCATAAATTGATATGCATCACTGCCTTCTTCTGCAATGCGGCCACATACTTTGCAGATATGGTCGTTAATCATCTCTTCCATAGTTTCTTGATTAGGAAGATACCATGGAAGCTCGGTCGCCCCATTTTCCAGAGCACCGCGCATTTCGTTGTAGGCTTCGAGTTTACCTAATTCTTTTGCTCGTTCCCGATCAAACTCTTTTTCAAGCTTGCGTTTCTCCTTGCTAAATGCTGAACTCTTCTTTTTAAATTCTTGAAGAATTGGCATAAAACCACAAAGAATCCACATGCGGTCGAGCAGACTATGATTATAGTCTACACTCTGCATGGTAGCAACAAGCTTATTTCGTTGTTCCTCGAGATTTTTCAAACGCTTTTTTATGTCTTGGTAGCGTTCTGAGGCTTCCTGATTTTGCTCCAGATCTCCAAGTTTTTTATCATAGAGTTCCAAAGCTTTTACTTTATCCCGAATATCACTCTTTATCTGTGAAATTTCATTGCATAAAGCTGTGATTCTTGAGCTAAGAATCTTAGCTTGTTTAGCGACCTTCTGATCAGAGCTTAATTCTTTATCATAGGCTTTTTGGGATTTCTCTTCGAACAATCCGGTTGCGTCAACAAGATCATCAAACTTACGAATGTCAGAGAATTTGTCAACGAGTTCCTTTAGAGATGTCGTGTTGTCGAATACATTTAACTCCGACTCTCCCTTAAACATGCTATAACGCTGGATGAATGTGTCATAGCTACGTTCAATAAGGGTCTTGCCATTCACATTAACACGCTGTATGCCATCGCTTTCATAACCTATATACTGGACTTTGCCAAGGGATAACCCCGATTCTGTTTTTGTGAATGTAAACGTCTTTTCAATGCTTTTTTCTCCATAATGATCAAACACCATGGACACAGACACAGAATCCTCATCGCCAACTTCCATTTGCGATTTGCGCATTTCGGAAATTAACTCAACGGATGATTTATCTGCAGTGGTATTAAGAAGCCATTGTATCGCTTCAAACAATGTAGTCTTACCATCGCCATTGTCACCAACTATAATTGAGAGTCCATCTGTGAACTCAAAACTATTGTTGTCTCCGTAATAGCTCCGGAAGTTCTTTATTCGGATTTCTTTGATTATCATACGTTCTCTTTGAGATAGTTATTGACCTCACGCCAAATCTCGTTTAATGAAGATTTGTCGTCTAACCCTTTGATAATTCTCGCGACGGCATTTATCACATAGTTGTCAGATACCAATGCTTGTGTCAAGGTACTGAAATCAGCATACGTGTATTTACCGTAGTCCATAAGCTGAGGGTTCATTAGAACAGCCTGGAGCATTTTGTCGCTGTTTGAAATGTATGCCATAGCGTTAAAAGAGTGACAAATTATAATACGATAAAACAGGTTCAAGAATAGTGTATGCATCATCTGCATTCTCAGATAGTTTTGCGAAATCACTAACGCGTTTTAGCTCACTTCTGAGTAAGTTGCGTTCCATGTTATAGCTGTCGTTTGCCGTTGTTATTTCTGGGACAACAACTAAATCATGTATGATTGCCAGATGTTTATCTTTATGTTGACGAAGTATACGTCCCCTCCGTTGGATAAATTGTCTTGGATTACCTGTGCTGGCACAGAAAATCGCAAGTTCACTTCGAGGAACATCAACACCTTCATCAAGACATTTCATTGAAGTAAGCACTTGAAGATCACCGGAGGCGAAATCCGCAAGAATTTTAGTTCTATCTCCTATGCCTGAAATAAATTTTTTAACGGTAATAGTCGGATTTATCTCTGAAACAATCTTAGTATAAAGATTAATCAGATGGTCTGGATCTGCGATATCAATAGAAGTATCATCAACATCACTTTCAATCATATCATTTTCCAAACTATCAGGTTTATTGCCTTCTGGAACATATACAAGTGTATATTTCAAATCTCCTTTTTTAGCGAAACGCTGTTCAAGAATTTGACGGAATATTGCTTCTTTGTTTGATGCTTTGTGTATAATACGCTTCCTTTTAAGAAGAAGAGCCATGAGAATGTCTCCTGAGCCGGGAAAACTCTCGGAATCATAGTTATAGAATTTCGCAAGCTGTAAAGACACTTTTAGATATTCAGCCATCTCACCATCAGTCAGCCTTACAATGTGAGGATAATATTTATATCGACACAAGAAACCTTTGTCGATTGCCTCTCTCATGCTAAACTCAAAGGTGTATTTATCTTGTTTACAACCAAAGAACGCCTGAATAGCTTGATTGCCTTCATCGTCAAACTGCCGTTCTGGCGTAGCTGATAGCCCAATGCGTCTAAGAATCTTAATGCCTTCCATTTTATCAATTATTCTCTTTGACCCCATGTTATGAGCTTCATCAGCAATAAGTAAAATACGCTTATTGGTCTTAGAGCTAAAAGTGGTTAGCTCTCTGTAAACATTATCACGTGCGAAAGATGCATATGTCGATATGATGACATATGAATGAGAAGGGTTCAACTGTTCGTTTAATTTCAAAGCATCGACCTCATTTTTCCAATTAGAGTTTTTTGAACAAACCTTGACTACATTGTTAAAACCAAATTTTCTGCATTCTTCTTCCCATTGATTAACAAGTGTAATTGTCGGAACAAGAATTATGGCCTTATAAAAACCAGACTTATTATAGATTTGGAGCAAACAGTTTAAGGAAGTCAATGTTTTACCGGTACCGGTAGCCATAGCAAAAAGTCCTCGCTGTGGAGGGTCGTTATGTTTCCAGCATTCAAATGCTTCATTCTGATATTCTCTAGGCCCTGAGGGGTATGGGAAATGTGGAGTTTCAGGATTATAAGTAATAATAGCCCTTTTCTTTTCTATCGCCCTTTTTACTTTCTCTTTTGCATTGTTGAGTGCATGTAAGACACTAGATGGTAACGATTCTGTATTTCTATCTGCTAAAATCTTGGCTTCATCTTCTAAAAGCTCAGTTATCTCCTTCGAGTCAAAACTTGAAACAATTCTTGACTTAACAGAGTCTACCGTGAGATATCTGAGATTATCATTCTTGCCGTTGAAAGCCTCATTAAACGACTTCTCAGTATCTCTAACACGAGCTTCATCAGGTTTGCCATTCCAGTCACATGCAATAGACATGCTTTCCTCGTTCTGTACAAGAGCCGAGTAGGTAAAATTTACAGAACCTTCAAAACTAACCTTATTTAATCCATCTGAAAAAACGCCACACTTGCTGTGAGCTATACCGGAACCGCTTTTGGGTGCGACAATGCATATGTCAATGCGCTCATTGCGGATTAGCCATGAAAGACATTCGAAGAAATGCTTGTCTCTTTTAGAGAGTATGTAATTAAGATTCTCTAAATCGGTCAGGTCAATATATGGCAAAGACGTAGGTTCTGAAGCAATAGAAATACAGCTCTGATCCTGGGCACTTAAAATGTCGTTAATTATTAGACGCATTCTTCCGCCATTATATAGGAACGTAGCGAAGCCATCTGACAGAATGTTTATTGCTGTACTTGAGAAGAAGCCAAGCATCAGGTCAAAAGAAGTTGCATTACACAAACATTCAGAGAAGAAACCGATGGGCTCCCACTCAGAATGCGACTTATAACGCAAGCTCTCAGGCCATATTATATCAGCTTTAAGCATATTTTACCCTATATAAAGCAGTTAGCACACATTATTTCATCGTCATCATCAAGCATGTCCACAAGCGTACCATCGCCTTTGGCGCGTTTGGCTTCTTGTTTCTTAATCGCGTCAAGCTTGATTTGACGAATCCGTTCCGGTTTGATTAGTTCTTCGAGGCTCTCGTTCTGATTCCACGTATAGCCGTCCTTCTCAAATTCCATAGCCTTGCGGAATAGGTCCGGATGCTGCTCGTAAAGCCATATCCATTCGATTTTCTGTTGGAAGAAGCAGAAATAACAACCTGAGCGGCTACGACTATATGTGCCTTTGCGACCGTCGACGTCAAATTCAATTGGCTGATAGTAAGCAGGTACGCCTACACCAGAATCTTCAAGAATGGCAAATATATCATCCTTGACAAGAACGTCCTCATTATCAATAAGCGGGAAATCTTCAAGTTTGCCCACAGGATAATCCGTCGTTTTCAAATACTCGAACACCGCTCTGTTAAATGCCTTGATATCAAGATCTAAAAACGCATTCATTTTCTTACTATAATAGAAGTCCTTGGTTAAAGGTGTCTCTATTATTTTCAATCCCGCAGCTCTTATCGCTTCTGGGGAAATACGAAGCCAGATGGCCTTGACGGTTTTTACATTCTTTACGTGGAAGAAACTGTGAATAACATCGAGGCTCCAAATATTCCGCCGGAATGGGAAAATGGCTTGAATGTTCGGTTTCGTCGAAACGTATCCTTCTCGGTCTTCATCTCCGCGTATTCCAACATAGGAAATCGCAGGTTCGTCACCAACGAACTTCTCCATCTCTGCAAGTTTCATCTTTTGGGTACACCAGCGCGCCTGAGGGGATGGCAGGAAATTGCCACTGGCTTTAAGAAAATGCTCGAAAGGAGTCGGCTCCGGACTTCCTTCCGCAGCTCTCAATCGTTTGATGCCTCCTAGGTAGGATTCAAGACGGTTGATAAGAACTTCCGTCTCTTGCAACTCGCAACCAGTATCAGAGTTATAATACTCCACAGGCAACGATGGATATTTATCTTTCATGTAAATAGCCAGCGCCGCACTATCCTTGCCTCCGGAGATACCCAATATATGCCTTACTTTCATTTTGACAGCTTTTTGTTTAGGAGTTTTAAAAGGATACATACATCGAGATTATCGTCACCGGTAAGCATCTCATCAATCTTAGATGATACGGCATTCGCAGTTTCTCGTTGATTATCAGGGAGCCTATATGTTTGCGACTGGTGCATGCTTCGATTTGAAGAGGCTAACTCAAAGTTAAACACCTCTTCATCACCAGTACTCATCGCGGATATTTCAACATGGCGGTCAAGCTCGTGAAGAAGATAAATCATGTTGTCAATCAGAAGTTCCTCTTCTTTGTCGCGCAGTTGTGTTAGCGGCTTATCAAAGATGACGCTGCCGATTTTTTCAAAGAACTCACGGTCAGATTCCGCTGGTGCGAGGACTCGTTCCAAGAATGTGCGGGTTTTGTCAGTAAGCAGATGCTTCTTGACGTGTCCATAACGATCCTCAAGAGCTAGCTTATATTCAACAATGTCTTCCGGAATTGAGAGTTCTTCTATAATCCTGGCTTTGATTCGATTGATGAGCTGTGGATAGCAATTATTGAGTTCCTTGACAGCTTTTCTAATCATCGCAAGATAAACTCCAACAAATTCAGAGTCATCCATTAGCTGACTTCCACTGTACCCGAATGCAGCCGGAATGTCCTCAAAGAATGCTTTCTCTGGATCTTTCGCCTTAGCAAGTACGTCTCTGAAATTTGCAGTTACAGGACTGTCAAATTTATGAGTATTCTTAGCATAGTCATTCAGCCTACGATAGTATTGCAGAAATGGCTTAAATGTCTCTATAAAGGATGAAGATCCAAGTTCTTGTTCGGTGTCTTTATTTAAGAATCGGCGATATGTCTTGTAAAACTCAATCTTTACGCCACTTACATTAAATGCCTTAATCTCAAATTCTGCCGGACGCTTTTGGATAAGCTCAAACACTTCTTTGTTGATATTCATTACATATGTACCGTCACCATTATACATGGCGAAGTCTTCTTGCTTTACATACAAGAATATCGGAATCCAAAAATCTATGACGCCTTGTTTGAGCTTGAATGGCTGAGATTTAAGGATGCGGAACAATTCGCTGAGCTTTCGAGGCTTGTCAACAGTAGATGCAATGAACTTCTCACACTCTCGCCATAAAGACTTTACAAGATCATTCTGTGGTGCACCAAGAACATAATCGCCATGTTCGTTCTGGCGATGTATTCCGGTACTCTTGAAGAGGGTGTAATAAATAGTTTTCTCCGGAGGGCAGGTATCAGGTGCGAAACCAAAATCCTCTTTATCGCTGTTCTCAAGCATAGCATCAAGTAATTTGACACGTGCAAGAGATATGGCAGAGCTGAGTTTCTGCCTATTAAACAGTTCGTTACGAATAATCGGCGTCTTGTTATAGACATCCCTTACGACTCGATTAAGAAGCTTATTCAAGGTCTTCCAACTATCGACGATTGCTTCTTCTCCCTTATAGAACCATGTGCAATTGGAATCCTGAGAGACAAGAGCGCCATTTATGACATTGTTCAGAAGAGATTGCTCATATGCTAGAAGATTTTCAACCTCGCGTTTGGCAACACGATCGTCAACAACTACATTTTCATTAAGATAATTGAGTTTTGTTATCTCATATAGATGCTTGATTATCTCTTCTGTGTTGTTGAATACTACAAATACATTCGCATATGAGCATGATTTAGACACTTCCGAAACACTGTCTTTTTGAGCAGTGGTCATGGGAAAGACGAGTTCGACATATCCGTCTATATCGTTTTGAGGCAGCATGGCAGATGCCTCATTGCGAACAACATACTCAAAATAACGAGGCGTTCCCGAACGGTAGTATTCTTCAGACACGGCTATCGCCTTCTGATTTACGTATGGCAACAGAGTTGACAATGATAAATCAGGCTTAGGCACGACGTTGGCAGCCTTATAAAGTTCATTTTCTAAGTCGATGTCTGTACCTTCAAAAAGAATATACGATGATTTATAGACGGCATAGCGTATGATTTTAAACTTTATAAGTTCTTTCAGGATACTTGCCGGATTAGTGATATTTAGAGCATATCGTCCATACGTAGTGAGTAACTCTTCATCTATAGTCGTTGATGCTGAGCCAAAGAGATTAAGCAAGCCGATTGCTTTTACCATCTTCAAGCAATCCGAGATTAAGATTTCAGAAATTATTCCACTTTCTACCCGTTCTATAGCTACGCGCAAGCTTGTCCAATACATCGAATCGGCATTGACCTCATTTAGCGCAGAAAAGAAATTGTAGATTAAGTAATCATATACCTTAGCGAGATTAAATGTCTCATTCTTTGAAGGCTTAAAATTACTCAAAGAATCTTCGCTACTAGATGTTAAAAAAGAGAATAGCGTTCGTTCATTCTGCCCATACCTTTGAATCGCTTTAGTAATGCATAGTGAAGAAAGAGCATCCAATGGGTATAATTTGCGGAGAGTGTCGGGACGGAACGATGCAGAGACGAAGCGGCAACGTTGAGCATTCGATAACAGCTTCTTCATTGTCATCTCATCGCATTTGCCGTTGGAGGCATCAATTTTTTCAGCAGCCAGAAACAAAAGCTGTTCGACCGGTTCACTGAAAGCCAATTCCTTATAACGTCCTTTTACCTTGTTCCATTCATTCTTTTGAGTCTCCGTCAATTTCTGTGCATACGCGCCAAAGTTCTGATGAAGGGTAGTAAGAAGAATGATGTTTCTCGTAGGCACGTTCACAAACTCAGCAAGCCTCTGCAAGAAATATAGCTCTTGTTCAGGATTATTCTTTGCAGCATGTTCCAGAATCTTGCCAAACTCATCTATAACTATAAAAAGCAACTTAGATTCTTTCTTTTGCTGGTCATAATACGATGATAATGAATCAAATATATTGCGATTGTTGTCTGATATCTCACAGTTGAGTTTCCTCGAAAGGATGTTTTTGAGAGAATCATAATCTCCGAGAATGTTCAAGCACGCATAGCCCTTGATGTCTTTACCAAACACCTGACGGTTTTGAATAAGATAGTTAGCTCCTTCGAACAAATCTCTTTCAAGTGCCATTAGATAACTTGATTTACCGGTGCCATAGGTGCCAATGACTGAAAACGAATGTACACCGGAATTAAATGAAGCTACAAGCTCACCTGTCACCTTCTCCGCATTCGGGGTAACAATGTAATCGAAATCACTGCTGATTCCGTATTCTATATTAACTGACGGATTATATGTCATGATAGTTCAAATCTAATACATCAGCAAACTCGGGATCTGCCTTGAATATAACATTTCGTATGCCGCTATTATCCGTATAATCAATGATGTTAGAATATTTCTCTGATAATTGGCGCATACGCTCTAGGAATGATGTTATAGGTACACAGAAAAGAAGACTTAAGTATGTCAACTTATCAAATGACAGCACTGTATCACCCCCACGGACATCCAAAAGAGAATAAAGTAACACTGCATCAGGGATAGCATCTCCATCGATTTCTTGAAACTGATATGCATCTTTTTCAACCTCTTTAATCAAGCCCAAATTTATAAGGAGAGCGGAATAGCGTTCAAGCTGTTTAAGGTCTGATGGGGTAATATAGGTTTGCAGGAGTACATTAATATCTTTCGATACTGTATTCTCATTATAGACATTTTTCTGCTCGGGAACGCTACATTTTATTTTGATGAAGGACTGAAACTGGCCTTTTGAAAATGCTCTGCGTTCACGTTGTAGTTCGGTAAAAAGAAGTGAATAGATGCTCGCGATACCAGATCTTACAAGAAGAAAATGAAGAATCCAAAGAGTGGCTATGTCATCACAGAATGGGTCACGGCCTTCACCATCGGCAAAAAGATAATCTGCTATAGGAGTCAAGTTGTCTTCCTTTGTAAGAGATAAAGCTTTCAACCAAAAGCGCATGGATGATACCATATTCTTACCGACACCAAGCTCCATTACAGCCAGAGGATCCGTAAAGCGACCGTTGTTGTTAATAAAGTCATATCCTTTCTTTAACCACAACGACTTACAATGGAAAGATTCGTGTCCTGAAAAGCTATATCTCATAATTCTTGCTTAGTTGGTCTTAATAAATCGCGGATATCAACATTCAAAGCATTAGCAATATTTCCAAGCTGCGCCAGCGAAGGCTGACCCTTATTTGAACACCAGCGTGAAATAGTGTTTTGGCTTACATTAAGATACTCTGCTAACCATCTGCTTGTTTTCTTTTGGTCAGCTAGTATGGCTTTAATGCGATTCTCTGCTGTACAAGTTTCTGATTGTATCATATCGGTTTGTTATATGCGCAAAGTTAACGAATATTTTTGATAAATCACAAAATTCCGATGATTATTTACCAGATTTACCAGATATATGATGTGATAAGTCATGCTATGTTTAGCTCAAAAGGGGGAACCGTGAATCGGAATGTGAGAAGAACTATGAGGAATAAGAGGTAGAGAAAGACGGTGAGGATGGTCCAGCCTCGGTGGAGGGAGAATGAGCCGGTGAGATAGGTTTGGATGCGGTGGGTGAGGCGACGGCGGAGTTCGGTTAGTTTGGGCGAGATGCCGGAGGGTAGATTTGAAAAGAGGGAAGGAGGTTTTGAAGCCTCGTTAGTTGATGTGGATGGTTCGCCGAGAAGCTTTTTGAGTGCAGCTCGGATATCGCGGTAGTGACGGTCGTTGATTTTGGCGAGTCCGAGCATCTTGCTGAAAAAATCGTCGTAGTCGCGTGCGATGGCTGCGCGCCATTCGTGTACGTTGGCGATGTAGCGTTCACCTTTCGCTTCGCACTCTTGACGGAGTTTATCTGCGGCTTGACGGTCTTCTTCCTGAAGACGTTCCTGCCGCTGTTGCAGGCAGTCATGGCACGCTTTCAGAAATATTTCATAGACCTTGTCGATGTCGATTTCAACTCGGATGGTGCCACCGGGCGTAGTAATCGGTTCTCCTTCCAGGATTAAAAGACGGTTCTTGATTTCGTTAAGTTCGTTGACTTGCTGATTATGCAGTCGGTCAACGTAGTTTTTATCGTTTGGGGTCATTATTTATGGTTTGAAAATGATTATGTATGAAGGGGTATCCACTTCGGGTACTCCTTGTAAAGTTAAAAAAAGTAATTACGTTATCGCTATAAGAGGGGGTTACCGTTTTGGATACCCCTTAGATGTGAGGGAGTGCGTAAAACGCACACTCCCTTGTTAGAGCGTTTGAAGGGGTGACCGATTTGGACACTCCTTTTCTGTGGAAAGATGTAACTCTATTCATTGGATTTTTCATGCTTCGATTTGATGATTCGTCCTGTTTAGGGGATGAACGAATCGTTCACCCCCTAAATGGAGGAATAATCGTTTAACCGTTCATCTTCTACGTTTGAATGGTTTGTGGATGTCTTGGTTTTCACGGGCTTCTTCGCGGCGACGGCGTTCATCGTTCCAGTCGAAGTCGTTGGATGTGCCGCCTCCGCCGGTTGACTCTACAACAGCCGGACCTATAAGGAGATTGACGATTACAGACAATGGAATTAGGCTAACTTCCGATGGCTCAGTGGGGGTGCTATTGGGTAGCACTCCCTCAATAGGCTTATTATCAGTGGGGGTCATCGTTTCGGTGACCCTCTCAGCAGCGCTAACACTTTGATTCCAAGATAGGGTCTTCAGAACATCGAGCCTCTCCGAAGACTCTTGACTGGGGTTGCGTAAAACACGCACTCCCATGTTCGGGAGATTTCCGAACTTCCCGGCCAGTTTGCTGTATGTGAGTTTCTGTTTGGAGAGTTTGGAACCGGCAAACCGGCAGCCGCCTTTGGCGAAGGATATGCCACGGACTTCGCCGGTTGTACGGTTGAAACTGAAACACGCTTCTATGCTTTGAGCCTCCAGTGCTCGCTGAAATTCAGGCCACGAGAAAGAACTCTCAGCTGCTGCGATGGCTGCCGTTTTGAGATCGAATAGAGCTTGCTGAACAGGAAGTAACCGGTCCCGGTTGACCTTTTCTCCCGACGAGTTGCCGAATGTTAGTCCGTGGCGAAGTTTGATTTTCTTGCATACATCAGCACTGCGCAACTGCTCATTGTATGCGGAAATTACATTGCCGTCAAGGGCGATGCGGCTATATACCAGATGGCAATGAGGATGCGCTTTGTCGAAGTGTCGCGCTGCGATGTACTGGGCGTTTGTTATGCCCATGCCCCGCAGCCATTCTTCGACGAGTTGCGCCATATAGCGGTCGCCCTGCTCGTTGTCGGGAAACAGATGTGCGTCCTCCGGCGAGAATGAGATTGATACATGCTTTACCGGTTGACCGATATGATGAATCTTTCCGTTGCGGTCAGGGCGATGTAGATGGGTATTGAAACTGTCGGCGATTGTTTCGTTGGAAACGACGCAGACACCCTGATACGACAACAGTCTTCCTCGTTTCTCATCGCTCTCGATGTCGTTGGCATAGCTCACCAATCCGGTGAAATCTACGCGGTTTTTGAATTTTGCTATCATCACATCCGGAATTTGGAGAGTAAACCGAGTGTCGTTGTGAGCATACTATCAACTTTTTTCACCACCGTATCGAAGCCCATACCGTTGGCGCATCGTGTGAGCTGGTTTAGGTTGTTGGCGATGCCCTGAAGTGAACGTACCATCGCGTATTCTTCATCAGTAAGTGCCTTGCGGATAGGCGTACCCATGACGGCGCGGGTTATGAAACGGTTGAGCGAAAGCCCGGCTTCCCGAGCCATATCTTTCACCACGGCATAGTTGCCGTCGTCGAGATGCAGCTTGATTTCGTTGCGGAGACGCTGCCACTCAGCCTTGGGCTTGCGCCCTCGCTTGGATTTTGATTTATTTGGAGTCATAGAGTTTTTTGTTAAAAATGGAGGGAAGAAGGATGGAGGAGGCAAGGATGAGGAAGCGGAATCATAATGATTTCAAGACCTGTGGCTTATACGGCAACCGAAAGGTTGACGGAGCCAATTTTTATGGGACATAAAAAACAACCTTGCAATCCTCCTCCATCTTCACTATCGTTCCGATTGCGGAGCACAGCTACAAACGGCTGACTTTCCGGCTACGGCGTCCTGTAAGTGGAGTTGGCGAAGATGACTTTGCCCATCATCTCGTTGAGGCGATCGGCGATGCGGTCGCCGTATCTTGGTCGTGTCTCCTGCGGTGTCAGGTTGGTGGTAAGGATGGTATAAAGGTGACGGTCGTAGCGCGTTGTCAGCAAATCCGTGATTGGATAGAGAACGTTGCCGTAGTCCATCACCTCAAGCGGCTCCGTGCCGAAATCGTCGATGGCAAGCATCCGTTTATAACAGAGACTGCGCCATTCATCATAATCCTCTTTGCAGACCCTCGCAAGGTCGCGGGCATTGACAATCCGGATGGAATATCGCTCGGAATAATCATCGTCAACTTTGATCTCAAATTTGTTGAGAATTTGCTGGAAGGCTTTCACAAATGTAGTCTTGCCGTTGCCGCATCCGCCGCACAGCATCATTCCGAATTTCGAGTGGTTGCCTGTGAGCCATTCGGCAATCTCTCCGGTCTGCGTCATGAGGGCTTCGCTCATTATAAAAGTCTTGTTGCGGCGTTCAACTTCCGCTTTTACAGCGGCAAGAAGTACACGGATGGCATCGTCTTTTGAAAACGGGAGTCTAAAACGCTCCCTCATAGTCGCTGGCCGACTTAGCTGTGACGCCAGCAGGTCGACGAGCATCGTTGGATGGTTGGTTTGGTACATGGTTTGATGGTTTATCGTTATTATTATCTTTTTTGATTGGTTGTTTCTTAATCCAGTTCACGAAGTGTCGGCGGCAGTCTGCTTCTTCCCTCCCTTTCGTTCCATTGCAACGGAGGTAGCGGAAGAAGTAGCCGACATATGTCTTCAGATTCGGTAAGTCGATTTGGCAAGAGGGAGACAGAAGGGGAATGATTTCATTGAGCCACGGTTCATCGTTAATCAGCAAATGCTCAAGTTCTTCCAAACTCAAAATCTTCAAATCGCCTATATTTTTAGAAGAATAATTTTTATCTTTAATATTTCTATCTTCTATATTAAAGGGTGTCAATCCATCCGACAAAGTATCCGTCCTGCTATCCTGCAAAGGTTCCGTCAAACCATCGGACAAACATTCCGTCTGATTATCTGCCAAGACATTCGTCAATACAAGAGAGTACATCGGATAGTAGCCCTTGCCGGTGCCTTTGGAATAGGTGATGAGATTCCGTGCCCGCAACGACTCACGAGCATTGACAATAGTCTGCCTCGTCACCTTGATTGCTGTGCTGATTACCGAAGTAGGACACTTGAACGGCATCTGCCACCGTCGGCTGTTTGCGCGGTCGATGAGGAAGAAGTACATCGCAATCGCCGCCGTCGAAAACGGCTCGTACTCGTTCTCCCGCCAAAACCGCTGCATCAGGAGATAGAGATTGACAGGTCTGATATTGCTCATAATTTCCACCTCCTGCTGGCACTGTTGCGCATACCTTTTGTCAAGGCTGCCATCTGTTCTTCGATGGATTGCTGTCCGCTTCGGCGAGACTGTTTGAGCCAGTCAAGCAATTCTGATTTTAGAAACAAAAGACTTTTGCCGGGCTTGTAGAACGGGATTCGCCCCTCTTGCACGAGGGCATATATACGCGAACTTGAAAGATGCAATATCTCACAAGCTGACTCTGTCCCGATAAAATCTTCAGCTGGCGGTTTGTTGGCTGCGGTTATTTGAACCGAGAGTTTTGCGACCAGTTCGGTCAGGGCATCGACCTTTTCTTCAAGTCGAGCCATGTTCTGAGGCATTGCCTCGATACTTAGTGTGGTTGTGTTCATACTTGCGACGAGATGGGGATTTGAACATCTCGTCGCAAAGTTGATAGGTTATGCTTTGGTTACCCGGTTACAACCTCGATAACCACCAAATAACCAGTAACCGGCTATTATTAGTCGCTTTTGATGGCTAAATCCTCCGTGCCAGGAAAGACGTGGGCTGTCAACTCACCGTCGGGCATAACACGACGGAGGGAATATTTGCCATCTGTTGTGGTGAGTTTGCTGGCGATAGTTGTGACGGCATGGTCCGCCAAAGTAATTTGGAATGTATCTTTTACAAAAGAAGCCGTGCAGATACGGAATTTCCTTGTCTTGTCATCAGCGATCAATCGTATGGCTATGTTCCATGCGAAATGATAAAGGTCGATTGGAGTGACAAACTCGCTTTTCGTAGTTTCAATCCCGGTAATATTCTCATCTCCAGCCGAGAATTTTCTAATATTAGATTCCAATTCATCTATTTGTTTCGGCGAAAATATCTTTCTGAAAGTGGCCTCAGCGTAAGAGGATAGAAGGGAAAGCAGTTCCTCTCGTTGGCGCTTAAGTTCAGCTTCCTGCCGACGAATCTCTTCCTCGTGGTTCGGTATCTCGATTGTAACAGGAGCCTCAGGCTCCGAGGATGTTTCTTTCTTCCTTAGCCGTTTCAATCCCTTGTAAATGTTACGCCCCTCTGGAAACATATAGTAATAGATGAAGCCTCCGGCAATGCCTATGACTGCAAGTACACCGACGAAAACCATCACCATGAACAGAAAGGCATCCCCGCCGCTTGCTCCTGCCATCCTCATATCAATGTATTTCTTATATGCAAAGCCGCCGGTCAGTAGCACAACTAATGCTACTGCAATCCAAACCAATGCTTTAGTGTTGTTGTTAGCCATAAAATAAAAACCATCGCCTGCAGACAATGGTTTACACTGAGCCCGTGTTTGGATCAATTTTGTGTCGATGAGCATTTATCTCCGGCGAATAAAAAAAGGGATTGCGGTGAAAGAGCTGAATAATATCCGCAAAAATGCGGCGAATATTTGGCGGATTCGCCGCAAAACATTAAATTTGCGACATGAGAAAGATGCAAGGACATAGTTGCTATATCTGGCAGCGAGAAAACTGGCCGGATTTCAGATGGGATTCTGAGGCATTGCTTGAGCCCATGAGCCACCTTAGTCATCTACACGGACTTCTGAACGGCCGTATGTCGATGCTTGGCTTTAATGAAAAAAGCCAATCATTGCTGTCGGCAATGACCGATGAGTTGATTAGTTCGTCGGAGATTGAAGGCGTGCTTCTCAATCCTAAATCAGTGAGAAGCAGTCTCGCCAGGCGTCTTGGAATAGAGGATGAGGGATTGCTCGCTGAAGACCATTATGTTGAAGGTCTTGTTGATGTGATGCTCGATGCAGTGCATAACTACAGAGCACCTTTGACAGCCGAGCGCCTCTTCGGATGGCACGCAGCTCTGTTTCCTTTAGGTCGAAGCGGCATGCACAGCATTACCGTAGCCGACTGGCGAAAGGGAGAAGAACCTATGCAGGTCGTTTCCGGGGCTTTCGGACACGAAAAAGTGCATTATGA
This sequence comes from uncultured Porphyromonadaceae bacterium, assembly GCA_902495245.1. GTDB lineage: Bacteria > Bacteroidota > Bacteroidia > Bacteroidales > Muribaculaceae > UBA3263. Next base: position 196,408 of record CABUWI010000003.1, read on the forward strand.
GGCTCCGGCATCGGCTGATGTCCCGGCAGAAATGGCGCGGCTAATCGATTGGTGCAACAGTTCCGACCAGTCGCCCTTTATAATGGCAGCTGTGGCCCATCTATGGTTCGTGACCATTCATCCGTTTGATGATGGCAATGGTCGCATAAGCCGCACAATTGCCGATATGCTGCTTGGCCGTCTCGATTTGGGTTCCGGACGATATTACAGTATGTCGGCAGAAATCAATCGTAACAAGAAGGCGTACTACGAAATACTGGAGCGCACGCAGAAAGGCGATCTCGATATTACCGAGTGGATTCTGTGGTTTTTCGATTGCCTTGAAAAAGCAATTACGCGAACTTCGGCAGTTGTCGAGCGTACATTGGAAAAGGCAGCTTATTGGGATAAGTGTCGGGATGTCGAAATCAACGAACGGCAGCGCAAAGTCATCAACCGTCTTTGGGATGGATTTGATGGGAAACTGACCACCTCCAAGTGGGCCAAAATTTGCAGTTGCTCTCAGGACACCGCCCTCCGCGACATCAACGACCTCATATCAAAGGATATGCTCCGTGACAGCGGAGAGGGCGGCCGTAGCACCAACTACCTCCTGCCCGAGTAACCGGCCTCAATAATCAGAGAACAGCAGCGATTTTGCGTATATTGGCAAGCCGATTCATAAATGAAGAGTCTGATTTTGCGACCTGCATATTATATGCGCTTTGCAACTTCAAGAATAACTAGGCCTCAATGCCCAAAGCAGCCTCCAACAACAGGGCTAATTCGGTATTAGTTTTTCATCTTCACAAATTTGTGAAGATGAAAAACGTATTTATTGCTTTATTCTGCTGGCTTTGGTTTGATGGTGATTTTGCCGAGAGTTTCGAGGAGCGCGGTCGGTACTTCGTGTGTGTAACGCATGGTGGTGCCGATGTCTTTGTGGCACATCGATTGCTGCACGGCGTAAGGATTGCTGTTGGCAGCAAACTGTAACGTGCTGTAGGTGTGCCTAAAACAGTGAAATGTGATATGCTTTTTGATGTCTGCTGCTTCAATCCAGTCTTTCAACGGCTTGCCTGTCATGCTTCTTTTCAGACCTTTGAATACCTTGCCGCCTGTGCGCTCGCCCATAAGTTCTATGGCTTCATCACACAGAGGCAACTTGACCGGCGTTTTCGTTTTCTGAATAGTGATGACGATACACAGACCAATAGCCGGAACGGGCTGTATATGCTTCCACTGAAGATTTTCGATGTCGCTGATTCGCAGACCTGTAAGACAGGAGAAAAGAGATGCTCGGCGCAGGATGTCATGTTTGCAAGGGGTCTGTGCCAGCTGTATAAGTTCCTCCTGCGTTAAGAAATTGCGGTCGACTTCTTCCCATTCGATATAATCGAGGAAATCATTGATGTTTTCGGTGAGCAACCGTTCCTTGTATGCTTGCTTGAGTAAGGCCCGGAAAGTCGAGAAGTAGCCCGCAGCTGAGTTGCGCGAGACTTTCTTTTTCTTATGGCGCAACTGATTTGCATTGAGAAGATACTCTCGGAATCGCGTGCATAACTCCACAGTCACGTCGCCGAAGGTGCATTTGCCGCCGGTGAATTTGTGGAAGTGCATATACACGATTTTCCATTTCTGGTAGCGTTTCTTCGTCGTCTCCTCGAAGTAGGCAAGAAAATCCTCGCGCTGCTGCGTGTGGTCGATGAACCCGAATTGGCGATTGATGACCTGCTCCTGTCGGCGACAGCGGATAATCTCCGCCTTTTCAAGCATGGTCTGGTTGAAGTCGCGCTGAACCCGGTTAGTTGGATTACCATAGAGATAAATTCCCATGTATTCGTGGCGTTGCGATTTATTAGTTTTGGGGTTGCGTATTGCCGGATAATAGTCGAGGTAAAGCGTAATCTTACCCGAAGGCAGCAGGCGTTGACGTAAAGTCACTTTTGTACATATATCCATATCCATTGAGTTTTATTTGGGGGCAAAAATAGTTGGTTATCGTTTGGTTATTCGATTGTCAGCCGTATAACCGACTGATAACCAATAACCGATAGCTTCAACGTGTCGGTGGACGCAGAATGGCGTCGATTTCCGAGCGTAAGACATAAGTGTACTTGCCGACCTTCTTTCGGCGCAGACCGTGATACTTCACATAGTTATGGAGCTGGTCATGCGTGAGATTGTATTCCGCTCTGACCTCCGAATACGAAATCCAGTCATACTCCTTCGGCGGTTCCGGCTTAGCCGTGAATACTCGGTCGCAATGTGCCTTGCTCCAAAGCGTTTTGCCTCGATGATAGACTTTAGGGATGTTGTGCGCCTTCCCTAGGGCGAACACCCACGAATTGCTCACTCCAAACTTCTCGATAATCTCTTTCGTAGTATAGAACTCGGTTACAGCTTCTCCGTTTTCATCGCTAACGGTCTCAGTTGTTTTGGGCTTGCGTTCATAAGGACGAGCCTCTATCATCGCTTCAATATCAGATTTTTTGATTACTGTCCATTGCGATGATAGCCGATAAGCTTTGAGTGTTCCGCGATAAATTAGTTTGTAAATCCCATAGCGAGTACGATTAAGCAACTGAGCAGCCTCAATGACAGTTAAGTATTGCTTATCTTTCAGAGCATCATTTTTCGACGTCTCGACTCGTCGCACCTCATATGTTTCCACACGCTGTTTTTTCTCTTGTCGTTTTCGATCTTTATAGGCATGTTCGGCGCATCGCTTGGAGCAGTATTGAGTTGTGCTTTTTTGAGCTTCAAACTCATTTCCGCACCAAGCGCAGATCTTTTTGATTCGAATGTTAGATGTTGACATTTTTGAACCTTTTCTTTCGCCACTCATTTCTTCGTTATTGTGTACACATGTAAACGAGTGTTGACCAGTGTGTACATCATCCACTACCGAGCAGAGCGACTTGACTCAGGTAGCAGACGCGCAACAAATATGGTTCAAAAATGGAGTGAATAATAGGTAGAAACGGGTTCCACCGACTAAAATAATGACTTCCGGATATGAGAAAAGGCGCTCTGAATAAACGCCTTGACACTTATTTGTGATTGTTGTTGACTGTTGTTAATCGGGCTTCATTTGCCGATGCAATTATAGCATATATTTGATAGTGAGGTAGTTGCGCTTTTAGAATACAAAACCATATTTTGAGGGGTTCGTACCTCCAATTTTAACAGTTTCGGCTCTCTCAAAGCACCCATTCTTTACTTATTGCAAAAATAGCGATTTTCCGCGAATTACACAACCCGATACCGCCTGCGCGACATCACGGCAAGAAGATTTTGGGATTATTGACATACCACTTCAGACAGATTTGGGGATTATTGACAGCAAGAGGGCAGCATATCTATGAGATCACTTCTTAGGGTCTTGTGCGCGAAGATCTGGAATAAAAATCGGCAGATAAGCCAAAAGTGTCAGAAATTTGTTGTAACTTTGTAATCCACTTAATAACAAGAGACAAGATTATGGCACGACCAATAGCGGAAACCCCGGTTCTGACAGGCGAAGACGCAATCCGTTTTGAGAAACTCAGAATGGAGGTCGAGAGTCTGACCAAGGAACAGCGCGCCGAGAATTCAAGAAAGCTCAAAGAGGCGGTCAAGAAAGCAAAGGAATACATTACCATCTGCTTGTAAAAGATGAAACTTGTAAGGCTTACGCTGGAAACCGTGCTTGACGGATTTGATTGCGGTGACGAAGATTTGAATAATTTTCTTGTCGAGGATGCCAAAGGTTTCCTCGACAAACGTATTGCCACTTCCTATATCCTTGAGGATTGCGGCAGTATAGTCGCGTATTTCTGTCTCTTGAACGACAAAATCAGCCGTCAGGATGTAACCAATAGTCAATGGAAGAAAATCAAGGGAGGCTTCCCGGAGCGTAAGCAGTTCGGAAGTTACCCGGCAGTCAAGATTGGCAGGTTTGCCGTCTCATCAAAATACAAGGGTCGCAATATAGGTACAGACCTGATGAATCTTCTTAAAGACATGCTCAATGGGAATCCAAATTATTCGGCGTTCCGCTATCTGACTGTTGATGCCTACCTCTCTGCCATAGACTTTTATCTGAAAAACAACTTCAAAGTATTGTCGGAAAAGGTACAGAATGACCACACACGCCTTATGTTTTTCGACATGATGGAACTGGAATAACCTTGCATTTCCCGCATTATCCGCATTTTTATGGTGGCAGCTGTGGAGATGCGGATTTTTCTTGCCCGATTATCACTGGGTTACAGAATTTTTTTGTAACTTCGCGTATGGCAACACTCTATAAGATAATGATTCTCTGTGTTGGCTTTGCTCTCTCCTGTAACCTCCGGGCGCAAAGCCTATCGTTCTTGTTCTGCCGGAAAGGAGGCAAGCGATGAGAATAATATCATTTAGACATTGGAAGGAAGTGTTTGGCAGCCCTGCTTTATTTGTATTCTTTTTCATATTATTAACCGGGTGCGGTCATGGCTCATCAGACCGTAGCAATAACAATTTAATTCAACAAGACGAAATGAATAACAACGAAGATATACAGCCCGAAGATTTCTCACAATTTATAGCGAGATTTCATTCCGACACACTATTCCAACGGCAAAGATTGTCTGAATCTTTGGTGCTATTTGATTCCAACATAGAAGTTCAAGTTCCTCCCGGCGGCGATAAATACGATGCCTCTTATTCTTGGACTCAAAATGATGTCATCATAAATCTCTTGGGAATCAACAAAAATAAACAAAATCCCGAATATCATACTGAACTGATGTGTATCTCTGATTCGGTCATTTGCGAAAATATATTTGTTCCGGAGAATAATCGCGTCTATCTCCTTGAGTTCTCCAGAATGGGGCGCGAATGGTTCTTAACTCAGTTGCTCGTTAATCATTAAGTGTTGAGAAAAGAGGCAAGCGATGAAAAAAAGAGGATTAAAAAGATACTACCGCAACCTCAACAAAAGAAGCTATATTGAGCAGATTATTACTGGATTGAGAAACGGAGTTGTCGAATATGACTATGAGCATATTCATTTAGACAGATATTCCCTTACTAAATGGAGCGAAATTAGATTACATCTTGATGTGCTATTTAAGTTACTGGATGTTTTCAAATCCAATTCTGAAACCATCCGTATGCCATTTCAAGTTTGGGGATATGTATGTTTCCAAAGAGATTTAGGATGCTAAATCGGACTATACATACACACTCCGAACAGTGACTTTGACGATTTTCCAATGATTATCTCCAATATATCAGAAACTCCAACGATAAGAAGGGAAGAGTTGCTTGGTTATCTTGAATCAAGGATATCAAACGGCTATGAGGTAAGGTACTCTAAGAATTGTGACGGTGAACCGGAAATCTTTATCGCAATAAAGAATGTGGGGATGCCAATTTTCATAGAGGCAAAAATGTGTGGCGAATTATGAAACTGACCGATAAACGATTTTGGAAATTTGATAAGACGATATGAAGAGTTTTAAAAGGGCAAAGAGACACAAAGATAGAATCGCCTCTAAATCTACAACGATTGAACAATCGTATTATAAATTATTTGTGCGTTATAGCATCATTTTACTTGTGGGGATTTTTCTCCCTCAGTATTTGAGGGTATATTATTTAGAGTATTCCTTTATGTATATAGTAGTAATCCCAATATGCTTTATTTGTGGATTATACTTTAGGTGCATAAAAAAAATAAAGAAAGGGCTTTTATATATATCACTTTGGGGCACATTTTGCATTGCATTTTCATTGTATTCAATTGTTAATATTGGATATATGAACTCACAGGATACACATTCGTTTATGACCGAAATAGAGAATGTTGAATCCAGTGCCTACCGCTCGCCGCCCTTCATTTCTTTTAAATTAGATAATGAGGAAATTGCTCTAATAATCAATAATGAATATCCAATCAAAGAAAAGATTGAACGAGAAAAGACATTACTAATTTCAGGTCAGTATAAAAAAGGACTGTTTTCATCCGTTATGATTGTTGATTACACCGTTTATTAACAATAATAGGTAATCATAGACTTATGCCGCTTTGTCCTTTCTCAATCCTCCAGTCATACCGACCTTCCGCGACATTGCTAACTTTCTTGAGTGTGCGACGATGTTTTATTTCATCAAAGGGCTGTCGGTGTTCCGCATAGTCCCAGAGCCATGAACGACCATTTTTCGCTGTCAGGTTGGTATCTTTATTAGAAGCTCTGTCTTTCATAGCCATACAAAACAGACAGGCAACCCCAGCAGTGATGTCGGGGTTGTCTGTCTTTAGGTAATATGAGCTATTACACTGGGGATGTTATTCGTAGCCTTTGGGAAGCTCCGGTTTGGCGTCTTCTGGAATGTTGGGGTCTGCCCGCATGTTTTTTATTGCCTGTATTTCTCCCGGAGTCAATCTCCTTTCACGCTGATGCGGTAGCGGGAACTTGTCAATCTCTGTTTCTTTGGCTGGCTTTGGTTCCTCCGGTTGTGGTTTGGGAGGCTTCGGTTGCCAATTGTCATGCGGTTGGAAATGATGGAACGGTATTCCGGTGGCTTCATGGTTTACGATAGTTGTCTGCCAACTCTCCCGTTGCTCCTTAATGCCTAACAGAATTGATTGCTCCATACCGTATAGTGAAGCGGTATCTTTCGGATTTATCATAGAGCGTAAACCACGGTAGAGCCATTCGACGCGCATAAACTCTTTGCGCTCCTTCCATAGTTCATTAGCACCCCAGCCGAGTAAGCACGCAATATCGAACAGAACCATTATAGCGATGACGAGATTGCGATTGACTTTTCGGAGTCGTGCATAGTCCTTTTGAACGTCAATCTTCTTATCCATCTTTTTCATCGTCTGATGGATGCTTGCCGCATCATCAAACGAAATGCCGGTTGTCTTGACAGCACCGAGGCGGACTGCCTTGTCTGCCGAATTATCTATCTTCGGAGTTAGATCGGAGACAACCTTGTCGGCTGTCGCTTGGGCTGCCTTCATCGCGGCATCCGTTGCAATGGCTTCAACATTGGGTCGGGGCATAGCCGCAAAAGCCTTCTGTATCTCAGCCAGACTTTTCATTACCAGCGATACCGTGCCGTTGAGCGTCTGAATAACGCCTGACAGTGCGCGTATGTCCTCACGGCTGGCGATGTTGTCAGGCAGGGAAACTTCTATGGGTTGCGGTTGCTGTGGTTCCGCCGGTGGTGGAAACGCTGGTGCCTGAACGGTGATACTTTCAATCCGGTCATTGACTTCGGTGAATTTGTCGGTGAGCATTTTTTCAAGACGCGCCAACTGTCGGCGCATAATCTCGAAGTCGGCGTTCTCACACTGCACGCCTTGAATGTCATCTTTCTTTGCCATGATTGTTATCTTTTGATTCCACGTTTAGGTTTCTTTTTCTTTGGATGCGAGAGTTCCCATGCCAGACGTTCCTCCTCCGGGTCATAAGCTGGTCCCGGCTGGAACAATCCTCCTATGAATTGTCCCACTCCCTCGCCGATGTCAGCCGCAAGATTTGCGGCAGTGGCGGCGGTGGCTTTTACAGCCTTGACTGCCTCGTCAGAGATTGATGATGTGCCGGATTTTTGAGCGGTGGAATGGGTGGCGGTGGCTTTTCTCGGCTCCGATTGACGGCTGGACTGCGAGAAATAACGGTCGAGATTCCTGTACTTGAACGCCTCGCCGACATCCGAACCCTTTACCTTGTAGTCGCCCAACTGGAACGAAACGCCCTGCATTTCCTGTGTGCCTCGGCGATATTTCGGTATGATATGGATATTCTTTTTAGCCAGCAGAGCGGCGAAAGTCTGCCAGTCGCGGGAGCTGCGCAAAGCGTCGGTAGCGGCAATTTTAATCTCCGCTTTCGCACGTTCAAGACCGTGGAGTTTCTCCGGATCGGGAGTTTCCTGCTTGGGCAGGGCAAGGCGGTAACGCTTCGTCAGTGCCTCGCAGACGCGTTTGTTCCGGTATCGGTTGCGCCCCGATTCCATGCGTTTGCCGTTGTCGCCAACCATGTTGAACACGATATGACAGTGCGGCATGTCGGTTTCGTAATGGCGAACAATTAGGAACTGCGTCTTGTCAAGACCCATCATTTTGATGTAGTCAAGAGCGATTTTGAGCATCTTTTCATCGCTCAACTTGGGCTTGTCATCGGCGGCGAAAGACAATGTTATGTGTCCGGCAGGCTTGCCGATTCTTCGGTTTTGCATTGCCTGAGCCTCAAAGCTCGCCACTATCTGATTGCGCTTTTCGCCCATCATACCACGGCTGCCGAGTATCTTCCAAGTGTCGGATGTAAAGATTTTCTTGTCGTGTTTTTCGCGGGTTACATAATCGACTTTTGAGCCGAATGACCCTCCTTTGAGAATTTTTCCTATCATGTTTTCATACGGTTTTTGAGTTTGAGAACATAGGCGGCGATGCGGTCCACAAGGTTTTCAGCCTTGTCCGCCGCGCCGTGATAGCCCTCGGCATTGGCTTGATGGGCTATCTGGTTGAGATTCGGGCCGAGCTTTTTCAGTTCGTAAAGGAGCATCTTTTCCTCGTCGGAGAGTACGCCGGTGACCTCGGCGTTCAACGCTCCCTCCCTCACATATTCAGCCCGGCTCAAACCGGCGCGGGATGCCTTGATGTCTATGATGTCGAACTGAGAATCACTGAAACGTACAGTCACAGTGTTGCTCTTCTTCGCCTGTCCGAGAGGCGGTCTTCCGGTTGATTTCTTCATTGGAAAATCGGTGTGGTTGGTGTACTGATTGCACCGGATCGAGCGACCATCGGGAGGCAGGCAACAACCGCCCGGATGGGCTGTTTTGCCCCTTTTGAGAAACTCAAAAGGTATCTTGCCTTTCCAATCCTAAAGACGCTATTGGATATCGGGCGAAGCCATCCCTTTGGGACTTGCCGCCTCCCGATTTAGCCGCTAATCCGATGCGGTTCCTATCTCAGAGTTTGCGCCAGATTTCGATGTCAGGGGAGTAGGCTCGCAGGTGGTCGGCGAGGACAGCGTTGATGTAGCTGGCGACGGTGGTGCCACGCTCGCCGAGGATGCGTGCGATGCGTTCAAGCTGCTCCCAGATGTCGTCCTCGATGTTGACCGGGTGACGGTTCACCACCTTTGCCGGAGTAAGGAATGTTGCCTTGAACTCGGCGAAATCCGATTTGCGCTGCTGCTTGCCGATGCGCTGTTGCTTCGGCTGCTCGGTCTTGTCGGTTGCGACTGTTGCCTCGGTGGAAGTCTGCTCGTTGCCGAACAGATTTTCAACGTTGGCAGTTGTGGTGCTGTTAACAGCGGTGTCGCTGTTGACTGCGGGATTGGGGTTGGGGGAGTTATCTGATTTCATAATAAAATCGGGATTAAGGGTTGATACTTGTGTTTCGGGTGCATCGGTCAACTCGGTTGACTTGGATGCTGGGGTTGTGGGTGTTTTTGTGGTTTTCATTGTTTTGGTGGTGTTGAGGTTTTGTTGATTGCATCAGTATCCGGGTTATACCGTTCAACAGACACAAGGGTGAGTTGCAGGTCGTCAATGAGTTTCTGCAAAATCGGATTACGGCGTACCATAGATTGCAGGACTGCTTGGTCAGGCTCGATTTGCAGGAGATAGTCTGCAATGTCAAGTCCTGCTGTTCGCTCGTCATCGGTGGCAACTTCTTCAAGGTAGTTGAAGATACTTGCCTCGATACCGATGTTGCGGAGCTGTGTGAGTTTCTGCCGCCACTGCTCGGTTGCGCCGATGTCGGGATACAGAATTACCTGACGACCTCGGAGAACACGGAGTGCATTGGTATTGAAGCAACCGTTTTTACCGCCGGAAGCGAGCCAAACATATTCGGGCAGATAATAGGCTGCCACAAGTGCCGTCTTTTCGCTCTCGACAATGGCAACCGGCTTACCTCTGTTCATCGGCAAGAGATGTTCACCGAAAAAGCACTGACGCAGATTGAAGTCGGGCAGTCGGAGCAACGAATGAACCCATGTAACATGGTTGAACGGTTCCTTCACGCGCTTACCTGTCTCGGCATCGTAGAGCATCACTTTTCCGGTGCGGACACCGTCGTTGATGTCGGTTTGCCAAAATACGCATGACCCCGGCCAGTGCTTCGATGTGCCTACGCGATAGTCTTTTATCAGTCGCAAGGCGTCCTCGGCTCCGAACTTGGAGCGGAGGAACAGATAGAGATTGTTTTTTTCATAGCCATGCAGAGTCTGTGAAACAGTCTCTGCCGCGATGAAGGATGTTGGCTTTCGCTGCTCGGTCGGCTTGGCTCGCCATACTGACGGAGTGGCGAAATCGCAGTGCTGTGGCTTTGATTGCGGATTGCGCTCAAAGTATTCCTTTGGCGTGAGATGGTAGCCGCAACTCTGCTCATGGTCGCATCTGCCGACATCATCAGGTAACGAGATTTGTTTCTCGGTGTCGATGTAACGACTAAAACAGCGTTTCTTGTGGCACGAAGGGCAACAGTGACGGCTTCCGACCCCTTTATAGGGCTGGAGAATGAATCGGTGTGCGTTCATAGATTATCCGGAATTTGGGTCGCATTTTCCGCATTATCCGCATTTTGGCGGGGAGAAAATGCAGAAAGTGCAGAAAATGCGGGGTTACGGTCACAGTTTGGAATAAACGCCATGACGGACTTTCTGAAAGTGAATCCCGGTAAATCTCCGGATAAAATCCTTGAATGTGCGCTCCGGCATGGAGTTGGCTGATGCAATCTCCACTCCCTGCTCTGTGGTGAACTCATCGGGCAGAGCCATGATGACAGCCCTTTGCAGTTCCGACAGCGACAGATCGCGGATAATTCCCTGCACCCTTGTGGCGGTGGACTTGAAATAATCCACGAGCGATATGGCGTTCTCTACCGATACAAGGTCTATTTCCTTTCTGTCAACTTCGCCGCAGGCCCATCTCGCCATCTGCAATATCAGGCAGAACCGTATGGCATGGAAATCGAATTTGTTGTAAACCCCTTTGAGGACATCACATTCCTCCCGGTTACATTCCTCGGTATTCCGACGCTGCCATTCATAAAGTCTAACTTTCGCATCCGGCGCAAAGGGTAAAATGTTGGCTATGACATTTCCGTCTATATCAGTTTCGTATGGAATAGCGACGAGCCTTTCTATAATCCCAGCCCATGCTGCTTCTATGTCGAAAGACGGCTCTTTGTCGCTCCACGGCTGTTTGTCCTGATTGTGGGGCATAACGAACAGCAAGCGGTCGATAAAACCGTTTGATGTGCGGCTGCCTTGTGCAAGCTCGTTGAGAATACCATTCTGGATTGTCCCCACCACCGAAATGAAAGGGCGGCTGATATAGACCGAGTTTTTCACTTCTTTGCGGTCGGAGAATGACGGATTTGCGTTGAACAGCTTTAGCCAGTATTCTTCATCAGAGCCTTTGTTGTATCGGTTGAAGTTCTTGAACCAGCCCGCAAGTTCATCATTCCACATACAGATGCCGCGCAGATTTTGCGAATGGATAAGCAGCATGGCTTCGGGTGTCGCATCGGAAATCAGGAAGCGTTTACATACCGGTGCAATGGGATGAGCCTCGCTGCGCTCCTTCATGGGCAGTTCGCGCTGACGCTCATATTCCTCGCACGCCTTGATATAGGCGCGTGTCGCCACACCGTCCAGCTCAGTGAACGGTCTGATGGCGAAATTCAGCGGATGCGACTTGCAGGCTCCCGGCCTTCCGACAAGAGCCATGAAAAGTATGGCACTCTCATCCCATTTCCCCTTGAGCCTTGCGAAATGGGTGTTGCCTATGCCAAGTCCGACAGCCACGAGCATGGCTCCGGCAAGATAATCCACCGGATAGCCGTAACAGTCATGCGCTTCCTTGACGATTCTCTGAATCTTCATCGGCAATGCGCCTAAAGGAAAATCCCCACCCCGGATTTTCACGCTCATATCGACGGCTTTGCCGAGTACGAGCATCGGGTCAACAGACATCTCCATAGGCTATCGGCGATAAGATGATTTGGCGCGTGTGCCGCGACTGATCTCAGCTTCCATCTCGGCGAAAGAAAGGATAGACGACTGCCGCTTGTTTTCCTTTACATGGGCTACAAGCTCACTTTCGATAAAACGCCATTCCTTTTCGCCCGGCACTTTATATGCCGGCACCTTGCCCTCATTAGCGAGACGATAGACCGTGGATTTGGCTTTGCCCAATATCTCACAGGCTTCGGGGATACCGATAAATCTGGAGTTGGACTTTGTGTTGTTTCTCTCGGAGGTGAGTTGAGCGCGAAGCTCCCTCACCTCATTGGCCAATTCCCTTACGAGATTGACCAGCGATGACACTGCACCCGGCAGCTCATCGAATGTAATTGAGTTGTTAAACATAGATGCTGGCGAACCCACCTTTATGTGAATTCGCCAGCAAAGTACGGAAGTGTTTAAATGGTGGAATTAAGCACCGGGATAAGAGGCATTTCCACCGTCAGTCCACCATATCACCACCCTATGTCATAGCCATATCTATCAGGTTCTTCAACAATCTCATCGCCAGGATTATAAGGTTCAATCTCCATATCCATCATGGCAGCTTCCATCGCGCTCATCGCTCTCTTTGGCTTTTTGGCGGATTTAGCTACTTTTTTAGGCTTTGACTGCTGTTTTTCGGGAACGGATTTTGTGGTTACATCTTCGGTGGGCGTTTCCACCTCAGCGTTCTCATCAGGAATTTTGAAGCTGCCAACATTTTTATCAATTTTTATTCTGCCTTGCGTCCCGTTGCAGGTCAGCTTTCTCTCGATGGTGCAGACTTCAACATCCTTGAAAGTATAAGGGAACGCCTGTTTAAGAAAATGTGCTGTATGCAGATTATATTTATTGAACGGCTTGGCTATGTTCCAACCAAAGTGCATCATGTCGGATGTGGTAAGTTCAGCCGGGAGCCGAATTGCCATGTCCTCTGAGAAATCAGGTACGCCGGAGGTATGGATAAACTCAGTCACGATATTGATGATTTTCTCCACGACATCCTTGTCAACGAATGGAGACATTGTATAACCGACATAGAGAATTACATTCGCCTCTTTTTCGTAGGCTCTGTCCTCTTGTCGTTTCTTTGCTTCCTCGCGCCGGCCTTCGTAGTCTATGACGATTTTCTTCGGTGTCGGAGTCTCAATCTTGACTATACCGTTCTGTGGTGCCGTCTCGGTTGTGATGGCTGATTGCGGCTGTTGGATCGGGGTAGGAGCCGGAGGTGCGTCAGGGATTTCTTCCGGGATGGATACAGGTTCAATATTTTCCGGCTCACGTTGTTTGATGCCGAGCCATTTGAACATCTTTTCAAGACATTTTACTAATGCCGTGCCGAGAGTATGAGAAAGAAACTCTTGGAAGGCGAGATACAGCAGAGCGAATACAACAAAAACACCGAGAAAGATAAGATTGGCGTTAAAGCCACTCATTCCTCTGATGTCGATTGCATATTGGCGGGCAACTGCGGCGAGAATCAGGGCAGCTATGCCTATCCAAAGCCATATCTGCCAGTGGTCGGGGAGGTGTCCGTTTTTCATTCAGGGTTTAATTATTGTAAAAATTTCATCAGTTTTTATAACGAACACAACCCCGATGATGTTCACCGGGAAAATAAAGTGCCACTCCAAATCAATGGAATGGCACTATATGACTGTATAGGGTATTGTTCAGATACCCAGCATGGCGGCAGGTGCGATGCCGAGAATAAGGCAGATGGCACGGGCTATTCGTAATGTAGGCTCGGCACGACCGGAAATGTAGTCGCTTACTCTTGACGGACTAACACCCAGCTCTTTGGCAAGCTGTTTCTGCGTCATGCCTTTCTCCTCTATTGAAAGGCTGATAAGCTCACCGATGGTCGGTTTTGCAATCGGGTAGTGGAGCTTCTCGTATGCTTCAACCACATCTGAGACAATGGTCAGCTCAATGGCGTTCTTATCGCTTGCCGGAGTTTCGTCAGTAACAAGCGGCAATAGTTCCTCAATGCGGTTGAGCGCATACTCATATTGCTGTTTTGAAATATCCATATCGTTATACTTAGATGGTTGAACAATCAATTTTATCGTATTCACTGTGAGTTCCGACGAAACGGATGAAGATTCTGCCTATCGTGAATTTTATCACCACGACCAATCGGTAATTATTGCCTCTGATATTGAAGACATAATGCTGATTGCCTACATAGTCGGTTGTCGGGAAATCCTCTCGAATCTCCGACAGATTATGCCATTGGGCTTGCTGGACGATGTCGTACCACCGTTCCAACGCTATTCTCGAATCTCCGTTGCCGGGCAATTCATAGAACTCTTTGATTTTTCTATGTGAGATTATGTGCATAACTTATCTGCTTGCAAAGTTACTAACAAATTTTGATATACAAAAGATTTGACTGCGATTATTTTGCTGTTCAAAACTATTTCAGCGAAATGACCTGAGATGCCTCTCGCGCACGCTCATCTACGACTTTTGCGTAGATTTGGGTATTCTTGACGCTCTTATGGGTTAACATTCGGCTGATAGTCAGAATGTCAACACCATTTGCCGCAAGGAGCGTGGCGAAGCTGTGGCGCATCGTGTGGAAAGTGATGCGTCGGGTTAATCCGGCAGACTTAATCCACTCTTTCAGAGGATGGTTGACCATGTGGCGTTTCAGTCCCTTAAAGACAAGACCCTCTGAACGCTCTCCGCACAGAGCCAGTGTTTCATCGCTGATTGGGAGATTCGTTTCTTCTTCCGTTTTCTCGGTGCAGAGACGAATTAGATAGCCTCCGTCCTGTCCCATCTGGATATGCTCCCATGAGAGTTGCAGGATGTCGCTGATTCGTAGCCCGGTCATGCAACTGAACAGTACGGCTTGTTTGAGTACGGGTATCTTGCAGGGAGTGGCGACAAGTTGCTTGACTTCCGCGAGGGTAAGAAACTCCTTCTTGACCTCCTTCCACTCAATTTCTTCCAGAAAGTCATTGAGATTTTCGCGGATATATTTCTCCTGATAGGTGATTTTCAGCAGAGCGCGGAAGGTTGACCAGTAGCCCGCAGCAGAATTGTGGGATATTGGCCCTTTGCCGTTGTTGCGCTGACGCTGGGCGGTGAGAAGATAATTGCGGAACCCCTTGCAGAAATCCACAGTAAGGTCGCCGAAAGAACATTTGCCCTTGCAGTAGATAGTGAAGTGGCGCAGAACGCAATCCCATTTCTGGTATTTCTGACGGCACTTCTGCTTGAAGTAGGCGAGGAAGTCCATGCGCAGCTTCTCCTTATCGAGAAAGTCAAACTGCTCGTTGAGAAGTTGCTCGAAGCGGCGACAACGGATAGCTTCTGCCTTTTCCTCCATAGAGGCGTTGAACTGTTTTTCGCGCTCGTTTTTGGGCGAGGCGTAGATATAGATGCCGAGGGTTTCACGGCGGCTCATCCGGTTTGTGTGGGGATTACGGATGGCAGGATAGAAATCGAGATAGAGCGAGATGCGTCCACCCGATATTGCCTTCTTGCGAAGGAAAACTTTGGTGCATGTATTCATATGCGTTGTGAATTAAAAGATTTGATGCGAAGGTAGGAAGTGTTCAAACAGTGGACTCAGGCACCCGGTATCGGGGTATTTCCACCGATAATCCACCACAAATCCACCGCATCATATCTTGGGTGGAGCAAACAGATTATCAAGCCCTTGCTTGGATATTTTGATGATTCTGCCAACCTTAACCTTACTTATGCTGTAGGTCTTGATATAATGGTAAAGTTGGTCGCGGGTCATGCTGTATTTTGCCATTGCCTCCTGCATGGTGTAGGTGTCCGGTTCATCGACGGCAACACCTTTGGCTTTGTCAAAATGCCATTTTGAGTATCTTGCCTCGCAGCCGACTTTCTTCTTCGGAATACTCTCTTTCGACACAAGATTATAGATTGCCGAGAGCGTCATGCCATAATGCTCCTGTATCTCTGCTGCCGTGTACCACTCAGTGATTTCTTCTTTCGGGGCAGACTTGGCAAAGAATCGGTCGATGTGTGGTTTACTCCAGAGTGTCTTGCCTCGTTGGGTAATTTTCGGAAAGTTGTTTTCTTTCGCCGCCTTGAACAGCCATGAATTGCTGATACCGAATTTCTCCAGCACTTCTTTTGTAGTGTAGAACTCGGTAATGGGTTCTTTTTCTTTTGCTGGTCTAAGTTGATAGAGATATGAGCCGTCAAAGAGGGTATTAAGGCTCTCCATGCTGATAAGTGTTTTGCCCTTGAACTGGAAACAAGGGATAGAGTTTGCCGCGAGATAATTGTAGATTGAAGCACGGCACACTCCGAGAAGTCTGGCGCATTGTGCCGGAGTTATGAACAGGTGTTTGTCATCGCTTATATGTGGCGATGACGCCTTGGCTTGTTCCCGCTCGACATGCTCCTTGCGCTTTGCATCCTTATAGGCGTGTTCGGCGCATCTTTTACAGCAATAGCGGGTCGTGCATTTTCTCGCTGTGAACGTGTTGCCACACCATTCACAGGTCTTTGTAATTTCGATTGTGCTGCTCATTTTACGCTGTTATTTCTGTTAATATTCTGTTAAAAGTGTCTAACCGCGTCTATTGGTGTCTAAGGATGTCTAAATCCTCCACAACCTCTCTGACGGGTTAGCCCCGATTGGCTCACGAGATACAATCGGGATACAAAAATGGGCGTAAAATCGAGCAGAAACGGTAAAAACCGAGTAATGCGACAACAAAAATGGCGCCCCGTAAAGAGCGCCATACTAACAGATTATGCTAAGTTGTAATCGTTTCTAACTATATAGTCATTTGCCGATGCAGAAGTGGGAGAAGATGTGGGAGAGGAGGGCGGGGGTGGTGATGGGGGAGGTGATGGAGGCGAGGTGGGCGGCGGTTTCGCGGAGGTCTTGGGCGAGGAGGTCGCCTGGGAGGTCGGCGCGCATGCTTTCGATTGCGCGGGAGATGGATTCGGCGGCGCGCGTGAGGGCTTCGTAGTGGCGCGCGTTGGTTACGGTGAGTTCGGGGGTGATGTCGGCGGGTATTGCGAGCTGTGCGATTAGCCGGGTGAGCGGCGAGAGGTCGGCGTCGTTTAGTGCGGATATGCTGATGGTCGCGTCAATGCGGTCGGGGAGGGTGGAGGTGTCGATGTGGCCGATGTCGGTTTTGTTGATGACGGCGATGACACGCATTTCGGGGGTGATGAGCGGTGCGATTTCGGCCCATGTCTCGTCTTGCCTCTGGGGGTGTTGGGTGGGGTCAATGACCCAGATGATCAGTGAGGCGGCGGCGGCGGAGTTGCGCGCGCGCTCGATGCCAATGGCTTCGATGGGGTCGGAGGTTTTGCGCAGGCCTGCAGTGTCGATGAAGCGATAGAGGGTGCCGTCAATTTCGGCGGTGTCTTCGATGATGTCGCGGGTGGTGCCGTGAATGTCGCTGACAATGGCTTTGTCTTCGCCGAGCAGTCGGTTCAGAAGTGTCGATTTGCCGGCGTTGGTGGCTCCGACGATGGCCACTGGTATGCCGTTCTTGATTGCGCGTCCGGCGGCGAAAGAGGCGGCGAGCGAGGAGACGCGCGCGTGGATTTCGCGGGCGAGTTGAAGGAGCCTGGTGCGGTCGGCGAATTCGACGTCTTCTTCGCTGAAGTCGAGTTCGAGTTCGACGAGTGCGGAAAGTTCGAGCAGTTGTTGCCGGAGTTCGTCGAGTTTTTTCGAGTAGTGGCCGCGCATGTGCGACAGGGCGATGCGCTGTGCTGCGCGCGAGGAGGCGGCAATCATGTCGCCGACGGCTTCGGCCTGGGCGAGGTCCATGCGCCCGTTTTGGAGGGCTCGGCGCGTGAATTCGCCGGGTTGGGCCAATGTGGCTCCGTTTCGAATCAGCATGTTTATGAGCTCGCGCTGTATCCATTGCGAGCCGTGAACCGTGATTTCGACGGTGTCTTCGCCGGTGAATGAGCGGGGCGATTTGAAGATCGTAGCGACGGCGGAGTCGAGGGCCCGGTTGTCGGCCGGGTCAACGATGGTGCCGAGGTGGGCAGTGTGCGTGGCGGCTTGGTCGAGCGAGCAGCCGCGCCATATGCGCCCGACAATGCGGAATGCGTCGGGGCCGGAGATTCGGGCCGTGGCAATGCCGCCGGTGCCCGGCGGGGTTGAGATTGCGCAGATTGTCGTGTCGAGGCTGTTCATTCTTTCGGACGTATGGTGCTCCATAGGTGGAAGCGGCATTCCGCTTCAATCGTGTTTTCAATCGAGTCGGGCAGTGCGGCGAAGAAATCGAAGCCGGTCAGAGCCTCGACGGAGTCGACACTGACCGCGGCTGCCTGCAGTCCGCCGTTTACCCGGCCGTTGGGCATGATGAAGCCGATTGCGCGCGGCGGGTTGACGTAGGGCGAGCAGATGACCTTGAAGAAGGCCTTGGGGACGGCTATGTCTTCGTCGTCGCCGATATATTCGTCGGGACGGGGCGTGAGCACGGGGCCGCAGACAATTATGACGGAGCTGTCGGCCTGCGCCCACAGGCGCGTCTTTTCTTCGAGCTTTTTCCATGTGCCGCCGTTGAGGGCGTGGGTCTGCGGGCACATGTTAGTCATGTAGAAACATTCTTTCATTGCCTGCGCGTTCCATTTCATGTCGGCCGACGGCGCCATGTGGCCACGGTCATAGCCTGTGCCTGTATAGTCAGAGGGCCACGGACAGGCGCTGACTCTGTCGTCGCGCTTGAACTGTCCGCGCGGAAGGTTGCCCCGGGTCTCGTCGGCGGTCAGTTCCCAGCTGACCCAGTTGGGTATGCGCAGCGTGTTGTTGAATGAGACGGTGAAGGCCGAATAGTCAATCAGTTTGCTGTTGAGCGGCCGGTCGCCGCCCACCTTGGCGAGTTCGGCAGCCGGCGGCATCGTTGCGGCCGGCGCGGCGTCGGGCCGGCGTGAAGCGGCGGCCGAGGCCATGCCGTAGGCGATGGCCACGCCGATGCACAAGACGACGGCGCAGGCGGCGATTGCCCACGCGCGCCGGTTCTTGCGTTTGCGGGGTTCAGAATTCAAAGCGCTCGAGCTTCAGCGGTCCGCAGATTTCTTCGATTACGGCAACGAGGCGAATGAAGTGAGCCGAAGAGGCGTGGCTGTCAAGAGCCTGCTGGTCTGCCCAGGTTTCGCAGAACATGAAGTTCGCGCCGTTGGTTTCAGAGGCAAAGAAGTCGTATGCGACGTTGCCCTTCTCTTTGCGCGAGAGGTTGACGAGTTCGGTTGCTGCGGCGATGAGTTCTCCGCGTCGGGCGCTCGCGTCGAGGCGGGCGAATGCGTTAAGACGGATCATGAGGTTGGAGTAATGTGGATTTATTTTTTGGTTACGTTTACTTTTTCGGTGGGCGGAAGGGCCGCATTGCGGCGGTTGACGGCGTCGCGCACCTTGCCGGCCAGCTGCAGGAATGCTGCGCCCTCGATGCTGTCGGCAAGGGCAATGGGTTCGCCGGCGTCCGAGCGGCTGCATATGTCTTCGACGATGGGAATCTGTCCCAGCAGCTCAACGTTCAGTTCCGCGGCCAGACGCTTGGCGCCCTCGCGGCCGAAAAGGTAATAGCGCTCGTCGGGGTGGCGCACGGGGGTGAACCACGCCATGTTCTCAATCAGGCCGAGGACTGGCACATTGACTTTGGGGTCGAGGAACATGGCGATGCCCTTGCGCGCGTCGGCCAGCGCGACTTCCTGGGGCGTGCTGACCACGACCACGCCCGTGAGTCCGAGCGTCTGCACGAGGGTGAGGTGAATGTCGCTCGTGCCCGGAGGCATGTCGATGACAAAATAGTCAAGCTCGCCCCAGTCGGCCTGAGTGATGAGCTGGTTCAAGGCGTTCGAGGCCATGGAGCCGCGCCAGAGCACGGGCTTGTTCCTGTCGACCATAAAGCCGATTGAGAGCAGCTTCACGCCATAGCGCTCGGCGGGGATTATCAGGTCGCGGCCGTTGACTTCGCGCATGTAGAGCTGTTCGTCTTCCAGGCCGAACATTTTGGGCATCGACGGGCCGAAGATGTCAGCATCGAGCAGGCCGACCTTGAAGCCGAGCCGCGCCAGACCGACGGCCAGGTTTGCGGCCACGGTGCTCTTGCCGACGCCGCCTTTGCCCGAGCTGACGCCGATAATGTTTTTCACTCCGGGCAACGGGCGTGCCGGTTCGGTGTGAGCTGCTTCGGGGCGGAGGGTTTTCACGGCGATGTTGCCCTTGATTTCGACGTCGGGCGCCACGTAGGTCAGCACGGCGGTTTCGGCGGCTTTGACCACCGACTTGATGAACGGGTCGGTCGGTTTTTCGAAAATCAGGCTGAAGCTGACCTTGCGGCCGTCGATGCGCATGTCGTCCTCGACCATGCCGAGCTCGACGATGTTCTTGCCGTTGCCGGGATAGCGCACTGTGCGCAGGGCGTCAATTATCAGATTTGGATAGAGTGTCTGTGCCATTTGCTTTAGGTTCGTTATAGTTGCGGCCGTAGCTGCGGTAGGAGTCCTGTTCGATGTCGTCTTCGCGGGGCTCCTGCAGGTTGGCGGCGGCGGGAAGGCGGAACGACAGATATTTAATCTTCATTCCGCGTGCCAGCCATTGGCTTTCGTAGTGCGTGCGAATGTTCAGAATGCGGTCAACACCGGCGGGGTCGGCATAGAGGTCGGCCGTCTTTTTGATGACGGGCAGGGCGTTGAGCGCAACCGAGCGCGACGTGTACTCAAACAGAAAGGGACTGTCGGTTTTCAGGTTCACGATGCCGTCGGGCGCGAGCACGCGGCGGTACATCTCGAGGAAGTTGACGGCGGTTAGTCGCTTGCGCGTCTTCTTCATCTGCGGGTCGGGGAAGGTGATCCAGATTTCAGCGACCTCGCCCGGTGCGAAAAAGCGCTCAAGCAGTTCGATGTTGGTGCGCAGAAAACCGACGTTTTCCATTCCGGCCAGGTGGGCCTCTTTAGCGCCGGCCCACATGCGCGCGCCCTTGATGTCGATGCCGATGAAATTGCGGTCGGGGAACTCACGGGCCAGCCCGACGGTGTACTCTCCGCGGCCGCAGCCGAGTTCGAGCACAATCGGATTGTCGTTGCCGAAAAAATCTTCGTGCCAGCGGCCGCGCATGGCAAACCCCTCGGCCTGCAGTTTGCCGAAGGGCATCTGAATTACCCTCGGCAGCTGTTCCATCTCGGCGAATTTTCGCAGTTTATTCTTTCCCATATGCGGCAGTTTATGTTCAGATGCTGACCTTGCGTGCGCCGCCTCCGGCCACCACGAGGTAGACTCCGCGGGCCCAGGCGGCCGTGTCGAACTGCACTTTGTCAGCGGCCTCGGCCGTGGCAATGCGTCGGCCGGCCGTGTCGAATACGCTGACGCGTCCAAGAGGGGTGTCGCCGGCGGTAACGGTCATCATGCCGCCGTCAACGACCACTTTGAGCTCACTGTTGCCGATGCCGGTCTCGATGTTGTCGGTCGAGGCCTGCCATTCGCTGTGAGATATGATGTTGAAGTCTTTCCACTGGTCGGCGCCACGGTAGTCGGCTATGCTGTTGTCAGGCACCACGAGCATTACATTGGCGGGTTCGAGGCGGCTCCAGACGTTCTGACCGAGCTCGGGCACATTGTCGACGGCGGCCACGTTGAGCACCGACAGGGTTGACATTGCCGACATCGCGTTGTCGTCGATATAGCTGACGCCTGCCGGCACCACGAGGGCGTCGACTCCGTCAGCGCCATAGAGGGCACCGCGGCCAATGGCTTCAGTGTTTTCGGGGAGCACCAGCTTCGTCGCGCCGGCGCATTGGGCGAATGCCCAGGGGCCGATTTCAGTGCAGTTGGCCATTGCGGCGAGATCGATGCTTTTCAAGCCTCCGCAGGCTTCGAAGAGGCCTTCGGGAATCGAGGCGACGCCCGAGCCGATGCTGACGGCCGACAGTTTCGGGCAGTAGGCGAAGGCGCGGGTGCCGATTTCAGTGGCCGAAGCGGGTAGCGTGAGCGATTCGAGCCGGTCGCAGCGCATGGCGGCATAAGCGCCGATGCTTTTGACCCCGTCGGGAATGTTGAGTGAGGTGATTCCCGTGCCGCTGAGCGAGCCGCGGCCAATGGCTTTGAGGTTTGCGGGCAAAATTATGCGCGTGAGTGATTTCAGTCCGGTCAGGCCATAGTCGGGCATAGTTGCGGCAGGCGACGTCGAGAGGCCGGTATAGGGCAGGGCGTTGCCGCTGTAGGCGGCGATGGTTGCGCCGGAGATGTCAAGCGTCTGCAGGGCGTTGAGATTGTCGAGGATATATGAGAAATCGGCGGCATTCATCGTGCCCGTAATGGTGAGCGAGGTCTCGGCGGGGTCGATGCCGGCGTCGGCAAGCGTGCCCGCCCGGAGATCGCTCACAGTTTTGGCGCCGGCCGATGAGGCCATGAGGACCGCAGCGGCCAAAGCGATAAAATGATTGGTTTTATAGTGCATATTTGCTGTTGGGTTTATAAATCGGTGTTCGTAAAGTTGATTACGGCGTCGACCTTATAAAGACCGACAATGTCTTTGAGCGGGACAACCATGTCGTCGTAGGCGTGATTCTCGCTGTGGAGAACGAGCCGTTCGGGGTCGGAGGGGTGGGGCCTGACCGTTTTGACCATTCGGTGGCTGTCTGTAACAATAACGTAAATGCGCCCCCAGAATATTGTGTTGTCGCTCAGGGTGCTGATTGCGATGTAGCTGCCGTTGCGCACGGCCGGCTCCATGCTGTCGCCGCTGACGCGGACGAGGCGCATGCCGCCGTCGTCGCCGTGGAGGCCGGGCAGGCTGACGTAGCCCGAGATTCGGTCTTCTGTGAGCACGCGCTCGAGCGGTCCGAAGCCGGCGGTTACGTCGATGTCGTAGACCGGCACCCCGCGAGGCGCGAAAGCGGCGCCGGTCTCTTTGACCGCCTCGGGTTTGGCAAATGGCACGTCGTCGCCCGACAGCAGCCACTTGCGCGAGACGTTGCAGTCAAGGCAGATGCGGTTGACGAGTCCCTGAGTTATTGGAAGGCGGCCGCTGAGATGTTTGGACATGTTGGCGGCGCTGATGCCCAGCCGGCGCGCAAAGCCAGCCTGCGACAATCCCAGCCGGGCAATCAGATATCTGATGCGTTCGATAATCAGGCCTTGTTGCTCGACGGGGATTGCCATAGGATAGTTTCTGTCAGGGGTGTGGTTAGTCGTTGCCTACAATTATCTTGACGGGACGGGCGACGCCGTTGGCCGTTACGATGTAGACGCCGGCGGGCAGCTCGATGATGTCGTTATTTTCGACCGAGCCGATTTGCACGACGAGAGTGCCGGAGGGGGTGTAGACCCTGACGTTTTCGAGAGTGGAAGAGCAGGTGGCCAAGACGCCGCCGGTCCAGGGCGAGAAGCCGAAATCGGGGTCGGCCTCCACGCCGGTAATCGAGGCGGGGCTGACGCTGATGCTGTTGCTCGCGGGCGAGTAGATGCCGAGGCGCACGCTCTGGACGGTGTAGCTTTCGCGGCCTGAGAAGTCGGTGATTTCGAGATAATTCTCTTCGGCGGGAAGTTGCTCGGTGGTGGCGGTCCCGTCGGCATAGCGGGTGCGGTTAACGACGTAGTAGTCTACCGTCTCGCCCTCGACGGGAATCCAGTTGGCCACGTAGGAGGTGGCGCTCACGTTGGTGGGGGCTATTGCCTCGGGGGCGGTGAGCTCGGGCACGGGGAGGCAGTCGCCGCGCAACATGACGTTTACGCTGCCCTGAATGCCGCCGCCGGTGATTAGGATATTGCCGTTATGTTCGCCGAGCTCGGTGGGGGCATAGTCTATGGCCACCCATAGGCCGTCGGAAGAATTTACGCTTGAAGTCGCGGCCGTGCCGGTCTTCTCGCCGTCGATGGTGAAGAATTCAGAGCCTTCGCCATAGATGCGCAGGCGTAGATTGCCTGAGGTTAGGTTCTCGCCGTGGAGAAAGAGGCGCGCCGTGGTCTTGCGACCCTGAGCCACCTCTCCGAACTCGAGAGTAGTGCCGCGGTTGGGGTTTATGAGCGTCGGCTCGCCGCCGGGGGTGTAGCCGTTCATGTGGTCGGCCAGAATGAATGCCTCGCCCGTCTTCTCCCCCCAGATGTACTCAGCCAGTTCGGGGAAGTCGATGAACGGGTTGCGGTTGTTCTGGAAGCCGTAGACGGCCTCGTTGCGGTCAATTTCTTTCTGGCTGACGGGGTCCTGGCGGTTCCACTGCAGCAGCAGTTCGCGGCTCCATGTGTTGAGGGTGGGATAGTCGTTGTTCATGACCATGTAGAGGGTCTTCCAGGTCATGTTCTGATAGCACGTAACCATGTAGAAATATGTGCGCGCAAAGTCGCCCTTATATT
Organism: uncultured Porphyromonadaceae bacterium; assembly: GCA_902495245.1. Lineage (GTDB taxonomy): Bacteria > Bacteroidota > Bacteroidia > Bacteroidales > Muribaculaceae > UBA3263. The sequence continues at coordinate 220,702 of CABUWI010000003.1, forward strand.
CATCGTCGGGCTCGAAGACGAAGCTGCAACCGCCGCCCTGGCCGCTCACGGGCGAGCCGACGGTTGTGATTCCGTTGTCAAACTTGGGGCGTTTCGACTTGTCGACGACTCCGAGCGGATAGTTGCTCTTGGCCTGATTGGCTGCCGCTTCGGAGGGGTAGAGGTGGTTGAGGTCGATGTAGGCCGGGACGTCGGTGAGTCCGCCCCACCAGCTTTTGGGGAACGAGTGCTCGCGGTTGAGTCCGCGGAACGAGGGGGCATAGAGGGGAATGTCGCTATACATGTCCCACCAGCGCTTGCTGTCGGGATAGACGTCGGTGGTTTCGAAATATCGGGGGAGATTTGAGTAAGAGCTGATTTCGGTGTGGGGATATATGACGTTGTGGAGCGCGGTTTTCAGCGAGCCGCTTGACTTGCCGTCAATGGGGGTGTAATAGCCGGAGGGAATTAAACGGTCGGCGGCCGCCATCTGCATGGCGGTTGAGAACACGAGCGCTACAAACAGGTACAGTCTGGACATCGGGCGTAAAGTTCTTGATTTCATTTGCAAAATTACAACTTTTTAGTCAATAAATCATAATTCTATAACATAATTTTGCAAATTCAAGTTCAATCCATCGCCACTTTCCTGTGCGCGCAGTGTAGGGGTGCTCCACGGAGCACCCGCCGGTAGAACATGGTTAAAAATCTACGCCGATGCTTATGCCGAAAGGCGTACAGTTTATTTTGTCGGGAATCACAGTAATAAATTCGTCAGTAAGATTTCCTGATTCCCAAACTCTTGACTTGAGGGGTCTCAAGGTTACATAGTTGACGACATCGCAAAATAAGCCTATGTTTATACCAACCTTTTGCGATATTTTGGCTCGGATTCCTATTGTTGGTTTAACAAATACCCCACCGCGATAACGAGAATGGTATGTATAAGTTCCTCTTATATCAGGATCTGGCCCGTAAAGATATTGAGATACATCGAATGCATATTTGCCCTGAATCATTTGTTGATAACCGATCTTGATGTCAACAAATGGTGAAACTTTCTTACTCTTCCCCCAGCACCGCCGCAGACCGTCCCACCTGATATCACCATAAACACTCATTAGTTGGACTCCAGATGTGTTGTCAGGGTGGCCTTCTCTGTAATTATAGCCTATGCCTGCTCCGACAAAGAAATATTTTGCAAATCGTATGCCGTGAGTGGTACTGAGTCCAACATATAGGCCGGTTGTATGTTCTCCATTGAGTACATTTTTTTCAATAGCTAAACCGAATGAGCTGTCAACAAATCCTTTGTACGAAACAGCAAAGATGTTGGCCGTCAATAAACAACATGCAATTAGTGTGAATACTAGTTTTTTCATTGTGAAAATGTAAAAATGTTGATGTGATTGAAACCTATGGTTCAGTTGGTTATGGAAACATGAGAAACATACTTTCCGTAATAGTCTACGATTGCAAAGTTAATGAAAGAATTTCAATATGCAAAAATTATTCCATTTTCCCCTAAAAAAGACGATGCCCTTCGGGCAACGTTGGTGGGAGGTGCAGTTACCCCGCCAAGTCGCTATGCTCCATGGCGGGGTTAATCGTAGGATTATGCCCTGCGGGCAATTGGGCGGACTCGACCTTGCGCTACTGCTTCAATATAATGGGGGAATTGCCGGGTGGCATCATCTAATCTCTTGGCGCAGAGTAGCCTCTAATGCCACTATCGATGGAATGTCCGGCGGGAGGCCCTGCGCAACAAGCATATCGCGATATTCTTCAAGAAATGAATGATGCAGGTGATGAACTTTCTGTTGTATGATGTATTGCTTGACCGCACCAATTGCGCTGCGCGACAGCGTTTCAAGATAATATCCTTGGCTCCACCCAGGCCATGATTCTATAACTTTATCGGAATTTATCACCATCGAGCTTTGTCGTTTCAGTTCGCCGACAAGTCGCGACGGAGCAATCGTGCATGGCGCATCTATGAGCAGATGGATATGGTCTGGCATGCCGTTTATGCGGTAGACGTAACATTCGCTCTTGGTCAGTATATGGTACAAGATTGCGTATACCCGACGTTCGACAGACGCTGTCAGCACCGGGCGACGTTCTTTTGTCGCAATTACAATATGATATAACAGAAACGTATGGCTCACAGGACAAAGTTAGCAAAATGTTCTGACTTCTGCAAATCTGACGTTGCCCAGCTGGTAACTGGTGGGTCAGCGCTTCCAGAAGGTGCGGGTGAAGAGGACGATGATGGTGAAGATTTCGAGGCGGCCGATGAGCATGAGGGCGGCGAGAATGTAGTGGGCGGTGTGGGAGAGGGCGATGTAGTCGCAGCCCATTGCTGAGGAGTCGGAGAGGGAGAGGCTTGCGTTGCCCATGGCGGCGACGGCGACGACGAATGCGCGGCCGACGGGGAGGTCGCAGAGGCTGAGCAGCAGGGCGCCGAGGAGGGCGATGAGGACGTAGAGGCAGAGGAAGGCGACGACTTCGTTGACCTGAGTCAAGGGAATGACACGGCTGCTGATGCGCACGGGCAGGACGGCTTTGGGCCGCATTGTGCGCTTGATTTCGTTTTTGAGGAATTTGAGCAGATAGACTACGCGGTCAATCTTGGCGCCGCCGGAGGTGGAGCCTGCGCAGCCGCCGACGAAGATGAGCATGAGGGATATGGCCATGACCGTGGGGCCCCAGGAGTCGAATCGGGTCAGAATGAAGCCTGTGGAGGTCATGAAGCTGACAACCTGGAAGAGGGGGTCGATTGTGAGGCTCTGCCAGCCGGACCATGTGCCCTGAAGGAGAATGGCGCAGATGAAGAGCACTGTTGCGCCGGCAATGACCTTGCAGTAGGTGAGGAAGGCTTCGTTGCGGAGGACGGCACGGGGCTGGCCGGTGGCGGCGCGGTAGACCATGGCGAAGTTTACGCCGCCGAGGAACATGAAGACGGTGATGATGATTTTGACGTAGAGCGAGGCGAAGGTGTTGATGCCGTCGGAGGAGGTTGAGAATCCGCCGGTTGACATGGTTGAGAACGCATGGCAGGCGGCTTCGAATGCCGACATGGGGCCGAGGCAGAGGAGGCCGAAGAGAAGGAGGGTGAGCAGAAGGTAGACGCCCCAGATACGGCGCGAGGTCGTTGAGATTCGGGCTCCGATTTTTTCCTGGCCGATGCGGTTCTGTTCGGCGTTGAACATCTGCATGCCGCCTGAGGAGTTGAGCATGGGGACGAGGGCGAGGGTGAAGATTATGATTCCGAGACCTCCGATCCATTGGGAGAGGCAGCGCCAGATGTGGACGGCGTAGCTGAGGGAGTCGGTTGATTCGATGAGTGAGGCGCCCGTCGTGGTGAACGCGCTCATTGCTTCGAAGAATGCCGAAGAGAAGTCGAGGCGGGTGGAGGGGGCGAGCATGTAGGGGAGAAGGCCGAAGGCAGAGAAGACAATCCAGACCATAGCCGTGAGGAGGACGCTGTCGTACTTGCTCATGTCGTTGCGGGCGGGTCGGATAAGGCGGTAGCCGGCAAGGGCGACGGCGAGGGTGATTGCGGCCGAGATGCCGAAAGCGCGGGTGGCGCCGGCCTCGCCGTTTATGATGGCCACGAGGAGGGGCACAACCATGAAGGCCGCCTCGAAGATGAGCAGAAAGCAGAGAATGCGGGCAATGAGGGCGACGTTGAACGAGCGCATCAGCTGAAGAGCTTTTCGAATTTGTGGATTGCGCCGGAGAGGCAGAAGACAACTACGCGGTCGCCGCCTCGAATCACGGTGTCGCCGCTGACGAGTCGGCCTTTGCCGTCGCGAATCAGTCCGGCCAGGGTCATGTCATGGCTGAGCCGGAGGTCTTTGACGGCCGCGCGCGTGATTTTGCTGCCGGGCTTGACCTCGATTTCAGCCACTTCGGCGTCGGCGAGTGCCATGCACTTTGAGTTGGAAGAGTCCTGGTCGAGCATGCGCTGGAATATGGCTCCGGCGGCAAGTAGTTTTTTGTTGACTATGGTGCCGATGTTGAGGGCTTCGGCCTCGCCGATATAGCGAATGTTTTCGACTTCGGCAATGGTTTTTTTGACTCCGAGCTCTTTTGCGGTGAGGCAGGCCAGAATGTTGCTTTCGGAGCTCTCGCTCAGGGCGAGGAATGCGTCGGTGTGGCTTATGCCTTCTTCGATGAGCAGGTCGTTGTCGCGCGCGTCGCCACAGACTACGTCGGCCGAGGGGCAGCGTTCGGCCAGCCGGCGGCAGACTTCGGGGTCGGGGTCGATGATTTTTAGTTTGTATTTGTCGCCGAGCATTGAGCAGAGGCGTCCGGCGATGCGTCCGCCGCCGAGAATCATGACGTTTCGGATTGTGGAGAGGCTTTTGCCGCAGAGGGCGCGGAGTTCGTCGACATGGCCCTGGCGGGTCATGAAGAAGACGATGTCGCCGGCCATGAGGGTGTCGTCGCCACGGGGAATAATCGTGTCGTGGTGGCGCTTGATGGCCGAGACGTGGAAGTTATGGCCTGCGGCGCTGAGGTCGCGGAGGGTCATGCCGACAATGGAGGCGTTTTCGCGCAGCTTGACGCCAATCAGAATCAGCTCGCCGTTCCACATTTCGAACCAGTGGCGCACCCAGCTGTGGGTCAGGCCGATGATGATTTCGCGGGCGGCGTAATATTCGGGATAGATGACGGAGTCGACGCCATGGCGGCGGAAGAGGCTCTTGTGGTCGTCCATCATGTACTCGAAATTGTCGATGCGGGCAACGGTGCGCTTGGCGCCCATCTCTTTTGCGATGATGCAGGCGGTGATGTTGTCGGTTTCAAAGGGCGTTACGGCCACGAAGAGGTCGCATTTGCCGGCCTGGGCCTCGCGCAGAGTGGCGAACGAGGTGGGCGAGCCGCAGATTGTGAGGAGGTTATAGCGGGAGTCGAGGGGGTCGAGCTTGGCGGCGTCGCGGTCGACCAGGACTATGTCCTGCGCCTCGCGGCTGAGCAGAGTTGCCAGATGTGAGCCAACTTCGCCGGCTCCGACAATTAGAATTTTCATAGAAGGGCTTTGGCTTCGCGGGCAATGGATTCGGCGTCGAGGCCGCAGATTTCGTAAAGCTGAGCGGGGGTGCCGTGGGTAACGAAGCCGTCGGCGGGGAGGCCGATGCGCTTGACCCGGGTCGAGGCGTAGCCATGGTCCTGAAGCCATTCGCTGACGGCCGAGCCGAGTCCGCCGTCTTTGATGCCGTCTTCAACGGTGATTATCGGCAGGCCGGTGGCGGCGGCTTCGCACATGATTTCTTCGTCGAGCGGGCGGAGGAAAATCATGTCGTAGTGAGTGGCGGCGATGGCTTGGCTGCGCAGGTTTTCGACGGCGGCGGCGACATTGGCGGCGATGGGCCCGAGGGACATGAAGATAATCTTGTCGCCCAGGGAGAGGCGCCGGCCCTTGCCGATGGGGGCGGGGAGGAGCGGGGCGCCTGCGTCGCCGCGCGAGGTGCCGCGCGGGTAGCGGATTGCGAAGGGTCCCTCAGCGCTGTTGGCGGCAGCGGCGGCCATGAGGGCGCGGAGCTGGGCGGCGTCTGAGGGGGCAGCGATTGTGATTCCGGCGATTGAGCGGAGGTAGGCGAGGTCGAGGGCGCCGTGGTGAGTGGCGCCGTCTTCGCCGACAATGCCTGCGCGGTCAATGCAGAAGGTAACGGGCAGCCGGCCAAGGGCCACGTCGTGGAAAATGTGGTCGTAGGCGCGCTGAAGGAATGAGCTGTAGATGGCCACGAATGGCTTCAGGCCGTCTTTTGCCAGACCGCCGGCAAAGGTTACGGCATGGCCCTCGGAGATGCCGACGTCGAACACGCGTGAGGGAAATTCGGCTTTCATCGTGGCCACGGACGTGCCTGAGAGCATTGCGGCGGTGATGCCGACGATTTTTTCGTCATTGCGGGCCAGTTCGGTGAGGGTATCGCCGAATACGTCCTGCCATTTGGGGGCGGCGCCGGGGGCGCTGATGCGCTCGCCGGTTTCGGGGTTGAAGCGTCCGGGGGCGTGCCAGTTGGCGGGGTCTGATTCGGCGGGAGAGTAGCCGGCGCCTTTGCGTGTGCGCAGGTGGAGCAGCTTCGGGCCGTCCATGTTCTTGATGTCGTTGAGCACGCGAATGACGGCCTGGACGTCGTTGCCGTCGACGGGGCCGAAGTAGCGGATATTGAGGCCTTCGAATATGTTTTGCTGGCGGCTCACGAGCGACTTGATTGCGTTTGTGAAGCGCATGATGGGTCCGCGTGAGTTTTCGCTGATGAGGCCGAGGCGGCGGAAGAGATGGTAGGTTTTGAAGCGGAGGTTGTTATAGCGCTTCGACGTGTTGAGGCGGGAGAGATAGCGGGCCAGGGCACCGACATTGCTGTCGATGCTCATTTCGTTGTCGTTCAGAATGATGAGAACGTTGTTCGGGGTGTTGGCAACGTTGTTGAGGCCTTCGAAAGCGAGTCCGCCGGAGATTGAGGCGTCGCCGATTACGGCGACGACGTTGCGGCGCGGAGAGTCGCCGTTGAGCTGGGAGGCGACGCTCATGCCGAGGGCTGCGGAGATGGAGTTGGAGGCGTGGCCAGCGGTGAACGTGTCGTAGGGGCTTTCGGCGGGAGTGGGGAATCCGCAGAGGCCGCCGAGCTTGCGGTTGGTCGGGAAGCGGTCGCGCCGGCCGGTGAGGAGCTTGTGGGCGTAGGCCTGATGGCCGACGTCCCAGACGATGCGGTCGTAGGGGGTGTTGAATACGTAGTGTAGGGCTACGGCGATTTCGACCGCGCCCATGCTTGAGGCGAAGTGGCCGGGATTTTCGGACAGCTCGTGAATGAGTGTGCGGCGAATGTCGTCGCACACTTCGGGGAGCTGTTCGGGTTTGAGCCGGCGGAGCTCATCGGGAGAATCGATTCTGATGCCCATGGCGAGCCCTGACTCGGGAGAGTTATTTGATGATGTCGTTGGCGCGGAACACTTTTTCGATGGCCTCGAGCGCGCGCGAAACCTGCTCGCGGGTGTGGGTGGCCATGAGCGAGAAGCGAATCAGCGTGTCGTGAGGGGCGACGGCGGGCGAGACCACGGGGTTGACGAAGATGCCTTCGTTGAAGAGCTCGGTGGTTACCTTGAAGGTCTTGAAATTGTCGCGGATATAGAGGGGGATAATTGGGGTCGAGGTGTTGCCGATTTCGGCGCCCATGTTGCGGAAGCCCTCGAGGGCGAAGTTGGTGAGGTCCCAGAGGTTGTCCATGCGCTCGGGCTCGGACTCCATGATGTCTATTGCCTTGAGGGCGGCGGCAGTGCTTGCCGGGGTGATGGAGGCGGTGAAGATGTAGGAGCGCGAGTGGTGGCGCAGGAAGTTGGTGATTTCCTTGTCGGTTGCGATGAAGCCGCCGAGCGAGGCGAACGACTTGGAGAACGTGCCCATGATGAGGTCGACGTCGTCGGTGCAGCCGAAGTGGTTGACCGTGCCGCGGCCGCCCTTGCCGAAGACGCCGATAGAGTGGGCCTCGTCAATCATGATGGAGGCGTCGTATTTCTTGGCGAGCTTGACCATTTCGGGAATGTTGGCCACGTCGCCCTCCATTGAGAAGACGCCGTCGCTGACAATGAGTTTCACCTTGTCGGGGTCGCACTTGCGGAGCTGCTGCTCGAGCGAGGCCATGTCGTTGTGCTTGTATTTGAGGCTCTGGCTGAAGCTGAGTCGACGGCCTTCGATGATTGAGGCATGGTCTTGTTCGTCCCAAAGAATGTAGTCTTCGCGACCGGTGAGGCAGCTGACGACGCCGAGGTTCACGCCGAAGCCGGTGGAGTAGATCATGACGTCTTCCTTGCCGATATATTCGGCGAGGCGCGCCTCGAGCTTTTTGTGGAGATCGAGTGTGCCGTTGAGGAATGGCGAGCCGGCGCAGCCGGTGCCGTATTTACGCGTGGCTTCGATTGCGGCTTCTTTGATTCGGGGGTCGTTGACCAGACCGGTGTAGCAGTTTGAACCAAACATGAGCACCTTGCGGCCGTTGATGATGACTTCGGGGTCTTGCTCGGAGTCGATTGCACGGAAGTAGGGGTATATGCCTGCGGCCTGAGCCTTTTGTGGCTCATCATATCTGGCGAGTTTTTTCTGAAGCAACTTCATTTGGGAGTGGGGTGGTAATGTCGGTTGAATCGGGTTAAGAGAAGATTTTATTCAGCGGCGGGGGCGTCGGTGAGGTCGGGGTCGATGAGGATTCGGCCGCAGTATTCGCAGACAATTACTTTTTTGTGCATGCGGATTTCGGTTTGCTTTTGCGGGGGAATGCGGTTGAAGCAGCCGCCGCATGCGTTGCGCTCAATAGTAACGATTCCGAGGCCGTTGCGGGCATTTTTGCGAATGCGCTTGAAGGCGGTGAGGAGGCGTTCGTCGTCGAAAGCGGCCTCGAGCTTTTTGGCTTCGTCGCGGAGGTTCTCTTCCTTGCTTTTTGTTTCGTTGACAATTTCTTCAAGCTCGGTGCGCTTTGAGGCGAGAATGTGGTCGGAGTCGGCAATCATCTCTTCGGTTGCCTTGATTTCGGCCTTTTTTGCGTCGATTATGCGGGCGTATTCGCCGAGATGTTTCTGAGCGAGGTCAACTTCGAGATGCTGGAATTCGATTTCTTTTGAGAGAATGTCGTATTCCTTGTTGTTGCGCACCGTGTCAATCTGAGCCTGATATTTTTCAATTTTGGCTTTCGAGTCGGCAATCTTGTTGTTCTCTTCGGCGGTAGCCTTTTTAGCGGCGTCGATTTCGGCCTTGATGTTGCCGATTCGGGTTCTGAGGCCTTCGATGTGGTCTTCAAGGTCTTTTACCTCCTCGGGGAGTTCGCCGCGAATGGTTCTGATGCGGTCGATTTCGGTGAGGATCGTCTGGAGCTTGTAGAGAGAGCCGAGACGCTGCTCGGTGCTCATTGATTGTTCAGTTTTTGTCGTTGCCATCTGGAGTTATGGTATATCTTACACGTATTCAATAGGGTTGGTTTCGTCAGCGCAAAACACGTTTGCAAAGTTAGGCATTTTTTGCGAGATAATGCGCGAAAAAATGTTCTTTGTGCATTTTTCAGTGTCAAAATGTGATAAATCGACAATGAAAATGCGGTCGGCGAAGTCGAGGAAGTCGTGATAGCGGACGTCGGAGGTGAGCATTGCCTGCGCGCCGGCGGCTATGGCGTCGGGAATCAGGAAGCCGCAGGCGCCGCTGCCGAGGGCCACGGTTTCAATCAAGGCCGGGGTGAGCGGGGTTGAGCGCACCCCGCGGGCCTCGAAGCGGCGGGCGCATTCGGCGCGGAAGGCGGCGGCGTCGAGGGGCTGAGGCAGGCGGGCAATGACGCCCGTGCCCGAGGGGGAGAGAGGGGCGATGACTTCGGCGTTGAGCATGCGGGCCATTTCGGTGCTGACGCCGTAGGGCGCCGGGGCGTTGTCGAGCGATGTGTGGGCGCTGTAGACTGCGATGTCGGCCTTGATTGCCTCGATGAGGGCGCGACCCTGGGGGGTGGTGTCGTTTACCACCTTTATCCCCTTGAAGATGAGGGGGTGGTGGCTCACAATCAGGTTGCAGCCGCGACGGCGCGCCTGAGCGACGACATCGGGGGTAACGTCGAGACAGAGCATGACGCCCGAACAGGGGCGCGCGGCGCTGCCGAGGGCGAGTCCGCAGTTGTCCCACTGCTCTTGAAGAGACCGCGGGGCGACCTCTTCAATGGCTGAGATTATGTCGGTGATGCTGACGCTCATTCCTGAGGCAGGTTCAGGGCGAGGTTAAGTTCGTCGAGCTGCTTCTGGTCGAGCGGAGCGGGGGCGTCGAGCATCACGTCGCGGCCCGAGTTGTTCTTGGGGAAGGCGATGCAGTCGCGAATGCTGTCGAGGCCGGCGAAGAGGCTGACCCAGCGGTCGAGGCCGTAGGCCAGGCCGCCGTGAGGCGGCGCGCCGAATTTGAATGCGTTCATCAGGAAGCCGAACTGCTCCTGAGCCTTTTCGGGCGTGAAGCCGAGAATTTCGAACATCTTGGCCTGCAGAGCGCTGTCGTGGATACGGATTGAGCCGCCGCCGACTTCAACGCCGTTGATTACCATGTCGTAAGCGTCGGCGCGTACGGCCGCGGGGTCGGAATCGAGCAGGGGAATGTCTTCGTCTTTGGGGTGAGTGAAGGGGTGGTGCATTGCCATGAGGCGCTGCTCTTCGTCGCTCCACTCGAACATGGGGAAGTCGACAACCCAGAGGCAGGAGAATTTGTTCTTGTCGCGCTGGCCGAGCTGACGCCCCATTTCAAGGCGCAGTTCGCAGAGCTGCTTGCGGGTCTTGTTGACGTCGTCGCCGCTGAGAATGAGAATGAGGTCGCCGGGTTCGGCGTTCATGGCCTTGGCCATTTCCTGAAGAGTTTCCTGAGAGTAGAACTTGTCGACGCTCGACTTGACGTTGCCGTCGGCCTCGATGCGGGCGTAGACCATGCCCTTGGCGCCGATTTGCGGGCGCTTGACGTATTCGGTGAGGGCGTCGAGCTGCTTGCGGGTGTAGCCGGCGGCGCCTTTGGCGCAGATGCCTCCGATGTATGCGGCGTTGTCGAACACGCTGAAGCCGTGGCCCTTGAGCACGCCGTCAAGTTCGACGAAACGCATGCCGAAACGGGTGTCTGGTTTGTCGGAGCCGTAATATTTCATGGCGTCGGCCCAGGTCATTCGGGGGAAGTCTTCGTTGATTTCGATGCCGCGGATTTCCTTGAACAGATATTTTGCCATGCCTTCGAAGAGCGAGATGATGTCTTCCTGCTCGACGAAGCTCATTTCGCAGTCAATCTGCGTGAATTCGGGCTGACGGTCGGCGCGGAGGTCTTCGTCGCGGAAGCACTTGACAATCTGGAAGTAACGGTCCATGCCGCTCACCATCAGGAGCTGTTTCAGCGTCTGGGGCGACTGGGGCAGGGCGTAGAACTGTCCGGGGTTCATTCTGGAAGGCACGACGAAGTCGCGTGCGCCTTCGGGGGTTGAGCCCACGAGCATTGGGGTTTCGATTTCGAGGAATCCTTTCGAGTCGAGATATTGGCGCACGGCCATTGTCATTCTGTGGCGCAACTCGAGGTTGGCGCGGACGTTGGGTCGGCGCAGGTCGAGATAGCGGTAGCGCATGCGGAGGTCGTCGCCGCCGTCGCTCTCCTCTTCGATGGTGAAGGGCGGAGTGATGGAGGGGTTGAGCTCCTTGAGCTCGGAGGCGATGATTTCGATGTCGCCCGTGGGCATGTTGGGGTTCTTTGACGTGCGTTCGGCGACTCGGCCTTTGATTTGCACGACATATTCGCGGCCGAGGTGATTGGCCGCCTCGCAGAGGGCTGCGTCGTTTTCGATGTTGAATACAATCTGAGTGATGCCGTAGCGGTCGCGGAGGTCGACGAAAGTCATGCCTCCCATTTTGCGGATACGTTGCACCCAACCGGCCAGCGTAACCTCCCGGCCGACATTCTCAATGCGGAGCTCGCCGCAGGTGTTGGTTCTATACATGATGCTGCAATGCGCTTTTTGTTATGAATTGTAGCTACAAAGATAAGCAAAAATCTCCTAACTTCAAAATTTAGAGCTTGTTTAATAATAAATATTAACGGCAGGGTCGCATAGCTTGTGCTGATTTTCGGTTTGTTACGAAGGAGTTATGGGGTTCCATAACGACTGAGGAACAGGGCGAAAAGCAGCCAAGATATGCGGGGCGACAGAAACTTTTAACAGAATAATACAATCAAACGTATGAATATCAGTAATTCAACCATTAAAAAAGCTTTTGTCCGGCCACTCGCCGGCATATTTCCACCCGTTCTTCGGTCGTTATGGAACCCCATAACTCCCTCATAACGAGCGGAAATATGCTCGACGACTGACCGCCCTGCCGTTAACATTTATTATTAAACAAGCTCCTAATCTTACGAGAGAGGGAAAATCAGAAGCGGGAGGAGCCGTCGAAGCAGTGGGTGCAGATTTTGCATTTGGGGAGGCCGATGCTTTCGACAAGGGTTTCGATGGGGTTGAATTTCAGAGAGGTCAGGCCGAAACGCTGACGGATTTTTTCGACGAGCAGGTTGTAGCGCTCGGAGCCGGTGGTGGCGTATTCGTCGAGGTGAGCGTTGGGGTCTCCTTCGATTTCTTCGATGATGCGGCGCGTGAGCAGTTCCATGTCACTTTTCGAGGAGGTGAAACCGACGTAGCGGCAGCCGTAGATGAGCGGGGGGCAGGCAATGCGCATGTGCACTTCTTTTGCGCCGCCGTCGTAGAGCTCTTTGACGTTGTCGTTGAGCTGCGTGCCGCGGACGATGGAGTCGTCGCAGAAGAGGGCGCGCTTGCCGGCGAGCATGGCGCGGTTGGGCACGAGTTTCATCTTGGCCACGAGGTTGCGCATGGCCTGGTTGGACGGGGTGAACGAGCGGGGCCAGGTGGGGGTGTATTTGCAGATGCAGCGGTGGTAGGGGACACCGTGGCCGGCGGCGTAGCCCAGAGCCATGCCGGTGCCGGAGTCGGGAATGCCGCAGGCGCAGTCAACTTCGGTTGTGTCGGTGCGGCCCATTGCGTAGCCGCTTTTGAAGCGGGTCATTTCGACGTTTTGACCCTCGTAGGTCGACGTGGGGAAGCCGTAGTAAACCCAGAGGAACGAGCATATCTGCATTTCGGCGCCGGGGGCGCGGAGCTGTTTGACGCCGTCGGGGGTAATCTCAACAATTTCGCCGGGGCCGAGGTCGCGTTCGAGGTCATAGCCGAGGTTGGGGAAGGCTGTGCTTTCGGACGATGCGGCCATGGCGCCGTCTTTGCGCCCGAGTAGGACGGGGGTGCGGCCGAGTTTGTCGCGGGCGGCGATGATGGAGCCGTTTTCGGTCAGAATCAGCAGCGAGCATGAGCCCTGAATCTTGTTGAACATGTTTTCGATGCCTTCGACGAAGTCTTTGCCGCTGTTGATGAGCAGGGCCACGAGTTCGGTCTGGTTGGTGGCGCCGGAGCTGAGTTCGCCGAAGTGGACGCCGCGGCCCAGGAGTTCCTGTTCGAGGGCGTCGATGTTGCAGATTTTGGCTACGGTTACGATTGCGAATTTGCCCAGGTGAGAGTTGATGATGATTGGCTGCGGGTCGGTGTCGGAAATGATGCCGATGCCCGTGTCGCCCTTGAATTCATCGAGCTCTTTTTCGAACTTGGTGCGGAAATACGTGCTTTCGAGCGAATGGATTTTGCGTATGAATCTGCGGGCCTCGGGGTCATAAGTGGCCATGCCGGCGCGGCGGGTGCCGAGGTGCGAGTTATAGTCTACTCCGTAAAACAGGTCTGTGCGGCATTGCCGGCGCGAGGCGACTCCAAAAAATCCTCCCATTGCGGTGGTGGTTGATTTATGATGTTGTTGTTATGATTGTTGCGATTTGAAAAAATAATCAGGGTGGCCATGAACGGCCACCCTGATTTTGAGGCGTATGTCAGATTAAATCCAGCGCACCCATGCGAAGTCCTGGCGATGGGGCAGCGCGGGGTTGACGGGATAGATGCGGAATGCGTAGCGGTACATGCCCGGATTCTGCATCTTGTTGTTGAGTTCGAAGGTTACGATGTTGCCTTCGGTCTTGACAGCCTTGAGCGGCGTGGCTTCGACGAATTCTTCCTGACCGTCGATGGTCTTGAAGGCGACGCACTCGACGCCGAGGTCATTGACGAGGCCGTTGGTGTCGATGACGGCCTTGGCGGTGTGGGTCGTGCCGGTGGCGGCAGTGAGGCCGGTGGCCGAGTCTTCGAGGCTGATGACCCTGATGCCGTCCCAGCGGGCGGCGACGTTTTCTTTCCATGCGGCGATTTCGCGAGCCAGGGCGTAGTCGTTTGCCTGAAGGGCTTTTGAACGCTTGGCCTCTTTGGTATAGAAGCGCTCGATGTAGTCTTCAATCATGCGGGTCATGGTGAAGTTGGGGGCGATGTGGCCGATCGAGTTCTTGATATACTGTACCCACTCGGGCGAGTAGCCTTTGGAGTTCTTGGCGAAATAGAGAGGAATGATTTCGTTTTCAAGCATCGAGTAGATTGTGGCTGCGTCGAGCTTGTCTTGCTGGCCCTGGTCGGTGTAGGTGCGTTTGTCGGTGAGGGCCCAGCCGGCTTTTTCGTCGAACTTGTAGCCTTCGTACCACCAGCCGTCGAGCACGGAGAAGTTGAGCACGCCGTTCATTTCGGCCTTTTCGCCAGATGTGCCCGATGCTTCGAGCGGACGGGTGGGGGTGTTGAGCCAGATGTCGACGCCGGTAACCAGACGTTTGGCAACAATCATGTTGTAGTCTTCGAGGAAGATGATTTTGCCGAGGAACTGGGGCATGCGGCTGATTTCCATGATGCGCTTGATGAGGCCCTGACCGGCGCCGTCGGCGGGGTGAGCCTTGCCCGAGAAGACGAATTGCACGGGGAACTGCTCGTTGTTGACAATCTTGGCCAGGCGGTCAAGGTCGGTGAAGAGCAGGTGGGCACGCTTGTAGGTTGCGAATCGGCGGGCGAAGCCGATGATGAGGGCGTTGGGGTTGATTCGGTCAAGAATGCCGAGTACTGCGCCGGGGTCGCGCTGGTTGGCGAGCCATTTGGCCTTGAAGTCGCGCTTGACGAAGTTGATGAATTTGTTCTTCATCGTTACGCGCATCTTCCAAATTTCTTCGTCGGGCACGCTGAAAATGCCTTTCCAGGCGTTAACGTCGGCCTGGTGAGAGAATACCTGCTGACCGAGTTTTTCGGCATAGAATGCTTTCCACTCCGAGGCGGCCCAGGTGGGCATGTGGACGCCGTTGGTAACATAGCCTACGTGGCTTTCGCGCCAGTCGTAGCCTTTCCAGATTCCGGCAAACATTTTCTTGCTCACTTCGCCGTGGAGCCAGCTGACGCCGTTTGATTCCTGGCAGGTGTTGAGGGCGAAGACGCTCATGGAGAATTTTTCGCCGCTGTCGGGATTTTCGCGGCCCATGTTCATGAGTTCCTGCCATGAGATGCCGAGTTTTGCGGGATATTCGCCCATGTACTTGCCGAAGAGGCTTTCGTCGAAGTAGTCGTGGCCGGCGGGCACGGGGGTGTGGACGGTGTAGAGGCTTGAGGCGCGCACGAGTTCGAGAGCGGTGTTGAAGTCGACGTGCTTGTCTTGCACGTATTCAACTAGGCGCTGAAGGTTGAGCAGGGCGGCGTGGCCCTCGTTGGCGTGATAGAGTTCGGTGTTGATTCCGAGTTTGCGGAGCATCAGAATGCCGCCGATGCCGAGCAGATATTCCTGCTTGATGCGGTTTTCCCAGTCGCCGCCATAGAGCTGGTGGGTGATGGGGCGGTCAAACTCCGAGTTCATGTCGAAGTCGGTGTCCATGAGATAGAGGTTCATGCGGCCGACGTTTACGCGCCAGATGTGGCTGTAGATGATTCGGCCGGGGTAGGGGACTTCGAGAATCATGGGCGAGCCGTCGGGGTTGGTAACCTGCTCGATTGGGAGCTGGTTGAAGTTCTGGGGCTCGTAGTTTGCGATTTGCTGACCGTCGACGCTGAGGCTCTGGGTGAAGTAGCCGTAGCGGTAGAGGAAGCCTACGGCGGTCATGGGCACGCGGCTGTCGCTGGCTTCCTTGATGTAGTCGCCGGCGAGGACGCCGAGGCCGCCGGAGTAGATTTTCAGTGCGTTGCACAGACCGTATTCCATCGAGAAGTATGCGACGGAGGGGAGGTCATCGCGCATGGGCACGGCCATATATTCTTTGAATTCTTTGTCGGCCTGCGCGATGCGCTTCATGAGGTCTTTGTCTTTGATGATTTCCTGAAGGCGGTTGGCGCTGAGGCGCTGCAGAAGCATCACGGGGTTCTCGCCCGTGCTGCGCCAGAGGTCAGGGTCGAGATCGCGGAAAAGATTTTTCCCGATGCTGTTCCATACCCACCAGAGGTTTTTTGACAGGGGCTCGAGGGCCTTGAGCTCGTCAGGCAGGTTGTTGTTGACAGTAACGTCGCGCCAGACAGGCGAGTTAGTGTTGCTGACTTGAAGTTTCATTGCTTTGGTTATTTGTGGTTTAATTGTTTTTTATTTTGCTTGCAACGCTCGGCGGCTTTGGCCATTGCGTCGCAGTAGGCTGTTTCGTAGTAGGTGATGAAGTGTTTCCAGGCGGCGAGGTCGGCGGTGGTCGAAGCGGCCTTGCGCAGGGCTTCGGCGGCGGTGGCGTCGGTGCGCGCCAGGTCGAGCAGCTGTTCGGCGATGGCTCCGCAGAGATCCCAGTAGTCAGCGTCGTTGCGCTCGTTGACGTGGACGCCGCAGACGGGGAATTTGTTCTCGCCGAACGTAACGTTGACCCACTGGCCGAAGCCGGCGAGGGTGGTGGTTATTGTGGGGACGGAGAATGCCACCGATTCGAGGGGCGTGTAGCCCCAGGGCTCGTAGTAGGAGGGGAAGACGGTTGCGTCGAGGCCGGGCAGCAGGTCGTAGTAGGTCATGCCGCCGAAGAGGCCGTCGGTGCCGTCGAGATAGCAGGGGACGTAAATCATCAGCAGTTTGTCGGAGGGGCGGTTTTCGAAGCCGAGCCGGTGAATGTTGTTGATGATGGGGTCGCTGTCGTAGTTATTGAGCAGGTGGGTTATGACGGGGTCGGGCAGCGGCGAGCCGGCGGTGCGGTTCTTGAGCGCGTCGACCAGCTCGGGACGCGGGGCGCGCGACCATGCGGGCACCATGACGAAGCAGATTATGCGGCGGTCGTCTTTTTGCAATTTCCAGCGCAGGGTGGCGCAGGCGTCGAGAAAGACGTCGATGCCCTTGTTGCGGAATTCGCAGCGGCCGGAGGTGGCGACGAGGAAAGAATTGTCGGGCATCTGCTCGCCGACGAGGGCGGAGGCCACGCGCAGCAGGGCGTCGCGGCCGTTGGCGCGGGCCGTTGCGAGCGCCTTGGCGGTCGAGGGCACGAAGTCTTTTTCAAAACCGTTTGGCGTTACGTGGGCCTTGACTTCGAGCAGCTGTTCGCACTCGCGGGCGGTAACGTCGCTGACGGTAGTGAAGCAGTCGGCCTGATGGGCTGCGGCGCGTTCAAGCGAGTGTTTTGCCTGCATGTTGAGCTCCTGAGCCATCTGGTTTCCGTTGTAGCCGTTGAAGTAAGCGTAGAGCTCTTTGCCGTTGCCGCAGATGCTTCGGCCGATGCTGGTGGCGTGGGTGGTGAACACCGTTGCGGCGGCGGGGAGTTCGGCCTTTACGTGCAGGAGGCCCATGCCGGTGGTCCACTCGTCGAAGTGGGCAATGACGCCCCGGCCGTCAGGGAGGCCCTGATGGCGGCAGAGGCTTTCGATTACCAGCGCGGCGGCATGGCTGAAGGCGCATGCTTCGGGGTAATCGCCATAGGCATGGAGGGAGTCGACGCCATAGAGCTGCCACATGCGTCCGAAGAGCTCGGGGTTGCGGGCATACATAGCGTCGAACTTGACCAGAATGGCGATGGGCCGTCCGGGCACGTTCCAGCGGCCGACCCTGACTTTAACGCCCTCGGGCAGCCCGGGGTTCTTGCACCATGCGCCGAGCAGGGAAGCCACTTCGGTGAAATAGGGCGAGGGGGTTTCGTCGGACCAGACGTCGGGACCGATAAATATGACTTTATTCTTGTAGAGTGATTGCAGGGTATGAGCCTTTGTCGACAGGACGGCATAAATTCCGCCCACTTTATTGCAGACCTCCCAGCTCGTTTCAAACAGCAGGGTTGGTGAAGTTTTGCACTGTTGTGTCATATTGTCCGGGCTTGTTTTTGAGCCGCAAAGTTACGCATTTTTTCTCACATTGCAAAATCGCAACACAAATCAACGCAAATTTTTAGGCAGCGCCGGCGTGATGATTGGCCGCCAACGCATGGCCGATGTAGACCATGAGCAGGCCGACGGCGAAACTGAGAGTGGCGTAGAGGGCAGATTCTAAAAAACGGCCGGCGGTCAGGTGAACGTAGTTTTCGTGCATGAATGTGGAAAATGTGGTGAACCCGCCGCAGAATCCGACTGTCAGAAACAGGCGCCAGTGTTCGCCGATGGAGTCATAGCGGTCAAACAGGCCGTAGAGCAGCCCGATGAGAAGGCAGCCGAGCACGTTGGCGGCCCACGTGCCCCACGTGGAGGGCACGCCGGCGAGCGCCGCCATCAATCTTGACAGCCCGTAGCGCGCCACGCCGCCCAGAAAGCTGCCCATGCCGATGAAAAACAGAATTTTGATCATATGCTTGCAAAGTTACGCATAATTTTTGAAAAGCAGAGTCATATTGAGTGTTGTGTTCCCCGGCTTAAAGGCAACCGATTATGCGGCTGTTGGCGCGGTCAATGGCCGAGGTGTCGAGGCTGTCGAGGTAGATTTGGGTGGTGATTTCGGAGTCATGGCCCATGCCGACGCTGATGACACTCAGGGGGACGCCTTTGGCTCGGGCGAGAGATGCCCAGCTGTGGCGCGCGCAATAGAGGGTCAGCGGCATGTCGACGTTGACCATGCCGGCAATCTGTTTCAGGTTGTGGTTGATGTTATAGGCTATGTTGCGATAGGCCTTGTGGGCGTTTTTGTGGTTGCCCGACAGAATCGGGAGCAGGTAGCCCGCGGCGTTTGTGGGGTATTTGTCGATGATTGACTGCATCTCTTTGGTCCAGGCTATTCGCAGCAGCTGGCCGGTTTTTGCGCGGCGGTAGGTTACATAGCCTTGCGCGAGGTCGGAGTCGCGCAGGAAGGCCATGTCGACAAAACTCATTCCGCGCAGGTAGAAGCTGAGCATGAACATGTCGCGCGCATAGTCGGCCGCGGGACAGGCGGTGAGGTCGAGGCCCTTGATGCGCCTGAGCGCGGCCAGCGGGAGAGCGCGCTTGACGGTTTTGTCAATGCCGGTGTAGACGTGGCGGAAGGGGCGGCCGTCGTCAATCAGCCCCTCTTCGACGGCGCGGTTATATGTGGCGCGGAGCACACGCATGTAGAACGACGTTGTGTTGGGCACGTTGCCGCGTGTCTGCAGGTGGTGTTCGTATGATTCGACCACTTCGTGGGTGAGGGCGTCGAGCATGATGTCTTCATTGGCGCGGAACCGCCTGAAACTATTCAGGACGACGGTGTAGATTTCGGCGCTGCGCACTTTCTGGCGTTTTTGCATAGTGGCGATGATTGACCTCATGAACCTGAACAGCGAGCAGCGGTGAGTGTAGAGCCGGAACTCGGCCACGATGTCGTCGGCGCCATAGCCCGAGGGGCGCCCTTCAAGACGCCTGATGATTATGTTGAGGCGGTTGAGGTCAAGGCGTATATGCTCGTAGACGGCGGCGACGGCGCGACGGCGTTCGGAGCCGGCAGATAAAACCGGGCGCGAAGACTGATTGTCCCACTCCGAGGGCAGCAGCTTGTGAGCCGTCAGCAGCTGCCTGATGCAGCGTTCATGGATAATCTGATAGTAGACCGTACCCTCTTTGCCCTCGATTGTCGACGGCCTGAACTTTACTTTTATAGAAGCCATATCTGTTGATAAAATTAAAAAATAAAACAAGATACGGCATGCGAATTGCAGCCTGAGCTAACAAAGCGGAATGCAAATTTACGCAAACGGCAAAAAATGTTGAAAAAAATTTGCTCGTTTCAAAAATTACGACTAACTTTGCAGTCGCAAACGGAGAGGTGGGTGAGTGGCTGAAACCACCGGTTTGCTAAACCGACGTAGTGAGCAATCGCTACCACGAGTTCGAATCTCGTCCTCTCCGCCAGTGCGAAACCCGCTGATTTCAAGCGGGTTTCGTCGTTAATATAGGCCGATACAGTGTCGGCTCATGTATTAACAAAAGAATCAATGGAACAGAGTGAAATCAACAGCCGCGCCCAGGCAAATGCGGCGCAGGCCCGGAGGGTCTTGGCCGAATCGGGCATCATCGGAATCTGGACAGAGGCAGGTTGCCGGGTCAATCTCGTCGGGTCGCTTAGAATGGGTCTTCTTGCGGCCCATCGCGACATTGACCTGCACGTCTACTCGGGCGGTATCACCGAAGAGGGCAGTTTTGCCGTCGCCGCGAAAATGGCGCGGCTTCCGGGAGTCAGAGAAATCAGGTGCATCAACGGGCTGCACACCGAGGAGCGGTGTGTGGCATGGCACGTCAGTTATGACTTCGGCGGCGAGCAATGGCAAATTGACATTATCCACATCGAAGAGGGGTCGGCGTATGACGGATATTTCGAACGTATGGCCGACCGCATCGTCGAGGTAATGACCCCGGCGCAGCGCGACACGATTTTGCGCCTGAAGTTTGAAGCGCCCGAGGGGTGCGACTTTCACGGAGTGGAATACTACGAGGCGGTCATTGCCGACGGCGTGTCGACCTTCGACGAGCTGACGCGATGGGTTGCAGGCCATCGGCTGAAGCCGCTGTATTACTGGATTCCCTGATTCAGCAGTTCCCAATCAGTGCGGGCGAGGAGGCAGACATGTTCCGTGCGCTCTTCGCCGAGGAGCGGAACGTGGACTGAGACGGAGGTGTGGTGCGGGCGGAAGCCGCACTTTTCCTGTACCCGTCGCGACTGTTCGTTGCCGTCGAAATAGCCGCACCAAAGCCGCCGCAGGCCCATGGCGCGGAATCCGTAGTCAACGATTGAGCTCACGGCCTCGGGCATCAGTCCGCGACCCCAGAAGGGCACTCCGAGCCAGTAGCCCACTTCGCCCTCGTCGTCGCCGATTTCGGGGAAATTGCTTTCAGCGCCACAAACAATGCCCACGCAGCCAATCGGCTCGTCATTGCCTTTTAGCGTAAGGGCGAATACGCCCGGGCGAGCGAAGACCGTGCGGATAATTTCGGCGCTCTCGCCGACGCTGCGGTGGGGCGGCCAGCCCGCTCGCGGCCCTACGTGCGGATTGCTTGCGTAGCGGTAGAGGCACTCTGCGTCGGCGGCTTTCCACGGACGCAGAACCAGTCGTTCAGTTTCGATAATCATTGCGCAAATATACGCAAAAAATCTCAGACCGGATTCTGTTCCGTCAGCAACTCCTCTACAACTACGGCGTTGTTGTGCGTCTCGTCATGCGAAGAATAGAGCAGCGTAACCTTCGGTTTCGAGGCAATCGTGGCCCTCAGCGAAGCGAAAGCAGGGCTCGCAGTGAGCTCCGCCTTATATTTCGCGGCAAATTCCGTCCATCGTCCCTGCGGGTCGGCATGAAACCACTCGCGCAGCTCAGTAGACGGGGCAATTTCCTTGTCCCACAAATCATAGCGGAATGTCGCGTGCGACAGACCGCGCGGCCACAGCCGGTCGATGTAAACCCTGAACCCGTCTGCCGCCTCCTCTGGCTCATAGGCCCGCTTTATGACAATTGTCTGCTTCATGGCAAATCAAAAATTACTCACCCTCATAACGCCCTCTTCCCCGTCAAAGTTTGAACACAAAGCAGGCGCGAGCCTCAGCCCGCGCCTGCTAAATGAGATTAACAATGTATATTATTTTACCATTTCCATTCGAAGCGTTCAATGTCTTCTTCGATAAGTAAATCGCCAGATTGGACTTCAATGAATGTTAAATCGGTAATGGCTCTGACGGCATGTTTGACACCTTTGCCGATAACAATCGTTTCGCCGCGGCGAATTTTTGATATGACGCCGTCAAGCACCAATTCGCCTTCGCCGTCTATAAAAGTCCAGACTTCGTCGCGGTGGCGGTGGGCCTGATAGCTGATACTTTTGCCTGCATGGATATTTAGCTGCTTTACTAAAGACTTGTAGCCGTCGGTGAATTCGGCGGTATCCATTACCTTATATTCACCCCATCGCCGCTCTTCAAACATTGGTCGGCGTTGCAGCCGGTCGGCATAAGACTTGATGTTTTCGCTCTTACTTTTGTCTGAAATCAATATACCGTCGTTCGAGGCCGCAATGACAAGGTTTTTGACGCCGATGCACATTACGGGCACTTCAAGTTCATTGATTACGTGCGTGTTTTCCGATTCGTTGTCGAGGAGCACATTTCCTATTGCATGTTCTGTCAGTTCATCGGTCAGTGTGTTCCATGTGCCGAGATCCTTCCATTTGCCTGTGAAAGGCACAACAGCTACCGATGCGGCTTTTTCAACCACTTCATAGTCGAAACTGATTTTGGGCAATTCGCCATAGCGAGCACGGATTTCGTCGAAATTGCGAGCGCTGACATATCGGCTGATAATCTCCTTCATATATCCCAGCCTGAAGGCAAAGACGCCGCCGTTCCAGAAAGCACCTTCAGTAATCAGCTTCTCGGCTGTCGGAACGTCAGGTTTCTCCGTGAATCGGGCAACACGCGAAATACCGCTGCGTTGTGTCCCTGGTTCGGGGACAATATAGCCATATTTAGCGGACGGATAGGTCGGCACGATGCCCATAAGCACCAGTTCGGCCGTGTTGTTGTCGACAGCCTCGGCCATGCGCTTGAGCGTGGTGAAATAGTGCTGTTCAGTATATGGGTCGCAAGGCATTACAACAACGACTTCATTATCGGAATATTTTCGGTCATAGGCCAGATAAGCGCTTGCGAGGGCTATGGCGGGAAAAGTGTCGCGACGTTCGGGTTCGGTAACCACAGGCATGCTTTCTCCAAGCTGGTTGAGAATGGCGTCGCGTTGCACGTAACTTGTGGCGACGGTGATCGAGTCGCTTATTCCCGATTCGCGTAACTGTCTGACCACGCGCTGCACCATTGATTCTTTCTCCCCGTCGGGTGTGTTGAGCAATTTTATGAATTGTTTTGACCGCGTAGTGTTTGAAAGCGGCCAAAGGCGCTTGCCCGAGCCGCCGGATAACAGTATGATTTGCATCTTTTGATTTCAGTGTTCTGTGTGTGTTTCTCTAAAATTATCGCTCGGCGCGCATAGGATTATGAAGAAAATCATCGTATGCAAGGCGTATTCCATCTTCCAGTTCCGTTTTGTATGTCCACCCGAGTGCCTTGGCTTTGGAAACGTCAAGCAGTTTGCGCGGTGTGCCGTTGGGACGCGATGTGTCCCACTTGATTTCGCCGTCATAACCGACAACGGCAGCCACCATGTTGGTCAACTCTTTGATGGTAAGTTCTTTGCCCGTGCCGGCGTTGACGGTTTCGTTTCCGGAATAATTATTCATCAGGAATACACATAGATTGGCGAGGTCGTCGACATAAAGAAACTCTCTCAGCGGGCTGCCGTCGCCCCAGCATGTTACCGAGGGCACATGCTGTTCTTTTGCCTCATGAAATCGTCGAATCAGTGCGGGAAGCACATGAGAGTGTTCAGGGTGATAATTGTCGTTGGGGCCATAAAGATTTGTCGGCATCACGCTGATATAGTCAGTCCCGTACTGTCGGTTAAGATATTCGCAATACTTAAGGCCTGAAATTTTGGCCAGGGCGTAGGCTTCGTTTGTTTTCTCCAATTCGGAGGTCAGAAGGCAAGTTTCCTTCATTGGCTGAGGCGCCATGCGCGGATATATGCATGACGACCCTAAGAATTCCAGTTTCTTACAGCCGTTTTTCCATGCCGAATGAATTACATTCATTTCCAGAATCATGTTGTCATACATGAAATCGGCCAGTGCGGATTGGTTTGCGATGATGCCACCGACCTTTGCAGCCGCCAAAAATACATATTCGGGTCGTTCTGTCGCGAAGAATTCTTCGACGGCCACTTGTCGCGTCAGATCCAGTTCGGAGTGAGTGCGGGTGATGATATTTTCGTAACCCTGGCGTTTCAGTTCGCGCACAATGGCCGAACCTACCATTCCACGGTGGCCGGCCACATATATTTTTGCATTTTTCTCCATAGTTATCAAATTTTTCTATTAAATTCCTTTGCGACGAATTTTTATGGGTATCATTTCCCGGGTGATTTCGGCGTTGTCGTCGAGCACGAGAACTAAGTGGCCCCCACCTCCCGCGCCCGTCATTTTACAGGCAAGACAGTTGGATTTGTATTTTTCGATGTATTCTTCAACTCCCGGCTGCATCATGGCAGGGAACATTGCCGTCTGGGCGTAGAAAGAATCGCCGAATGCCTTGGCAAACATAGCGAGATTCCGCTCCATGATTGCGTTCCAGCATCGGGCGGCTGCGTCTGTGAGGGCGCGCACTTTTTCCGCGGTGATGTCTTTGCCTTCCACAACCGAGCACCCCGGCCGGCGAGGGAACATCGGCACGAGTACAATGTGATTTTCAAGCCATGAAAGGATTTCTTCGTCATGGCATGACTCGATTTTTGACGGCCAGTAATGCCCGTCGTAGTAGTGGCGGGTGAGGCCGCTCATGCATATGCCAATGGCGTCTTGCGCGCCCGATACGTGCCCTTCGTTTTCCGGGTCGTTTTCAAAGCAGAAAAGCAGGCGCGCAAGCATCTCCTCGTTATAATCGGGCAGTTCGTAGGGCCAGATTTTCTTTGCTGCGTTGCGGGTTGATGTAGACATGCCGCCGCGTTCCATGAATTCTACGGTTGGTTCGATTGACACTGTCAGAGCCCAGCCTGAACCCAGTTGCGACACATATGGCTGGTCAATCCATGTGCCGGCTAGGTCAATGCGATAGGGGAGCTGCGACTTCACACCCGTGCGGAGCGAGGTGGTCGAGCGGGCTTCGAGTCCTTCTTCGGGAATGCGTTCCAGCTGGACATATTCGATTCCTCGTTCGGCGCACAGACGGCGTTTGTCGTCGCTGCCTCCGTCGGAGTTGACCACGAAAACGTCAGGCTTGACCCGCTCGATAGTCGGCAGAAAGTCGAGCATGCCGCTGCCCGAGTTGACGTAGGCATCAGTAACATAACGTATGGCTTTGACCATGAACAGACGTTCTTTTTCGGAATATACTGTTTTGCGGTGTTTGAGCTGCTCGATGGTCTTGTCAGAGCCGATGCCTACGTAGAGATCGCCGTATTGGGCGGCTTGTTTGAAAAAGGCGACGTGGCCGGAATGGAGCATGTCATAGCAGCCCGACACGAAAACTTTTTTATTCATTTTTTTGAATGTGCGATTTTTTGGCTATGGCTGCCGAGTATAAAAATACTACCGTCAGGCATATAAAAGGTATCCAGAATGATGTGCCGATGCCGAAGCGGTCAGACATGAAGGCTTGCAGCGGAGTTATGACAGCTCCGCCGAGAATGGCCATAATCAGGCCTGATGCGGCAAGCTTTGCGCTGTCGCCGGCGATGCCGTCGAGGGCGATGCCGTAGATTGTGGGGAACATGAGCGACATGCAGGCCGAGATTCCGACCAAGGCACATATCGAGAACATACCGCTGCCGCAGATGACGCAGATTGTGCAGCTCATGCCGACGATGGCGCATAAGGCCATCAGTTTTGCCGGTTTTACATAGGCCATAAGCCATGTGAACATGAATCGGAAAATGGAGAAGGCAACGATTGAAGCGAGGAAGACGGCAGACGCATCGGCTTCACGCACGCCGAGCCGGTCCATGGCCAGCCGTATCGTAAACGACCAGACTGCGGTTTGCGCACCCACATAGAAGAATTGGGCCACGACGCCATATCGCCAGCGTCTGTTATGCCAAAGTCGTTTGATTCCGCTGCGAATGCTGAAGCTGCTGTCGCTTTTGCCGCCCGGCATCTTTACTAATGCGATGACCACGAGCAGGGCAACGAGTACACAGCCGATTAGCATATATATGGACGCGACGGCGTCAAGCTCGTGGTGTTGGAGCGCCAGGAGGCTGTCGGCGTTCATGCCGGCACGTTCGGCAGCGCCCTCGGCTCCGAGTTCCGACAGGATAAAGTGGCGGCTGAGCAGAATCCCGGCGATTGCACCGAGCGGATTGAGCGTCTGGGCAATGTTCAGGCGACGTGTGGCCGTTTCGGGAGGCCCCATTGACAGAATGTATGGGTTGGCCGTGGTTTCAAGGATTGCACAGCCGCCGGCCATGATGTAGATGGCAATGAGGAAGAAACCATAGCTCGTCGCGCGGCCTGCGGGGTAGAAGAGCAGGGTTCCCAACGCGTAGAGCGACAATCCAAGCATGATGCCGCCCTTGTAACTGTGGCGGCTGATGAAGATGGCGGCCGGCAGGGCGAAGCAGAAGTATGCGCCGTAGAAGGCGAGCTGTACCAACGAAGTCTGCAGGTCGTTCATCGACATGATGCGTCGAAAGGCGGCCAGCAGCGTGTCGTTCATGTTGTTGGCAATGCCCCAAAGCAGAAACAGAAGCGACACGAGCGCGAACGGCAGCAGGCGTTTCTTGTCCGGCAATATCCGGTTCATAGTGTGAATACGCATTCCATGGGTTTCCACTTTTCGGCAGAAGTGGCGCCGGGGTTGCATTGTTGAAAGCGTGCTACATATTCCTCCCACTCGGCCTGTAGCGGCAGAGCGGCCAGTCGTGTCATGGCAGCTTCGACGTTAACCTCGTCAGGCAGTTCCATAATCATGACGGCGTGATTATCGAGCAGATAGATGTCCATAGCGGTTATGCCCACCTGTTTGATTCCGGCAACTATTTCAGGCCATATGTGGTCATGAGCGTCGCGATAAGCCGCGATGTCGTCGGCATTTTCCGACAGGTTGAGCATTTTGACAAATCGCTGCATTACTTTACGATTCCTTTTTCGAGATATTCCGCCAGATTTGTCCTGACATGACTTGCCGCGCGCTCGACGGCAACCTTTGCCATATCGGATTCTACCATCAATTTTACAAGTTGCTCGAACGAAGTCTTTTGCGGATTCCAGCCTAACTCGCGCTTTGCTTTTGCCGGATTGCCCCAAAGGTTCACAACGTCGGTAGGCCGATAGAAGTCGGGCGAAACTTCAACCAGCACTTTCCCGGTTTTCACATCAATGCCTTTCTCATTTTCGCCCTCGCCTTCAAAGCGAAGCTCGATGCCGGCATAATGGAACGCCAGTTTGCAGAATTCTCTTACGGAATGCTGCTCGCCCGTGGCGATGACGAAGTCTTCGGGCTTGTCGTGCTGAAGAATCAGCCACATGCACTCGACGTAGTCTTTGGCGTAGCCCCAGTCTCTCAGCGACGAGAGGTTGCCCAGCAGCAGTTTGTCCTGCTTGCCCTGAGCGATGCGTGCAGCCGCAAGCGTAATCTTGCGGGTAACAAAAGTTTCACCCCGTCGCTCCGACTCGTGGTTGAACAGAATGCCCGAGCAGCAGAACATATTGTAGGCTTCGCGATATTCCTTGGTAATCCAAAAGCCATACTGCTTTGCAACCGCATAAGGCGAATAGGGGTGGAAGGGCGTGTTCTCGTCCTGAGGCACTTCTTCGACCTTGCCGTAAAGCTCGCTTGTCGATGCCTGATAGATGCGGCATGTATCCGTCAGGTCGCACTGTCTGACTGCTTCGAGCACTCTCAGCACGCCGGTCGCGTCGACGTCGGCCGTAAACTCCGGCGAATCGAACGACACCTGCACGTGGCTCTGAGCCGCGAGATTATAAATTTCGTCAGGTCTGACTTTCTTCACCACCTGCAGAATGCTCATCGAATCACCGAGGTCGGCATAATGCAGATGGAAATTAGCATGCCCCTCCAGATGGGCTATGCGTTCGCGGAAGTCAACCGACGAGCGCCTGATTGTGCCGTGCACGTCATATCCCTTGTCCAACAGCAACTCGGCGAGGTATGAACCGTCCTGGCCGGTAATGCCGGTAATCAATGCTTTTTTCATATCTGATTATAAGTTAAATTTTTCTGATGTGATTGTGAAATTCGTGTCGTTGCGACTTCAAAAAGTTTATATACGTATCTAAGCGATTCAAGCGCAACGTTGCTATACACACCGTTGCTTCTGAAGGCACGCTGATGGTCGCGCATAATCTGTTTGTGGCTCTGAAGGCCGCTGGTCGATGCGCCGCCGGTGCGCATCGTAACGAAGTCTTTTTCGAGATACTTCGTCCTGATTCGATTTACATATATCAGCCGTAGAAGGCATTCGAAATCTGCCGCCACTTTATAGCTCAGGTCAAATCGGCCATACTTCTCATACAGTTCCCGGCGGCAGTAGAAACTCGGGTGAGCCGGCATGAATCCCA
Source organism: uncultured Porphyromonadaceae bacterium (assembly GCA_902495245.1). GTDB lineage: Bacteria > Bacteroidota > Bacteroidia > Bacteroidales > Muribaculaceae > UBA3263. The sequence continues at coordinate 248,631 of CABUWI010000003.1, forward strand.
GCCGCATCAGCCGCCGGCTGAACCCTTTAGACGAATAATAGCGCACACATTTTTCGAGGTTATCGTCGTTGACATAATGTATGTCGCCATATATGCCGTCAACCGTCATGTCGCTCATCTCGGTGGCGACATACTGGAGCACATCGCGGCTCGTATAAAAATCGTCGCTGTTCAAGATGCCCACGACGTCGCCCGTAGCCATGCCGATGCCTTTGTTCATCGCGTCGTATAGGCCGTTGTCGCGCTCGCTCACCCAGCGCAGCCTCCCTCCGTAGCGGGGTTCCAGTTCCCTAACAATATCCATTGTATTGTCTTTCGACCCGCCGTCAACGATGATATGCTCATAATCGTCATACGTCTGGCTCAGCACGCTCTCCATAGTGTCGCGCAGCGTCGCCCCGCTATTCCACGTAGCGGTAATCACCGAAATCTTCATATCCTAAACGTGAAAACAAAAATTCATAATCCGTAGGGACGCACGGTTCGTGCGTCCGCGTTGCGGAATGAGTAATTGGTTGTAATATTGGCTGTTACCAGCGGACGCACGAACCGTGCGTCCCTACGCGGTTTGGCAACTCTTAACTTTTAACCCCTAACTTTTCTTCGTAGAGCGAAAGGTATTTTTTGTAGCAATTTTCCGCGTCAAACTCGCTGACGGCTCTGGCGCGGCAATCCCGGCGGCTCAGTTTTGCGGCCGCTTCAATTCCCGCTGCCAACCCGTCGACGTCGCCGCGTTCAACCACGATGCCCGTCCGCGAGTCAACGGCCTCCGGCGAGCCGCCTGTGCGGTAAGTAATCACGGGCGTTCCGCACGCCAGCGCCTCGATGTTCACTGTGGGGAAATTATCTCCGTAGGTCGGATTTACAAACGCCAGCGCGCTGACATAGAGTTTTCTTAATTCTTCGCGGCTCTCGGTGCGCGTAACGCCGTTTATGCCCGTGGGTAAAGTCTGTTTCTGTTTGTCAGTAATCCCTACGACCACAATTTCAAATTCTCGTGGCAGAATCTTTCTCAACTCCAGTAAATCATAAAACCCTTTTTCCCTGTTCCACACGCCTGAGACCGCAATTACATAAGACTTCTCTTCCGTGTGGGGCTCGGCAGGTTTGAAGACATTCAGGTCCACTCCGTTATGAATCACCACTCTGTTTGTCTCGCGCAAAAAACTTTCGCTCAGCAGTCCTGACAACCAATCTGAAACGGGAACAAGCGTAAGGTTTTTCAACGAGCCGAACGCCTCGGCCTTGCGCCTGAAATTTTCTGCCGAACGGTCAGCTAATAGCGAGGCCGGATATGCCCTAAGTTGCGGGCATTTCCCGCCGCCGCACCCCGTGCGCCAACGTCCGCATTCTTCCACGCCGAAGTAAGCGCAATGTCCCGTAATCGGCCAGATGTCATGCAGCGTCCAAACAACCGGGCCACCCCATGCCCGCAGCCACTCAAACAGCAGTTCATAATTCAGGTAATACCCGTGAATATTATGCAGATGCACGATGTCAGGCCCGATTCTGTCCAGCTCTTTCAGAAATTTCCGTGTCGCACCTCGCGACGCCAGACCGTGATTATCGAACAGGCGCGACTCCAAGCCGTGCCACCTCATATCCCAATCCGACCCGATGCGCACCAGGTTGGCGGCCGACGGTTCGCGATGCGGCTCCCGCCCGTATGCAAACCAAGGCTCCCACTCGCCGCTCTCACGGGCCACACGCGCAATTGCCTCTGCAATCGCCCCCGTCGACCCGCGCCCCGCCACGGTGTTCACCTCAACCAGCTTTTTCATATTTTCAGGATTTTAGAACGCAAGAGATAGAAGAGCGAGGTTGCCAGCAATGTCAGAACTAAAAAGAGGAGCAGTGGAGCAACTTCCATATTGTTGTTAAGCACCATGAGCACTTTATTGTGAACGAGATAGAGATCAAATGAAATCGCCCCTAAAATAGCAGGTATTTTCAGCGTAATATTCTTGATGGTAAATATCAATACGATGGATGCTACGAAGAAGATGTTGATGGCGGAATGAACCCACAGCTCCATATAGAGGAATGGGATTTGACAGAGAAGAATCAGGAGGCAGAGACCAATAGTAAGCAGCAGAGTCTTGTCTGATTGTTCTCGACGTGTTGATAGAATTACGCCGATTGAGAACAACGGGACGGAGATTGACATATAGTCATGCATCAAGAGGTAAACTCCCATGGTTACGGCTATTGTCAATATGGCCAAAGTTGTATAGCCGGCAATTTTGTTGTGCTCATATATGCAACTGAAAGCATAGAACATTGCATAAAGCACGAACAGAACTTTGACAAACCATAGGACACCATCGCCGAATCCAATAAGTAAATCTTTGAATATTAGCCAATTACTCCCCCCTCGTCGCCACCATGCTGGTTACATGTATAGCCGTTTCAAAGCTTGACTTCGCTACTAAAAACGGTGATGCAATATACCAAATGAATGTAACCGCAAGAACAGGGAGATATACTTTCATAAACCTCCGCTGAAAGAAACGTTTTGCGCTGAGATGGCTCCTTTTTTCGCTTTCCATCAGCCCGAAACCTGAAAGGAAGAAAAACACAGCAACACCGACATAGCCTCCTTGGGAAGAGAGTAACTTATAACCAATCCAGCCTGAAATGTGATTTATTTCCACATATTGCGAGTAATGGTGGAGCACGACGACGATTGCCGCTAAAAACTTGATGACGTCAGCGGTCGCCTTGTCGAGGTGGAGGGTTTGGTAGTTTCTCATCAATATGGTTAGAACTGTTATCACACGGGTTTGAGTCCGTTTTCTGACAGAATTGTGTTGATAAGGCGTTTCACAACCTTAGTCGGATTATAAATCTCTTGTGCCTTTTGATATGACGTTTCTTTCGCTTTTTCAATCCATTCTTTGTCGGCATTCAAAAATGCCGCAATCTTGTTCTTTGTCGCCTCAACATCTGTATAGTCAAATACATATCCGTTCACCCCCTCGCTGATTACTTCGGGATAGTTGCCGACATGTGTTGACACGAGCAGCGGCAGTTTGCACCACAACGCTTCAACGCAGGAGAGTGGATTCGCATCTGACAGCGAAGGCAAAACAAACAAATCCGCAATTGAATACAACTCCAACATCGACGCCTGATGCTGGTGCCCCAACAGTCTTATGTCAACTGATGAACCCGCAATCGCCTGCTCAATCTCAGCCTGATAATTTCCCGTCCCCGGAATCAAAACGACAATATCTTCTTTCCCCTCGACTTCGTTGAGCAAAGGCAAAAACTTATGTAGCCCTTTTACCCATAGTAATCTTGCCGGAATCAGGACTACCTTTTTCCCATCGGGAATATTCCATTTCTTCCTCAACTCTGAATGATTTGCTGTATTTTTCACAACAGCAGTGTCATACAGATTATTGTCAATCAGGTTCGGCACAAAATGAATTTTCGCCTCCGGCCTGCAGTACTGTTTTATCAATTTGTCAGACAATGTCCCTGCCGACCAGAATCCGTCATATTTAGAATAAATCCCTTTCCTTATGGCTTCGCGCAACTTCAGCTTCAGACTCCCATATTCTCTTGACTCGTTCATATGCGACTCATTCCACATGTAACACGGAATCCCGAGTTTCCGTGCATAATGCAGTGCCAGCCAGACCGTCGGCAACATATACGACCCTCCGATTACCATCACGTCTGGAGCCATTCGTTTGAGTTGTTTTGTAACCTCCGTGTTTATATGCACGCTGAATGGTATTGACAAATGCCAACCTTTCATCGTAGTTACATACGGCGCCTTCAATTCGCTTACATTCCAGTTATACCCCTTTTCCAGTTCCGTCATCGTCAGCACGCTTAACCGGCTGCCGATACCCCGGCAATACTCATCAAGCTTATCAAAAAAACTCTTCCTGTAAGGCGGAAGTTCATTTGTCAGAATTACAATATTCGCCATAATCAAATCACAATGTTATAACATGTGTTTATGTCGTGTTGATAATTTATTTGGCATGCCTGATTCGACGTGTCCTGATGTATTCCGTTATCATGAAAAATACTAAGGCAAACACACACAATTTGACAAGTGTAATTGGGTAATAGGCATACCAGCGAGGTGTTGTCGCCATTGCGAAGCAACCGAAAAAGAAAGCGTACTTACTCATTTTGCTACTTATTAGACCCGTGAGCAATTTGCCAATGAGGACGCCCGCAGCGATAACGCCCGGATAACTGAGCCATGCGTAGATAAATATCGGCGCCAAACCGCCCCCGCCGCTGTTATAACGCGTTACCATATATGATGCAAGATTGGCCTCAGGTGGCAACTTGCTGTAAGGGATAGCGAGCGATAACAAGAAACAAATGAATGACTGAAGTCTGGTTGCAAAATCCAAGATTCCGTGTTGAATAAGATAGATGATGCGCATAGAGGCGTAGTATACATCTTGCGAGTTACCTGTGGACAGACTGAGCTCGTCAATGGTAGATGCAGCTGCATTGTGAATATCTTGATTTGTATCACCTCTTATCACGCCGAAAAGTAAGAAACAGAAGAATCCGGCAAATAGCATAATGATGGTTTGTCGGGCAGTCAATTTATATCTGAAATAAACCATATAAGCTATTAAGAGCAACATTATGCTATCGATTCTGCCTCCATAAAGCAAGTCTTTCACTACATAAAATGCAAAAGCTAACATGGTTATTTTGAAGCGGGAAGATGTGGTCGCATAACATAATGCTACAATCAGAGGAATCATAGCATAAGAGAATGTCGTTGACACAGTCGCGCCGCCACGTCCATAGCCTCCGGTCTGTAAAATATTTTGTCCGGTTTTACCCACTACAGTCAAAGTTATGCCAAGCAAAAGTATTGCGAACCACAAGGAAAAATCGCTGTGGAACTGAAATGGGGATTTGCGATATACCACTGTTCGACGCTTATAGCTTACGCTCCAATACATGGAAATCAAAAATAAGAATATCAGCAGCGCGGTGGTATAAACCGTAGATGGGATTTGGCACATTACGCGCCAACGCGATATATTTTCACCGAAGCAAAAATAACGGAGAGGTTCATAGGCATAAGACAGCATGAAAAACTGCATTACGCCAAACCATATTTGCCTATATCGCAGTGCTTCTAAGAGTTGCCACAGCGAAAATAAAAACAAGCTCAGCGTCAGAATTTTACCTGTTAAGTCGCTTGGGCCAATGCCCCATAATATTAACCATTCCAGCGAGAATAAACTCAGAGCAACGGGTTTTAAACGAATCATTCAATGAGTCCGAGTTAACTTTAATCTGCCAATCAATCTTTTAACAAAAGGCACGAGATGTGCGCTTCCAAACATAATAAATAAATGGTGAAAGCGATTCCGCATAGGCACAATCGGATTAAATAAGATGCGGATGTTTAATTCAGGGTAAGCGAGCATATAATCACGTCGGGTTGTGTGAGACGACACAGATGGGCTTAGAGATAATTTGGCAATCAATCTCAATCGATCGGCAACAATAGGCTGCTTTTGGTCGAGATTTTCAGCGTTAATCAGAAGCTCGATGTTTTCTTTGGTCTGTTCAAAGATTCGCCTTGCGTCTGTGCCCAAGTTTTTTTGAGAAGATGGTTCAGGACGTCTATAATAGTATAGTGGAAGCGGAAGATATTTGATGCGATTGGCGCGACTGACAAGTTGATATGTCTGAACCATATCTTCTGCCATAAATGATATCGGGAATGTGATTGGGCCTCGTTCAAAATATAGTGAGCGTCGAAACAATTTGTTACACGTCGACCATGGCAATTTCCCTTTCAACATCTCGCTTAACGCATTATTTATCCGCACTTTTTGCATGGTAGTTGTATCTGAATCTTCAGAAACTCGTGCGAAATCAAACAATACGATGTCTGCGTCTGTCGCACTGGCTTTTCCTATCAATACTTCCAGAGCATTTGTCTCTATCCAATCATCAGAGTCTATATTTAGTATATATTTACCGTTAGCAGCCTCTATCCCTGTTTTACGCGCTTGCGGAAGCCCTTTATTTTGCTTGTGATGAATAATCCTAACCTGCTCTTTGCGCTTAGGGTATTCGTTTAACACGGCATTCAGCACGTCTATTGAGCCGTCTGGCGTACAGTCATCAATAAAAATGAACTCCACTCCCTCAGTTATTGTCTGCTCAAACAATGACCGTGCGCAGTGTTCAATATAACGCTCAACGCCATATATCGGCGTCACAACACTTATATCAATCATCGTTACGATATGGTTTAACTGAATCCAAATCAGAGAGCCATGTGTTGGCAAAATCAGAAAGTTTCCCTGTTACATTATCCATGTAAAGTATTGGTTTTCCAAGCAAGGTTCCCATAATCATTACATGCAAACGTGTAGTCGCAATTTCGTCGAATTCAGAAAGAAAATTAAAACCAATGTTGATAAATAAGGACTTAAAATATTTGAAGGCTGCTTTGTCCATCTGATTCTCCCATAGACGTGAAGCCGGTGGGCAGAGATGTGTCAGTACTCTTTTAACGCGGGTGCTTTGAAATAAAGCCCAATCATCTAACCTGAAATAATCAAAAGTCGGCCAGTCGCGAGTTTCCCAATGCTCTCCCAATGCTTTGGGGGTTGAGTTTACGAGTTCTTCGTCGGTACGTCTTAGAAATAATTTTCGACCGGTGGCAGTCTTTTTACGATAGTTTTCTATAATCGCGTCGCTTGTATAAAAAGCCATATCTGGCACCAATAGCACATGATTGGCCGTAAAATGGTTTTTTATAAAGTGATAACTCTTGCTATCTCGTGCACATATCCAGACATCTTTATGCTCAGAGAATGCTTTTATGTCAGAAGCCAACACTTCCATATTGGTATACCAAGCAGATTGAGGAAAGATGATTATTCGATTATTCGGATATTTTTTTATAACATTTAGCCTAAAGTTAACGGCGTATCTTGAAGAATCGCAGAAGCTTCCGCCACCATGCAGGGCAATTATAGTTGATTCGGGGATATCACCGCGAGGTGTCCAAAATAGGGATTTGCGCATTTTTATGCAAGCCCCGACATCAGCTAAAAATTTTTCTTCGCCCTCCCATATACAAACATCACCAATGTTATGATGATATGGAGCATCAAGCAATACACAGTCTTTATTCGAAAAGAACGGCGTTAGTTGATTGTGAATCTCTTGACGAAGTTGAGCTATCTTTTCAATATAATTCATTGTCTGCTAATATTTTTTGAGGACTTAGAGGCGCATTACTTGTCTTTGAGGCGTTTGAGTACCTCAAAGTATTCTTCAATCAAGATATATTCCGGTTCTTCGCCTTCATAAAATGTATGCAGGTCGACACCCTTGTCCGTTGTAAGTCCGGCCTCTTTGAGGACGCATTTCATCGCTTTCATATTGATTTGCGCTTTCCACCCTTTGAAGCCAATCTGATATATTTTTGTGGGTTTAGTAGTGGTTTTCAGCCCAAATAATGTCTTTGATGTCTGGTTTTGCATTACATCAATATAACCGCCTTGTGCGTTGTCAAGCCACACATCATATTTTTTCAGTTTTGAGTTGAATTCTTCATATGTAAGCACACGGTATTGATTGTCAATGATGCGGCTGTTTTTGCGCAGAAAATTAGCCACATACATAACAATGGCATCGTCTCCATGTTTCTTATACTTTTTGAAATCTTTATACAAATGCATTTCGTTGGCAGCGATACGTATTAACAACAATTCAAGCTCAGATTTACGGCACACCAAATGCCGCTTGTTGCAGTGAAGCGCCAATAGCATGCACAAGAGCGCGGTGCGCTTGTTGCAGTCTTGAAATGCATGGTTTTTGTCAAGACCGAATGAAAGAGTAGCCACTTTGGTATAATGGTCTTTCCATTTTTGCTGGCCGGCGAATCCAACGGACTGACGCGCTACGGCTGATGACAACATGTCGTAATTGAGAATGCCGAATCTGGCTTCTTCTCCTCGTTTAATAAAATAGTCGGCCAAAACAAAATGGGCGTTGAAAACATCGCGCTCTGACAGAATGCCATCGGCACACTCTTCGCAGGGCGAATAAGTTTTTAGCGCATAATCATATTCCGTTTTGACCGCTTTGCATAATTTGTCCATAGGAATGCTATTATGTATTGTGTGATGATAATTTGAGACAATCCTGAATTTTCTCGATTATAACTTTTCTTTGCGATTGCTCTGTAAGGAGTAACCATGATGCTATAGCCAGAACGCACAAAAATATAATCGTTGAAATTATAAAACGACTAAGCCCGGTTGCGTCTGAGATTATAAAGAAAGCAACGAGACTTCCAACTGAAATTATGGCAGTCAGAATTTCGGGAATGACAAATCCAGTCATTATCTTGCGAATGGAAAGGTTTGCTAAAAGTTTTACGGCAATCAATCTATATGCAAAGCAAACCGTACATACGCAGAGTTTGACTACTATTATGGTGGGAGCACTGAACCCGATACATAGCAATATATACCCAATAACGAGTGTCAGCAGCAACAAGGAACTGATTATAATCTGATATGTGCTGATTCGTCCTGTGGCTTGAATGACCATCCACAGCGGAGCACCAAGTGCTTCAATAATTGCTACGCATATAACCAACACACAAAATTGAGATGTAAGCGCAGGAATCTCTTTCAGCCATAAAGACAAAAGATAGTCAATGTTGAAGATTACAGGACAGCCTATGGCAATAATCAAGAAGAAAGAAACCTTGCTTGCCATGCAAACAAGTCGGAACATAGATACTGAATCGCCGGCGGCAAATTGCTGAACAATTTGTGGCTGGAATGCAGTCTGGAAATTAGTAACGAATTGGTTGACAGCATTGGCAACCTGATTCGCTAACCCCATTGCCGCATTGACGGCAACGCCGAAAAACAAGTTAACGATAATGCTCAATCCCTGATTGCTTGATACGGACGCAAAAGCCCCGAATGTGCTCCATCCTGTAAACGAGAGCAATTCTTTAGCCAAATCACGATTCCATGTCAATTTCAATCTTGCACTCTCGAAATTACTTGAGCAGAAAATAATATAACTACCAGCAACTATCAGGTTTGAGCAGAGCATCAATGCCGCATAAAAAATCAGGGTCTTTCCGTCTGGTGCAAATGGCAGCATAAAAACGATCCCCAGTTTTAGTAAAACGTCGACTATGCCGATAAATGCGTAAAAACGAAATCGCTCATTGGCTATAACTACCGCGTCAAACGGCACGCGCAGAATCGTAATGATAAACGACACCACGACGAAATGAAACACCCATGTCGCCGCCGTCAGCCGCCCCGAAGGAATATCCATTTTATGCGTCAGAAACCATAACCCGACCGTTTCAAACAGCACTAACAACCCTACAGCAAAAATTGCATAAAGAATCAGACTCTGGCTGAACACCATACCGGCTCGTTCCTTGTTCTTCTGCCCGAGCGCTACATTGATGAATCTTTGTGTCGCTGATGCCAACGGCGAAGTGATGAATGACACCATGACGACCAGAGTACCGACAACGCTCCATATGCCGAAATCATCAACACCTAACGTCTCCAGCACCACTCGCGACGTATATAACGACACGAGCATCGTTACCGCCATGCGAATGTAAAGCATGACCGTGTTTTTTGCGATGCGTTTATTGTCGGTTGATGCCACTAATGAATAAACACTATATGAATAATAATGTCAAAGTCTTTCAGAACCTGTTGGAAAGCTTTTGCCACATCCACTTGCGAGGTTGGTCTAGCAAGATACCAACAGAAAAGAATATCAATATAATCGCGATTATGCCGAGTAGTGAGAGCAAACCGTCAGTTAAATTATACACCTTATTGACTATTGGAAAATATATGTTTTGCGCAATAGCGGGTGTGGCATGAAACAGATAAGCGGCGAACGCGGATTTTGCAATGACATTGATTGTCTTGTTCGGCTGAATATTGATTTTGGAGAACCACATTACCATCGCAGCTGCGCCAACGACGACGAATGGATTATCATAACTGATTAAATAAGCGCTGACCGTGCTGCTTGTGTAATAATTTATGACGAGGCAACCTAATGAATTGCAAAACACCGTAATGATGTATACGGCTGCAAAATACCCCCCCCATTTTTGCGCAATTTGCAGATACATAGCTATGTATGTACGCTGAGAGTATATACAGACCAATAAAAGAGAAAGTCGAATATCCATGACATATCGCTGTATCGTTCGCCACAAATCCATAGACTGTCTGAAATGTATAGAATGCGATTAAGAATATTTCCAACGTTCTCTTGGACGATTTCTCAATGAAGAGATTCAGCAGAGGTGCAATTATATATAATCCAAGGTATGCTCTGATAAACCAGTTGCTCGGTACTTGCATCGCAAGTCCACTCATCAAACCCTTAATAGAGAATGGCACGAATCCGAGAGCGCACATGACCAGATATCCGCCCATCAAAAAGAAAAAACATTGAAACAGAAATGTTGAAATGCCTTTAATTGATGGTTTGATGCGGAACCAACCCGAAATCATTACGAAGACGTTCACGCTCACTATGCATGCGAATTCCAATACAATGCGCGTAATGTTGCCGATGCTGAAATTTACAGAGTCCGGCATGCCGAGAGCTGCAACATTTGCATGCAGTCCTAAAATCATGAACATGGCGATGATGCGGAGGAGTTCGAAGTTGCTTTGGCGCGGTCCGCGGGTGATTGAGGTGATGGGTTGGGTCATGGGGCGGATTAGAGGGGGAGGGTTTGGCGGTAGTGGCGGAGGAGGGGGGCGGCGGCGCGGGGGGCCGTGGCGGGGTTGGCGGTCCAGTCGGCGAGGACGGAGGCGTACCAGCGGAGGCGGGCGTCGCTGACGGCGTCGGGCTGGCGGCGGAGAACGAGGTCGGTGAGCCGCATGGCGTCGAGGAGGTTGGCGCCGGGTTGGCGCCGGGCCCAGGCGGCGAGGTAGCGGTCGAGGGCGGGGCGCAGGTCGATGCGGCGTCCGGCTGAGGCGGCGAGGAGGTCCATGCGCTGGGCGGCCATGGGCAGTTGGGCGAGTTCAATCGAGTCGAATTCGCAATGCATAGCGGTGGCGGATTTTTTTATAGAGCTCGGGCCATGAGGGCGTCGGCGCGTCGGAGCAGGGCGTCTAATTTTGCGCGGAGCCGCGGGGCGTCGATTTGGGTGGCGCCCATGCGCCTGATGAATGTCTGGAGGGGGGCGGTGAGGTCGGGGGTGAGAGGGCGGCCTTGGGCAGCGGCGGTTTCGGCGCGTTCGAGGCGGGGGAGGAAGGAGCCGATGTGGTCGTAGGGGCGTTTGCTGCCTGAGGCGTAGCGGATTATGCGGAGATAGTCGGCGGAGACGTCGAGGACGAGGCTTGCGGGGATTCCGGCGGGGGCGATGCAGACGGCGCCGCTTGAGGCGCCTTTGCGGGCCAGGTAGGTGCCGCGGATTCCGGCGAAGGGTCCGGTGGCGATTTCAACGAGGTCGCCTTCGGTGAGGTCTACTTCGTCGGGGGCGAAGCAGGGGAGTTCGTTGCCGCAGCGGGCGGCGATGATGCGGAAGGCGTGCATGTCGGCGGGGGGAACGGTGAGGTAGCGCCGGGTGGCGGCGGCTTTGTCGATGATGAGTGAGAAGCCGTTGTCGGCGGCGGCGAGTTGTTTTATGTCGGCTTCGGTGCCTCTGATGAATACGTAGTGGAAGAGGAGGGGGGAGTCGGTGCGCTGCCAGCGGCCGCTACGCAGGGTCATCTTGACGAAGGTGGGGGCGAAGAGGTCGAGCCGGCGCCCGTGGAGACGGTTGTAGCTGTCAATTTCTGCGGCTGATGAGCGGGAGCGGCAGATTGCGGGTGAGATGTGGTTGAGAACGAACCAGTTCATGGCCGAGTTCAGCGCGGGGGAGGCATGAGTTTTTATTTGGCGCGGCGTCGGGCTAATGCGCGAAAAATCAACGTTTTAGCCGTCTGCTGCGCCCAACTTCCGAAAACTTACTGTGCTTTCCGATAGTTAGAGCATACATGCGAGTTCTCTTGATAAGAGTGCGTAAGTCTTGAGCAAAGTTACGAAAAAAAATTGAAATTCAGCACGTTTCGCTAAAAGATTTGCTAAACATATTTTAACTTGGTGTCTGATTTTTGCATGATTGTTGAGTCATGAGTGTCTGAACTCCCTGGCAGTCAGCTGCAAACTATCTCTTATCAAGAGACTGTGAAATCAGCTCTGTTTTTGGGGGAACAGAGCTGAAGTTGTTTTCTTTGGGGGCGGGCCCACGGTGTTTAACGGCGACAGTCGTCGTCGTGGTGGTGGTGATGCTTGTGCTTTTTGTGTTTCTTGTGTTTTTTTGGCGGTTTCGGGGGCTTGGGCGGTTTGTGCTTGCCGTGGTAGGGGTGGCCTTCGTCGAAGTCGTAGTTGTATTCGTGTTCCACACCCCAGTGGGTGCGCATTGTGCCGCAGCTGCTGACGCCGAGTGTCAGCGTCGCCGCCAGTGCGGCCGTGAGCAGGGTGCGAAGGGTTCTGTGTCGCATAGAAGTTGGGTGCGTGTTGTTGAAATGGTGAGTTTTGCAGATATAACGCCCGGGCGCCCGGGTTTGTTCCGCCCAAACTTTTTGGGGCGTTTCTGTGTTGTTAAAGGCGAACTAACCCTTTAATTGCAAGTATATAGACTATGGAACATGAACATGATCATTGCGAGTGCCATCACCGCCATTCCCATTGCCGCTTTCTCGTCAACGTGGCTCTGCATTGCCTGACTCTGGCCGCCGTCGTGGCCACACTGGGGCGCGTCGAGACCCTGCGCCGCCACCACATGCGCGAAATCCACGGCAGGAAGTAACTCGCCGCTCTTTCCCCTTTGAGCATAGAAATGCGGTTGTGTCGGTCCCGACGCAGCCGCATTGTATTTTCTGCGTCTGTGATGGTTATGCCGGAATTTTTTAATCGGTTTAGCTTGTCATGTGAAAATAAATTCATATATTAGCAGTGCAAAAATATAAACGTAAAAAGTAAGTATTCAAGAGCCAACCGGATATGATGACATTCCTCATAATATTAGGCATTATCTACGTAATTGCCAAAATCTCCGGCCCGAGTGTCTGGAGCGGTTGGACTCCGCCTCGTCATCGAAAGAAACACTATCGCCGTGGTGAGGAGCCATATGGTCTCCCATGGATGGGCGGCACAATGAAACGCCGCGACAAAAATTTCTGGGACGATTGAAAAACCGACTAACAAATCAGATATGATAAAAATCCTTATATTGATAGGTATTATCTACGTTACGGCCATACTTACAAGTCCGTACTTTTGGAAAGGTGGTGGCCCACCGCCTCGACGTCGAAAGCGGACATCCGACAGTGGGGAAAAGTCATATGGGCTTCCGTGGATGGGCGGCACACTGAAACGCCGCGACAAAAATTTCTGGGACGATTGATTTTTGACGCAGTGTTGAAAAATTCTGATTTCAGAATTTTTGTAGGGACGCACGGCTCGTGCGTCCGCGGGTAACTGTCAGTGGATTGGCGAGTTATATATTCCACATGACGGACGCACGGGCCGTGCTAACCTTTACCCACAAATGGGAAGTCTTTGAGTCTCCAAGAGGAATTGATAGATATTCTCAATTCTGTCAATTCCTCTTTTGAATGTTATGATTCCGGGTTTGGGTTGTGAGGGCATA
>CABUWI010000004.1 GCA_902495245.1 uncultured Porphyromonadaceae bacterium
CTGTGGTACCTCTTTTCTTTTCGTTGTTCAATATCGGGCTTTACATCCGTCAGGGAGCATCGTTCCATTTCCGGGCTATAAAGTTGAACGTGTCGCTTTCGGTATGCGTGGCTCTCAATTGCTACATAAAGATACGAAAAATTATTGAGGATTCCAAATCTGCACAAATTCCCATCAGCGGAAGACTATCTTGTCAGCTATTGCGTGTATGATATAGGTGTGTTGATAGTTGCCATAAGCGTCACGCTTGAATACAGATACCAGCATCGGTGAAGCGTCGGGTATGTACCCGCACACCGATTGTGTTCGCATAGGTCGCTCAGCCGGTTGTGAAATTCAAGCACACACTTTTGGGGTTGTGCGATAGGTGTTCGACCCATCGGGATCGAATCATTGTCCAGCCCACTCTTGGGTCGGAAGGTATGTATGCGGTGAGATATGGGCGCAACCGTCACGGCAGAGCAGTATGACGCTCCGCTATGGTCGCAAAATATGCCACCGCAACTTTTCTAACAAGGCTTTGTTCGGAAAAGTTCACGACTTGACGGAAAAAGTTATCCATAGCCCAAAATAGCGCATTTGCGGGTATGGCAATCCGCGCCAAATCTTCTTTTCAGCGGCAAAAATAAGTCGTCATTCTCAATCCGGCCAAATGTCTTCCGCCGAATATAGCACAAGGTTGTACATGTATATTGGCATATACAACCGATATAGTAATATGCTTTAAAGATAAAAATGCCAGACAGTGTCTGAGATTTTCAAATATCGTAAATCAAGATTTCCAATCCGCCACACAAAGATAATCCTATCTTATCGGACTTTCCAAATTATTTCAGCCAATGTTCGTGAATGTCCGCTCTGGTTCCGTTCTTTTCCGCGAAATGTCCGGATGAATGGTTAGTTCGCCATAAAATATGCTTATAATCCCCAAATCTATGTCTTTTAACCCACTTTTGGAGGATTTATGTATCTTATCAAAATATCGCATTGACTCAATGTCATGACATACTTGGACAAGGTGTGACACGCTTAAGTTGTTCTCTATTAAGAAACTTGAATCGAGTATGTGGATAAAATATATACTGGTTTATATTCAATAAAAAAGTTTGATCAATATTTTCAAGGAAATTATTAAAGTCTAGCATTTCCTTAAATTGCAGATGACCATCTTTATCTTGCCCATATTTTGATAATGCGTTATAAAACAATAAACACAGTTCTTCATTAGATAGCTGAGATTGAAGAAGATTCAAATATCTTGTACGTGCATGTTCATCCTCCTTATTATAAGGATCATCAACAACAAATTTGATAGCATTGAATAGGTATCGGTATAGATATCCAATATTACAATCGGATTCTTTTACCATCTGTTCATATACTGCTGTTATAGACTCTCTATACTGCTCTATTTCTGACTGATTGGCTGTTAGGGGTCTAAATTGCATGGATATTGTTCTTAAATTTGAATCTGATTCCAATTTAGTTTGATAGAACTTTATAAAATAAGAATAGTATTCGATAATGTTACATACCCCTTTATCGCCAAGACGAATAAAAATATTTGAATTTACCGTATCTTGAACTTGTTTAAGCATTGACAGGATGTTAAAATAAGTTGTTTCAAACCTGACCTTATCAGCCTCTTGACGAGTAATATTTAGCTGGTGACGCTGTTCTTTAAATGTCACAAATAAGAACGCAGTGGCCGTAAATGTTAGAGTTATACCTAACGTTCCCCATAAAAAATCACCAATATTTTTATTAAATTGGTTCGCAATTGACTTCTTGATTGAACTCCAATCAAGAAGATTAAAACTTTCAGACGAAATAATAACTGTAAGATATATTATTATCAATAATATACTAACAATGAAACCTCCCCAAGCCAAAGAAGTTACTAATGTCAATATTTTCGATTTCCTATTTTTCATTTAAATTAGGATATTGCTCTTTAATATATGACACCAAAATGGATGCTTGTTTATCCAGTCTCTCAAATGACGGATAGCCACTTTCCAGAAGCGGATTGACGTCATCTGTTATATCCATCGATAAACCCAATGACTGGATATTTTGCAATGATAGAACTTTATCCTTACCTTCAATACTTATTGTAACTGCAACATCATCACATTTCAAGTCTTTATCTATTACATAGAATGTATCATGCTCATTCCGTTTATTTTTTAGTTTATCTATGAAATCCAATACAGATATCTTGCCTCGATTTATTTTGTATACGATTGATGTCATTACATCCTTATCTGAAATTGTATTACCAGATATTTTGGATATTTTCAACCTTTCATCTTGAACTTTTCTAAGTTCAACTGTACGAGCCTCGTACTTTAAAGCGGCCATTCGTTTATCAATTAACCTTTTAATAGCAACTGGAGCAATCTTTATAGTGTAGTCTTCATAATGGCCCAAGTCTTTGCAATAATTTAATATCGCATTATTTAGAATTGTAGCGATGCCAAACTGACTTATTCTTTCGACTATCAGGAATCCAAAAGCAGAATCTTTTGGAACATAAAGCATGAAATAAAAAGGTTTAAACAGGACATGTTTAGCAGTCTTTTTAAAGTCTGTTTCGCCTGTTTCAATGTTAACGCCATCTTCAATAGTGCCGTACTCTCCAGACTCAATAATCCCTTTTATGTATTGTCCGTTTCGTATAAGATAGTATTCATCATCACTTTTCTTAGAAAGTCGGAATGCATTTCCTATTTGATCTCCTTCTTTCTGGATGGGTATATTCTTTTCCCCCTTGTTTTCATCCGGTTTCCAAGATAAAAACATGGTATCCATGTCGGAAAGGAAATTATATCCCTCTTCACCAAAGTCGGTTAAGACTTGAAGATCCTTCTTATCTCCTTTCTTATTAATGTAAATTATATATACTGCTAAAGAGAATGAGGTTGCCATTACTTGTATCAAGATTGGTTTAATTCACATTGTTAAATTATGAAGTTATTATTTTATATAATAACCGCCGGTCTTCTTTGCCCCGCGATATTCTATCAGGCCAAGATTGATTAAATTCTTTAATGTGCGCGATAATGTAGGAATACTAACTTCTAGCATTGAAGATAACTCATTGGTTCTTAATCCGGGAGTCTCTTCCAAAATTTGAATCACTCTTTTTTTACGAGAATTTAATCTATCATTTAATCTATCATTTAATCTATCATCATTGGCAATATTCGGCTTAACCCGCTTCATGAAGGTGACGGTAAAGAAGCCCTTGGTACTGAAAATCGGTTCTGGCAGTCCTGCATCCTTCATCAATTCGCGCATACGAGGAACTCCGGAGCCGACTTTCTCGACAACGTGCATACGTGTAAACAAACCGAACACAAGTGGATTACGGCTCATGCTTTTGCGTCCGAACTCAGCTGCGACAACAGGCAACAGCCCTCCAGGGTTGGATATTTCAACTCGGTCATCATATACCTCTACCATGATGGTCGCTCCCTCTTCATACAGGTCACGGTGACAGATGGCGTTCATAACGGCTTCTTTGAAAACATCAAGTGGAATCTCCCATATTTCCTGACGCGGGCCTGTACCCTTGATGATATATTCGACCTCAAGCTTGCTCTCGATCCATGAAAGCGCATCAAGGTATTGTTGGTATAATGGACCGCCGAAAGTCTTGTCATCTATAATATGAACTTTGTCAAGACCCTTAAAACGCAGACAACGTATTACGGCATGTGGAAATTTACGTTCCGGTTCCCTTCCAAAGAATAACGCTGCTGCATTTTTCGGCACACCGGCATCAGTGTTGAGCTCAAGATTATCAAAGAGTTGTTTAATTGGCAGCGTATTGGATAAATGCGCTTTTTCCATAAACTCTTTGAAGTTGCGCGGGTCAATATCTTCGTTAATATCAAACCATTTGCAGGGTATGGCATCATAGAAAATCTTGGCACACTCGGCAAAGAATGCGCGTATTTCTTCTGCTGAACGGAGTTTCTGACAATTGGCACCTTCTCTAACGTAAATGATTCCTCCTGTAATGTATGGCTTATCCTTGCCGCTGGGGACATCTATAACCCAGACTTTCTTGCCTTCGACATCGACAGGATAGAATTCGCATTTCAATGCGGGAGAAATTTCTCCAATCGTATCTTGAATGGCAGAACGCTTGTTGTTGTCAATTTCAGCACCGATAATCTGATTGTCGTTATCGACTCCTATAAGGATATATCCACCGGCTGAATTGGCAAAACCAGCGACTTCATCGGAAATTTCTTTGACCTTAGAGGGCACACTGCGCTTGAAGTCTACATTGTAGCCTTCTCCTCCCTTCACGAGTTCTTGTATTTGTGATGCCGTTAACATAATTACAAAGTTACAAATTTATTTTGGATTAGACGCTATTGTTGAACAGTTTAGAATTGCTCAATGTATTTCCATTCCAAAAAAGCGGCCATGTGGCCATCTTTTGGGAATGGAAGCATCGATTACCACAGCTCGCTGTCTTTCTTCGACATGGCGGCGATTTCGTCTGCTATCTCTTCGGAGGAGAGTTTGATGTAGTCCATGAAGGTCTTTTGCGTCTTGTGGCCGCTGACGTGCATCATCTGGAGAATAGTGTATTTGTGGCTCAGATACATATTCGTGATGCCAGTACGTCGGGCAGTGTGGCTTGTCACGCAGTCATAGCGTGGCACGATCTCATTGCCGTTAAGGTCGGTCTCTGGCTCCTTCTTTTCCTTTTTCAACGCCTCCTTCTGCTTCATGGTAAGCTTGGTCGGCACCTTCTCTTTCAGTGACGGCAACTGCTCCGACAGCTCTTTCAGACTATCCTTGATGTAACGGTTAAGCACCTGCTCGTTGGCTTTCGGTATGTTGTAGCCGTATTTCTCGCAAATAGTGATAAGGTTCTCGTAAGAATAGGGATTGTAACCTCGGTCTTGGTCTTCTGCTGGACAAGACGGATTATGCGTGTTCCCTTTCGAGTGGTCTCAAAGTTGTCGGCATTGAGGTTATTGTAATCACTCACTCGCTGACAGGTATAGCAGCCAATGAGAAAAACATCGCGGATATGTTCTTTCTTCCCGGTCAACGGCATTTCGTAGATCACTACCGATCTTGCGCGCTCCGCTCTTGATGTCATCGACAAACTGAACGAGAAACGGCCAGATAAGACGGTTCTTCTCTTCCTCGATGCGTTTCTTTTCCTAGGCTTTCTTGCGGGCTTTTTCTTTCGCAGCCTCCGGTTTTGCGATAGCTTTTCGCTCGGCTTCGGTGGCTTCCTCCATTGCCCGGCGTTCAGCGTCCACCTTCTCCGGCTCGGAAATGTAGCGCACATCCATATCAAGAGCCTCACGGTCAAAGTTCACCTTTGCAAGATAAGCCTTGACGATGCCTTCAATCTGCGTCAGCTTGGCGTGCAGTCGATAAAACCCAAAACACTGTCTGTCTGACGATTGACAGCACTTTCCCTATGTATTTCCCGACGGAAAGCCATCCTCCATAGGCCAATTATCGTGAACTTTCGGCACTTTTTAGGGGTTTTTACCCCGAAATGTTCACCCATTGTTCAGCTAATGTTGGGGCTGCGGATTCCGGGATTTAATAAAAATTTAATTAGATGTGGATATTGGAACAGATGTTGTTATCGTTATTTATCATGGATAAATCAAGCTTAACAGTTATTGAAATGTGGAAGATATATGCTTTGCTATCGGCTCTGTTCGCTGCGCTGACTGCTATATGTGCCAAAGTTGGAGTCAAAGATGTTGATTCAAACCTTGCCACAGCGATTCGTACCACCGTGATCCTATTTCTTACATGGGGCATCGTTTTCGCATCAGGTCATTTGCAGGAAGTCAAGTCTGTTTCGCGTTATACCTGGCTATTTCTTTTGCTTTCCGGCATATCGACCGGATTGTCGTGGCTGTTCTATTTCAAGGCGATTCAGATTGGCGACGTGTCGCGTGTGGCTCCGGTTGACAAACTCAGCGTTGTGCTGACTATCATACTCGCGTTTTTATTGCTGAAAGAGCCCGTTTCGCCAAAGGTTGTTGCCGGTGGCATACTTATATGCGCAGGCAGCATATTGATGATGTGGAAATAACGGTATGCCCGGCACGATATTGAGCTGGCGCCACAGGCAAATCTGCTATGTGAACGAGAAATTATAATCTGATGTCCGGGATTGTTTAACGGGACAGAACCAATGTGTGGTCTGCCATGTTAAATTTTTTGTTTCTTGCAGCCCGCAGTTCAGATGGAGATTTTCCAAAATGCCGTTTGACATATTTGCCAAAGAATGAAAGGTTTTCAAAGCCTAAACGGTATGCGATCTCCTTTATTGAATAATCCGTGTTGAACAGGTGGTACCTTATGTCCTCGACAGTATATTCATCAATCCACTGCCGTGCTGACTTTCCACTGACTTTCGTGCATATAACAGACAGATATTTAGCAGACATACATAATTTGTCAGCATAAAAGTCGATAGGCCGATGCTTCATGTCTTCGTTCGACAACATCTGAAGAAAACGGTTGAACCGGAATTGTATCTTGCTTTCACCCTCCACAGACTGACACTGATCCGATTCCATATTTGACAGCATTTCAAGCAAAATGGCTTTAATTATTGACCGCACTATCTCTTTATGATAACCCTGCGAGGGATTCATTGTTTTAGACAGGATAAGACGGTAATAGAACTGCATCTGATCCTCCAGATTCTTTACCGTTGACATGCGGTAAGCCTTGCATATGTATATCATGCGGTTCCATTTGTCAATATGCTCACGCATGAGATCAGACACGATTCGGCCGGACAGCCGCAACATCACGATATCAGCATCCACGCTCGCAAGAATGTTGTCAATGAAATTCCGGGGCAAAACCGTAAGCCTCTCACCTTCCTTTATGGTATGGGGGTTGCCGTTTATATCTATCTGAAGCCTGCCTTTGCGACAGGCAAGGAACAGATATGAATCAGACTTTATGCCGTTAAGTTCCGACAGGTCATTGACGTCGGTAAGCAGGGCTATATCCCCGTCGGAATAGTGTATTTTGTTCTTGTTGTCCATATAATGCGGTTTTACAGGTTGCAAATTTAGCGTTTTTGAGTGTCTTTAACCGTCTCCGAAGTGTCCGTTTTTGCCATATATGCCTAATCTGATTACAATTTTGTCAATTCAGGACACTAATAAATAAGGGAAAATAGAGAATTTTGCACCAAAAAAACAATAATGACATGAGAAATTCAAACTTTATTTTATGGCTCATACCGGCAACATTGCTTGGCTCTTGCAGCAGTAAGACAGAAAAGAAAGAAGCGCCTTCAATACAAGTCTCTACTGAGATTTTAGCGAAGGAGAACATCGGTTTGACAACGACATTTGTCGGACAGGCCGAGGCAGCCAGCACCTCGGCTGTAAGCTTTCCGGCAGCCGGAACCATACTGAAGATGACAGTAAATGAAGGTCAGGAAGTCCGCAAGGGGCAGCTTTTGGCAGAAATTGATCCATCAACGATGCGGAAAGCTCTCAAGTCGGCAGAAGCCGTACTGGAGCAGGCCCGCGATGCCTACGACCGCATGAAGTTTTTGCATGACACAAACAGTCTGCCTGAAATACAATGGATAGAGGCGCAAAGCAATCTTGCACAGGCCCGGGCCGCATATGACATCGCAAATAAAAACCTTAACGATTGCCGGCTATACTCGCCCGTGAACGGCACGATCGGGCAAAAGATGGTTCAGGCCGGAGAAACTGTAATGCCGGGTCAGCCAATTGCCACGATAGTGGATATAAACACGGTGAAAGTAAATGTTTCCGTTCCTGAAAAAGAAATAGGCGACATCAAGTCTGACACCCCGTCAACAATAACCGTAGATGCACTCGGCAAAAAAATATTTATCGGAGGCCGGATAGCTAAGAACGTACAAAGCGATTTAATGACACACACTTACAGCGTAAGCATTGAGGTTGGCAATCCCTCTCATGAAATTTTGCCCGGAATGTTATGCGAAGTGATATTCCGGAACAATTGTCCGGAGGTCTTGACAGTGCCTGTGGCGGCAATTATGAAAGGTGCGGGTGATAAGTTGTATGTCTGGATAAAAAAAGATGGCGTTGCAAAAAGATGCGATGTCAATGCCGGGAGGACACACGGTTCGAGAATAGAAATATTATCCGGCATCAACGAGAATGATTCCTTGATTGTCCGTGGTATGCAAAAACTAAGCGAGGGAAGCAAAGTCATCACATTATGAAGAAAGAAAAGAACAGCAGATGGGTGGCATGGCTGATGCACAACTATCGCATCTCACTCCTGATTGTCGGTCTTATGGCAATTCTGGGCATTTACGGGCTGGACAAAATGCCCAAAGCGGAATTCCCGGATTTTACTCTGCGGACAGGGGTTGTTGTAGGTATATATCCCGGTGCTACAAGCGAGGAAGTGGAGGAACAATTGGTAAAGCCTCTTGAAAGATATTTGTTCACATTCAAGGAGGTCAACAGGGCCAAGACCGTCAGCACCAGCCAGAACGGGCTTTGCAGCGTATTGGTTGAACTGAATGACGATGTATCCAACAAGGATGAGGTGTGGAGCAAGATAAAGCACGGACTCAACAGCTTCAAATCATCATTGCCCAAAGGAGTGGTAGATGTGGTTGTAAATGATGAGTTCGGAGACACTTCGGCATTGCTCGTCGCGGTGGAAAGCGACAGCCGGAGCTATCGGGAGCTTGACAAATACTGTGAACTTATCGGCGACAGGTTAAGACAACTCCCGTCGGTCTCCAACGTGCGGGTTTTGGGCAATCTAAAAGAACAGATTGTGATAAACGTGGACTACAACCGCCTTTCAGAATACGGAATTAGCCCGCAGGTAATCATAGATGTGCTGTCCAGCCAGGGAATCACGACTGTCAGCGGCAATCTTGGAGGTTGGAGCAACGATACCCCTATCCATGTAAGCCCATCATTAAAAGGCGAAGATGAAATAGCTAATCAGATAATATATAGCGATGCCGGCAATCATGTGGTCAGGATAAGGGATATCGCATCTGTGTCCCGCGGATATGACCGGACCGGGGGCTATATAGAATACAATGGCAACCGCTGTGTCATAATCTCGATGGAGATGCTTGCGGGAAACAATATCGTGCAATATGGCAAAGATGTTGAAAAGATGCTGGCCGAAATAAAGGCGACATCATTGCCGGAAGATGTGGTTATTGACTGCATAAGCGACCAGGCCGGAGTTGTAAACGCCAGTGTCAATTCTTTTCTCCGCGACCTGTTCATATCAATGGCCGTAATCATTCTGATGATGATGATTCTGTTTCCGATAAGCTCCGCACTCGTAGCCTCCACGGCCATTCCGATAACTACATTCATATCATTGGGCATCATGTATCTTGCGGGCATACCGTTGAATACCATAACGCTTGCCGCAATGATTGTAGTGCTCGGCATGGTGGTGGACGACTCGGTCATTGTAATTGACGGTTATCTTGAATACCTCAATAAAGGCTATAGCCGTTGGCACGCTGCCTGTAAAAGCGTGTCGGAGTATTTTCTTGCCATGCTTCTGGCTACGGCCTGCATCAGTGCTATTTTCTTCCCGCTTCTGATTACCTGCACCGGCCAGAAAGGAGATTTTCTGCATGACTTCCCTATTACGATAGCAATAAACCTGATGACCTCACTCTTTGTCGCCATGGTTGTCGTGCCGATTCTCGCAGTGGCTCTTATTAAGAAAAAGAACCGCAAGGAAGGAAAGAAAACAATCACAGACTATGTTCAGCAGGCATATGACAGACTTCTTGAATGGGTATTCGCCCATGCGTGGCTGACGCTCGGAATTGCAGCCGCACTGATGCTGTCGACGCTTTTCTTCGCCGGAGGAATAAAGAAGAGAATGATGTCTTGTTCGGAACGGGACCAGTTTGCGGTCGAAATATATCTGCCTAAAGGAACCGGGCTGGCGGAAACAGTGGCTGTTACGGATTCCGTTTACAATGTATTGAGCAAAGATGAGAGGGTCAAGGCAATAACATCGTTCAAAGGGTGTGCGTCTCCCCGTTTTCAAGCCTCCTACACCCCGAAACAAGGCGGAAAGAATTTCGCGCAGTTCATTGTAAACACTACATCTAATGATGCAACAGTTGAACTTGTAGATAAATACACTGAAAAACTGTCGGAGGCTTTCCCGAATGCTTTTGTCAAGTTCAAACAGCTTGATTCGCAAGTGTTTCAAGCGTTGGAGTTCCGTTTCTACGGTGATAACACCGATTCCCTGCACTATGCCGCGGACCATCTGATGCAGTATATGCGTCAGAACCCTGATTTACTTTGGGTACGCACCGACTTTGAGCAGCCTGAACCGGTTGTGGAGGTAACGCTTGATGAAAAAGCGGCATCTCGTCTGGGGCTGAACCGTCAGACCACATCGCTGCAACTTATGTCGCATACAAATGACCGTTATGTAACCACGATTTGGGAGGACGATTATGGATTGCCGGTGATTCTCAAGGATAATAGCTGGGGCAATGCCGATTTTGACAAATTCGACAATTTGCCTGTCCGGCCCATGACCTCGGCCAAGACAGTTCCTTTAAAGCAAATCGCCCAAGTTTCCCCAAAATGGAGCGAATCGAAAATAGTCCACCGCAATGGTGTGAGATGCCTGACCGTAACGGCTGAACTGCCACGCACTATGATGGCAGAAGAAATCGTGCCTGATTTGCAAAAATATGTCAGTGAGAACATACGTCTGCCACAAGGTGTAACTACCGAAATCGGCGGAGAAATTGAAAACGACAATGAAAGCCTGCCACAGCTCGGTGCCGGACTTGGCATAGCCATGATTATTATCTTCTTCTTTTTACTGTTCAATTTCAAGAATTATGCACTGACTCTGGTATGTATGTTTGCCGTACTTTTATTTGTGCCGGGTGCCATGTTCGGCCTGTTCTCAACCCGGACAACAATGGGATTGACAACGATATTCGGCTTTATTACTCTGATGGGGCTTATCATGCGCAATGAAATACTGATATTTGAACACGCTGAAGATGGATTGAAAAACGGCAAGACTCCACGCGAGGCGGCATTGGAAGCCGGCAAGCGAAGAATGGTGCCGATTTTCCTTACAACGGTAACTACCGCGGTTGGAGTTGTACCGATGATAATCTCCGGCTCGGCCATGTGGAAGCCCGTCGGAATCACTATCCTTTTCGGAGGAATCGGCGCACTGATACTCGTTGTAACCGTCCTTCCGGTAATTTATTGGAAAATACATAAACAGAAATGAAAAAATTACTTTTAATAATATCACTGGTGCTGGCAATAACGGCATCGGCTCAAAAGAGATATAATCTTGGCGAATGTCGCGACATGGCATTGGCTCACAACGCCCGTATAAAAATGGCAAACACCGATGCCTTGTCTGCCATGCAGGGGAAGAAAGAGGCACTTGCCAATTTCTTTCCTTCACTGTCGGTCGGTGGCGGTGGAATGAAAGCCGGCGATTACATGATAAAAATGGATATGGGGCCTCAGCAGTCTATGGAGATGCTTGACGGTGGGTGGTATGCGAATGCGATGGCTTCATTACCCATATATGCCGGAGGAAGGATATTCAATGGCTACAAGATGGCTAAACTCGGAGTTGAGATAAGTGAAATCCGGCGTACCCGGACAGCCAATGAAGTCAGACTGGCCGTTGACCAATATTATTGGCAGATTGTGGCTCTGGCGGAAAAAGTGCATACTCTTGAAAGTGCCCGCTGCCTTCTCGATACTATCCGCCGCGAAGTCGCCAATGCCGTGAAAGCAGGCATCACAAAGCCGAATGATTTATTACAGGTTAATCTTCGCCTTAATGATAATAGAAGCGCATATATTGATGTGGAAAACAATATCGGCGTTCTGAAAATGCTTCTGGCGCAATGTATGGGTTTGGATACTGATTCTTTGGAACTGGCAATCGACATGGAACATCATCTTGAATCGCCGGAATCTCTTTTTGTCAATCACGGTGATGCGGTTTTGGCTACGACAGAATACAGACTGCTTGACAAAAGCGTTGAAGCTGCACGCTTGCAAAAGAGAATAACGCTCGGAGAATTTTTGCCTACCGTGTCCATAAGCGGCGGATATATGTTCCAGAATTTCATGGGCCCGTCGCAAAATTCACTCATGGGTCTTGTAACGGTTTCAATCCCTATTTCATGGAAAGCTCCGCATACGATGAAAAAACAGACACTTGCCTGTGAAAATGCCATAACGCAACTCAACGACGGGCACGAACAGTTGATAATCAAGATGCGTAAATCTCAAAATGACCTATGCAATGCCTACCGACAGGCTATACTTGCAAAGAAATCAATTGAACAGGCAGCCGAGAATCTCCGGCTTAACGAGAACTACTACAAAGCGGGCATTTCAACCATGAGTGATTTGCTCGAAGCCCAGACACTTTTTCAACAGAGTAAAGACCGATATTCTGAGGCATATTCCACTTATGAAATAAAAAAGACAGAATATCTTATATCAACAGGAAGGTAATTGGCACAGAAACACGTGTATGACAAAGGCAGGGCAACCTGCCTTTGTTGTACTATTCTTTGCCGTGATGGCTCATGTAATTGCTGAAATCCCGTAAAATTTTGTAACTTTGTGTTCCGAATGAGACCAAAACCAGACAAAGCAATGGAAATGAAATTCTGTCAGAGCTGCGGAATGCCGCTCACAAGTGAAATGCTCGGCACGAATGCCGACGGCTCTCCCAATGAAGATTACTGCATCTACTGCTACAAGGACGGCAAGTTCGTGCAGAACATGACCATGGAGCAGATGATTGACCACTGCGCGCGGTTCACCGACGAGATAAATAAAAACTCCGGCCGGAACCTCACAGTCGAGCAGATGAAAGAGCAGATGCGCCAATTCTTCCCGCATCTCAAACGCTGGAAACACTAAAGCCATGTTTATCGCAATTCTGACATATATAAAGCCGCTTGAGGAGGTTGACCGCTTCCTTCAGGCACATCGCGATTATCTTGCCCGCCATTATGCCGCCGGCGATTTCATTGCCTCGGGCCCGCAGACTCCCCGCGTCGGCGGCGTGATTATGATTAAGGCCGAAAACCGCGCTGCTGTTGACGCCATCATTGCGCAAGACCCGTTCAACATCAACGGCATTGCCGACTATCATATTGTGGAGTTTACTCCGACAATGTTCTGCGATGATATTCTCAAAACCATTCTCTGATTATGCCATACATATCAATCGAGAGCGGGAATCTGACCGCTGAACAGAAGAAAGAGCTGATTGAGCGGCTGACAGCCACAGCCTCCGGGATAACCCATATCCCGGCGCAATTCTTCACGGTAACAATCAAGGAGTTGCCGGACGCGAACTTCGGTATTGGTGGCAAGTCAATCGACGAGATTAAACGCAACTACAAACCATGAGTCTGACATTACGTCCATATCAACCTTCTGATGCCGCGGTGATTACATCGTGGCTAAAAAGCGAGTATCTTATGCGCCAATGGTGTGCCGACAGGTATGAGCGTTACCCCGTTACCCCCGAAGATATGAACGCATATCATTCAAGGTATATTGACGACCAACACTCACGCGCTCTGACAATGACTGATGGCGATGATATTGTCGGATATATCACTTTGCGCACTCCGGCAGACAATCATACAGAGCAACGACTGGGATTTGTCATTGTCGATGATTCAAAACGTGGTCGCGGTTTGGGCAAAGCTATTGTTTCAATGGCAGTCAAATATGCCTATGAAGTGCTTGGTGCCACAAAAGTGTCGCTCGGTGTCTTTGAGAATAATCCGTCGGCCATTCATTGTTATGAAGCCGCCGGTTTTCATCGTGTATCACGACCCGAAACCGAGTGCTACAAATGTCTGGGCGAAACGTGGAACTGCATCGAAATGGAACAGCACAAAGGTTTATGAAGGTAATCGGAATTAACGGGAGCTCACGCAAGAACGGCAACACGGCCATCATTATCGGCAAAGTCTTTGATGAACTGAACAAAGATGGCATTGAAACAGAACAGATACAGTTGGTAGATTATGAGATTCAGCCATGCCGCGGCTGTTTCGCCTGCAAAGGCCGCGGTAACTGTGTGTTTGCCAAAGACGGTTTTGCGGAAATATTCAGCCGAATGGCTGAAGCTGATGGCATAATACTCGGCTCCCCGGTCTATTCCGCCGACGTTTCGGCCAAAATGAAAGCTTTTCTTGAGCGAGGAGGCGTTGTTGTAGCGACCAATCCCGGGCTTCTTCGCCATAAGGTTGGAGCGGCCGTTGCAGCAGTGCGTCGCGGCGGCGGAATGACAACTGTCGATACCATGAATCATTTTATGCTCAACAAGGAAATGATTGTTGTCGGCTCGACCTACTGGAATATGGTTTACGGCAAGAACATCGGTGATGTGCTCAACGATGACGAAGGTATGGCCAATATACGCAATCTCGGCGAAAATATGGCTTGGCTAATGAATCGACTGCGTAAATACACTCATAGATGCCCTACCCCGTTGCGGTAAGCTTTCAAGTCCTGTTCGGAATACCTTGATATTGCATCATCAAGTTCGCGCAAAATAGCGGCTTTATCGTCCGGCAATGCTCCGGTAATCGGCACCGTGTTTGAAACGTGATGGCCGAGCACATTGACTTTAATGCGCAATCTGTCGATAAAAGTCCGCATCTCTGCAAGGCGTTCAATTTCGGGAGCTTCTATATAAGTCCCGTCCAGCACTTCACGATACAATCGGGATTCAGGAAACACAGTCAGCGAGACTATGTTGATTATGCATGGGTGCAACATATTGAGAACATCGGCGGTGGCCATCGCGCTTGCGTCGCCGTTGCCTTTGCCTCCGAGCCCGTTTAGATAAAACACATTGTAGCGTATTCCGGCCTCATCGAGTTTTGACAACTGCTCAAGAATATCCGAGCCGCGATAACCTTTGTTCATTCGCTCCAAGGTCGGGTCATGGGCCGTCTCGATGCCGATGTTTATGCTGTCGAGTTTCAGGTGGTGCAGATTCTTCAGTTCTTCAACCGACTTGGGCGCAATGTCCGTAACACGGGCAAACATTCCGAAAGACACCATATGCGGCAAATACTTTCTTAGCAACAACGCAACATCTAACAGCTTGTTGTAGCTCAACGCAAACGGATTTGCACCCGTCAGATACACTCGCCGGGCTCGCGGCTGCCATTGACGAATTACTTTAAGGTCTTCTTCAACCTCCGACAGAGGCGACATTCTGAACGGAGTGCCATGATAAAGGCTGCAAAATTTGCATTTGTGCCACGTGCAGCCTGAAGTCAGTTGAAGAAGCTGTGAATTGGCTTCATATGGCGGCCGCCACACCTGGCCTGTGAAATGTAACTGAGGATAGTCCATGTTTCAATATTTTTTGTTAATTTTGTGCTGCAAAATTAGGTGATTGTCAGAGCCGAAACAACAACTTACCGAAAGGTTTGACCCTTACCGTAAAGTTTGTTTTACTCACTGTCAATCTCTTTTACACTATCGGCAATGGCAAAAAAGTTAGATTATGAATATTGCAAGGCCGCTCCGATGCTCGAATGGCTCGGCAACAAGTGGGCACTCGTAGTTCTCGTCAAGATTGCCGGGAACGAACCGATGCGGTTCAACGAGCTATACCGCAACATTCCGTCTGTATCGGAAAAGGTGCTTTCGCAGGTGCTTCGTCAGTTGACAACAGACGGCATAATCCGTCGTGAACTCTTTCCCGATGTCCCTCCCCGCACGGAATATTCTATTACCGACTTTGGCAGAACTCTTCTGCCACACGTCGAAGCTCTCATTAAATGGGGACGCGAGAACTTCGACACAATTATGGCCAACCGCCGCAACCAATATATAACCACAGCAAAACTGAATAATAACGGAGATGAAAATTAAGAAATCAGCATGCTTTGCGCTGCTGCTCATAGCTTTTGCATCTTGCGCAGCACCAATCAACAAGAAAACGGCAGATACGGCTACGACTAATAGCCCGTCAGAGGTCAAGACGGCCGACGATGCAAATAAGGAATTGATAAATCAGGTATACGGCCAGTTTGTATTTGCAACAGAATCGGCGGCAAATGTGTCCCCCGAAACATATTTCACGGCCAACGCTCTGAAACGGTTGCAAGAAGACTACGAATATGACTGCGATGAAGGACCTTGCTACGCATTTTATGCATTAAGAACGGAGATGCAAGATTCAAATCCCCAATCAGATGGTTCTTCGCAGATATATGGCATTGAGCATGACTCAGACGGTTGGTTTACAGTTTCGTATACCGACATGGGTTGGCCGGGCAAAACACGAATCAGAATCCTCGACGGAAAAATTGATGACTATCAGCGCATAAATCAATAGAATCATGGCCTGCACCTCTGAGTTTATATAATCCGACAGCATAGCGATACTTAATATCGGCAATATTCTAACCCCTCTCAGACAATGAACAACGAAATTCTATACATACTTTTGCCCGATTATGCAGCCCACGAGGCTGTGTATCTCTCTCAGGCCGTGGCCTCAGACGAAGCGGCGCTGAAAACCAATCCGAAATATGTCAACAAGGTCGTCGCGCCGACAATGGAGGCGGTCAAATCCATCGGCGGCTTCCGCACGTTGCCCGACTATTCTTTCGACACGATGCCCGACGATTTCGCGGCTCTGGTGCTCATCGGCGGCTTCGGGTGGAGCACTCCCGTTGCCGAACAGGTCGTGCCGATTGTCAGGCATACAATAGAGAGCGGCAAGATTGTCGGCGCAATCTGCAACGCGGCGTCCTTCATGGCCGCCAATGGCTTTTTGAACAACGTAAAGCACACCGGCAACGGCTTGAACCAGCTGAAATTATGGGGAGGAGAGCACTACACCAACCCCGAGGGCTATGTGCACGCTCAGGCTGTCAGCGATGGCCGCCTCGTAACCGCCAACGGTTCCGCTACCCTTGAATTTGCAAAAAAACTGCTTCTGCTGCTTGAAAACGACACGCCCGAGCGCATCGAAATGTACTATCAGTTCAACAAACAAGGTTTCTGCACCCTGTTCAAATAACAGCAATCACTCCCGACTTTCCATCACTCTAACGTCCTGCGGTTAAGCCGTGAAAGCCCGCGCAGCACATTGCGCCGCGCGGACCGCAGGCCGGGAGACATCTCCCCGGTTGCCAGGAGCTCAAGCTCGGCCTCAAGCTCGGCGGCAAGCTCAGGGAACAAGCGGCAGTGGGCAAACGCCTGCTTCATGCAGAGCGCTCTGATTGCATACGGTTCGTCGGAATTGATTTTCGAAAGACAGAAATCAAGATAATCGGTGCGGACGTCTTGTGCCGCAAAAGGCAACGCATCAAGCAGCGTCAGCGCCAGGCGGCGCCTCCCGACGTGGGCGGTAGCCAACAGGCCGTCAATCAGCCGGTCGCGCTTGTCGGCCAGCCACCGCATATCGATGCTATCAAAGTGCGAGAAAACCCAAAGCGCGTTATATGCAATGCGATTGTCCGCCTCCGACGTCATTGCAAACAGTTCGGATTTCAAACCGTCGTCGGCCCTACATGCTTCACATAGAGCCTTGACATCACATAGCCGCAAACGGCCGCCGAGTTTATCGCGTAAATTCATAATGCATGCAAAGTTAATGAAATTTAGGGTTAGATTGAAATTTGACTGTTGATTTTTTTTATTGAGCTCGAGACAAAGCAAATTTGAGCTTTACAGCAACTTTTCTTTTACAATCTCTCACTAATTTTGCAAAAAATTTAATGAGTTATGAAGAAAATAATCGCTACTCTGTTATCAGGAATCTTAACACTCAACATCATGGCACAGGAAAAAATTGTACAGACAGCCGGACGCGACCAGCTCGGAGAATTCGCGCCCAAATTCGCGCAACTGAACGACGACGTACTTTTCGGTGAAGTATGGAGCCGCACCGACAAACTCGGCCTCCGCGACCGCAGCCTCGTAACCATCACGTCGCTCATCAGCCAGGGCATAATCGACACGTCGCTGGTTCATCATCTCGAATCAGCCAAGAAAAACGGCATCACCCGAACCGAAATAGCCGAAATAATCACCCAGATCGGCTTCTATGCCGGCTGGCCGAAAGCATGGGGCGCCTTCCGCCTGGCCAAGGACATCTGGAGCGACGACATCACGGGCAACGACGCCAAGGCCGAGTTTCAGCGCACAATGATTTTCCCCATCGGCGAGCCGAACAGCGCATATGCCCGCTACTTCACCGGCAACAGCTATCTTGCCCCAATCGCAACCGAGCAGATTCCGTTTGCCAACGTAACGTTCGAGCCGGGCTGCCGCAACAACTGGCACATTCACCACGCAACCAACGGCGGGGGACAGATGCTCGTCGGCGTGGCCGGCCGCGGCTGGTATCAGGAAGAGGGCAAGCCGGCGGTAGAAATTCTGCCCGGAACCGTAATCAACATTCCGGCCAACGTCAAACACTGGCACGGCGCCGCCAAAGACTCCTGGTTTGCCCATCTGGCCTTCTCCGTGCCCGGCGAACAGTCGCAGACCGAATGGCTCGAGCCCGTAACCGACGAAGAATATAACCGTCTTGAAAAATGAAAAAACTGATTCTTTCACTCGCGCTCGCGCTCATTTCAGTTGCCGCAGGCGCCAAGACCCTGATTGTCTATTACAGCTTCACCAATAACGTCCACACCATTGCGACCGAGCTGCAGGCTCAGACAGGCGCCGACATGGTCAGAATCGAGCCGGCCGAAGAAGGCCTCGACTATGCCGCCAACGGCTATGAGATTGGCACCGCGCTGATTTCGGCAATACGCAACAATCCGGACGACGCGGAATCGTATCTGGCAATCAAGCCCGTAAACGTCAATCTCGAAGATTACGATATGATTGTCGTGGCCGCACCGCTCTGGTGGAACAACATGGCCGCGCCGTTACAGACATTTCTGTTCAACAACGGGGCCGGAATGGCCGGCAAGAAAATCGGTCTGATTGTTTCGAGTGCAAGCAGCCCAATCGACGAGGTCGAAGCAGACGCTCACCGACTGATTCGGCAGGGAGACTTCGTCGAGCCAAGCCTGTGGATTCGCAGTGCGCAGACCTCTCGATGCAAACAACTGATTGCCGACTGGCTCGAACGCATCGATTATGTAAGTATGACCTCAATCAATAACACAATTATCGACAACGCCGCGCCGGCCTTGACAATTGACGGCGACGCGCTTACCGTAGAGGGCGAGTTCGACTCGCTCGCCCTCTACTCTCTTTCGGGCCGGAAGGTTGCGGAAAGTCGCAACGGCGCAAGGAGCATACGCGTACCCGCCAGCGGCACTTACGTTGCCCGCCTGACGGCCAATGACCACTTCATCTCAGCGAAGGTCGTTTTCTAAAACTTATAAGCGCCACCGATAAAGACGGTGTGCGTTATATAGTTCGTGTTCTTCGGCAGTCCGTTGTGGTTAACCGGTGCGCCCGAATATAGGCTGAAATCTGAAATACCGTAGCCAAGAGTTACAATATATCGGTCAATCTGAAAATTGATGCCGGCCTTCACGTCCCAGCCGAACCACCGCGCATTGCGGCTGCCGCCCGCACCGGGCGACAGCACGATGCCCGGCTCGGCAAAGAGGAAGAAGCCTGCGTCCTGACTTTTCCAATGAATCAGCCGCGGCGTGCGGACAACGAGCGAGGGATTGAACTTGAACCGTATGGCATATTCATGTCCCGTCTCCCACTCTTCCCGGCCCCAATCGCCAAGTTCCTCAATCTCACCGGCGAAACCCAGCGAAGCCTTTATGCCGACGTAAGGCAGGGGAAAATATGCCGCCTGAAAGTCAACTTCGTAACCGTCATTATTCAAGCCGCCTGACATTGCGCCCTCCCATCGCATCACGCCGTCGGCACACGCCAACGATTGCGCCGATGCACACAGCGCACCCGCTAACGCCAAGACTGCAGTCATCATATACCGAATCATATGCTCGAATTTATGCAACACAAAGTTACGTCAAATTTTCGACATATGCATGGCGTACGAACTACTTTCGGGCTAAATTGTTATACATATAAACAAACATAGAGTACATTAACAACAGAACCAAAGAGATAAATGACTGGCAGACACGTCAATCTTTATTACCAACAATCAATTACCAAAACTCCCGGAGCGACCCGACGCCGCTCCGGTTTTATCTTTAATCATTTAATTCAAGTACTATGTCAACCATTGATCAGAAAATGGCCCAACAGGCCGCCAACGTTTCAGCCAAGGCTGCCGACCTGAGTTCGAAAGCGGCACAATTCGCCGCAAAAGAAGAATCGGCCGCGCTTGCCGACAAAGTCAAGGACAAAGCGGCAGACCTGAAAGAAAAAGCCACCGAAGCGGCATCTTCACTCCTTGACAAGGCAGCCGGTCTGGCTGAAAATCTGGCCGACAAAGCCCGCAACGCTTCCGACAAGCTATCGTCGTAAAACGCAATTATCGAAATAACATGACAAAAACCGCCGACACTAAAAGAATCGCCGCCGCGCTCATTGCCGGGCTGCTCATAGGGTCGGCGGCTTTTTGCCTCAAACGGCTGATAGCCGTCGTGTCGCAGGCGGCCACCGTCGGGTTTCATGCCGAGCGCACCAACCTGTGGCTGATTCTTGCCGGCGTCTGCGCCATCGTTGTCAGCGGCCTGCTGGTGCGCAAGGTGGTCAGGCAGCCGCTCGAACACGCCACCGCGCGCATGAAAAACGACCTCGCCGAGGGCCGTGCGCCCTTACCGCGCAGAATCATATTCGCGCCGATATTGCTCAACACGCTGACTCTCGGTCTCGGAGGGTCGGCCGGGGCCGAAGGCCCTATTGCCTACTCCGGAGCGGCGATTGCGTCGCGCCTGGCGCGCGTCTGGAAGTTTGACAAGTCAGACCTGTTGCTGTTTATGGCCTGCGGCGCCGGAGCCGGCATCGCCGCCATATTCAAAGCGCCAGTCGGAGGAATGTTTTTTGCGATTGAGGTGCTCGGGTTCACAATGTCGACGGCCGGCCTCATCATATTGGCCACAATGTGTCTTACGGCGGGAATGACCGCATATGCGTTAGGCGGATTCACTCCAAACGTAATTTTCAGCACCTGGCAGCCGCTTGACCTGAAATGGTATGTTCCGGCACTGTTGCTCGGCCTGTGGTGCGGACTCTACTCGCGCTACTATTCGACGTCGGGCCGGTGGACGGCCGACGGCCTCGGCGCCATCAAAAAGCCGTTGCTTCGCAATCTGGTGGCCGGACTGATTCTCGGAGCGTCCCTGTTCATGTTTCCCGCGCTCTACGGCGAAGGCTACGGTGTGCTCGCCGACGTGCTTAACGGCAGCTACCACACTCTGATTGCCGGCACGTTTGCCCGCGGTCTGTCCGACTCGACGGCTATCGTAACCGTTCTGTGCGGCATCATTCTGGTCAAATCATTCGCCACCTACGCCACTAACTCAGGCGGCGGCGTGGCCGGCGATTTTGCGCCGACAATTTTTGCCGGCGGCATGGCCGGCGCGCTCTTTGCCATCGTCGTCTCGGCTGTTCCGGGCTGGGAGTCGCTGCCTGCCGGCGATTTTATACTTTTGGCCATGGCCGGCGTGATGGCCGGTGTCATAAAGGCTCCGCTGATGGCGATTTTCATTGTCATCGAAATGACACAGCGCCCCGAACTGCTCCTTCCGGTCGCATTAGTATCGCTGATAAGTTTCGCGGCCGTGAAAATCCAAAAGTTTTCCATTTTCAAAACTTAATTAGCTATATATCTGACTATTTCATAAACGCATACATGCACAAAGTTATCCAAAACGGAAATTTTGTACATAAATATTTTCAGAATTGTTTGCCCAATTGGAGAATTGTGTGTACCTTTGTCGCATATAAATCACCGACAATTCCCATTACCTCCAATGATTCAAACCATTATCAAACGCGACGGTCGCGTCGTGGGTTATAACGAAGAAAAAATCAAGGCTGCCATTCGCAAAGCCATGCTCACGACAGACCTCGGCGAAGACGAGGCCCTGATTCAGCGCATAGTCGACCGCATCGGCATGAGCGGCAAAGAGCAGATGACGGTCGAAGAGATTCAAGACCGCGTCGAGCTCGAATTGATGAAGTCGCCCCGCAAGGAAGTGGCCCGCAAGTACATTGCCTATCGCAATCAGCGCTCCATTGCCCGCCGCGCCAAAACGCGCGACCTGTTCATGGAAATCATCGCCGCCAAAAACAATGACGTTACCCGCGAAAACGCCAACATGAACACCGACTCGCCCGCCGGCATGATGATGAAATTCGCTTCGGAGACCACCAAGCCCTTCGTCGACGACTACCTGCTCAGCGACGAGGCCCGCGAGGCCGTGCGCCATAATTATATCCACATTCACGACAAAGACTACTACCCCACCAAGTCGCTGACCTGCGTGCAGCACCCTCTGGACCGTATTCTCGAAAACGGATTCATTGCCGGCCACGGCGAGTCGCGTCCGGCCAAGCGAATCGAGACCGCCAGCATCATCGGCTGCATCTCGCTCGAAACCGCCCAAAACGAAATGCACGGCGGCCAGGCCATTCCGGCATTCGACTTCTATCTGGCGCCCTTCGTGCGCTCATCGTTCATTGAAGAGGTGCAGAATCTCGAACAGATTGCCGGCAAAGACCTCAGCCACCTCTATAACGTCGAGGTAGACGACTTCGTCAAAAAGCCGCTCGACGGCCTTGAAGGCGAAGCGCGACTGCTGCAACACGCCATCAACCGCACCGCCTCGCGCGTGCATCAGGCCATGGAGGCGTTCATTCACAACATGAACACCATTCACTCGCGCGGCGGCAACCAAGTCGTTTTCAGCTCAATCAACTACGGCACGGACACGTCGGCCGAGGGCCGCTGCATTATCCGCGAACTGCTCAAATCGACCTACGAGGGCGTCGGCAACGGAGCGACAGCCATCTTCCCGATTCAGATCTGGAAGAAGAAACGCGGTGTCAGCTATCTGCCGGGCGACCGCAACTACGACCTCTACCAACTCGCGTGCAAGGTTACAGCACGCCGCTTCTTCCCCAACTTCGTCAACCTCGACGCCACGTTCAACGTCCATGAAAAGTGGAACGAAAACGACCCCGAGCGCTATCTCTATGAAGTGGCCACCATGGGCTGCCGCACGCGTGTGTTCGAAAACCGCTATGGCGAGAAGACCTCCGTGGGCCGCGGCAACCTCTCGTTCACGACAATCAACATTGTGCGCATCGCAATCGAACTGATGGGCATCAAAGACGAACATGAACGCATTGAACGCTTCTTCAGCAAGCTCGACGAAGTGCTCGACATAACCGCCCGACAGCTCGACGACCGCTTCAACTTCCAGAAAACGGCCCTCGCCAAACAGTTCCCGCTGCTGATGTCGCGCCTGTGGAACGGCTCGAACCGGCTTAAGCCCAACGACACCATCGAACCCGTCATCAATCAGGGCACCCTCGGCATCGGCTTCATCGGTCTGGCCGAATGTCTCGTGGCCCTCACAGGCAAGCACCACGGCGAAAGCGCCGAGTCGCAAAAGCTGGGCCTACGCATAATCAGCCACATGCGCTCGCGAGCCAACGAATATTCCGAAAAATACAACCACAACTATTCCATACTCGCCACTCCCGCCGAGGGCCTGAGCGGACGCTTTACGCGCGCCGACCGCAAGACGTTCGGCGTGCTGCCCGGAATCACCGACCGCGACTACTACACCAACTCAAACCACGTGCCGGTCTATTATCACTGCTCGCCGCGCCACAAGGCCATGATTGAGGCGCCCTATCACGAACTGACGCGCGGCGGCCACATATTCTACGTCGAGATTGACGGCGACGCCACCCACAACCCGCAGGCCATCAGCGACATCGTAGACCTCATGGACCAGTATAACATCGGCTACTGCTCGGTCAATCACAACCGCAACCGCTGCATGGACTGCGGTTATGAAGACGCCACCGAAGGCCTGAAAGAATGTCCGCGCTGCCACGGCACCAACATTGACCGCCTGCAGCGAATCACCGGCTATCTTGTCGGCACAACCGACCGATGGAACTCAGGCAAGCTCGCCGAACTGCGCGACCGCGTGGTCCACAAATAACCTCGCTCATGGCGTCATTCAGAATTCTGCAGATAGTCCCGGGCACGTCGGTCGACGGCCCGGGACTCCGCACATCGGTCTACTTTGCCGGGTGCACCCACCGCTGCCCGGGTTGCCACAACCCCGAGTCATGGAACTTTGCCGCCGGCGAGGAAATGGACTCTGACCGACTGGCCGACATCATCATCTCCCACGGCTTCAACGTTACACTTACCGGCGGCGACCCGCTGCAACAGCCCGACCTCGACGCGCTGGGCGCTTTGGCCGACCGCCTGAAAGCCGCCGGCCTGAAAATCTGGTGCTACACCGGCTATCGCTTCGAAGAGCTTGCCTCACGACCTGACATGGCGTCGCTGCTCGCAAAATTCGACGCCATTGTCGAAGGCCCCTTCATCGAGGCAGAGCGCGACACGTCGCTGCGATTCCGAGGCTCACGCAACCAGCGCATCGTGCGCCCCGACGGCTCGCCCTACCCGCTTGACTAAAGCCTGATTTTTTGCCGGCTCCATGTTAACAAATATTTAATTGGCCGCATATTTGTTAAATAATGCAAATTCAGGCATGAGTTGCCGCCCTCAATAATCGCTATGTTACGGATTTTGACTATTTTTGCATAGTACATCAGTAATTCACATTGTGATAATAAGATTTGTAATTATCTAAGTATTGAAATGAATTGCAAATACAGTAAAACGACAAGCATCTTGCCTGTTGTAGGCTTATTTTGTTTATTCGGCACACTCACGGCTTGCGAGGACGATTTGATTGAAAACGGTCCGCAGTCCGGCCCCCTTGTCATAAAGGTAGCCGCACCTGAAGAATGGACCACAGATATTGCCGCCGAAGCAGACGACCCCGATTCGCGCTGCATCTCCATTGATGCCGCAACCTCCGAAAGCACCACTCCTTTATATGTACACACAATCGAATCGGCCAATGTAAGCTCCGCCGCTCCCCGCTCAAGAGGCGCAATGAAAAATACGATAGAGAATTTTTCGATGAGCGCCATCTGCTATACCGGAGATTTCCCGGAAGACGAATTCACGCCGAACTTCGCCTACGACCTGACCTGCAAAGTCAACAGCTCTACGGCCTCGTGTACCGAAAAACTGCTTTGGCCTACGGGTGGAAAAGTGCGCTTTTTCGCCTATGCGCCGGTCAATGCCGACCGAACCGACGACCCCTTCACCCTGTCGGAGTCAACAGCCAAGGGTTCGCCGAGAATCACATATACCGTTCCCACCGATGTCAAAAAGCAGCACGATCTGATGGCTGCCTGCACCGACGCGACATCGGCCGAAATCAGTCTGAACTTCCGCCATATATTGACGGCCGTAAAAGTCGTTACAGCCGCAGACATGATTCCCGGAACAATCACTGAGGTACGACTGAGCGGAATACCCGCCACGGGCACCTTCACCCCCGACCCGGACGCAACCAAAGACAAATGGCAAATTGACAAGACATCGACCGGCACATTTAAGGTTCAGCGCGAAGTCTCGATTGACGGCGGTTACACCTCGCCCAACGACGACGATAAAATTGTCGGAGACAAGAACCAGAGCGTCGAAGTAATCGGCGAGACTGGCGACTTCACCATGCTGATGATTCCGCAGACTCTGCCCGAAGGAGCAAAACTCGAAATCGACTTCAAAGAGAAACTGAGCGAACAAAAGTTCACTATGTCCGCCTCGCTGGCAGGGACAACATGGCCCGAGGGAAAAATCATAACATATTCCATCTCGCCGTCGAGCATAAATGTCAAGCCGATTGTGGAGTTCAACAAGACTCCGAACGATAGTCTGCCCTATTCGGGAGTGTGGCACGATGTCGAGCTCAGGGCTTATGCCGAAGTTACCAAAGCCGGCGTAACGGGAACCTCCTATGTCGAGCTTCCGACTCCCGAACTCCAATACTCGCTCAACGGCGGCTCTTCTTACAGTGCGGCCAAGTTCTATGACCCCGACGGCAATGATGTGCAGCAAACCGCAACAGCCGCCGACGGCACAGCTCACCCCGTTAGCGACCTCACAACGATTGGTAGCCTGAAAGGCATGTATGTTCTTTCGGCTCAAACTGATTTC
Source organism: uncultured Porphyromonadaceae bacterium (assembly GCA_902495245.1). Taxonomy (GTDB): domain Bacteria; phylum Bacteroidota; class Bacteroidia; order Bacteroidales; family Muribaculaceae; genus UBA3263. Next base: position 26,263 of record CABUWI010000004.1, read on the forward strand.
ACAACGCTGCAAAACACGCTTGGCAATCGCAATGAATTTTTGAGAACGTCCGACTCCCCTGCAGACCTCTATGAACTTAGCGGTAACGAATCGGCCAATTGCTACATGTTGGACCAACCCGGTTATTATAAATTTCCGGTCGTTTACGGCAACACATATAAAAACGGAGCGTACAATTCATTGGGCATATCGGGCCAGCACGTTGATTACAACGGAGCTAAAATCACCACTTACGCGATTACCGACGCCGCCGATGCGGTGCTCGCCTGGCAAGATGCGCCCGATTTGATTGACCAAATAGAGCTGATTACCGAAAACGGCATGTCATGGGTCAAATTCCGGGTGCGAAAGCATTCAATTACCCAGGGAAATGCTCTTATCGTGGTAAGAGACGCCTCGAAAAATATTATGTGGAGCTGGCACATCTGGGTGTCGCAACACACGGCGGAGTGGAGAGCGCGCACGGATTATAAAGAAATCGAGTCAATCACTAAAAATTCTTCTACATCAAAATACGAGTTTACAGGCAAGAAGCACGGCCTCGCAAGCGTCAATCTCGGCTATTGCGACCCGCACACCGGCAACGCCGAGCGTCAGTTCAAAATCAAGTTCAAAGTCAAAGTCAACAACAGCACTATTGAACTGACAAAATATACTGCCGGAAACACCGTAATCAATGCGCAAGATAAGCTTTTCACTCAGAAAGAGTTCAAAGGCTCGCTTGCCGGCGACAACACCTATTATCAGTGGGGGCGCAACGCACCGACACCCGGCGGCATCTACAATTCCTCCACTCCCACATATTATTATAAAGGAGATGATTACTCGGAACTGAATATGGAGAATAAACCCACATTCAATGAAAACTATAAACTCACGCGAAATACCCCGGGCACAAGCACAACTGACTTGGGCGATGAAAAAGGGGCCAGCATCAAATGGGCGATAAGCCACCCTCATGTATTCATCATGAGTAAGTATGACGATAAACTCAAGGATGATCATGGAAATAAATTCGTCGACTATCGAGACCGCTGGTTCACTGAGACTGACCCGTTTCAGTTGTGGAATCCCAAAGCTAAAAAGGCGGCATCTCCTGACGAGACTAACGAAGAACTTGCGTGCAAGTCGGTTTACGACCCGTGTCCCGCAGGCTATCGTGTGCCACAAGCCAACGTGTTCACTGCTCTTACAATACATGGTTCGGCCTACGCAAATTGCAATTTATATGGAAGCGGAACAACACCTGCAGAAAATTACAAAACGGAAATAACCAACCCTACCGCAGGAGCGACAAGCTGGAATTATACATGGACCGTAACCATAACCCGCGGTGAGATAAACACAAGCTTTTCATTCCCGGCCACAGGAGTAAGAAACAAGAGCTTGAGATATGACGACTTCTCAACAGTTACATCATTTTCTCTCACGCGTTCATTTTCTTCCGACCACTTCATGGCAGGCCGGACGGAACCGGCATTCAGAAGTCTGACATTTATTACTTCCTCAACTTACATAACCGGCAACTCCAATGCCAGCATATTCTATATTGACAACCGCTATACTAACGGCACACAAAACAAAACGTCGAGTTGTCTGACACAAATCTCGGCAAAACCCGGCATAGGCTGCCATTGGACTTCGGCCACCTCCTACGGCATGCCCGTACGACCGATTTTAGATAAAGATTTATAACACAAAAATCATCGGAAATTTGGATTGTTCGGTTTTTATGGTTACATTTGCGCCATGAAGCTATGTTTTTGAACTTTTTGGAGAGCCGAATTGTTAGCAAAACAAAAGATTCATTTACAACCGAAAATTAAATCAAAAACTAAAACTCAAAAAAGACGATGAAAAATTTCAGCATCTTCCTCGCAGTTATCGGCGGCGCTGCAATCGGCGCTGCTGCCGGCCTTCTCTTTGCCCCCGAAAGCGGCGACAAAACCCGCGAACAGATCAAGCGCTACCTGCGCGAAAAAGGGCTCTATCCCCGCAACGAGGACAAACTCGACGAACTTGTTGACGAAATCGCTTCAGAGCTCAAGAAATAAGTAATCCGTAACAAATCAAACAGTCTGTTTATCATCACATGGCAAACAACAGCGTTCTTTCAGGCACATTAGGCGCCTTTATCGGGGGAGCTCTCATGGGCTTCACGGCTGCAGTTCTCTGTGCGCCGCAGCGCGGCGAGATTCTGCGCAAGCGCATCAAGGAGAAACTCAGCCAGCACAGCATGATTCTCAGCGATGCCGAGGTCGACGAACTCATTGCCCGTCTTGAAGAAGATGATGAAGAGATTGTCTGACTCTCCATTAACTTAATTTCACCCATAAACGCGGGGAGAGGCAAGCAAATCAGATGCTGTGCCGGTCCCCGCTTTTGCCAGATGGATATATTCAACAACAACCCGGCTGAAGAAGAAGAAAGCGGCTACACGCGCCTCTACCGTCAGACCAAACGACTGCTTAATCTTGAAGTCGAAAACATCAGGCTGCTGCTCACCGAGAAGCTAACCCTGCTGCTGGGGCGCATCGCCCTGGTTGCCGTGGTTTTCGTCGTGTGCACCACGGCACTGATATTCCTGTCGATGTCGGTGGCCGACTTCCTGCTGCGCGGCCTTCCCCCTTGTTGGACATACCTGATTATCGGCGGGTTCTACGTGATGATTGCAATCATTGCCACCTGCTTCAAGCGCCGGCTCATTGTCGACCCGATTGCGCGCTACATTTCGCGCGTTGTTCTCGACCCTCCCGCCAACACCGACCACAAGATGCCGGCTCCCGACACCAATAAACCGACACGCACGCAAGAATGAAAGGAACCTACTCGATCAAACGCCCCGAACAGGAGTGGGAAGGACTGACCCTCGACGAAATCCGTTATGCACGCGCCCTGACAGAAACGCGCATATTGATCAGCCGCGAAATCGTGGCATCGCAGGCCCGTTCGGTGTTCCACGGCAACGCCCTCGGCTCAAGCGGCCGCTCGCTGATGGGGCGCATGCTCGGCGCATTGTCATGGCTTGACTACGGTCTCATTGCCCTCAGAGTAGGCTCGAAACTCACCGGAATCATTCGCCACCGCAAATAAAAAAATCATTATTAACTTTTTATAATTTACCTAAACAACAATTCGTTATGACTGTAGAACAAATTGGCTCATATGCCGGTGAAGTTTGGAAAGCCCTCGCTGAACAGGGCTGCAACTCTCTCAAAACCATCAAAAAAGCCACAAAGCTGAAAGACAAAGAAGTTTACGCCGCTATCGGCTGGCTGGCCCGCGAAGGCAAAGTCTGCCTCTCTGAAAACGAAGATCCGAAAGACATCGACGTTACTCTCATTTGCCAGTAAACACGCAAAGAACTCGCGGCTGCATGCGTCGGCGCGCGTTTTAACGCGCAACGGCGAACGGCAGCCCCTCCCGGGCCGGTTTAACCTTAAACCGGCTCTTTTGTGTGAGGACGTGAACCGTTACAACGGCTGAAATGTTGTGTTAATAAATCAAAATGATTATAACCTCGCTTTTTACACAACTATGAAATTCTCAAGCATTTTCAGACGCGGACTCTTCGCGATGCTATTTTTCATGTTCTTCTCCGTGCAAGACGCCGACGCATGCACCAGGGTGGTCTACTGCGGCGACAGCGTAACCGCAACCGGACGCACTCTCGACTGGCGCACGCCCATTCCGACATCGCTACGTGTCTTTCCGCGCGGCGAGAGGCATGTCAGTTTCGATGACCCCACCGACCGCCTTGTCTGGACGTCAAGATATGCCACCGTCATGGCCGTGAGCTATGACATGGGGTTTTCAGAGGGCATGAACGAGAAAGGCCTTGCGGTCAACGTTCTCTATCTGCCCGGAGCGGTCTATTCCTACGGCCCGGGAAAGGAGTTCAGAAAAAAAATGTCGTCGAGCGTCTGGCCCCAATATGTGCTCGACAATTTCGCCACGGTTGACGAAGCCATCGAAGTGCTGAGTCAGGACAAATTCTACATCTACGCGCCCGAAATGCCCGACGGTTCGCAGGCCACGCTGCACATGGCAATCACCGACACCGACGGCAACTGCGCCGTAATCGAATATCGCGACGGCAAGCTCGAAATTGCCACCGGTCCGCAATTCAACGTTCTGACCAACGCGCCGTTTTTCACCGACCAGCTGGCGGTGCGCAACTACTGGCGCGAGGTCGGCGGCATGCACATGCTGCCCGGCACCAACCGGTCGACCGACCGATTTGCCCGCGCTTCGTTCTACTCTTCGTTACTCCCCAAGAATCTAAGCCATCGCAAGGGGCTGGCCGGAGTGTTCGGCGTGATACGCAACTGCGCCGTGCCGATGGGCATCTCGCTGCCCGACAATCCGGAGATTTCCACCACGCAATGGTTCTCTCTGTGCGACCAGACCGACAAAGTCTACTATTTCCAGCTCACCGAGAGTCCCGCAGTGGTGTGGATAGACCTCACGCGGCTCAACATTTCGGAGGGCGCGCCGCAACTGGCCGTAGATCTCACCACCGACGGCTCGCAAATCGGCAACATCAATGCCCTGATGCAACCCGTAGCTCCGTTCAAACCGGTTTTTCACATGTAATTCAAAGATGAGACTTTTCAAGACAATAATTCCCTGCGCGCTGACGGCCGTTGCCGGCCTGATTGTCGAGTCATGCGCCAAACCCGAGACAGACAGCACAATCGAGTTCGTTACCCGTGTCGACTCGGTCGGCTATATGATTCCCGACTTTTTCGGCGACACGGTTTTCACGGCGTCGAAATACTCGGTCGTCTGGCCTGAGAAAATCGGACGCACCGACTTCGACGCGCTGCGCGATTCGCTGCTCAACCTCACGTTCGGCACTGACAGCCCCGACTCGTTCGACAAAGCCACGCAGCAGTTCATGACCACGGCACTCGACGGCTTGCGCGACGAATCGGACTCGACATTCACTTACAAGAAAGTGCCCTACACCGAGGCATATGACAACAACCGCAACAACATCTCGATTATAAACAGCAACGTAACCTTGCTGACGCCCGACGTGCTCGTTGTTCAGGTATATAATTACGAATACAGATACGGCATGGCCCACGGCATGCAGACCGAGCGTTTTCTCAACTACAGCATCGCCAACCACAGCCTTATGACGCCCGAGAATACCTTCAAGCCTCAGAACGGCACCGCCATTCTCGACCTTATCAACGCCGAGGCCCGCAAACGCTATCCGGGCGAAGGCACACTGTTTGCCGAGCCGATTGCTTCGTTCGACAATTTCCAGATTACGGAAGAAGAAATCGTGTTCGTCTATCAGCCGTATGACGTAGCGCCCTACTCGACTGGCATTGTCCGTGTGCCCGTGAGCCAGTATGACCTCTACCGCTTTCTGACGCCCGAGGCCATCAAGACCCTCGGCCTCGACAACTAAAAACCGCAATGACCCAAAAGAGCCATCAATTTTTAATTCTTAATTCTTAATTTCGCTCTTGAACCCGTAGAGCGGCGTAGCGTCAAATCTTGGCAATACGACAATCTGCAGGTCGCTGAGATGCTCTTGCGTGCCGTCGCCGACCGAAACTTCGGGGTGGGCGGCACGCATCGCGTCGCGATGAGCGTTAAATGCCTTCTCCGGCCGGTTGTTATCGTGGCTCAGATGGCACAGGAACACGTGGCGCAGGTCGGGAGTCCACGCCTCGGCCACAAAAGCGGCCGACACTTTGTTGTCAAGATGGCCGTTATCGGCCTCGATACGCGCCTTCAGGTGGTCGGGATACGCGCCGTTGCGCAACATGTCCAGGTCATAGTTGCTCTCGATTACCAGGGCATTGACGCGACTCATGTAAAAACGCGCGCGGTCGGTGATGCACCCCAAGTCGGTGGCTACGGCCATGGTCCGGTTGCCGTGCACAATGAAATAGCCGACGTTATCCGTGCCGTCGTGGCTGACCTCGAAAGGTGTAATCGTGAAATTGCCGATGGTGAACTCAAACTCCTTGTAAATTGCGCGGTGATACTCACGAATGCGCCGCGAAATGGAGTGGCGCCGCAACAGGCCGTTCATGGTTTTGGGAGTGCAGTAGGCCAGCATATGACGGTTGTTGCGCAAAAACGAATAGACGTAGCGCACGTGGTCGCCATGGTCGTGGGTCAGCACGACACCGCGCACCTTGGTCATCTGAATGCCGTGGTTGCTCAGTTCGCGCTCAACCTTCTGCGGGTCGACGCCGGCGTCGATAAGAAATCCGCCCTTGCTGTCGCCCACATAGGCGCAGTTGCCGCTCGACCCGCTGCCGAAACTCATAAAGAAGAACGTATCGTCAGACGCGTCGGGCCGCAGCCTGACCGGTATAATCTCGGCCGGCACCACGGTCTCGCCAAGCATCTCGGCCGTGAAAAGGCCGGGCGAATCAAACTGCTGCTGCTTTATAGATTTTTTATGGAGAGGCATTGTGTTATTCGCTGAACAGGAGGAAGATTGTTGGAATCTTGTTGTAATCATACCGCTCTGTGCGCCAGCGCGACAGCGGCAAAGTGCGCACCGACTGACGCGGCCCCGTGAGGTCTGAGGCCACACAGAGCAACATCTCGCCGGGAAGCCGCGATGCGAGCTCGGCCACAAGGCGGTTGTTACGATATGGCGTTTCGATGAAAATCTGCGTCTGCCGCTCGCGCTGAATGCGTTGCTGCATCTCTCGCAGACGCTTGGAGCGCGCGCCTTCGTCTATCGGCAGATAGCCCTCGAAGGCAAAACGCTGGCCGTTAAAGCCCGAGCCCATCAGCGACAGGAGTATGCTCGACGGCCCCACGAGCGGAACGACCTTGAAGCCGCGGCGCTGGGCCACGGCCACCAAATCGGCGCCGGGGTCGGCCACGGCCGGACAACCCGCCTCGGAAATCACGCCAACGGCCTCGCCACGCTCGAGCGGCGCAAGCATCGGCGGCACGTCAGCCGCGGGCGTGTGCTCGCTCAGCTCGGTCAGGGTGAGGCTGTCAATGTCGATTGAACGGTCAACCTGCTTTAGAAAGCGGCGTGCCGAGCGCAGATTCTCAACCACGAAATGGCGCACCTGCTTCAGCAACTCGAGGTTGAGTTGCGGCAGCACGTCGGGCATGGACGTCTCGCTCAGGCCCACGGGGAAAAGATATAACGCAGGTTCTATCATGGCACGTGTTCTTTATCTACGCAAAATTAAGAAAATTTACGGTCATATGCAAATTTCGTCAAATCATTTTGCCGCCGTGCGGTGTTATCATTTCGTATACAATTCGTTTCAGCTATGAAAAGATTATTGTGTTTGATTGCATTGACAGCCGCCATGTCGGCAACGGCATGGAGCGCCGATGAACGCGTCGGGCTGGTGCTCAGCGGCGGCGGAGCCAAGGGCATTGCCCACATCGGCGTTATCCGGGCGCTCGAAGAGAACGACATTCCGATTGACTACATCACCGGCACATCGATGGGCGCCATCGTGGGCGGACTCTACGCCGCCGGCTATTCTCCCGACGAAATGATGGAGTTGCTTGCAAGCCCGACGTTCACCAACGCCGCGGCCGGCACCATCGACCCCTCGCTGCGCTATTACATGACGTCGCCGCAGCCGTCGCCGCAAATAGCGTCCTTCTCGCTCGGCAACGACGCCGTGGCCCGGCAGGTGCCGTGGAGTTTGATTTCGCCAACGGTGATGAACCTGTCGTTCATGGAGGTGTTCGCACCGGCCTCGCGCGCGTGCGGCAACAACTTTGACCGGCTCTTCGTGCCGCTGCGCACCATCAGCTCCAACATCAAGGCCCAGCGCGGCGAAGTGAGCCGCGGCGGACGTCTGCCCGACGCCATCAGAGCCTCGATGTCGTTCCCGCTGGTTTTCTGCCCTATCGAAATCGGCGACACCCTGCACTATGACGGCGGCATCTTCGACAATTTCCCCGTCAGCACCATGCGCGCCGAGTTCCGGCCGGACGTAATGGTTGGCGTTGACGTCCACACCCCCGACTCCGTTCCGAGTCCGCCCAACGCCCTCAATCAGCTGAGCGACCTGGTTACGCGCCCGCAGACCTATGACATGCCCGAGGCCGACGGTGTGAAAATCCACATTGACCTCCACAACTTCTCGCTGCTTGACTTCGCGAAGGCTCGCCGCATTTATGACATCGGCTATCGGCGCGGCCTCGAAATGATTGACAGCATCAAGGACCGCATAAGCGCCCGGCGCCCCGCGGCCGAAGTGGCGCGCCGCCGCACCGAGTTCAAGCGCAGGCTGGTGCCGCTGCGCTTCAGCGGCGTGGAATGCACGGGCGGAACTCCGCGACAGAACGAATTTATCCGCTCGCAATTTCCCGCACACGAGTTTTCGTTTGACAGAGCCATCGACGGCTTCTACAAGGCAATTTCGGCCGGCTCGCTGCAAGACCTGCAGGTTTACGCCTCCGAGGCCGACTCGACAACCTACACCCTCCACCTGCGCGCCTTCCCGAAACCGGCCTGGGCGCTCGGCATCGGCGGCTACATCTCGTCGTCGACATCGAGCATGCTCTACGCATCTGTGGGCTACAACGCTATGAGCCGCCGCGCTCTGAGCGGCAATCTCGGCGCATGGATCGGCCAGAGCTACATGGCTGCCCAACTCTACACCACAGTGCGCTTCGGCGCCAACACGCCCTATAGCCTCGGGCTGCAGGGAGTGGTCAGCAAACACATGTACTCGCAAACCGAACAGATGTTCTTCAAAATCGACGAGCCCAAGTTCGTAACCGACTTCCAGGCCTTCGGTCGCGCCTATCTGTTTCAGGTTGCATGCGGACGCCACGCCGTTGCCTCCGCCTCGGTGGGCTACGGCTATCAGCGGGTCAAGTTTGCCGACGACGAAGGCGTCAAAATCAAGAACTCGCTCAAACTCGGCCAGATGGCCCTACGGTTCGACTATAACACCCTCGACGCCATTGACTTCCCGACCTCAGGCCTCGAAATCCACGCTGCGGCCATGGGGCTGTTGGGCCATCGCTACGGCAATGTGCCCTCACTGAGCAAAAAGCCGTATAAATGGCTGCAACTGCGCGCCAAAACGCGAAAATACTGGAACCTGAACAAACACTTTGCCCTCGGGCTCGAGGGCGAGCTGCTCGTGTCGGGCCGAAAGGCCGCCGCGGTCTACGACGCAGCCCTGGCCGAAGCGCCGAGCTACTCGCCCACCCCGTCCTGTTTCAACTCGTTCAACGGCTCTTTCCGCGCATACTCATTCCTGGGCGCAGGCATCACGCCGGTGTGGAAAATGACATCTAACTTGCAACTTCGCGGAACTTTTCATATCTTTGCTCCGTGGCAGCGCATAGAGCGCGGGCCGAACAACTCGACCCTGCTGGGCAAGAAGCCCGGCTCGCCCGAGTTTTTCGGTGAGCTGCAGGCCGTATTCAACCTGAAGCTCGTCAGCCTCTGCGCCTACGGAAACTACCGCACGGGCTCCGTGGCCGACAGAGGTTGGCACGCCGGCATCTCGCTCGGCATCTTCGTGCTTGCCCCCGACTTCCTGAAATAATCCCTCATCAACCATACAAAAAACAGAAATCGTGTCATACCAAAAAGTCATACTCATAGGCAACGTGGGCCGCGACCCGCAGCTCCGCTACGTCGAAAAACGCGCCGTGGCCTCCTTCTCGCTCGCCACGTCCGAAACCTTTGCCAACCCCGCCGGCGGCGAACCGATTAAGCGCGTCGAATGGCATCAGATAATCATGTGGGACGCGCAGGCCGAATTCGCCGAAAAATATATCCGCAAGGGCACGCGCCTCTTCATCGAAGGCAAACTGCGCACACGCACCTGGGAAGACCGCGCCACCCTCAAGCACACCGTAACCGAAATCGTAACCGACAAATTTGAAATCCTTTCACGAGAATGAAAATCTACACACGCACCGGCGACGCCGGACAAACCTCCATTGTCGGGGGCACGCGCCTCAGCAAAGACGCGCCCCGAATCGAAGCCTACGGCACCGTAGACGAACTGAACTCCCACATGGGCCTGCTCGCGGCCGCAACCGAGTGTCCCGCCCCCCAGCGCGACACCATTGTCCGCATTCAGAACCTCCTGTTCAACCTCGGCTCCTATCTGGCCGGCTCGCCGCAGACCGGCATCACCGACGCCGACATCAAAGCCATTGAAGACTCAATCGACGAGATGGACCACGTCGTGCCCCCGCTCACCAACTTCGTGCTCCCCGGCGGCTCCGTGCTCGCCGCCCGCGCCCACATTGCCCGCACCGTCTGCCGCCGCGCTGAACGACGCATCGTTGCCATAGTCGGCGACATCAACGTCGCACCCGAAGCCCTCACCCTCATAAACCGGCTCAGCGACTGGCTCTACACCTTTGCCCGCTACGTCAACATTCGCGCCGAAATTCCCGAAAATTTTTGGCAAAAACCTATATGACAATTCAAGAAAATTGCGTACCTTTGCCGTCCAAAATAAAAAAATAACACTTAGCAAACAAGCAAAGATATGTATTGGACACTTGAACTTGCCTCAAAACTCGAAGACGCGCCCTGGCCTGCCACGCGCGAAGAACTCATAGACTACGCCATGCGCTCCGGTGCTCCGCTCGAAGTCATTGAAAACCTTCAGGAAATCGAAGACGAAGGCGAAACCTACGAAAGCATCGAAGACATCTGGCCCGACTACCCCTCCAAAGAAGACTTCCTCTTCAACGAGGACGAGTATTAAGGCTCAAATTTACATTTAACATACTGACTACCGGCCATACAAGCAATTAGAATTTGTTTGTATGGCCGGTATTTTATTGTCTCAGACGGCATAATTCCATCATGACGAAACATCAGACCATATCCATACGCAACGACAATGGGACAGAAGTCATTGCACAGGCTCCTCTGATAATATCTGCAAGCAGGGCCACAGACATACCGGCGTTTTATACCGACTGGTTCTTCAGACGTCTCGAAAAAGGTTACGTCAGGTGGCGGAATCCTTTCTCCGGGCAGGATAGTTATGTGTCGTTCAGAAATACACGTTTCATTGTCTTTTGGTCGAAAAATCCAGCTCCCCTCTTACCGTATCTTCCAATGCTTAAAGAGCAGGAAATCGGTTGTTATTTCCAGTTTACTCTTAATGATTACGAGTCCGAAAGGCTGGAGCCAAATGTTCCACCGTTGATGCAAAGGATAGATACATTCCGTCGCCTCGTTGATGTTCTCGGCTTTGGAGCAGTTGTGTGGCGTTTTGACCCGCTTATTCTTACAGACAGAACAACCATGGATGCTTTACTTCAAAAAATTGCGCACATCGCTGATGCCTTGGTCGGTTATACCGAAAAACTCGTTTTCAGTTTCGCCGACATTGAATCGTATAAAAAAGTGTCGCGCAATCTTCGCCAAAGCGGCATCAATTATCGAGAATGGAATGAAGAGTCTATGCGCGAATTTGCATCGCGACTTTCAATATTGAACCGTGATAACTGGAATTTCAGACTGGCTACGTGTGCCGAACGCATTGACCTCTCGGAATATGGCATCGAGCATAACCGCTGCATCGACCCGGAACTAATCAGCCGTCTTGCTACCAATGATGCCATTCTGCAAAATTTTCTTTATAACGCAAAGACCGACAGCGGCCAACGTAAGGCGTGCGGCTGCATTCTCTCAAAAGACATCGGCACATACAACACTTGCCCGCACGGTTGTCTCTACTGCTATGCAAACACGACCCCAGCCTCGGCATTTGAAAATTACAAGAAAGCTATCGCCAACCCACTTACTGACTCCATAATTTAACCTATTCCTATATAGGTGGAGTTCTATTATCAGGGGGGCAACACGCGGTAATTTAGGAGTTTGGCGCCAGACTTACTGGTTATTCTTTACATATTGGATAAACTGTATTTATGATTGTAATATGCCTTACTTTTACCAAATATACACTCCGGCAAATTTTTATGTTTTATAACACAAACATTGTAGGCGCCAACAATTTGTATTAACTTTGCAGATGCAGACCGCACTGGAGCCCCGGTCAGAGGGATTGAGGGCGGGAGGCGAAGACATAATGAAAAGCGTTTATCCGCGCTGATTCTTGACTGCTTGAAATTCTCGCAAAATTTCTATCGATAGTCAAGGATTGAGCAACGGTAGATGCCCGTGGATATGTAATATCTTGCTTTCGACACGGTATTCCGCAAGGAATATAGCCGGACGCTATGATTGCATATACAAGCGTAGGGCTTCTTCGTTGCCGTCCGACTATCGATGGGCAATGCGAGAAGCCTCAAGCAGTAGGACGGCAACAGATACAGATTCCTACGCTTTTCGCTTATAAACCAATCAATTGCCAACGAGAGGATGACCGCGGCGGTTAATAATGATTATGAAAATATTCACTCAAGTTACGACAGCTATAGCGCTCATCATAACGATGCTGTTCATGTGGGGTTGCTCTAATGATGAACCGGGGTCTAAGATAGATTATGGGAAATTGCGCATTGGCAAAATGGATCTTAGCGGAGCCGTTTCAATTGGCCTGAAAGGTCAGGGAAATTCCTCACGAGCCATTGATGGAGAATATTTATCGGCCGGACTTTACAAGGTTGACGCGTCAGGCAATATCTCAGCGGTCGGGGTGTATTTCACAACCGACACACTTGGTAATCGCCTTGAACATGAAGAAGTTCTTCGCGTAGTGCCAAAACAACTCTTCGACCTCACCGACAACTATATGCTTGTGGTACAGTGCGCCTACTACGACAGTGATGGCGACTTTGTCAGCAACCGCTATGAGACTGACGAAAACGGCAATGATTATTTTATACAACAGGATGTTCCATACAAAGATTTGCTTGTGCGCAAAACAGACGGAAAAATCTGGTGCGTGGACAATATTTCGGAAATGCTGTATAAAAAAGAGTATTATGAATCTTATTATTGCTCTTTAAGAGGAAGTTTCAAAGAAAATTCCCATGGCGACTTATATTACGCATCACTCACTTCAATATATGGAGATGGCAATACATATAAATTTAATCTAAGAGAATCATCATCTTCTTTTGAACAAATAACCGCAAATATAGAAATGTATAAGGATTTCTATATCCTTGACAATGGAGTTGTTTGGTCTCACTTCGAAAGCAATAATTCTCTTGCCTTTGGTAACTTAAATATCGGATGGCCCCATTCGGGATTTCAAAAGATTGACCAGGCAAGTATCAGCAAAGATATAGCCAATGAACTAAAGTGTACGATTCCCGGTGGAAGTTTTACCTACTATCCTAACTATAATGTTACAGTTGATCAAATTGATGTAACTCAGACGGGGGAATGTCAAGTTTTTTTCGTTCCTTATCAAGGTAAGCCCATTGCAATTGTCGCGACTGAACCTCGCTTTAAATTTGAAAAAGATTCAGATGGTTTTGATAATGGTTACGGCCTCGAAGATGAAAGCCGGCAGAAATTGTTTGAAAGTCTTGAAGAAGGAGGATGGCCTTTTGCATTAGCATATGACATTGCTATAGGCAATACACCCGGAGACTCCAAATTGTGTGATAATCCAATCAAATTGATTGGTGGCCCTTTAAGCGCTTTTAATTATCAAGACTTTGCAATGCGAATTAGCTCTTGCTTTGTAGGCGATGGATATATCTTGACAAGCGGGCCAAGTAACTGGGTCACAAAAATCGACATAAAAAATCACGAATGGAGCTGGCTAAAGAAACTGAACTTCCCCATCAACTTTAACAATGGATTGTTCTTAACCGGCAGGATATGGTCTATAAATCCTTCAAGAGAGAATTTCGGAGCATATTGGTTTGACCCTGTGAACCTTGAAGATGGATTTGTGAAATTTAATGTCGAAATACCGTCATTCATAAATCTTATTGATTCTGCTGAATATTATAATAAGTGTGTCAGAAACGGCAGACTAACTATTAGTGATGCCGACCCCGCTACAGGGGATATTACAACTTTAGTGATTGACATAACCACAGGAGAAGCTGTTACCGATACGCAAACTCCAGATATGATATTCCAGACTCTAATCAATCTGAATTGACGGGAACCGTTATCCATACTTGCGGCTTTTTTCGTAATTTTGCTGTCTGAATGAATTAGCTGAAATTACTAAGACGCAGAAATGGAAATGAATAAGGCGAAAGGCCACCTGGCCATGCTGGGGGCCAACGTGATGTGGGGACTGATGTCGCCGGTGGCAAAAATGGTTTTTACCGCGGGCGTCGTAGCCCCGATGGTTATGGTTGATTTCAGAGTGGCGGGTGCGGCCGCCCTGTTTTGGCTCACTTCTCTGTTTCTGCCGCGCGAGCATGTGCCGTTGGGCGACATTCTCCGCCTCGCCGGCGCCGGAATGCTTGGCGTACTTTTCAACCAGGGCTGCTTCATTGTCGGCGTGAGCCTGACGTCGCCCGGCGAGGCCTCGCTCGTAACCACGACGATGCCAATGTGGGTGATGCTGCTTGCGTGGCTCATTCTCCGCGAACCCATCACTCCGAAAAAGGCGGGCGGCATACTGCTCGGAGCCACCGGCGCCATTATCCTGATTGCGGGCAGCGGAAACGGAGTGCGTGGCGCCAATCCGGCCTTGGGCGACGTGATAGTGCTGATGGCGCAGCTGAGCTATGCGCTTTACCTGACACTCTACCGCAACTTCATACAAAAATATAGTCTGGTAACGCTGATGAAATGGATGTTCCTGTCGGCCGCTGTGGTGGCGTTGCCGGCAAGCTTGCATTGGCTCACGACTACCGACTGGAGCGCGGTCTCCTCTATGGAGTGGAGCGGCATTGCCTACGTGGTGCTGTGCGGCACCTTCCTTGCCTACCTCTGCATAATGATCGGCCAGAAGCGGTTGCGCCCCACCCTTGTGGGTATGTACAACTACGTGCAGCCCATCGTGGCCACAATCACTGGCATATGTCTCGGTCTCGACACGTTCACGCCGCTCAAGGCCCTGGCCATCGTGCTGATATTTTCCGGCGTCTGGCTCGTAACAATCAGCAAAGCCAAATCGCCGCAATAACCCGGCCACCGGGACATAAAAATTCTTAATATCGGGGGGAGGGCTGAACCTCGCCGAGGCGGCGTATGTTTTATTTGCGATTACAAAGGCAATGTATAAATCTCTAATAAACACACATACGAAATGGAAACAATAATCAACTCCCACATTCCCGAATTCAAGGTGCAGGCCTACCATAACGGCGAGTTCAAAACCGTAACCGACAAAGACGTGCTCGGCAAATGGGCCATCTTCTTTTTCTATCCCGCCGATTTCACGTTTGTCTGCCCTACCGAACTCGAGGATATGGCCGACAAGTATGAAGATTTCAAGCGCCTCGGCGTCGAGGTCTACTCCGTGAGCACCGACTCTCATTTCGTCCACAAGGCATGGCACGACGCCTCCGACAGCATCAAGAAGATACAGTATCCCATGCTCGCCGACCCGACCGGGCTGCTGAGCCGCGCGTTCGGCGTGATGATTGAAGAGGAGGGCATGGCCTATCGCGGCACATTCGTCTCCAATCCCGAAGGCATCATCAAGCTCGTGGAGATTCAGGACAACAGCATCGGCCGCAATGCCGAGGAACTGCTGCGCCGCGTCGAAGCCGCCCAGTTCGTCGCCACCCACGATGGCGAGGTCTGCCCCGCCAAGTGGAAACAGGGACAGGCAACACTCAAACCGAGCATCGACCTCGTAGGCAAAATCTAACTGTTCTGATTCTTTCAAAACCGTCAGACAATGCTTGACAACACCATCATTGAACAGCTGAAAGGCATATTCTCGCGCCTGCAGGCCGACATCGCGTTCCGCATGCGTTCGCGCGGCGATGACGCCCGCGCGCCCGAGATGCTCGAATTTCTCCGCGACGTGGCGTCAGCCTCGCCGCGCCTCTCGGTCGAAACCGAAGACGATGGCGCGGCCGACGCCCCCGAGTTTGAAATCATCAAGGGCGGAGCGGCCACCGGAGTGAAATTCTGCGGCATACCCAACGGCCACGAATTCTCCACCCTGCTCCTGGCCGTGCTCAACGCCGACGGCCAGGGCAAGAATCTGCCCGACGCGGCCATAACGGCTCGCATCAAAGCGCTCAAAGGCCCTCTGTCGCTGCGCACGTTCGTCTCGCTCAGTTGCACCAACTGTCCCGACGTGGCGCAGGCGCTCAACGTCATTGCGCTCCTCAACCCGGAGGTGGAAAACACCGTAACCGACGGCGCTGTCGTGCCCGAACTCGTTGAGAAGTTCGACATCAAGTCCGTGCCGGCCGTCTACTCCGGCGACCGCCTCATCAGCGTGGGGCGCATCACCCTCGGCGACCTTCTCGCCCGGCTGGAAGAGGCCGGAGGCATCTCCGGTAATGCCGCCGACGCCGCCCCCGTTGTGCGCGAATACGACGTCGTCGTGCTCGGCGGCGGTCCCGCAGGCTGCGCCGCGGCCATCTACTGTGCCCGCAAGGGGTTCACCACTGCCGTAGTGGCCGGCGCCGTGGGCGGACAGGTGCTCGAAACCATGGACATCGGCAACCTCATCTCCGTGCCTTCCACTACCGGACCGCAGCTTGCCGCAAACATGAAGGCCCACATGGCCGCCTACCCCATTGACTTGTTCGAGAACCGTTCGGCGACTTCCGCCTCTATCGTCGGTCCGACCAAGGAGGTGCACTGCACCGGCGAGACATTCCGCGGCCGCGCGCTCATCATCGCCACGGGCGCCGGCTGGCGCCGGCTCTCCGTGCCCGGCGAGGAGGAACACATCGGCCACGGCGTCGCCTTCTGCACCCACTGCGACGGCCCCTACTACGCGGGCACCCGCGTGGCAGTAGTCGGCGGAGGCAATTCGGGCATAGAAGCAGCCATCGACCTTGCGGCCATGTGCCCCCACGTCGACCTCTTCGAGTTCACCGACTCGCTGAAGGCCGACCTTGTGCTTCAGAAAAAAGTGGCCTCACTCTCCAATGTCGACATACATCTCTCTACTCAGGTCGAAGAGATTGTCGGCGACGGCCGGGGCGTGTCGGGCATCAAGGTCAAAGACCTCACCTCCGGGCGCTCGTCGGTCTATCCCGTTGCGGGCGTATTCGTGCAGATTGGCCAAAAGCCGAACAGCTCGCTCTTCAAGGGGCAGCTACCCATCAACAACGGCGGTGAAATAGAGGTTGACCGCTGCTGCCGCACTGCCGTCAAGGGCGTCTACGCCGCTGGCGACGTAACAGACATTCCCTATAAGCAGGTCATAATCGCCATGGGCGAAGGCGGCAAGGCGGCACTCTCGGCCTTCATCGACTTCATGCGCGGCACTCTCGACTAACACACGCCAACAGATAATCACACAACTCATGATAGGCAGGCAACCGTTTTTTGCTTGCCTGCCATTTTTTTGCAGTCGGGAACGAGATTGATATATTTGCGAAATTTCTTATCTTTGCAGTTGAAAATCAAGAACAAGAAGAATTATGATAGACGAAATTCTACAGCACAACAGACAGTTTGTCAACGAGAAACAATATGAGCGATTTCTAACGTCGAAATATCCCGACAAGAAAATCGCCATCGTAACCTGCATGGACACTCGCCTCGTTGAACTTCTGCCCGCCGCTCTCGGGCTGCGCAACGGCGACGTGAAAGTAATCAAAAACGCCGGCGGAATGATAACCAACCCCTTCGACTCGACCATGCGCTCACTGCTCATCGCCGTCTATGAACTCGGTGTCAATGAGATTATGGTCATCGGCCACACCGGCTGCGGAGTGCAGGGAATGAATGCCGCCGAGATGCTCCGGCTGATGCAGGAGCGCGGCGTGCCCGAAAGCAACATCTCGCTCATGCGCCATTGCGGCATCGACCTCGACCAATGGCTCCACGGCTTCGACGAAGTAACCCAATCGGTCAGCGAAACCGTTGACCTTATCCGCAACCACCCCCTGATGACGGCCGACGTCCGCGTGGCCGGCTACGTAATCGATTCCGCCACCGGCGAACTCAACCCAATCTGATTTGCAAATGTCATATTTTTATACTACATTTGCACTACATTAACTCACAACAAATATACATGAACCCGACAGCTACAATCCGTAAACAGACTTCATTCCGACTCAGCAGCGAATTGCTGACACAGCTTCAGGAAGAAGCCAAACGCCATAACAGGAGCTTAAACAATCTGGTAGAAAGCATACTCTTCGCTTTTGTCGCCGACAAACCGAACAAGACGACCCTCGCGGCAATGCATGAAGCAGAGTGCTCTGACAGTTTGGAGACTCTTGACATGAAAGACTTTCGGAGTCTTATCCGTTCGTTATGAAGACTCTCAAACTAACCTCTCAGTTTAAGAAAGACCTTAAACGGTACAAATACAAAACGGATATTATAGACAAACTTGAATACTTGCTAAACCTTCTGGTCAACGAATTACCGATACCTCAGGAAAACCGCCCGCATATGCTCACCGGCAACTATAGAGGATACATGGAATGTCATGTAGAGAGCGACACTCTGCTTATTTGGTGGGATAAAGAAGAGCAAGTAATAAAGCTGGTGCGTTTCGGTTCTCACTCTGAACTTTTTTGAGAAAACAAGAACAATCACGACGGCAAAACCGGGTCGCGAATACATTATGTCGCGTCAGTCGCAGAGGGCTATGCGGGCAAAATGATGGGCCGACGGGCATTCGGTAATGCGGCCGTCGACGATGAGATGGCGGTTAGCCATCGAGGCCACGCGGGTAATTTCGTGGCTGACCAATATGATGGTGGTTTTGGCGGCGATGCAGCCGATGATTTCGTATATTTTCTCTTCAAAATGCTTGTCGACATAACTCAGCGGCTCGTCGAGCACAAGCATCTCGGGCTGCGAAATGATTGCGCGGGCCAAGAGAGCGCGCTGTTGCTGTCCGCCTGACAGCGCACCGAACGGCTTTGCGGCATGCTCGGTCAGCTCCACCTCTTTCAGCGCCTCTTCCACCCTGACTCGGTCAACGCCTCCGGCCGCGAGCAGCCCCGAGGCAACCACCTCACGCACAGAGATGGGATATGACGCGTCGATGCTCGTCTTCTGCGGCAGATAGCTGATGCGCAGGCCGTCGCCTTCATACGTAACAGTGCCCGCGGTAGGCTGCAACAAGCGCAGCATGATGCGCATCAGTGTGGTCTTGCCGCCGCCGTTCGGACCGGTAACGGCAATGAAATCGCCGCGGCGCACGGTCAGATTCACACCGCTCAACACCGTGCGACGTCCGCGTTTCATCTCAACCCCGTCGAGCCGCAACAGCGCCGGGCGCCATTCACTTCCCGGCAATTGCGTGTGCGGTCTGCACAAGTTCGGAACCCCACTCATAGTTAAGCGGATTTATTGTGGCCACCCTTATGCCGTTGCCCGAGAGCACGGCTGCGTTGGTCGCGTTGAAATCCTTGTCGACAAGAAATACGCTGACATTGTTTTCAGACGCCTCGTCAAGCAGCGCGCGGGTGTCCTGCACACTGTGCTCCTTTCCCTCGGCTCCGACTGCAAGCTGACGCAGACCGTAGTCGCGTGCAAAATAGCTGAGCGAGGGGTGCATGACCATGAACACACTGCCGTCGGCACCGTCCAGCAGCGCGCCGCAAACCCCGTCAATCGAGTCGATGGTAGCCTCAAGGCGCTTGAAATTGGCGCGATAATAATCGGCATTGTCCTCATCAAGCTCCACGACGGCCTCAAGCATATTCCCGGCCATGACGCGCGCATTGCGCGGCGAACTCCACACATGGGGGTCCACCCCGTGGCTGTGAACATGGTCATCGACAATCAGGTCAATATCTTCCGAGGTGTCAACGACCGGCAATCCCGGATTGTTGATTTTGATTTTGTCCAGGACGGCGCGCTCGAATCCGAGATGACCCACCTGCATGTAACATGAGCTGCGCTCAAGCTCGGCCATGTGGGAAAACGCGGGTTCATAGCTTTCAGGATTGCCGCCGTTGGCCAGCAGGGTGTTCACCTCCATGCGGTCGCCGACAATGCGTTCGAGCAGCCAGCGCTGCGGCTCGATGCTCACCGTGATGACCGGCTTCGAGGCTTCAGCGCCGCCCCCCGAGCCGCGACAGCCGCCCAATGAACAGGCGGCTGCGACGGCAATCAATATCAGAGAGCGGATTTTCATTCAAACTCGATGAGGTTGGCCTCAAGGCCTACAACCTGGCCCGGTTCAACGAAAATGCGCTTTACGGTTGCGTCGTGTTCGGCCTCAACCTCGTTTTCCATTTTCATGGCTTCGTAAACGAGCAGCTTGTCGCCGGCCTTCACCTTATCGCCGACCTTGACGTCGACAGAGATGATTGTGCCGCCCATCGGAGCCTGCACAACCTCGCCCGTGATGGGCTCTTCTTCGATTTCGGGCTCGGCGGCCTTGCGGGCGGCCTCGGCGGCTGCGGCAGCTTCGGCCTCGGCCTGCTGACGTGCCTGGAACTCTTCGGTGCGGCGCTTGCGCAAGAAGCCGGTGGCCACGGCGGGCAGCAGCTCCAGCAGCAGCTCCTCTTCCTTGTTCTGCGCGAGTTTCACGCCGCCCAGTTCGGGAAGCTCGGGATTTTCGGGTGCGCGATATTTCGACGTGTCATAGGCCACTTCTTCAGGCGAGCCGGTAATCTGACGGCGGAACTCGGGGTCGACGGGCACGGGCGTGTGGCCATACTCGCCCTTGACCAACGAGGTAAACTGCATTGAGGGCGTCGAATAGTCGGGCTTGCCCTTCTTGCGGTCGAGCGCAAGACTCACGGCCTGCGAGCCGACAATCTGCGACGTAGGCGTTACAAGCGGAATCAGGCCGGCGTCACGTCGCACCTTCGGAATCAGGCGCATGGCGTCGTCGAGCAGGTCGCTTGCCTGCAGCTGTTTGAGCTGGGCAACCATGTTTGAGTACATGCCGCCAGGCACCTCGGCATTTCTAACCAGCTCGTTGGGCTTGGGGAAACCGAAATAGTCTTCAATCTGATGGCAGAGCGAAAGCAGCTGTTCTTCGTCGCATGACTTTGCGGCCTTGATGGCCCCGTCGAAAAGGGCGTCGATCTCTGCAGGGAGCGCCTTCGGGTCGAGCGGATTGAACTCGCGTGGGAAATGGTCTTTATGAAGGTCGAACGCTGCGAGCGAGCGGCGCACGTCATAAAGCTTCTCGCGAATCTTGCCAACGGCTTCCATGTTTGCTTCAACTTCTATGCCCAATTTCTTGCAGAACACATAGATAAGCTCAATTGCGGGTGCGGCAGAACCACCGCCGAAATACCATATGTTGGTGTCGAGAATATCGACGCCGTTGATGATGGCCATGAGCGACGATGCCAGACCGTAGCCGGGAGTGCAGTGGGTGTGGAAGTCTACGGGCACGCTGACATTGGACTTAAGCGCCGAAATTATCGACGCCGCGCGAAGCGGGTTCACCAGACCGGCCATATCTTTCAGCGTGATGATTTTGGCGCCGAGCGCCTCCATCTGTCTGGCCTTTTCAACGAAATATTCGTCAGTGAAAATCTTTTTGGGCTTCGAACCGAACAAGCGTGCAAACAGCGAACGCTGCTGCTCGTCCTTGGGGTCGACCGTGTAGCAGACGGCGCCGTCGGCAATGCCGCCCAGCTCGTTGATCATCGTGATTGAGTCGCGCACGTTGTCGATATCGTTCAACGCGTCGAAAATGCGCATAACGTTCAGGCCGTTGGCAATCGCCTCCTTGTAGAACCCCTCCAGCACGCTGTTGGGATAAGGCACGTAGCCGAACAGATTGCGGCCGCGGCTCAAGGCCGACAGCAGCGATTTGCCCTTCATTGCCTTCGAGATGGTGCGCAGGCGGTTCCACGGACTTTCGTCCAGATAGCGCATCACGGAGTCGGGCACTGCACCGCCCCAAACTTCCATAATATAGAATCCGGCATCTTCATAAAGAGGCAAAAGTTTATCGATTTCAGACTGGGGCATACGCGTTGCGAACAGCGACTGCTGGCCGTCGCGCAGAGTAAGGTCTCTGATTTTGAGCTTGCGAGTTTCCATACGCTTCTTTTGGTTACTTGTAAATTATACCGCAAAGATAGCACATTCCGCCCGAATAAAGAAATTTTTCTGCAATCTTTCGCCGAGAAATTCGGAAAAAATCAGTAATTTTGCGTCAGATAATAATCAGTAAAGAAACCGATGAACATGAAATACAGATGTTTCGCCCTTGCGGCCGCATTGGCTTCGGTGCTTCCCGCGCTGGCCTGCACAAGCCTTATTGCCGCAAAAGGCGCCACCGCCGACGGCTCCGTGATGATCACCTATGCAGCCGACAGCCACACCCTCTACGGCGACATGCCCTCTCTGGCCGCTGCCAACCATCGTCCCGGCGAAATGCGCAAGGTCGTCGACTGGGACACAGGCCGCTACCTCGGCGAGATTCCGCAGCCGGCCCACACTTACGGCCGCATCGGCCACATCAACGAGAACGGCGTGGCCATGGCCGAGAGCACATGGGGCGGACGCCCCGAGCTGGTCGACACTACCGGCATCATTGATTACGGCTCGCTCATCTACATCACCCTCGAGCGCGCACGCACCGCACGCGAAGCCGTGAAAATCATGACCGACCTCGTGGCCGACTACGGCTATGCCTCCGAGGGCGAATCATTTTCCATCGCCGACCCCGACGAGGCATGGATTGTCGAAATGATCGGCAAAGGCCCGGGTCGCAAAGGCGCCGTATGGGTGGCCCGACGCATTCCCGACGGCTGCATCAGCGGCCACGCGAACAATCCGCGCATTCACACATTTCCGCTCAACGAACCGGAGACCACGCTCTATAGCCCCGACGTTATCAGTTTTGCTCGCGAAAAGGGCTATTTCAGCGGCGACGACAAGGATTTCAGCTTTTCGAAAGCATATATGCCCTACGACTACCTGAGCCTCCGCGGCTGCGACGCCCGTGTGTGGAGCTATTTCAACCGCTTTGCCCCCGCCGTTGCAGCCAACTCGCTGCCGTGGGTCATGGAAGGCCAAGGCGAAGCCATGCCGCTATGGGTCAAGCCGGAGCAGCCCGTCAGCCTTGCCGGCATGCAGAACATAATGCGCGACCACTTCGAGGGCACCCCCATGGACATGACGCAAGACATCGGCTCTGGGCCCTACCGCGTGCCCTACCGCTGGCGCCCGATGGAATTTGACGTCGATTCGGTCAAGTATTTCCACGAGCGCGCAATCGCCACCCAGCAGACCGGCTTCTCGTTCGTTGCACAATGCGACGCCCAGGCGCCAGCAGGCATGAAAGCAACCCTCTGGTTCGGCACCGACGACGCCAACACGTCGTTCTACACGCCCGTCTATTCGTCGATGACCGCCGTGCCCCGCTGCTTCGAAGTCGGTAACGGCGACCTCTACACAATCAGCCGCGACGCCGCCTTCTGGGCGACAAACATGGTGGCCAACCAGGCATATAACCGCTACTCGCAGATGATTCCAGATATCCGCACCGTGCAGCGGCAAATCGAGCAACGCGCCCAAACTACCGACTCTACTCTTCGCACCGAACTGAAAAACAGACCGCTCGACGAGCAGGCCGCGATTCTGACGCGCACATCTCACGACCTGGCCAACGACGCCACCAGGCGATACTTTGAGCTGAACGACTTCCTCACCGTCAAATTTCTCGACGGCAACATCAAGCGCCAGAATCCCGACGGCTCGTTCAAGCGCACCGAAACCGGATTGCCGGCTCAGCCCGAATATGGCGGCTATGACGAGCGCTACTTCCGCCAGATTGTCAACGAAAACGGCGACCGCCTGAAAGTTAGAAACGTAAACATAAACTGATATGAGAACAGACGAAGAACTTAAAGGCGTTACGCTTCTCGGCGCCGGAAAGACTCAATATCCCACCGACTATTCGGCCGACCTGCTCGAATGGTTCCCGAACAAACACCCCGAAAACGACTATCTCGTTACCCTTGACTGCCCGGAATTCACTTCTCTGTGCCCCAAAACCGGCCAGCCCGATTTCGGCCACATCATAATCAACTATATCCCGGCCCGGAAGATGGTCGAGAGCAAGAGCCTGAAGCTATACCTTTTCTCATTCCGCAACCACGGCGATTTTCATGAAGACTGCATCAACATCATCATGAAAGACCTCATCAAGCTCATGGAGCCGCGCTATATCGAGGTCATCGGCCTCTTCACTCCGCGCGGCGGCATCTCAATCAGGCCCTACGCCCAGTGGGCCGACGAGGCTCACCGCCCGCTGCTCGCAACGCGAATGGCCGCACAGATGGGCAGTTACAAATAATCAGGATTTTTAACAGCATCATTTTTATTATGGAACAAGACGCGCTGATTGTGCTTTCGGGAGGAATGGACTCCGTTACGCTGCTTCACGACAAGATTGACAGCATCGCCCTGGCCGTTAACTTCATTTACGGCTCTAACCATAACCTCAGAGAACTCGAGTGTGCCCGACTTCATTGCCGCGAACTCGGAGTCGAGCTGCTTGAAATTCATCTCGACTTCATGGGCGAGTATTTCCACTCGTCGCTGCTTGAAGGTGGCGACGCCATTCCCGACGGAAACTATGAAGACGACAACATGAGGTCAACGGTCGTGCCATTCCGCAACGGCATCATGCTGGCCACTGCCGCCGGACTGGCCGAAAGCCGCGGTCTCAAGGCCGTCATGCTCGCAAACCACAGCGGCGACCACAGCATCTATCCCGACTGTCGCCCCGAGTTCATCGACGCGATGGCCCACGCCATCGCCGCCGGCACATATGAAAACATCGAGCTGCGCGCTCCCTACACCAACATGTCAAAAGCCGACATTGCCCGTCGTGGCAAGGAACTGGGCATTGACTATTCGACGACCTACAGTTGCTATAAAGGAGGCGAACACCACTGCGGAGTGTGTGGCACCTGCCGCGAGCGTCGCGAATCGCTGGCGTTGGCCGGCATCGAGGACACTACAATCTACGACGCCACGGCCGATGAATAATCCGTGCCGGCTGAAAAAATGAAAGTGCGCATCTTCACAGACACGCACCTCCCTCATAACCAAAATTCAAGTATATAATTCTTTGTCTAACAAAACGTCGTGTAGCTATTTTGCTTAGTGTAACATTTTTAACGATGCAAAGTTACAAGATTTCACGCGATAACGCAAATTTATATAGCTAAAAAGCGTTAATTCAGATTGTTAAACGAATTTTTAATTAAATTTATCTAAATATATACTTGAACTACATCGAGGTCATAGTCCCGCTTCCGCTCAACGCCGTTTTCACCTATTCGGCCGAAGATTCGATGTACAGCCGGCTGCATGTCGGCTCGCGGGTCGTCGTGCCCTTCGGCCGACGCAAGTTCTACACGGCCATAGTACGCAATCTAACCGCCGCCAAGCCCGAGGGCTACGAGGTCAAGGAAATCGAGCGTGTGCTCGACCCGGCCGACGAACCCACGCTGATTCACCCGCAACTGAAATTCTGGGACTGGATTGCCGACTATTACCTCTGCACCATAGGGGACGTAATGGCGGCAGCATTGCCGGCGGGACTGAAGCTCGAAAGCGAGACCTTCGTCGAAATCGCGTCTGACGCCGACAGCACCGAACTTGAGCAGCTTGCCGACGACGAAGCCATCATGCTCCAGACGCTCGCCCACAACGGGCGCCTCTCGCTGGGCGAACTCGTAAAGAAATCGGGACTGACGGCCAACCCCGAGCGAACGCTCACGCGCCTGATTGACCGCGGCCTCGCAACAGTGTCAGAGAAGGTGCTTGAACGATACCGCGCGCTGAGGCAGACAGTCGTCTGCCTGCCGCCCGAAGCCTCGACGCCGGGCTGGCGCGCGGCCGCATTCGCGCTCACCAAGGGCGCGGCCAAGCAGGAGCATCTGCTGCTCACGGCGCTGCAGCTCGCCGGGAAAGGCTCGGAGATTGACCGGGCCGCGCTGCTCGAAAAGAGCGGCTGCTCGCCGGCCATTCTGAAAGCCGTGGCCGACAAAGGCATTGTCCGCATCGAAAAGCGCGAAATCAACCGCTTCGCCATGCCGAAAGGCATGGAAACCGTCGGCCTCCCCACCCTCTCCGACGCCCAGCGCCGCGCCCTTGACGGCATCATAGAAAGCTGGACATCGGGCCGCATGAACGTTACGCTGCTGCGCGGCGTAACCTCAAGCGGTAAGACCGAAGTCTACATTCACCTTATCAGCCGCGCAATCAACGACGGCCGTCAGGTGCTGTTTCTCGTGCCCGAAATAGCGTTGACGACTCAGCTGACGCGGCGGCTTCAGCGTGTTTTCGGCGCCAAGGTCATCGTCTATCACAGCAAATTCACCGACAACGAGCGTGTTGACATCTGGCGCCGGGTCAGGCAGTCGGCCGAGCCGTGCGTCATTGTCGGCGCGCGCTCGTCAATCTTCCTGCCGTTCAGCAATCTGGGTCTCGTCATTGTTGACGAAGAACATGAACCGAGCTACAAGCAGTTTGACCCCGCACCCCGCTATAATGCCCGCGACTGCGCCATTGTCCTTGCCCGGCTCCACGGCGCCAGGACCCTGCTTGGCAGTGCATCGCCGGCAATCGAGACCTACAGCAAAGCCCGCGAGGGACGCTACGGCCTGGTCGAGCTCACCGAACGCTACGGCGGCATCAAACTGCCTGAAATCGAAGTTGTCGACATGAAACGCGAATGGAAGAAAGGTCTCGGCGACTTTCCGCTGGCTTCGGACGTGAAATCGCAGATTGAAGCCTCGCTGGCCGCCGGCAATCAGGCAATCATCTTCCACAACCGCCGCGGCTTCGCGCCGATGGCGCGATGCCGTCAGTGTGCCTACGTGCCCAAGTGCGAGCACTGCGACGTGTCGCTCACCTACCACCGCCACGCCGACAGGCTCATATGCCACTATTGCGGCGCTGAATACCGCCTGCCGCAGATATGCCCGGTGTGCGGCGAGCCGGCCATTGAAATCATAGGCTACGGCACGGAGAAAATTGAAGAAGTAATCGAACAGACCTTCCCCGACAAAAAAGTGCTGCGCATGGACCTCGACACCACGCGCAACAAAGAGGGCTATCAGGAAATAATCAACGCCTTCTCGGCCCGTAAAGCCGACATTCTTGTGGGCACGCAGATGGTTACCAAAGGGCTCGACTTCGACGGCGTCAACATCGTTGGCGTGCTGAGCGCCGACACGCTCATCAACCTGCCCGACTTCCGTTCGGCCGAACGAGCGTTCAACATGCTGCTGCAGGTTGCCGGACGCGCCGGCCGACGCGAAACTCCCGGCAAAGTCATCATTCAGACCGCCAGGCCCGAGCACCCCGTAATCGAATTCGTCAAGAACCACGACTATACGAGCTTCTACGCCCGTGAGCTTGAAGAGCGGCGCGAACGCTTCTACCCGCCCTTTACCCGCATGGTGTTCATCTATCTCAAACATCGCGACGAGTCGACGCTCGCCGCCGTGGCCGAGCAATACGGCTCGCGGCTCAAGGCGCTGCTCGGGCGCCGCGTCAGCGGACCGGACAAGCCGCCCGTGGGCCGCATTCAGTCGCTCTACATTCGACGCTTCATGCTCAAAATCGAGGTAGGCGCCTCCATGGTCCGCGTAAAGGAATTGCTGCGCAAGCTCTTCGTCGAGATGCACGACTCGCGGCTCATGCAGGGCACAACCGTCTACTACGACGTTGACCCCGCCTGAGATTTGCATAATAGTGATAAAAGGTGTAAATTTGCATACACAATTCATTTATTACCAATCTTCGCAATGAAACAATGCTACATAATCACAGCGGCAGCATCATTAGTTATGTCGCTGACTGTCAGCGCCGCCGAGCGCACGATTCCGGCAGGCTACTACAACCGGCTCGACGGCAAGAACGCCGCCGCGCTGAAATCGGCCGCTTCGTCGGCGGTTTATGACCACGAAATCATCAGCTACGGCGACAACACCTGGGCCGCCTTCAAGTCGACCGACTGCCGCACAATCGACGGCGTAGACTACTGGTGGGACATGTATTCAAACAATCTGGTGCGCATCAGCAGCGGCCACGGCGGCATGAACATCGAGCACTCCGTGGCAAACTCATGGTGGGACGGCGTGAAAAACGCCGCATACAAAGACCTGCACCACCTCAATCCGTCTGACGCCACCGCAAACAACCGCAAAGGCAACTTTCCGCTCGGAATAGTTGAAAACGTTAAATGGGAAAACGGAGTTACATTCGTCGGCACCCCTGCCGGCGAATCTGGTGGTTCGTCAAGCGTCTATGAACCTTGCGACGAATATAAAGGCGACTTTGCCCGCGTGTTCTTCTACATCTTCACCTGCTACGAAAACATGAAGTGGGGCACACGCTTCACCTGGATGTATAACGAGGGTCAGACCTACCCCATGTTCAAGCCCTGGGCCTATAACCTGCTGCTTGAATGGAGCCGCGAAGACCCCGTGAGCCAGAAGGAGATTGACCGCAACGAGGCCATCTACAAGATTCAGCGCAACCGCAACCCGTTCATCGACTTTCCCGGCCTTGAAGAATACATCTGGGGCACACGCTCAGACGAGCCCTTCGTTCTTGCCGACCACATCAACGGCGAACCTATCGACCCCGACCCGGATCCCGATGACCCCACTCCGCCCGTAACCAAAGACGGCGTGCTGTCAACTCCGGCCGACAATGCCACCGTTGACTTCGGCGAGACTGTAGCCGGCATGGAGTCGACATATAAGCTCGTCTTCAAAGGCGAGAACCTCGATGAAACCAAAGCCATGGAACTGCTGATTTCAGACATGGACGGCAGCACCGGCGCCGCACTGTTCTCGTTTGACGGCCAGCCGAAGCTCTCGGTCAGCACCGCCATGGTCAACTCTGAAGACGGCCTGACCGTTACCGTCAACTACCGCCCGAAGTCAACCGGCGAGCACACCACCCACCTCATTGCGCGCCGCGGCGGCCTGAAGTCGCCCATCAGCCTCACCCTGCGCGGCACGTCTGTAGCCCAACCCGTGCTCACCGCCCCCGTGGCACTGCCCGCAACCGACATCACCGAAAACTCTTACACGGCCAACTGGCTGCCGGCCGAGGGCGAAGACGTGGACTACTTCGTAATAAACCGCACGAGCTATGTCGACGGCACCGCGACCACCGACCGTATTGAAGTTGACAGCGACGCCGTAAGCTACGAAATCACCGACTTCTGCGGCTCTGAGAGCTACACCGTGCAGAGCGTGCGCCTTGGCGTCATATCGCCCGAGAGCAACGCCGTGAGCGTTACACCCACCTCAATCACAGGCGTTAACGGCGCCGCGCGTTTCGGCCTGACCCCGACGGCCGACGGCGTGATGCTGACATGCCCCGGAACCATTGCCCGCATCGACATCTACGAGCCGTCGGGCCGCATGGTAAAGACCGTTTCCGACGCCGCCAACGGCGACGTAATCACGCTCGCTCCGGGCCTCTACATTTTCCGCGCGTCAGGCGTCGCCTCGCCGCTGAAAGTGATTGTCGGCACCCGCTGATTCATACACTGATATCCAACCGACGGAGACCGCTTTCGGGCAGTCTCCGTTTTTTTTGACAATTGGTGTGCGTAAAGTCGCGAAAAATGCGTAAATTTGCAGAAACTTTTCAACCGTCTACTGTTTCAAATCATGGAACAAAAAAGCCTCGTTTCAATCGACAATCTCTCAAAAGAGGAGATTCTCAAGATTTTGCGCACAGCTCAGTACTTCGAGCAGCACCCCAATCAGAAAATTCTTGACGGCCGCATCGTGGCCACCCTGTTTTTCGAACCGTCAACGCGCACGCGCCTCAGTTTCGAAACCGCCGTTCAACGCCTCGGCGGCCGCGTAATCGGTTTTTCAGACCCGGCGGCTACCTCGACGTCGAAGGGCGAGACACTGAAAGACACTATAAAGATGGTGAGCAACTATGCCGACCTCATCGTCATGCGCCACTACCTTGAAGGCGCCGCGCAATACGCCACCGAGGTTACGAACATACCCATAGTCAACGCAGGCGACGGCGCCAACCAGCACCCCTCGCAGACCCTGCTCGACCTCTATTCGCTCTACAAGACGCAGGGAACGCTCGAAAACCTGACCATCACCATGGTGGGCGACCTGAAATACGGCCGCACGGTCCACTCGCTGCTCATGGCCATGCGCCACTTCAATCCGACATTCCGCTTCGTGGCATGCCCCGAATTGCAGATGCCCGAAGTCTACCGTCAGTTCTGCATAAAAAACAACATTCCGTTCACCGAGCACACCGACTTCAATCAGGCGGTGATTGACACGAGCGACATCATCTACATGACCCGCGTGCAGCGCGAGCGCTTCACCGACATCATGGAGTATGAAAGCGTCAAAGACCTCTACACCCTGCGCAACTCGATGCTGGCCACCTCGCGCCCGAACCTGCGCATTCTCCACCCGCTGCCCCGTGTCAACGAAATTGACCGCGACGTAGACGAGAACCCGAAAGCCTACTACTTCCAGCAGGCGGGCAACGGCCTCTTTGCCCGTCAGGCCATTATCTGCCGCGCCCTCGGAGTGGAAGTTCCCGTAGAATAACCCCAACCTCTCTTTTCATCAGCCGCAATGAATACAGAAAAAAAAGAACTGGCCGTAGCCGCCCTGCGCTCGGGCACCGTGATTGACCATATCCCCGCCGACGTGCTTTTTGAAGTTGCGCGCCTGCTGCAGATTGAAAACAGCGATGTGCAGCTCACCATCGGCAACAACCTGCCCAGTCGCCGACTGGGACGCAAAGGCATAATCAAGGTGGCCGACACCACGTTTCCCGAGGCCGTCCTGAACCGCATAGCCCTGCTCGCGCCCGAAGCCAACGTCAACGTCATCGAGAACTATGAGGTGGTTGACAAACACCGCGTCGAGCTGCCCGACACGCTGGTCAACGTTGTCAAATGCAACAACCCCAAGTGCATCACCAACAACGAACCGATGGCCACGCGCTTCATCGTCATAGACCGTAACCCCGTCAAGATTCGCTGCAGCTATTGCGGCCATACCAGGCAATGAGGCAACAATGGCGTCCGGGCACGATGGTCTACCCCGTTCCGGCAGCCCTGGTGAGCTGCGGCGAGTCGGTAGAACAGAGCAACCTGCTAACGGTTGCCTGGACCGGCACGGTCTGCTCCGACCCGGCAATGCTCTACATCTCCGTGCGTCGCGAACGCTTCAGCTATGACATCATTCGCCGCACGATGGAGTTCACGCTCAACCTGACCACCGAAGCCCTGGCCGCAGCCACCGACCGCTGCGGTGTCATCTCGGGCCGCGACCGCGACAAGTGGGCTGAAAACGGCCTGACCCCGATGCCGGGTGTGAAAGTGAGCTGCCCCTATGTAAAGGAGTCGCCGCTGAGCATCGAGTGCCGCGTGAGGTCAATCGTTCCGCTGGGCTCACACGACATGTTTCTGGCCGAAGTGGTCAACGTGCTGGCCGATGACCGATACATCGACCCGCAGACAGGCGCTTTCAGCCTCGCCGATGCCGGACTCATGGCCTACGCCCACGGCGGATATTACGCCCTGGGCCGCAAAATAGGCAAGTTCGGATTCTCGGTCGAGAAGAATAAAAAGAAGAAATAAACTACATTACCAACCAAATACACTTTTGATTCATAATGGAAAGAGACGTTGAAATTTTCGACATTATCGAACAGGAAAACATTCGCCAGCACAAAGGCATCGAGCTGATTGCCTCCGAAAACTTTGTGAGCGACCAGGTCATGCAGGCCATGGGCTCGTGCCTGACCAACAAATATGCCGAGGGCTATCCGGGCCACCGCTACTATGGCGGCTGCGAGGTCGTCGACAAAGCCGAACAGCTGGCAATCAACCGCGTGTGCCGTCTTTTCGGTGCCGAATATGCCAACGTCCAGCCCCACTCGGGCGCACAGGCAAACATGGCCGTGTTCATGACCTGCCTCAACCCCGGCGACAAGTTCCTCGGCCTCAACCTGAGCCACGGCGGCCACCTGAGCCACGGCAGCCCCGTGAACTTCAGCGGCCTGATGTATCAGGCTCTCGAATATAACGTGCGCGAGGAAGACGGCCTCATCGACTACGAACAGATGGAAGAAGTGGCACGCCGCGAGCGTCCGAAACTGATTGTCGGCGGCGCTTCGGCCTACTGCCGCGAGTGGGATTACGCACGCATGCGTCGTCTGGCCGACGAAATCGGCGCCATTCTGATGATTGACATGGCTCACCCCGCCGGACTCATCGCCGCCGGCGAACTCGACAACCCCGTCAAGCATGCCCACATCGTAACCTCGACCACCCACAAGACCCTGCGCGGCCCGCGCGGCGGCCTGATTCTGATGGGCAAGGACTTCCCCAACCCCTGGGGCAAGACAACGCCCAAGGGCGAAGTCAAAATGATGTCAGCACTGCTCAACAGCGCCGTCTTCCCCGGCGCCCAGGGCGGCCCGCTCGAGCACGTTATCGCCGCCAAGGCCGTTGCCTTCGGCGAGGCTCTCTCGCCCGAGTTTAAGGAATATGCCAAGCAGGTGCGCAAAAACGCCAAAGCCATGGCCGAAGCCCTGGTCAAGCGCGGCTACAAGCTCATCAGCGGCGGCACCGACAACCACTGCATACTCATTGACCTGCGCACAAAGTTCCCCGAACTGACCGGCAAGGTGGCCGAACGCGTGCTCGTCGAAGCCGACATCACGGCCAACAAGAACATGGTGCCCTTCGATTCGCGTTCGCCCTTCCAGACGTCGGGCATTCGCCTCGGCACACCGGCAATCACCACCCGCGGCGTCAAAGAAGACAAGATGGACTATATTGTCGAGCTCATCGACACCGTGCTGACCAACGCCGACAAGCCCGAGGTCATTGCCGACGTGCGCGCCAAGGTGAACGCCATGATGGCCGCCTACCCCATCTTCGCATACTGAAAACGTTAAGACCGAACAGATGGAATTCTGGGACTACCTGCATCAACCCTGGCTCTACGCCACGCTGACGGCAACCTACGTCCTGTCCATCATCACGGTCATCGTCGTCATTCTTGGTGAGAACCGTAACCCGGTCAAGTCGTTGGCCTGGGTTACGATTCTCATTCTTCTGCCGGCCGTGGGGCTCGTGCTTTACTTCTTTTTCGGCCGCAACATCAAGAACAAGCGCATGATTTCGCGGCGCAACAAACGCCGCCTGCGCAAATCGGTCAAGACGCCCGGAATCTGCAAGAATCCGCGCGATTTGCCCGACCGCAGCCGCCAGCTCGTCAAGCTGGCCAACGGGCTCACAGGCGCGCCCTACTATCCCGGCAACTCCCTGACTGTTTTCAGCGACGGCGCCGACAAATTCGAGGCACTGAAGGCCGACATCGCCGCCGCACGCAAGTCAGTCAACCTGCAATATTACATCTTCGAAAATGACACCATCGGGCGCGAAATCGCCGCGCTGCTGATGCAAAAAGCATCGGAGGGAGTGAAAATAAGGGTGATTTACGACCACGTCGGCTCCGTCCATGTCAGTTCAAACTTTTTCCGCAATATGCGCCGCGCAGGCGTCGAGGCATATCCGTTTTTCAAGGTAGCCTTCATTCCGCTCGCCTCGAAAGTCAACTGGCGTAACCACCGCAAAATGGTCATCATTGACGGCGCGATAGGCTACATCGGAGGCATGAACATCGCCGACCGCTATATTGACGGCGGCCGCTTTGACCTGTGGCGCGACTGCCACGTCAGGCTGACCGGACCGGCCGTTGCATCGCTGCAATATTCATTTGCACGCGACTGGAACTTCATGGGCCGCGAGCTGCTCGAAGAGCAACCCGACGCCGCGCCCGCGGGCAACGTCGGCATTCAGACCGTTACCGGCGGCCCCATGAGCCAGTGGAACAACATGGCTCACCTGTTTTTGCAGGCAATTTCAACGGCAAAAACGCGCGTGTGGCTCCAGACCCCATACTTCATGCCGCCCGAACACATGCTGCAGGCGCTGCAAAACGCGGCGCTTTCGGGAGTTGACGTGCGCATCATGCTGCCGCGACGCAGCGACTCGCTGATACTCTCGCTGGCCTCGCGCAGCTACTTCACGGAAATAGTGCGCGCCGGCGTGAAAATCTATCTTTTCGAAGCCGGAATGCTCCACAGCAAGGTGCTGATTATCGACGACGACATCTCGTCTATTGGCTCCACCAACTTCGATTTCCGTTCGTTTGAACATAACTTTGAGGGCAACCTGATGATATATTCGGCCGAGACCAACGCCGAGCTGCAACGCATCTTTCTCGCCGACCAGACAAAGTCAACGCGCATTCGCCCCGAAAAATGGAAAAAGCGCCCGCTGAGCCAGCGCGCGCTCGAGTCGATTCTCCGCCTTCTCTCCCCGATTCTCTGATGTTACTGGCGAAAGCGGGTCAGCAGCCCGTCGGTAAAGACGAGGTAGACGCCGTTTTTGTAGGTCCACTGCTCGATGATGCCGTTATAGGCGGTGTAGCGCTCCACGTTATCGGGCGCTCCGAGGGCAAGACGGCATTCGTCGGTAGTCATTTCCACGGCGACTTTTCCGCGGCAGATATTATCCCATATCTTGTCTGAAATCTGCGGATAGCGGTCGCGCGGATTGCTGAGCGAGAAGAGATTATCGAACGTTCGGGCCGACACGCTCTTACTTTCCACCACCATTGGAATGGAATCCGTGCCGGCAATGACGAACACGGGATAATCGGCAGTTCCTGCAAGTACGCGGCTAACCTCTACGTGCTCGAACTTGCGCCCGTTTCGCCCCGCACGCAACGTCCAGAACTGACGGCCGACAAGAATCCGGCGGACGCTGTCAACGACAGCGGCATCAATGGTAAACGGCACTGCCAGCCTTTCTCTGCCGCGAACCGCAGAGAGCGGGGCCTCGACGCGATATGTCAGTCTGTTGCCGCCCGACGTCGAGAAAAAGATGTCGGTAACCGAGTCGCCGGCAAGTCGCACGTCGCCGGCCATCGACTGAAAATACAGCGTATCGCCCGGATTGAGAGTCGAACTGACCGATGCGGGCGAAAATGCCACGTCGAAACGGCCGTCATCAACAATAAAACGCTTGCCGCGGCTCCACTGGCGTGGCGGCTGTGGCAGGGCCGGAAGCAGAAGTGTCTGCTCGGCCGAGATGGGCACCGACTTGTTGCCGCGGGTAGTGTCTTTGATTTTGGCCGTGCCCTCGACCCCGGTAAAACAACCCGACAGGAGCAGCAGCGCACTCAGCGCCGCCGCCCCTGCGGGTAATAAATGACTGCTAAGTGAGCGCTTCATTTAGAGCAGACTCCAGCTGACGGTGAGACCGGCCATCACGATGGCCACCATGCTCATGAGCTTGATGAGAATGTTGAGCGAGGGGCCGGAAGTGTCTTTGAAGGGGTCGCCGACAGTATCGCCCACCACCGTTGCCTTGTGCACCTCAGAACCTTTGCCGCCGAAGTTGCCTTCTTCGATGTACTTCTTGGCGTTGTCCCATGCGCCGCCGGCATTGCTCATGAACACGGCGAGCACAAAACCGGCGCTCAGGCCGCCGCAAAGCAGGCCGATGACGCCCGGCACGCCGAACACGAGGCCGACAATGATGGGCACCGCAATGGCAAGCAGCGAGGGGAACACCATTTCGCGCTGGGCGCCTTTGGTCGAAATCTGTACGCAGCGGGCATAGTCGGGTTCGGCTTCGCCGGTGAGAATGCCCTTGATTGTGCGGAACTGGCGGCGCACTTCTTCAACCATGTGCGAGGCGGCGCGACCCACGGCGTTCATTGTCAGACCGCAGAACAGGAAGGCCATCATCGCACCGATGAACATGCCCGAGAGCACGAGCGGGTTCATCAGGTTGACACCATAATAGTTCATGAAGTCTGAGAAAGATGCCACGTCGAGGGGCACCTCGATGGGATTTTCGGCCGTGCCGAGCTGAATGACGGTTTCGCCCAGACGGTGCAGGCCGATGCGGATTTCCTCGATGTATGAAGCGAGAAGAGCCAGACCGGTCAAGGCGGCCGAACCGATAGCAAAGCCCTTGCCGGTGGCGGCGGTGGTGTTGCCGAGCGAGTCGAGAGCGTCGGTGCGGCGGCGCACGTTCTCACCCAGGCCGCTCATTTCGGCGTTGCCGCCGGCATTGTCGGCGATAGGACCGTAAGCGTCGGTTGCCAGCGTGATGCCGAGGGTAGAAAGCATGCCGACGGCGGCGATGCCGATGCCATAGAGGCCCCACGAGATGTTGGCCATGTCGAAGCCGCTGGCAAGCCAGTAGCTGAGAATGATGCCGGCCACAACGGCAATGACCGGAATGGCGGTAGAAATCATGCCGAGACCCACACCCGAAATGATTACGGTTGCAGGACCGGTCTGGCCGCTCTCGGCCAGATGTTTAGTCGGCTTGTATGACTGCGAGGTGTAATATTCAGTTGCGCGGCCGATGACGATGCCGACAACCAGACCGACAACGACGGCCAGCGAGAGGTTAACCCAGTTGGGAATCTGAAGCGCCCACATAATCAAGAACGTGGCGCCGACAATGAGCAGCGAGCTGACGTTGGTGCCGACGCTCAGCGAGCCGAGCAGGTCTTTGATGCCGGCGTTCTCTTTGGTGCGCACGGTGAAGATGCCGATAATCGAAAGGAGTATGCCGACGGCGGCAATCAGCATCGGAGCCATCACCGACTTGACCTGCAGGTCGACATCGCCCATGCCGGCTGCGGCAGCCGCTCCGAGGGCGGCAGTGGCCAGAATCGAGCCGCAATAGCTCTCATAGAGGTCGGCGCCCATGCCGGCAACGTCGCCAACGTTGTCGCCTACATTGTCGGCGATGGTGGCGGGGTTGCGGGGGTCGTCTTCAGGAATGCCTGCCTCGACCTTGCCCACGAGGTCGGCGCCGACGTCGGCGGCCTTGGTGTAGATGCCGCCGCCCACACGCGCGAAGAGCGCCTGGGTCGACGCACCCATGCCGAAGGTAAGCATCGTCGTGGTAATCATTGTCAGCTTATAGGTGGCGGCAGCGCCTTCGGGCGTCTCGATGAGCCAGTCGAGCAGCAAGTACCAGAACGAAATGTCAAGCAGACCGAGACCGACAACCACGAGACCCATCACGGCACCCGAGCGGAAAGCCACACGCAGGCCGGCGTTGAGCGAGTTGCGGGCGGCGTTGGCAGTGCGGGCCGAGGCATAGGTAGCCGTCTTCATGCCGAGGAAGCCGCTGAGGCCGCTGAAGAAACCGCCGGTCAGAAACGCTACGGGCACCCACGGGTTCTGCAGACCGAAACCGTAGGCCATGATTGCAAAGATAATTACGAGGCAGATAAAGACGATGGTAACAATCTTATACTGCTGTTTGAGATAAGACATTGCGCCCTGACGCACATGCGAAGCGATTTTTGCCATGAGCGGCGTCCCTTCGCTCTCTTTTTTCATTTGCCGGTAAAAGAACCAGGCAAAAAGCAGTGCCAGCACTGAGGCAATCGGCACAAGCCAGAATAACGGATGGATTTCCATGTGTAATAAGAATTATTGGTTATTATTGTTAAAATGTTTATTCATAATTTGTTACGCTCATAAAACATTACCGGCATCGTCCGTTTCGGCCACTTTGGTCATTGCCCATATGTCGCGCCGCGGCTCAACGTCATATCGGTCAAGCGGCAGGCGGTCAAAGTCGGCCTCGGAGGCTGCCTCGGCGCCGAAGTTTTCGGTCGGTGCGCCGAACTGCCATCGGTTTTCACCGCCCGACGGCTTCATCGCCTCGAGCACCGGCACGAACAATGCCGCCGGAGTGTGCGGTGCGAAACCGCCGGCTTCCTTGGTCGTCGAGTCCTTGATGGTGATAATCAGTTCCTGCTTGGCCCGCGTAAAAGCTACATACAGGGCATTGATTTCATCGACCACCGTGTCCTCTATCGCCTCGTTCATCTCGTTTCTGAAATAAGTTGCGAGCAAGTTGCCGCTGCCCGCTTTCTGTTCAAGCGGGAAGAAACGCGGATACGGGCCTTCCCAATCGAGCGCGTCGAACAGGGTGGTCGTGTCAAACCACCTGTGGCCGCGAATGTCGGCCAGAGTGTTTGAAACATCGGGCAAGTGCACGGCGGCAAACTCCAGTCCCTTTGACTTGTGAATGGTCATCACCCTGATGGCCTCGATGCCGTCTGACAGGCCCACGGCGGCTTTGTCGGCCAGACTGCCGTCCCAGAGTTTGATGAAGCCGTGGAGTGTGGGGGCCTTTATTGCGCAATAGTCATAGACAAGGTCTTGAAACGCGCTGATATATTGCGCGTCGCGCACGCGCAAGGAACTGTTAGGCAACGCGCGCACCAGCTCCTCGACCAGCTCGTAGAGCGACAGGCCGTTAGACAGCTTTGCCAATTCGGCCTCAAGGTCGCGCTCTGACTCCGTGTCGAGCCGACGGCGGTTGAACTCGCTTATCATCTCTTCAAGAGGCGACTCGGTGCCTGAGGAGTTGAGCCGGTCAAGAATTTCCTGCAGGCGGTCAACGTCGGTCGGACTTGCCTGCGGCAGCCCGCGCCGGTCAAGGCGTTTGTCCGGATTGAGGTCAAGCATGTCGAGACGGTGCAGCTTGCCGACAATCCATTGCACGGCGGCCGACGACGCCACCATAAGCGCCTCGTCAGAGAGCACGCTCTCGCCTTCAAGCATGCCGCCCTCAAGAGTTTGGGCAAGCAGGTAGTCTACCACCTTGCGGGCCTGACCGTTGGTGCGCACAAGCACCACAATCTGCGAGGCGGGATAGCCGGCGTCGAGCTGACGCCTGATATTCTCTACCATTCGCCGATAGCCCTCGTCGGTCGTGTCCTTGACCAGCGCCACATCGACATAGCCGGGCAAATCGGCGCGGCTCGGCTTCTGGCATACGCCTTCGGGCACGTAGGCCTTGAGCTTGGCGGCAGAGACGCCTGCGGTCGAGTCTACGCGCGAAAAGATGTCATTGTTGAATTCGACAACAACCCCCGAACTGCGCCAGTTGGTATCCATGGTTACGGAGCTGATTTCACTGCGATATGGCGCCAACAGACCCGAGTGCTCAAGATTCTGCAGCAACTCCGGGTCGGAGTTTCTGAAGCGGTAGATACACTGCTTGACGTCGCCGATGACAAGATTCTGGCGCGACGAGCCGAGACTTTCCAGCAACAGCGGCACGAGGTTTTTCCACTGCATCTGCGACGTGTCCTGAAACTCGTCAATCAGAAAGTGGCGCAGCCGCTGACCGATGCGCTCATAGATGAACGGCGTGTCGCTGCCGTCGATAATGCGGTGCAGCAGTTCGTTGGTGTCGCTCAGCATGATGGTGTTGGTCCTGACCTTGAGGTTACGCTCAACTTCGAGAATTTCGCGGAAAAGCCCCATGAAATTCATCTGCGAGAGCATGACGTTGATCGAGAGCCAGAGGCGGGACACTTCGAGCAGTTCGGCCGCTGCCGATTCAAAACCGAGCAGTGCCGCCGCATCGTTTCCTTTCTTATTGAGTATCGATGACGGCGAACTGTTGCCGAGCAGAATCGAAAAATTAGTCTTCGTGAACGAATCAAAATCAGCCTCGCGCCACTTCGCGAGCAGCTTGCCGCCGTTCGCGCTGATGTTGAGGCCGTCCATGCCGCAGATTGAGTCGACCAGGGCGGCTATGCGGGTCTGCAATGCCGATTTTTTACGTTTGAGCGCTGCCGTGAGCGTCGTTATGGCCTGAGGCGACTTCAGAAAAGCTGAAATCTGTTCCTTGCGCGCCTGATATTCCTCGCCCGAGAGGTTATAGATAAACTGAATCAGTTCTCCGCGAATTGAATTGTCGGCGCTGAACAGCTGATATTGTTTCTTGTCTTGCGCGGCATCGACAATGAGGTTCTTTACCCTTTCCTTCAGATAATTCACGCTCACACCGTCGGGCACCCTGACGCCGCCCAGACCGCAAGCCATGGCCAGCAGGTTGTCTATGGCCATGTCCGTAATCAGCTTGTTTTCAAGCATCAGGTCATAATTGCCGCTGAGGTCGGCCTCATAGGCAAACGAGCGCAACACGCGTTGAAAGAACGAGTCGATAGTGCTCACACTCATCTCGCCGAGATTGAACAGCATCGACACGAGCGCCTCCGAGGCCGCGCGGCTGATTTTGGCATCGAGTTCGGCCGTGGTCAACGACTGCTCGGCCGCCGATGCCAGCGCGCGAATGTCTTTGCGATATTTGCTTTTTGCCTGCGGGTCGGCCAGCAGACGCAATTCCTTGATTATGCGTTGCTTCATCTCCTGCGTGGCCTTGTTGGTGAAGGTAATTGCAAGAATCTCGCGATGGCGGTTCAGATTGGCCGCCGGCAGAAGATGATAGCGCCCGGCGGCATCAAATTCGCCAAGCAGGAGCGTAATGTATTTCAAGGCAAGCTGATAAGTCTTGCCCGACCCGGCTGATGCCTTGTAAATCAGAAGCGGCGAAGAGTCAGGGGCGCGTTCCATCTCAGAATCTGTAACCGGCTTTTGTCAGGAACTCGCGCACTTGCTCGCGGCGGTCGCCCTGAATCAGGATTTCGCCTCCGCGGGCCGAACCGCCCGTGCCGAGTTTTGACTTCAACCGGGCGGCCAGTGCGGCAATCTCGTCGTGTGATTCCGTGAAGCCGCTGATAATCGTGGCGGTCTTGCCTCCGCGGCCTTTCTTTTCGATTGCAATTGTCAGTTTGCACTTAGCCGCGGCCTTGACGTCGGCCGCAGGCGCAGGTTCCTCGCCTTCGGGCAACGAGCCGCCGGCTTTGAGCGATTGCAGTATGTCTTGCCAGTTATTCTCCATTGGCTGTCGAATCAGAAGGTACGGAATTCTCGCTTTCGTCTACGGTTACACCGCTCTCGCGCACATCAACCTGACGTCTGAGCTGACGCAGAAAATTGACGTATCTGAAATCATCGGCAGGCATGGCGTCGAAACAGCCCGTGGCCGTAACCGAGTCGCGGCGCATGGCCACGCGATAGCACTGCATTGCCTGCGCCATATAGTCGTTCGAGTGCTCGCCGCTCTCGCTCAGACGGGCCAGGGTTACGGCAAGCATGCACAGACGGGGCACGGCAACCGTGTCGAGGCTGACGCCCGACGCAAAAAACGCGTCGGCGCGGCTGCGCGCGGCGTCGATATTGTCATTTTCAAGAGCTTCGGTAATTTCCGATGCGACTTTATCGGGATTAGGAGCAGGCTTGCATGCCCAGACGAGAGCCAGGCAGCAGACAATCAGCAGAATCAGATATTTCGGGTTTATCATAGCCACAAATTTACGCATTTTTTTTGACATCGGGAGTCAAAAATGCGAGAATCTGCATGCCGTCGGCTAATGTTGTCGCCATCAGGCGCATCGTGGCCGACTCTTGTGCTCCGAGGCGGCGGCGCAATTCGTCGGCCCGCAGCGGAAAGTTGCGCGCGGCCACCGAGGCGGCCACTCCTTCGCGCTTGAGCTGTCGCAATGCCGATGAGCTGAACGGCACCACCCGCTCCACGCGATATATGTTGCCCGGAAACGTCTCCGGGTCGGGATTGCGATAGAGCATGGTCGAGGGCGCGAGGCGTTCGCCCGCAAGTTCACCCGCCGACAGGGCCTTGGCCACGGCCGCCCACGGCTCGCCGAGCGTGTCGCCGGCCTCAAGACCGGCGGCATACGTAACCGTAGCCCGCTCCGACACCGTCCATTGCCCCGAGTCGGTAACGGCCACTACCTCGGCAGGCGCGGTGTGGCCGAACACTACGTCGGCCAGCAGTTCTTTGCATTCGCCGGCGGTGCCGACGGCATAGACGGTTCTGACGCTGCCGAGCTCGCGCACAAGCTGTGTGATGTCAAGCATCGGCGAGACCTTGACGAGCAGGCGCGGCGCGATAGACCGAATCGGCTCAAGCAGCCCGATGACGTCGGGGTGGCACTGAGTCAGCGAAAAGAGCCGGCCGCCGGTTTCCGACCGCCGCGCGGGGTCGATGAACGCTACATCGAACTGCTTCTTGCCGGCGTTGGCGGCGAGCCAGTCGCGACAGTCGCAACACCGGGCCTCGACATTATCCAGCCCCAGTGCGGCGGCATTGGCCGTCAGCGCGGCTGCCACGTCGGGGTCTATGTCCATGCACTCGACTCCGGCCGCACGCCGGGCAAGGTGGAAAACATCTATGCCGAGGCCGGCCGTGAGGTCGACCACACGGCTGCCCGGGGCGATGAGCGATGCGTGGAAGGCGGCTACGGCGTCCGATGTGCACTGCTCGGCGCTGAGCCGCGTCGGAAAACGGAATCCCGGCGCAGACGACAATGTCGCCGCGAGCTTTCGGGAGGCCCGGCGGCGACATTCGTCCTGCAATATGCGGTCAAGCTCTTCGGGACGTCCGTGCGCACGCAGAATGCGCGCGCAGGCATCGTCCTTTCGCGAGCGCGATTTCATCAGATGACGTACTGGCTCGAAATGGATTCGTTGTTATGAACCCTGCGAATCGTGTCGGCAAACATATGGGCCACCGACAGGATTGTGGCCTTCTTGCAATCTTTTGTAAACGGAATCGAGTTGGTGAACATCATTTCCGTCAGGGCGCAGTTGTCAATGCGTTCGCTGGCCGGATCGCTCATGATTGCGTGGCTGCAGAGGGCGCGCACGCTCTTTGCGCCGTTCTCCTTCATGAGGTCGGCTGCCTTGGTGATGGTGCCGGCGGTGTCGACCATATCGTCGATGATGATGACGTTCTTGTCTTTGACATCGCCGATAACGGTCATCTTCTCGACGACGTTGGCCTTTGCACGCTGCTTGTGGCAGAGAATCAGGGGCACGTCGAAATATTTTGCATATGAGTTGGCACGCTTTGCGCCGCCGACGTCGGGCGAGGCGATTACCAGATCTTTCAGTTTCATGCTCTCGATGTAGGGAACGAACACCGACGAGGCATAAAGATGGTCGACGGGTACGTCGAAAAAGCCCTGAATCTGGTCGGCATGCAGGTCCATGGTGATTACGCGCGTAACACCGGCGGCGCTGAGCAGGTCGGCCACGAGTTTGGCGGCAATCGACACGCGCGGCTTGTCCTTGCGGTCCTGACGGGCCCAGCCGAAGTAGGGAATCACGGCAACTACCGAACGGGCCGAGGCACGCTTGGCGGCATCAATCATCAGGAGCAGCTCCATCAGATTGTCGGTGTTGGGGAATGTTGACTGAACCAGATAAACTTCGCAGCCGCGAATTGACTCTTCGAAGCATACTTCAAATTCACCGTCGGCAAAATACTGAATGTTCATTTGGCCAAGTGGCAGCCCGAGATCTTTGCAGATTTCTTCGGCCATGTAGCGCGACTTTGTGCCTGAAAACACCTTGATAGGCGGGAGCTGGGCGTTCATTGTGCTGAATGATGAGATTGGTTGATGTTTTTAAGTTGAATCGTTCGTTTTTGTGCGCACGGGGGGACTCGAACCCCCACGGATTTCTCCACCGGATCCTAAGTCCGGCGCGGCTGCCATTACGCCACGTGCGCCCGTGTTTCGGCTTTCGACGGTGCAAATTTACCTATTTCCGTTCACGTGTGCAAAATTTTTTTATTAACTTTGACCCCGTGAAACCGAATATTCTGTCATTGGAAGACCGGCTGCGCGACCCCGAAACGAGGCGCGAGGCGTTTGCTGAGCTTATAGAGAAGTTCAGCCGACCCTTGTATTGGCAGATAAGACGCATGGTCGGCAGCCACGAAGATACCGACGATTTGCTCCAGAACACGTTCATGAAAGCATGGACGGCCATGGACGACTTCAGAGGCGACGCGAAACTGTCGACGTGGCTCCATAAAATAGCTATCAACGAGGCGCTTACTCACCTTGACCGCGCCAAGCGCCGAATGACCGAAAGCCTTGACAGCGACGAGTCTTCCACCGCCGCTTCGCTCGAGGCCGACGAGTGGATTGACGGC
Source organism: uncultured Porphyromonadaceae bacterium (assembly GCA_902495245.1). Classification (GTDB taxonomy): domain Bacteria; phylum Bacteroidota; class Bacteroidia; order Bacteroidales; family Muribaculaceae; genus UBA3263. Next base: position 70,155 of record CABUWI010000004.1, read on the forward strand.
GACGAGGCGGCCGCCGCCCTGCGCAGGGCCATAGCGTCGCTGCCGCCTAAACAGCAGCTCGTTTTCAATATGAAATATTTCGACGAGATGAAATATGAGGATATTGCCGAGATAACCGGCACATCGGTCGGCGCCCTGAAAACGTCATATCACCTCGCCGTTAAAAAAATTGAAAATTTTCTTGAGCTTAACCGTTAAACCTTTCATAAGCCGCGACGTCTAAGAAGTAAAAGCCAAAATATACATATGAGCACCGCATACGAACATAATCCGGAAAACGGCTGGCCGAAATCGAACGGCATGACCGTGCCCGACGGGTATTTTGAAGACTTTACCCGCCGAATGATGCAGCAGTTGCCTGACCGTGAGCGCGAAACGGAATCCGAACGCCCGCGACGCAAACTGTGGCTGACTCTCAGGCCTTACGTCTACATGGCGGCTATGTTTGCCGGCATATATCTGATGCTCAACATATTCACCCTAACCACGGGCCTGCGCGGCGACAAAAACGCCGCCGCATCGGAAGGCACGCTGCTGGCCGAGGTGGTCAACACCGGCACGTCGTCATATGTCGACGAATACATCTCCATGAGCGACTACGACCTTTATAACGACCTCTACGAGGCAGGCTATGAAATTCCGGAATGACAATATGAAACATTTACGCATCTTATTACTGATTATATGCATGAGCCTGTCGCTGGGCGACATCGCCGCTCAGCAACCTCGCCGCGGCAACTCCGGCGAGCACAGGCCCGACAAGACCGAATGGCTGCGCAAGATGAAGGCGTTCAAACACGACTTTCTGGCGCGCGAGCTCGACCTTGCGCCCAAGCAGCGCGACGAGTTTTTCAAACTCTATGACGCCAAAGAAGAGGCCCGCTTCAACGCCGAAAAACAGGTGCGCAAAATGGAGCGGCAGATTCTGAAAAAAGGCGAGAACGCCACTGACGAAGAGTGCGACTGCTGCATCAAGGCTCAATATGAACTAAACGAAAAGCTTGCGGAAATTGAAAAGAAATATGAGTCGGCCATGCGCAAGATTCTTTCCAAACGCCAACTCGTCAGGCTGCCCCACGCCGAACGCAAATTCCAGCGACAGCTGATGGACCGGCGCAAAGATTGTCCGCAGCCGCCAAAACCGTGATTCATAACCAACTGACATATGAAACTTAAACGACAGCTTGCAGCCGCGGCAATGGCTGCGATTTCAGTTGCGGGTTTTGGAGCCATGCCTTCAAAACCCGATTTTGCATTCCCTAAAACAGTCAGCAAGAACGCCGAGGAGGAACTGAAAAGCGCTCTGAAGCGCGACGACGGACCGGCTACGGTGCGCGCGCTGATTGATTACGGCCTGGCGCAGACGGCCATTTCGCGCGACCGCATGACCGCCGTCATGGATTATTTTTCAAAGACCGAGGCCAAAGTCAAGTCGCCGACCACCAGGGCCATGATTCAGCTGGCTAAGGCCAACGCCGAATATTCCGACTCGCTCACCGTAGCGACTATCGACGAATTCGGCGACGCCCTGAAATCAGCCCCGACGGCCGAGTGGAGCAGCGTTGTCAACGCCGACGAACGCTTCTTCCCCACCCTCTATGACTTCGCCGTGGCGCAGGCGCCCGGCAATGATTCCATTGCCCGTGCCGCCTATGATTATAACGCCGACAACGTCTATCCCCGCATTTACATAGCCCTGCAACGCGCCCGCGATTTCGAAAGCACTCTGAAGGTCTACGAGACTTTCGCTGCCACGCCGGCGGCTGACTATGCGCTTGAAGCGCTTGCCGTTCAGGCAAACGACATTGACCGGCGCAAGCAGGTCTATGAACTGTGCCTGCGCCGAGGCGCCATGGAGTCAGACGCCGTGAGCAAAGTAAAGGCATACCTGACGCGCAAATCGGCCACCCTGTCGGCGCCAAGCGTCATCGGCCTGAACAAAACGCTCAAGGTCAACGTCAAGACAGAGTGCGCCAACCGTGTGAACGTCAAGATAGTCAGAAAGAAACCCGGCGTGAAGACAATCAAGACCATCAGCCTTGATTTTGCCGGTTCGGGCGTCTTCGAGGCCGACACCACGATTGAGGTCAGCTTCGACAGCTACGGCGTCTACAGCCTGACCACTCAGTTCGAGGGAGTGCGCGACCCCGGCCTGAAACGTTATGTCGATGAAGCTACGGTATGCGTAACCGACTTCCTGCTCTCGCAGGCCGTCTACGGCAAATCAGTCAAGACTATGGCCCTCGACGCCATTAACGGCGCCGAGCAGAATGACGTTACGTTCACGACCGTCGACCACAGAATCACCGGCGCGCGCGGCGCCGACAAGTATTCGCCCGACGTGTGGGCAGCCGAAGGCCATGAGCCTTATGCAGGCGAACGCAACTTCGTGAATCTGCTCACCGACCGGGCAATCTATCACCCCGGCGACTCGGTGCGCTTTGCCGGCACCGTGATGACCGTAAAAGGCATGGAGCGTAAACTGGCGTCAGGCCAAAACGTAACCGCCGAACTGCGCAACGCCAACTATCAGACAATCGACCGGCTGACGCTGGTGTCAGACGACTTCGGCCGCATCAGCGGAGCGTTCAAGCTGCCCTCAGAGGGGCTGACCGGCAATTTTCAGATCCGGCTTGAGAATCTGGGCACGTGCAACTTCACGGTCAGCGACTATAAGGCGCCGACTTTTGCCGCTGAAATTACCGCCACGCGCCTGAGCGCAACGGAGGTGGAACTCTCAGGCTCGGCCACGGGCTACAACGGTTTCCCGATAGCCGACGCCCGCGTGGCCGTAAACGTCAAGAAACTGCCCCGCTGGATCTGGTATTGGAACTACCGCTCGTTCAACGACGAACCCGTCGCCACTGACACGGTAACGACCGACGCCGAAGGCAAGTTTACGGTGAAAATGACCGTTCCCGAAGGCGAGAACCTCTCAGCGTCGGCCACCGTTACGACTCTGTCGGGCGAAAGCCACGACGCTGACTGCTTCATACCTGACCGACGCTACTTCATCAGTGCCGAGATTCCGCAGTACGTGCTTGCCGGCCACGCGCCCAAGATTTCCGTCATGGACTCTAAAGGCGAAAACGTCGTCCGCCCGCTCGAAATCAGGCTGACGTCCGTGGCCGACTCGACGTCCGTAATCACCCCCGATGCCGACTGGTCAGACGTTCCCTCGGGCGCCTACCGCGTACGGATTACGACGGCCGACGCCGACACCGTTGACATGCGCACATGCGTCTATCGCATGTCTGACAGCATGCCCCCCGAAGAGAGCGCGCTCTTCGTGCCCGTGCAGAAAGTACACAACACCGCGAAAGTGCTCGTCGGCACGTCATATCGCGACAGCCACATTCTTTACACCCTCTGGACTCCCGACAGCATCATCGAGCAGCGCTGGCTCACGCCGAACATGGGCAACTTCATCTTGTCGCCCAACCTGCCCGCCGGGGTCAACGAGGCGACGCTGACACTGCACACGCTCAGAGACTACAGGTTCACCACCCGCAGCATAACCGTTTCGCGCCCCAACACGGCCAATCGCCTCGACGTTACCATCTCGTCGCTGCGCGACAAGGTTACGCCCGGCAACCGCGAAACGTGGACAATCAGCGTCAAAGACAATCTCGGCCACCCCGCCGGCGCCGCCGTCATGGTCGACGTCTATTCCAAGGCGCTCGACGCGCTCGTGCCGATGCGCTGGGGCTTCAACGTGCCGCCGGTTTATGGCCGCTATCTCAACTTCAACGACAATTCGTCATGGCCTGCGACGGCCTATAACAGCGTGCCCGTCAAGATGACCGACCGTCTGGCAGCCGTGAACGCCACCTTCAACCTTTACGGTCAGCACTGGCCGTTCGAGCCGATTATGAACTTCATGTATGCCACGACCGCAACCGGTGCGGCTCCGCGCATGCTGATGAAGTCGATGGCGGTGATGAACGACATGGCCGTTGAAGAATCGGCAGCCGAAGAGGAGGCCGCATCCGCCGACTCGGCCGACGCCGACGGCGGCCTCGCCGAGCCGAAAGTCGAGAAGACAGCTGATGAAAACGGCGCCGACGGCTACAGACTGCCCGAAGTGCCCGTTGCGCTCTGGCAGCCCGTGCTCACCACGGCCGCCGACGGCACGCTGCAGATTGTGTTCGACGTGCCCAACGCCAACACCACGTGGGCCGTCAAGACCCTGGCATATGACCGCCGCCTGCTCTGCGGCATTCAGTCGGCCGACATCGTAGCCTCGAAGCCCGTCATGGTCCAGCCGCAGCTGCCCCGCTTCCTGCGCATGACCGACAGCACCGAACTGCGCGCCATGGTGCAGAACAACACCGACTCGGCCGCCACGGTCAGCGCCTTCATCGAACTTTATGACCCCGCTACCGACGCCGCCATCGACCGCAAGGACTTCGAGCTGGCGCTCGGCGCCATGGAGTCGCAGGTAATCTCGATGCAGCTCACGGCGCCCGAAGCGTCGCTCCTCGGCGTCAGGGTGCGCGCAACCTCCGGCAACTTCACCGACGGCGAGCAGGCCGTGGTGCCCGTTCTGCCGGCCGACGTCAAGGTGCGCACCGGCCGCCCGCTCTTCGCTCCGGCCGACTCGACCGAACTGCGCGTCGACGTGGCCCGCGGCGGCGTGATGACCTTCACCGCCAACGCAACGTGGGAGTGCGTAGCCTCGCTGCCCGGTCTGCAGACCAACGAGAGCAGCAGCGCCTTCGCCTCGATGTCGGCCCTGTTCAGCGCCGCAACGGCCCGCGGCCTGCTGCGCGACCACCCTGAAATCGGCGTGGCCATCAAGCGTTGGCAGCAGGAAGACTCCGTGCTCGTGTCGCGCCTTGAGCGCAACGAAGACCTGCGCATAGCCCTGCTCGGCTCCACCCCCTGGGTCTGCGCCGCGCAAAGCGAGAGCGAGCGCCGCGCACGCCTGATGCTGCTGTTCGACAACAAGGAGATTGACCGCACAATCAACGGCGCGGTCAGCAACCTGGCCAAGCTCGTCAAGGGCGGCGGCCTCGGCTGGACGGCCAACGACCGCGAGGCCTCGCTCTGGGTAACCGTGCGCGTGCTTCAGACCGTGGCTCAGCTCAAACGCATGGGCTACATGCCTCAGAACTCCACGCTTGACCGCATTGTCAGCAACGCCCTGCAATATGTCGACAAGGAAGTGGCCCGCGACTTCGCCAAAGACAAGCACGCCACCTATCCCGACTACGCGCTGATGCGTCCGCAGTTCCCCGAAGTGCGCCAGATTGCTCCCGCGCGCCGGGCGCAGGCCGCCACAGTGCAATATCTCGTAGGCCACTGGCGCGACCTCTCCACTGAATCACTTGCCCGCGCCGCCATAATTCTCAACGAAAACAATTACCCCACCACGGCCCGCAAACTCATCGAGTCGCTGCGCCAGCACGAGGCCTGGAACTCCGGCCGCCCGTCGGCAATGCTGCTCGACGCCTTCGCCACGGTTGAGCCCCGCTGTCCCGAAGTCGACATTATCCGCACCGCCTACATTGCCCGCAAACAGTCGACCGACTGGGGCGACGGCATGCCCACGACCGACCTCATCGCCGCCATTCTCAACTCCGGCTCGCCATGGCTCGTGCCTGCGGCCAACGAGCTGAGCGTGCGCGTCGACGGCCGCGAGGTCGACCCTCACGCCGAAAGCATCATGGGCGAGTTCCGTCTCGACCTGCCCGAAGGGGGCACCGTTGAAATCAGCAAGGGCAACTTCCCCTGCTGGGGCGGCGTCTTCTCCGCGTCGACCGACTCAATCAAGGCCGTCGAAGCCTTCGGGTCGGACAAGCTCACGATTACGCGCACCATGGAGGGCGAACTCGCCGTCGGCAACAAAATCACGCTGACACTGACTCTCGACGCCGCCACCGACATGGACTACGTCATCGTGCGCCAGCCCCGCTGCGCCGCCTTCGAGCCCGTCGACCAGCTGCCCTCGAGCATCGGCATCGGCTTCTACCACGTGGGCTATCGCGAACCGTGCGCCACTGTTACCAACTGGTTCATCAACCGCCTGCCCAAGGGCAAGACCGTCATCTCCGAGACGTTCTATGTAACCGCCACCGGCCGCTTCGCACTCGCCCCCGCCGAGGCCCAGAGCCAATATGCCCCCGAATTCCAGGCCCACACCGCCGGCACCGAGCTCACCGTCCCCCAATAACCGTGCCCCCGGGCCAAATCCAACCCCTAACCCCGTCATGGAGCTGTTGCGCGCCATGACGGGGTTAGTCGCATCTCAAATGGGGGCGGCGGATACAGAGGGCGAGAGCCCTCATTCCGCCGACTCGTCGCAACAAATCCATTGCCTCCCGCGGCCCGCGGAAAAAATTCGCGGCTCCCAATTGCCCGCAGGGCATCATCAAATGGGGGCGGCGGATACTGAGAGCGCCAGCTCTCATTCCGCCGACTCGCCGCGACAAAACCATTGCCTCCCCGGCCCGCGGAAAATCCGCGGCTCCCAATTGCCTGCAGGGCATCATCAAATGGGGGCGGCGGATACTGAGGGCGAGAGCCCTCATTCCGCCGCCTCCCCGCGACAAAACCTCAGACAAAATAACGCTCAAACAGACGATGCCCTGCGGGCAACACGGAAGAAACTGACGCGCAAACCCCGCCAAGGCGCTGACGCGCCATGACGGGGCTAACACAAGAGAATGCCTTTCAGGCAATTTGCCCCCACAACATGATGCCCGCAGGGCATCGTCAACTGGTTAACCGGGTCATGGCGCGCAGCGCCTTGGCCCGGCAAGTCCCCGCCTCCCCCACGTTGCCCGCAGAGCATCATCAACAAAAGCGGCGAGTGAAGCCCCATCAGGCCCACCCGCCGCAAAAAGCGTCAGTCAGTAGTTCAGCGCAACGAAATCTTGAACGACCGATTGTCCACAACCACGATATACAGTCCCTTGGCCAGATTTTCAATAACCTCGTCAGTCGTCTCCGCAATCTTCACGCCTTGTAGCGTATAAACGCGCGCAACCGAAGCGGCCGGCTTGCTAATATAAACGACTCCATTCTCGGCATATACCGCAATTCCATTGCCCTCGGCAACCTCGCTGATTCCCGCGCTCGGCTCCACAATTATCCGCTTGGTAATGGTCTCAGAATCGTCGAAATCATATGAACCGAGGTTATTCTTACGGCAAGTGATGCTGAATTTCAGGGTAGTCACGCCATCTTTCAGTCCGGTTACATACCACTTCGCGTCTTTCTCCGTCGCATTCTCCGAAGTTACGGAAATCAGTTCTTTATCAAAGTCGGTCTTGAACGAACACCAGAAATCGGCATCATACGACACTCCCAGTTCCACACGGTCGCCGGACTTGAGCACGAGCGGTTCATCTGACAGCCATTTGAGATTGGTCGAGGCGCGTCTGACGGTTACATACGCCCGGTCAGGATTGGCCACGACATTCGGGTTCGTGCTTGTCTTCACCAAATTGAAGATATATTTGCCGCCCCAGGTGCGCTCGGTCAGGGAGTTCTCTACATAGTTGCCGGCAAACTCACCGTCGGGAATGGTTGCGACAACATGTCCGTTATAGTTATTGTCTTTGTCGAGGAACCACAGCGTCATTCTGAAGTCCTTTTCATCATATTCGCCCGTAACTTCCGGCGTGAAGTTGAAGTATTCATCATTGTTGCTGATTGACATATCGTTATACGTAACCGTATAGTTGGTCTTCGCGAAACCTATGGTCAGCGGATTGATGGTCAGCGTGCCGTTCTGATATGTCAGCTTGTAGTTGTCAGCCTTGCCGCCGCTGACGGTAATGGGATACTTGCCCGCGTCAGACGACTTGACGGCATCGCAGTCGGTGGTCGGTTTTTCCGACAGTGTTTCTTCCGAGTCGCCCTCCACGAATCCTTCATATGAAACCGTGAAATCGGGATTCGATTCGTTGTAAAGGCGCTCGTAATCATCAGCCTTGACCGTCAGTTCCTTTGGATTCACGGTCAGCACGCCGGGCGTTGACTCCGTAACCTCATAATTGGCCGTCGTGCCGCCGCTCACGGTTATCGGATATTGTCCCACGCCCGAGGTCGCCGTGGCCTCGGAGGTCAGCACAGGCTCTTTTTCCCATTGCGGAACGGTTTCGCCGTTCTTCAGACCGCTTACGGAATACTTGAACTCTGGGTTCGGGCTGCCGTAAGTTTTCTCGGCATTCTCCACCGTCAGCGACAGCGGCGCCTTCTTCACCGTCAGCATGCCATACTTGTACGTGATGTCATAGTTCGGGTTTTCCAATGCCGCGAGAATCCTGTAATTGCCGGGGCGGCTCATTCTTGTCGCCTCACACTCGAACGTCAGTTTCGGAAGTTGTTCCTCTTCCGTCTCGCCGTTCACCAGGCCCGACATGCTGCACGTGAATTGAGGGTTCTGGTCGCCGTAGGCTCGCTCGACGTCGTTGACGGTCAGCGAAAGCGGCGCCTTGTTGATGACGTAGTCATACGGAATGTCGACGATGAAGTCTACGCCGTCGGAATAGATGGCCCTGAGCATTTTCGTATGATTACCTGCGTCTGCGTCGGTCAGGCAGTCTGTTTCGGCAATGGCGCATTTGTAAGCCTTGAGCGTGTTTGCCCATACGATGTTATGCGGCCGGCCGATATAGTCGAAAGTGTTCGACTCAAATGTCAGATAATCAATCCCTAATCCATACGCCGCTCTCGACGGCACATAAACCTCCAAATGAGCATGACAGCCGCTCGGTCTGCCGAATCCCTCCGGTTTCTGCACCGGCAACATAAATAGCTCTGACAATTTCGGGCAATCACTAAAACTTGAAGCCGGCATTGTTTTTACGCTGCTGCCCACAATCGCCTGTGCAAGATTAGAGCAACCGGCAAAGCAATTCTCTCCAATTGATTCCAATTGAGCATTTGACAGATTTAACTCCCGCAACTCAACGCAATTAGAGTAACAATATGCGCCGAATGATTTCGGAGTTTCACCTGATAAATGAATTTCTTCCAGCTGCGTGCAATTATAAAATGCACTATCTGCAATTACTGATAGACTCTGAGGAAGATTTAATTGTGTGATTGGACAATTCATAAATGCATTAGCCTCTATTATTTCCAAACCTTCTGCAAATGTTACGGATTTAAGATACTTGCAAAAACTGAAAGCTTTGTTTTTAATAGTTTTTACCGTATTTGGAAGCACAACAGAAGTAATTGTAGAGCCCTCACAATATCCATAGAATTTGTAATTAGGCGCATAATAACTACATGCATCATAACCCCATGCGCCAAAAGCCTCATTGCCAATTGCAGTTACAGTGTATGTCTTGTTCGCATAGTTTACTGTCGCAGGTATAACAATCTCGCCTGCGCATGTTGAATTTATGCTATAAGTATAATGATGGTAATATCGATTGTCAGACTGCTTATCGTAGCATTTGCATCGAGAATCATATGATGTACAGGCGGAAGTCCCCGAATGAGACTTGACCTTACTATTATTGTATGTTACCTCAACTTCAAGATTAGATGGCGAAGTAATGTTGTAGTAAATTCCGTCGACCTCAAAGTCATAGGCGAAGGCAGAAACGGACACCCACAGCACCGCCATGAGCACCCCCAGTTTTTGAATGATTGGTTTCATCGTTTCATTTATGGTAGATTAAAGTTGTTGTATTATATCCCTGATATCCTTGATGCCATGGAAGAGGAACTCGATCTGCGAGATTTAAAGCAATCATTTCTGACGTATCATTATTCACATAAACCGAAACTGATTCAATTTTGTCAGACTTTTTCAGAGTTTCGAGCACTTCTTCCCAAAACTCCTTCTCATCTTCTACTTTAATATTGGGGTTGACAATTTCAATAAGCACATTCCCATTGAATTGCACGGCAATTTTTACATCATCAGAATCAATGGAATTTGCCTCAAGCAAAGCTTTAGTTTGAGCTAACGCCCATTTTGAGTTAGCTGCTTTGTATTCTGCAATTTGTGGCTTTTTGAATGGGTGTAGTGTCCATTGGACATGGAGAATCACTGATGTTGGGACTTCTACTTTTGTCATGAATTTCAAATATGCCGCGGTCTTCCTCTCGTTGGCGTTTTGATTGGTTTACAAACGAAGAGCGTAGGAATCTGTATCTGTTGCCGTCCTACACTTCGAGGCTTCTCGCATTGCCCATCAATAGTCGGACGGCAACGCAGAAGCCCACGCTCGTATATGCAACCAATGCCTCCGGCTCTATTCCTCACGGAATATCAGGCCAAATACATGATATTACATATCCACGGGCATCTACCGTTGCTCAATCTTGACTATTGACTGAATTTTGCGAGAATTCCGAAGTGTCAAGAATCAGCGCGGATAAACGCTTTTCTAATTATGTCTTTGCAACCCGCCCGCTTCGTTCCCCGACCGGGGCCTCTGCAATGCGGTCTGCAACCGCAAAGTTAGCAAATTTTTCTAAATTCCGAGCAATTTGCGACAGTTTTTTATGTCAAAAAAATGTTGTATATTTGCGTCTGTTATGAGAATTGAAAGGATAGCATTTTTTGCGGGGACCTTCGACCCGTTCACTGTGGGCCATCAGTCGGTCGTGGAGCGCGGCCTGGGGCTGTTTGACCGCATCGTGATCGGCATCGGAATCAATGCCGCGAAGACCGAGAGCGAGGACGTGGAAGAGCGCATTGCCTGCATCAGAGACGTCTTCGGCGACGACCCCCGCGTGGAGGTCGAGGCGTACGACGAGCTGACGTGGCAGGCGGCCCGACGTCTGGGCTGCACCCACCTGCTGCGCGGAGTGAGGTCGGTGGCCGACTTTGAATATGAGCGCAACATGGCCGACGCCAACCGCAACCTTTCGGGTCTGGAGACCGTTATATTGTTCACACTGCCGGAGCTTGGCTACGTGAGTTCGTCGCTTGTGCGCGACCTTGAGCGCCACGGAGCCGACGTTTCGGAATTTATACCCTGACAAACCGAAATGAAAGCCAAATACACACTGCTTTTGCCGCTGCTTGCGGCCGGCGCCATCTCGGCAAGCGCGCAAGGCCTCGACGCCGCGCGCAAGCTTCAGGTGGCCGAGCACATCATCAGCAACTATTATGCCGACACGCTCAACATCGACCGAATCGTCGAGCAAGGCATCATCGGCATGCTCAAGGAGCTTGACCCCCACTCCACCTACACCACCGCCGCCGAGACCAAGGCGCTCACCGAGCCGCTGAACGGCAATTTCAGCGGAATCGGCGTGCAGTTTCAGATGGTGCAGGACACGGTCTATGTGATTCAGGCCGTGCCCTCCGGCCCGTCGGAGAAAGTGGGCATAATTCCCGGCGACCGCATCGTGGCGGCTAACGACACGGTGATTGCCGGAGTGAAGATGGCCAATTCGCAGGTGATGAAGCGCCTGCGCGGCCCCAAGGGGAGCATCGTGAACCTGAAGGTCGTCAGGCGCTCCGAGCCTGACACGCTGGTGTTCCGCGTGAAGCGCGACGACATTCCGCTCTACACGGTAGACGCCGCCTACATGGCCGATCCGACCACGGGCTACGTGCGCGTCAGCTCGTTCGGCGCCGAAACCGTCAAGGAGTTCCGCAAGGCGCTCGACGACCTGCGCCGCAAAGGCATGAAAAACCTGATTGTCGACCTTCAGGACAACGGCGGCGGCTATCTGAACTCGTCGGTCGATATGGCCGAGATGTTCCTGCCGCAGGGGTCGACCGTTGTCTACACCGCCGGACTGAATCAGTCGCCCCACTATTTCATGGCCCGGGAGCGCAAGCCCGACCTTGAGGGCAAAGTGGTGGTGCTGGTCAACGAATATTCCGCCTCGGCGTCAGAAATCCTGTCGGGCGCCATGCAAGACAACGACCGCGGCCTCATCGTCGGCCGCCGCACGTTCGGCAAGGGTCTGGTGCAACGGCCTTTCCCCTTCCCCGACGGCTCGATGATTCGCCTCACGACGGCCCACTACTACACCCCCTCGGGACGCTCGATTCAGAAGCCGTATGAGCGCGGCAAGGGCGACGACTACCGCAACGACCTTAAAAAACGCTATGACCACGGCGAGTTCTATTCGGCCGACTCCATCAAGATTGACAAGAGCGTGGCCTACACCACCGCCGGCGGCCGCACCGTCTATGGCGGCGGTGGCATCATGCCCGACAGCTTCGTGCCGGCCGACACCACGGGCATCAACAAGTATTTCCGCGAACTGCGCGCCAAGAACGTAATCAACCAATATGTGGTCGACTACGTCGAGAAGCACCGCAAGGAGCTGAACAAGCAATATAAGACCGAAGACCGTTTCCTGAACGGATTCGAGGTAACCGAACCGATGCTCGAAGAGTTTGCCGCGCTGGGCGAGCAGCTGGGCGTGAGGCCCGACCCGGAACAGATGGCCGAGTGCAGGCCGTTCATTGTCGGCAACATCAAGGGCCTCATCGGCCGCGACCTCTTTACGCCCGCCACCTACTATCAGGTCATGAATCCGCTGAACCCCATCTACAAGGCCGGATTGCGGCTGATTAACAACGACGAAGAATATAACTCACTGCTGAAACCATGAAACGCATCATATGCAGCCTTCTGTGCTGCCTGACCCTGCTCGGGCTCTCGGCCAAGGGAACGCCCGGCATAGAATTCAAAGAAACGAGCCACGACTTCGGCAACGTGAAGCAAAACGGCGGCCCGGTTGAATACGTGTTCACCTACACCAACACCGGCACGGCGCCCCTTGTGCTGACAACGGTGTCGGCCCCCTGCAACTGCACCAAGACCAAATGGTCGCCCAAGCCGCTGGGCCCCGGCAAGAAAGGCGAAATCAAAGTCGTGTACACTCCCGACGGCAACGCCGGCGAATTTATGCGCACCATTCAGGTCTGGACCAACGTCAAGACCGAAGGTGGCAAGAAAAAGAAACTGACACTCAACATTTCAGGTACAGTTATTCCCGAAAAATGAATAAAACCGGCATAATCATATTGACAGCGGCGCTTGCAGCCGCAGGCGCCGCGCAGGCGCAGACCCGATGGGTGAGTCAGACCCACGACTTCGGCGCGTTCAGCGAAGACCTCGGGGCGGTAGACGCCGTGTTCGAGCTTGTGAACGAATCAGACAAGCCCGTGCGCATTCTCGACGCGCGCGCAACCTGCGGCTGCACCCAGCCCGTGATTCCCAAACAGGCAATCGAGCCGGGCGACACGGCGCGCCTCAAGGTTACATATCTGGCCACGGGGCGCCCCGGCAAATTCTCGAAAAACATCTACGTCAAGACCTCCGACAACCCCTCGGAGCAGCGCACGCTGACGGTTACGGGCACCGTAATAGGCGCGTCGGCCACTCTGGCGTCGCGCTATCCCGTGCAGGCCGGACCGATGAGGCTGCGCACGACCACGGCCGGCTTCGGCGAGGTTACGCGCGGCAAGCTCAAGACCGTGTTCATCGCGGCCTATAACCAGTCGGCCGACACTCTCCGGCCATCGCTCTCGGGGCTACCTCCGTATATCGACCACGACATCACCCCCGCGGCCGTGGCGCCGGGCGAGCAGGTGCAGCTGGCTCTGACCCTGCAGACTCTTAAAGTGCCCCAATGGGGAATCACGTCCGAAAAGTTCACCTTTACGCCCGACCGTGGCGCCGAGCCCGTAGAGATGGACTTCTTCACCATTGTCAGCGAAGACTTCAGCAAGCTGACGCCGGGCGAGCGCATGAACGCGCCGCTGGCCGCGCTGAAACCCGACCGCGTGAACCTCGGCGACCTCAGCGCCGACGCCGGAATGCAGACCGTGGAGTTCACCCTGAGCAACGAAGGCAAGTCGCCCCTCATGGTCAGGAGGGTGCAGGCTGTCGACCCGGCCATTACCGACGTGAAAGTTTCGACAGAAAAAATCAAGGCCGGCAAATCGGCAAAAATCAAACTGACCGTCGACCCCGCCAAGGCCGAAAACGGGCTGATAAACGCCCGCGTAACCATAATCACCAACGACCCCGACAACTCCCTGCTGACCGCACGGGTAACCGCCGAAATAAAATGATGGAACACCCTGAAAACAACGAAGACTACAAGGGGCTGACCGTGAACAGCGGCGTGGCCCAGCCGCCGTCGGTGAATCCCTATCTGAGCCGCCTGCGGCGGAAACCGTTGCCCAGCGTCGCCGAAATGACAGAAGGTATCCTAAAGGGCGACATCACGATGCTTTCGCGCGCGGTAACGCTCGTCGAGAGCGTCAACCCGGCTCACTATGCGCTTGCCCAGGAAGTAATCGAGAAGTGTCTGCCCCATAGCGGCCGTTCGCGCCGAATCGGCATTACGGGCGTGCCCGGAGCCGGCAAGAGCACAAGCATCGACGTGTTCGGCCTCCATGTGCTCAAACGCGGCGGCAAACTGGCCGTCCTGGCCGTCGACCCCTCGAGCGAGCGCACAAACGGCAGCATTCTCGGCGACAAGACGCGCATGGAGAAACTCTCCACTCAGCCCGGAGCATTTATCCGCCCTTCCCCATCGGCCGGCTCGCTTGGCGGCGTTGCGCGCAAGACGCGTGAAACGATAGTGCTCTGCGAGGCCGCAGGCTATGACAATATCTTCATCGAGACCGTAGGCGTGGGCCAGAGCGAAACGGCCGTTCATTCGATGGTAGACTTCTTCCTGCTGATTCAGCTTGCCGGCACGGGCGACGAGCTGCAGGGCATCAAGCGCGGCATCATGGAGATGGCCGACGGCATTGTCATCAACAAGGCCGACGGCGAGAACATCAACGCCGCGCGGCTGGCTCAGGCACAGTTCCGCTCGGCGCTCCACCTCTTCCCCCCGACGGCGTCGGGCTGGCAGCCCGAAGTGCTGACCTATTCGGGCTATTACGAACTGGGCATTGACGAGGTCTGGGACATGATTGACCGCTATTTCGCTCTCGTGGAGGCCAACGGCTATTTCGAGCAGAAGCGGCGCGAACAGGCAAAATACTGGATGCGCGAAACGATTGACGAGCGCCTGCGCGCCCACTTCTATCGCGACCCTGACATCGAAAGCCTGCTTGCAGCCTTCGAGCGCGAGGTGCTTGCCAACCGGCTCAGCTCGTTCACGGCGGCCGGCTCGGTGCTCGACGCCTACTTCTCGCGCTTCAAAAATTAAAAATGAAAAATTAAGAATTAAAAATTGTTTGATTCCGCCCGTAACCGCTCACATCACGGCAAAAATTCTTAATTTTTAATTCTTAATTCATAATTTTCTCCCAAGAATTGCGTAACTTTGCAGGGTTGAAATAATCCAAAATCAAATATAAAAACTTATAAATCATGAGAAAGAAAATTGTTGCCGGCAACTGGAAAATGAACACCACTCTGGCCGAAGGCGTAGGCCTGGCCAAAGACGTGAACGAAGCTCTCAGCAGCCGCAAACCCAACTGCGACGTCGTTATCTGCGTTCCCTTCACCCATCTTGCTTCGGTAGCCGCCGTTATCGACCAAACGAAGCTCGGCCTCGGCGCTGAAAACTGCGCTGACCACACCAAGGGCGCATACACCGGCGAGGTTTCGGCTCCCATGGTAGCCTCCACCGGCGCCACCTACGTCATTCTCGGCCACAGCGAACGCCGCCAGTACTACGGCGAGACTTCCGAAATTCTGAAGACCAAGGTCAACCTCGCTCTGGAAAACAACCTCACCCCCATTTTCTGCATCGGCGAAGTGCTGAGCCAGCGCGAAGACGGCTCGTATCTCGAAGTCGTGAAGAAGCAGATTGAAGAGGCCCTGTTCGAACTGAGCGCCGAAGACTTCGGCAAGCTGATTCTGGCCTACGAGCCCGTCTGGGCAATCGGCACGGGCAAGACCGCAACCGACGACCAGGCTCAGGAGATGCACGCATTTATCCGCGGCGTCATCGCCGACAAATATGGCAAGCAGGTTGCTGAAGACTGCTCGATTCTCTACGGCGGCAGCTGCAAACCCTCGAACGCCAAAGCTCTGTTTGCAAAACCCGACGTTGACGGCGGCCTGATTGGCGGTGCTTCGCTCGCTGCTGCCGACTTCATGGGCATTGTAGACGCCTGGAACTAAACCGAAACGAATGGGTTCTAAACTCATCTGGATAGCGGCATCATTTGCCTACGGGGCGGTGAGTGCCGCTATCTACATTCTTGCATGCCGCCTCAGGGGCAAACGCGGCCTGCTGAAGCGCGCCCTGCTCGCCTTTGCGGGCTACACCCTGCTGGCCCTGTTCATCGTCCGGGTTCTCTGGTTCTTTTTCGCCAACTGAAGCGATGGAAGAGATTCACCCCTGGCCGCCATTTATTCCTTCCGGCGCGCGAGTGCTGATTATGGGAACATTTCCGCCCGGCTCACACCGTTGGAGCATGGACTTTTACTACCCTAACCGCACCAATGACTTCTGGTTCATGATGGGGCTGATTTTCTTCGGCGACAAAGACGCGCTCTACGACCGCCCGAACCGCACATTCCGCCTTGAAAAGATAAAACAACTGCTGACGGAAAAGGGTATCGCCATGAACGACACCGGCAGTCGCGTCAGGCGACTGAAAGGCAACGCCTCTGACAAGTTTCTGGAAATCATCGAACCTGTTGACCTCAAAGCTCTGCTTGAACGCATGCCCGACTGTCGCGCCATAGCCACGACGGGCGAGAAAGCAGCCGACGTCATTGCGCAACTGACGGCCACCGAGGCTCCGCGCATGGGCCAATTCGTCGACGGGCCGAATGGCATCGCCTTGTGGCGCATGCCGTCAACCTCGCGCGCCTATCCGCTGGCGCTCGAAAAGAAAGCGGAGTTTTACGAACGGCTGTTCAGCAGCGTCGGAATCATTTAACAGAGCAACGCGGCCGTTTTTTTCAGTGCTGCCACGAAACGGTCAACCTCCTCGCGGGTGTTATATGCGGCAAAACCGGCACGGACGGTGCCCTCGATGCCGAGCACTTCCATCAGTGGCTGGGCGCAATGATGACCCGTGCGCACCTCGATTGCCTGCTTGTCGAGCAGCATGCCGACATCATAGTGATGCGCCCCGGCGAGGTTAAAGGAGATTACGGGGCCCTTGCCCGGTGCGGTGCCGTAGATTGTCAGGCCCGGCACCTCGGCCTTAAGACTCTCTGTTGCATATGCAAGCAAATCGTCCTCGACAGCCGCCATATTCTCGATTCCGACCGACTCGATGAAGTCAAGCGTGGCATTGACGGCACCGATGCCGACAAAATCGGGCGTCCCCGCCTCAAACTTGTAAGGCAGCTCGGCAAATGTGGTGCCGCCGAAGCTGACATGGCCAATCATTTCGCCGCCGCCCTGATATGGCGGCATGGACTCGAGCAGTTCGCGGCGCCCGTAAAGCACACCTATTCCTGTCGGGCCATACATCTTGTGGAAGGAGAAAGCATAGAAATCGGCGCCGAGGGCGCGGACGTCCGGCCGCATATGCGCCACGGCCTGCGCGCCGTCAACGAGCGCGGGCACTCCACGGGCGTGTGCCTCGGCGGTCATCTCGGCAACAGGATTTACCGTGCCGAGCACGTTTGACACGTGGCAGAAGGCCACAAGACGCGTGCGCGGCGAAAATAGCGAGCGATAGACATCAAGCTGCAGCGACCCGTCGGGATTGATGGGCACAACCTTGATTTCCAGCCCGAGACGCTCGGCCTGAAGCTGCCACGGCACGATGTTGGCGTGATGCTCCATGGCGGTGAGAATGATTTCGTCGCCCGGGGCGAAGCGCTGACAGAACGAGGCGGCCACAAGGTTTATGGCCTCGGTCGTGCCGCGGGTAAAGATTATTTCAGACGTCGACTCGGCGTTCAACCACTCGCGCACGCGTTCGCGCGCATGCTCCTGAAGGGCGGTAGCCTCCTGACTCAGGGTGTGGACTCCGCGGTGCACGTTGGCCTTGTAGCTGTAATAGCCCTTCTCTACGGCCTCTACCACGCGGCGCGGAGTCTGCGACGTGGCCACATTGTCGAGATAGACCATCGGACGCCCGTAGAGCTCGCGCTCAAGGGCCGGAAACTCCTTGCGGAGCTGCTGAACATCAAATGACATTGCAAACGGGAGAGTTTAGGTTACAGTCGGCGCATGAAGCCACGTCAGAGCCGAGCCCGGAGAAACGGCGCTCGACCAGATGATGAAGACGGTCGCGCAGCCCCGGCACATGGACGGAGTCGATGACATCGCTGACAAAAGACTGCATCAGCATTCGGCGTGCCTCATCTTCAGGAATGCCGCGCTGACGCATGTAGAAGAGCGCGTTCGTGTCAAGTTGGCCGGTGGCGGCGCCATGGCTGCACTTGACCTCGTCGCAATAGATTTCAAGCGTAGGTTCGGCATGCATCGACGCCGTATCCGAAACGAGCAGGTTCTTGTTGGTCTGATAAGCCTCGGTGAAGCAGGCCGGTTCTTCAACCACAATGCGGCCGTTGAAAGCGCACCGGCTCTCGCCGTCGGCAACGTATTTGAACAGCTGGTTCGACGACGTGTGGGGCGCATGGTGCACTATACACGTGTCAAAACGCGGTCGCTGGGCGCGGTCGGCAATAACGAGACCGTTCACCTCGGCGCGGGCGCCGCTGCCCGAGATGTCGACGCCCAAACGCGTGCGCGAGTCGCCGCAGCTCAGGGCTGCCGACGTGCACTCCAGGCGTGAGTCCGCCTCGAGGCGTGCGTTGACCGTAGTGCGCCGCGTGGTGGCGGCCGACGACTCTTCAACGAAGTCTATGCCGAAGCGGGCCCCCTCGCCTATCGAGAGCTGAATCAGCTCGGCCGACAGATAGCGGCGCGTGCTGTCGGGCGTGTGGTCGCAGACAAGCAGACGCACATCAGCGCCGCGGCCAATGTTCACGGCAATGCGCCTGACGGCCATCAGGTCTACCGGCGCCGAGAAAATGTTGACCAGCTGCAGAGGCTTTTCGAGCCTTACGCCCGGAGCGACATACAGAAGAACGCCGTCGGTCCACAGCAAGTCGTTGAGCGCCGTCTCGGCATCGTCATAGAAACCCTTGAAATCAGGTATGAGTTCGGGACACTCAGCGGCCGCTCTGCGCAACGACATGAAGCGCACGCCGTCGGGCAGCCGGTCGTTGAGCCGCGCTGACGCGGCGAAAATATCGTTGACCACGGCTGCCGGCGCGGCGCTGACCGCCGGCACGTCGCAACCGAAACCGGCCGCTATATCAACCGGCAGGGCGACGCGCTGCAGGTTCAGGCCGTAGTCTGTGGGCGCAAACGCATCGTCGAGCGTGCCGGCTTCGAGCAGGCGCTTGCGCGCTTCGGGGCGGTCGCCGATAAGATTGCGGGCGGAGTCATATAACTCCACATACTGTCCGACCGAAGCGCTCATTGCTCTTGCGAATCGATTTCGTTCTTAATCCAGTCATAGCCGCGCTCTTCAAGCTCGAGAGCCAGCTCCGGACCGCCGCTGCGCACAATGCGTCCCTTGTAGAGCACATGCACGAAGTCGGGGCGGATATAGTCGAGCAGGCGCTGATAGTGGGTAATCACTATGGTGCCCGTCTGAGGTGTCTTGAGCTTGTTGACGCCGGAGGCTACGATGCGCAGGGCGTCGATGTCAAGGCCCGAATCCGTTTCGTCGAGAATGCTCAGTTTCGGCTCGAGCACGGCCATCTGGAATATCTCATTGCGCTTCTTTTCGCCGCCGCTGAATCCTTCGTTGACGGGGCGCGAGGCGAGTTTGGCGTCGAGGTCCACGACTTTGCGTTTCTCCTTCATCAGGGTCAGAAATTCGCCCGCGGGCATCGGAGGCAGACCGAAGTATTTGCGTTTGGCGTTGACCGCCGCACGCATGAAGTTGGTCATCGACACCCCCGGAATCTCCACCGGATATTGAAACGAGAGGAAAAGCCCCTCGTGGCTGCGCGTCTCGGGCACCATGTCAAGCAGGTTCTTGCCGTTGAGCCGCGCCGTGCCTCCGAGCACCTCATAGGCCGGATTTCCGGCCAGCACGGCCGAAAGGGTCGATTTGCCCGAGCCGTTCGGTCCCATGATTGCGTGGACCTCGCCGGGCCGTATCTGAAGGTTCACACCTTTAAGTATCTCTTTGCCGTCGACCGAGGCACGAAGGCCTTCGACGTCAAGTAGCAGTTCGTTTTCTTTGTTGTTCATTTATCGAGTTATGATTCCTTGCTTTCAACCAGAGGCGCACGTTTCTTGATGCAGTCCGAGAGCCACATGTTGAATGCTATCCATATTATCAAATCAACGGTCATCAGCAGCGCCGGGTTCACATATGGAGAGAAGATAACGTTAACAATGCTGAATGCGGCCGAGATGCACAGAATCAACACCATTGCCGAGGGCTTTGACATGCCCAGGCGCAGCAACTTGTGGTGAATGTGCGTCTTGTCGGGCAGGAACGGACTCTTGCCGGCGCGAATGCGGCCGAAAAACACGCGCAACACGTCGAAGCAGGGCACGAGTATCGGCGCGAAGGCCACCACGATCGGATTGAGCGGAGAATTGATGAAATAGTCCATGCGGCCGATGGAGACCGAAAGATAGGTCAGTATGAAACCGATGCAAAGCGCGCCGGTGTCGCCCATGAAAATCTTTTTGCGCTGCGTCTGGCTTCCGAATACGTTGTAATAGAAGAACTGAACCAGCGTGCCCAGGGTGGCGAACGCAATCAGCGCATTGAAAATATCGCCCACAAAGGCAAACATCACGCCGTAAAAGGCCAGCGCTATCGCGCTCAGGCCCGACGCAAGGCCGTCAATGCCGTCAATCAGGTTAATCGCGTTGACAAAGAATATGGCCACGAGAATGGTCAGCGCGCAGCCACAGGCCGGCGGCCACGCATAGATGCCGCAAAAACCGTGAAGATTGTCAATCCATATGCCGCCACACACAAGCATGAAGCCCGCAATCAGCTGAATGACGAATTTGGCGCGATAGAGCACCCCGACAAGGTCATCGGCTATCCCGACTATGAAAAGCAGCAAGAGCCCGCACAGCCCGAAACAGATGGCACGCACCGATTCACTGTCCAGATCGAGCGTAATGGCATCGAAATAGGGCAGATTGAATATGCCGACAATCATGCTGGTCGAAAATATCAGTGCCGGCACAAATGCAATGCCGCCGAGGCGCGGAATGGCGCCTTTGTGGATTTTGCGCTCGTCCGGTTCGTCAAACAAGTTCTTTCTGTAGGCAATCAACAATATCTTCGGTATAATTATGCCCGTCAGCAACAGACTGACAAAGAAAGCAGTAATTACACCGACTATCATTGTCTGGTGTTCTTCAATTAAGGTCATTAAATGGATAAATTAAGTTATTCATCGCAAATATACTGATAATCTATTAACTTTTCTTAAATTTAAGATTCTTTTAAGACGTCGGGCAAGTGAGTTGCCCGCACTCTTGCGAACTTTGCAATGTAAAAATTAAACAAAAGCTATGACAAATATATCTTATAACGACAGGATTTTCGTGAACGTGAACTTGAGAGGCATTTCGCTGCTGAACATGTCGCTGTCCGGCTTCGCTTCAATGAAAGAGCTGATGCGCCACCTCAGCGGCCTGCTGCGACAGTATGCCGGGCAGCTCCTGACCCTTCAGCTGCGAAACAGCACGAAGGGCTGGAGCCACACCGGTTCGATGTTATTTGCGGCGTGAAGAATGCTTGCGACGCTCGGCTTTGCGCGAGGCCGACGCCTGAGGCTGCGCCTGCAGGCCGTTGCCGCTGTCGCTGACCAGAACGAAATCGAGCTGACGGCGCTGCAGGTCGGTGCGCGCAACCTTCACCACCACCTCGTCGCCAAGACGGAACGAGCGGCCCGTGCGGCGGCCGATGAGACGGTAGTTGCGTTCGTCGAGTTCGTAATAGTCGTCGCCGAGGTCTCTGACCGGAATCAGGCCTTCACAAAGATTCTCGGTAATCTCGACATACAGGCCCCACTCCGTAACGCCGGTAATCACGCCGGCAAACTCCTCGCCGAGCCTGTCGGCCATGAATTCCACCTGCTTGTATTTGATTGAAGCGCGCTCGGCGTTGGCGGCCGTCTGCTCCATCTTGCTCGAATGCTCGCACTGCTCTTCGAGTTTGTCGACATTGACCGAACGGCCGCCGTCGAGATACTTGCTCAGCAGGCGGTGAACCATCATGTCGGGATAGCGCCTGATGGGCGACGTGAAATGAGTGTAATAGTCGAAACAGAGGCCGTAGTGGCCGATGTTGGTGGTTGAATAGACGGCCTTGGCCATGCAGCGAATGGCCAGGGTAGACAGGAGGTTTTCCTCGCCGCGCCCCTTGATTTCTTCCAGCATCTTGTTGATGGAGCGATTCACCTCGCGCGCCGAGCCCTGAGTCTTGATTTTGTAGCCGAACGATGCGGCCAGCGACGCCAGGTCGCCTAACTTGGTCTCGTCGGGTTTATCGTGAATGCGATAAACGAATGCCTTTGCCTTGCGGCGGCCTTCAACCTTGCCGATTTCAGTGGCCACGGTGCGGTTTGCAAGCAACATGAGCTCTTCGACGAGCTTGTTGGCGTCTTTCGATTCTTTGTAATACACACCCACCGGGCGCCCCTCTTCGTCGAGGTTGAATTTCACTTCGGCGCGGTCAAACTCCATGGCGCCGTGCTTGAAACGCTCGGCGCGCAAGGCTTTGGCAATCTTGTCGAGAGCAAGAATCTCGTCGGCATATTCACCTTCACCGGCCTCGATGATGGCCTGCGCCTCCTCGTAGGCGAAACGGCGGTCAGAACGGATAACCGACTTGGTGATTTCCTTGTTGTAGACGTTGCCGGCCTCGTCCATCTCGAAGATGCACGAAAATGTCAGTTTCTCTTCATCGGGACGCAGCGAGCACACGCCGTTTGAGAGATGTTCGGGCAACATCGGCACGACGCGGTCAACCAGATAGACCGACGTGGCGCGACTCTGCGCCTCGCGGTCAAGGGCGGTGTCGGGGCGCACATAGTGGGTTACGTCGGCAATATGCACGCCTACCTCTACCCTGCCGTTGGGCAGACGGCGGAACGACAGGGCGTCGTCAAAGTCTTTGGCGTCTTTGGGGTCGATTGTGAATGTCAGCACGTCGCGCATGTCCCTGCGGCAGGCAATCTCAGCCGGGGTTATACCCTCGGTGATTTTTGCGGCGGCGCGCTCAATGGCTTCGGGATAGCGGTAGGGCAACCCGAATTCGGCCAGTATGGCGTGAATCTCCGTATTGTTCTCGCCTTCGCGGCCCAACACGTCGATGACCTCGCCCTGAGGCATATTTGCCTTTTCGGGCCAAGAGGTTATGCGGGCCACGACCTTGTCGCCCGTCTTGCCTCCCTTGAGTTTGTTTTTCGGAATGAAAATGTCGGTGGCAAGAAATTTGGAGTCGGTCTGCAGCGTGGCATAGCCGCGCTCAACGCAGAGCACGCCGATAAACGTCTGCTCGGCCTTCTCGATAATCTCCACCACCTCGGCCTCAGGCTCGGCGCCGCGGCGCGCTGCCGAAATCATCACCTTGACCTTGTCGCCGTTGAGGGCGTGCATCGAGTTACGCTCGGCCACGAAGATATTCTCGCCGTCGATGTCGGTCAGCACCGAGTTCTTGCCGTTGCTGCGGCGCACGAAAGTGCCGCTCGTATAGTTGGTGCGGGCCGGCGCCTTATACTTGCCGGGCGAAACCTCGATGAGCTCGCCGTCGAGCGACAGTTCGTAGAGGCGCAACGCCACGGCGCGCTGTTTTGCGGGGGTCTTCGCGCCAATGGCGGCCGAGACCTGCTTGTAGTTGAACGTATTGTTCTTCTGGCGCCCTATGTATTCAGCGACTGACTGCTGCAGTCGTGCGTCTTCTGATTTACTCATAATATACTTCGGAATATATTATTAAACAAATGAGGCCAATCCAAGGTTGCACTCCCCCGGCAGATGGCCTCATTAAAAGTTATGTTCTTACGCGTCGATGTTGGCGTAGGCGGCGTTGGCCTCGATGAAGTCGCGACGAATGGAAACGTCATCGCCCATCAGCATGGCGAAAATGCGGTCGGCCTCTACGGCGTCGCTGATGTTCACCTGCTTGAGAATGCGGTTGTTGGCGTCCATGGTCGTCTCTTTCAGCTCGTTGGCGTCCATCTCGCCCAGACCTTTGTAGCGCTGCACCTGCGCGCCCTGCCCCACTTTCTCGATGGCCTCGCGGAGCTGGCGGTCGTCCCAGCAATATTCGGCCTTCTTGCCGTTCTTGAGGCTGACCTTGTAGAGAGGTGAAGAGGCGATGTAGAGATAGCCGTTTTCAATCACCGAGCGCATGCGGCGGTAGAAGAATGTCATCAGCAGCGTGTCGATGTGAGAACCGTCGACATCGGCATCGGTCATGATGATAATCTTGTGATAAGCGATTTTGCTGACGTCGACGTCGTTCTCGTGCCCCTCTTCCTGACTGGGGGTTACGCGCAGGGCGCGATAAAGGGCGGTGATTTCCTGATTTTCGAAGATTTTGTGCTCCGATGCCTTCTCGACGTTCAGAATCTTGCCTCGAATGGGAAGAATAGCCTGCGTGTGGCGGTCGCGCGCCTTCTTGGCCGAACCGCCTGCCGAATCACCCTCGACGATGAAGAGTTCGCAGTCTTCGGCTATGCGGCTCGAGCAGTCGGCCAGCTTGCCGGGAAGGCCGGCGCCCCCGAGCGGCGACTTGCGCAGCACCTCGGTGCGCGCCTTGAGCATGGCGTGGCGTGCCTGGGCCGAGAGGATAATCTTGTCGGTAATGATTTTTGCCTCGCGGGGGTGTTCTTCGAGATAGTCGCGCATGGCCTCGCTCACGGCGGTCTGCACGGCGCCCATCACTTCGTTGTTGCCGAGTTTCGTCTTGGTCTGACCCTCGAACTGAGGCTCCATCACCTTCACGGAAATCACGGCCGTGATGCCCTGCATGTAGTCGCCCGACGAAAGCTCGATTTTGTCCTTGATGAGCTTATCGAGCATCTTGTTGTCCTCGGCATACTTCTTGATGGTGAAGCCCACCGCACGCTTGAAGCCGGTGAGGTGCGTGCCGCCCTCGATGGTGTTGATATTGTTGACGAACGAATAGATGTTCTCGTTGTAGTCGGTGTTGTATGTCAGCGCCACTTCTACGGGAATGCCCTGACGCTCGGTGTTCAGGTGGATAACGTGCTCAACGAGCGGCGTGCGCTTGGCGTCGATGTAGCGCACGAAGTCTTCCAGTCCCTGTTCGGAATAGAAACGCTCCGAGCGCGGGTGGCCCTCGGCGTCGCGCTCGCGCATGTCGGTGAGCGACAGCGTGATGCCGGCATTCAGGAAGGCGAGGTCGCGCAGGCGGTTGGCCAGAGTGTCGTAGTTATATATGGTGTCTACGAAAATCGATGCGTCGGGCTTGAAAACGATGGTCGTACCCGTTGAGTCGCTTTCGCCGATGACGGTGAGCTCGCTCGTCGGCTTGCCGCAGGAGTACTCCTGCATGTAGATGCGGCCGTTGCGGCGCACCTCGGCACGCAGATAGGTCGACAACGCGTTGACGCAGCTAACGCCCACGCCGTGCAGACCGCCCGAAACCTTATATGAATCCTTGTTGAACTTGCCGCCGGCGTGAAGCACGGTAAGAACCACCTCGAGGGCGCTCTTGTGCTCCTTCTCGTGCATGTCCACGGGAATGCCGCGGCCGTTGTCAACAACCGTTATCGAATTATCCTCGTTTATCGTAACCTCGATATGGGTGGCGAATCCGGCAAGAGCCTCGTCAATGGAGTTGTCCACAACCTCGTAGACAAGATGGTGGAGACCCTTGGTTGAAATATCGCCTATATACATTGCCGGGCGTTTGCGCACGGCCTCAAGACCTTCAAGCACCTGAATGGAACTTGCGCCATAGTCGGTGCCGGCTTTTTCTGCTTCTTCGTCTATCATAAATAAAGTAGATTACTTCGTTTGTTTTTCAGTGCAAAGTTACGAAATTTTCAGCAGAAATAAAAGTAAAAATTAAGAATTAAGAAAGCCCGCTCTGTTGGCTTCTCAAAATTCTTAATTCTTAATTTTTAATTCTTAATTCCTAATCCCGTCTCTGCGCAAAAGGGCGTCGATTTGCGGGTCGCGGCCCCTGAAGGCGCGATAAAGCTTGTCGGGGGCGGCGGTTCCGCCGCGCTCGAGAATGTTGCGGCGAAACGAAAGCGCCGGCGCAGGGTTGAACGTGCCTTGTTGACTGAAGTAGTCGAACGCGTCGGCGTCGAGCACTTCGGCCCACTTGTAGGAATAATAACCCGCAGCATAGCCGCCTGAAAAGATGTGGCCGAACGACGTCGCGGTCGACGTGCCGTCGGCGGGCGCGAACACTGCCGCCTTGGCCGCGGCGGCGCGCTCCGTGGCGATGATGTCGTCAATCGGCTCGGTGATGGTGTGGAAACCGAAGTCGAGATAGCCGAACCCGAGCTGACGCATGCAGGCATAGGCCGCGCCGAAACATTCCGAGGCGATGAGGCGGTCAAACAGCTCGTCGGGCAACGGCGCGCCGGTCTGATAATGGCGTGCAAAACCGTCAAGAAACTCGCGTGTGCGGAAAAAATTCTCGTTGAACTGCGACGGCAGCTCGACGAAGTCGCGATAGACATTCGTGCCGGCCAGCGACGAATAGCGGGCGCGCGTCAGCAGGGAATGAAGCGCATGGCCGAACTCGTGGAGAAAGGTCGTTACCTCGCCCGGCAGCAGCAGCGACGGCGCTCCGCCTGTCGGTTTGGTGAAGTTCATAACGATGTTCACCAGCGGGCGCGTCGTGGCGTCGGCTTCGCGGAATTCGGTCATCCATGCTCCGGGGCTCTTGCGGCCTGCGCGGGGAAAGAAGTCGGCATAGAGGTAACCCAGCGTGGAGCCGTCGGCATCGTTGACCTGATAGGCTTTGACGTCGGGGTGATAGACGGGAATGTCTGTCCGCTCGGTGAAGCTGATGCCGTACAGGCGGCCGGCAAGGCCGAACACTCCGCCAATCACTGCCGACAGTTCGAAATAGGGGCGCATCTCTTCGGGGTCGAAGTCATAGCGTGCCTTGCGCAGGCGGTTGGAGTGCCATGCATAGTTCCACGGCGTAATCTCCTCGCCCGCAAACTCGGCCAGTTCGTCGAGCTCGCGGCGCAAGGCCGGGGCGTAGGCGTCGTGCAGGCGGTCAAGCAACCCGAGGGCGGCGGCCGGCGTGCGCGCCATGGTGCGCGCCAGCTTGAAGTCGGCAAAGCTCTCGTAGCCGAGCAGCCGCGCCTTTTCGAGCCGCAGATTGGCGGTTTCGCGCACGATGTCGACGTTCGAATACTCACCCGTCAGGTTGCGGCCGGAATACATGCGCCACACCCTTTCGCGCAGGTCGGCAAAGGGCGAGAGTTTCATGAAGGCCATGTATTCAGGCGCCTGAAGCGTCAGCACGTATGGCGCCTCCGAGCCGCGGGCTGCGGCGTTTTCGCGCATCGTGTCGAGCAGCCATTGCGGCAGCCCTTCGGTGTGGGCCTCGTCGAGTTCGAGAGAGTAGCCGGCCAGCTCTTTCTTTACATTGTTGCCGAAAAGAGTCGACAGTTCGCTGAGGCGGGCGTTGATTTCGCGGAAGCGCTCGCGGTCGGCGCCCTCAAGGTCGGCACCGCCGCGCACAAAGCCGTGCCAAGTGTTTTCGAGCAGCATCATCTGCTCGGGGTCGAGACCGAGCGACGCACGGTTCTCATATACCACCTTGATGCGGGCAAACAGCACGGCGTTGAGCGAGATGCGCGACGAATAGTCGCTCACCCGCGCCGCAATGTCCGATGCAAGGTCGAGCAGTTCGTCATCGGCATCGGCCGACAGCAGCGGATAGAACACGCCGAGCACGCGGTCAAGCTCCGCTCCGGCACGCTCGAGCGCCTCGACGGTGTTTTCAAACGTCGGTTCGGCCTCGTTCGAGGCTATGGCGTCAACCTCCGCCAGACCGGCGGCAATCGCCCTGTCAACGGCGGGTAGATAATTATCGACTGAAATCTCGCCGAATGGCGGGAAATAGAAATCTGAGAGCAGCGGATTCTTCTTATCGGTTGTCATTTTCAAATCGAATGGCGTCAAGCAGAAGCGGCAGAGCCGACGTGTCGATGCCGGCGCGCTGAAGCAGCGGCATGTCGTCGGCAAACGAGGCGGCCAGCACGTCGGCGTCGGCTGAATGCAGTTTATAAAAGTTCAGGGCTTCGCGCATGTTGCCCTGCGCGAATTCGAGATGGCCCATATTGAGATAGTCGGCCGGCGTGGGTGTGGTCTCGACGAAGATGCGCTCGTAGTAGCGTCGCGCCGTGTCGTAGTCGCGGTTGAGGAACGAGCACCACGCAATCGGGCGCAGCGGCTTGGGCGACTTTTCGTCGAGCATCTCGGCCTTATAGCAGCAATGAAGCGCCTCGTGCAGCCTGCCGAGCTCGATGTGGCAATAGGCGCTCTGCAAGGCCGTTTCCGGTTTGTCGGGCGCCAGGATTTCGAGTCGGTCGAAATATTCGAGCGCCTTTTCATAGCGTCCCAGCGACTTGTTGAGCTGAGCCAGACGGCGCAGGGTCCACTCCGAGTCGGGAGCCAGCAGTTCGGCGCGCTCATATTCAACCAGTGCCTCGCTCGGGCGGCCGAGCCGCTGCAGGGCGTGGCCCATTTTCTGATGAAGGGTCAGGTCGGGCGTCAGCATGCGGAACAGGGCAAGCGCCTGACCGTAGTGCCCGTGTTTGAAGTAGAATTCGCCGAGCAGCCTGATCTTGCCGGGCTCGCTCACGTCGGGGCGCAATGCCGGAATCGTGGCCGGATTGATGAGGCGGTCAAACGGATTTTCAAACTCGCCGCTGCGTCGGAACAGCTTGAAAAAGCGGTAGAGGTCTTGCACATAGCCGCGAATCAGCGCCTCGCGCCTCGCCTTTTCGGGCATCAGTTCCGCGCCGGCCATCTCGGCCAGCTTCACGTTGGCCTCCGAGAGTTGGGAGAGCACCATCTGTTTCTGGGCGTCGGGCAGTCGGTCGAGCGACAGGACGAACGAATATTTGTCGCTGCTGCACATGGCGGTGCTCTCGGCGAGCATCATGCCGAAGGCGTCGTCGTGGCCCAGCGCGTCGGCCACGTCGCGCCGGTCGGCGTCGAAGGGCAGGAACCAGTGGGCTATGTGGCTGAAAAACGGATAGTTTTTCAGCGCTGAAAAAGCGGCATAGAAAATATCTCCGCCCTCAAACTGCATCTCCGAAAATTTGCGCAGACGCTCGGAAAGGCCCGACTTGTCAAGCATCTCTTCCCATTCGGGATTGATTTCGCCGTCAGTCGGGTCGATGCGCCCCTCTTTGATGTGCTTTTCGATGTCGGGGCGCAGCTTCATCATTTCGGGAATAATCTCGTCCTGCATGGCGCGGGTAATTTTTTCGACATCGGCCATGCGTATAATCTGCATGATGGTCTGCTCGACGTCGCCGCTCCACCTGCCCCCGTCGCGAAGCGTGGAGAGGCGGGCGCCGAGCGAGGCTGAATCCGAGCGCCGAGGCCAGCGGGCCATAACGAGTACCGCGCCGATGGTTGCACGCAGCTCCACTTCTTCGTCATTGGCGGCATCGGCAAAATCGAGCAACAGACGCAGACCCGGCTCGCTGAAAAACTGAAGCAGCGACATGGTCAGCGCGCCGACGACAACCGATTTCATCGACCGCGACGTTGAGTCGTCAGCCATGAGGTCGCGCAAGGCGGCCACCTCGTCAAACGAGAGCGGCACCGTGGTCCACACGCGGTCAAACACGCGGTCTTCGAGGTCTTCAGCCACGCGCCGGCGCGACTGACGCTCCGATTGCGACAGCGTCGACGCCGCAAACGCCGAAATGCCGGCCGCCGCGCGCCGATATTCGCCGATGAGCGATTCAAGCGACTCGCCGCGACGCAGGCGCAGGGTGCGCACAACGCCGAAATAGAGCGACGTCGAATCGGCCACCATGCTCTCGCGAATAAGCATGTCGAGCAGGGTGTATATTCTGATTGACAATGCCGAAATCTGAGCCTCGCGCCCGGGGTCGGGCGCTCCGGTCAGCGCATAGCTGACGATGCGTTCATAATCGTCGCGCGCCGTCTGCAGGTCGTCGCGCATGCGGCCCGCACCGGCCGGCAGCATGACCCCTAACAGGCGAAACGCCTCATGAAAGTTGCGCGCGGCAACGGCGGCTTCGACCGCCTTTTTATATTCGTCGGTATTCATAGATATTCGTTGAACTGCAAAATCCGTGCCATTTCAATAGAGCAGATAAGGTTCTGTCGCGGCACGCCACGCGGCCGCGCCGTCGGCCAGAAGCGCCTCGACATCGGCGGCGAGCATGCGGCGCGCAAACGCCTTGCGCACGGCGCGCGAACCGCACACCTTGTCAAACATCTCAACACGCGCGGCCGCGGCGCTGTTCAGCACGTTTGCGCCCATTGCGGCCAGTTCCTGCATCACATAGAACTGCACCGGCGTGAGCCGCGCCTCTTCCGGCGAATGAATGACCGGTTGCACGCCCTGCAGACGCTTGCCGGCAATCTGCATGTGGCACGGCCTGAACTTCACCCCGGGCAGCCCGAGCGCGTTGAGCCGCCGCGCAAGTTCCGCGGCACTGAAGTCGGCGCCGAGAGCCACCTTGAACGGCATGGTGAAGTTGGCGCCGATGTTCACCGTGCCCAGTTCGCCCATGATGCCCGTGGCGGGATAGTAGAGCGCGGTTTCGGCCGTGGGTATATTCGGTGAGGTCGGCACCCACACAAGGCCCGTATCTTCAAAAGTCATTGAGCGCTCCCACCCTTCCATCTTCACGACCTGCAAATCGCATCGCCCGTCAAGTTGCGTGGCGTTGAGATAGCGCGCAAGCTCACCGGGCGTGAGGCCGTAGACATAAGGTATCGAATAGCGGCTCACAAACGAGCGGCAGTCAGGCTCGACGACGAACGGCCCCTCCACCCTCTCGCCGCCGAGCGGATTCGGACGGTCAAGCACCATCAGCGACACGCCGTTGGCGGCACACGCCTCCATCAGCTCGCCCAGGGTGGAAATGAACGTATATGAGCGACAGCCTATGTCCTGTATGTCATAGACAAGCACATCAAGACCGGCAAGCATCTGCGGCGTCGGCTTGCGAGTGGCGCCATAAAGCGAATGCACCTTGACGCCGGTCTGCGGGTCGGTCGACGCGGCCACGCGCGCCCCGGCCGGAACGTCGCCCCTCACGCCGTGTTCGGGCGCGAAAAGCGCCGCCAACTCCACCTCGGGCGCCTCGGCAAGAATGTCGATGGTCGAGCGCAACTCCGAGTCGACGCCCGTCGGGTTCGTAACCAGCCCCACGCGCTTGCCACGCAGCGCCTCAAACCCGCCGTCGCGCAACACTTCGACCCCGGTCCTCACCCGCGCCGAAATGCACAATGGCAACAATACGAACAGAATATGCAAAAAAAATCTCATCATTTCAATAGAGTTTTGTGAGGGTGGCGCCGGGGAAGTAGTGGGCGAGAATGGCGCGGTAGTCATAGCCGCGTTCGGCCATCATGGCGGCGCCGATCTGGCAGAGGCCGACGCCGTGGCCCCACCCTGCCCCGTGCAGCACGAAGTCCGTACCCTCGCGATCTACGACGAACGCCGAGCTGTAAAGATGGCTCTCGCTGAGCCAGCGGCGAATCATCAGCTCCTTGCCGACAACTACCGTGCGCTTGCTGCCGACAATGCGCAGACGGCAAATGCGGCCCGACGTGCCGCGCTCAAGCGGCTCAAGCGCGCGTATCTCGCCGAAGTCTATGCCCGACCGGCGGCACACGAGCTCGCCCAGCTGCGCCGCGGTGTAGCGCACTGTCCAGCGATAGAAGTCGGGCGTGGTTTCCGTGTCGAAGTCATTGAGCACCTGCCTCAACGCGTCGGCCGGCGGGTCGGCGCAGAAAGCCTCGGGACGCGACATAATCCACTCGCGGGCGTTCGCCTCGACCGTCAAATCCGGAAAATCGGCCTCGTCAGTCTTATCGGCACGCTCTGTAAGATAGCTGT
The DNA here is from genome assembly GCA_902495245.1 of uncultured Porphyromonadaceae bacterium. GTDB lineage: Bacteria > Bacteroidota > Bacteroidia > Bacteroidales > Muribaculaceae > UBA3263. Next base: position 102,097 of record CABUWI010000004.1, read on the forward strand.
GGGCGCGCGGTTCCCAGCAGGTTTCAAAACGCTCGAATGCGCCGCCGCAACATTTTGAGAAACGCGCGTCGCAGATGCGGCCGTCGACGGCAAGCACCAGGCCGGCCGTGGCCTCGACGGCTCGCCCGGCCTCGGGCGAGACTATGCGCGTCAGTCCCTGATAGCGCTGGCAATGGTCGTCAGAGCAGACGTCAAACCCGACGTGGTCGTTGTGGTCGAACCAGCGGCAAATCTCGCCGGCCTCGCGGGCAGGCTCATCGGCTGCGGGCAGCCCTTTGTCGGCAAGCGGACGCGTCGAGCGCATCTGCGCCAGCAGCCAGCTGCGCGAAATGACGGCGTGAGCCTTGAGCAGCTCGGCCGACGACATTGCCGACATTTCAGACGAAATGACCGAGCGCAGATATTCTTCAACCCCGATGCGGTTATACAGATGCCCGTCGTGCTCAATCATCTCGCCGGCAAAACGTTGCGTCTGGCGCCGCTCCCAATGAAAGTCTTTGCCGATGACTATGCCCTCAACCTCGGTCGAGCCGTCGGCAAGCGGGGTCAATCGCGGTCGGTCGGTAATGAGTTCAACATAGACCACGGGCTGCTGAAACGTAACCTCCTTCAATATGGCGTCGACCCGCGCGCCGGCAAGCCGCTCGAAGTCTTCGCGGCTCACGGCAATCAGCGTGCCGCTGAGGTCAATCGCCGCCGGGCTCACGGACAGCTCCCCATAGCAGTCGGGGCGGTGTTTCTGGCGCGGAATGACGGTGATGCGGCCGTCGGTACACGTCATGTTCACCATCGGGTCAATCTCCTCGACGTTGAACTCGCCCTCGGGCAGTTCGTAGGTGTAAAACCGACGCGGAGTGCGCATATAGCGGCTCGGCACGGCCTGAAAGTGCATATGGTCGGGCGCCGAGGCTCCGCAGCGCGCGCCGTTGTAGAAGACGGTATAGCCCGGCAGCTCGCGGCTGAGGCGGCGCATCTGCTCCGCCCTCCCCTTGAGCGTCTGCGGCGTGTGGGCCTTGGAGGCGATTGTCAGATGGCCGGGAAAAATCGGAAACGGATTGACCAGAATCTCCATATCTTCCCACTCGATTGCCATCTGTTGCGGCGGGCGGTTGGCCGCGCAGAGAAAACAGGGGCGCGCGGCTATGCTTGCCGCATCGACCTTCGCCTTGGTGCTCACTGCTCGCGCGGGGTTGAACTGCACGTCGTAGCCCCCTGCCCGCTTGGTCTCGACGGCCTCAAGCGCCTTGAAGCGCGCGGCCGCCTCGGGCCACGCTTCAAGCTGACGACTGATAAAAGACTCGATGTCAATCATTTCATTTTGACGCGCGCCTCCAGCTCGACCGAGCGAATCAGGTCTTTATAGAGGTTGTTGGCGTTGATTTTTTCCTGACTGAGGTTCGAGTCGGAGTTTCCGCCCCAGCGGCGGCAGTTGTAAAGCGACTCGAAGATGCGCCCGATGCGATATTCGCGGCTGATGCGGAGCACCATCGCATAATCTTCGCCGTAGCTCACGTCGGGAAAGCGCAGCTCGCGCGCTATCGGCGTATAGAAGGCTCGCGGCGCGCCGAGGCCGTTGATGCGCAGGGCGTTGTTGGCACCGTTGGCGTCGGTCCATTCGGCGTGGTCAATCAGGCCGGGCGGAATGACGTTGAGGTCGAAGTCGGTAAGGGTGTACGAGCCGATTACGCACGCCGCGCCCGTCTCGCGAAACTTGTCAACGATTGTCTGCAGAGTGGCCTGCGACGAGTAGACGTCGTCCGAGTCGAGCTGCACCGCAAAGCGTCCGCACAGAGGCGAGTCGAGCGCCACATTCCAGCAGCCGCCGATGCCGTGGCCCGGTTCGGGAACGATGTGCACCACCTGCGGATTATCGGCCGCCATGCGTTGGAGCAGGCGCGTGGTGCCGTCCGTGCTGTGGTTGTCGACCACGATGACGTTGAACCGGAAGCCCGTGCGTTGGCTCAGGGCGGAGGCCACGGCGTCGCCGACTGTGGCAACCCTGTCTTTGACCGGAATGATTACGGAAGCCTCCACCGGGAAATCGCCGTCGTGGGCCACGGGACGGCCGGGGGCCACAAGACCTCCGCGCCGCTCAAGCCAGTCGGTAAAGATTCTCTCTTTTTCAATCTGCGCCCGGCGGTTGCGGGGGTCGACATAGTTGAACTGGGCCTCGCCCGCGTCGGTGCGCGGAGTGCTCTCCACTTCGGCCACTACCTCGGGCACATGCACAATCGACCCGAGCATGTCGAGCCACATGGCATAGAACGACGCATAGTCGCGTCCGGGATATTGCGCCGGCCGCTCGTCGTTCACGAGCATCACCGGGCCGAAGTCGAAGTCGTCGCGCACCGAGCCCGACTGCGGCGCGATGAGCGGCACCGGTCGGCCGTCGCGAACATAGTCGCCGAACACGGCTTCCGCACCCGTTTCTGCGGCAACCGCGCGCAGGCGCTCTTCATCGACGCGCAGCAGCTTGTCGGCCGTGAGCGTCAGCAGTGTATAGTTTTTTGTCATTTTTTATTCAGGAAGTTAAGGGTCTGTCTGATTAGTTTGTCGCGTGCGCCGGCCGAGGTCATCGCCTCCAGCGGGAAACCGAAGCTGACGGCGCGGCGCTCTCCAGGATCGAAAGCCACGGCCGCCGGCGTCTGGTTTTCGTCATAGCGCATGATGGTCGCGCCCATTGCCGACGAGGGATATATGGCGTCGGGCGACGCCACGTCATATGGCCGCCCGCCGAGTTTTTCATTGAAAAGGAACGTGCCGCCGCTGAAGCTGCCTATGAAGCGCGACTGCACTTCGCTGACCGACCCGACGGCCGTAGCATGGTCGGTGCGCCATTCGATGCCGAGCAGACGCCGCAGAAAGTCGCGGTCGTCGGCCGTGGCCGAGGGCGACGTCTTCGAGTCCGAGGCGAGATACGAGCCTGAAACCATGATGCCCGTGCCGGCTGCGGCTACTTCTTCGAGTTTGGCGCGAAGCTCGGGCGGAAAGGTACGATGGGCCGACGGGCGACCGCCCGTGCCGACTACAGTCTCCTTTTGCAGACCGAGAATCAGGTCCACGGTCTGCGGAACGACGTCTGACCCGGCGAAGGCCCGGGCCGACATGCTGTCGAAACTGTAGCCCGCGGACAAGATCGACTTGCCGTGCGCGAGAATGTTGTCGAACGAGTTGCCCCACACCGGTTTGGTTTCCATGTTGGCCCTCGAGGCGCCGAATCCGGGCTGGTCGTCGTGAACCCACTGCGCCTCGCGGTCAAAGTCAAATTGCGCGCCTGTGTGGCTCAGGTCGCTGCCCATCGGCACTCCGGGGTCATACAGTCCGAAGGCGGCCATCGTGCCTGCCTCGAAGCTGTCGGGACCGCTGACGCGCGTAAAGCCGTTGACCACGGTTACCGACCCGCGGGAGTGCGAGGCATGGGCTGCCGCCACCGTCTCCGATGGAAAGCTCCTGCCCCCCGCGTTCTGCGCAATGACGCGGAAACTATATATCTCGTCAGCGGGAATGTCGACGCTGAATCCCGTACCCGTCTCTACGGCAATCTGTCTGAACGGCTCGCCGGGGTCGGAGCCGATGCGCTGCTCGATGATGTAAGAGTCGGCCGTGGCCGTGCGCTCCAGCGGGTCGCCCTGCGGCCGCCAGCTCAGGCGGTAGTGGCCCGGATAAACTTCCGTCAGCGCCAATGATTGCGGCGCCAGAGGCGAAACGACATACTTGGCCATCTTTGTGTCGGCAAGAAAACGGAGAATACCTTTATAGACGGCACGGCTCACGTCGAACTTGAACTGCGGGTCGAGCCCGTAGCGCATGTCGGCAAAGTTCTGGTGCGAGAGCAGTTCGAGCAACATTGTCGGCACCTCCGGAATGCGCGCCTCGATATACGAGGCGTCGCGCATGCGCCGCTTGGTCCAGCGCGGCTCGTAGCCGGCACGCACATCGTTGACCACGGAGTTGACAATCGCCTCGCAGAGCTGACCGCCGAGCCGGCGCGAACGCCCGTCTGAATATTTTCCGCCCTTTGCCGTATAATATATGCCCAGGGTGCCCACAATCGAGTCGCCCGGCGCCGTGCCCGCGTCAGAGTGGAAGGCCATGACCAGGTCAACCGGCACGCCCAGCTCGTCGCGCAGGTAGTTCACCCACTGCGGCCGGCAGAAAATGTCGTCGCGATAGTCGTTTTCCTGATTGGCATAGACCGAGTCGGGCATGCCGGCCCATTGCAGCCAATAACGCGCGGCTTCGGCCCAGCGGGGCATGCCGCTCACGGCCGCGGCGCCTTCATTGCCGACGGTCGACCGGGCCACGTTGCCCATGCCGCCCCCGAGGCGCACCGCGTCGGCACCCACCGTGCCTTCTTGCTCGCTGACGTTCGTCAGGCTCACCAGCGGCACCGCGTGTTTCGACGCGTTAAAGGGCATCGTGCCGAGATATATCCACGTGCCTGCGCCCATGGTCTGGTCTACGGTAAACTCCCGTTCGCCCGTCGCGGTGAACACGGTATATCTGACGTCGCTGACCGCATGCTCCATCTTCGGATAGCTGACATACACCGCATAGTCGCCGCGCTCGGGCACGGCGGCGCTCCACTGCGCCCGCGACTCATGGCGCGCGTCTTTCGGTTTGACCGTCTTGACCGTGCGCGCATCGCCCGCCTCAAACGGATTCTGGCCGTCAAGAAGAGTGGCGAATGGCAGCCCGAAACCGACGCCGTGAAATTTTTTCCACTTGTGCTTGCCGTTATGCTCGTCATAGCCGTCGATGGCATATTCGCCGTCGGGGTCGATGACCAACTCGTTAGGGTTTGAGTCGCGTTCGCGAGGCATCATCACGTAAGCCCCCGCATTCTCAAGCATCGGCACGAGAAACGGCACCACATACGAGCGCGTATACAGGTCCTCTACCGTGCCGAACAGGCGGCAGCGCTGCCACTTCCAGCGCTCTTCCGCGCCGTCGAAATAGCGGCCGTGGCTCTGCCACAGCGCGATGTTGCGCCCCGTCAGCGCCCCTTGCGGCATATGGTCGCCGCGCACCGGTCCCGACGCCGTCGCGGCCAAAGCCGCAGCAGCGCCACATATAGCAATCAAAAACTTTTTCCAATTCATACCCCACAAAGTTAACAAAATTTTCCGACTTCTCCCCGCAAAATTAACAACCTTTGCAAAAAAATCACTATCGCGACGGCAGCATAGTGGAGGTTGACTAAACACCCAGACTCTCGATAATCTCGATAATTCCCGATAAATCCGGCAGCGATTTCTTAATTCTTAATTTTTAATTCTTAATTCTTTTTCGTACCTTTGCAGGCGTTAAAATGCAAATAAAACTTACGATTAGAACTACATTTTATGGCAACGACTGCTGATTTTAAGAATGGTATGTGCCTCGACATCGACGGCCAGTATTACTTCATCGTTGAATTTCTTCACGTTAAACCCGGCAAGGGCCCGGCCTTTGTGCGCACCAAACTGAAAAACGTACGCACCGGCCGCATTCTCGACAAGACCTGGAACTCGGGCGTCAAGGTTGAAGAAGTCCGCATCGAGCGTCGCCCCTACCAGTATTCATATAAGGACGAGATGGGCTACCACTTCCTCCACACCGAAACCTGGGAAGAAATCATCGTGCCCGGCGAGAGCATCGAAGGCGTTGAGTTCCTCAAAGACGGCGACATCTGCGAGGCCATGGTTCACGCCGCCAGCGAAACCGTGCTGACCTGCGAAATGCCGCAGAACGTCGTTCTGGAAATCACCTACACCGAGCCCGGCATCAAGGGCGACACCGCAACCAACACCCTCAAGCCCGCAACCGTCGAGACCGGCGCTACAGTGCGCGTGCCCCTCTTCTGCAACACGGGCGACAAAGTGCGCGTCGACACCCGCACCGGCAACTACGTTGAACGCGTAAAAGAATAATTTGCCAACGAAATAATTAAGGGGTAAGGGACAGCGACTGTCCCGTGCCCCTTGATTTTGATTTTTCCGAGAAAGAAACGTAAAAGATGGTAAACCGCATTCTGATTCGTCTGAAAGTCGTGCAGCTGCTCTACAGCTACATGCTGTCGCGCAGTGAGTTCAAGATTGAAATGCCGGTCGAGACTTCGTCGCCCGACCGCCGTTATTCCTACGAAGCCTATGCCGAGCTGCTGCTCATGTTGCTCGAGCTCTCCGGTGTGAAGGTAACGGCCAACCGCACGACACCCGCCGCGATTGGCGGCGCAATTTCAGGCGCCAGATTCGCCGACACGAAGGTGGCCCGCTATCTGGCGCAGAACGACGACGTTCGCGAACTCATCAACACCTACGGAGACCGCATGCCGGCGTTTGACCGCGCAGTGGCCGACCTGGCCGTGAAGCTGAAAGCCATTCCGGCCTATCGCGCCCTGTCGAAAATCAAACCCAAAGACGCAACGCCAAGCGACGAGATTGCCTTCTGGACCACGGCCGTGCGCACAATGGTCAAGCAACCCGAACTGATAGAGGCGCTCCGAGAAAACTCGGCCGACTTCACCTCGCGCGGCCTCGACATGGGCGCAAAGATGCTCGTCGAAACACTGAAAACCTACAGCGACACCCGCAACCTGCTGGCCAACTGCAAAAACGACCTGCGCCGGGCTCTCGACGACGCTTATGCCCTTTACCACTGGCTCATCTGGCTGCCCGTCGAGATTGTGCGCGCCGACGAGGAGCGACTCCTGGCCAACGCAAACAAATATCTGCCCACTGAGGAAGACTTGCACCCCGACCGACGCTTTGCCGACTCGAAACTCGCCGACATCATTGGCCGCCACCCCGAAATGCAGGCCTACTGCAACGACAAGGGCATAAACTGGGACACGACAGACCTCTCGCTGATTCCCCACCTGCTCGACCTCGTGCTCGAATCGGAGGCATATAAGGAATACATGGCCGCACCGGGCGAGAAGACCCTCGACGATGAAATCGAACTGTGGCGCAAGCTCATGAAACAGGTGATTCTCCCCTCCGACGAACTGGAAGAGGCGCTCGAATCGAAGTCGATTTTCTGGAACGACGACCTCGACGTCATGTCAAGCTTCGCAATGAAGACCATCAAGCGCCTCGCCGTCAATCCGGCCGAGCCGCTGCTGCCCGAGTTCAAAGACGACGAAGACGCCGAGTTCGGCTCGCGACTGTTCGACACGGCGGTGAAAAACCGCGAGGAATACCGCGCGCTCATTGACGAATTTGTCAACACAAAAAAATGGGACACTGAACGTGTGGCCCTCATGGACGTTGTTATACTTGAGGCGGCACTGGCCGAAGCGCTCGAGTTTCCGAACATTCCGCTCAGCGTAACCACGAACGAGTATGTCGAGATTGCAAACCGCTACTCGACCGGCCGCAGCGGCGCTTTCGTCAACGGCATGCTCGCAGCAATCTGCGAGAAGCTGCGCCGCGACGGACGCATAATCAAAAACTTCAACTCTAACCTCTAACAAACTGATTTTACAAGACATGGAACAACTTCAATCCTGGGGAATGATTATCCTCCTCATCGTAGTTTTCTACTTTTTCATGATTCGTCCCCAACAGAAACGCCAGAAGGAAATCAAAAAATTCCGCGAAGGCCTGCGCAAAGGCTCGAAAGTGATGACCGCCGGCGGCATTCACGGCACGATTTCTGAAATCAGCGACGACAAACCCAGCGTGTTGCTCGAAGTGGCTAACGGCGTGCGCATCCGAGTGGAGAAAAGCATGATTTACGCAGCGGCAGACGATGCGGCAGCCGACGGCGCCAACCCCATCAATGCCGAAAAACAGGCCTGACAACGGCAAAAGGACACTGCGGCGCAGGGCGGCGATTTTTCTCCGCCTGCTCCGCAGTTCGCGTGGCAAGGATATCTTCATATTCTTGCTCTTTCTCGCCATGAGCTATGTCTTCTGGCTCATTCTGACTCTCAACGATGACATGCAGCGCGACCTGAAGGTGAAATTTGAAATAGACAACGTCCCCGCCGACGTTACGTTCATCTCCGAGGTGCCTGAAGACCTGCTTGTCAGCGTACGCGACAAAGGCACCGTGCTCACCAACTACATCTGGGGAGGCACCCCTTCGCTCAAAATCAGCTATTCCGACCTCACCTACGACGGCGTCAAAGACCGCGTCATGCTCGGCGAGCAGCAGCTCGGCGCAAAGCTCAGAAGCATATTCGGCTCATCGACCCAGATTGTCAGCATGAAGCCCGACTCGCTCAGCCTCGTAATTACCAACCGCCCGGCATCGACGGCCGTAGTCGAGCCTCAGATCGACGTATCGCCTGCACCGCAGTGTGTCATTTCAGGCCCCATCACCGTCTCGCCCGACACGGTTACCGTCTATTCCGCACGCCATCTGCGCATACGCCCCAAGTCGGTCAAAACCGTCAGAATCAGCCGCACCGACATCAAAGACACGCTCACAATCGAGGCGCGACTCATGCCCGAACCAGGCACGCGCATAGTTCCCGACAAGGTGATGATCACCGTGCCCGTCGAACCGCTGATTTCAAAAAAACGCGACGTTCAGGTCAGAATTATCGGCGCGGCAGAGAATAACAATATCGTGCTCTTCCCCTCGCGGGTAATGGTCAGCTACCTCCTGCCTATGAGCCTCTACAACTCCGAAAACGGAATCATCACCGTGAGCGCCAACTACGCCCGTCGCGCCAACGGCAAGTTGCCCCTCGAACTCGGCGCGCTCCCCGACTATTATCGCGGGGTCGAACTCTCGACCGACTCGGTTGAATATCTCATTGAACAGCGCACGCCCCACGCCTCCGCGCACGCCAAAGCAGATTAGACAATGAAACGTATAGTGGCGATAACCGGTGGAATTGGCGCAGGCAAATCGGTTGTCTGCCACGCCCTCGGCGCAATGGGCTTTCCCGTCTATGACTGCGACAGTCAGGCCCGCGCAATCATGGACAACGACTGCGACATCAAAGCGCGCATCGCCGCCGAAATCACGCCGCAAGCCCTCGGCGGCGACAACTCGCTTAACCGCAAGGCAATAGCCGCCTGCGTATTTTCCGACCCCGAAAAGCTGAAACGGCTCAACGCTATTGTCCACGCCGCCGTGCGCGACCATTTTGCCTCATGGACCCGTGCTCAGAAATCGCCGCTCGTTTTCGTGGAGACGGCGATTCTTTATGAAAGCGGATTTGACCGCCTCGTCAACGAAATATGGGAGGTTACCGCCCCGACCGAAATCAGAATCGGCCGGGTGATGCGGCGCAGCGGCCTGAGCCGCGATGAAATCGAAAGACGAATAGCCTCACAGGCCCCGACCGTCAACCCCGCTCACCGCATTATCGTCAACGACGGCCTGACCCCGATGATATCCCAACTACTGCAATTACTCGATGACAACAATGACCCCGCTTGAATTCGACAGAGACCACCTGTGGCACCCCTATACGTCAACAATCGACCCGCTGCCGACCTATCTCGTTGACCGCTGCGAAAAGTGCACGATTATTCTCGAAGACGGCTCGCGGCTAATTGACGGCATGGCCTCCTGGTGGTGTCAGATTCACGGCTACAACAACCCCCGGCTCAACGACGCCCTCTCGCGCCAGGCAGCCAAGATGAGCCACGTGATGTTCGGCGGCCTCACCCACCGCCCCGCAATCGACCTGGGGCGCACGCTGCTTGAAATGGCACCCCCGTCGATGAACAACGTTTTCTTTGCCGACTCGGGCTCGGTGGCAACCGAAGTGGCCATGAAAATGGCCGTACAGGCTGCCGTCAGCCGCCACGGCTCACACCGACGCACCAACTTCGCCACCATTCGCTCGGGCTACCACGGCGACACCTGGAACGCCATGAGCGTCTGCGACCCCGTTACGGGCATGCACGGAGCCTTCGGGCCGGCTCTGCCGATACGCTTTTTCGCGCCCGCGCCCCAAACGCCCTTCGACGGCGAATGGTCGCCCGCCGACTTCGCCCCGATGGAAAAACTGCTGCGCGACAATGTCGACGACCTTGCCGCCGTGATTCTCGAACCGATTGTGCAGGGCGCGGGCGGCATGCGATTCTATCACCCCCAATATCTGCGCGAGCTGCGCCGCCTCTGCGACGAGCTCGGCATCTATCTGATTTTCGATGAAATAGCCACCGGATTCTGGCGCACGGGCCGCTGCTTCGCATGGGAGCACGCCGGCGTGGAGCCTGACATCATGATGGTGGGCAAAGGGCTGACCGGTGGCTACATGACGCTGAGCGCCGTGATGACCACACGCGACGTGGCCGACACCATTTCGCGCGGCGAGGCGGGTGTGATGATGCACGGCCCGACCTTCATGGGCAACCCGCTGGCCTGCGCTGTGGCGCTCGAAAGCCTCAAGATGCTGCGCGAGCAGCCTATGGCCGGGAGGATTGCACATATCGAAACGCGCCTGAGCGAGTTGCTTGAACCGGCTCGCCGTTTCCGGGGCGTGGCCGACGTCAGGGTGCTCGGCGCCATAGGCGTCTGCGAGATGAAAGAGCCCGTCGATGTGGGCGCGTTCCAGAAAGAGTGCGTCCGCCGCGGAATCTGGGTGCGTCCTTTCGGACGCAATGTCTACGTCATGCCACCCTATGTCATCACTGACGACGAACTGACCGCACTCTGTACTCAAATGCTCGAAATCATTCAATGAACTTCTACGAGTCAACACTTGACCAACTGCGCCACGAAGCCAATTTCCGGGTCATACCGCCCGACTCGGCCGGCGAGGCCACTGTAGACCTCTCGGGCAACGACTATCTCGCCATCGCCGCCGACGCGGCGATGAAAAACGACTTCTTCAACTCTCTCGGAGCGGAGATTCCGCCGCTAAGCGCGTCGGCCTCGCGCCTGCTCGCCGCCGGACAGAAGGAGTTTGAGACGCTTGAACACACGCTGGCCGACCTCTACGGCGCCCCGGCTCTGCTGTTCAACTCGGGCTATCACGCCAACTCGGGCGCAATTGCCGCCCTGGCCAAGGGGCGCACGCTCATCGTGGCCGACAAGCTGGTCCACGCAAGCATAATCGACGGCATGATGCTGTCAAAAGCGCAGTTCGAGCGTTTCCGCCATAACGACACGACCCACCTGCGCAAAATTCTCGACAGACGCGCCTCCGAATTCGACCGCGTGCTTATTGTGTGCGAATCGGTCTACTCTATGGACGGCGACACCGCTCCGCTCGACGAAATCATCGAGGCCAAGACTCCGAATTCGCTGCTCTATGTCGACGAGGCTCACGCTTTCGGTGTGTGCGGCCGCGACGGACTGGGCCTGACGGCCGACAGGCCCGAAGTCGACATCACGGTCGGCACTTTGGGCAAGGCGGCCGGTTCGGTCGGCGCATTCGCCATCTGCCGCCGCAGTGAGTTGCGCGACTATCTGATAAACACCGCCCGCTCGCTGATATTCTCAACTGCCATTCCGCCGCTCAGCTGCGCCTGGAGCCGCTATGTCGTCGAGCGCATTCCGTCGATGGACGACCGCCGCAAACGGCTGCGCGAACTCAGCTGCACGCTGGCCGACATTCTCGGCACGCCGCAGCCGAGCCACATTCAGCCGCTCATCGTCGGCTCAAGCGCCGCAGCCATAGCCATGTCCGACCGCCTGCGCCGCAACGGGTTCAAGGTGCTCCCAATTCGCACCCCCACCGTTCCGCCCGGCACCGAGCGTCTGCGTTTCAGCCTCTCGGCCGACCTCACCCCCGACCGACTAAAAACCCTGGCCGACGCCCTGAAGCAATGAATCTGACCTACCTGCAAAAAAACGGAGCGCCTCAGCTGCTGCTCATCTATGCCGGCTGGTCTACTGACCCAGAGGCGTTTGAAAAGATTGTCTGCCCGGGCTATGATATAGCCGTGGCGTGGGATTATTCATCGCTTCAGCCGGTGGCCGACGCCGATGGCTACGACGAGGTCGTGGTCATCGCCTGGTCGCTCGGAGTGCTTGCGGCCGAACTGACGGCCGGCTCATTGCCGCTGACGCTCACCGTGGCCGTCAACGGCACTCCTGAGCCGGCCGACGACGAAAAAGGCATTCCGCTGCTGATTTTCCGCCGGACGGCCGAGGAACTGACCGAACGGTCGCTTGCAAAATTCCGCCTGCGCATGGGCGCGCCCGACATGGCGCGCGGCGCGCGCTCAATTGCTTCGCTCCGCGACGAGCTGCTCGGCTTCATCGGTCGCCGCTCCGACGGCCGCTTCCGCTGGGACCGTGCCGTAATCAGCCGCGGCGACCGAATCTTTCCGCCCGCCAATCAGGAGGCGGCCTGGCTGGGCAAAGCTGAAATCACAATGATTGATGGCCCTCACACGCCCGACTTTCAGAGCATTGTCGATGCGTTCGTCATCAACAAGTCTCTGGTCGGAGCGCGCTTCGCCAAGGGGCGCGACAGCTATGACGGCGAGGCCGACGTGCAGCACCGCATCGCCGACCGGCTTTTCTCTCTCTGGCAGAAACACGGGGTTACGCCCTACGGCCACATTCTTGAAATCGGCGTCGGCAACGGCTATTTCACATCGCTCTATGCGCCGAAAACCCGCGCCGCGATTACCCTGTGGGACATCGCGCCGACTTCGGCCGAGAACGTTGTGCGCGCCGACGCCGAGCAGTCGCTGCCCAAGGTGGCCGACGCAAGACTCGACGCAATTGCCTCGGCCTCGACAATGCAATGGTTTAACTCGGCGGCGGCCTTTTTGCGCCAATGCGCGCGGACGTTGCGCCCCGGAGGTCTTGCCGTGCTCTCGACCTTCGGCCCCGACACCTTCCGCCAGCTCACAGAGGCCGGCGCCGTGCCCCTGCCCTATCTGAGCGTCGCGTCGCTGCGGCGAATCATGCCCCCTGAGCTTGAAATTCTCGAAATGCTCGACGGCAAGATTCAAAAAGTTTTTGACTCGCCGGTCGACGTCATCAGGCACCTTAAAGCCACCGGCGTCAACGCCCGGCCAGTCCGACGTCCGCTCAGACAGATACTCGACGACTACCCGCGCCGCCCCGACGGCCGTTGCGGACTGACATATCAACCGATTTACATGATTCTGAAACGAAAATGAACAACGTTATATTCGTCAGTGGCATTCACACCGATGCCGGCAAAAGTTACGCCACCGGCTGGCTGGCAAAAAAATATCAGGACGAGGGCAAGCGCGTGGCCACTCTGAAGTTCATTCAGACGGGCAACACAGGCCGCTCGGAAGATATCGACGTTCACCGCCGAATAATGGGCCGTACTCTCCCCGAGGACGCCGAGGGCCTGACCGCGCCGCAAATCTTCACGTACCCCTGCTCCCCTCAGCTCGCCGCCGAGATTGACGGCCGCGAAATCGACTTCAACGCAATCGACTCGGCCATAGCCACTCTGTCCGAGCGCTATGACCTCGTGCTCGTCGAGGGCGCAGGCGGCCTGATGGTGCCGCTCACCGACGATTTCTGGACAATTGACTACATCGCCTCGCGCTCCCTGCCGCTGGTTCTCGTAACCAACGGTTCGCTGGGGTCGATAAACCACACCCTGCTGAGTTTTGAGGCCGTTGAACGCCGCGCAATCGAACTGCGCGCCGTGGTCTACAATCAGTTTTTCGACAGTAAGGACGAGAAAATTGCCGCCGACACAACGGGCTTCATCAGGCGCTATCTCATGCGCCGCCACCCGTCTACACCCCTGCTGTTCTGTCCGGCAATCAGTTAACCGAGAGCGCCGACTCGATTTCGCAGAGGTCGGCGCGCAGCTGCGCCTCGGTGGCGAGTCGGTTCTCGATGTTGCGCACGGCGTGGAGCACGGTCGAATGGTCGCGGCTCAGCCGTGCGCCGATGGCCGTCAGGGGCAGCGACGTGTGCTTCTTGGTCATGTACATGACCAGCTGACGCGCATCGTTGATTTCGCGCTTGCGGCTGCGCGTAAACAGTTCGTCGGGGTCAATCTTGTAGAACGTGCTCACGCGGTCGGCAATCATCTCGAAGTTCACCGTATGGCGCCGAATCTTCACGAAGTTGGCCACTACCTCGCGCGCCAGCTCGATGTCAATCGGGCAGTTGCGCACCGTGGCGTGCGTCAGCAGCGAAACCATGATGCCTTCAAGCTCTCTGAAGCTGTCTGTTACGTTCTCAGCTATATAGACCAGCACGTCGTCAGGCAGCGACACGCCTTCAGCCTCGGCCTTGCGGGTAAGCACCTTGACACGCATGTCATAGTCGGGGCGGAAGAGTTCGCAGGTCATGCCCCACTTGAAGCGCGACAGCAGGCGCTCTTCCATATTGTCCATCTCCGACGGGCGCACGTCGCTGGTCATGATCAGCTGCTTCGAGTTGAGATGCAGATGATTGAAAATGTGGAAAAATGTGCGCTGAGTGCCGGGCTTGCCGATGAAATCCTGAATATCGTCGATTATCAAAGTGTCGATGCCTTGATAAAAAGCGATGAAGTCATTGATTTTGCCCCGGGCGTTGGCCGCCGTATACTGGCTCTCGAAAAGGCGTGCCGTTACGTAAAGCACACGCGAGGCCGGCGCCGTCTCCTTGATACCGATGCCTATGGCCTGGGCCAGATGCGTCTTCCCCACTCCGGGAGGGCCGAAAACAAACAGGGGGTTATAGGTCTGCTTCGACGGGTTCTTGCATATTGCGCGGCCAATGGTGTCGGCCAGGCGGTTGCACTCGCCCGTGCAGAAGTTTTCAAAGTTATAGCGCGGGTTGAGCTGCGAGTCAATCTCGTCGTTGTTCTTGGCGACAAACGGATTGGCGGCATTTGCGCGATTGCCCACGGCGGTAGAGCCGTTGGTCTCCGACACGGCCACCTCCGTGTCGCTCTGACCGCGAACAACCTGATAATGGTAATAAACATTCACCTTTGCGCCATAAACATGACGCAGCACTTTGCGAAGCAGGTCGAGAAACTCCCGCTCGATATGCTCTTTGAACGCTGACGACGGGACGATAAGACGCAAGACGCCGTCGTCCGTGTACGAGCGGAACGCAATCGGCTCGAACCACGATTCGTACTGCTCCTGCAACAGATTGTCGCGGAACATGCGCTTGCATTTTTCCCATTTTTCCCTGGGGGTTAGTTCCATGATTAAGGTGTGATGTTTATTATTGGTGGCTGTTATTTTACACTACAAATTACGCCATAATATTCATAAAAAAAAAGCACGAAATAATTTGTTTTTTTGATATAATAGGCAAGATGCCTGTTAATCAACATATTAGCACCAACCCGAAATTACATGCTCCTATTCCCCTATAATTCAGACTGTTGGCTATGGGCGCCGTGTGGAACACTCGCCCCACGCCATCTCCCCAACCGCTATTTATCGCTTAAAAGCGGGCCGCGCGGTGCTGTTCCACACCGCGCGGCCAAATTTAGACTGAGTCTAACAAGTGCGATTTTTTCAGAACACGCTGAACTTCAGATATCGCTTCGGGCGCGCCTTGACATCCGTAATCAGCGAGTCGAGACTGGCCACGGTGTTGTTCAGGCTGTTGTACAGACCGGGGTCGTTGACCAGCATGCCGAGCGACGAATCAGTTGTCTGCAGCTTTTCGGTTATCTGCTTCAGATTGTCGGTCAGCGCCACGACGTTGGCCATCGTGCTGTCAAGCGGCAGCCCCTTCAGTTCCGTGCTGAGCGAGTCGAGGCTCTGCGACATGTGGTTGAGGTTCGAGGCCACCACCGCGGCATTGTCCATCACTCCGGGCAGCGGACGCGTTGCCTTCGCGATATTGGCCGACATGACGTTGAGGTCGGCCGTAATGGCGTCGAGGCGCTTGACGGCGGCGGCAAGCGCCGGGTCGCTGACAACGTTGGTAACCGCAACGAGCAGCGAGTCGATTTTAGGCATCATGCCTACTATGCCCGGCATCAGTTCGCCGCTGACATTGTCCATCAGTCCTGAATTCTGACGCGAGGTCAGGGTCGTGCCCTTTGGCAGATATTTGTCGGTGAGGGGAATTTCAAGAGTAATCGAGGCCGTGCCGAGCAGGTCCGTGCCGAGAACGGCAACCGTGCCTTCGGTAATTTTCAGGTCGCTGTCAAGTGCGAGTTCCACGCGCACGTGGCCCGGGTCGTCATACATATATTTCATTTCGCGAACCTGCCCCACCTTGAAGCCGTTGGCCGTTACGGGCGCCGATACGGCCAGACCGGTTACGTTGTCATAGACGGCAAAATAGTAATTGGCCGAATGAAACAGGTTGATTCCTTTCAGATAGTTTATACCGAACACGAGAATGGCAAGTGCTATGACTGCCGAAACGCCGATGGCTATGAGTTTGCGATTTTTCTGCATATTTATTCTCTAAATAGATTTCAGTTGATTCTGTTTCCGTTTTTCCATTTAATCACGAAGGCCTGACCGAACTTCGGCCGAACATGTTTGGCCGCATAAGCCTCGGCTTCGCTCTCGGTGGCAAAATCGCCGCCGGCGGTATATTTGTAAAGACCGCCCTGCCGGTATTCTTCTACCCGCTCAAGCCCGCGAAATTCTCGCGAACCCGCTCCGAGCTGACGGTCTACGGCCATGAACTGCACCCGATAGGTGATTCTGTCGCTGTCAGGCTCTTTGATTTCAGGCGCTTCATTTTCTTCGGGACAAGGGTCGGGCTGTGGCTGAGGCTGACATTCCGGTTCGGGCGCCGGGGCGTCGTGGCCCGAATATTCAAGAATCGCGTTGGCTATTGCCCGCGCCATCTTTTTCACGCCCTCTTTCGAATTCAGAAACTTTTCCGACACCGGATTGCAAATGAAATCAAGCTCCACCAGAACGGCCGGCATGGCCGAGGCGTGCAAAACCCAGAACCCGGCCTGCAAAACTCCGCGATGACGCCTCCCGGCCGTCGAGCACAGGCGGCTCTCAACCATCTCCGCGAAATGAATGCTGCGGTCAAGGTGTTTGTTCTGCGATAGCTCGAACATGATGTAGCTCTCTGTAGAATTCGGGTCGAAGCCTTGATATTTCGTCGTATAATCGGCCTCAAGCTCCATCACCGAGTTTTCGCGCTTGGCCACTTCAAGGTTCGATGCCGACCGGTGAAGCCCCAGGGCATAGACCGAGGCGCCGGCAATGTTCCGGCGGTTCTTGTTGCTCTTGGCCACCGAGTTGACGTGGATTGACACGAACAGGTCGCCGTGATTGCGGTTGGCTATGTTGGCGCGCTCTTGCAGTTCGATGAAGCGGTCGTCGTCGCGCGTCATGACCGTTTTCAGGTTCTTGTAATCTGCAAGCAGGTCGCGAACGGCCAGGCCTACATTGAGGTTTATGGTCTTTTCGTTTGTAATCGCGCCCACCGCCCCATAGTCGCGGCCGCCGTGCCCGGGGTCGAGCACAACGGTAAACGCCTTCTCTTTGCCGGCAGCCAAAATGCAGACAGGCAGCAAGAAAGCAATCACTATGATTGCGAGTCGCTTGATGACCATGTTTATAAACTGTTGAAAAAACTTTGGCAAAATTAGTGATTTTTACCCGGTTTGGTGCTATCTTTGCACTATAATTTATCAACAACGACCTGAAAATGCCAAGAATACTTACAATTTTACCACTTTTGGCGCTGCTCCTGTCGGCTTGTACGGGCGATGCCCGCCGTCCCGTCGGGCGTCTTGACCTCGCCGTGGCCGACCCCACCACGCCCCTCGACGCCGATTTCGGCGAGGCGTTTGCCGACTGGCAGCAGATAATCGGGTTCAGCGGCTCGCGGGCAGACTATGCCGCCCTGCCGGCCGTGCGCGCCTTCGAGCCGCTGGTGCGCGACGGATTGACGTCGCTCGACTCGGTCGAACGGGTGCTCGGCACGGCCCTGGCCGACTTTCCCGACGCGCGTCTCTATGCCGTCATCAGCCCGTTCAACCAGACGGTCGTTACCCACCCCGACGGCCGCGTGTTCATAGCGCTCAATCACTATCTGGGCAGCGACAGCGAGGCATACGAAGGCTTCCCCGACTATCTGCGCCGGCTCAAGACGCCCGCCCGTCTTCCCGTCGACGTGGTGGAGGCCGTAGTGGCCGCCTCGGTCGACGTACGCCCCGCCCCCGACGCCCCGCTGGTCAGCCGCCTGCTCTATCGCGGCGCGATTCTCGACGCCGCCTCGCGCGCCCTCGGCCCCGGGACGTCCGACGCCGTCCTGCTCGGCATGACTCCCGACGAGCTTGAGTGGTGCCGCGCCAACGAGGCGCGCATCTGGCAGACGCTCATCGAGCGCAAGCTGCTCTACTCTGCCGACCCGGCCGAGACCGAGCGCCTGATGCGCCCCGCGCCCCGCGCCTCTCTCATCAATCCCGACGCGCCCGGTGCCACGGCTCTCTACATCGCCCTGCAGCTGGCACGCAGCTACCGCGACGCAAACCCCGACGAGCCGCTGCTTGAAAACGCCCGATTCAACGACAATCAATCGCTTATAAAATCAAACTATAATCCCGCAAGACGCAATGCCCGCAGCTGAACAAACCTCGCGCAACTACAGAAACAAACCGCAACACCGTCCCGAAATCGACGCCATCGGCCGCATGCCGCCCCACGACAAGGACATCGAAGAGGCAGTCCTCGGCGCCCTCATGCTCGAAAAAGACGCCTACGCAACCGTTTGCGACATCATCGTGTCGCCGAGCTATTTCTACGAGCCGGCCAATCAGAAGATTTTCGAGGCCATTCAGACTCTCGGCGCAATGCAGAAGGGCATCGACATGCTCACGGTTACCGAACAGCTGCGAAGCAACAACACGCTCGACGAGGTCGGCGGCGCGCCCTTCATCGCGTCGCTCACCGCACGCGTGGCCTCCGCCGCCCACATCGAGTGGCACGCCCGCATTCTCGCCCAGCAATATCTTGGCCGCGAGCTGATTTCGTTCGGCACAGACCTCGTCAACAAGGCGTTCGACCAGAGCATCGACGTTGACGACGTCCTCCAGGAGGCCGAAGGACATCTGTTTGAAATCAGCCAGCGAAACGTCAAGAAAGAGGTCGTGCCCATCGAGTCGATTATCACCGAGGCAATCAACACCATTCAGACCGCCTCGACGCGCGAGAGCGGACTAAGCGGCCTCGCCTCGGGCTATCCCGCGCTCGACAAGATGACCTCCGGCTGGCAGAACTCCGACCTCATCATCATCGCCGCCCGACCCGCAATGGGCAAGACCGCCATGGTGCTCTCCATGGCAAAAAACATGGCAGTCAACTTCAACACCAAGGTGGCAATCTTCTCGCTCGAAATGTCGCGCCTGCAGCTCGTCAACCGTCTGATTCAGAACGTCTGCGAAATCGAAGGCGAAAAAATCAAATCCGGACGCCTAACCGACCGCGAATGGAACCAGCTGCTCTCCCGAATCGGCACGCTGCAGTCCGCACCCATCTACATCGACGACTCCCCCGGCCTCTCCATTCTCGAACTGCGCACCAAGGCGCGCCGACTTGTGCGCGAAAAGGGAGTCCAGTTCATCGTAATCGACTACCTGCAGCTCATGAACGCCTCCGGCATGAAATTCGGCTCGCGCGAACAGGAAGTATCGATGATTTCGCGAAACCTCAAAGAGCTCGCCAAAGAGCTCAACATTCCGATTGTCGCCCTCTCCCAGCTCAACCGCTCGGTCGAATCGCGCTCCGAAGACAAGCGCCCGCAGCTCAGCGACCTGCGCGAATCGGGCGCCATCGAACAGGACGCCGACATTGTCTGCTTTATCCACCGACCCGAATACTACCTCCACGGCGCCTCGCGCGAAGACCACCCCGAACTCCGCGGCAAGGCGGAATTCATCATTGCCAAACACCGCTCCGGCTCCGTCGGCGACGTCGACCTCCGCTTCCGAGGCCAATACGCACGCTTCGAAAACTGGAACGACGTCGACATCATGTACGACCAGTCGTCCGAAGCCTCCGCCATGAACGCCGACTTCGACAACAACGACCCCCTCGGCCAGCCCACCAACCCCCTCCAAGGCGGCACCGCCGACATCTCCGGCACCGACTCCGCCCCCTTCTGACCCTCCGCCCGTCAAGCTCAAAATCCGAAATTTGTCCATCGTGCCGCCCGCAAGCCGGGGCGCCCCTCAACCGTATTGAGCGCGGCAGCGCGAAAGGCTCAGAACAGGCGTTCCTGGCCGAGCAGGGAGTCGCGCACTTCGTCGTCGCTGAGCTCGGGCTCGGCGGGTGCAGCTTCGGGGGCGTCGTCGGCGCCCTCGGCTTCTTCGGTCTCTTCCGCCTCTACGGCCACGGGCTCCAGCTCGGTGAGCGAGCCGATGGTGTAGGTGGTTAGGCGCTTGCCCTTGGCCTTGAACGACTTGAGGCCGATGAACTCGCAGGCCACCACTTCAAGCGGTTCGCGGAAGTCGTCGGCACCGCCGAATTCCACCCTGATGCGGGCGCCGGGCGCGTCGCTGAGCAGCAAAAGCTCTGACTGCGGATTCTCGCCGGCAAAGCGCTGTTTGCGGGCCGACGGCTCGAACTTGAAGCGCTTGATGTAGGGATAGCCCTGGTCGGCGTCGTTGAGCACTGCAGTCCAGACGGCGCCGGGACGGAATTTCTCGATGCGCAGAATGTTGTCTTCGTAGTGGTTGGTGGCGTCGAACGTCGACGTGTAATATTCGCCGTTTTTCAGCACAACGAGAATCAGGTCCTGACCCAGGAACTCGCCGAGATAGTCGCCGCGGCCGTCGTAGTTGAGGCGGTTGACGTCGCGGTCGAACCACACCTTGCGGCCGCCGAGGGTCGACGCGCCGCGCTCGCGCAGCGAGAAGCGATGCACCTCGTTGCGCGTAACGATGTTGCCGCGGCTCTGCTTGCCCTTGATGCTCAGCTCGGAGAAATCGACGTCAAACTGCAGCTTGTTCAGGCGAGCCTTCGGCTTGAGCGTAACGCGCACAACCTCGGCCTCGCCGTTGCCGTTGGCCGTGAAATAGCAGATGCGGCTGCCGGGAGTGCCCTGCGTGAGGTCATATTCCTGGTCGCGGCGCACGCCCGTAACGGCGAAGCGCTTCATATAGTAGGTGCCCTCCTTGCCGTCGCGATAGATGACGTTATAGACCGTGCGCTCGTCTTTGCGCTTGTAGATGCCGATGTGCTCGATGTTCTTGCCGACGAACATCTTTTCCTGAACCTTGACCACCTTATACTTGCCGTCGCGGTAGAAGATAATGACGTCGTCGATGTCCGAACAGGGGGCGATGAACTCGTCCTTGGTCAGCGACGTACCGATGAAGCCCTCCGCGCGGTTGATATATAGCTTTTTGTTGGCCTCGGCCACGGTGGTCGCCTCGATGCTGTCGAAGCCGCGGATTACCGTGCGGCGCGGATAGGCCGCGCCGTATTTCGCTTTCAGTCCCTCGAACCACTCGATCGTGTATCCGACAATGTCGGCCAGATGACGGTCAATCTCGGCGATGCGGTCGCGATAGGACGCGATGAGCTCTTCGGCCTTCTCCTTGTTGAAGCGCAAGATGCGCCCCATCTTGATTTCATAAAGCCGCTGAATGTCCTCGTCGGTTACGGGCCTGATGAGCTGCGGAGCGAACGGAAGCAGGCGCTTGGCAATGTGGGCCGTGGCCTCCTCGAAGCTGCGCGCAGTTTCATACTCCTTGTCCTTATAAATGCGCTCTTCGATGAAGATGCTTTCAAGCGAAGCGAAATGGAGCAGCTCGGACACCTCGCCGCGCTGAATCTCCAGCTCGCGGCGCAGCAGCTCCTTGGTCTTCTCGACGCTGTGGCGCAACACGTCGCTCACGCCGATGAAACAAGGCTTGCGGTCGCGAATCACGCAGCAGTTCGGATAGATGCTCAGCTCGCAGTCGGTGAAGGCATAGAGGGCGTCTATAGTCTTGTCGCTCGACGAACCGGGCTGGAGATAGACCGTTACGCGCGCCTGCTCCGAGGTGTGATCGTCGACCTTGCGCACCTTGATTTTGCCCTTCTCCATTGCCTTGAGAATGGAGTCGGTGATGGAGCGCGTTGTGGTGCCGAACGGAATCTCGGTAACGGCCAGCGTCTTATTGTCGATTTTTTCAATCTTGGCGCGCACCTTGACGCAGCCGCCGCGGCGACCGTCGTTATAGCGCGACACGTCAATCATGCCCCCCGTCGGGAAGTCAGGCAGCAGCGTGAACTCCTCGCCGCGCAGTGAGGCCACACAGGCGTCAAGCAATTCGTTGAAGTTATGAGGCAGAACCTTGCTCGACAAGCCCACGGCAATGCCCTCGACGCCCTGAGCCAGCAGCAGCGGGAACTTCACTGGCAACACCACCGGCTCGCGGTTGCGGCCGTCATAGCTGGGCACCCACTCCGTTGTCTTCTTATTATATAGCACCTCGAGCGCAAACGGGCTCAGACGCGCCTCGATATAACGGCCCGCGGCCGCCGAGTCGCCCGTCAGAATGTTACCCCAGTTTCCCTGCGTCTCGACCAGCAGCTCCTTCTGACCGAGCTGCACGAGCGCGTCCTTGATTGACGCATCGCCGTGGGGGTGGTATTTCATCGTGTCGCCCACAATGCCGGCCACCTTGTTGAAGCGGCCGTCATCGAGCGTCTTCATCGAGTGGAGAACGCGGCGCTGCACGGGTTTAAGGCCGTCTTCGATATTGGGGACGGCGCGCTCGAGAATCACGTATGATGCATAATCCAGAAACCAATTGCGATACATTGACCGCAACTGGCCGACCACGGCTTCGCTTTCTGCCGCAGCATTGTCTTCAGGCTGTGATGTTGACTGATTTAAGGGTTCTTCGGTCATAGTGATGCAAAAATACGAAAAAATTTTGCATTAACAAAAAAAATGCCTAACTTTGCACCCGAAAACGACCCGAGGAGAGATGGCAGAGTGGTCGATTGCATCGGTCTTGAAAACCGACGAGGGTAACACCTCCGGGGGTTCGAATCCCTCTCTCTCCGCCCCAAAGCCTGATTTCCAGGCTTTTGTTGTTTTTACGCACGCATTTACGCACAGAATATCATCTTTTCAATTTTTGATTGTCAGCATATAGCCGAAGCCGCGCTGGTTGATGATGGAGATTGACGGGTCTTGGCGCAATACCCGGCGGAGTTTGTGGATATAGCCGTGGAGCGAGTTGCGGTTGCTCGGTTCGTCTCGTTTCCATACAGCAATCATCAGTTCTGATGCGTCAACAGTTTTACCGATATTGGAGGCTAACCGTTCGAGTATCTTAGCCTCGAAATGCGACAATTCCACACTTTGCCCGTCCAGTGAAAGCGTCTGGGTGCTAACATTGAATATATAGCTTCCGAGCGAGAATTTTATATCCTCAACGCGGTCGGTATCGTATCTTCGGAGCAGAGATTTTATCCTCACTATCAGCTCACGAAGTTCAAAAGGCTTTTTGAGATAGTCGTTGGCTCCGATTTCAAATCCTTCCTCAATATCTTCAATCGTGCTTTTGGCAGTGAGAAAGAGCAGCGGTACTGTCGGTGATAACTTCCGTATCACCTTCGCCATCGAAAAGCCGTCCATTTTAGGCATCATGACATCGGCAACTACAATATCAGCGCCTTCGGTCTTGAATTTCTCAAGCCCTTCCACGCCGTCAGCTGCCGTTACAACATCATACCCCTGCCCACGCAGAGTGTCGGCAACAATCAGCGTCAAGTCTTTCTCATCTTCTACAAACAGTATCTTATTGCTCATCTTTGCTGAATATGATAGTGAACACCGTGCCTTCGCCTTCTGTACTTTTGACCTCAATCGCCCACCCCATTTTGTCGAGAATACTCTTCACGTAATATAGTCCGATGCCATAGCCACGAACATCTTGCCGGTTGCCATGCGGCACACGGTAAAACTTATTGAACAGATATGGAATCGATTTCGACGGAATGCCAATGCCGTTGTCTCTGACCGATAGTTTTTTATCGTCGCCCGTAATGGTTATCTCAACGCTGTCGCCGGAGTATTTGACAGCATTGTCAATCAGGTTGTTCAGCACATTTGCCAGATGCGCCTTGTCCGCCTCTATCGAAACATGTTCGTCAACATAGACAATTATTGTTATCTCCTTATCGCCTCTCATCTGCTGAGCGACGGCAATTTCCTCTATAAACGGTCGCAATCGAATGGTCTCCGGTTTCAGCTTCATGGTCTTGCGCCGCTCCATACTCATCGCAAGGATATTCTCTACCAGTTCGCCGAGCCGTTTCAACTGTTTATTGGCGATTTTGAGATATGTAACCTTTTTCTGCGGGTCGTTTTCAGAATCATAATTGAGCAGTGCATCATTGGCTGAATAAGCAATCGCAATAGGCGTTTTCAGCTCATGTGTCATATTGCTGACAAAATCATCTTTCATTTCCTCTATGGTGCGTAGGCGTGATATTGTGTAGAACAGATACCGGAACGCAAGAGAAAATGCGACCAAAAGAAGAAAAACAGTTATAATAACGCCTGACATCTCCGAAACGATATGGCGGGTCAGAGGTGTCATATATGCTTTATAGTATATTCCTTCATCTGGGTTGATATTATAGCGGAATGAAGCCAATCCTGATTCTCCGCAGAATTCAGAATTTCTGCAGATTACGGAATCCTCGCTGTTGACGACCTCCACGCATAAGAAATCAGGATAGATGAACCTATAAGAAAGCTGATTGCGTAAAACACTATCCATCACCGCCATGTCATAAGGAATATATTTATCCATTATCGCATGAAACTGACGGCTCATCGCATCAACCATCTGATTGGAATATGGACTGTTTTCCGACAACATAGCCCGCTCCTCGGTAATTGTTCCGTCTGCCTCTGTCCGGACAGAAATAAGTTGGCCGTTTTCATCACGATAAGTCGATGCTTCAGCTTTTCGTGGAGCGTTGTATTCATCAATATCTTCCTGCACTTTTACGTTCGATGCCAATCCCTGCGCTCTGCCTGCACGATACATCAGGTCATCAATATCGGCATCGGCCAAAGCAGTCATCACATCACGTTCAACATTGGCTCTTATCGAATTATAAAGGGATATGAGATAATAGACATTGCAGCCGAAAATGACCGCAATGACAATAATAAACGTGGTCGATATTGCCTTGAAGCGTTTCATCGACGCAAATTTACAGATAATCCGTCATACAATCGATTAGCTTAGCTTCGATTTAAGACTAAATAAGGAAGCTTTTAAGACTAAATAAGGTCAGTTATGGTGATTATGAATGCATGTAAATCTAACTTTGCAGAAGAAAAAACAGTACGGCAATGAAGAAAGCATTATTTTTCATGACAATTCTGCATAGCGTAACAGCTTTTGCACAGACGGAATCACCCGATACCATCTCCGCTCGGCGACTCGATGAAGTTGTTGTTAATGGAGAGAAACCCCAGGTCAGGGGCGAGGACGGAATTATGGAAGTTGACCTCCCCGAAATAGTCAAAGACAAACCGGTTAACAATATTCTTGAAGCCCTTGGCTATATGCCCGGCGTCACGAATAACAATGGAATGATTGGACTTACCGGAGCCTCTAATGTTACCATTATTCTTAATGGTGAGCTTACCAATATGCCGCTACAGAATCTTTATCAACTTCTCTACAACACTCCGGTTGACAGACTGAAAAACGTGGAGATTATGTATTCCGCTCCGGCCAAGTATCATGTCAACGGTGCGGTAATCAACGTGGTTCTGAAAACACCGACGCCTCTCGAGGGCTTGCAGGGACAGGTCAGAGCCGGATATAATCAGGCTCACTATGGTTCGTATGGCGGTGTACTTGCAGCGACTTACGCATTAAAGGACTGGACTTTTGACTTAAACTATGGATTAACGCGCAGTAAATCGTGGAGCCGCGAGGAAACATGGTCGAATCATCTTCATAACGGCAAGCGAACTGTGATTGAAGATGACATGCGCCGCATTGGTAAGAACTGGAGCAATGCCATATATGCCTCCGCATCATGGAAAACGCTCAAACTCACTTACAACGGTCAGTTAATCTCAGATTCAAAGAGCCGGGCACTATCATCGGGTACGTTGGGCAACTATACAAATGCCTACAAGATGCTATCGCCTGTAGGTTATCATAATGTGGCCCTACGTTACACAGCACCATTCGGCATGACTGTAGGCGGCGACTATACCCGCTATTCCGAGAACCGTTCCCAGTCATTGTTTAAGGATGCCGATTATCTGCTTGGCTCAGAAAACCGTCAGGTGATCGACCGATGGCATGTATATATCGACCAACAACATCAGTTCGGCAAATGGCAACTGAACTATGGCGCGGAGTATCAGCACTCGAAAGACCATAGTTCACAATATTACGAATTATTAGCCAACCCTGATTTCGATGATATTCTCAATGAGGACGTAGCAAGTTTCTATGTCGGCACACAACGCTCGTTTGAATGGGGATTGTCGTTCAACGCCTCGGCAAAGGGTGAGTATTATCACAATAAATATCAGCACAACTGGAATTTCATTCCTCAACTCGGAGCGACTTACTGCAAGACACCTAAAAGCATTTTCCAGCTTAATCTCAGCACCCGACGTATCTATCCCTCATATTGGGAACTCCATGGCGGCACGAGCCATATCAACGACTACTCCACAATAATCGGTAATCCGCAATTACAGCCATTTGTCCAATACGATGCACAATTCAATTACGTTCTAAAGCAGAAATATGTGGCGACACTCTATTTTCAATATGGCGACAAAGCCACTGTGCAACTGCCTTACCAGTCGCCTGACGCTCTCAATCTCATCTATCAGACCATCAACATGAACTACAAGCGGGTCGTAGGACTTAACCTCTGTGCGCCTTTCGGCGTCGGTTACATCTGGAACGCATCGGCCACGGCCAACATATTCAATCAACGGGAGAAAGCCGACAATTTCCACGACATCAGCTTCGACAACTGCAAGTGGATATTCTATGGCTCGCTTAACAACACCTTCAAGTTCAGCCAAAATAGTCCGATATCACTAACCGTTGATTTTAGCTATATCTCACCTTCGCTTCAGGGCATTGCAGATATGTCTTCAATATGTAAAATCGATGCCGGTGTCAAGTGGCAATTCGGAAAGAAACGCTGCTGTGAACTGGATCTGAAAGCTGACGATATTTTCAACAAATGGTCGCCAACTATGACCATCAACCACGCCGGTCAGGACTATCGAATGAAAGTCCGCGATATGTCCCGCAATCTCAAACTGACATTCATCTGGCGATTCAACGGTTTCAAGCCCAAAGACAACGACATTGACACCTCACGCTTCGGCACAGGCAAATAATCAAAAAAAATAACAGCGAGTTGCCGGATTGGCGACTCGCTGTTTCGTTTATTGATAATCCTTGGGGGATTAGCGGAATGGGTAGTAGAAGTTGTTGTAGGGGGCGGGAACCTCGGGAACGAGGAATTTCCAATGTTGGGAGTTGTCGAAGTCGTAGCTCTTGCCCGCATTCGTGTAGGTTGACTTGGCGGCCAGCTTGGCGGCGGTAATCAGTCCGGTTTCGTCCCAGCGCAGTTCGGTATCGTAATCATCTTCAATCAGCGTGAAGTTGCCGCCGGCCACGTCGGCATCGCCGAACTCGAACGAGCGGCCGTTGGGCTTCCCCACGAATATGGTGCGGATAACGTCAATGTCATCTATCAGAAAATGTTGCTTGTCAGAGATGCCATAGCCCGCCATGCCGGCCGAGAGGCAGTCTTGCAGGCGCACGTGGTCGCCGAGGTCGCCCACGATGCCATAGGCGTGATAGCCGCCGTGAATCTCGCCGAAGTTGCAACATTGCGAAATCTCCACGCAGTTGTCGGCGCGCTGCGTCATGGTGCCGACGGTTGACACGGCCGCCGAGCAGACGAGCACGGCGGTTGTGGCCGCTCCGCCCGACACAACCATGCCGGCAACGGCGAGCACGCACGAGGCGGCTGCCAGAGCAATTTCACGGCCTTTTTCAACCCGGGCCACCTGCTCGTTGATGTCGGCAAGGCGGTTGTGGATAGCGTCTGAAAGCTCTTCGTCGGCATCACCCTGCAGAGCAGCATCGAAATCGGCCATGTTGGCGTTAATCAGCGCGGGCAGTTTGTCAAGGCCCTTAAGCGGGAAACTGTAGGCGGGCAGCGAAGAGGCCACCTCCGAGTGCATGCGCCGCGAAAGCTCGTCGTTGCGCTCGGGGAGCTCCTTTTCATAGAGGTCGTCCCAGTAGCTGATGTCCTGAAGCTGAACGGGAGTGGCGATGGTCTTGATGAGGTCGCGTGTGGTCGTGAAGATTTTCAGCACCTTTCTGCTTTTGTTGAACGTGGCCTTGAAGTCCGACACTTTGGCCGGGGGATTCTTCAGAGCCTTCATGACCTTGAAGGTTGTCTTGCCGTAAGAGACAATCAGCGAGCTGACGTCATGGGGCACGAGCGAATAGCTGTCGCCGGCCTTGGCGATGATGCCCGCATTCAGCTCGTCGCCGCTCACCGCGCCATAGTTGGTGCAGAAGTTGACCATGCCGGTGCTGCCGCCGAGGGCGAGTATGCCGGCAGCCATGCCGTCCGAGGCGCTGACGGAGCCCAGGTTGGCATCGGCCGTGAGGATATAATAGGCCGAGCGGCCTACGATGCCGCCTGCACACTGCGAGGCGCTGACCGAGTTGTTGTTATAGCACGAATGAATCACGGCCACGGGCGCGAAACCCATGATGCCGCCGGCAAACGTGCCCGAGCCGACAACCTCTCCGCGGTTATAGCAGTCGGTGAGCATGGCCTGCGCCTCGCCGACAATGCCGCCGGTGTTGTCGCGGCCGCGCACGCTGCCGTAATTGTGGGCCGAGGTCATGATGATGTCGTTGTAGCTGCCGTTATCGCGGTGCATCACGGTGCTGCCGAGAATGCCGCCCGTGCCCGTGGCGCCCGAAACGTTTCCCTCATTGACCACGGCAGCCATCGATGACGTGCCGAGGCCGCCGGCGATACCGCCTACGCCCATGGCCGAATATGCGCCCACATAGCCGTAGTTGATGCTGTTGGAGATGACGGCCGACTCGACGCCGCCGATGAGTCCGCCCGCGCAGCGCGTGCCGGCAGCCGAGATGTCGGCACGGTTCACGCAGCTGTCGAGCACGGCGGTGGCGTTGAGCGTGCCGCCGCCCACGAGTCCGCCGGCAAACGAGCCGTCCGAGCGGTTGCCCACGGGCAGATTCTCGTTGACGCAGCCCGTCATCATCAGAAGGGCGTTGGCGTCGACGCCGCCAACGATGCCGCCAACGAAGTTGGTGCCGTAGACCTCTGAGGCCGACGACTGCTTGCGCACGCGGATATTGCGGAGCACGGTCGAGGTCTGTTCAACGCCCGAGATGCCCACGACGGCACCGATAAGAGTGCCGGTCGAGCCGGCGCCGATGCTCACGGGGTCAACCAGCGTGAGGTTGCGGAAGGTGGCGCCGGCAACGTAGCCGAACAGGCCCGTGGCGGGCACGACGTCGGTGGTCGGCGCGTCCTTGCCGTCGAGCGTACGCACGGCGCAATAGTAGATTGAATGGCCGCCGCCGTCATAGTTGCCCGAGAAGGGATAGGCCGACTTGGCGGCGATGGGCTCGAAGCCCTTGTTGTAGTCGCGTGTCATGTCGATGTCGGCCACCTGAAGGAAGCACTTGTCTTTCGACTCGCGCTTGCCGTCGGCAAGCAGCTCGCGCATCACCTTTAGCCCTCTGAGCGACGCGATGCGATAGGGGTCTTCGGGCGTGCCGGAGCCGAACAGTGAAGCAACCGCGTCATAAGTCGAGGGATAAACGCTGTTGCTGCGCGACTCCACAGTCATCGTGCACCCCAGATGGGTTTCCTGAGCCACGCCGTCGTCATCGCGACAGATGGCCGAGGCGAGCACGTAGTTGCCTGTGCGCAGACGCCGGCCGAAGTCGAAGACTGACTTGCCGCCGCACACCTGATGTTTCACCTTGACGGCCGTGGGGGTGTTGCCCTCATCATAAACCAGCGCAAGCGTGGTCTCGCCCTCGGGCAGCACGGCGCTGATGTCGACCGGCAGTTCGACATATTGCTGCGAACCGAACTCTTCGGTTTCGGGGTCTTCGGGGCCGACGTTATTTTCCTCGCTGCAGCCGGTCATGAGCGATGCTGCGGCAAAAAAGCCGCAAATCAGCCCGATTTTCATATACTTTTTCATTTCTGAAGAGGCAGTTTTTCGTTAAACATCGGCACGTCCTTGAGCGTCGGGGCGGCTTCGCCGTCATGGAAGGTCCAGAATCTGGTCGACCAGTCTTTGTAGGTGGTCTTTTTGCGCATCTCGTCGGCCGTTTTCGATTTTGAACCGCTGTTCTTCATATCGCCGTTGCTGGCCGTGTCGAGATAGTAGCAGTCTTTGAGTTTATATGCGCTCTTCGAGTCTCCGCCGATTATTCCCCACCCCGTTTTGCCGACGTTGTAACACTGTTCTATCGAAATTGCGACATTGCCGTTATTGACAACATGGCCGACAATTCCGGCAAGATTTTTGCGACCCGAGACCGAAGGAACCTCGCCCATGTTGAAGCAATAGCGGATAAATCCTAAACCGCTCGAGAGTCCCACGATGCCGCCCACAGAATTGACAGCATCCACACGTCCGGCGTTATAGCATTTTTCCACCTGCATCTGGTGGCCGGACGCGTACGAATAGTACATGCCGACAATGCCGCCGACAGTCCCGCCGGTCGGGACTGACAGTGAGCCATGGTACGAGCAGTGTGTAACGCTCAGAGTAAGGTTTTCGAGTGTCATAACTGATCCGCCGCCCAAAATGCCGCCGTAGAAGTAGACATCGTCCGAAGCCGACGAGGTTATCGACGCGAAGCTATGACAACGGGAGAAATTGATGCTCGAGGTGTTTGAGACATAGCCCATAATGCCGCCGACATAGTTTCCGGCCGAAGTGATTGTGGCCTGCAGGTTGTCGTCAAAACCGCTTATGGAAGTTGTCTGCCCGCGCCCGGTAATTTCGAGGGAGCCGATGACGCCGCCGGCTTTGTCGCCCCCGGTAAGGGTAATCGACACCCTCACGGGCGAATGGTTCTTGAACACCTCACACGCATTGCTGTTAACAGAGAGAATCTCCATGTGACCCACCAAGCCGCCGACTTCGCCCTCCGAACTGATTATGTTGGCATAGACCGGACAGTAGTTCTTGATGAAATATGGCCGCGTTTTGCCAATGATGCTGCCCGCGATGCCACCCACTTGTGCGGCGCCCGTGATTTTCAGCGAACCGTTATCGCTGCCAACGCAGCTTCCCTTGCCGAGGTTGATAGAGGCGGCGCGGCCGATAAGGCCGCCGACACAATTGCCCGTGCCTTCGACATTGCCGTAGTTTTCCAAATCGGCACCATCTATCTCGCCGGCATTACCGATGACACCTCCGACGTTGTCCTCGCCTTTCACGTTGCCATAGTTCTTGCAGCTGATTTGTATGGGATTGCCCTCGCCGAAAAAATTAGAGCCGCCGATAACGCCGCCCGTGTGGTTTCCGCCGATAACGTTGCCGTTATTGACAAAAGTACCGCCATCGCCATAATTCTCCAGATAGCCTGCTATGCCGCCTGTACAAATAGAACCGGAGGGACCCTGCACATAAGCGTTTGAGGTGAACGTGGCATTTGCATCGCCGCGATAATCACACCAACCGGCAAGGGCTCCGACATTACCGCCCGAAACGCCAATGACATTTGGTTTGGCCGGACTGCTGTAGGCAAAACTGTTCTCACCGTGAATCAGCAGATAATGAGACGAACCAACAAAACCTCCGGCGTTTGAGTCGTTTGCCTTTACCTCAAGAGGCATAGGAGTCATTCGGTTATTGACGTTAAAAATGTCCCACTGCACAGTGTAGGTATACGAGCCTACGGGCAAAGTTGCCGCTGCATGACAATTGGTGAAATCCGCACATGATTTGCCGGCAAATCCGCCTACGTCAGACGAGCCGATAACCGAGCCGCTGACATAGCAACGCGTATAAGTAGTTTGAACAGCATTTTTGGTCGTTTTCGACCCGCCGGTGTAACCGCCGACATAGTCGGCATTGGGCGCGTCAATTTTGCCAGTGCGGATACAGTCGGTAAACGTAGAATTATCCGTTTGACCAATCATGCCGCCGATAAACTTGCCTTCCCCCTCTGTCTTTGTTGACATGTTGACTGACGAGATGCAACATTTTATCTTCACTTCTCCACGACCAATAAATCCGCCGGCATTCTCGTTGGCCTCGATGGTTCCGTTAACCGAAAGGGAATCAAGGCGGCAACCATTTTTCGACGTACTGGCAATGGACCCCACATCCGAGTCGCCGTTAAGCATTACGCGGCGCATCTCAAGGTTGTGGATATAAGCACTCTCGCCAAGACTGTAAAACAAGCCGCCGCAACCGGCGTCTGTGAAACATATAAGATTCTCGATGTAGTTATCGCAGCCGTTGATGGTGCCGTTGAAGTCGGTCGAACCGCCGTTGATGTTGTTGTGGCCGGCAGGCTCCCAGCCTTTGCCGGCGGTAACATAGGCGGTGTTGAGATTGATGTTGCGGGTAATCTCGAAGTACTTGCCCTCGTGGGTCTCGCC
Organism: uncultured Porphyromonadaceae bacterium; assembly: GCA_902495245.1. Lineage (GTDB taxonomy): Bacteria > Bacteroidota > Bacteroidia > Bacteroidales > Muribaculaceae > UBA3263. Next base: position 134,583 of record CABUWI010000004.1, read on the forward strand.
GCGGGTCATGGGGTCGGACACGCGCGTCATGAAGTCATCGCCGCTGGCAATAATCCAGGGGTCCTCTTCCGTGCCTGCGCCGATGGAGTTGGCGCCGACGTTGAACGAGCTGCGGAATCTGATGTTATTCGGGTCTTCGAGGCTCAGACGGGCGCCGACATAAACGGTATCTTCGGCCAGCGCGTCCTCGCTGCGCGCCGTCATATTCCTGCGCGGAAAGGTCAGTGCGTTCAGATTATACAGCTGATGGGGCAGCTCGGACAGAATGGGGTCGTCTGCCTCGATGTAGATTGAATCTTTATCGGCCGAGATGAACGTGTTGACCGGATATGTAACGCGGTCGGCCCGCCCTCTGAGGTGAACGCGACATGAAACGTGGTCAATCACGTTATCAAAGCGCGAAAGCCTCGGCAGACTCACCTTGAGCCGTTTCACACCCACTTCCTGTCCCGGAATCGTATTCTCTTCGGGCGGCGCCGACACGACGGGTTCTTCGTCGCAGGCCGTCAGTGCGCCAAACGTCATGGCCACGGCTAATGCCGCCAGCGCCTTAGTAAACTTAAAACTGTGCATTTTGCGTTGTGTTGAACTTTACTGAAATTTTCGGCAAACATAGCGAAATTTGCGGGCAATCAGCGCAGAGCCATTGTTAAACAATGTTAATTCGGTCTATTTGTTGATTGCTTGTCTATTTGATTAGACATTTATTATATACAAAGAGAGCCGTTGCATAATGTCGACTTCAGACATTATGCAACGGCTCCTTAAGAATGACAGTCCGCGGTATTACCAGGTAGCCGGGTGAGACACCGTGGCGGCCGACACTTTGTCGACAGGCAGATTTTTTGTGGAGTAACAAGGATAAATGTAGTGGGGCATCGCGCCTCCGCCTTCATAGAAGCGCACGTCGGTACGCTTATGGTCAGTCCAGAATTTTTTCCACGCGTTGAACTCGCTCTCTGTTGCGTTGAGACGCAGTTCTGAACCTCCGGTAGTGGCAATGATTTTTTCGTCATACTTGTCCCAGATGCCGAACGCCGTGATTTTCATTTCGGGCTTGTGGCCGGCTCCGGCGTCAAAATATTTCACACAGACGCGTCGCGGATAGTTGCAAAGTCCGGAATGCTCCGACGCTTTGCTGCCGCGTGGCACATAATACTCGTGAGAATCGCTGTAGAATTGTATGTCAACAATGCCGTCGCAATCATCTTCGTGAGCCAGACAATAATACCAATAATGGCTCGAACCGTGGGCGCTTGCAAGAAAACAATCGTCGTTGGTGTCTATGGCACGTCCCCTCTGCTTGGCGTTAGAACGGTCAGAGTCAAAATACTTGTTGGCCATCATCGGATAATAGGTTCTGTATTTGGTCGGATTGCGCGGATCTGCAGCCACAAAAGGCTTCGGATCGCCTGACTTTCGGCGATTGTTGTTATTCTTCATCATCACGTCGCAAAGAACCAGTCGGCTCTTGGCCTTGGGCACGGTAAGATAGCGCTGAATGTATGCGCCCTTGTTTGCGCCCAACTTTTTGACGTTGTCGGCGGCATTGGCCATGATGGCGTGGTCGGCATCGCTGAGGTCCTTGTCCTTGAGAATTGTTTCGAGAGCGTTAATGACGTTCATGGCCATCATTTCGGTCGGATAGAGCAACCAGACGCTGTCGGTCTGCACGGCTGCCTCGTCTGAATGGCGCCGATAGCTGATGAGTTGCCATTTCAGGTTCTCGTCAACATTCTCAAATCCCTCTATCCACTTGGCGGCGTTGTTGTCGCTCACGGGATTACCGCCCACCGTGCGCATATACGACTGTGCCTTCGACGCCTTGAAATATTCTTCGCTGCTGTAGCCGAAATTAAACTCGCCGCCGATATAAGGCGAATTTTTAGACATGTAGATGTCATACCACGAACGTCCGGTCGGCTCCGTTGTCTTGGAGCCTTTGAGTTTGAGGCCGACATCAACACCGAGCGTATGGTCATATGTATTCTCTTCCCGGCCATAGAGATAAATATTGTAGCCGCCCAAAAGGCCTTGATAAATCATATCGGTGCCCCACTGGTTGAAGAATGTCTGCGTATTTATGGAGTCGGTCGAGGCAAAAATATCCTCCATGAACTGCGGAGCCACATAACCCAGAAATGCCGATGCCTTCTTTACGTTGGCCTTGGTCATAGACTCAAAACTTGTCATATTGAGTTTCATCTCCGCGCGCTCGACTTTGAGCAGGTTCATGTAGTACTCGTAATCGTCGCTTGTGGCTACGCTCCCGTCCATGCCGAAATTGAACGAGCCCGACATGGACCACTTATTGCCCAGGCCGACCTGGCCGATACCCGACATGGAGAGACCGATGTTGAACGACCATGATTCCATCGTGCTTTTGAACGTCTCGCCCTCAATCTCGTACATGTCGACCCTGTCGAGCCCCTGTGCCATGAGCAGGTTCTCGTCATCAAGCGGCAATGTATTGTACATAAGAATCGAGCGTGTGGTGTTGCCTATCTGATTAAAGCATAGCGTTCCCTTACCGAGGAACTCGCCGTAGACCTCGAGCAGACGTTTGGAAGGAGAGACGCTTCTTTTGGCTTTCATTTGAGCGGCCTCGACATCGGTTTCGGGCGAATTTCTTACAATAAGCACAAAGGTACGCGTATCTCCCGACTCGGCACCGATAGCGCGTGCAACTACAACGTTAACAGGCTCTACCGTATCTGCGTGAGGTATGGGCACCATATATGAAACACCGTCAATCTCTTCAGATTCCAATGAGAACGGAGCGTCATTAAGCACTTCGAAGCTCACCGGCTCGGTGGCGTTTACCGGACAGCGCAGTTCGGCCATGTCGGCGTAGTCCACGCAAAAAATCATGCTGCCGCCGAGCAGGTCTGATGAGAAATCGACAGGAGTGTCCGGATTGGGCGATTCGGGGTCATCGGAACTGCATGAACTGAGCGGCAAAGTCAGCACGCATGATGACAAGAACGCCATAATAATGATGGTCTTCTTGAGTTTCATGTGGTTGATTATATTTAATCCGGTTCTTTCACGCAGTTAAAGGTTTCGTGCGCGAGAGAACCGGATTGGTGAGAATTATCAGATGGGGACGTTGATACCGAACGAGAACTGGGCGTTCGAGTTCAGAGGAATATACTGTTTCGACAGTTTGCCCAGCGTGTGATCCATGCCCAGATAGATATTGAAGCCCTTTGGCGCGATGTTGAGAATCCAGCCGAAAGAGCTGCCGAACGTACCGAGGCCGTAGTTGACGCCGAGACCCAGCCACTTGACCGGCGTATAGTTGGCGCTGAGGCGGAATTCGGTCCAGGCGAAACGGTGGGCCATACGGGTCGTGTTGAGCAGGCCGAAGGTAACCTGACGATAGACGGGCAGTGTGTATTCGGCGCTGACGGTCATCGTGGCCTCGAGGGCGCGGCAGCGCGACGAAGCCTCCGTGTCGGCTTCGAGCTGATAGAGTTGCTCCATGTCGTCGCGCATCTTGTCCCACGAGTTGTCAAAATCTTCGGTGTCAAGAACATAGTCATTGGTATTGAAAGTGTGCTCGCCGTTAGTCGAAGCGCTGTAGGTCTTGCTCCAGCTGATGAAACCGAGGTCGGTGAAGGCAAGGCCGAATTTCCAGTCTTGGTTAAGCCTGTAGGTGGCGCCGAGGTCAAAGGCGATACCGTAGCCCGACGGAGCAGAGAACTCGTCTGTGTCAATGCCGTCGACGAGCTGTTTGGTGCCGTCGTCTGAGAGTTTCGTTTTCCAGCGCATGCCGCCGAGGCTCAGGTGAGCCTGGCCGCTTGTGGTTGCGTGCCATTCGTCAACGCCCAGATTGAGGTCGGCGCGATCCATGTTGAAGTCAACATTGCCGATGCCGATAAGGAACTTGAAGGCGGCGCCCACTTGCAGGCCGGGCAGAATCTTTTCGAGACTGTGGGAGTGCTGCAGGGCGATTTCGGCATAGGCGTCGGCATGGGCGTCGACACGGCCGATTTCATAATTGCGGTTGGTAACGCCCTCCTTGACGAACGAGAAGAGGTCTTTGGGCAGACGGGCCTGCACGTTGGCCACGGCATTGATGCTGACATGGTTGTAGCCTCCGAGCGCGCGGAACCCGACGCTCATGATGCCCTCGCGCACGTTGGCGCCGATGCGGTTGTTGGTTTTCAGATTGCCAAGGGCCTCCGAAGCGCTGACATCGGGGTGAAGAAATGTTACGGTGCGCATGCGGCCGTCTACTTCGCGGTTATAGAGGAAGTTCTTGACGCCCACATTGCCGTTGACTCCGATGTTCAGGTTGCCCAGACCGGGAAAGGAGATATCGAAGCTGCCGTCGCGGTCAAGCGCGGGGTTCATCTGATAGTTATAGGCGTAGTTATCAAGAAAATATGCCGAACGGCTCTGGGCCGATGCGGTTACTGCCGTGGCCGCCAAAGCCAAACAGGCAATTGATTTGACTGTATTATTCATTTTGCGGATAGTGATTGGCTTCAGGGTTATCAATAGTTGTAGTAATAGTCGTCGCTGCTGTCATCATCGTCGTCAGTGTCTTTGATGACATATTTGCCGCTGACCTTGGCGCGGATATTGTCGAGAATCAGCTTCTGGTCGGGGCGCAGAGCTTTTTCGTCCTGACCGGCCACGAGGCGCACGGTATATTGCATGCCATAGAGCTTTTCAATGACGCCGCCCGCGAGCTTGATGCTGACGGTGCCGTCATAGCCGGCGGGAATCGTTTTGGGCTCTACGTCTAACTTGATGCCGGGAAGAGGGTTGCCGTCTTCATCAATCGGGGCGGCCTCGAGCCCTACAGCCACGGGCATCTCGCTCTTGAGGGTGGCGGTGATGTCCATTTTCGAAATCTCAAGGTCTTCGTCCGTGCCGAAGTCCCAGCCGTCCTGTGTCTCCTGATAGAGCACTTTCGAACCTTCTTTGAAGCGCAGCGGAGCGTAGAACTCATATTTGCCTTCAACCTTGCCATAGTCGTGGTTAAGGGCGAAGTCAACGACATGTTTATCATTAAGTTCGGGCACCATAAAGTCGAGGCTCAGGCCCTGAGGCAGACCGTCGCCCTTGATGATGCCGCCCAGACCGGGCATGGTCATCTTATTCTTGTCATTCGTAATTTCCCAGCCTTCGGGATACGAGGTTACGGCGTCGGGGTCGGGACAGATAACGAAGTTCTGCTTGCCGTCAACCGCAGCCAGCGTCAGGCGCTTGTTCATCTCGGCGCTGTAGCTATCGGCGGGATCAACGCCGTCGCGCTCCTGAGTCAGCTTGAGGCCTGCATCGCCGGTGAAACCGTCTTCCCACAACGGATTCGTGAGCTGAATGTAAATCTGCGGATTGATGAGCTCGATGTTCGTCTCGGGGTCGCGGAGCACTTTGGGCAGCGAGCTGAGGTCGACGTGCTGCTCGGCAATCTCGTCGAGCTCGTATTTAACGTTACCGGTGAACGAAAGGAACTCCATTTCGCCGAGATGCATGTCAATGTCGAGTGTGGCGTCCTGCACACCGAAGTTGTTGGCGCCGATAACTGTCAGGCTGCCGTCAACAACGTCAAACGAGCCTGAAAATTCTACATAACCCGTTTTGTAGTCAATATGGCCGAGCTCTTCGGATTCGATTACGGCGACGTCGATTTCGTCGACATGTATCACAAAGTCAAAGCCGTTGCCGTCTTCTCCGCGACGTGTTGCGGCACCGTTGAAAAGAATTATATTATTGTTGGCGTCAAAACGACCGGTGGTGCCGTCAGGCTTCGCATATGTGCCATAGAACCCCTTGGGAGCGCGGAACTTCATGTCGTAAAGCCTGAAATCTACCGGCCCGTATATATCGTTCAGACGAAACTGCATGTTCATGTCAAAATCCACCTTGCCCGATTCGAGCTTGGTGATGTACTTATCCATGTCGCTCTGGTTGGCATAAGAAAACGGAAACTCATGTTCGTCAATGTCGGTTTCCTGACCCTGAACGTAAGGCACAGTCTGCTGCACGACATCTATGTCTTTTCGCGGATAAGCCATGATGCGCTTGATGTTGATGGTCTCTTCGAAGTCGCCCGTCTGCACGATCGCATAGTCGCCGTCGGCGGTAACTTCGACACACTCCTCGTCTTTGAGACTGACCATAGACTCGAAGGTTACCGGACTGAGATTGAGAGGAATCGTAAGGTCTTTGACTTCAATCTGCGCGGTCGTGTCTATGTCCGAAAGGTCATAGCTGTCGTCGGTACAGCCGACCAGCAACAACGCAGAGAGTGCTCCTGCAAGAAGCGGAGCGCAATTCTTGGTTCTGATAATCATAAATTACTGTATGTGTGATGTGTTAGGTTATTTTCAATAGTCTTGACGTTGCGCAAATTTACAAAATAATCTGACGCGGGCAAAATCTTTTGTAAAATTCTGCAAAAAAATGTTATACATTTGGAAAGCAGATAAAAAATCTATAAATTTGCACTGATTATCAATTCACATTCTATTCACGTTCAATTCAACACCATGAAATCAGCAACACTCCTTGCGGCAAGCCTTCTGACCGCGGCCGCGGTCAATGCAGCCGACCCGGTTGACCTGAGCTTCAGCCGCACGGGCACAACCGCCGCCGACGTTACGGTAACAGTTGCGGGAGCAACGGGAGCAACCGCGCAAGTGTCAGCGCTGAGCCACGCGCTCAAGTCGCTGACAAACGCCGCTATTATATGCCCCGATGTCAACGGCAACACTTCGCCGACAATAAACATCTCGCTGACTGTGGCAGGGCTGCCGGCCGACTTCAAGTTCAACACAGTCGGTCTGCACGTGTGGGCTCTCAACGCCGCCGGCGCAACCCAGCAGACCAACGACAACAAGAACCGGCATTTCAATGTCAGCATCGCAGCCAACAACGACAACATCGCCTCTTTCACCGACCTCGACCCCGCGGCCGGAGTAACCGGTGCCAACAAGCTCTGGACCGTCAGCACGACGAAAGACGTTACGGCCGGCAATCCGCTGACTCTTGACATCACAATCACCAAGGGCACCGACAACCAAGGCTGCTTCTTCGGCCTTGAACACGTGCAGCTCTCTTATGTCGAGCCCGAAGGCCCCGTCGACCCGGTTGACCCCGTAGACCCGACAGGCACAAAGACATACACCGTCAAGTGGAAAAACAACTCCCAGCTCTACATGGCCCAGGGAAACAACAATGCGGTCGTTGCCATGGGCTACGGCGTAACCAACAGAATTTTCTGGGACTTCATTCCGACCGGGAACGCCAACTGCTTCTATATCCGCAACTCCGTGTCGGGCAAATATCTCGGCTCTTGCAACAAAACCGCGTCGTCTGCATCGACAATCAGTGTCGGCGACACTCCGGTCGAATATTACGTAGGCTCGACAACCGCCACTTCGGGCGACAACGCAGGCTGCGTCTGGCTTTCGTCGACCGACTGCTCGGTCTATAACGTTGAAGGCGACAACACGCGCGCGCTCAACAAAGACGGCGCAAGCAGCAACGTAATCACATGGATTGCCAAACCCGCCAACGTCGGCTCGTACTGGAAGCTGACCGAGAGCGAGAACCTCTATGAAATACGTCCTTTCACTCCCTCGGCCGCAATCGGCACCCCCCTCGCCGAGTATTACATCGTCAATGCCGAAGGCAAGGTCTACACCCCTGCCGGCACCTGGGAATCGAAAAACGCAATTGACCGCGCCCAGCGCTGGTATTTCGTCGGAAATGCCGCCGACGGCTATCAGATTGTGGCCGTCAGCAACAACACCCCGCTCAACGGCGGCACGGCCTACAAGATTAGCGCAACAGCCGGTGAGGCGCCATACAGCTTCATCGCCCCCGACGGCAGCACCCTGCTGAGCGACATAACGTTCGCTTCGGGCCGCTCGGCTTTCGCTCTGGCATGTCAGATCTATCAGATTCCCTGCGGCTCAACCGGTTCATGCTGGATTGAGCAACTCACCGCCGGCGACCTCCATTATCCGATGGGGCGCAAAGTCGGAAAGACCATTGTCTACGACAAGGCATCACGCCCGGCCAACAAATACGTCATTCTGAGTCGCGACGCCGCCACGGTGAACCGCGGTTCGGCATGCCCGCTATCAATCGAGCTGAACGCCGCTCCGGCCGACAATGTCAAGCTGATTCTCTGCCTCGACTGGGATCGCGACGGCTACTTCGAGCACACCGAGGAACTTGAATGCGCCAAATCAATCACCACCGCAATCAACGTGCCCGCCGACGCCGCCACAGGCAAAGTGCGCGCCCGCCTGCGCCTCACCGAAAACGGCCTGACAGGCCCCGACGACGACGTGGTTGGCGAGGTGCTCGACATCATGCTCGACGTTACCGACCCGCTTGCCGAAGCTATCGACCCCGTGGTAAAAGTCAACGACCCCCTGCGCGGCACGGCCGAATGGGCCGACGGCATCGCCTCCGCCCGTCCGCTGGGCAATGCCCTCCACCTCTACTGGCTCGACGGCGCGCGCATCGCGTCGGTCGACGCGGAATATGCCGTGGCCGCATCGCCCAACCCGCGCACGCTCACGGCCGTCTTCTCGGCCAACACCAACCCGCTCAGCGGCATTGACAGCGCCACTCTCGCCAAAACCGACAGCGACGCGCGCATCGTCTTCGACGGCAAAACCGTCAGCGTTGAAAACGCCGCCGAAGTGAAAGGCATCATGCTCTTCACCGTCAGTGCCGCCCGTGCGGCTGCCACCGCCGGCAACAATCTCGCCACCGACGCGCTTGCCGAGGGCATCTACATTGTCAAGGCAATCACCGACAAAGGCGTAGCCTCAGCTAAAATCAGAATCTAAAAACCGGTTAATCCTCTAAACATGAACACCAAGATATTTTTCAGCGCTCTCGGCGCAGTGGTTGCGGCGGCAGCTCCCGCACAGGCCCAGCAGCAGCCTAACATAATCTATATAATGTGCGATGACATGGGCTACGGCGACCTCGGCTGCTACGGCCAGCAGCTCATTGCCACTCCCAACATCGACCGCCTGGCATCGCAGGGCCTGCGCTTCACCCAGGCCTATGCCGGCAGCCCCGTATCGGCTCCCTCGCGCGCCTGCTTCATGACCGGCCAGCACAGCGGCCACACCCACGTGCGCGCCAACAAGGAGTATTGGGGAGGCCACAACCTGCAGCAGAACCTCTACGGCAACAATGCCGACTATACCGTCGTCGGCCAGGAGCCCTATAAGACCGACCACGTAATCATTCCCGAAATCTTCAAAGACAACGGCTACACCACCGGCATGTTCGGCAAGTGGGCCGGCGGCTACGAAGGCTCTGAATCGACCCCCGACAAGCGCGGCATCGACGAATATTACGGCTACATCTGCCAGTTCCAGGCCCACCTCTACTATCCCAACTTCCTCAATGAATACAGCCGCTCGCGCGGCGACGAGGGTGTGCGACGCGTTACGCTCGAGCAGAACATTCAGCACGACATGTATGGCGACGACTATCTGAACCGCGCGCAATATTCGGCCGACATGATTCACGAAAAAGCCATGGAATGGCTCGACAAGCAGACGGCCGACAAACCCTTCCTCGGCATCTTCACCTACACGCTGCCCCACGCCGAGCTGCTGCAGCCCAACGACTCGATTCTGCAGGCCTACAGCGACAAGTTCTGTGCATGCGAGGAGCGCGCCTTCGGCGGCGACCGCGGCTCGCGCTACAATCCCAACACCAACTCTCACGCCCAGTTCGCCGCAATGATTACCCGACTTGACGCTCAGGTCGGCGAAATCATGGCCAAACTCGACGAGAAAGGCATGGCCGACAACACCGTGCTCATCTTCACCTCCGATAACGGCCCCCACGAAGAAGGCGGCGCAGACCCGGCCTACTTCAACCGCGACGGCCTGCTCAAGGGCACCAAGCGCTCCACCTATGAAGGCGGCATTCGCATTCCCTTCATTGTGCGCTGGCCCGAAAAAATCGCCGCCGGCCGCACCTCCGACCATCAGTTCGCTTTCTATGACCTCATGGCCACATTCTGCGACATCGCCGGAATCGAGAACTACGAGCAGCGCTATCGCAACGCAAGCCTCGAAAACGACTGGTTCGACGGCATATCCATCTACCCCACCCTCGTTGACGCCGGCGAACAGGAATGCCACGACGCCCTCTACTGGGAGATGCGCGAAACGCAGGTAATCGGCGTGCGCAAGGGCAACTGGAAACTCGTGGTCAGAAACGGCAACTGCGAACTCTATGACCTCGCAACCGATCTCCACGAAGACAACGACCTGAAAGACAAATATCCCGAAATCCTTCAGGAAATGAAAGACATCGTTACCCGCGAACACGTCGACAATCCCACCTTCCCCATCACCCTTCCCCGATAACTAATGGACGAAATCCTCAAATACTTCCCCAATCTCAACGACATGCAGCGCTCTCGGTTCGAGGCGCTGCATGCACTCTATTCCGACCTCAATGCCAAGGTAAACGTGATTTCGCGCAAGGACATCGGCAACCTCTACGTCAACCATGTGCTCCACTCGCTGGCCATAGCCCGGTTCATCACGCCGGCCGACGGCACCGAATTCATCGACCTCGGCTGTGGCGGCGGCTTCCCCGGAATTCCGCTGGCAATCATGTGGCCCGGCTGCCGGTTCCATCTGATTGACCGCGTCGCAAAGAAAATCCGCGTGGCGCAGACCGTGGCCGAAGCCGTCGGACTTGACAACTGCACCTTTCAGCACGGCGACTCTGGCGAGTGCCGCCGGCGGTTTGACTATGTGGTTTCGCGCGCGGTCATGGCGCTGCCCGACCTGCTGAAGGCATCGCAGCACCTCGTCTCCCCCCGCGGACGCAACAAACTGCCCAACGGCGTCATCTGCCTCAAGGGCGGAGACCTCGCCGCTGAAATAGCCGCCACGCGGCGCGACGTGCTCGACGTGCCGCTGAGCGACTTCTTCACCGAACCCTATTTCGAAACCAAATATCTGCTCTACACCCCGCTATGAAGTCCGCACTGCTGACCGTGGGCCTGCTGGTCGTGGCCAACATTTTCATGACCTTCGCCTGGTATGGCCATCTGAAGCTGCAATCGGCCGGCATCTCTACGAACTGGCCTCTCTATGCCGTTATTCTCTTCTCATGGTGCATAGCCCTGCTCGAATACTCGCTCCAGGTTCCCGCCAACCGCATCGGCTTTGAAGGCAACGGAGGTCCGTTCTCGCTGATTCAGCTCAAGGTGATGCAAGAAGTCATCACGTTGGTAATCTTTACAATCTTCACCATTGTTATGTTCAAAGACACCCACCTGACGCGCAACCATCTGATTTCGTTCTGCCTGCTGGTGGGCGCCGTTTATTTCGCATTCAAAAAATGAAGATTACACGATTCACTTTCAACATGTTCGGCGAGAACTGCTATGTGGCATGGTCGCCTGAAACCCGCGAGTGCATGATTGTCGACCCCGGCATGCTCACGCCCGCCGAGAACGCCGCCATCGACGGCTACATCACCCGCGAGGGCCTCACGGTCAAATATCTGGTCAACACCCACCTGCACCTTGACCACAGTTTCGGCAACAACCACATTGCCGCCAAATACGGCGTCGCCACTTTGGCCCACCCCGCCGACCACCCTCTCGGGCGCAGCATGCGCACTCAGGCCGCGCAGTTCGGCATCAGCGACCCCGCCATCAGCGACATCGAATCGCTGAAGCCGCTCGAACCGGGCACGGTGCTAACCCTCGGCGACGACGAAATCAAAGTCATTCACATGCCGGGCCACTCGCCCGGCGGCATCGCGCTCTACGCGCCGGCCGACGGCGTGGTCTTCACCGGCGATTCGCTCTTCGCGGGCAGCATCGGCCGCACCGACCTGCCCGGTGGCAACCACGCCCAACTGGTCGACGCCGTGAGCCGCAACCTGCTTTCGCTCCCGCCTCAGACTGTGGTGCTCCCGGGCCACGGGCCCTCGACCACCGTCGGCGAGGAATTAAGGTCGAATCCCTTCCTCTAAAAATTTGCAGACTCAGTTTTTTTCGCTATTTTTGCGCTATGAAACGCAATCACACAATCAGCCGCCTTCTGTCGGCAACACTCCTGACGCTCGCGGCCTGTGCGTGTGCGTCGGCCGAAGCGCCCGTCAAAATCGGCGTGCGCGCGGCAGTCAACACTTCCAACATCTCCGGCACCCGCATGTTCAACAACGTCAGCGGCCTGCAGACCAACGACTGGAAAACCGGCTTCGCGCTCGGCGCCGTGGTCGACATTCGCATGACGCGCCGCTTCTACATGCAGCCCGGATTCTACTATGACTATAACCGCTGCGCCTACAAGACGTCAATCTCCTATCCCGGCGTCGAAACGGGCGACGTGCCTGTCGACATCGCGCGCCACACCGACGGCACCATGACAACCTCATGGTTTCAGATTCCGGTGCTCGCCTCCTATCGCCTCAACCTCAAGTTCGTCGAGCTGCAGGCCGACTTCGGCCCCTACATAGCGCTCGGTCTCGGCGGCTCGGACGACGAAACCGTTACGACATTCAGCGGCGACATTCCCGCCGAAACTTCGCCCACAATCAAGACCGAGGCATTCGGCCGCGGCGACGACGACCGCCTCGAAAACATCGACTGGGGTTTCAAAATGGGTGTCGGATTCCTCTTTGCCCGCCACTACTACGTCGGCGCCCACTACCAGATCGGCGCCCGCAACATTGCCCGCGCAAAAGAGTTCCTGAGCAAGAGCCACCGCTATGCCTGGGAGTTTTCAATCGGATATAACTTCTAAAAAACCATCATAATTATCAACTAAAGTCATGACCAAACCCTTCAAATATCAGGAGATGTTCCCGCTCGGCCCCGACACGACGGAATATTACCTGCTGACATCAGACTACGTCAAGACCGAGAACTGGAACGGCCACGAAATGCTCGTCGTCGACCCCGAGGCACTCACCGTCCTGACCCGTCAGGCAACCCACGACAACGCATTCATGTTGCGTCGCGAACACAACGAGATGGTTGCAAAAATCCTCCACGACCCCGAAGCATCGGCCAACGACAAGTTCGTGGCCCTCACCATGCTGCGCAACGCCGAAATCGCCGCCAAAGGCCAGCTGCCCTTCTGCCAGGACACCGGCACGGCCATCTGCCACGCCTCGAAAGGCCAGCACGTCTGGACCGGCTGCAACGACGAGGAAAAAATCAGCAAGGGCGTCTATCTGACCTACACCGAAGACAACCTGCGCTACTCGCAGAACGCGCCGCTGACCATGTATGACGAAGTCAACACCGGCTGCAACCTCCCCGCGCAGATTGACATTCACGCAACCGAGGGCTCGGAATATGAATTCCTCTTCGTGGCCAAGGGTGGCGGCTCGGCCAACAAAACCTACCTCTTCCAGGAGACCAAGGCCATCATCAACCCCAAGACCCTCGTGCCCTTCCTCGTCGAAAAGATGAAGACGCTCGGCACTGCCGCATGTCCCCCCTACCACATCGCCTTCGTAATCGGCGGCACGTCGGCCGAAAAGAACCTCGAAGTGGTGAAGAAAGCGTCGGTCAAATATCTCGACTCGCTGCCCACCCACGGCAACGAGCTCGGCCACGCCTTCCGCGACGTCGAACTTGAAAAGGAACTGCTCGAGGCCTCGCGCAAAATCGGCCTCGGCGCCCAGTTCGGCGGCAAATACTTCGCCCACGACATTCGCGTAATCCGCCTGCCGCGCCACGGCGCCTCCTGCCCAATCGGCATGGGTGTCAGCTGCTCGGCCGACCGCAACATCAAGGCAAAAATCAACAAGCAGGGCCTTTGGATTGAAAAACTCGACGCCAACCCCGGCGAACTTATTCCCGAAGAGATGCGCAAGGCCGGCGAGGGCGACGTAATCAAAATCGACCTCAACCGCCCCATGAGCGAGGTACTGGCCGAACTGACCAAATATCCCGTCAGCACGCGCCTGAGCCTCAACGGCACCATCATCGTTGGCCGCGACATCGCCCACGCCAAGATCAAAGAGCGCCTCGACAAGGGCGAACCCATGCCCCAGTATCTCAAGGACCACCCCATCTACTACGCCGGTCCCGCCAAAACGCCCAAGGGCATGCCCAGCGGCTCGTTCGGCCCCACAACCGCCGGCCGCATGGACCCCTATGTCGACCAGTTCCAGGCCGCAGGCGGCTCGATGGTGATGATTGCCAAGGGCAACCGCTCGAAGCAGGTAACCGACGCATGCAAAAAGCACGGCGGCTTCTACCTCGGCTCAATCGGCGGTCCCGCCGCCATTCTCGCAGCCAACTCAATCAAGAAAGTCGAGCTGCTTGAATACCCCGAGCTCGGCATGGAGGCAATCTGGAAAATCGAAGTCGAAGACTTCCCCGCCTTCATTCTCGTAGACGACAAGGGCAACGACTTCTTCACCGAAATCCAGGCCAAGTGCGCCGCCTGCCCCATCGCCAAAAACTAACCACCCGACATCAAAAAGAGGGTATTGCAAAATCGCCCAATCTGTAGGGACGCACGGTTCGTGCGTCCGCCGGTAACCACCCATACAACAACCGGTTACACCTCCTACAACTCGGACGCACGAGCCGTGCGTCCCTACAGATTGGCCTATTTTGCAACACCCTCCTAATATATCATTGCGTAATGAGTGAGATTCTGCTTTGGGGCGACTATACTTGTGAGTTATGCATCAATATCATGGAAGAGATGTCGCGCATGTCCAGCATATCGTACGGCACATTAAATATCTTGCTGTTTGTCATCATGGGACCGCTTGCAACATTGGTCTTCATGGTCAATTCGTTGATTCAACTGATTTTTAAGGATAAATACAAGATATTGAACATAATTCTGTTTATCTTAGGCTTGGTGTTGATAGCGGCCGTAGTGCTGCCCGTTATCTACGTGTTCTTTTTCGGTAAATTTTAGTCAACCCGGACGTTAAAACAAAAAAGCAGGGCGACGGGAAAATTCCGCCGCCCTTAATTTTTAATTCTTAATTCCTCAAGAAACCGTCCAGGTTTCGCCTGCGAGAATCATCTGGCGGAGTGTGTCGAACTTGTGGACATTCTCCACCTGCTTTTCGAGCTCTTCGTTGTAGACGGGTGCCGGCACGTCGCGAATCACGCCGATTGCCAGCGGTAGCGTCCGGCCGTCCATGAGCGCGAGCATGCGGTGCAGGCTGTCGTCGGGAGTCGTGGCGTCGTGCGTGAGCACGTCGTCGAGCGTATAGCCGTCTTCACCCACCTTTACGGCCTTCAGGGCGAACCCGTCCTGAACCAGGCCGAACTCCTTGTCTGCGCCGAAGAGCATCTTCTCGCCCTGACGGAGCGTGATTGTGCGCTCCGAGCGCACTGAGCGGTCGGCCACATCTGCGTGAATGCCGTTGTTGAAGATGACGCAGTTCTGAAGAATCTCCGTAACGGCGGCGCCGCGATGACGGGCGGCGGCCACCATGCAGTCGCGCGTCGTGTCAAGCTCGACGTCAATCGAGCGGGCAAAGAACGTGGCGCGCGCGCCGAAGGCGAGCTCGGCGGGAATGAAGGGGTCTTCCGTGGTGCCGTAGGGAGAGGATTTGCTGACGAAGCCGCGCGGGCTCGTGGGCGAATACTGGCCCTTGGTCAGGCCGTAAATCTTGTTGTTAAGCAGCAGAATGTTGATGTCGACATTGCGGCGCAGGGCGTGAATGAAGTGGTTGCCGCCGATGGCCAGGCCGTCGCCGTCGCCGCTCACCTGCCATACGGTCATCTGCGGGTTGGCCACCTTGAAGCCCGTGGCAATGGCGGCCGCGCGGCCGTGAATGGTGTGGAAGCCGTAGGTGTTGCAGTAATAAGGCAGGCGCGATGAGCAGCCGATGCCCGAAATGACGGCCGTCATGTGGGGTGGCACGCCCAGTTCGGCCATGGCCTTGTGCAGGCAGTTCAACACGGCGTGGTCGCCGCAGCCGGCACACCACCTTACGTTCTGGTCGCTCTTATAGTCGCGGGGAGTGTATGCAGAGTTCATTTCAACAGTTCTTTTACACGGTTTTTAACTTCGCTGACCAGGAAAGGCTGGCCCTGGACTTTGTTTATGCGCAGAATCTCGGTGCCGGGGTGCTGCATCTGCAGATAGTCGGCAAGCATGCCGGTGTTTAGCTCGGCCACGATTATGCGCTTATAGCGGTTCATGATTTCCTTGAAGTTGCGCGGCAGCGGATTGATGTATCGCAGCTGGGCGAAGGCAATCTTCACGCCCTCGGCGTTGAGTTCGGCAGCGGCCGTGCGCAGGTGGCCGTATGTGCCGCCCCACCCGATGAGCAGCGTGTCGGCCGTCAGGTCATCGTCGTAATATACCTTCTGCTCCGGAATGTCATAGGCGATGCGGGCCACCTTGCGGCGACGGGCCTCGACCATGCGCTCGTGATTCTCCGGGCTGTTGGAGATGTTGCCCGTGGCGCTGTCCTTCTCCAGGCCGCCAAGGCGGTGGGTTGCGCCCTCCATGCCGGCCGGCGCCCAGTAGCGCACGCCCTCGGCATTGCGCTCGTAGGGGTGCCACGTGCCGTCGGCGCGGTCGGCCGGCAGCAGCGGCGGGTGAATTTCGGGATACTCGTCGGCCTCGGGCACGCGCCAGGCGCCCGAGCCGTTGCCGATGAAGGCGTCGGATAGCAGAATCACGGGCATCATGTGCTCCAGGGCGATGCGACACGCCTCGAAAGCCGTGTCGAAGCAGTCGGTGGGCGACAGCGGAGCAACGACGCAGAGAGGGCTCTCGCCATTGCGGCCATAGAGTGCCTGCATCAGGTCGGTCTGTTCGGTCTTGGTGGGCAGGCCGGTAGAGGGGCCGCCGCGCTGAACGTCGATGACCACCAGCGGCAACTCGGCCATTACGGCCAGACCGAGGGCCTCGCCTTTCAGCGCCAGGCCGGGGCCGGAAGTTGACGTTACGGCCAGCGAACCGGCAAACGACGCGCCGATTGCCGAGCAGACGCCGGCAATCTCGTCTTCCATCTGCACGGCCTTCACGCCGAGGTCCTTGCGCTTGGCCAGCTCGTGGAGAATATCCGTGGCGGGCGTGATGGGATATGATCCGAGAAAGAGCGGACGCCCCGAGCGCTCTGAAGCCATGATGAGGCCCCAGGCCGTGGCCTTGTTGCCCTGAATATCGGTGTAGACGCCGGGACGGGTGTCGGTCGACTCGATGCGGTAGGTCGAATGCGACGCGTGGGTGTTGGCGCCGTAGTTATAGCCGGCTTCGAGCACTCGCGAATTGGCCTCGAATACGGCCGTTTTTTTGGCGAACTTGACGCGGAGCATCTGGCGCGCGCCTTCAAGCGGGCGGTCAAACAGCCAGCACATAAGCCCGAGGGCGAAGACGTTGCGGCATTTCATCACCGACTTCAGGTCGAGGTCGCTCCCTTCGAGCGCCGACTTGGTCTGCGACGTGATGCCCACGGTGAGCACCTCACATTTGATTCCGAGTTCGCCGACGGGGTCGAGCGTCTGATATTCGGCTTTCTTCAGGTCGGCTTCGCGACACGAATCTGCGTCAAGAATAATCAGGCCGGAAGATTTGACGGCTTTATAGTTGCGCTTGAGCGCAGCCGGGTTCATGGCAACGAGCACGTCGCACTCATCGCCGGGTGTATAAACGTCCTTGCCGAGCGAGACCTGAAAACCGCTGACGCCGCTGAGCGAGCCCTGCGGAGCGCGGATTTCGGCGGGATAATCGGGAAACGTGGACACCTGATTGCCAACCGATGCGCTGACATTGGTGAATATATTTCCGGCAAGCTGCATGCCGTCGCCGGAGTCGCCTGAGAAGCGTACGACGACCTTCTCCACGGATTTTACAAGAGTCGAGGGGTTAGAATCCATCATTCTTTGCGTAATTAGATTTAAGTTACTGCAAAGTTAAGGATTTTTCTTATCTTTGCAGGCAACTTTTGTTCACATTTTTTCGTTTTTTAGTAAAATAACCTAAATTCAACATATATGGACTATAAAGGTAATCTTTGGAGCGCCATATTGGCGTTAATCGTAGGCATCGTCATGGTGTTTTTCTCCGACCTCGCTCTTGAGACGGTGGTGCTCGTGATAGGCATTCTTTTCATCGCCACGGGCGTTTTCAATCTCATAATCGAAATGAACCGCAAAGACGAAAAGGGTCGCAAACGTATTTCACCGATAGGCGTTCTCGCCACGGCCGGAACCGGCATACTTGGCATATTGATGGTGTGCACGCCACACACTATGATAAATCTTATTATCTATCTGTTTGCCGCGGCTTTCATTCTGCTCGGCGTATATCAGATATGCAGCCTCGCATTCTTTTACCGCCCCGTAACGTTTCCGTTCTGGTTTTTCATTCTGCCCGCGCTGCTGGTAATTACCGGTGTGGTCATCTGCATCATCGGCCCGTCGGCCGTTGCGCAGACAATGACCCTGATTACCGGCATCGCGCTGATTGTCTATGCAATCGCCTCGTTCATCGACATTGCCGGCCTGCTTGCCTTCCGCCGCGACATGCGCAAGATGGCCGAGGCCTCACAATCCGCTGCGCAGGCCGACACCACGCCCCGCGAGGTTGAAGACGTCGAGGCCACCGAGGCCGCGGCTCTCCGTCCGGTCGATAAGTAACTTTCAACGAAAAAATGAATCGGGGCTGCGGCGCGACTGCCGTAGTCCCGATTGCTTACAATTGTGTGTGTGATTGTGTAGTATTGTAACCGTTTTTTTGTACCGCTGCTAAGTTAGCTACTGCGCGCCGAAAAGGCGGTGCCATTGCATACAAAGATGATGCATCAAGCGTAAATCGGTGCAAACAATCGGTCAAAACGCATTAACAATACATACAACCACATGTCATTCAGCCTGTTTCGACGACCGGACGCGATAGGCGGTCGGCGACATGCCCATGACGCGCGAAAACACCCTGATAAACGCCTGCGAACTGTTGAATCCCGACATCTCGGCCACACACTTGACACTGACATCTGAGCTGACAAGCAGCTCGCAGGCATGCTGCACACGCAGCGTGTTGACATAGTCGTAAAAAGTCGTGCCGGCAGCGCGATTAAACCAATTGCTCACATAGGTCCGGTTCGTGCCCACGGCGCGGGCTACGTCCGACAGCTTCAACTGAGGGTTCAGATAAATTTTCTCAACGGTGAAAAGCGCCTCGATACGGCTGCTGAGATCGGAAGACCGGCCAACATCGACAGCGGCCGCCGCGGGCGACTCTTCCTGAAGTTCGTCAAGCACCGACTCGTGGCGATAGATGAAATAGTCAATCACCATCCACAATATCAGGCTGCCCACCATATAAATCGACTCGGCGTTCAGATGAATCATCAGGCAATCGACAATCCACAGGCCGAGAATCGCATAGAACGTATAAAGAATCACCCTGAGCCAGTTGAGATTGACATTTTCGGTATATGAAAACCTGTCTTTAAGCGCTCGGTTGTAGCGCGGAATGTTTACATAGGTCCACACAAGATAATAAGTGCCGTAAATCGCCGCCCAACCAACCAGCACATAATAGAAGATATTGATGCCTGTTGCGCCATACAGCACCGGAAGCGCCACAAACGGCACCTCGTGAATAATCATGCTCCTGAGGGTAAGCCACCCCGGGCGAACCAGCTCAATCAGGATAAAGGCATACATCGGCACGGCCACCATGTCAAGAGCCGTCATCAGCGACCATACAGACCACGTCGAAAAAGAGACCTCGTCGAGCAGCAGAACGGCGTCGCGCAGACATTCCGCACAGATAGTGAACATCAGCAGCGCCACCAGACGCGACAGCTGGTCGCGCTTGCGAATGAAAAACCATGTCATCATTCCATAGAACATGGTCGACATTCCATATATGTAAATCAAGCCTGACAGATTCATCGGACTAAACTGTAAAATGCATGAATTTGTGTGTGTAAGTTTCGACAAAGTTACTAAAAATTTTTCATAATCAGCTGCCGATTGGTAATTTTTCCGTATTTTTGCAGAGATGTTAAAGAGGTTCTGCATAATCATATGCGCGCTGGCAGCGGCGACATCTGTCTCGTCGGGCCTGGAGCCGGTGCGCCCCGTGTCTTCGGCCTGGACGGCCGAGGCGGGCACCTCGCATCTGGCCGACACCTATCTCAGCCCCGTCAAGTACTCGGGGCTGCACTTCGGTCTCGGCTACGGGCGCCTGCAGGCAATGAAGCGCACCACCCTGGTGCAGGGCTGGAACGTCAGCCTCGGCTTTGACCGCGCGCTCAATCCGGCCGGCAACGCCGCGATGCTCGGCCTGGACCTCGAGGGCGGCTGGCGCATTATGCGCCGCTGGCGTCTGCCCCACGGTTTTTCGGCGGCCGCCGGCGGATATGCCGGCGTGCGCGCCGGCGTGCTCTATCTGAGCCGCAACGGCAACAACCCGGCGCAGGCGCTGGCCTCGGCCACAATAGGCCCGGAAGGCTACGTGCAATGGTCGGGCCGGCTCGGCCGTTTGCCCCTGAGCGTGCGCTGGCAGGCGTCAACGCCGATTGCCGGGGCGTTTTTCTGTCCCGACTACGGCGAACTCTACTATGAGATAGCCCTCGGCAACCGCGAGAACCTCGCTCACTTCGCATGGCCCGGCAATTTCCGCCGGCTGAACTCGCTGCTGAGCGTAGACCTGCACCTCGGCAAGTCGACCCTGCGTCTGGGCTATGGACTGGAAGCGATGTCGACCCGCGCAAACCATATAACGTCGCGGCGCATAACCCACTCGGCCGTAATCGGCGTGGTCTGCGATTTCATAACCATAAATCCGCAAAAGCACGATGCGCAGATTGTTACGGCGAATTATTGAGTTTGTAGCACTGGCCCTTGCCGCCACGTCGTGCCACCCGATTGAGGAATTCGACCGCGACAACCGCGGCGAGTTCGAGGCACTGTGGACGGCCGTTGACAACCATTATTGCTTTTTCTGCGAAAAAGACGTCGACTGGAATGCCGTGCACGACAAGTATGCCCCGATGGTCAACGAAAAGCTGTCGCGCACTCAGCTGTTTGCCATATGCGCCGCAATGCTCGACGAGATCAAAGACGGCCACGTAAACCTGTCGTCTGGCTTTGAAACGTCCTACTATCGCAACTGGTGGAGCGACTATCCCCAGAACTTCAACCTGCGCACCGTGCAGCAAAACTACCTGAATTTCAACTATAAGCAGCTGGGAAGTGTCATTTACGGCATCTTACCCCAAAACGTCGGCTACGTCTACATTCCATCGTTCTCGTCCGGACTTTCAGACTCCAACATAGACTGGATTCTGGCCGACCTGCTGGCCTGCAACGGACTGGTGCTCGACCTGCGCGACAACGGGGGCGGCTCGATGAACTTCGCCGAGAACTGGGTGCGCCACTTCATCACCGAGCCACGGACCGTCGGCTACATGAGCCACAAAAGCGGACCCGCGCACGACGATTTTTCCGACCCACGGCCCATCAGGTTCGACCCCCTCGGGCCGACCGACCTCGTGTGGGTCAAGCCGGTGGTGATTCTGACAAACCGCAGCACGTTCTCGGCCGCCAATTATATGGTCATGTGCATGCGCGGGCTGCCCCACGTTACGCACGCCGGCGCGACTACCGGCGGAGGCTCGGGCATGCCGCTCTCCTTGGAACTTCCGGGCGGCTGGGGCGTGAGAATGAGCGCCGTCAGAGTCTACGACGCCGAAATGCGCCTCACCGAGGCCGGCATCGCGCCCGACGACGGCTGTGAAATCGAAAACAGAACCGAAGACATCGACGAAATTCTCGACTTTGCCGTTAATCTACTGAAATGAAAAGATTTATACCTGCCATGTTCTTAATACTCCTGACGGTCGGCTGCACACGCATTGTCAAGCTGAACGATACCGCGGAATACACCGTCGACCGCTATGTGCCGCAATATGCCTCGGGCTTCAGGCTACAATCTCGCCCGGCCGACACCGCTTCGGTCATGCTCGAGGTCTACCGGCCCGACACGATGCGCATCATCATTCCCCGCGGGGGCTTCAGGTCAATCATGTGCCTGTCATCGACCTACGTCGGCGCGCTTGCCGAGCTCGACGAAAGCGGTCGAATCTCGGCCGTCAGCGCCAAAGAATTCATCACCGACCCGAAGGTCAGGGCTCACGCCGTCGACGTCGGCTATGACGGCGCCATGAACTACGAGGCGATGCTGGCGGCCAAGCCCGACATCGCGCTGATTTACGGCATCGGCGGACCGTCGCCCATAGCATCCAAACTCGACGAACTGGCTGTGCCATACATCTACATAAACGACTTTGAAGAGCAAGACCCGCTGGGGCGCGCCGAGTGGAGCGTGGCTCTCGGGGCGCTGGCCGGACGCGACGATGCCGCCGCGCGGTTCAGCCGCATCGCCGAAGCCTACCGCCCGGTCGCAGGTTCCGTTCCCGTAATGATTAACGCCCCCTACAGTGGCGCGTGGTTCATTCCGGGCTCGGACAATTACATGATAAGGCTGCTGCACGACGCAGGCGCCCGTCTCACCGCCCCGGCCCATGACGGAGTCGACAGCAAGCCGATTGACATCGAAGAGGCACTCCCCGCGCTCAAAAACGCCGACATCTGGCTCTTTCCCGGTCAGGCCGCCTCGATTGCCCAACTCGGGCAAATGGTGCCGAAAGCGCGGTTCGACGGCCCGGTGTGGAATCAAACTCCCGACTTCTACGAGAGCGGCGCCTCGCGCCCAGATTTGGTGCTCAAAGAGTTGCAGGCCATAGTCAAAGGCGAAAGCCCTGACTCGACACGCTATTTTATTCGATTGAAATGAAGCGGCGAACACTGTTCATATTGCTTGCGCTGACTGCAGCGGCCCTGTTCGTGGCCGATGTCTGCACCGGCACGGTCAGACTGTCACTGACCCAGGTATTTGACGCCCTTTCAGGCTCGGCCGATGACCAAACCCGAACCATCGTCATCGATATCCGCCTCGTCAAGGCAGTCGTGGCGCTTCTCGCCGGCATGGCTCTGAGTGTCAGCGGCCTGCAGATGCAGACGCTGTTCCACAACCCGCTGGCGGGCCCTTACGTGCTCGGTCTCAGCTCCGGGGCGTCGCTGGGCGTCGCCCTGCTGCTTCTGGGCGGAGCGTCGGGTGCATTCGGCATTGCCGGCGCGGCAATGGTCGGCGCAGCCGCCGTGATGTTGCTTCTGCTTGTTGTCAACGAACGGATTCGCGACATAATGACGCTGCTGATTCTCGGCATAATGTTCTCTTCGGCCATAGGTGCCGTGGTGCAGATTCTCCAGTATCTGAGCCGCGAACAAGCCCTGAAATCTTATGTGGTGTGGACAATGGGCTCGCTCGGCGAGGTAACCGGTCCGCAGCTGGGCGTCCTTGGCGCATGTATCGCCGCAGGCCTGCTGCTGACTCTGTTCACCGTCAAGCCGCTGAACCTGATTATGTTGGGCGACAGCTACGCGCAGTCTGCCGGCGTGAACCTGCGGCGGTCAAGATTCATGCTGCTCGCCTCGACGACCCTCCTGGCAGGCTCCGTAACGGCGTTTTGCGGCCCGATAGGATTCATCGGCATGGCGGTGCCCCACATTGCCCGTTGGCTCTTCCGCTCGGCTGATCATGCTGTCATGATGCCAGCCTCGGCTCTCATAGGAGCCGCCATGCTGATTGCGTGCGACATCGTGTCGCGCCGGTTCATGATTCCGATAAATGCGGTTACGTCGCTTGCCGGCATACCGGTTGTTATCTGTGTAGTCTTACGCAAATGATTGAGCTTAAAAATCTTTCGATAGCCAACGACCCCGGGCACCCCCTGCTTTCAGACGTGTCGCTTACGTTGCCCGCGGCCACGCTGACGGCGCTCATAGGCCGCAACGGGTGCGGCAAATCAACCCTGCTGCGCACCCTCAGCGGGCTGCAAAAGCCCCGCGCCGGCTCCGTCTTTATCGACGGACGCGACTGCTTCCGCACGCCGCCGTGCATGCTGTCAAGAATGGTGGCCGCCGTATCGACCGAAATTGTCAGAATCGACAATCTGACCTGCCGCGAAATGGTCGGCATGGCCCGGTCGCCGTATACCGGCCTGTTCGGACGGCTCTCCGACGAAGACCGCCGCATTGTTGACAGCGCGCTGGCAAGCGTCGGCATGGAAAGTTTTGCATCGCGCCCCGTTGCGCGGCTCAGCGACGGCGAGGCGCGACGCATCATGATTGCACGCGCCCTGGCCCAGTCAACGCCGGTGATACTGCTCGACGAGCCGACAGGTTTTCTCGACGTGCCGGGCCGCTATGAAATCTGCGCGTTGCTCGGACGTCTGGCCCGCGAACAGAATAAAACCATAGTATTTTCGACCCACGAACTCGAACCCGCATTCGCTCAGGCCGACGCCGTTGCGCTGATTCACGATTGCGGGCTGCATCTGATGCCTCCCGACCGAATGAGACAGCAACCGATGTTCAGACAGCTCTTCGGGCCTCCGGGTCAGTGAAACATATGGCGCAAGGCGTCGAGCGGACTGTAAAAAATCATGCGCGGCCCGGCCCAACGCATGACGGCGCGGATTTCTTCGCGGCGCGCAGGCGAGTAACAGTGGATTGAACAGCGGCGACAAGTCGGTTTCCCTTCGCCAAAACCACACCGTTCAAGCCGCGCCGAGCAATACTCAATCAAAGAGGCGCAATCGGGACACACGCCCGCGTCCACGCGGTGATGCCGGCGGCAATAGAGTTCAATCATTGCGCGCACGGTGCGTTTTTCGCGCTCAATGCGCGTCATAGTTCGACATCTGCCGCCCCCTGACGCACGATTTCGGGCGAGGCGGAGTCCGTAAGATCAACAATCGTCGAACTGACCGGCTCGACGGCATACTCGGACGACGCGTCAGCGAGCAGAAGTTCCACACCGGCTTCAAGCTCCATGGGGTCGCTCTCGCCCAGCGAGCCGCTCAGCAGCGGGCGACCAAGTTCCTCGGCCAGTGCGCGGGCAATGGCGTTGTCGGGAATGCGCACGCCCAGCTCCTTTCGCTTTTTCAGCTCCTTGGGCAGTCCGGCAGCCGCAGGCGGCAACAAGAAAGTTACGGGGCCGGGCGCATTGCGGCGCACCACGGCAAAGGCGCGGTTATCGATGCGGGCATATTGCGAAGCCGTGGCTATGGAGTCGCACACGAGCGTCAGCTTCTGTTTTTCGGGGTTTACGCCCTTGAGGCGACACAGGGCCTCGATTGCTGCGGGATTGAGGGCATCGGCGGCCAGCGCCGGGTGAGTGTCGGTGGGATAAATGACCAACCGGCCGGCGCGAAGCAGGTCGGCCGCACGGGCAATGGCGCGCGAGTCGACGCTGTCGGGATAGAGAGTCAGTATTTCCATAGCAGTCTGTTATTTCAGTCGAAAAAGAGAGAGAATCCAAGTGCTTGACGGCACTCACGGACTCTCTCTCAATCAGGTTGTTTCGCGCTATTAAGCCTTATTCGGCTGCGGGAGCTTCGGCAGCGGGAGCCTCTTCGGCGGGAGCCTCATTGGCAGCGGCCTCGGCGGCAGCGGCAGCTTCAGCTTCGGCCTTTGCGGCAGCGAGCTCAGCCTTCTTCTTGGCAACGGCCTCGGCCTTTGCCTTGTTTACGGCCTGCTCAGCCTCGAGACGAGCCTTTGCGGCCTGCTCTTTCTTTGAAGCCATAGCGGTCTTGTCTGCGTCGACAGCGCTCTGCTTTTTCTGCTTCCATGCAGCAAAGCGACGCTCGGCCTCAGCCTCGTCGAACGCACCTTTCTTGACGCCACCCTGGAGGTGCTTCATCAAGAGCACACCTTCCTGCGAGAGGATTGTGCGGACGGTTTCGGTGGGAAGTGCACCTACGTTGAGCCAATACAGAGCCCGCTCGAAGTTCAAAGTTATCGTGGCGGGATTGGTATTGGGATTGTAGCTACCAATGCGCTCGATAAATTTGCCATCACGTGGCGCTCTGCTGTCGGCGATTACGATGGGATAGAAGGCGTAGTCCTTATGACCACGGCGCTGCAGGCGAATCTTGGTTGCCATACTGTAGAGTTTTGGGTTTTGAAGTTAAAAAATTGATTGGGTTGATATTGGTTTGTCCGTTAAGACGGGTGCAAAGTTACGAATTTTAATTAAGAATTAAAAATAAGAATCAATAAAATCACGATTTATCGCGATTTATCAAGCTGAATCAAGCTAAATCCGACTTATTCCGCTTTGCTGAAAGCTTCTTAAAGCGGAAGAACAAAAGCAGAAGCAGCCCCACGGCGCCGAGACCGGCCGAGAGGGACCACCCGTATGGAATGGAGCCGAAGCCGAGGGCGGCGGTGAGCAGGCTGAAGCCTTCGGGCGCAAAGAAGATGTAGGTAACGGTTACGGCCGTCATGAACAGGGCCGGAATGAGCGTTATGATGTAGGCTTTCTTCTTGCGGGCCAGATAGACGGTGATTGTCCACAGGGTGAAGACGGCCAGCACCTGGTTGCACCACGCGAAGTAGCGCCACATGACGTCATACGGCATGAGCATGACGGCGAAACAGAGCGCGAAGATGGGAATCGAGATGACCAGGCGACGCGCAATCTTTTTCTGGTCGTACTTCATGATGTCGGCCACTATGAGGCGCACCGAGCGCAACGCCGTGTCGCCCGAGGTGATGGGCGCGGCGATGACGCCGAGAACGGCCAGCACCCCGCCGAACGTGTAGAGCCACGACTTTGAGATGTTGTCAACCAGAATGGCCGGCGAGCCGTTGTGGAGATAGGTCTGCAGGTTGTCGTAGCCGCCGGTAAAGGTGATGGCTGCGGCCGCCCAGATGAGAGCCACAATGCCTTCGGCCACCATGGCGCCGTAAAACACCGGACGCGCGTGCATCTCGTTTTGCAGACAGCGCGCCATCATGGGCGACTGCGTGGCGTGGAAACCCGATATGGCGCCGCAGGCAATCGAGACGAACATCATGGGGAAGACCGGATTGGCCTGCGGGTCGGCCTTGTGGTTATAGAAACCCTGCCATATTTCGGGCATGTCAGCTCCGTGGACATAGAGAGCCACGAGAATGCCGACGGCCATGAAGAGCAGCGCGAAACCGAAAATCGGATAAAGCTTGCCGATAATCTTGTCTATCGGCAGCAGCGTGGCCACCATGTAGTAGACCAGGATAACCACAATCCAGAACATTTTGTCGAGACTGTCGGGCGTCAGCATGGCCAGCAGGTCTGCCGGATTGTAGACGAAAACGGCGCCCACCAGAATCATCAGCAGAATGACAAAAACGCGCATCACGTTCTTGACGCCCGTGCCCAGCTGCGCGCCCACGATTTCCGGCAGCGACGCGCCGTCGGCGCGCAAGGAGAGCATTCCCGACATATAATCATGGACAGCGCCGGCAAAAATCGTGCCGAACACTATCCATAAAAAAGCCGCCGGCCCGTACATGACGCCCATTATCGCGCCGAATATCGGGCCGAGACCGGCAATGTTGAGAAATTGAATCAGAAAGATTTTCCATGTCGGCATCTTCACATAGTCCACCCCGTCGGCCCGGGTGTGCACCGGTGTGGTCCGCGAGGGGTCCTGTCCGAACACTTTGGCCACGAAGCGGCCGTATGTGAAGTAGCCGGCAACGAGTAAAACGAGCGCTATTGTAAACGAAATCATTGCTTAGAAACGTACAACAAGCTCGGCCACGAAACGGTCGGGCGAATAAGCGCCCTCTTTGTAGTCGAAATATTTTTCGTAGTTCAGGCGCACGTCGGCATGCACTGCCTTATAGGTATAGGTGAGGGTCGAGCCGATTGTGGCGCGCTGACGTTTCGATTCGAGCGCGAGCGAGGTCATGTTGTAGTGGTCGGTCATGCCGTCATAGCGCCCCTGGATTGACCAGCGGTTGAAGGCGCCGAGCTTGACGGGCTTGTGCCAGTCGACAAAGACCACCCATGAGTGGTTGTCCTTGAGGCCGTGGCCGCAATAGTTCTTCCACATGTATTCGCCCACGACCAGCACGTTCGAGTTCTGCCACTCGATGCAGCCGTCAATGAGATTGGCGCGCACCGCGGCGGGTTTGATCGAGGCATAGCCTGCCGACACGGTGAAGCCCTCGGGCAGTTTATAGAGCGCCTTGCCTGAATAGGCAACGGTCTTGCTCCATTTGTCGTGGTCGCCGATTGCATAGGGGTTGAACACGCCGAACTCGAGCGTGAGCGGTGTTTTGGGCAGCGTGTATCCCACCTTGCCGCCTACGGCGCGATAGTTCATTATCTGCTTGCCCATAAACGAGCGGTTGGCGAAGATGTAGTTTGCCGGAGCGCGGAACGTCTCGACGCCGAAAGGCATGCGGAACTGGCCGGCCTGGACGTAAAGCCCCTTGATGATGTCAAAGCGGCCGTAGGCGTCGAGAATCTTCATCTTGCCCTGGTCGCAGAGATCGGTCTGAATGAAATAGCTGATCGAGGGGTGAATCTTGCCGCCGAGCGTAACACGCGCGTTGCGAACCTGAAAGCGCTGCTCGCCCGAATTAGTTTTCAGTTCCCAGCGGGCGCGCAGGGCGCCGTGAATCTCGGGCATATAGCTGAACTCCTTGTCGGCCGCAAAAGCGGGTACGGCCGCTGCCGCAATGAGGGCAGCGACCGTGATTTTCTTAAAGAAGTCCATACTTACCTGCAAGGATAAGGGTCGAATAACCGAGAACGAGGCCGAAGAAGCCCATGATGAGACCGGTGCGCACCATGTCTTTCTGTTTGATCATGCCGGTTGCGTCGGCAAGGGCGTTCGGCGGGGTCGAAATCGGGAGCACCATGGCAACCGACGAGCCCACGGCAACACCGATGAGCAGCGTGCCTACGCCGCCGAGGCTGCCGAGCGAGCCCATGCTTTCGCCCACCATTGCGAGAATCGGCACGAACAGGGCGGCAGTGGCCGTGTGCGAAATGAAGTTGGCCATGAGATAGCAGATAAGACCCGAGCCGATGATGACCATGAGGGGCGACCACTCGTTGAACGGAATCGAGCCGATGAGGTCTTTGGCGAGACCGGTCTGATTGAGGGCGACGCCGAGGGCGAAGGCGCCGGCAATCATCCAGAGGATACTCCACGAAATCTCTTCGAGGTCGCGTTTTGTGATGACGCCCGCCACTGCGAGCACGCCAACGGGGAGCATAGCCACGACATTGGCGTTCACGCCCGTAATCGAGTCGGTGAGCCACAGCAGAATCGTAACGGCAAACGTAACGTAGACAACATAGTTGCGCCAGTCGGTCTTCACGTGCGAGTCATCGATTTCAAGCTTGATGGTTTTCTGCTTGAAGGGGAAGAGCGCGCGGAGAACAACCCAGGCAATCAGAAGCAGCGCGATGGTGAGCGGCACCATGACGAGCATCCACTGGCCGAAGCCGATGCCGAGGTTCATGCCTTCGGGGTCGTTGAGATATTTGAGCGCGATGGCGTTGGGAGGCGTGCCGATGGGCGTGCCCATGCCGCCGATGTTGGCGCCGATGGGAATGGCCAGCGCAAGACCGATTTTACCCTTGCCGTCGGCAGGGAGCGCCTTGAGCACCGGGGTGAGGAATGTGAGCATCATGGCAGCCGTCGCCGTGTTTGAAACGAACATCGAGAACAGGGCCGTTACCATGATGAAGCCGAGCAGAACGTTTTCGCTCTTCGTGCCGAACGGCGCGAGCATCACCTTGGCCAGCTTGACGTCAAGGCCGCTCTTGGTGGCGGCGATGGCAATGATAAAACCGCCGATGAAGAGCATGATAGTCGGGTCGGCAAAGCAAGCAAGTATTGCCTTATAGCTCACCAGATTCTCATATTTGGCGCCGTCGCCGTCAGTCTGCATGAACCATAGCGCGCTGTCTGACGTGCAGAACAGCAGCAGAACGACTACGACAAGCGACGTTGTCCACGCCGGCACTGCGTCAAAAAGCCACATCAGAGCCGCAAATGCGAAAATTGCTATTACTCGCTGCTCGATGGGGTTGATGTTGCTCAACCCGTAAGACGAAGCGGGAATGAACCATAACAATAAAGTTACAAGAATCGCCACACCGGCTTTAATGCTTCGAATCGGCAACGGATTCTTGCTTGCGCGGTGCTCTTTCTTCCACTCGTGATAAGCCTCGAGCAGATGAAATCCGTGAAAATTTTTGAACATGAGTTAATGTAATGTGAGATTGGATTATTATGTATCTGAAAACGGGTGCAAAGTTACGAATAATTTTCAAGAGATTTCGCTGTCGTCCTCGATGACAAGGTTGTTGATGATGAATTGCTGACGGTCGGGAGTGTTTTTACCCATGAAGAACGAAAGCAGAGAGCCGACACCATCTTCCTTGCGGACAGACACTTGGTCGAGCCTCATGTCCGGCCCGATAAATCCGCGGAACTCGTCGGGCGAGATTTCGCCGAGACCCTTGAATCGGGTAATCTCGGCGTCGCTCTTGAGTCGCTCGATGGCGTCGAGCCGTTCCTGGTCAGTGTAGCAATAGTAAGCCTCACCGGCGTCTGTCGCAGCCGTCGACTTGCGCGCCGAACGCTTGGCGCCCTTCTTTGAGCGCACGCGGAACAGCGGCGTCTGCAGCACGTAGACGTGGCCCTTCTTGACCAGGTCGGGAAAGAACTGGAGGAAGAACGTCAGCAGCAGCAGGCGAATGTGCATACCGTCTACATCGGCATCGGTGGCGATGATGACCTTGTTATAGCGCAGGCCGTCAATGCCCTCTTCGATGTTGAGGGCGGCCTGCAGCAGGTTGAACTCCTCGTTCTCGTAGACCACCTTCTGCGTCATGCCGTATGAGTTGAGCGGCTTGCCTCGCAGCGAGAAGACGGCCTGAGTCTTGACGTCGCGTATCTTGGTGATGGAGCCGGAGGCCGAGTCGCCCTCGGTGATGAAGATGCTCGTGGCGTCCTTGAGCTCGTCGTCGCCCTTGGGGTCGTTATAGTGAATCTGACAGTCGCGCAGCTTCGGGTTATGGAGGTTCACCTTCTTGGCGCGCTCTCGGGCGGCCTTGGTTACGGAGGCCATGGCCTTGCGGTCGCGCTCGCTGTTCTGAATCTTGTTGAGCATGACGTCGGCCACCTCCTTTTCGCGGTGCAGGTAGTTGTCGAGCTCCTTTTTGATGAAATCGCCAACGAATTTGGCCACGGTGGGGCCGTCAGGACCGACGTCGCGCGAGCCGAGCTTTGTCTTTGTCTGCGACTCGAACACCGGTTCCTCGACCTTGATGCTCACCGCGGCCACGAGGCCGTTGCGAATGTCGCTCGGCTCGAAGTTTTTGCCGTAAAACTCCTTGACGGTGCGGCTCACGCTCTCCTTGAAGGCGGCCAGATGGGTACCGCCCTGAGTCGTGTGCTGGCCGTTGACAAACGAGTAATATTCCTCGCCATACTGCTCGGCGTGAGTCAGTACTACTTCGATGTCGTCGCCCTTCAGGTGAATCAGCGGATAGAGTGGCTCGGTGTCCATCTTCTCCTTGAGCAGGTCGGCAAGACCGTTGCGCGAGCTGTAGCGGCGCCCGTTGAAAACTATGGCCAGACCCGTGTTGAGATAGGTGTAGTTTTTCAGCAGCGGCACCACGTGCTTCTCGAGATAGCGGAAGTCGCGGAAAATCTCGCCGTCGGGCGTGAAGTTGACGCGCGTGCCGTTCGGTTCGTCGGCCGGAGCGTCGACGATGCCCGAATCGCTGAGCACCTCGCCGCGGCTGAAGGCTATGGTGCGCTGCTTGCCCGAGCGCACTGCGGTTATGACGAAGCTCACGCTCAGGGCGTTGACGGCCTTGATGCCGACGCCGTTCAGGCCGACGCTCTTCTTGAACGCTTTCGAATCATATTTGGCGCCCGTGTTCATTTTCGACGCCACGTCGGCCAGTTTTTCCAGCGGAATGCCGCGGCCGAAGTCGCGCACGTCGACGGTATGTTCTTCGGTGATGTCTATGGTAATCTGCTTGCCGAAGCCCATCATGAACTCGTCGATGGCATTGTCAAGCACCTCTTTCAGCAGTACGTAGATGCCGTCGTCGGCGGCCGAGCCGTCTCCCAGCTTGCCGATGTACATGCCGGGACGGCGGCGAATGTGTTCCTTCCAGTCAAGCGTGCGTATGTCGTCGCCGCTGTAACTGAGTTCGTCGTCGGTAATCAGTGGGGTTTCTTCGCTCATAACGAGCGCAAAGTTACGAATTTTTCGTCAGAAAATCAACCTTTCAAACCTTGCGGCCACGGCGTCGGCGCTGAAATGCGCCTCGGCGGCCTCGCGCAGACTCTGCGGCGACACGCGGCCCGACAGCGCCCACTCCACCCCGCGGGCCACGGCGGCGACGTCGCCGAAGGGCGCCAGAAAGCCCGACTGCATATGCTCTATCACATCTGTCTGGCCGCCACGGTCGTAGGCCACCGGCACCGCCCCCGAGGCCTGCCCTTCGACCAGAGTGTTGCCGAGAGTCTCGTAGAGCGACGTGCTCAGTACCGCCTGCGCGCGCCCTAAAAGGTCGGCGACTCCGCGGCCGTCGAGCGGCCCCGCCGCCTCGAAAGGCACACGCAGTCCCGCAAAGGCGGCCGGGTCTTTGACGCGACCGAAAAAAACCACGTGAGCGCCGAGCGACGGCGGCAACAGGTTCAGCGCGTCGATTGCATGGCGCAGCCCTTTGATGGGGTCGTCAAGCCGCTCGGCGCCCATCACTATGAGTCCCGGCTCCTTGACGCCGATGCGATAGCGTTCGAGCGGATAGACGTTCGGAATGACCTCGACGCGGGCGTCGCGCAGCAGCGAACTGCGATGTGCCATGTCGCGGACCCAGCTGCTGACGGCCACAAAGCGCACAGGCACTTCGGCATAGAGACGCCTTTTGCGCCGCCACCCTTTGTGCGACAGGTCATTGTCAGCGCGCACGGCCGAAGCGAGCATCGGACACTGCCCGCACTCGCCGCTGAAGCGCAGACAGCCGAGCGAATGGTGGCATATGCCGGTAAAATTCCACATGTCGTGCATGACCCATGTCAGCGGCGCCAGGGCGCCGAGACGACGAATCTGACCGAGCGAAAGGAAGCCCTGGTTGACCCACCCGAGAATGATGGCGTCAGGACGGAAACGTGCCACGCGGTCCACGATGCCCGGCGTGCCGAAATCGGCCATCGAAACCTTGAAGAGCGAATCGCGCCGCAGGCCGTTGCGCAGAAAAATGCCGAGCCGCTCGGCCAGAAATGACGGTTTGAGCTCGCGACGCCCCGACGGAAGAGTGAAAAGCTCGACCGCATGGCCGCGCGCACGCAGCGCTTCGGCCAAATGGACCGTTACTATGGCGGCGCCGCCGGTGGTGGCCGATGTCGAAAGCAGGGCTATGCGCTTCATCGTTTCAGCAGCGGAATTCTTTCAAACTTGACCACGGCCAGCACGTAGAAGAGCAGCAGCGGAGTGCGGTTGGCCATGGTAAGCCACGGGTTGCTCACTTCGACCAGGCAGCCGAGCGCGTAGAGAGCGATGGCCGAGAAGAACCAGAGCGATATGCGCCCGACGGGATAGCGCAGCGGGTGGTTTGCCCGACCGACGAAATAGCTGGCCACCATCATGATGCCGTAGCAGGCAAATGCCGTCCACGCGCAGCCCATGTAGCCTATCCGGGGCACGAGCACGACGTTCAGCCCGACGGTAACCGCCAGTCCGAGCAGCGAAAACCAGGTGCCCCAGATTGTCTTGTCGGTAAGCTTATACCAGAGCGAGAGGTTGAAGAACACCCCGAAAAACACATCGGCAATCATGACTATCGGCACCACCTTCAGGCCCGAGCGGAAGTCGGGCGCGATGAAATTCTGAAGCACCGGCATGTAGAACATGACGCCGAGAAAAATCACCATGGCGAAGATGACGAAGAATTTCATGGCGTCGCTGTAGGCCTGCAACTCGTCGCGCCCCTGCTCGCGGTTGCGGGCAAAGATAAACGGCTCGTAGGCGAAACGGAAGGCCTGGGTGAACATCATCATGACCAGCGCGACCTTGCAGCAGGCGCCGTAGATGCCCAGCTCGGCCATGGCCGTAGCCTTGTCGGGCGCGAGGAATGGATAGAGAATCTTGTCGAGATTCTGGTTCATGATGCCGGCAATGCCGAGAATCAGCAAAGGGAAAGAATAGCGCAACATGCGGCGCAGCAGTGCGCGGTCAAGCGTCCACTTGAATCCGGTCAGCTCGCGGCCGAGCAGAGGCAACATAATCAGCGATGAGAGCATGTTGGCCAGGAAAATGTAGCCCACGCCATAGGCCGGATTGTAAATCACGAGGAAGAAGAAGAGGTTCAGGCCGATGTTGAGGCCGATGCTCACGCACTTGAGCGTCGCGAACTTGACGGGGCGGCATTTATAGCGCAGATAGCTGAACGGAATCGCCGTGAAGGCGTCGACGGCCACTGTTACGGCCATCATGGCTATGTAGGCGGGGTGGTCGCCGCAATCGAGAGCGCGGCTCAGCGGCCCTAAGAAGATAAATACGCCTATGACGAACAGTGTCGACGTGATTGCCAGCGAGATGAGCGACGTCGAGTAGACCTTCATCGGGTCGGTGCAGTCCTTGCGGTTGACGAAACGGAAAAAACCGGTTTCCATGCCGTAGGTGAGCACGATGAGCGTCAGCGCCACGTAGGCGTAGACGTTGGTAACGATGCCATACTCCGCGTTGGAGAGCATGGCCGTGTAGAGCGGCACGAGAAGCCAGTTCAGAAAGCGGCCCACGATGGAGCTGAGCCCATAGATTGCCGTGTCTTTTACGAGTGATTTTACGCCTGCCATGACTGCAAAGTTAGCAAATAATTTTTAACAAACGACCCGCGGCCTGCAAAAAGCTGACGAACCATCAAGGGGGCGGGGGCGTTAATTAGTCATAAAATTCAGGTTTCAACTGTTAGAATTGTAGTATGAAAACACATGTATTTGTCGCGTTGGCCGCTGCCGCCCTCATGTCGGTCAGCTCGTGCGGCCTGAAAAAGGAAAAGATTACCGAAAGCAAGCCGGTCAGGGTGAGCGTGCTCGCGGTTGCCGACAACTCTGACGTCGCCGGACGCAGCTACAGCGGCACCGTTGCCACGGGCGACGGCGCCGAAGTGAGTTTCACCATTCCCGGCACTGTGAAAAACATCTACGTGGCCGCAGGTCAGAAGGTGGCAAGGGGGCAACTGCTCGCCGAGCTCAAGGCCGACAATCTTGAAAACGCAAACAACATAGCGCAGGCCGGTCTGGCCGAGGCTCAGGACGCCTACAACCGCTTCAAGCAGCTGCACGACGCCAATGCCCTGGCCGACATGAAATGGGTGGAGATTCAGAACACCCTGAGCCAGGCGCAGAATTCGGCCGAGATTGCACGCCGCGCGCTCGACGACGCAAAAGTGCACGCCCCCGTCAGCGGCACGGTGGCCGAGAAGCTGATTGACGTGGGCCAGACGGTAGTGCCCGCTTTGCCGGCATTCCGCGTGGTGGCGCTCGACGATGTTAAGGTGGCCATACCCGTGCCCGAAAACGAGGTCAGCGCCATGAAAGAGGGTCAGACGGCTCAAATCACGGTCGACGCCCTGGGCGGCAGGAAGCTGCGCGGCACCCTGACCGAGAAGGGCATCACCGCCAACCCGCTGACACGCGCCTACACCGTGAAATTCAGCGTTGACAACCGCAACGGCAGCCTGTTGCCGGGCATGATATGCACCGTCGCGCTTGACGGCACGGACACCACATCAACCGCCGGGCGCGCAATAGTGCTGCCGGCACAGGCCGTGCTGCTCGGCTCCGACAACCGCAACTTCGTCTGGCTGGCGCGCGACGGCAAGGCCGAACGCCGCTTCATAGAGGCCGGGGCCATCACGGCCGACGGCATCGCCGTGGCTTCGGGGCTGACCCCGGGCGACACGGTAATCACCGCCGGCATGCAGAAAGTGAGCACCGGCACCCCCGTGAGCTACTGACACATCTAAAATCCGTTAACCCTCAATTCATCGACAGGTCATGGCAGAACAACAGACCAAGACTCCGGAGGTCAGGACTCCGGCGCCCATCGTGGTGATGGGCATGAAATATCGCAGGGTGGTGATTCTGGTGGCCACCGTGCTGATTGCATTCGGCATTTACGCTCTCATCAAGATGGACAAGAACGAGTTTCCGGGCTTCACCATTCGCGAGGGCGTAGTGGCCGCCGTCTATCCGGGCGCCAACGTGGAGCAGATTGAGCAGGAGGTGCTCAAACCGCTCGAAGACTATGTATTCTCGTTCAAAGAGGTCGACAAAACGAAGACCTATGCCAACGTAACCGACGGCATGTGCATGATTTTCGTGGAGCTCGACGATAATATCGAAGACACCACACCGTTCTGGAATGAGTTCAAGCTCGGCATGGAGCAGACCAAGCTGACACTCCCGCCGGGCGTGCTGGCCGTGGAGACAATAAGCAACTTCGGCGACACCTCGGCCATCTTGCTGACAATGCAGAGCGAAGAGAAGACCTATCGCGAGCTGGGCGACTACATGGACGCGCTGAAAGACCGCCTGCGCACGGTCGAGTCCATCTCGACAATGGACGTCTACGGCAAGCAGGGCGAACAGATTGCAATATATCTCGACCCCGCAAAGCTGACAAAATATGCAATCAACGAGAAAACACTGGCGCTGACACTGCTCTCAAAAGGGTTTCAGACCACCGGAGGCTCGCTGAAAAGCGGGAAATACACGCAGCCCGTCTACGTTGAGCGGGCAGTCAGTTCCGTGCCCGACCTGCGCGACATGATTGTCATGGCCGAGCCGGGCGGAAGCGTGGTGCGACTGGGCGACATCGCCGACGTCAGAAAGGAATATGCCGAGCCGACAAGCTACATCACCAACAACGGCACCAAGTGCATCTTGCTCAGCGTGCAGATGAAGGAGGGCAACAACATCGTCGAGATGGGACGCGAAGTGAACAAGCAGCTCGAGGCCTTCGAAGAGGAACTGCCGCAAGACGTTACGCTGTTCAAGATAACCGACCAGCCCGTGGTGGTGAACAGTTCGGTCAA
Organism: uncultured Porphyromonadaceae bacterium; assembly: GCA_902495245.1. Taxonomy (GTDB): domain Bacteria; phylum Bacteroidota; class Bacteroidia; order Bacteroidales; family Muribaculaceae; genus UBA3263. Next base: position 171,545 of record CABUWI010000004.1, read on the forward strand.
CGACTTTCTGCGCGAGCTGGTCATAGCCATCGTGGCCGTGGTCATCGTCATCATGTTGCTGCTGCCGCTCAAGGTGGCGCTGATTGCCGCCGCGACCATACCGATTGCCATTTTCATCTCGCTGGGCCTGTTCTATGCGTTCGGCATCGAGCTGAACACGGTTACGCTGGCGTGTCTGATTCTGTCGCTGGGCATGATTGTCGACAACTCCGTCGTCATCATCGACGACTACGTCGAGCTGATTTCGGAGGGTATGGACCACAAGGCGGCCACCCTGCGCGCCGGCACGGAGTTCTTCAAGGCCATATTCTCGGCCACGCTGGCAATCTCCATAACCTTCTTCCCGTTCCTGCTGACAATGACGGGCATGTTCCGCGACTTCCTGACCGACTTCCCCTGGGCGCTGACAATCATTCTGATGGTGTCGCTCATCGTGGCCGAGCTGCTGGTGCCCTTCCTGCAATACAAGCTCATCAAACAGCCGATCTACAAACAGGAGCAGGAGGCCGTGACCTCGGGCAAGAAGAAGTTCAGCTTCTTCGTCTGGCTGCAGAAAGGCTACAACAAGCTCATCGCGCTCTGCTTCAACTGGCCGAAGACCACCATAATTGTGAGCATCGCCGTGGTCATCATCGGTTTCTGGCTCTTCATGACGCGGCCGTTCCAGCTCATGCCGATTGCCGAGCGCAACCAGTTTGCCGTTGAAATATTCATGCCTACGGGCACTGCAGTCGAGCGCACGTCGGAAGTCGCCGACAGCCTCGAGGCCATTCTGTCCAAAGACGAGCGGGTGGTCAGCATCGCGTCGTTCCACGGGTGCGCTTCGCCCCGCTTCCAGGCCACCTATGCGCCTCAGGTGGGAGGTCCCGACTTCGCGCAGTTCATCGTGAACACCAAGAGCAATCAGGCCACAATCGACGTGCTCAACGAATATACCGACAAGTACGAACAATATTTCCCCGACGCCATTGTGCGCTTCAAGCAGATGAGCTACTCGACGGCAGCCTACCCCGTCGAAATCCGTATCGCCGGTCAGGACCGCGCGCAGATAAAGCAGTTCAGCGACTCGGTAATGGACATGATGAGGCGCGTGCCCGGCCTGCGCTGCGTGCGCTCGAGCCTGGGCAACCCGCTGGCGGCCGCATTGGTCAGCCCGAATCGCGCGCAGATGTCGCGGCTGGGGCTGTCGAACCTGGGCGTCGAGGCCACCCTGGCGCTCCGCTACTCGACCGGCATGCCGGTGGCCACGGTCTGGGAGGGCGACTACGGCATTCCCGTGGTGCTCAAGACCCCGACTTCCGACCGTTCTGACGCCGACAACCTGCGCTCCGAGCTGATGCCCGTCATGGGCATCGCCGACGTGCCCCTGCGCCAGTTTGCCGACGTCAAACCGCAGTGGAACGACGGCATGCTTTCGCAGCGCAACGGCATTCCGACCATCTCGATTATGGCCGAGGTGCAGCGCAACGTCAACGTGATTGACCGCACGGAGGCCGTGATGGACTCCATCGCGAAGATGCACGTGCCCGACGGCATAACCGTTACCCGCGGCGGCGACTGGGACAACTCAATGACCATCTTGCCTCAGATTCTCGAGGCGCTGGCAATCGCCGTGGTCATCATCTTCTTCATCATTCTGTTCCACTACTGCAAGATTGACATCTCGCTGCTGCTCCTCTTCTCGCTGCTGCTCTGCATTCCGGGCGCAGGCATAGGCATGCTGATTCAGGGCACGGTGCTGTCGCTCACATGCGTGCTCGGCATCGTGAGCCTCATGGGCATTCTGGTGCGCAACGCCATCGTGCTGCTCGACTATGCCGAAGAGTTGCGCAATCAGGGACAGACCGTGAAAGAAGCCATTTTCAACGCCTCGATGCGCCGAATGCGCCCGATTTTCCTGACCTCGGCGGCCGCAACCATGGGCGTCGTGCCGATGGTCATCGGCGGCAGCGCCCTGTGGCAGCCGATGGGCGTGGTCATCTTCTGGGGCACCCCGATCACAATGATATTCATTCTGACCACCATACCCGTGGCCTACTGGAAGATTCGCGGCCGCTCGAAGGGCGCCGACCAACCCCTTGCCGAACCGCTCGAAACCCATCTTATGTAACCGATAATAAGTCAGCTATGAAAAAGATATTTTTGACGGCCATTTTGGCTGCGGCGTCGCTCGCCGCAGCCGCCCAGGCCGACAGCACCCTGACGCTCGACCAATGCATTGACATGGCCCTGCAGAACAACGCCGCGCTCAAGACGGCGGCCTATAACACGGAGGCGGCCAAACAACTCAGACGCGAAACATTTACAAAATACTTCCCCGAAATCTCCGCCCAGGGCTTCGGATTCCGCACCCACAACTACGTGCTGCAATACAACGCGCTGAACCTGCTTGAAATCGAGCTGATTCGCCACGGCGTCATGGCCGGAGTGCAGGCTCTGCAGCCTATTTTCATGGGCGGACAGATTGTCAACGGCAACAAACTCGCCAAGGTGGGCGAGGCCGTGGCCGAACTGCAGCGCAACCAGACCGAGAGCCAGGTGCGCGTAACCACCGAGAAGTATTACTGGCAGCTGGCCACCCTCAAGGCCACACGTCGCACCCTGCAGAGCGCCCTGGCCATGCTCGACACCCTGTCGCGCCAGGTCGACGTCGCCGTCCGCGCCGGCATCGTGACCAACAACGAGCTGCTGAAAGTGCAGCTTCAGCGCAACGACTTCGCCGCCAAGCAGGTTGACCTTGACAACGGCATCAAACTTTGCCGCATGGTGCTGAGCCAGTATATCGGAGCGCCATATACCCACCCCGTCGACATCGACGCCGTCGTGCCCGGTCAGGTGCCTCCCTACCCTCTCGACCTCCGCATCGACCCGGCCGAGGCGCTCCCGACCACCAACGACTACAAACTGCTCGTCAATCAGGTCAAGGCCAAAAAGCTCGAAAAACGCATGGAAACCGGCAAGAACCTGCCGACGGTACTCGGCGGCGCGGGCTGGTACTATCACAACGTGCTTGAGCAGGGCCACAACTTCGGCGCCCTGATGCTCGCCGTCAACATTCCCATCAGCGGCTGGTGGGGCGGCTCGCACGCAATCAAGCGCAAAAATATCGAGCTGAAAAACGCCGAGCTCGAACTCGAAAACCTGAGCGAGATGCTGCAAATCAACATGCAGAACAAATGGGACGAACTCACAGCCGCCCACCGCAAAATGGAGATTGCCGCGCAGGCAATCTCCCAAAGCGCCGAGAACCTGCGGCTAAACCGCGCGTTCTACGACGCCGGCACGGCCACCATCACCGACCTGCTCGACGCCCAGATGCTCAATCAGGAGGCCAACGACAACTACATTGCCGCCTACGGCGACTTCAAGTCGGCCGTGGCCGAATATCTCTCGGCTACAGGCAGGTAACACTTTTTAACGCATTTTCCGGCCCGAAAATTTGCATACGTCGCAAAAACTGCCTAACTTTGCAGCCGTAAAAGCACCGCGGAGTAGAGCAGTGGTAGCTCGTCGGGCTCATAACCCGGAGGTCGTTGGTTCGAGTCCAGCCTCCGCCACCAAAGCAAGAGAGATGCTTCAGCAGCATCTCTCTTTTTCATATGAAAACCGCTCTGATAATCATCACAGCCGCCGCCCTCCTATCGGCATGCGGCAACGACGAGACGAAATCAGTCAGCGCCCCGCGGCCTGACGACGACTTCGCGCTGACGGTCTATGCCGCCCCCGACGATTCCGCCTCACTCGCGGCGGTCGAGGCGCTCGTCAAGGCGCCGCGGCCCGACTCGGCCGACGTCAAGGGGCGTGTGTTCAACATTATCCGTCAGGTAATCCGTCAGGGCAACGCCGCCGACCCAGCTCCGTGGCACTATCTCAACGCCTACATCGAAGGCGAGTTCAAAGGCAACTACGAGAGCGCCTACTGGTGTCTTGAGCGCGCCCGCGCAGCCGCCCCGCGCGGCGCCCGCGCCGACAGCATCAGCGCCTACCGGCGTCGCGTCGAAACTGCCCGCAAAAAATTATAAGCCCTATAAGGCTCATCTGGCCTATAGGGCTTATATAATTCAGTTTAGTATCCGAGAGGTTACTGTTCGGCAACCTGCTGCTCGTCGGGCTTGACGATTGAGCGGCCGGGAGTGTCGGACGGCTCGTCGTCGGCGGGTTCGACCACGAGGGCGTAGCTCAGCAGGGCAAAGGCGGCCGATTTGTCAATCTGATAGACCGACGTCTTGATCTGGAAGGCATATTCGCCCGGTTCGAGAATCGACGTGTCAAATTCGGCGCCGAAAGGCTGCGTTACGGTTTGGAACTGGGCGATGCCGTCAAGATAGTAGGTGGTCAGGCCCAGCGTGGTGCGTTTGCCGTTGCGGGGCACGGCCGTAATGCTCTCGACAACGAGGGGTGTGCCCTGCGTAACGTAAATCTTGTTGTCATCGGCGTTCTGCACGCCGCCGCTGATTGCTACCTCGAAGTCAACCTGAGGCAGATCGTCTTTATCGTCGTCGCACGACGTGAAGGCTGCCATCATCGGCAGGAGCATCAGAGAGAGAAAGAACTTTTTCATAGCAGTAGAGACGTTGAGTTTTTAGTGTGATTTAGTAATTTTTATACTTTCTCAACGCCTCCGCCTGCCCGAAAGTTCAGTCGAGATAGCGTCGGGTCAGTCCGTCGTAAAAGTCTATGCGGCGGTCGCGCAGAAAGGGCCACCAACGCCTCACCTGCTCGCAGCGAAGCATGTCGACGTCGACCACTGCCTCGGCCTCGGCGTCGCGCGGGGCGCGATAAAGCATCTCGCCCTGCGGCCCGCACACGAAGCTGCTGCCCCAGAAGTCTATGCCGCCCGTGGCGCCCGAGGGGTCGGCCTCGAAGCCCACGCGGTTGACGGCCACTACGGGCAGCCCGTTGGCCACACCGTGGGCGCGCTGCACGACGGTCCATGCCTCGCGCTGGCGCTCTTGCTCGTCGACGGGGTCAAGCGATTCGATGCCGATGGCCGTCGGATAGATGAGTATCTCGGCGCCGCGAAGGGCCATGAGGCGCGCGGCTTCGGGATACCACTGGTCCCAGCACACAAGCACGCCCAGACGCCCCACCGAGGTGTTTATCGGTTCGAAGCCCATGTCGCCGGGGGTGAAGTAGAATTTTTCGTAATATGCCGGGTCATCAGGAATGTGCATCTTCCGATATTTGCCGGCCTGGCGGCCGTCTGAGTCGAAAACGACGGCCGTGTTGTGGTAAAGCCCGGGGGCGCGGCGCTCGAACAGCGACGTAACGATTACGCAGCGCGTCTCGCGCGCAAGCGCCGAATAGAATTCGGTCGAATCGCCGGGAATCGGTTCGGCCTGGTCGCAGAGGCCCACGTTTTCGGTCTGGCAGAAGTAGAGGCCTTCATGCAGTTCCTGATAGACGATGAGTTCGGCGCCGTCGGCGGCGAGGCGGCGCGTCTTTTCGGCGAGGCGCGCGCGGTTGTCGGCGCGGTCGGCCGTGTTATGCTGTTGGATAATTCCTATTTTCATTTTTCAAACAGAGATGCAAAAGCGTTTCGCGACACCTGCATGGTGGCGCAATGAAGCGAGCCGTGCTGCCTGATGAGCGCGCGGCAGTCAACGGCAATGACCTCGCGCCCCGGAAAGACGCAGCGCAGAATGCCGGCTGCAAGCTCGTCGTTGAGCGGCTGACCGTAGGTCGGCATCAGCACGGCGCGGTCGGTTATGAGATAGTTGGCATAGGTGGCGGGCAGCGGCGAGGCGTCGTCAGGGTCGGCAATCGGCTCGGGCATCGGCAGCTCCACGAGGTTGAACGGCTCGCCGTCGGCGTTGGTGAAGGCGAGCAGCTGTTCTTTCAGCCCGGGCAGCGGAGTGTAGACAATGGTGTTGTCAGGCGCCATGCGGGCAATCGTGTCTATGTGGCCGTCCGTGTCGTCGCCGGCCAGGGGCTCGGCGTCGAGCCAGAGCACTTTTCTGACGCCGAGCCGTCGTTTGAGCTCGGCCTCAACTTCGGCGCGCCCCATCGGCTCGTTGCGGTTGGGCGCGAGCAGGCAGCAGGCAGTGGTGAGCAACGTGCCGCGGCCGTCGGTTTCGACCGAGCCACCTTCAAGCACAAAGTCTTTATGGCACTCGACCGGCGTCTCAATCACGCCCGCGGCGACAAGGGCGCGGGTTGTCTGATTGTCGAAGTTCGAGGCGAATTTCTGGCCCCACGCGTTGAAGCGGAAGTCGAGCATGGTGCCGTCTGATAGCGTCAGCGGCCCGTAATCGCGAATCCACGTGTCGTTTGTCGGCACGTGAATCACCTTCACGGCCGGATTGGCGAAGACGGGCATCGGCGTGCCTTCGGGGGCGAGCACCACCACCCTCTCGCCGGCGCGGAGCAGGGCGTCGACAATGTCGCGATAGCAACGACACACATCGTTGAGCATGTAGGCCCAGTCGGTCGCCTCATGCGGCCACGCGAGCATAACGGCACCGTGGCCCTCCCATTCGGCGCGCAACGACGACGATGCGGCGGGGTCAGTTTTCATAGTCGTCGCGCAGCGAGTCCCAGACTGAGTTCTGGTTTGCGATATATTCTTCGGCATAGTCGAGAAATCCGTGTCGTTCGGTGTGGCCGTGTTCGTCGCACCACTGGCGATAAATGTCGTGAAGTTCGCTGTCATCGGCCATGAGACGCTTGAATTCCGACTCTGCCACATCGACACTTCCGTGGGAGCGGAGCAATTCGTCAAACAGGTTTGTCAGTTCTTCCATAGATAATTTAAGGTCGGTTTACGGCCCCAAATATACGACATTTTTTTCTAACGGCCAAATAATCAGTCGCGAGGATAGGCGGCGAGGAACACTCCGCGCTTGCGCAGCTCGGGCGCGGCGCTCTGCAACGCCCTCAGCGACGTGATGCCCACGACGTAGTTGAAATCGGCCGACGTATACTTCTCGCTCACCGAGTCGAAGTCAATCAGATTGAGGTCTTGCGGACGGTTATAGCGGTAGTAGATGCGGAAGTGCACGTCGTCGGTATATTCCGGCAGGTCGTCGGCATGGCTGTGGAGTTTCTTGTACTCGTAGGCGTAGCCGTATTGCGATGCGGTGATGTCGCTCAGAATCGCCGAGCCGGTCGGGAAGCCGCCCGCACCGCGGCCGAACATGAACTGCTTGTCATAGCAGAGGCCCTTGATGACCACGCCGTTGAATTCGTCGTCGACGCTGTAGATGTATTTCTCGCGCGAGAGCAGCTGCGGAATCACGCACATGCACAGGCGGCCGTCGGCCAGTTTCTCTACGTGGCCAACGAGCTTGATGCGCCTGTTCTTTTCGCGCGCAAACTGAATGTCGGCGTCGTTGAGGGCCGAGATGCCGAACGTGAACACGCGGTCGGGGTCGACATACGTGCCGAACGCATGCACCGTGATAATTACCAGTTTCGACAGCGAATCCCAGCCGTCGACATCGAGGCTCGGGTCGCTCTCGGCAAAGCCGGCCTCCTGGGCCAGGCGCAGTGCTTCGCCGTAGCCCATGCCCTCCTTGAAGATTTTGGTCAGAATGTAGTTTGACGACCCGTTCAGAATTCCCTTTACCGAAATCAGGAGGTCGTTGTCATAGTATTCCTCGAGATTCCTGATTACCGGAATGCTGCCGCACGCCGATGCGTCATAGAGCAGCGTGCCGCCGGTCTCGGCCTGCATCTTGATGAGCTCGGGCAGGTGGGCGGCCAGCATCTTCTTGTTGCCGCTCACGACGGTGAGCCCCTTCTGCAGCGCGCGCCTGATGATTTCAAACGAGGCATCGGCGTCATCGATAAGCTCGACAATGAGGTTGATTTCGTCATCATTGAAAATCTCGTCGGGCGAGTCGGTGAAGTCGGCCTTCACTCCGCGCTCTTTATCGAGGTTGCGCACGCAGATGCGCTTTATGGCCACACCCTCGGGGCGTGTGGTCTGAATCAGGTCGTAGAGCGCCTTTCCGACGGTGCCGAACCCGAAAAGGCCAACTGTCAGTTGCTTGCGTTTGGTCATATCTCTTGCATGAATTCGTTTATAATATCGTTTAGTTTCCGGCCTTCGACAAGGAAACCGTCGTGGCCGAAGTCCGAGTCGATTGTGCGCAGCGTGGCGCCGGGAATGCCGTCGGCAAGCAGGCGCGCGTCGGCGGGGGTGAACAGAATGTCGGACGAGATGGCAACCACCAGCGTCCTGGGGCGGAATGAGGCCAGGGCGGCTGCGACGCCGCCGCGGCCGCGGCCGATGTCGTGCGAGTCGACCGTGCGCGTCAGCCTGTAATAGCTGTAGGCGTTGAAGCGGTTGCAGAGCTTGTCGCCCTGATGCTGCTGATAGGTCAGCACGCGGCGCAGAAAGATGTCGGGGCGCTCTTCCGGGTCGGCCTGCGTCAGGTTGTAGGCCATAGGGCCGCGATAGCTCAGCAGGGCAATGGAGCGCGCAACGGCCAGCCCGGCGGCGCCGGCGTCGGGCTCGCGATGGCCGTAGGTGCAGTCGGCGTCGATTGCCATGCGCTGGCTCTCGTTGAAGGCGGCCGCCCAGGGCGTCGTGTAGGCCGAAGTGGCAATCAGCGCCACGCGTCGCGCAAAGCCGGGGTCGATCAGCGCCCACTCCATGCACTGGAATCCGCCCAGCGACGAGCCGATGAGCAGCTCGACCCGCCCGATGCCCAGATGTGCCGCCAGACGGCGGTGCACACCCACGATGTCACGCACGGTCATCACCGGAAACGTGTCGTAATACGGCCGTCCGGTTTCGGGGTTGATGCTCAGCGGGCCGGTGGTGCCGTAGTGCGAGCCGAGAATATTGGCGCAGACAATGAAATATTTTTCGGGGTCGAGAAAGCGGCCCGGCTCTACCGTGCCCGGCCACCAGTCGGCCACGTCGCTGTTTGCCGTCAGTGCGTGGCAGACCCATATGACGTTGCTGCGGTCGGCGTTCATGCGGCCGAACGTATGATAGGCAATGTCGAGCTCCGGAAGCTCGGCGCCCGATTCAAGCCTGAAAGGAGTCGTGTCGTGAAATGTCAATACCATTCTATACCGTTTGCAAAAGATGACCGTTTGTCATATTTGACGTCGCTGAGCAACGACGACTTGATTGCGATGTGGAAGTTATAGCTCTTGTAGGGGCCTACGGGCACGAAGCTGGCCGTCATTGTGAAGCAATGCAGGTCGCGGCTGATGTTGCAGTTCATGTAGGCGATTTTTTTCTGCTTGAAGTCGTAAGAGGCCGAGAAGTTGAAATTCCAGTTCGGCGTCGGGCGCAAGGTGCCCGAAAAGCTGAGGCTGTGGGTAAACTGCCCGTTATATTCCATCTTCTTGCGGTTGAACGAGCTCATGTCGTAGCCGTAGGCTATGGAGTAGTTCACCGACAGGCTCCACGGGCATTCCCACTTCAGATAGCCGTCGTCGTCGAAATCGCCGGCGCCTCCCCCGCCCGACTTCTTGCCCTTGGCGTTGCCGGCGGCCTTGTCTTCGGGCTTGCCGTCGTCGCCGCGCTTTTTCTTGAAGAGATTGGTGAATGTCTGATTGTTGAACGTGTAGCTGAAACTCGTGCCGGTCGACGAGAGGCGTCCCAGCCCCTTGCCGGCCTGCAGGCGCGTAACGTTGCAGCGATAGGGCCGTCCGTATTCGTTGAGCTTGTAGGTATAGACGTCCCAGACGGCGCTCAGGTTCAGGTTGAAGCTCTTGGTGAGCCGCAGCAGAATCGACGTGTTGATATTGCTCCAGTTCAGCGAGTCGGCGGCGAAGTTATAGCTCTGGCGCACGGTGAAATTCTCGATGAGCGATATCTTCTTCTCGCCTATGGAGTCGTTGGTCGCGACCTTGGCCTCCAGATTGTTGGCGAGCGAGAAGCTGACGACGCCCTGCTTGCCGCGGCCCGGAATGCCGAAGCAGGCGTTGGGAAACATCGAGTAGACGTTCTCGCGCTCGCGGCCCCCTTCGTCGACATAGCGGTAGCGGCCGTAGTAGCCCCAGCCCGGCGCGTCGAAATCGGGCGACCCGCTCAGCGAGATGGTCGGCGTCATGACGTGGCGGATCATCTTGACCTTCTTGCCCCATATGGGTTGCCAGAAGCCATAGATTTTGGTCGAGAGGCCGAGCGAGGCGGTGAAGTCGAAGACGTTATAGAAGCTGTAGGTCGTGTCCTGAATCTCTTTGGCGGCGACGGGGTCCCAGTCGCGGCGCACTTTCTGAGTGTACATGCGGTCGTTGAGCTGAATTGACGGCGTGATGTTTATGTACTTGAACAGCTGAAACGTCGCCGAAATCGGCACTGAGTGGCGCATGCCGTTGCGCCAGTCCTTGATGAGCGATTTGTGGAAGAACTCGTTCTGCTTGGCCGTCAGCGAGTTCTGCAGCTGACCGGAATAGGAGAGCTTGATTTTTTCATACCACTTCTCGGCTCCCACAGGGCGCTTGCGCTTGAACGGCGCCACCTGCGACAGCGTAACCGACAGGTTGGGCAGCGACACGTTCAAGGTCTCGTCGCTCGAGCGCTGCGTGATGTTGAAGCCGGCCGACATGCTCCACTTCGTGCCGGGAAAGCGGTAGGTAATGTTCACCGTCGAGCTCTTGGTGTTCTCGGTGAACGACGAGTTATAGTAAGAGTTGACGTTGTTGCGCGAATAGCCGCTCGTGGCGAAGTTCACGCTGGCCGAGAAGGTCATGTTCGGGTTGAACTTCGCGTCCTGCTGGTGGCTCCAGAGCACCTGGAAGTTGGTCTGGCGCGAATAGTCGGCACTACCCTTCTCGCCGTCGACCGAGTTGAGATAGCTCACCGAGAAATTGCCGGCAAACTTATAGCGCTTCGAATAGGTTGAGCGCGCCGAGAGGCCCCACGTGCCCTTGGTGTAGATCTGGCCGGTGAGCGCCAGGTCTATGTTGTCGTTGATGGCGAAATAATAGCCGCCGTTGTCGAGATAGAGACCGCGGCGGTAGTCATCGCCGAACGTGGGGAAGATGATGCCCGACGAATATTTCTTGGTGAACGGAAAGTAGCCGAACGGCACGGCCAGCGGCAGCGGCAGCCCAGCCAGAACCAGATAGGCCGGCCCCGTAACGATGTTCGAACCGGGCTTCACCTTGCCCTTTGTAATCTGGAAGTGAAAGTGAGGGTCGTCGTGGTTGTCGCAGGTGGTGTAGCGGCCGTCCTGAATGTAAAACTCGCCGTTTTCCATCTTTTTTGACTTGCCGCCGGTCAGATAGCCCTCGCCCTGCTGCGTAACGACGTTGGTAATGTAGCCGCGCTCGGTCTTGAAGTTATAGGCCATGCTTTCAGACTCATAGGCGTCCTGGCCCGACGCGAATTTCGGTGTGCCGATAAGATTGCCGAGCGTGTCGGCGCGACCCGAGGCCTTGACGTCATGAGTCTTGAGGTCCATCTCGATGTTTTCGGCGTCGAGCTTGATGTCGCCATAGCTCACCTTGCCGTTGCCGAACATGTAGGTGCGGTTGCGCCCGATCATCACCATCGAGTCAGACGACTGAAACACGACCTGATGGTCAAGGTCGACCTTCTGCCGTCTGATTCGCGACGGCGCCGCAACGGAGTCGGTGCGCGCCGGCGCCGCAATGCTGTCGGGCGGCAACGCCCGCACAGTGTCGGCCTCTTCGGCTCTGAGGCCGAAAACACCGACAATCAGCAATATGGCTATATATATCGAACGTATTGGCACGAAATGTCGCGATAATTTTGAACTGCAAAGTTACGAAAAGAATTATGAATTAAGAATTTTTTCTTGATTTATCGGGATTTATCGGGATTCAACAGGATTAAGCGGGGTTTTTCGCGCTGCCGCGCTCACACGGTTGAGGGTTGGGTTGGGGAAAAGAAAAACCGCCGCGGCCCTCCCCCGGGAAGGCACGTGGCGGTTTGCGCCGGCTCAACGGCGGCGGCGCGGTGCGTGCGGGACCTGGGTCGGCAGCCCCATCGGCACCTGAGGGTGATGGAAACATGTCAGGGTTGGAGTGTGTGCGCTTTGCGACCTATTGGAAGAGGTGCAGCTTTTGCTGCGTTTTGGCTTTGTGAGGCTCGCGGGGCAGCTGCCGCTCAGGCAGGTATCTGTGGGAGAGGGAGGAGGGCGACGCCGGGGGACAGGCGCCGTGGAGGCGCGTCGCTCCGCTTGTTGAAGGTTTTGAGGGGGTAGCGTATCTTCGGGGACCGCAGGATTTTGCGGCGTTTTAGCAGCAGGGGGTCGGGGCTGAGGGCGTCGTAGCGGTACCAGAATGGGTTTTTGCGGGTTCGGCGCCAGAGGGAGCGGAAGTGGTTGCGGCGCCAGGGCCAGGAGATGTCTCCATGGACGATGATGATGGAGCCGTCGGGGGCTCCGGCGACGAGCGAGTGTACGGGGCCGATGAGTCGGCTGCGGTAGACGGGTACGGAGGGGCAGTAGGTGTTGGCGTTGAAGAGGACTGCGCTGTTGAAGTCGTAGCCGCGGGTGCAGCAGATGCTTCGGCCTGCGATTGGGAGTGGGTTTGGCGGGGAGAAGATGCGGCAGGCGGCGAAGGCGTCGGCTCGGGTGGTGTCGACGACGATGTTGGGGAGGGAGGGGGAGATGGCGAAGGGGAGGAGTATGTTCTGATGCCAGGAGACGTATTCGAGAATTACGCGCATGAGTTCGCGCGTGGGGTCGTTGACGAGCATCAGGAGGGAGCCGTCGGCGAGCTGGCGGGCGCGTTCGGCGGCTTCGATGAAGTTGGCTTCGGCCGACCGCAGAGGGCGGCCGACCCAGCGTCGGAAGCTGACGGAGTATTGTCGGAACGGGAGCCAGATGCTTTGCATACCGGCGGCAAAGTTACGACAAGGGGGAGGAGGGGGAGCGTAGAATTGGGTTGAGGGTTGAGGGAGCGCCGGCAAGCCGGCGGCACAATGAACAAAAAAATTGCGCGCCTTTGCGGGCGCGCAATTGTGTTAAAGCCTAATTATTTTTATTTGGAGGTGATGAAAATCGAATTGGACTGACGGTTGACGGTTATAGAGACAATGGCGTCAGACGAGAGTGCATTCATTTCGGCTTCGGTAACTTCCTTGCCGTTGACGAAGATTTTTTTGTTTCCCGCAGGGGCAGACGCAGCCTTCGACGACGAGAATTCCTCGAGATTGAAGGGAATCTCCAGGCCGTTGACTGTCAGGGTCATGGCCGACGGTTTTTTGTCGGCCGCCGCAACGGGGAAGGAGGCGGTAATTACGGCCGCGCCGTTTGTGAGGCTCGTATGCATCGAGTTTTCGCGGTAGGTCTTGTGGCCGACCTTAAGAGTTGCGCCTGAAACCGTGAGGGTGTTGCCGAAATTCTCGCCGGTTACGGTTACGGTGGTGTGCTTTGATTGGGCGTTGACGCTGATGTCCGTAACCCGGTAGCGTTGCACTTTGATTTTGTCGTCCGGAAGTTTTTCGCTACTTTTGCCGACGGAAATGTCGCTGCTGCCGATTGTAGACACTGCAGCGCGTACGGCGGGCACGGTGGCCACGCCGAGTGCCAACGAGAGCATCGGCACGAGTGCAAGGGCTTTCAGTTTTCGGCCCGCACCGCTTTTTTCTTTGTACATCATGGTGATACGTTTTTTAAGTTTACTATGATTCAGGCTGTTGGCTAAGGACGGGAATCTCGCGCCAACAGCTTTTTTTATCAATAACCGCTGGTATGCCTGAATGTCATATCCGCTTTCGATTACGGCCAGGTCGGCCTGGTATTCGTGAACGAGCATCAGGTCGTCGCGCATGAGCCACGCAACGGGGTTGAACCAGTTGACCATGCAGACAGCCTGCGCAATCAGCAGGTCGATGCGATGGCGTGCGGCGATGTGTTTCAGCTCGTGTGCGGCAATGGCCGCATAATTGTTTTCATAGTCTTTCTCGCTCATGACCACATAGCGCCGCCAGCTGAAGGGGGCAAATTTGTCATTGCCGGTCAGCACAAGGGTGTAACCGTCTTTTTCAATCTTTCTGCCAAAGCGGACAACGGCGCCCAAGCGAATCCACGTGATGAGCGTGCGGGCGCCGACCGCGGCCATGCCGGCAATGAAAAGCCAAATCAGGGCCGTGGCCCAGAGCGAAGAGTTGGCAGTCGCGACAACGCCGCCAACGATTTTAAGTCCGTTAAAGGTCGTCAGGGCGGGTGCGGCGTGCCGGGGCAGTTCTTCAAAAGCCGACATCAGCAACGGTGCGAGAAACGACACGGCATATATTGCCAACAGCACTCCGCGGTTAAAACGCGGCTGATTTTCGCGCGCAAGCAATACCCGATAAGACAGATAAAGCACGCTAAGCAACAGGCCGCTGATTATGGAATAAGCAAGAAACGCGCCCATTTTTCCTATTTTCCTTTGCGCTCCACAAGGCGGAGCAATTCTTTTAATTCGTCGGCCGTAAGCTTGTCTTCCTCGACGAGAGAGGACACGGCGCCATAGTAACTTCCGCCGAAATAGTTCTTTATGAAATTGCCGAAACTGCGGCTGCGGAAATATTCTTTGTCAACGGTTGCATAATAGCGGAATGAGCCTGCGGCTTCGTTATGCGACACGAAACCCTTTGTCTCCAGACGGCGCACCACGGTCGAGACAGTGTTGAAATGCGGTCGGGGCTTGGGGTAGAATTCAACCAGCCGGCTGATTGAGATGGGGCCGTGGGCCCACAGCAGCTGCATCAGTTCTTCCTCTTTCGGGGTAAGTTTCTCTTTCGTTGATTTAGTCATAACTATTTTTGTAGTTTGTGCTGCAAAGTTAGCAACTATTTTTGTAGTTACAAACGTTGGCATGCAGATTTAACAAATTTTAATCATTCAGACCGATTTTAGCCGAATATAGGAAATATGAACTGAAATGCGTAACTTTGCAGCGCTTTATGGAATGGCTCGACTCACTATTCGTTGACCACTCGCCGCTGCAGGCGGTGATTGTTATCTCGGTGATTATCGCCTTAGGCCTCGGTTTGGGTAAAATCAAGGTCATGGGGGTGTCGCTGGGCGTAACGTTCGTGTTCTTCGTCGGCATTCTGGCCGGGCATCTCGGTTTTTCGATAGACCCGCAGATGCTTCAATATGCCCAGAGCTTCGGCCTGGTGCTGTTTGTCTACGAACTGGGCCTGAAAGTGGGCCCGGGCTTCTTCGCGTCGTTCCGCTCGGGCGGCATCAAGCTCAACATGCTGGGACTGGCCACGGTGCTGTTAGGCACGCTGATGGCCGTTGGCATCTCGCTGATATGGCACATTCCGATGGGCGACATGGTGGGCATTCTCTGCGGCGCCACGACCAACACCCCGGCCCTGGGCGCCGCCCAGGAAACGCTGACCCAGCTGGGCCGGCCCGCGGCCGGCGCGGCGCTGAGCTGCGCCGTAACCTACCCGCTGGGCGTCGTGGGCGTGATTCTCGCGTTCATAATCACCCGCAAGCTCTTTGCCAAACCGGCCGACATGTGCAGCCACGTCAGCGAGGAGTCCAACCATACCTACATCGCCACTTTTCTGGTGCATAACCCCGGAGTGTTCGACCGCCCCGTGCGCGAAGTGGCGGCCTTTGCGCCCCACAAGTTCGTGATTTCGCGCCTGTGGCACGACGGCAAGGTGGAGATTCCCACTTCCGAAACCATCATTCACAAGGGCGATCGCCTGCTCATCGTAACGACCGATGCCGACGCCCCGGCGCTGACCGTGCTTTTCGGCGAGCAGGAAAAGAAAGACTGGAACGCCGAAAACATTGACTGGAACGCCATTGACAGCTCGCTGATTTCGAAGCACGTAATCGTTACCCGCCCCGAGATAAACGGCAAACGCCTCGGCTCGCTGAAACTGCGCAACAGCTACGGCATCAACATTTCGCGCGTATTGCGCTCGGGCGTGCAGCTGCTGGCCACGCCGGAGCTGGTGCTGCAGATGGGCGACCGCCTCACGGTCGTTGGCGAGGCCAAGGCCATCGAGAACGTCGAGAAGCTGCTGGGCAACGTGGCCACCGACCTGCGCGAGCCCAATCTGGCGGCCATCTTCATCGGCATGGTGCTCGGCCTGATTCTCGGCTCGGTACCCTTCTTCATTCCGGGCATCGAAACGCCCGTGCGCCTCGGCCTTGCCGGCGGCCCAATCATTGTCGGGCTGCTGATAGGCTCGTTCGGTCCGCGGCTCCATCTGGTTACCTACACCACCCGCTCGGCCAACCTGATGCTGCGCGGCATCGGCCTGTCGCTCTTTCTTGCCTGCCTGGGCCTGAGCTCGGGCGCCGACTTCCTCGAAACCGTCATGACGGGCGACGGCCCCGTGTGGATTGCCGTCGGCTTCCTACTCACGGTCATTCCGGTGCTCATCATGGCCGTGCCGGCCATGCACGTGTTCCGCCTCGGGTTCGGCGAGACGTGCGGCATGCTTGCCGGCGCCATGGCCAACCCGATGGCGCTGAGCTATGCCAACGACGAATGCGACGGCGACGACCCCGCAGTGGCCTACGCGACGGTCTATCCCGTGTCGATGTTCGTGCGCGTAATCATCGCGCAGCTGCTCGTGCTGATTTTTGTCTGAACCCGAGGCCGACGCCGATTGTTATTCCGATAGTTGAACAAAATTATTTTCAATTATCGAAATGAAAATTACCTATTTAGACCACAGCGGCTTCGCCGTTACGCTGCCCGACGCGATTCTCGTGCTGGACTATTATCGCGACCCGTCGCATGCATTGCATAAGATTCTGAGTCATAATCCGGAGAAACCCGTGGTGTTCTTCGCCTCACACCGCCACCCCGACCACTACAATCCCGGCATCTTCGAGCTGGCACAGGACCGGCGGCGCACCTACATACTCTCGAACGACGTGCCTGCACGCGCCATACCCTCGACGCTCAACGTGCAGGGCATGAGCCCCGGCGACATCGTCGAGAACGTGCCCGGCTGCGCACGCATCAAGGCCTACGGCTCGACCGACGTCGGCATCTCGTTCTTCATCACGACCACCGACGGCAAGACCATTTTCCATGCCGGCGACCTCAACCTCTGGCACTGGAAAGACGAGTTCACCGAAGCCCAGCAGGTCAAGGCCTCGCAGAAGTTTGACCATGTGCTGAACCGAATCAAGTCGGAAGTCAGCGAGATTGACGTGGCCATGTTCCCCGTCGACCCGCGTCAGGGTCAGGACTTCGCCGAAGGCGCCCACCGCTTCCTGGCCGCAATCAAGGTTGACCACTTCTTCCCGATGCACTTCTGGGGCGAATATAAGGAAGCGTGCGACTTCCCCGCATATGCCGGCTCGACCGCGACCGACTATCACTGCCTGCACACCCCCGGCAGCTCCGTCGACATTGACTGATACAATTCGTTAAGTTTCAGCCTCATGGTCTGAGGGGCGCAACTGCCCTTCAGGCCATTTTTTTATCTCGCCGAAATTTCGTAAATTTGCAGCAGATAATATCATTTTACAAAGAACCATGAAACAACTCATTATCACGCATCTTCTTGCCGTGGCCACCGTGGCCGCCGCCGGAGCGGCAACGGTTACCGAGCCTTCCGAATCATGGCGTCAGGACCAGACCGTGTTCGGCGTCAACAAGGAAAAGGCCCATGCCACCTATACCCCCTACTCCACCACGGCCGCGCTGAAAGCCGACCGCGAGTTTTTCGACACCCCCTGGGTCAACTCCGCGTCGTCGCTGCGCAAGAGCCTGAACGGCAAGTGGAAGTTCAAGTATTCGACCACCCCGAACAATTCGCCCAAAGGGTTCGAGGCCGCCGGCTATGACTCTTCTGACTGGGACCTCATCGACGTGCCCTCGTGCTGGCAGATGCAAGGCTACGACACGCCGTTGTACGTCAACGTGGACTATCCGTTCGACAAGTCGAAATGTCCGAAAATTGTCCGCCGCAGCGACAACGACGGCTATGACACCAACCCGACGGGCTCATATCTGACCACGTTCACCGTGCCGGCCGACTGGAACGGCAAGCAGCTCTTCCTGAACTTCGAGGGCATCTACTCGGGCGCATACGTGTGGGTCAACGGCACGTTTGTGGGTTACACCCAGGCCGCCAACACCAACCACGAGTTCGACATCACCTCGGCCGCCCGCCAAGGCGCGAACTCGCTTGCCGTAAGAGTCATCAAATGGACCGACGGCTCATATCTCGAAGACCAGGACATGATGCGCTGGGGCGGCATTTTCCGCGACGTAACGCTGACGGCCGTGCCCCGCACGTTTGTGCGCGACCACTACATCACGTCGACCCTCGCGTCAGACAACAGCTCGGCGACTCTGAACGTGGACATGGAAATCGACAACCGCTCGGGCGCCAAAGCCAACGGCACGGCCGAGGTTACCGTGATTGACATCGACGGCAACAGCGTGCTTGCCACCATGCCCGCCAAGACGTTTGAACTCGCCGCCGGCGCGAGCACGAAAGTGTCGACGTCGGTTCAGCTGAGCGACATCTCGCCCTGGACGGCCGAGACGCCTGCGCTCTACACTGTCATCGTCAGCCTCAAGGACGCCGCCGGCAACGAAACCGAGGCGTTTGCGACGAAACACGGCTTCCGCCGCATCGAGCAGGTTGGCAGTTTCATTCACATCAACGGCCACAAGGTCTTCTTCAAGGGCGTGAACCGCCAGGACACGCACCCGCTGACCGGCCGCACCATGGACACCGAATCGCTGCTTAAAGACGTGATTCTGTTCAAGCAATACAACATCAACACCGTGCGCACGTCTCACTGCCCGCATCAGCCGAAAATGATGGCCATGTATGACCATTTCGGCATCTACGTCATGGACGAGGCCGACCTCGAGGCTCACGCAATGGACGGCAGCCTGTCGAGCGACGACACGTGGGGTCCGGCATTCGTTGACCGCCAGGAGCGCATGGTCCTTCGCGACCGCAACCACCCTTCGGTGATTTTCTGGAGCATGGGCAACGAGTCGCGCAACGGCTCGAACTTCGCCCTGTGCCGCGAAGCCATTCGCGCACTCGACCCGCGCCTGGTTCACTATGAGGGTCAGCAGGAATTCGCCAATTCCGACTTCACGTCGAAGATGTATCCCTATGAGAACGAAGTCATCAGCATGGACAACTGGGTATGGGACTCACGCCCCCACTTCCTCTGCGAATACGCGCACTCGATGGGCCAGAGCCTCGGCAACTTTGTCGACTACTGGAACTACATCGAAAACTCGCGCCGCACAATCGGCGGCTGCATCTGGGACTGGGCAGACCAGGCAATCTATGACCCGCAGAAAATCAAGAACGGCACCTGGAAAAAGGGCGAATTCCTGACGGGTTACGACTTTCCCGGCCCGCATCAGGGCAACTTCATGAGCAACGGCGTTGTCGGCCCCGAGCGCGAGGTTACGGCCAAGCTGATTGAGGTGAAGAAAGTTCAGCAATGGATTAAGATGGACGAGTTCACGCCCGAAAAACAAACCGTGAAGATTTCAAACACATATGACTTCATCGACCTTTCGGGCTTCGACATCGCATGGAGCGTGAGCCGCAACGGCATCGACGTCGAGAACGGCACTCTCGAGCCGCAAGACATCAAGCCCGACAGATTCCGCCGCCTCAGAATTCCCTATTCGACCAAGATAACCGACGATGCGGAATATCTGCTCACCGTCAAGTTCCTCACCTCAACGGCCACCGACTGGGCCGAAGCGGGCCACGTGGTTGCCGAAGAACAGTTTGCAATCAACGAGCGCCCGGCCCTGCCCTCAATCAACATCTCGGCCATGCAGCCCACCCTGCAGACGCGCGGCAACGGCCCCGTGGAGATTGACGGCGAAGGCTTCTCGTTCCGCTTCGACGGCTCGGGCAACCTCGTGTCGATGAAATTCGACGGCCACGACTACATCTACAACGGCAACGGATTGAAGTTCGACTCATATCGCTTCGTCGAGAACGACGCACCCTACAGCGGCATACCGCCGACAACCATGAGCGGCTACACCGCCACGGGCACCAAAATGTATTGCAACTTCGTTGACGGCGACGCCCGCGGCGCCAAGGCAGTGCAGCTCACCGCCTACTTCGAGAATCCCGGCGTCATCAGCTATCGCAACTACTACACCATCTATGCCGACGGCACGCTCGACGTCAAGACCGTCTATAACCACAACGTCGAGCAGCTTGAGCGCCTCGGCCAATCGATTTCGCTGACCCCGGCGCTGGAGAATATGGAATACTTTGCCCGCGGCCCCATGAGCAACTACTGCGACCGCAAGACCGCCAGCTTTGCCGCCGTTTACCGGTCGACCGTTACGGACGAACATGAAAACTTCGTCCACCCGCAGAGCATGGGCAACCACGAAGAGCTGCGCTATCTGAAACTGACCTCGGCCGACAATTCTTACGGCCTGCTCATCGAGACCGAAGGCCCCGTAAGCTTCTCGGCCCTTCACCATCAGGAAGCCGACTACAGCGCGCGCCACAACAACGAGCTCGTTGACCGCAAGGAAACGGTGGTCCACCTCGACTACATGCAGAAGGGTCTGGGCAACGGCTCGTGCGGCTCGACCGTGTGGAACCGCTATCTGATTCCGCGCAACCAGGAGCTGACGAACACGCTGCGCTTCACCCCCATTCGCAAGAAGGGCGCGGGCTACACCGTGCCCACCGGCGCGAAGGGCACGTATATTACCTCACTGCAAGCCGGCGCGGAGATAGACTACAAGGCGTCGGCCGCTCCGGCCGAGCTCTACAACGTGCTCGACGAAACCATCGCCACGTCGCAGGGCAACATTGTCGACCTGGACATCACCACCTCGGCACAGGCAAACATCGGTGTGTGGGTGGACTACAACCAGGACCTGAAGTTCGACGACAGCGAAAAGGCCGACGACCCGACAACGATCATTGTGCCCGGCAACCAGAAATATGGCGCATATGCCATGCGCATCGTCGTCGACTCGAAGTCGACGCCCAAGGCCGACGGCCCCGTGGCCGACGGCACGGTCTACGACCTGACCCTGCGTGTGGGGGCGGCTACGTCGGACGAGATATGCAAATATTCCACTCCCGCCGGCACCACTCACCCCGAGGGCAAAGCGTTTGTGAAAGAAATCACATCGACCGGCGCGACGAAAAATATCAGCTACACCGCCGAAACGATGCCCGAGAGCGTCTACACCCTCTTGCCCGACGCAATCGAGGTTGAGGCCGGCAAGCGGTTCACCGTTACCTTCAAGGCCAACGAGGCCGGCCCGCGCGACCAGTGGACCTCCTATCAGGACCTGCGCTACAACTTTGCGGGCATCTATGTTGACTACACCAATTCCGAGCGTCTTGACCAGGTTGTAACCCTTGGCCGCGGCGGCATCACCAACGCCAACATTCTCTGCAACTATGACGACGTGATGACCATCACGCAGACGTTTATGGTGCCGACCGACGCCCCGCAGGGCTACGGCCGCATACGCATCATCTATCAGAACGCATGGCGCCCCGTGGCATCGCTCAACGCCGACACGCAGGAAATCTACGAAGGCATAGCCTATGACATAGTGCTGAAAATCTCGAATGCCGCATCGGGCAACCTCGACTTCACCACCCTGCCCGAGCTGCAGCTCGAAGCCCCCGAAGGCGAAATGCACGCCGACGGCAAAGCCTTTGTGAAGGAAATCAGCACTTCGGGCGCAAAGACCGACATCAACTATACGCAAGACAGCCAGAACACGTTCTACGTCAGAGTCAACACGCCCGTCCGCGCCGAAGCCGGCAAGACGTTCACGCTGAAGCTCGTGGCCAACGAAGCCGGACCGCGCTCGTCGCAGACCGTCTATCAGGACCTGCGCTATAACCGCGCCACAATCTTCACCGACTGGGACAACATGATGTCGATGACCCCGATTGCCACCTACGGCAAGAAGATGCAGGACGGCGACGACATGGTTCTGTGCAACTATGACGCCGTCATGAACATCGAACAGCCCGTTTCGGTGCCGGCAACCGTGAAATCGGGCCGCTACCTGATTCGCGTCATCTATGAGAACGCGTGGATGGAGATTCCCGAATATAACGACAAGAACGTCAAGGACGGCGTGGCCTACGACATTCCCGTCGACGTTGAAGGCGCGGCCGACGGCATTGACGAAATTACCGAGGCACCCGCGGCCGACGGCAACACCTACGACCTCACAGGCCGCAGGGTCAGCGGCGGCAAGCTCGTGCCGGGCATCTACATTGTCAACGGCGTGAAAACGCTCGTCAAATAAAATCGACGCGCTCAACCAACCGCATCAAAGCAGGGGGTCGGCCTCACGGTCGACCCCGCTTTTTGATAATAATATTTGCAGATTAGCAAAAATCTGCCGAAATTTGTTATACATAACAGATACTAATTATAACACCAAAATACTCAATGCCAACATTCAAGGAACTCGGAGTGGCCGACAATCTTCTCCGCGCAATCGAAGAACTGGGCTATGAACAGCCCATGCCCGTACAGGAAAAGGTCATTCCCCACCTGCTCACCGCCGACAACGACGTCATTGCCCTGGCCCAGACAGGCACGGGCAAGACGGCCGCCTTCGGCCTGCCGGTGCTGCAGCGCATCGACACGTCGCTCAACGCCCCACAGGCCCTGATTCTCGCCCCGACACGCGAACTGTGCCTGCAGATCGGCTCTGACCTCGCCGACTATTCAAAATATATCGACAACCTCAAGGTGCTGCCCGTCTACGGCGGCTCGTCAATCATGAGCCAGATTCGGGCGCTGCGCCAGGGCGTGCAGATAATCGTGGCCACTCCCGGGCGTCTCATCGACCTGATCGAGCGCAAGGAGGTGAACCTCGCCGACGTGCACACCGTCATTCTCGACGAGGCCGACGAAATGCTCAACATGGGCTTTCTCGACAGCATCGACGCCATTCTGGCCCACGTGCCTCAGGAGCGCAAGATGCTCATGTTCTCGGCCACGATGCCCAAGGAAATCGGCGCCATCGCCAAGAAGTACATGCACAACCCCGAAGAATACGTAATCGGCACGCGCAACTCGGGCGCCGAAAACGTGCGCCACATCTACTATATGGTCAAGGCGTCAGACAAGTATCTAACGTTGAAACGTGTGGCCGACAACTCGCCCAACATCTACGGCATCATCTTCTGCCGCACACGCAAGGAGACGCAGGAAATCGCCGACCGGCTGATTCAGGACGGCTATAACGCCGACGCCCTCCACGGCGACCTCTCGCAGCAACAGCGCGACATTGTCATGAAGAAATTCCGCGACCGCGTGCTCTCGCTGCTCGTGGCCACCGACGTGGCCGCCCGCGGACTCGACGTCGACAACGTCAGCCACGTAATCAACTACGGCCTGCCCGAAGACACCGCCGTCTATACCCACCGCTCGGGCCGCACGGGCCGCGCCGGCAAGGCGGGCATCTCAATCGCAATCATTCACTCACGCGAGAAAGGCAAGCTGCGCGAAATCGAGAAGAAAATCGGCAAGACGTTCGAGCACCGCGACGTGCCCACCCCCGACCATATCATCGAAAAACAGCTCTACAATCTGGCCGACCGCCTGGAGCGCGTCGAGGTCGACGAGGAATCCATCGGCAAGTATCTGCCGGGAGTGGAGCGCAAGCTCGAATGGCTCGACGGCAAAGACCTGCTCAAGCGCGTGCTCTCGCTCGAGTTCAACCGCCTGCTCGACTACTATAAAGACGCACCCGTAATCGAGAACATCTCGTCTGAGAAACCGGGCAAGGGAGACAAGAAAGGCAAGCGCGAACTGCCCTCGGAGCAGGAGAAAGACCGCCGCACGGCTGCGCGCGGCATGGCGCGCATGTATGTCAGCGCGGGCAAGCGAGACGGCTTCTACGCGGGCAACCTCATCGACATGCTCAACCACCTCGTGCCGGGCCAGCGCGTCAACGTGGGCCGCATCGACCTCATGCCGGGCTACACCCTGTTTGACGTGGCCAAGGGCGACGCCGCCCGAGTGGCCTCAGCCCTCAAGGGAGCCGAGTTCTTCGGCAAGCGCCTCCACTGCGAGCGGGCCGAAGAGGGCAAGGACTACTCGCGCCTCGCGGCCCGCAAGAACCGCTTCGCCGCCGCTGACGACGAACAACCCTTCGGCAAATTCCGCAAAAAAGGACCTAAACGCCGCTGAAAATGGAACTGCGAGATAAAATAAGCCCCGAGGAATTCGGCCGGCTGATGGACCTCTACGAGAGCGCCTTTCCGCCCGACGAACGGCGCCCGCGCGAACAGATGCCGCCGTCCGACCCCGCCTTCCGCCTTTGGGCCGTCGGCGACGACGGACTGCTGACCACATGGCAATTTGACGGCTACACCTACGTAGAGCACTTCGCCGTCTTCCCCGACCGACGCGGAGTCGGCATCGGCTCGCGCGCCATCGCCGCCATCGAAGGCCCCGTGATTCTCGAAGTCGAGCCGCCCGAAAGCGGCGAAATGGCCCGCCGCCGCATCGACTTCTACCGCCGCAACGGCTTCCGCCTCGAAGACCTCAAATACATACAGCCCCCCTACTCTCCCGCGAGCTCCCCCGTCGAACTCCGCCTCATGGTCCGCGGCCAGCTCCCCGTCTCCCTCGCCGAAGCCGCCGCCACCCTCCGCCGCCGCGTCTACCTCTCCCCCGACTAACAGGGCGGGAGCCGCGGATTCTTCCGCGGTCTGTCCCCTCAAAACATCGACGCGAAATCCGCAGCCCCTATCCTACTTGCGTGTGGCTTTGTCGCGGAGTGTCGGCGGAATGAGAGCTACCGCTCTCAATATCCGCCGCCCCATAGCTCCGCGCCCCCCATAAATTTGCCCGCAGGGCAACGTCATTTTTTGGGGGTGGCACGACCGACTGTAACGACAGAATGTGGGGTGAGGAGGCGGAGGGTGTGGCGGAGGGTGTGGCGGAGGGTGCGGCGGAGGGTGCGCCATTTGGGGAAGATGGCGTGGGGGCGGACGGGGCTGTAGGTGAGGGCAATGAGGAGAAGGGAGAGGAGGGCGACGATGAGCAGCCAGCCGTAGATTTCTTTCATGGAGACAACCATGGCGCGGAGTTGCGTCATGCCGTAGAGGTTGGCGGAGAAAGCGGCGCCGCCGGCGTCAGTGAGCCCGGCACTGAGCAGGGCGAAGTTTTTGGCGACGGTGCGCCGCAGCGCTTCGCCGATGATGGCCGTCCCGAGGGTGGCGCCCATCACGGCGCCGGTGAAGCCGTTGATTGTCAGTGCCTGCGGAAACACCTGAAACGGCAGCCCACTCTGCACAATCGAGGTCAGGAAGACGATGGAGATTATCACGGAGGCCGCCCCGCGGAAGAAGAGGGGCACGAAGAGCGCCTCTTTTTCCACGCCGTAGTCTATCATGAAGTAGAAGCAGGCGAGATAGACGGCGGCGAGGGCGAAGCCGATGGCGGTCATGGTTTTGTAGCGCCACTTGCGCCGCGCGAATGTGAGGTAGGTGAACGCGCAGCCGACGATGATGCCTGCAAAGACATACCAGTTGAGGTCAATGAGGTTGACTTCGTCAAATCCGAGAATGGCCGCGGCGTAGCTGTGTTCGAACACATGTTCCGTGGCCAGCAGGGTGAAGAAGACGATGTAGACGCCGGTGGCGCGGACAACGTTGCGGTTGGTCAGAGCGCGAAGCGAGACGTAGGGGTGATGGAGAAACGTGGCGCGCCAGAGGTTTACGCCGAGGCAGAGCAGGCCCAGGAGGGCTGCGAGGCGCATTTCGGCTGCGTCCCACCAGTCGAAGTAGTTGCCATAGACGCACACGAAGGTGAAGCAGAGCATGAATCCGGCCCAGAGGAGGGCGCCGAGCCAGTCGATTCCAAGCAGCGGAATGAACATCGGGGCGCGGACGGGCTTTACGAAAATGAGCACCATCAGCATCATCACGACCAGGAGTCCTGTCATGAGCCAGTGCATGTATTCCCACTGCGAGAAGAAAGAGACGTAGACCGCGGAGATGCCGCTGAGCTGAATCGCGCTGTCGACGACGAGATAGACATAGCAGAAGAACACTGACATGTCGCGCACGGGCGTGAGCCACAGCTGAATAGTAGAGTTGCACGCGAAGGTGGCCTGCATTCTGAACCAGCCCGCGACGAAACACGTGGCCGTGAGCAGGGCCGGCGACTCCGTTTCGGCGCAGATTATGTTTGCCGCCACGAGCACGCCGGCCGAGGCGAGCAGCTGCGTGCGGTTGGAGAAGCGGAACTTGATGCGGAACATGACGGCGAAATTGATGGCCATTCCGACGAGCGACGCATAGCCCGCCATGAGAATGTCTTCCTGCATCAGTGCGGTTGAGCCGACCATGTCGGTTGCTGCGGCGAGGTAGACGCCGCCCGAGAACTGCACGATGAGGACGAACACTATGAACAGCCACGGCTTGAGCGGCCGGGGCACCCACGCGGGCACGTCGGGAATGTCGAACGGCCCGGAGCGGGGAACATGATGGTCGGCCATGGCGTCAGTATTTAATCCGGCATTCAACGTTCATGCCCGCGCGGAGTCTTGCCATGTCGGCGGGGTCGTTGTCGGGCGCGAACTCGATTCTGACCGGCACGCGCTGGCGCACTTTCACGAAGTTGCCCGCCGAGTTGTCCTGAGGCAACACCGAGAGCGAGGCTCCGGTGGCTTTCGAGAGCGAGCGCACCGAGCCGCTGAACCTGACGTCGGGAATGGCGTCGACGGTGATTTCCACGGCGCTTCCCTCGGCAATGTGGTGCAGTTGCGTCTCCTTGTAGTTTGCGTTGACCCAGACGTCGGCCGAGTCGACGATGTCGAGCAGCGTGCGGCCCGGCTGCACGAGCTGACCGGTCTGAATTTCCTTGCGCGAGGCGTAGCCGTCGCACGGGGCGATGATTACGCAGTAGCTGAGGTTGAGCTCGGCGGTTTCGAGCAGAGCCCGGGCCAGCTCGATGCCGGCGTCGGTCTGAGCGATGCGCAGGCGCGTCTCGTCGGCCGCGGTCGAGGCCGCCGAGCGTTGACGCGCCATGGTCTCGTAGCGCGCCTTTTTCGCCTCGAAGTCGGTGCGGGCGTCGTCGAGCTGCTTTTCCGTAACGGCGTCCTGACTGCGCAGGGCCTCATGGCGCTCGAGGTCTTTGGCCGCCATTTCCATAAGAACGCGGGCCTCGGCCAGCGAAGCCTCCGACACGGCCACATTGGCCGACGCCACGCCCACGCTGCGCGTGGCCACGCCTTTGCCTGCCAGGGCGTTGCTCAGGTCAGCCCTGGCGCGTGCAACCTGCAGGCGCATGTCGGAATCGTCGATGATGACAAGCGTGTCGCCTTTGCTCACCGGCTCGAATTCCTCGAATCGGATTTCCTTGATATAGCCCTGCACGCGGCTGTTGACGGGCACAATCTGCTGCCTGACCGTGGCGTTGTCGGTAAACTCCACGCGGCGCAGGCTGACGAACTTGCTGCAGACCCATGCGGCCGCTCCGACCATTATGCAGCCGGTTACTATGTATGAGATGATTTTCTTGTTGCGGTGGTTCATATTTTTCCGGAGGTGAAAAGAAGTTTATAGTAATTGTAAATGATGTCAATGCGGGCGTTGACCAGCTGCTGCTCGGCGTCGAGCCGGGAGTTGGCGGCGTCGAGCATGTCGGTAATCAGCGCCATGCCCTCGGCAAAGCGTGTGGCGGTCGTGTGATAGTTACGAGCGGCCAATTCCACGTTTTTTTCGCCCGATTTCAGCTCTTCATAGGCTTCGAGATACCTGATATAGTCGTTGCGGACCGTGAGCTCCACGTTTTCGCGCAGCGCCTCGAGCTGTTCGCGGGCAGCCTGCGTCGCAGCTCGGGTGCGCGCCACGCTCTTGTTGCTCTTGTAGAGCGACGACAGATTGTAGCTCACCCCGACGCCGACATACCAGTAGCTCAGGTTGCGGTTAATCGGGGGCACCTCGACCAGAATGGGGCCGTCGATGCTCCAGCCGGCCTGCAAGCCGATTTTTGGCAACATCTCGCTGCGGGCCAGTGCCTCGGCCTTGCGGCTGATGCTGACACTTGTGCGCGCCAGCTGCAGCGAGGGCGAGTTGTCGAGCGCCGTCTGTTGCCACTCGCCCTCGCCGGCGGCGGGAAGCGAGCGGGCAAGTATCGTCGTGTCGGGCGCCACTTTCGTCCCGTCAGGCAGCCCGGCCGTAACGACCAGTTCGCGGTTGAGAATGTCGAGCATGTTGTTGATTTTCACAAGGCGCAGCTCGAGGGTGGAGACGAGCAGTTCGTAGCGCGTGATGTCGTTTTGCAACGCCATGCCCTGGGCACGGCGTGCGGCCATCTCGTCGAGAATTTTATGCGCGCGGTCAATGTTGCTCTCGACCACGCGGCGCAGGTTGCCGTACTTATAAATGTCGAGATAAAATCCCGCCAGACGCAGGCGGATATTGTCGCGCTGCAACTCGGTGGCGAAGCGCGCTGCAGTGGTTTTCAGCTCGGCCATCTCGATTCCGCGGGTGATGGCGCCGCCCGCATAGACCGGCTGACTGACGTTGAGCGTCAGGCCGTTGCCCAGGTGTGGAATCGGCGCCTTCTGCCTGTCGGAGAAGTCGCGTTTGGTTGTGAAACCGTCGCCCAGGTAGCTGACAGAGAGCGAAGCGCTGATGTCGGGCAGGCGGCCGCTGCGCGCCTCGGCCTCGGCGCGCCGGGCCTCCAGTTCGGCGGTGAAACAGGGGCGGAGTTGCGCACTGTTTGTCTCGGCGGTTTCAAACAGCTCTTCGAGCGAGAGCACACGTTCGACGTTGCCGGCTGCACGCACCCCGCCGCTCAGCAAGGTCGCGCCAAGCAACCCTGCGAGCAATCGGTGGTTGTTCATCAGGAAAAATCGGGGGATTAAAATGTGAAAATGGAAATGTGATCAGTGCTGCATTCTTGCGCCGCGCGATGATGCGGTGCTTTTCCAGCTTTCAAGATAGCCCCAGTTTTTCACGCTCGGGGTCGATGTGGCGTTGGCCTGTGTCTTGCAGTTCATTCATTACGCGACTCTTTGTGAATCGCAGTGCAAAGTTACGAAAAAAATCCGATTTCGCACCTCCCGGCGTTGAAATCGGATTGTAGAAATGCTTATCATTACGGCAGGCGGAAATACCTAAAAATGTGTAAGAGCACCTCTCGCCGACCTCATTCGGGAGGCTGAAAATAACGCGAATGCGGTATTGCCCGCCCATCGGAATCTGTCTAATTTTGCAGTCGAAAAAGTTGAATGAATAACCAATCTTTAGCAGTAATTACACAATGAAAACAATTAAGACGATTTTTGCGTTTATGGCCGTCTGGATCGGACCGGCGGCAACTCTTGTTTCATGTTCTGAAGAAAAAGAACCCGAAGTAGCCGCCGCCCGCAGCGTCGAGGCAACGTACACCGGCAATCTGACATGCTCGGTGATGGGCGATGAAGAGCTGTTCAATGACAAAACGCTGACGGTTGTCGCCACAGATGACGCGCACGTAACGGTTACCATACCCTCATTCGGCAATGCGCCGATGGAGCTGCCAGAAATTGAAGTGGACGGCGTAAAGGTTACCGAAAAAGCCGGCAGATATGCACTCGGCTCCACGACCTTTGCGGGCACGACCGCCGGCGGAAGGGCATATTCGGGCACTTTGCAGGGCGAATTGGCCGACAACATGATGACGATACGTTTCAATCTGCAATACGGCGCGATGCCGATGCCGCTAATCTGCACTTTTTCAGCTCCGAGACAGTGATTATGGCATATAGCCTGAGATATATCGTTTTGATGTGTGCCTCGGCGGCTTGCGCGGAAATGCAAGCCGCCGAAACCGGCGATTCAACCGCAGTTGCGTCGGCAACCGTCAACTTTCTTGATGAAGTGGTGGTTACGGCCACGCGCACGCCTAAGGCGCTGAAAGACGTTCCCGTCGTTACGCGAGTGATTTCGGCCGACGAAATCGCCAAGACCGACGCCACCAATATTCAGGACCTGCTCACCGAGGAGATTCCCGGCCTGGAGTTCGGATATGCGATGAGCCAGGAAACGTCGCTCAACATGAACGGCTTCGGCGGCAATGCCGTCCTTTTCCTGGTTGACAGCGAGCGCCTGGCGGGCGAAACTATGGACAACGTTGACTATAACCGCCTTAACCTCGAGAACGTGGGGCGCGTTGAAATCGTGAAAGGCGCCTCGTCGGCTCTGTACGGCGCGAACGCCGTCGGCGGCGTGGTCAACCTGATTTCCAAGGAGAACAACGAGCCGTGGCATCTGAACCTGAACAGCCGCTACCGGAGCGCCGGCAACGAGTGGCGCGCCGGAGGCGACCTGAATTTCAATGCGGGCCGCTGGACGTCGAACACCTCGCTGCAGTTCTCGACGGTGGAGACCATCAGGCTGACCGACGTGTTTGACACGCAGTCGAAAATTCAGAACATTTTCGGCGGCCGGACAATCAATCTGAAGGAGCGGCTGACATGGCGCGCTTCCGACAGGCTGCGCCTCATCGGCCGCGGCGGCTATTTCTCGCGCGTGAGCAACCGCGCCAACTATGACGACCGGTATCACGACTACTCCGGCGGGCTGCGCGGCGTGTGGAAGATTGACGGGTCGCAGACCGTTGAACTCTCATACGGTTATGACCAATATGACAAGAGCCGCTACGTCGGCGGCCTGCGCACCCATGACCACGATTACACCAACCGACAGCACATCGTCCATGGCCTCTACACCAAATTCTGGGGGAAAAACGGGCTGACGGCGGGCGCCGACTATATGAACGATTATCTGACGACGTATCAGTTCACGGACAATGCCGCACGGTCGCAGACGTCGGTCGACGCTTTCGTGCAGTTCGACTACAATCCGCTGTCGTGGCTGAACGTGGTGGCCTCCGTGCGCGACGACTGGTTCTCGGAATCGCGCAACAATGCCGTTACGTCGCGTCTGGCCGTGATGTTCAAGCTCAAGCCCCTGTCGGTGCGCTCGTCCTACTCGGGCGGTTTCCGCGCCCCGACGCTCAAGGAGATGTATATGGAGTTCGACATGGCCGGCATTCAGATGATCTACGGCAATCCCGACCTGAAACCCGAGCGCAGCCATAACTTCAACGTGGCCCTCGAGCGCAACGGCCGCGCGAGCCGCGGCATTTTTGCCGGCTCGTACAGTCTGACGCTGTCAGGCTTCTATAACTACTACGACAGCCGCATCACCACCACCGATTTCGCCGCTACCGAAGACCGCGAAGCGGGCGCCATCTACACCAACGAAGACGGCGTAAAAGTCATGGGCATCGATTTCAACGGCCGGTATCGCACCGATTTCGGACTCGGAGCGTCGGTTAGCTACAACTATCTGCACACGGCGGGCAATACAGTCGACTCGCAGTTCACCCAGCCGCGGCCGCATTCGGCTACGTGGCGACTTGACTACGAAAAGCGGATATGCAGCGCCTATAAAATCTATGCCGCGATTTCGGGCCGCTATCTGGCCAAACCGCAGAGCCGCTACGAGACGGACGGGGCCTATTCACTGTGGAAGTTCACGCTGCAGCAGAACGTTTGGAAAGGCATCAACGTAAACTTCATAATTGACAATCTATTCAACTACAAGCCGAAAGTCTATTACTGGAATTCGGCGCCGACAACCGGCCTGACATGGTCGGTGGGTCTGACTCTTGACATAAATGATTTTTTCAAGTAATTGGAAATGAACAAAAAGCGAATAATTATTCTTTCAATTGCCTGCGCGGCAGCCATAGCGGCCGTGGCGCTGCTGTGGAGCAGGTTCTGTTCGCCGACACGCATTGCTTTTGTTAACTATCAGGCAATCACGCTCGGGCAGATTTCAAAGGCCAACGACAACTCATTCGTGAAAATCAGCGAACTGCCGGTAGATGAACTTGACCGCGCCGGCAAGTTCGACATGGTCTTCGTCAACGGCATGGGTCTGCGCATCACCGACGAACAGCGCCGGCAACTCATCGAAGCGGCCGAAAATGGCACGCCGGTGCTCACCACCGCGGCCACCAACCCGCAGAATCAGATAAACTCGGTCGACTCCATAGACTGCGAGTTTCTGAAACAATATCTGGTCGGCGGCCGCGCAAACTATCGCAACCTGCTGCGCTATGTGCGCGTGTTTATCGACGGCAAGAAACTGTTTGCCGACGAGCCGGGCGACCCCGCGCTCTCAGCGTCGTCGCTGCTCTACTATCCCTCAGACGACGACCTGAACTTCGCGTCGGTAGGCGAATATGAGCGGTGGCTGCGCCGCGAAGGGAAGTGGACCGACGGCGCGCCCCACATTATCCTGACCGGCCAGATGGGCGTGGCCGACACTCTGGTGGCGCGGCTGGAACGCAGCGGCAACATTGTCTATCCCGTCAACGTGCTTCAGATGCTCATTGCCGACGGGAGCGCCGACTCCATTGCCGCCGATGCCGTCATCAACATGGCCCACGGCCGCATGGGCGACGAAACCGTGCGCTGGCTCGAGGCTAAAAATATTCCGCTGTTCGCCCCGGTCAACGCCAATCGCGATTACGACGAATGGCAGGCCGACAAGATGGGCATGAACGGCGGCTTCCTGTCGCAGAGCATCGTTACACCGGAAATTGACGGCGCCGTGCGGCCGTTCACTCTCTTTGCCCATTTCAACGGCGCGGACGGCCTGCCGTATGTCGAGGCGATTCCGGGTCGCGTGGACGAGTTTGTTGCCACGGTCAACAACTATACGGCGCTGCAGCGCAAACCCAACAGGGATAAGAAACTCGCTGTTTTCTATTTCAAAGGCCCGGGACAGAGCGCTCTCGTAGCGGAGGGAATGGACGTGGCTCGCTCGCTGTTCAATCTGCTCACGCGGCTGAAGCAGGAGGGCTATAACGTCGACGGGCTTCCGGCCGATGCCGCCGCTCTTGAAAAGCTGATAGCCGAAAACGGCCGCGTGTTCAACGAATATGCCGTCGGCGCTCAAGCCGGATTCGTCAGGAACAATCACCCGCAGATAATCTCGCAAGAGGATTATGACGCCTGGTGCAAGGCGTCGTTCCCGGACGAGATGCGTGCCGCCGTCGACGCGGTTGACGGCGCCTTTCCCGGGCACGGCCTTAGCGATGACAACGGCAACCTGGCCCTTGCGCGGGTGCAGTTCGGCAACGTGGTGCTGATTCCGCAGACGGCAGCCGGCCTAGGCGACGACAGCTTCCGGATTGTTCACGGCACGGACGCCGCGCCGCCGCACAATTATGTTGCCGCATATCTCTGGGCGCGCCATGGCTTCGGCGCCGACGCTCTGCTGCACTTCGGCGCTCACGGCTCGCTGGAGTTCACTCCGCACAAGCAGGCCACACTGGGCAGCAACGACTGGCCCGACCGCCTGGTGGGCACGATGCCCCACTTCTATGTCTATTCGACGTCTAATGTCGGCGAGGCCATGATTGCCAAGCGCCGCAGCTATGCCGCAATCATCAACTATCTGACTCCGCCCTTTCTCGAAAGCAATGTGCGCGGAATCTACAAGAACCTCACCGACGCCATCAACGACTATAACCGCTCGAAGACGGCGGCCGACTCGCTTAGTGCGGCCAATCTGGTCAAACGCTACACGCTTAATCTCGGCATTCACCGCGAACTGCGCATCGACAGCCTGCGCCCCTTCACGGCCGACGACATTCTGCGCATTGAGAATTTTGCCGAAGAGCTGGCCAACGAGCGTATCACCGGCGCGCTCTACGTGATGGGGCGCCCGTATGACGACGCTCATATTCAGTCAACTGTCGAGGCCATGACCATCGACCCGATTGCCCATAGCCTGCACAAACTCAACGGCGGCAACATCAAGGCGCTCCGCGAGCAGGCCAAGGCGCTGGTGCGCTCGGGCGCGACGGTTGACGATGCCGCCATATGCCGCATCGCCGGCATCTCGCAGGCCGACCTTGACAGCGCGCGCACAATCAGCCGCACGCTCAACGGCTCGAAAGACATGCTGTCGCGCATGATGGTCATGGGCGCCATGATGCCGTCGAAATCGCAGGCAACTTCCAAAATATCCGAACGCCGGGGCGTCAGGAAGAGCGGCCACGCAATGATTCCGGGCATGTCGCCGGAGAAGGCCATTGAAATGGCCCGCAAGATGGGTGCAGACGACGCTGCAATCGAAAAGATGAAAGCGGCCATGCAGCGCAAGAGCATTACTCCGGCGGCCGGCGGCCGTCCGTCGGGCCACCCCTCGATGGGTCGACCCGCACTCACGGCCGATGAAATCGAGTTCGCGCTCGCGGTCGGCGAGGTTGAGCGCGCGCTGACCAATATCGACGCCTATCGCGCCGCATTGCGCGAAAGCCCGTCGGCCGAGCTGGCGTCGGTTGTCAACGCGCTCAATGGCGGCTATATCGCCCCGACCTCCGGCGGCGACCCCGTGCTCAATCCCGACATTCTGCCAACCGGCCGCAATATGTTTGCAGTCAATGCCGAAGAAACGCCGTCGGCCGTGGCCTGGGAGAAAGGCAAAGACCTGGCCGAGGGCACGATTGCCATGTATCGCAAGGCCCACGGCGATTCGATTCCGCGCAAGGTCAGCTATACGCTCTGGAGCAGCGAGTTCATCGAGACCGAGGGCGCCACGATTGCGCAGGTGCTCTACATGCTCGGCGTCGAGCCGGTGCGCGACCCCTTTGGCCGCGTAACCGATCTGCGCCTGATTCCGTCGGAAGAGCTGGGCCGTCCGCGCATCGACGTTGTCGTGCAGACCTCCGGCCAGCTGCGCGACCTGGCTGCGTCGCGCCTCTTCCTGATTGGCCGCGCCGTGAAGATGGCCGCGGCAGCCGATGACGACAAATTCCCCAACTATGTGGCCGAAGGCGTGGTCGAGTCAGAGAAGCACCTTGTTGACCGCGGCGTGTCGCCCAAGGAGGCGCGCGAGCTCTCGACGTCGCGAGTGTTCGGCGGCGCCAACGGCAACTATGGCAGCGGAATCCAGGGCATGGTTGAGGCGGGCGACCGCTGGGACAACGCCTCGGAAATTGCCGAGACCTACATGAACAACATGGGCGCCTCATACGGCTCGGAGGAGGACTGGGAGCAGATGCGGCAGTATGCCTTCGAGGCCGCGCTCACGCGCACCGACGCCGTCGTGCAGCCGCGCCAGAGCAACACCTGGGGTGCCCTGAGCCTCGACCATGTCTATGAGTTCATGGGCGGAATGAACCTCGCCGTGCGCAACGTAACCGGCAAGGAGCCCGAGGCATATCTGAGCGACTACCGCAACCGCAACAACGCGCGCATGCAGGAGGTCAAGGAGGCCATCGGCGTGGAGAGCCGCACTACGATTCTCAATCCGGCCTATATCAAGGAGAAAATGAAGGGCGGCGCCGGCGATGCCTCCAACATCGCCGAGGTCATCACGAACACCTACGGCTGGAACGTCATGAAGCCCGACGCCATTGACGACGAACTCTGGAACGACATATACGACACCTACGTGGCCGACAAAAACTCGCTCGGCGTTAAAGACTACTTCAAGCAGACGAATCCCGCCGCAATCGAGGAGATGACGGCCGTGATGCTCGAAACCGTGCGCAAGGGCATGTGGGACGCATCGCCCGAGCAAGTGGCCGAGATGGCCCGGCTCCACACCGAGGTTGTCGAAGAATATGGGGCGGCGTGCACGGGCTTTGTGTGCGACAACACCAAGCTGCGCGAGTTCATCTCCAAGCAGGTGGCTCCGCAGTCTGCCGCGGCCTACAACAAGGCCGTTGCCGACGTGCGCGCCGAAAACGTGTCGGCCGATAACGACGGCATGGTCATGAAGCGCGAGGAACTCAACCCGACCGAAACAGCTACCAACCGCATCAACGGCATCATCGTGGCCGCAATTGTGGTCGTGGCCGCGGTCGGCTTGCTGCTGCTGATTCGCCGCCGTCGCAAAAACAATCAGAGCGAGGAAGAGTAATGGAGATTGTAGTAATCATAATAATGCTTCTGGTCGGTTTCAGCTTCGTGCTGAAACTGACCTGCCTGACCCCCCTGGGGCGTATTGCCGTCAGCGCGGCGGCTGCCGTGTTCGTGTTGCTTGTCTGCGATGCCGCCTCTTCGCAGTCGAAGACACAGATTGCCGACTGGCTTGAACAGCCGGCGCTGATGCTCGACGTGTCGGTGCTGCTGACGGTTGACGTGGCCTTTCAGATTTGTTTCTGCGTGCTGGCGGCCAAGGCGATTGCCGGTGTCGTCTCGCCGGCGAGACGTGTGGCTATTGCAGTGTGTCGCTACGTGCCCGGGCTGCTGATATTTCCGGTGTTGTTTGCCATGCTGACGGCGCTGATTTTTGCATTGCCGGGCACGGATTTCGCCTGCATAGCCCGAGCCGTCGCTCTGGGCGTTCTCATCGTCGCCCCGCTGCTTGCCGCAGGGCTGAAATGGCTCGTGCCCGAGGCTGACATCAGGCTCGAAGTGATTTTCATGGTCAACATGCTCATCGCCGCCCTCGGCGTGGTAGCCACCGTCAACGGCCGCACGGCCGCCGTGGGCACCAACAGCGTCGATACGGGCGCCCTGGCCGGCATCGCCGCCATTCTTGCCTGCGGCTTCGTCGCTGGCCTTTTCATCAACAGACTTATAACCCGTAAAAAACTGTCAAAAATAAAATGAACGTAATCTCAAACATTCTCTACTGGATTTCAACCGGCTTGCTCGTTCCGGTAATCGTGCTACTGATCTTCTTTTTTGTCCGTGCAATCATACTTATCGGCGCATTCTTCGGCCAATATCTCGGCGAAAAGAAAAATTCGGCTGCCATCGGCTCCAGAATCCGCAGTCTCACGCCCGACTCTCTCGGCGCTTTCGCCGAATCGCTGCCGAAGAAGCCGAAATCGGTCATGGAGGCCTACGCCCGGAAGCTGATTGAAGCGCGAGGCGACGAGGCGAAGACCGAGCTGCTGCTGGCCGAATATGAACTGGAGGCGGACAGGAACGTGGCCACCTCGAAGGTGCTCACCAAGATGGGGCCTATTCTCGGCCTGATGGGCACTCTGATTCCCATGGGCCCGGCTCTGGTCGGTCTGGCTTCGGGCGACATCGCCTCGATGGCCTACAATATGCAGGTTGCCTTCGCCACTACGGTGGTAGGCCTCGTGGTCAGCGCCATAGGCTTTCTGACGCAGCAGGTCAAGGAGCGCTGGGCCGTGGCCAACCTGACTATGCTCGAATATCTCGCCGACGTTGTCAAACAATCTGAATCTTCATCGAAATGAGACGCCGCCGTTCGCTTCTTCGCCGCGCGGGCGAGGACAATGACCCCATGAGCGTGGTCAGCAATCTTTTCGACGTGGCCATGGTCTTTGCCGTGGCGCTGATGGTTGCTCTGGTGAGCCGCTATAACATGACCGAAATGCTCTCGCAGGAAGATTTCACCATGGTCAAGAATCCCGGCAAGGAAAACATGGAAATCATCACCAAAGAAGGCGAGAAAATCAACCGCTACACCCCCTCGCAAGACAATGACCCGTCGTCGAACAAGGGCAAGCGCGTCGGCATTGCCTACGAGCTCGAAAACGGCGACATCATCTACGTGCCCGAATAGCCTTTGGATTTGCCGACGGGCGGCTCCGTGAGCGTGATGCGGACAACGGTGGTGCGCGCCAGGCTGCGGGCGACGGCCTCGTCGAAATGATTCATGAATTGCGGCAGAAAACGCTCGCAGATCAGGCGCAGGGCCTCGGTTTTCTCATCATCGGCCGTAACGGTTTCGGCTCGTCCGACCGCTACGGCCGAGTTGTAATATTCCGTGAAGTTCAGTTTCTCTTCTTCAAAGCGGGGCGTGCAGCGGCTCACGGCCGAGAGGCTCACCGTCGGGTTGGCTCGCAGGCAGTCGAGTTTCTCGCCTTCGCCGGCGCAGTGGAAGTAGAACGTGCGGTCGTCTTTGCGCACGATTGAGAGCGGCAGCCCGTAGGGCGTGCCGTCGGGCCGCGTCATGCTCAGCGTAACATAGGGCGCTTTGTCAAACACCTCGAGGGCGAACGCGACATCTTGTCGTCGCCCTGCTTTTCTCATCGGTCTCATCATGCCGACAAATTTACGGATTTCAGATAGATTGCACAAATACTGAAAAATATAATCAGCGGAGGTCGATTATCCGACAATGTGGTTTTGCATAATCAGGTCGGTAACCTCCGGCTTCAGGCCTGCAGCTTTGGCGTGTTCCGCAAAGTTTTCAACAGCATTGCGGGCTGTTTCCAACATCTTGCGAGCGCCCTTAATCTCAAATGATGCAGCGAGTTCCAGCAGGTCTTGAGTCGAAACATCATGATTCTTGTCATTAAGGGTCATGCAATGCCGATTAACATAATATGGAGCCGAAGGATCAACTGTGAAAGTGAAATCATAAGCGGGTGCAGCACGCCACTTGCCGAGACAATCCATTATAAAACTAAAATTCTTATTATGGTCATCGACATTCGCCGCCATAAAATTCAATGCCGTCTGTAGAAACAACTGCTTAAGGTCGTCTTGCGGCAGGTCCAATTTGCGGGCAACAACAAACAAATCTTCGTATGAAGTGGATTGTGAATCCATGGCTGCAAATGTCTGGACATGCAGTTTTTCATTGCCGTTGCGGTCGAATCGCTGTGTCAGAAAATGAACTTCATCTTTACCCGCCAGAAGGCGCGAAGGCATCATTCGCAAGCCGGCTTGGCGAGCCATCAGGTAATAAGCATATTCAATACGTGTTGTCGGCAAATCTGCATGCTCGTCAAATTTGATAATCATCGGTATAAACCCCGGCAATTCAGTAGCAACCTGTCCGGAGTAACATTCTCCCGATTCGAGGTTGACGTTAATTAAAGCTTTGGGTCTCCGGCCTCCGGCCGAGGTTCCGACTCTGAACAGGCTTTCAACGACAAGGTCGGGGCTTAACCGAGACTTGAATTCCTTGGCTTCTTTCAACATTGTCTGCGCAAGATTTGACAGTTGCTCTATCTCAACTTTGAAGGGAGTTTCCATTTCTACCGAAATCGGCGGCACAAACTCCAATGCTCCCATTCCTCGACGACCTATGTATGCCAAACGGTCAAGAACAGAGATATTTTTCATGTGGAGATTATGAGCTTTGGCCCATTGACTGAATACTAAATGTCCCCAGTTGTCAGGCAGTGAATCGGCAATAAAAGAGGGTAAGCCACCATAGAGTCTGTCCTTCTCGGGATAAATCGGCATACCTTTTTTAGCAACAATTCCATTTATAGATGCGCGCAAAGGAGCGATGTCAAGGCCGCTGCGGACAAACATCGGGTCAAAATAAAAGCAAATCTGTTTATTTCGACCGCTTCCAGACTCGACGAGTGTGCCGACAGGTCTGTCCCACAAAATTACGTTAATCGACGGTATCATTGCGACGTACTCTTTTCGGTATAAGTTTGTTTATTTCCCGCAGGGCCATGGGTGGAACGGGCAATTCGGGCAGCAGTTCGGCCATGTGCGATTCCATGCCCACTTGTCTCAGCAATGAAATGAAATTGCTCAGTGAGATATTGGGGTGCTTGCCTTGCTCAAAACGGCAAATGGTCGTATAGCTGACTCCTGACTTCTCGGCCAGTTCACGTTGACTTAACCTTGCAGCCAGACGATATTCCTTCATTCGCCGGGCAAGCAGACGAAGAATGTCAAAATTAGACGTATAATTTGCATCAATCATGTTTCATTATATAGGTATTTGTGCCGCAAATATACGCATAAATATCCATATATGCAAATATGGACTTGCTTGTCAGCGGAAGTCGGTGTGGAGGCGCTTGCAGGGGCAGGCGTTGAGGTGGTCGTCGACGTAGCCCGCGGCCTGGAGGAAGGCGTAGCAGATGGTGGTGCCGAAAAATTTGAAGCCGCGGCGGCGCATGTCGGCGCTCATGGCGTCGGAAACGGCCGATGACGGCGGCACGACGCTTTCGTCGGCCACGTCGTTGACAATGCGGCGTCCTCCGGGAAGGAAGCTGAGAACGTAGTCATGGAATGAGCCGAACTCGTCGATGATTGCGCCGAACAGGCGCGCGTTGCTGATGGCGGAATGAATCTTCAGGCGGTTGCGCACGATACCGTCGAACGTGCGCAGCCGCTCTTCGTCGGCCGCAGTCATCTGTGCCACGCGGCGATAGTCGAAGTTATGGAAGGCCTTGCGATAGCCTTCGCGCTTGCGCAAAATCGTGATCCACGCCAGGCCCGCCTGCGCGCTTTCAAGGGTCAGAAACTCGAATAGGGTGCGGTCGTCGACGACGGGGCGCCCCCATTCTTCGTCGTGATAGCGCACATAGAGAGGGTCGTTGCCACACCAGCGGCAGCGACCCTCCTGTCTGTTTTTGTCATGCCGGTCTGTCATGCCGGCAAAGTTAATCATTTAGTCTTGATTGCGCAAATTCGGGGCGACCCGTAAACTCGGAGTTGCGGAGTTTGGCGTAGGCACGCAGATATTTGCGCAGCGATGAAATCATTTCCTGCGACTCTTGCAGGGTGTTGACGTAGACGTAGAGCACACTCATGGTTTCGGCGTCGCCTTCGCGCAGCCGGTCGTGAATGCCGTGGTAGGTGTCGGAAATGGTGTCTTTGATTTCGTCGCAGGCGCGGCGCAAACCGGCCACACGGCTAAGGTCGGCGTCTTGCATCATGGCGATTGTGCCCTCGAAGAGCGCGGCGATGCGCGAGCAGATTTGCTCATAACCGGCGACATAGATGCGTGGCAGGGGTAGGAAGTTGTTCTCGACGTGCTCTTTGCAGACTTCGTTGATGCGGCGCAGATTGTAGAGAATGCCCATGCAGCAGTTGTTGCTCAGATAGAACCACGGGCTCTTTTCAATGGCCGTTTCGCGGGTAAGGCTGCGCAGGCAGAGGGTCTCCTTGCGGCGCGCGTTTTTCAGGGTTGTCTTTTGTCTCGCCAGGCTCGATTCGGCCTTGGCAAGCACGCGGGCATTGTCCGAGACGAAAGCCGAGGATATGTCGGCAAACTGCCCGGCGGCATAGGTCATGAATTTCTGCTGCTGTTCGGTGATGTAGGTCATGAGCAGCGGCCATGTCTGAGTTTTGTCGGTAGTGCTGACGATGGTCCGGAACAGGGCGTCGCCGTCGTCGCTTTTCGCCTTGTTGCGGAAGCGACGGTTACTGTGTATCAGAATGTAGATTGTCAGTGCGGCGAGGGCGAACATGACCCAGATGCCGCCGAAGTGCATGGCGGCCACAATGATGCCGGCGCCGATGAATGCCGCTCCTGCCGTGAGGAACCAGCCGCCGATTACGGAAATCACGCCCGTGATGCGGAACACGGCGCTCTCCCTGCTCCAGGCGCGGTCGGCCAGCGATGTGCCCATGGCCACCATGAAGGTTACGAAGGTGGTTGACAGCGGCAGCTTCAGCGACGTGCCGGCGGCGATAAGGGCGCCCGAGAGCACCAGGTTGACCGAACCGCGAATCAGGTCGAACGACGCGCCTTGTTCCATAATGGCCTCGTCGGTGTTGAAGCGGCGCCCGAACCAGCGCCTCACGCGGGCGGGTGTGTGGACCTTGACCCATGAAATCAGCGACAGCGTCCACCTTACGAGCCTCCGCGCAATGCGCGACGAGCCGAACATCTCGTCGCCTCCCTGCTGGCTGCCAAGGCCGATTTCGGTCTTGGTTACGTTGCGGGCCTTTCCTGACGTAGCCAGCGAGACGACCATTATCACGCCGGCGCCGATGAGGAAGTAGATAGGTGTGTCTGCCGAGCTGTTGAGCGACCCCATCATGAAGCCCCGGGCGTCGCCCCCTCCGTTGGCAACATAATCCTGATAGGAAGACAGCCCGCTCAAGGGCACGCCGATGAAGTTTACGAGGTCATTGCCCGCAAAGGCCATGGC
The DNA here is from genome assembly GCA_902495245.1 of uncultured Porphyromonadaceae bacterium. Classification (GTDB taxonomy): domain Bacteria; phylum Bacteroidota; class Bacteroidia; order Bacteroidales; family Muribaculaceae; genus UBA3263. The sequence goes on from CABUWI010000004.1 coordinate 213,283, forward strand.
CAGCGAGAATGTGCCTAAAAGCACTATGACTTTCAGCACGTTCACGCCGCAAATATGCAACAGTTGCATCACCACGGTGAACACCACGAAACAGCCCGAGATTATCATGGCGGTGTGGTCATTTATCCACTGCTTGACCTCGGGGGTCATGAAGGTGAGGTCTTTTGCTCCTTTAATCAGCAGGAAGTAGACTATGGCCGTGGCACACAGTCCGCCGAAAATGCCGATTTTCCATTTCAGACGGCTTCGGTAGTTGAACGAGAAGATAAGGCGCGAAATGAACTGCACCACCGTGCCGAAAAAGAAGGCTATGGCAACCGACAGGAAAATGCCGAGAATGACCGACAGCGCTTTCTCGGTGTTGAGCAGGTCGCTGAAGCCGAGGCCGATGCCGCCGGCCATCTTGATCATGGCCACCACAAACGTGGCTCCGAGCAGCTCGAACACCATCGACACGGTTGTCGACGTCGGCATGCCGAGCGAGTTGAAGATGTCGAGCAGAATGATGTCGGTAACCATCACCGCCATGAAGATGCAGATGAGGTCGTAGAACGAGAAGTGCTCGGGCCTGAAAATTCCGTGGCGGGCAATGTCCATCATGCCGTTGCTCATGGCGGCGCCGATAAACACTCCGATTGAAGCCACAATCAGCACGCGTTTGAACGACGCCGCTTTAGTGCCCAGAGCCGAATTCATGAAGTTGACGGCATCGTTGCTCACTCCGACCGACAGGTCGAACACCGCCAGCAAGAAAAGGAAAATGATTACGCAGAGAAATAAAAATTCCATAACAAAACGTGAATATATTATTTACAATGCAAAATAACCATAAAATTGTTTCATAATTATTGCAAAAACCTTAAAGAATTATGAAACATCTGTTCGGTGTCAGCTTTTACGCGGCAGTGAAATCTTGAAAACCAGCCCTCCCGAGGCACGGTTTTCGACGGTGATGGTGCCCCCGTGGAAGGCGACGGCGTTTCTGACAATCGAGAGGCCCAGCCCCGTGCCACCGGCCGCGCGCGAGCGCCCCTTGTCTATGCGGTAGAATCGTTCGAAAAGCCGGGGCAGATGTTGCGGCGGCACGCCGCTTCCGTTGTCGGCCACGGTGAGGCTGATGCGCTCGGGCGTGGCGGCTACGAGCGCGATTCTGACAAGCGAGCCGCCGCTGTAGGCAATTGCGTTGTCAATCAAATTGTTGAACACCGACTCGAGCAGCGACGGATTGCCTTGAAGCTCAAGCGGGCGGTCAATCTCGTTGACGATGGCAATGGATTTTGCCTTGGCGGCGGGTTCGTTGGCCGCGACGGCATCGGCCACGATGACACTCAGGTCGGTCGGCTCTTTGTCAATGGCGTCGCTCCCGTCGTCCATGCGGGTCAGCAGTCCCACGTCGGCGAGCAGGCGGCGCAGGCGCTGCGTGTTTGCCGCACACCGCTGCAGAAACATGTCGCGCTTCTCGTCGGCGAGCTCGGGGTGGGCCATCAGAGTCTCCACACACAGTTGAATCGACGCCACGGGGGTTTTCAGTTCGTGGTTGATGTTGTTTGTAAGCTGCTTCTTGATGCGCTCTTTTTCATGCTGCTCGAACATTGCGGCCCGGTGTTCGGCGTCGCGGTCGGCGGTTGCCTGCTGAAGTCTGACATAGAGGCGCACGATGTGGTTGGAGATATTGCCGAGTTCATCGTCGGGAAAGGGCTCCGTGTCTGAAATCGGCTCGCCGCGCTCAACGCTTTCGGCAAAACGGTTGAGCCGGATTATGCTGTGGCCCAGACGGCGCGTGGCGAAGTAGCCGATAAGGCACATGGTGAGCGTTATTGCCCCCATGACCCACAAAAAGCCGAAATCGGCCCGCAGCAGCGTCATCAGCGAGACGGAATATGGTATGGCCGTGCGCACAATGTACGGGCCGTTGGCTTTTTGGGCGGAATAGAAATAGTTGTCGCCGGTGGTCATGCTGTGGCGTCTGACGGCATAGCCCGTTGCGCCGGCGAGTGCCTGTTTGATTTCTGCACGGTCAAGGTGATTGGCCGCACTGACCGAATCGAGCGAGTTGTCATAAAGCATGGCGCCCGAGTCGGAGATGACGCTCAATCTGACATTTTCAAACGGGCCGAACTCTTTCAGACTGATTTCGTCGGGGCGGCGCCCTTCGTCAAGCTCCGTGATGATGTAGGTGTTTATGAGCTGAAGCTGCGAGTTGATTTCGGCAATTTTGAATTCTTTTTCGCGATGGTATTGAAAAACCACGAAACAGCCGACCAGAAGCAGCGAATAGCCCAGCAGCCACATGAAGAGGCGGCGATGATATGTCGGCTTACTCCACGAATCCATAGCCATAGCCCGAGCGGGTAATCAGGTGCTTGCTGTAAGGACCGATTTTCCGGCGAATGCGCGTTATGTTGACGTCGACCACACGGTCAACCACAACCACCTCGTCGGGCCATATGAGGCCGAGCAGTTCGCTGCGCGAGAAAATCTGACCGCGGTGGGCCAGCAAGATGCGCAGAATCTCGAACTCCTTGCGCGGCATCTGCACTTCCGTGCCATTGACCACGCAGCACTTCTTGTCGGTGAGCAGTTCCAGCCCTTTGTAGGCGATGCCGGCGGTGTGCGGGCCGGTGCGCGTCGCCTTGGTTTCGGTCCGGCGCAATACGCTGCGCACTCTGGCCAGCACCACCTTCAGCGAATAGGGCTTCATGATGTAGTCGTCGGCTCCGATGTCGAGCCCGCTGACCATGTCGTCTTCCGTGTCTTTGGCCGTGCAGAAAATGACGGGCACTGAAGCCGTCGATGGGTTTGACTTGATTATGGCGGCAAGCTGAGTGCCCGAAATTTCGCCCATCATGATGTCGAGAATAATCAGGTCGTAGCTGCCGAGGTCGCGGGTCAGCGCGTCTTCGGCGCTCAGAGCGGTGTCTGTTTCATAGCCTTCGGCCTCGAGGTTGAAGGCCAATGTTTCGCACAATGCCTCTTCGTCGTCGACTACGAGGATTCTTTTCTTTGCGGTGGTGTCCATGCGGCAAAGTTAATAAGAATTGCGCTTTGAGCCGGTGCCTGCGCCGAAATTTAATAAAAATGTAATAAATTTTTGCTAAATTTGCGGTAGATATGAAGAAGAAAGTTTTTGCTGCGATAATGGCCGCGTTGTCGCTCTGGGCCTGCGGAGGCCCGGAGAGCTTCAAGGTGGAGGTCGATGCGCCGTCGATCGGCACGCAGGAAATCACCGTGGTCTACACGCTGCCCGACGGCAACCGCGCCGTCGTGGCCGTTCCGGCGCTCAACGGCCGGTTTGAGTTCGAGGGCTCGTCGGCCCAACCGTCGGTCGTGGAGATGTTCACGGCCAACAAGCGGCTGCTCGGCGCGCTCATAGCCTCCAACGGCGACCGGCTGAAAGTGAGCCGCACCGACTCTGCGTGGACCGTCGAGGACAATGTGGAGGCGCAGATGGTGCTCAACTACCGACCCGGGACGCCCGTTGACGGGCTGCCGCCCGAGGTGGCCGAGGCGGTCAAGGCGGTCTATGGCGACCGACGCCCCGCCGGCTCGTGGCCGGAGTTTGTCAGCCCCGAGTTGCTGATTGCAAAAGACTCGGTCAACACCTTTGCGCCCGAGGGAGTGTGGGTTTTCACTTCGTCGGCCGAGGAACGCACCCTTGCCGTGCGCGACTCCATGCGCCGCTATGCGCGGCTCAGGCGCCCCGTGCGCGACGTCTTCCTATCGGCCGACACGGCCTATTGGCGCATCATCACGCGCAACGACTCGGCCACATGGACTCAGGCTCTGCTGCCCGACGCTCCGTTGCGCCTGGAGGGCATATTGTCCACGGTGCCCTGTCTGGTCGAGGTCGACACGGCCGGCACCGTCTTGCGCGTTCAGAGGCTGCCGTAGGCCGGAATCGACGGCAGGAATGAATAAGAGTTGGCGGCGTAGTCAATGCGGCAGCAGTAGTGGCTCATGCCGTTGCTGACAATGAGCAGCCGCGCGCGCAGCACCATGTTGTAGCGCACAATCTGGTCGAAAACCGCGCCCGTGATTTCAATGTCGGGTGCTTTGTATTCCACAATAATCTGCGGAGTCGCCGTCGCCGCGTCCCACACCACCGTGTCGCATCGGCGCTGCAATCCGTTGAGCCTGATGCCGACCTCATTGGCCAGCAGCGACGGCGGATAGCCGAGGTCGGCCACAAGATGTGCCACGAAATGCTGTCTCACCCATTCCTCGGGCGTGAGCACTACCGATTTTCGGCGCAGAGGGTCGTAGACGGTCGTTCGGCCGCGGCTGTCGCGCCCGAGCTGCAGCCGGCGCGGAGGCAGATTCAGGGGCACGATGCAATTATTTTGTCGCGGCGAGGCCATTGGTTTCACGGAAAATTCGTAAATTTGAGGTCTGCAAAGTTACGAATTTTTATCGAATACATGGCATCTGCTTCACCTACATTCAACGACATCAGGCAGCAACTCCGCTCGGGAGCACCTGCGCCCGTCTACGTGATTCACGGCGACGAGGCATACTATGTCGACGAACTAGTCAAGGATTTCGAGGCTCTTGTGCCCGACGATGAGAAAGATTTCAATCTTTACGTACTCTATGCCCCGCAGGTCGGCCCCGACGTAGTGGTCGACGCGTGTCTGCGCTATCCGATGATGGCCGAGCGCCAGGTGGTGATTCTGAAGGAGGCCCAGGCGGTTAAGGCGGATTTTCTGAACGCGATGGCCGAATATGCCGCCCGGCCCAACCCGCAGACCGTCTTGGTGGTGGTGGGGCGCGGCGCGGCGCTGACCGGCGCCAAGTTTCTCAAGGCTGTCGCAGCCGGCAAGGGCGTCGTCTTTGAGTCGCGCAAGCTCTGGGAGAGTCAGATAGGCGCGAAAATCGAAGAGCTGGTGCGTGAAGCCGGGCTGGGCATCGACGCCAAGTCGAAGGCCATGCTCGTTGACCACGTGGGCGCCAATCTGGCCAACATCATGAACGAGGTGCGCAAACTCACGCTCGTGCTGCCCAAAGGCGCGTTCATCACCCCTCAGGTCGTTGAGAAACTGATTGGTGTCAGCAAGGATTTCAACAACTTCGAACTGGTCGATGCCGTGGCCTCGCGCGATGTGGCCAAGGCCTATCGAATCGTCGAATATTTCCGTCAGAACCCCAAGGCCAATCCGGCAATAGTTACGGGCGCCACGCTGTTCAACTTTTTCGCGAAGCTGCTGCTGGCCCAATATGCGCCCGAGCGCACCGAGCCGGGCATTGCCGGCGCCATAGGCTCGCGTCCGGGTTCCGCCGAACTCAGGCGCATAACCGGAGCCATGCGCATGTTCAACGCCCGCCAGACGGTCAATGCCATTTCGGCCTGCCGGCGGTTCGACGTCCGCGCCAAGGGCGTCGGTTCGCGTCTGGGCGAGTATGACCTGCTGCGCGAGCTCATTTTTACCGTTTTGAACTGATATTTTTAAGAATACATTATATGTCTTCCAATCATATTTTGCAGGCAATGAGGCGGCTGGGTGTCGACTGCGTGCTGACCGACTCGCGGTCGCTTCGACGGCCGGCACGCTCGGTCTTTTTTGCCTTGCACACCGCCACTAACGACGGACATAAATACATTGCCGACCTGGCGGCGCGCGGCGTGCGCCTTTTTGTTGTCGAGAAGGTGCCCGACGGCATCGACGCCGAGTTCATCAAGGTTGACAACACGCTCGAGGCCCTGCAGCAGGTTGCCCGCTGCCGCCGCGAGGAGTCGACGGCGCGCTTCGTCGCCGTGGCCGGCTCGAGGGGCAAATCTATCGTCAAGGAATGGCTCGCCGAGGCGCTGGCCGCCAAGGGCCGCACGTCGCGGTCGCCGCGCAGCTGGAACTCGCAGATCGGTGTGCCCAAGGCGCTGACGGGCATTGCGCCCGATGCCGAATATGCCGTCATCGAGGCCGGAGTATCCCAGCCGGGCGAGATGGCGCGGCTCGAAGCGATGATTCGCCCCGAGGTGGTGCTGATTACCGGCATCGACGACGAAGGCGTCGGCGCTTACGGCACGTTCGACGACAAGTGTCGCGAAAAGCTCTCGCTTGCCGCCCGAGCCCGCGCAGTGGTCTACCCCGCCGAATTGCAGACGCAGGTCGACCGCTATGTGCCGGCGTCGGTGATGAAGGTGGCCGTAGAGCTTCCCCCGCAGCCCGGCTGGATTGAGCGCGACCGCCTGCTTGCCGCCGAGACGCTGCGGCTGTTCGGCGCCGAGCTGCCCGAGGGCGTCGTGCGTCCGCTCTACACCCGTCTCGACACGAGCGACGGCGTGAACAACTGCCCCGTAATCACCGACCGATTTACGTGCGACCTCTTCACGCTCGACTCGGCGCTCGACTTCATGATGCGCCGTCGACCCGAGGGATATAAGACCACGCTGATTCTCGACCGTCTGCGCGACGGCGACGCGCTGCCCCGCGTCGAAGGCATTGACCGCCTCATCTACGTCGGGCGCGGAGGGCTGACGCCCGAGCAGTTCCGCGAGACGGTATCCGTCGGCGATTTCAGCAACGAGCTGATTCTTGCCAAGGGCGAGGAGGGCGGCCCGGTGGCCACCTTTGCCGAGCAGCTTCAGGCGCGCCATCATGAAACGGTGCTTGAGGTCAATCTCGACGCCATCGTCCACAATTTCAATCATTTCCGTGCCCTGCTCAAACCCTCCACGGGCATTGTCTGCATGGTCAAGGCATCTGGCTACGGCGCCGGAGCCTACGAGCTGGCCAAGACCCTCCAGAGCCAGGGCGCGGCCTATCTGGCCGTGGCCGTCGTCGACGAGGGCGAGGAGCTGCGCCGTGCGGGCATCACGATGCCCATCATGGCGCTCAACCCCAAGGTTACAAACTACGACTCGCTCTTTTCCAACCGGCTCGAGCCCGAGGTGTTCAGTTTCGAGATGCTCGACGAGATTATACGCGAGGGCGCAAAGCGCGGAATCAGCAACTATCCGATTCACATCAAGCTCGACACGGGCATGCACCGCCTCGGCTTCCTCGAAGGTGAACTCGAAGAGCTTTGCCGCCGCCTGTCGGCAACCGACGTCGTCAGGGTCGAATCGGTGTTTTCTCATCTTGCCACGTCCGACTGTCTCGACATGGACGACTACACCCTGGGACAGCTCGAACTCTTCGAGCGCGAAACGACCGCCATGCGCTCCATGCTCGGCTACACCTTCAAACGCCACATTCTCAACTCGGCCGGCATTGCCCGCTTTCCGCAGTGGCAGTATGACTACGTGCGCCTGGGCATCAGCCTCTATGGCGTCGACACTATCGGCGTGCCGCAGACAGCCGGCCTGCGCACGGTGTCGACCCTGCGCTCAATCATCATCTCGGTCAAGGAGTGGCCCGCCGGCACGTCGATAGGCTACGGCCGCCGCACCATTCTCGAGCGCCCCTCGCGAGTGGCCACCGTGCCCGTGGGCTATGCCGACGGCCTCGACCGCCATCTCGGCAACCGCGCCGGCCGCGTGTGGGTCAACGGCGCGTTGTGTCCCATTCTCGGCAACGTCTGCATGGACGCCTGCATGATTGACATCACCGACGCCCCCGATGCCGGCGTAGGCACGAGCGTCGAGTTCTTCGGCGAGAACCTGCCCGTCAGCGCCGTCAGCGACACCCTCGGCACTATTCCCTATGAAATTCTAACCTCCGTTTCTCCGCGCGTCAAGCGCGTCTACTTCCGCGAATGAACCCTCAGACAATTGCCATAGACCAATTCGACTATCCGCTCCCCGACGAGCGCATTGCCCGCCACCCACTTGCGCAGCGCGACGCCTGCCGGCTGCTCGTGCGCCGCGCCGACGGCTCGCTGGCCGACGCCGTGTTTCGCGACCTTCCCTCCCTGCTTCCCGAGCGCTCGATGCTGGTCTATAACAACACCCGTGTAATCAACGCGCGCCTGCGCTTCCGCAAGGAAAGCGGCGCCCTCATCGAAATTTTCTGCCTCGAGCCGGTGCGCCCGGCCGACTATGCCGTCAGCTTCGCCTCGGGCGGCGCCGGGGGCGTCGAGTGGCAATGCTTTGTCGGCAACAGCAAGCGCTGGAAAGAGGGTCGGCTCAACGGCGTGGTGCGCCTCGGTGGCGAAGAGGTCATTCTCTCGGCCGAACGCGTGGCCAAGGAAGGAAATTCGTCCACAATCCGTTTCACCTGGACCGGCGGCGCCTCGTTTGCCGAAATCATAGCCGCCGCCGGCGAACTGCCCATTCCGCCATACCTCAACCGCGCCACCGAAGAGAGCGACCGCCGGGACTACCAGACCGTCTTTTCACGCATCGAAGGCTCCGTGGCCGCCCCCACCGCCGGGCTGCACTTCACGCCCGAGGTGCTTGCCGCCGTCGACGCCGCCGGCATGGTTCGCCGCGAGCTGACGCTCCACGTCGGCGCCGGCACCTTCCAGCCCGTCAAGTCAGACATCATCGGCGAGCACGCCATGCACAGCGAGTTCATCGCCGTTGACCGCGCTCTCATCGAAGAACTGGCCGAGACCGACCGACCCGTAGTGGCCGTCGGCACCACCTCCGTCCGCACCCTCGAAAGCCTTTACCATCTCGGCTGCATGGCAGCCCAGGGACTCCCGATTAACGAGCTCGAACAGTGGTATCCCTACTCGGAGACACACCCGCGCCTCAGTCGCCGCGACGCCCTGCGCGCACTCGCCGCCGTCTGCGGCCCGCAATGCGTCGCCTCAACGCGCGTAATCATCGCCCCGGGATATGACTACAAAGTCGTCGACGCTATCATCACCAACTTCCATCAGCCCCGCTCGACGCTCCTGCTCCTGGTCAGCGCCTTCGTCGGCAACGACTGGCGCCGCATCTACGACCACGCCCTGGCCGACCCCGCCTACCGCTTCCTCAGCTACGGCGACGCCTGCCTCCTCCTGAAAAACTAAAAATTCCGCCGCCTAATGAAATCCTCAAAGACGGCATTATGCCAAAGGGGAGGGACGCTCGGTTCGTGCGTCCGAGTCGCAGAATGCATAACTTGCTGCAGTATTGGCTATTAGCGCGGATGCACGAGCCGTGCGTCCCTACTCCACCTCGGGTGTTACTGACAACTTATGTTTTGAACATTAGTTTTGCAACACCATCGGATTTGGTCAGTCGAGTTGGCGGAGGCGGGCGACGTATTTGCCGATGATGTCGAACTCGAGGTTGACGACGGTGCCAACCTTGATGTCGGAGAAGTTGGTGTGGTCAAGGGTATAGGGAATGATGGCCACTCCGAACTCGCCGCGCTTTGAGTTGCAGACGGTGAGCGAGACGCCGTTGACGGTTACGGAGCCTTTTTCGACGGTGAAGTAGCCGTTGCGCTCCATTTCGGGGTCGACTTCGTAGGCGAAGCGGAATTCGACGGAGCCGTCGAGCTCGGTGCGGGCAATGCAGCGGGCGGTGCAGTCAACGTGGCCCTGGACGATGTGGCCGTCGAGGCGCCCGTTCATCATCATGGAGCGCTCGAGGTTGACGCGGCTTCCGGGTGCGAGCAGGCCGAGGTTGGAGCGGCGCAGGGTCTCTTCGACAGCTGTTACGGTGTAGGTGCTGTCGGCGGGATTGACGGAGGTTACGGTGAGGCAGACGCCGTTGTGGGCAACAGACTGGTCCACTTTGAGTTCTGAGGCGAACGACGAGCGCAGGCGCAGTTCGACGTTGCCGCGGTCTTCACTGACGGCCACTACTGTGGCGGGTTCTTCAATTATTCCTGAAAACATGATTTCTTTGATTATCGGGTTTGCTTATTGGTAATTTCTTCGCGAAGTTACGCCAAAAAGCGATATTCGGCGGTCGGGATGAAGTTAATTTATGTTAATCAGATTCCTTTTCATGGCAGATTTGCGTAACTTTGTTGACACAAAAATAACCAAACATCAAATTAAAAATTACACATATGTCAAAAGTTACAGTTGTGGGCGCCGGCAACGTAGGCGCTACTTGTGCAAACGTACTGATTTCGTGCAACATCGCTGACGAAGTCGTTCTGATCGACATCAAGGAAGGCCTCTCTGAGGGCAAGGTGATGGACATCATGCAGTCGGCCAACATTCTCGGCATTCAGACCAAGGCTACCGGCGTTACTAACGACTACAGCGCCACCGAAGGCAGCGACGTCGTTGTAATCACCTCGGGTATTCCCCGCAAGCCCGGCATGACCCGCGAGGAGCTCATCGGCGTGAACGCCGGCATCGTGAAGAGCGTTACGTCGCAGGTGCTGGCCCACTCGCCCAACGCCACGATTATCTGCGTGTCTAACCCCATGGACACCATGACCTATCTGATTCACAAGACCTCAGGCCTGCCCAAGAACAAGATTATCGGCATGGGCGGCGCACTTGACAGCGCCCGCTTCCAGTACTATCTGTCGAAGGCTCTGAACGCCAATCCCGCCGAGGTCGAGGGCATCGTTATCGGCGGCCACGGCGACACGACCATGATTCCGCTGACCCGCTTCGCAGCTCATCGCGGCATTCCCGCATCGAAGCTGCTCGCTGCCGACGTGCTCGAAAAGGTGGCTGCCGACACGATGGTTGGCGGCGCAACGCTGACCAAGCTGCTCGGCACCTCGGCATGGTATGCTCCCGGCGCTGCAGCTGCAAGCCTGGTTCACGCAATCATTCACGACACCAAGCGCATGATTTCCTGCTCGGCTCTGCTTGACGGCGAATATGGTCAGAAGGACATCTGCATCGGCGTGCCCTGTATCCTCGGCAAGAACGGCATCGAAAAGGTTGTCGAGTTCGACCTCAACGACGAAGAAAAGGCCCTCTTCGAGAAGAGCGCCGCTGCCGTGCGCAAGACCAACGAGGCCCTGGCCGGTGCCCTCTAAGGCATTTTGACGCAAACCTGACAGGAGTGCCGCTTGTTATTCCATAACTCGCGGCACTCTTTTTCAACCCACGGAACGCCGCAACATGACGGACGCACGGACCGTGCGTCCCTACCCGAAATTCTTTTATGAAACGTAAATCGAAACTCATTATATACTGGACTGTCGCCGTCGCCATCATGGGCGCCATCGGCGCGCTCGCTTTGTGGGAATACATTTCGGCGCCCTACGAGGGGCCGCAGGCGGCGTGGGTCTACCTGCCGCGCGAAACCTCGCGCGAGGCAATGCGCGATTCGCTCTGCAACTCTCTGGGCAGCCGCACGGCCGGACGCGTCATGACCCTCTACCGCACGATGGCCAAGGATTCCATACCGCCATTCGGCGCTTTCCGCATCGAGCCGGGCACTTCGGCGGCCAAAATCGCGCGCCGAATAGCCCTGGGCCGACAGACGCCGGTTTCGCTGACCTTTAACAACATTCGCACGCTCGACCAACTGGCCGCGCGCATAGCGCGACAGATGGAGTTCTCGCCCGATGAGTTCCTCGCCGCGTGCGACTCGGTGTTGCCCCGCTCGGGATTCAGCGGCCGCGAGCAGTTTCCGGCGGCTTTTCTGCCCGACACTTATGAGTTCTACTGGACGTCGCCGGCCGGAAAGACCGTGGAGCGACTGCTGGGCGTGCGCAACGACTTCTGGAACGATACACGCCGCTCTCAAGCCGCCGCGCTGGGGCTGACGCCCGTCGAGGTGGCCACCGTGGCCTCGATTGCCGAAGAAGAGACCAACGACGCCGAAGAGCGCGCCACAGTGGGGCGCCTCTACATCAACCGCGTGAAAAAAGGCATGAAGCTCCAGGCCGACCCGACAGTGAAGTTCGCGCTTGGCGACTTCTCGCTGCGGCGAATCAAAGGCGAGCACCTGAAGGCCGACTCGCCCTATAACACCTATCGCAACAAGGGGCTGCCGCCGGGGCCGATTCGCGTAGCCACGGCCCGCACTCTCGACGCCGTGCTCCGGTCGGAGCCGAACAACTACATCTACATGTGCGCGAAAGAGGATTTCAGCGGGCGCCATAACTTCGCCACCGACTACGCCACCCATCAGGCCAACGCGCGCCGCTATCAACAGGCACTCAACAAACGCGGAATTCACTGATTTTTTCGTAACTTTGCACTCTGAATAAGAGACAAACTATGAAAAGAAACGAAATTGTGTCGGTTGGACACATCGAAATAAAGCAGAAAGATTTTAACGCCGCCGTCGACGAAGAGTCGATTGCAGTGTTGCCCACGCGCAACCTCGTGCTGTTTCCTGGCATAGTCTACCCCATCAACCTGGTGCGAGAATCGTCGCGCCGCCTGGCGCAGCTGGCCGAAGAGCGGCATCTGGCAGTGCTGGTGGCCTGCCAGAAAGACGAATCGATTGACAATCCCGATGCAGACGACCTGTATGACCATGGCGTGGTGGCTCAGGTGCTCAAATTGATTAAACTGCCCGACGATTCGGCGCTGGCCATGGTGATGACCGCGCCGACACGCGCACGCATAACCGGTTCGGCCGGGCATGACAGCGACGGCACGTTGCGCGTGAGCATCGAGCAACTCAAAGAGCCGGCCGTGCGCCTCACTGACGAGCTGAAAGCCAAACTGCAGCTTGCCGGCTCGACATTCAAAGAGCTTGCCGAACAGAGCGCGACACCGCCGCCGGTAGACATGAGCGCGCCGAATCCGGAAGAGAATATTGCGCTGACAATAAACACGATGTGCGCCACCGCCCCGGTGCCCGTCAGCGAACGAGTCGCCATGTTGGCCGCACGCGGTCCGCGTCAGCGCCTCGACCGCCTGGTCAGCGCGCTGCTCAAACAGAAGCAAAGCGCCGAAATCCGCGCCAAAATCGAAGAAGGCGCACGCATGAAGATGAGCGAGCGCCAGCGCAACGCCATTCTCGAGGCTCAGCTCGACACGATTCGCGAGGAACTTTACGGCGAGGGACGCGAAACCACCGCGCTTCAAGAGCGGCTCAACGCACTCACCCTAAGCGACGAGACCCGCGCGGCCATTGCCCGCGAAATCGGCCGCCTGGAACACCTGAATCCGCAAAGCCCGGATTTTCAGACTCAGTATGCCTATCTTGAAACCGTGCTCGAGCTGCCGTGGGACAAGACCACTCCCCCCGTCTTCGATTTCAAACACGCCGAAAATGAACTTAACTCTACTCATTCCGGACTCGAAAAGGTAAAAGAGCGCGTGCTGGAGCAGATTGCCATGATGCTCCATTCGCCCGAAGCCCACTCGCCCATCATCTGCCTCGTAGGCCCTCCGGGCGTGGGCAAGACATCGCTCGGCGAGAGCATCGCCAAGGCGCTGGGTCGCGAGTTCCGCCGCGTGAGCCTCGGCGGCATGCACGACGAGAGCGAAATCCGCGGCCACCGGCGCACGTATATCGGCGCCATGCCGGGCCGGATAATCGATGCAGTGCGCCGTGCCGGCACGCGCAACCCCGTCATCATGCTCGACGAGATTGACAAACTCGGCCAGGACTATAAGGGCAACCCCTCGGCCGCCCTGCTCGAGGTGCTCGACCCGGAGCAGAACGTCAGGTTCCACGACAATTATATCGACCTGGATTTCGACCTTTCGAACGTACTGTTCATCACGACGGCCAACTCTCTGGCCCCCATCGAGGCGCCGCTGCTCGACCGCATGGAGGTCATTTCGCTCTCGGGCTATTCGGCCGAGGAGAAACTCGACATCGCGCGCGACCACCTGCTGCCTGCGCTCCGCAAGGAAATGGGTCTGGACACGTCAGAAGTCCCCGTGAGCGACGAAGCCGTCTCATACATCATCGACAATTACACGGCCGAGAGCGGCGTGCGCCAGCTGCAGAAAAATCTGGCGTCGGTCATGCGCAAATATATCCGCGCCAAGGTGAGCGGACAGCCCTTTGAAGTGCCGGTCAAACCCGACGCGCTGCGCGCCCTGCTCGGAGTGGAGACCAACAGCCACGACAAATATTCAACCGACGCGACGCCCGGTGTAGTTACCGGACTGGCCTGGACGGCCGCGGGCGGCGAAATCATATTCATCGAGGCAGTACACACCGCCGGCAAGGGCGAGGGGCGCCTGACGCTCACGGGCAACCTGGGCGACGTGATGAAAGAGTCGGCCGCCATTGCCCACCGCTACGTCATGGCTCACGCCGACGCCCTCGGCATCGACACCGAAAAGGCACGCGCCGACCTGCATATCCACGTGCCCGAGGGCGCCATTCCGAAAGACGGCCCCTCGGCCGGCATCACCATGACCACGGCCATAGTCTCGGCCATGACCGGCCGCCCCGTGCGCGAGCGAGTGGCCATGACCGGCGAAATCACGCTGCGGGGCAAGGTGCTCCCCGTGGGCGGCATCAAGGAGAAGATTCTTGCCGCGCGCCGCGCCGGAATCCGCGAAATCATCATCAGCGCCGAAAACCGCCGCAATGTCGAAGAGATAAAACCCGAATATGTCGAGGGCCTCACGTTTCACTACGTAACGACCATCGACGAGGTCATTGCCCGCGCCTTCTGATGAACCGGCTGTTCGCAATGCTGCTCAGGCTGCCGCGCTGGACGCTCACCGCGCTCTGCACGGCTGCCATTGTCTATCTGACGCTCGTGCCCAAGCCGCTGCCCGACAATGACATTCAGTTCTGGGAACACACCGACAAGATTGTCCACGCAATCATGTTCGGCGGCCTCTATTTCTGCGTCGCGCTCGACCTCTGGCGCGGAAAAAGGCCACCGACAAGGCGGATTTTGGCTCCGGCCATGTCGGTGGCGGCATTCGGTGCATTGATTGAGATTCTTCAGCAATCAATGGGCATGGGGCGCGGCGGCTCGCTCGGCGATTTCGCGGCCGACGTGGTCGGAGTGGCGCTCACCGTCCTCATGCTTTCGTGCATTCAAAGCCGGCAAGCTCGACGGCCTTGATGACGGCCTCGGGGTCGACGGTGCCGTCAACCGTGGCGCGCGCGTCTTTCAGACTCACGTCCACATGGTCCACTCCGGGCAGCGCGCAGATGGCGCGGTTGACCGATGCCTGACAGTGGGGGCAGTTCATGCCCCGAACGTTGAATTCCTGTGTCATTTCGTTGGTGATTGAATGATTATGATGGTGATGTTTACGGTTGATTATCTGAGTGTAGGCCAGCAGCGCGGCCAGCAGGAGGGCACACAGCGTCGGAAACAGGTCCGGCGAGGCCGCACCGTCGTGGCAGTGCATGGCGCCGACGTGGTCCAAGGCAAACCATTCGCCCGGCATCAGATAGTCGATGATGATTCCGAAAGCCAGCGCGGTCAGCACCACCGAGCCGATGTAGATTGCCGTGGCGCGGCGTCCCTGCGTCTTCGACAGAATCATGACCGACGCGAAGTTGGCGGCCGGTCCGGCCATCAGCATCACGAATGCGATGCCCGGCGAGAGGCCCTTCATCATCAGCGACAGCGCGATGGGAATCGAGCCGGTTGCGCACACATACATCGGCACGGCCACGACCACCACCGCCAGCATCGCCAGAATCGGATAGCGGCTGAGACCGACAAACAGCTCGTCGGGCACGAACACCGTGATTAGCGCGGCGATTACCAGGCCGATCACCAGCCAGCCGCCCACGCTTGCAACCATGTCGACAAAGCCGTAGCGCACGGCCGCAAGCAGCTTGCTCCCCACCCCGCCCTTGACTTCAGGCTCGGCGTCGGCCTCGTCCTTAATCTCGGCCGCGGCTTCGTTGTCCGAATCAAAGCGAACCACGGCCGCGCCGCCGAACACGGCGCCGACCAGCGCCGCCACCGGGCGGATAATGGCAAACGCCGGACCGAGCAGCGAATAAGTCGCCGCAATGGAATCCACACCCGTCTGCGGCGTTGCGATCAGAAACGACGTCGTCGCGCCTTTCGACGCCCCGCGCCGCCGCAACGCAACCGCCGTCGGCAGCACGCCACATGAACACAACGGCAGCGGAATGCCGAACAGCGCCGCCTTAACCACCGGCTTCCACCCGCGGCCCGCAAGGTGGCGCGCCATAGTGCGCCGGTCAACGAACACTTGCAGCAGTCCCGCAACCAGGAAGCCGAACAAAATGTAAGGTGCCATCTCGCAAAGAATGACCCAAAGTGATTTCAAAATCTCCATAATCTAAAAATCCTTTCTGTAATTCTGACGCAAAGTTACACCAAATCTTTCGCAACCCGGTTGCAAACCCACCTACTCGTCCCGCGAACTCCGAGAACTCTGAGTGCTCTGAGAACTCTGAGAACTCCGAGCTGCCCGCCTCGCTGTCGCCATCTGCTCCCTGATGCCGCCCTCCCGCAAAAAGTCGGCCTTCTGTCGCTCAATCAGATTATGAAGCATCACATCAGCCTGATGAATCAGCACAATGCATATATTCGCCACCGTCTCATCGGTTCTCACGGCCATAGCCTCACGATAAACACCGCTGTCAAGATGCTCTCGGCAAAACCGCCGCGTCTGCACCGCCTTTTCGCTATCCTTATCCCACTGCGCCAGCCCCCTCACCCTCAGATAATCCTCATAATCTATCAGCAATTCCTGCAAGCTCGCCTTAGCCACGTTGGTCAGCTTAATCTCGGTCTCCTTAGAAGTCGAACCGGCAGAACTGCCCTCAGCAATATTCTGCTTACCCGAACGAGCCGCCTGAAGCATCTGGTCAGCCGTTCTGTCCCCGCGTCCGATAAACCGCTTGACAAAAATATACGTAACATCATATATTATTTCCGCCACCTGATAGACGCGAAGTTTACGGTAATAACCTTTCTGCGGGATAAAATCGCTCATAACATCATCTTGCCTTTTGAGTTAAGCATGCTTATCCGCAAAGTTACAAAGAAATCCCAATATAACAATCCGCCTGCTGGGTATTTACCTCCATATGTAAAATTTCAGTATCGACAATGAATAACAAACTGCTCAAACAGCATTACACCTACCCCAGCGACGGGAAAACGTATGATGTTGGGTCAATCTTCCTACACTAACCGCGACAAAAGGCGAACTACGGCTAAGCCATGAACTGGCAAAGTCTTATCATTGGAATAACGCACAATTAAGGGAAACCCTGAGTCTCCGTCTATCTCACAAAGATAGACTTCGGCATTGAAGTCAACGCCAAGATACTTGATGCGGCCCGAAAACTGACGCACTACCGGCTCGAAGTATTTGGATACTGCAAAAGGTATTTTGTGTAGTGTGGACATACTGCAAAGTTACGAATTCTTTGATTATTTTGCTGGTTGGAGAATACAAATCGGCGGCAAAAAACGACGAGACAGTCAACAGATTATGCGAGCGGACCGGGATAAGCATCGACCACGACAAAGAATGGCTGCGACCCAATATGGACGCGTTCGAAGCATTTCAAGGCCGCAAAGAGCGCGGCAGCCTACCACCCCGGGCAAGGAGTCTACCGCAGCAGCTACAGAAACGCCCTCCGCCTGACGGTGACCGAGAACAACATGGCATACCGCACCGCCGACCACGAGCGCTGGCAGCAACTTGATTTCGTTATCGGCATCGAGATTCTGCTGAGCAACAACCACCCGTGCGAGGACATCTGCGACGAGCTTGCCGGCGTATACCCCAAGACGTTCAAGTCCGTGGGCTGGCACCCGTTTTGCCGTTGCATCGCCGTGCCGAAGCTCGCCGACGAAGACGAGTTCATAGCACGTCAGCAGGCGCTGATTGACGGCCAAGACGCGCCCGAAGGCGACTATTCGGGCGAGGTGACCGAACTCCCTTCTAACTTCACTGACTGGGTGCAGAACAACGCCGAGCGCATTGAGAACGCCAAAAGTGTGCCATACTTCATCCGCGACAACGTCGCCGTCATCGACAATATATTGAATTCAGATACATTGACACCGGCAACACGTTCAATTAAAGACCTCGTAGCACGGCACGGGGTAAGTCCGCCGGAAACAATCGCGGACGTTGTGAAATCGCATGAATTGCGCGAATCGCCGAAAATTGAAAAAGGATTGAACACGGTACGAAAATCATTGATTCGTCAAAATCGTGAGGTGATGATGATTCTCGACAAAAACGGCAAACCGATTCAATCCGGATCCGGAGCGCCACAATCCGTGCATTTCGATGAGGAAACAGCGGCATTGATGAAAAATCGTGTCGTTACACACAATTACCCCACCTGCAAAAACGCGACCGGCGCACTATCGTTCGGATATTCATTGAGTTTCGGCATCGAAACGTTTCATCGTGTCGGTGTGAGCGTTCAAAAAACGAACGCAATCATCATCGAGCGCGGAATCGGTTTTGTATCGCAATTCCAATCGGCGCATCAATAACGACATTTTTTCGATGTCGTTATTGAAGTCGAAATATCGCAAAGCAAACCCTAATGATTGTAATTTCGATTTTAATCTTTCTGCTCGGTCAAATGTCATTGCTTATTCGATTTTGATGTTGATGTTATGATTTTGTCGCGGCGCACTCATTGAGGGTTGCGGCCATACCGCAAATTTACGATTTATTTTTGGGAATTATACGAACATTATAAAGGCATAGGAGTGTCGACAATAGAAGTACATGCGAATATAGACAGGGGAGGTTATACATGGGCAAATATGGATTTTTACGCTCGCGACGCAAAGCAAGCTTATGGTGCATTGGCTGAGGCCGAAATGTTTGCCATAAGAGCTTAGATGCGGCCTATATGTTAATAAACGATTCTACGATGTCGAGCCCAAAACGGCGCCATTCCCAATGCATAAAATAGCAGCCCTCCCCGACGGAAAATGGCTGTTGTATCAGGCTGATTGGTGCGGGATTATAGACCTACGAAATGCGGAACAAAGAGCTATTTTCGAGGCTTATATTGGTCTTTAGCATATTCATCGTCTGAATCGAGGCCGCGGTCAGAGGCCATCCGAATACGCGGGTCTACTTTGTTGTATTCCTCGACCGTTATTTCACCCTTCAAAAGTTTATTCTGCCAAAGGAAACGAGCCTTAGCGTATGCATCTGTTTTTGCCATACTGCAAAGTTACGAATTTTTTGATTATTTTGAGGCTTGGAGAAAAGGGGGGCGGGAAATCACGCAGCTGCGGGTGGCTTTCGGCGAGCCGACGGCAACTCCGTTATCCCAAAGAGTGCGCAGGGCGCAACATATCTGAGCCGTGGATAAGCGGTCAAAAATTGCAGCCAAGGAGGTAAAATACCATTCGCATGAGCCATCGACGGGAGTGTGGAACTGGACCTTGATAACAGACTTTTCCATAAAATAGCGTCCAACACGGTCTCATCAAGACCATTGTGCCGAACGCCATAGCAAAGTTAATACAAATTTATGACTCTTTTATGACTCTGACAAAATAGCGTCAGTCATCTTCGCGACAATTTGGTTTGCTGTGATGGGTAAAAATTGGTAAATTTGCGGTATGAAACCAAACGGACAGGAGAGAGGGCCGGTGCGCATCGTCGCTTTCGGGGCCGGGAACCGCATGAACAAGTATCTGCGGTATATTCTGGCGCACCCTGAGGAGGCACGGCTCGTGGCCGTGGTCGAGCCGAATCCGCTGCGACGTCAGGCGATGGCCGACAAGGCCGGACTACCCGAGCGGCAGACGTTCGGCTCTGAACGCGAGTTTTTCGACTCGACCGTCGAGGCTGACGCGGCATTTATCTGTACGCCTGAAAACGTGCATTTCGCGCAGGCAATGGGCAGCATCGGTCGCGGGCTTCACGTTCTGCTCGAAAAGCCGATTGCGCAATCGTTTGACCAATGCCGCGAACTGGCCGAGGCCGCGCGGCACCGGGACGTGCGCGTGGGCGTATGCCACGTCTTGCGCCTCCACCCCTACTTCGCCGAGTTGCACCGGTTAGTCAATTCGGGCCGTCTGGGGCGCATCGTATCGATGAGCCACAGAGTTGCCGTCGGCATTGACCGCGCCACTCACAGTTTTGTGCGTGGCAACTTGAGCCGCAGCGCCGAGGCCAATCCCATATTGCTGAGCAAGAGCTGCCATGACATTGACCTGATTTCGTGGATTGTCGGTTCGCGGTGTCGCCGCGTGGCGTCGTTCGGCAGCCTCGGGTGGTTCCGGCCGGAGAACGCCGCGGCGGGAAGCGCCGCGCGCTGCATTGACTGCGCCGTCGAGCGCGAATGTCCCTACTCGGCCGTTAATCTCTATCGCGAGCGGCGCGAATGGATTGCCAACTTCGACGTGCGCGAGGGCGAATCCTCCGAGCAGGCCATTGAACGCGAACTGGCCGAAGGACCACACGGACGCTGCGTGTTCCGCTGCAACAACGATGTGGCAGACCGCCAGACGGTTGCCATGGAATTTGAAAACGGCAGCGTGGCAACGCTATCAGTCGACCTCTTCACTGCCGAAGACGGCCGCGAAACCCGAATCACCATGACCAACGGAGAAATCGAGGCCGACGGCTCAACTATCATTGTCAAACAGCTGCGCCCGCGCTCGGAACAGCGCCTGGATTTCAGCTCATTGGCCGACGCACCGCTGCACGGCGGGGCCGACCTGCAGCTCGTGGCCGACTTTATCAGGGCCGTTAATGACCCGACCTTCGAACTGACCACCGACATTGACCACGCGCTCGAAAGCCACCGCATCGGCTTCATGGCCGAAGCAAGCCGCCGTAACGGCTAAGCCTTGGGAGCACAGTCGGGACAGAGCCCCTTGACCACATATTCAACCTCGTGGGCATCGAACCCTGCTGGCAACTGCACCTGCGGCACCTTGATGTCGTCGAGACAGTAGGTCTTGCGGCAGCGCTCGCAATAGAAATGCACGTGCATCTCGGCCGGCGTACACGAGTGGTCGTTATGGCATACGCAATATTTCTTTACTCCGCTGCCATCTTCCGTTTCATGCAGAAGATGATGCTCGGTAAACAACGTGAGAGTGCGGAACAGGGTCGACTTGTCGACGGTCTCAAGCTCCTGCTCGAGGTCGCCGAGGCTGAACGTGTCAGAATGCGATGCCATGCAGCGGTAAATCAGCATGCGCACGGCAGTGGGGCGCACACCGTGGGCCGACAGAATCTCTTCAATGCTCTTGTTATCCATATACGAAACAGTCTTAAAAAGAAAGAGCCGGAGTCCCGTGTGGGGGATTCCGGCTCTGAAGGGAAGGGGCGGTTACCTACTCTCCCGCTTTCGCAGTACCATCGGCGTGGCAAGGTTTAACTTCTCTGTTCGGA